>NZ_VWXG01000005.1:0-362965 GCF_011752515.1 Pantoea sp. Ap-870
ATCTACGAAGCAGGCTTTATGCCCAGGGGGCGCCCCCATCTCACCAGCAACTTCCCGATGATCAGTCGGGGATCATCATACCCGGAGGAGAATGATCGGGATATAAGGGGCGCCATTCATGGCGACCTTTCAAAAATACGCTTCCATCTTCGCCCCAATGATGTTTCCGCAACGCCGGTCTGAACGCTCAACAATCACTGGCCTCACCGGTCATCGCTCATCACTCTGCCTTCCACTGTTTTTCAGCCATTTAGCCGCTTTTTTTTCCCGCCTGATTACCGGGTGGCAGATGGACTTTTTGACGATTTTTTATGTGTTGACAGAGAGTTAGTGCCGGTTTTTCAGATAAAGATTATACTTGCTCAACCGGCCGATCCTGCATAATCGACCCCACGTATTCACTTCATGAAATGGAATAAATATGACCAAGCTTAAAGCAGTAATCCCGGTTGCGGGTCTCGGTATGCATATGCTCCCTGCGACTAAAGCCATTCCGAAAGAGATGCTGCCTATCGTCGATAAACCAATGATTCAGTACATTGTCGACGAGTGCGTGGCGGCGGGCATCAAGGAGATTGTGCTGGTCACCCATGCTTCCAAAAATGCAGTGGAAAACCACTTCGATACCACCTACGAGCTGGAAGCGCTGCTTGAAGCGCGCGTGAAACGCCAATTGCTGAGCGAAGTGCAGTCAATCTGCCCGCCGGGCGTGACTATCATGAACGTGCGTCAGGCGAACCCGCTGGGTCTTGGCCACTCGGTACTGTGTGCCCGTCCGATGATTGGCGACAACCCATTTGTGGTGGTACTGCCAGACGTGCTGCTGGATGACTCCACCGCTGACCACCTGCGTTACAACCTTGCCGCGATGGTGGCACGCTTTGAAGAGACCGGCCGCAGCCAGGTTCTGGCGAAACACATGCCGGGCGAAGACCTGTCTGAGTATGGCGTGCTGACCACCGAGCAGCCGCTGGATAATCCGGGCGATATCAGCACCATCACTAACTTTGTGGAAAAACCCGAGCATCCGTCCGAGCTGAACTCAGACCTGACCGCCGTGGGCCGTTACGTGCTTTCTGCGGATATCTGGGGTGAACTGGAGCGCACGGAGCCAGGCGCCTGGGGCCGTATCCAGCTGACCGATGCCATCGCTTCCCTGAGCCAGAAAAAACCGGTTGATGCCCAGCTGCTGACCGGCACCAGCTTCGACTGCGGCCGTAAACTCGGCTATATGCAGGCCTTCGTCTCTTACGGTCTGCGCAACAACACCCAGGGCCGCGATTTCCGCGAAGCAATCCAAAAAATTCTGGCAAAATAATCTCTTTCCCCGCCGCGCAGGTTGCGCGGTTTTAAAGGAGTACACATGGCTATTTTGGTAACGGGCGGAGCAGGGTACATCGGCTCCCATACGGTGCTGGCGCTGTTAGAGCGCGGCGACGACGTTGTAGTCCTGGATAACCTTTGCAATGCCTCGCGCGAAGCAATCAATCGCGTTGAGAAGCTGGCCGGTAAGAAAGCGGTCTTCGTTGAAGGCGACATCCGCGACCGCGCCTGCCTGCGCGATCTGTTTGCCAGCAATGACATCTCGGCCGTCATCCACTTCGCCGCGCTGAAAGCGGTCGGCGAATCCACGCGCATGCCGCTGGAATATTACGAGAACAATGTCGCCGGGACCGTGGTGCTGCTGGAAGAGATGCGCGCCGCTGGCGTGTGGAACTTTATCTTCAGCTCATCCGCCACCGTATATGGCGCTGACGCACCGGTTCCGTACGTCGAAACGACGCCGATTGGTGGCACCACCAGTCCGTACGGCACCTCCAAGCTGATGATTGAGTTCGTGATGCGCGACTTCGCCAAAGCCGAGCCGAACTTCAAAGCCATCGCGCTGCGCTACTTCAACCCGGTCGGCGCGCACGAATCCGGTGAGATTGGCGAAGACCCAACCGGTATTCCGAACAACCTGCTGCCGTACATTGCGCAGGTGGCGATTGGGCGTCTCGACAAGCTGGGCGTGTTTGGCGATGACTACGCGACGCCAGATGGCACCTGCCAGCGCGACTACATTCACGTCGTCGACCTGGCGGAAGGGCACCTGAAAGCGCTGGATCACCTGCCAAAAGTTGAAGGTTACAAAGCTTACAACCTCGGCGGCGGCAAAGGCTTCTCGGTGCTGGAGATGATCAAGGCGTTTGAGCAGGCGTCCGGTAAACAGATTCCGTTCGAGTTCAAACCGCGCCGCGACGGCGATCTGCCAGCGTTCTGGGCGGATGCCAGCCTGGCCAACAAAGAGCTCGGCTGGCGCGTCACGCGCGGTATCGATGCGATGATGCGCGATACCTGGAACTGGCAGTCGAAGAACCCGAATGGGTTTGAGTGATTGAACTCGCAAAGCGTAAAAACCCGGCCTGTGCCGGGTTTTTTTATGTACAAATTAATTATCTTGTTGTTTTTTTATCCAGGCTTTCCATTTCCGAATGCAGAATTATCCTAATCCGTGATGAAGCAATACCTGGCGGTGGTAACACATCATATTGATTTAGTGAAACCTCGCTGCAGCCTTTCATTCTGCGAATCGGCGACTATATTCTTTCAGACTCAGTAGCTTGGCGATAAACGCACCGGTGAAAGAAAATTAAGATTCGTCGCGCTGGCATCGGACAATAACCATGTTAATTCGGCAGCACAAAATGTATTATTTGCGATGGTCTCAGACAAAGCGGTTGATGCTGCAATATTGACCATAATTAGCCGAGACGGAAAGCACAGGATTGACTTGTTACACAGCATATTGGTTGCTGCAAGCCAAGGGCGGTAGCGTGGCTATTTTTTGTTTTGCTGAAAAATTGTCCCGCTGGAAATGATAGAGCAGTCTAAAAGACACATTAGAGGTTGTGGAATGTTACTTCCCGTAATCATGGCCGGAGGAACCGGCAGTCGTTTGTGGCCCCTTTCACGTGAATTGTATCCGAAACAGTTCATCAGCTTGCACGGACAGCACTCGATGCTGCAGGAGACTGTCAACCGCCTGACCGGTGTTGAAGCGCGAGCTCCACTGGTCATCTGCAACGAAGAGCACCGTTTCCTCGTCGCTGAACAGCTTCGTCAGATCAACAAACTTTCCCATAACATCATCCTTGAGCCGGTTGGTCGCAACACGGCGCCAGCGATTGCTCTGGCAGCGATTAACGCGATTGAGCAAGGCGATGATCCGGTGCTGTTAGTGTTAGCTGCCGACCATGTCATTGAGAACCGCGCGGCATTCCACCAGGCCATCACCACCGCAACGAAATATGCCAAGCAGGGTCATCTGGTCACCTTCGGCATCGTGCCCACCGGACCTGAAACCGGTTACGGCTATATTCATCGCGGTGAGCAGCTGGCGGGTGATGAACATGCGCCGTTTAGCGTGCAGCGTTTTGTTGAAAAGCCGAATCTGAAAACGGCTCAGGATTATCTGGCTTCCGGTGAATATTACTGGAACAGCGGGATGTTTATGTTCCGCGCCAAACGTTATCTGCAGGAACTGGAAAAGTTCCGTCCTGATATTCTGGATGCCTGCCGCCGTGCGATGGCGAACGTGGCAGAAGGTAACGACTTCATCAGCATTGATAAAGACGATTTCATTGCCTGCCCGGATGAGTCCGTTGATTATGCCGTGATGGAGCAAACGGACGCAGCCGTCGTGGTGCCGCTGGATGCGGGCTGGAGCGATGTCGGATCCTGGTCCGCGCTGTGGGAAGTGAATGAAAAAGATGCAGCCGGTAACTCGCTGAAAGGCGATACCTTCCTGCACAACACTAAAAATTGCTACATCAACAGCGAAGATCAGTTAGTGGCAGCTATCGGCGTGGAAAATCTGGTGATTGTTAACACCAAAGATGCCGTGCTGGTGGCGCGCAAAGATCAGGTTCAGGACGTCAAACGCGTGGTGGAGTTCCTGAAGAGCGAATGCCGTACGGAATATCGTCGTCATCGTGAAACTTACTGGCCATGGGGACGCTGCGATCTGGTGGTCAATACCGGCCGTTTTAATGTAAATCGTATCACCGTTAAACCGGGTGAACGTTTCGAATTACAGATGCATTATCACCGAACTGAACACTGGGTGATCTTATCCGGCACTGCCAAAGTGACTATTCAGGATAAAACCTTATTGCTGACGGAAAACCAATCGACCTTTATTCCTATTGGCCATCAGCACACGTTAGAAAATCCAGGCAAGATTCCGTTAGAGCTGCTGGAAATTCAGTCAGGCTCCTATCTGGGCGATGACGATTTAATTCTGATTAAAGAACAATTTGCAAGTAAGTAAGGACAGACGAGATCATGGCAGCATTGACCTGTTTTAAAGCTTATGACATTCGCGGTGAGCTTGGCGCGGAATTAAATGAAGAAATTGCATATCGTATTGGTCGCGCTTATGGCGAATTTTTAAAGCCGAACACGATTGTCGTGGGCGGCGATGTGCGGCTGACCAGCGAAAGCCTGAAAATGGCCCTGGCCAATGGTTTAATGGATGCGGGTACCAATGTACTTGATATCGGCTTAAGCGGCACGGAAGAGATTTATTTCGCCACCTTCCATTTAGGCATTGATGGTGGCATCGAAGTGACGGCAAGCCATAATCCGATGAACTATAACGGCATGAAGCTGGTGCGTGAAGGTTCCCGTCCGATCAGTGGCGATACAGGCTTACGTGATGTTCAGCGTCTGGCTGAAGCTAACGATTTTGCGCCGGTGGATGCAGCGAAGCGCGGCAGCTACAAACAGATCTCGGTATTGGATGCCTATGTCGATCACCTGATGGGCTACATTGATCTGGCAAATTTCACCAAACCCATGACGCTGGTCATCAACTCGGGTAATGGCGCAGCCGGCCATGTTATCGATGAGATCGAAAAGCGCTTCCAGCTGGCGAATGCACCGGTCACCTTCGTTAAAGTTCATCATGAAGCGAATGGTCATTTCCCGAACGGTATTCCCAATCCCTTACTGCCAGAGTGCCGGAAAGATACCTCTGACGCGGTGAACGCGAACAAAGCCGACATGGGCATCGCATTTGATGGCGACTTTGATCGCTGCTTCCTGTTTGATGAGAACGCAGAGTTCATCGAAGGGTATTACATTGTTGGCCTGCTGGCCGAAGCGTTCCTCAAGAAAGAGCCTGGCGCGAAGATCATTCACGATCCCCGTTTGACCTGGAACACCATCGACGTCGTCACTAAAGCGGGTGGCATACCTGTTATGTCTAAAACAGGTCACGCGTTTATTAAAGAGCGCATGCGTGAAGAAGATGCGGTGTACGGCGGCGAAATGAGCGCACACCATTACTTCCGTGATTTTGCCTATTGCGATAGCGGAATGATTCCGTGGCTGCTGGTAGCAGAGTTGCTGGCGGTGAAAGGAATGACGCTGTCTGAACTGGTTTCGGAACGTATGAAAGCGTTTCCTTGCAGTGGAGAAATTAATTCCAGGGTTGTTGATGCACTTAAAAAAATTCAAATCATCAAAGACCGCTATGCTACCACAGAGTGCATATTAGATACGACTGATGGCATAAGCGTTGATTTCTCAGATTGGCGTTTCAATATAAGAACTTCGAATACCGAGCCATTAGTCAGGTTAAATGTCGAAGCAAAAAATGACTTGACGCTAGTGAATGAAAAAACATCAGATATTCTGGCCTTGCTCAATGGAGTTAAGAAGTGAAAGATATACTCTTAGCGATATTCAAATATCGTGGTTTTATATGGAGTAGTGTGAAAAGAGACTTTCAGTCCCGCTACCAGATGAGCATACTCGGCGCAGCGTGGTTGGTGTTACAACCCCTGGCGATGATTACTGTATACACGGTGATTTTTTCACAACTGATGCAGGCGAGGTTACCTCAGTCAACAGGGCCTTTTGCGTATAGCATTTATTTATGCTCAGGTATTCTTACCTGGGGGCTTTTTGCTGAAATACTTTCAAGAATGCAAGTTGTATTCATTGAAAATGCGAATCTAATCAAGAAAGTTACTTTTCCGCGAATCTGTTTACCAGTGATAATTATATTATCCTGTATTCTGAATTTCTTAATCATTTTTTTCTTATTCTTGTTTTTTCTCTCCTTAACAGGAAATTTCCCGGGCTGGAATTTTTTCTATGTTATTCCTGTGCTAATTGTTCAGATTTTGCTAGCCAGTGGTCTGGGGATTACGCTCGGAGTTTTAAATGTTTTCTTCCGTGATGTCGGACAGTTTGTCACAGTACTGTTGCAATTCTGGTTTTGGTTTACGCCCGTAGTTTATGTCTATACAACGCTCCCTGTCTGGGCTCAGGGATGGTTAAGTTATAATCCAATGACATCTGTCATCAATGGCTATCATGAGATCTTTGTGCACAACTCAATACCAGATTTTTTTGCCATGAAATGGACAATAGGGATTGCTGTTATTTTTTGTGGGCTAGGTCTTTATCTCTTCCGTAAACATGCGGCAGATATGGTGGATGAATTATAATGTATAGCATCAAAGTTGAAAATGTATCCAAAAGCTATAAGCAATATCCGAGAAAGATTGATAGGTTATTAGAATGGATCTTGCCAGGCAAAAAAAAACGTTATCATGAAAAGCGAGTGTTGAATGATATTTCATTTGAGATTAAAAAAGGTGAGGCTGTAGGTATTATCGGTGTCAATGGTGCCGGGAAAAGTACGCTATTAAAAATTATCACGGGTACAACGGCTGCGACCTCAGGACAGGTTAAATTCCAGGGCCGCATTGCTGCATTACTTGAGCTTGGTATGGGTTTTCATCCTGATTTTACAGGGAGACAAAACGCGATTATTGCTGGTCAGCTTTTGGGTATTACTGAAGAAGACATGGACGAAGTCATTCGGGATGTCGAAAGCTTTGCAGGTATTGGCGAGTATTTTGATTCTCCTGTACGAACCTATTCTAGCGGAATGCAAGCACGAGTAGCATTTTCAGTCGCAACAGCGGTTAAAGCGGACATATTAATTGTCGACGAAGCTTTAAGCGTAGGCGATTTAGCATTTCAGGCCAAATGTATGCAGCGAATGAACAAGATGTTAGAAGATAACGTCACCATCTTGTTTGTGAGTCATGCGCTTTTCCAGGTTAGACAATTTTGTTCACGCGCGGTTTATATCGCAGATGGTGAACTAAAAGCATTTGGAGCAGCGGCAAAAGTTTGTGATCTCTATCAAAACTCACTTGTTGAAAATAAAATTTCAATTAAAGAGCAAGAGAAAACAGGATTAATAGTAAATCATAATCTTGATCCTGATATTTCGGTCAATCCTACACTTCGCCAAAATTCTCTTCAGGAAAATGCAGGAAATCTCGATCTGGAATTCCTCGATTTCAAAATGTTAAATAACGAGGGGAAAGAAGTTGCCACTCTTTACGCAAAAGACAAAGTGACTGTGCAAGCTGTCATACGCTGCAATAGAGATGTTCCTGTCGGGGCCTGTGTAGGTATGCTGATTGGGGACAAAAATGGATTTCCAGTTCTCAGTATGAATTCTAACTACTATGATACACGACTTGACAGCCTTAAAGAAGGCGAGCATGTGATTATTAGTTGGGATTTTGTTATACCGTTTTTCATGGGAGAATACCGAGTCGATATTGGTATTAAACCCGAGCCATATTCATCAGATTTTTACGATAGAATATTTTGTGTTAAAGTTTTTACTGTTAATACCCCAGTTGAGCTTCTGAAGGAAAACTTTGGTGGCATGCTTCATATTCCAGCAGAAATGAAAGTGATAAAAAAATAATCAAGAAACGAAAATTATGTTGCTGGGTTTTGATCATACGAGGTGAAAGTTAGTGATGGCGAGTAAGAAATCCAAGTACCTGTTCTTTTGGCTTCCCTATGATGTCAAATATTCATATGAGACATTCCTGACTGCTTTTTATCTGAGCGTTAAAAGATTTCCTGGTAATGATGCAATACATATTGGGCATGAGCAGCTCTTTAAGGATGTACCCTCCCATATTCCAGAGGACTGGCTTGCTGGTTACAACTCTTCTTTGCCAGATAACGAAGAACTGAGAAATTTAGATAAAATCATCTGGAGCAGTGAAGTATTTGCAAAGTTAGAAGATAAGTTGCAATCAAAGAATTTAGTTTGGGAGCATATTCTAACTAAAGAATATGAGCCATTAGTAGACAAGTTTGACGCTGAAATAGCGCGTATTAAAAAAGAAAAAGATATCAAGGCAATAATCTTATGGTCGAATTGTCCTTCTGTTAAAAAAGTTGCGAGTGCCCATCAAATCCCAGTAATCCACAATGAACTTGGGCCACTAAGAGAACCGACTTATTTGCCTACCTGCTATTTTGACTTCAGCGGCGTTAATGGTAATACTGAAGCAGCAAATCGTTTTGAAAGATATGAAGGAAAAGGCGAAAATTTCGCTCATTTCGGACGCTTGGCGTTGCTAAGTTTGTTTTTGAAAGACGTTAAGCCGATCCGTAAGTTCGATGAATTTGATATTGGATTGCCTCTGCAAGTTGAAGATGATTCTAATATAATTGCTTACAGTAATGGTTTTGATAATTCTGAACTTATTGATTACGCGAAGAGTAAATCCAACAGTGTCCTGGTTCGTAAACATCCTTACGGCCGCGTTGATTACAAAGACATTGAAAGTGGAGCTGAAAAATTATCTCCACAGGAATTTATTGCTCTCTGCAAAGAAGTGCTTACAATAAATTCGAGTGTTGGTTTTGAAGCGTTATTATGGGGAAAGCCAGGAAAGGTATTGGGTGATTCTCCATTTTCATATATTAATTATGAGAGTAAGAATTATATGAGCGCGCTTCGATTTGCCCTTCTTAATTACCTGACGCCTTTTGATTTTCTTTTTAATATAGAATACTACGACTGGCGTATTACTATGCCAGATGAAAACAGTATTGCTGAAAAACATTTATTCCATTATCTCAATCAAAAGCATGGCTGGAACAGAGAAAATATTGATTTCTATAAAATACCTGTCGAGCTAGAGAAAATTCTTTTTAGAAATTTGAATTTACAATTTGTTGAAAATGAGAAAAATCTAACGGTTAAAGTTGATGCTTTAAAGAAGGAGTTAACTCAATATAAAAATAAAGAATTTATTAAAATTAAAAAGTTAGAGGCGGAGTTAGCGAAATATAAAGATGATGTAAATAATCTGCATGATAAGGTTAAATCGTTATCTAATGAATTGTTACATCATCAAAACACACTGCAAAATGTTTATGCAAGCAAATCCTGGCGACTGACACAACCATTGAGGTTATTAAATAGTATAAGATTCAAAAAGGAATCATCACTTCCCTTAAAGCGAAGAGTTATTTCTCTTGTTATGTCTTTGGCACGAAAAGTACTTTCTAACTATCAGTCTAGAAAAATAGTTATTTATATTGCTAAAAAAACTGGATTGTATGGGAAATTGAAATCAATTTATTTGATAAATACGAGTCCAGTTACTCAGTCAATTGTTGATGTATCGAACCAAAGTGATCAATCCAGAGATACGATAACAAATACAAAAAAAATCAAAATGCTCAAAAATCTACGAGGAAATGATTAATGCGCATTGCAATTGATATTCAAGGATTACAGTCGGAAAGCCGTTTCAGAGGTATTGGCCGCTATACTCGCGCAATAATTAAGTCTCTGATCAGTCTTTCTTTTATTAAGAAATATGAAGTTATACTAATAGGTAATGGCGCATTCCCAGTAAAGGAAATACTTGATGAGTTCGCTCCGATCGTTGGCCGGCGCGCTATCAAGTTCTGGTATCCACCAGGAGATTGTGCATTTGAGCAGCCAGTAAATCATCACAACAATAAAAATGCTAAAATAGTTCGTGAAGCATTTTTCAAAAGCTTAAAACCCGATGTTATTTATGTTCCAGCTATGTTCGAAGGTTATCAGGATAACAGTGTCTTAAGTGTCAATGAATTCGATAAAGAAACTCCGGTTGTTACAACGCTTTACGATCTGATACCACTACATAATCCTGAGCAATATCTGGATCCTAATCCTAACTATAAAAAGTTTTACCTCGAGAAAATTTCTTACCTACAGGCATGCAAAAAATTATTGGCCATTTCTGACTTTTCCATGAAAGAGGGGCAGGAATATTTTAAAGATAAAGCTAATGATATCATTAATGTTTCTACTGCATGTGACGACATTTTCAGAGTTGTATCACTAAATGACGAAGAAGTTAATCAATTAAAGGTAAAATTCAAAATAACGAAACCTTTTATTATGTATTCAGGTGGGGCAGATGAAAGAAAAAATCTTCCGGCATTAATTAAGGCCCTAAGTGAACTTCCTGGTACATTGCGTGAAACTTACGATTTCGTTTTAGCTGGAAAGTTATCACAGTTTGATATTGATAACCTAAATCATTATGCACGCAAATATAAATTAGAACATATGTCTATGGTCATGACCGGCTATGTTTCTGATGAAGAACTTGTTCGACTTTACAACATGTGTAGCCTTTTTGTTTTTCCTAGCTGGCATGAGGGGTTCGGCTTACCGGCTTTGGAAGCTTTAGCTTGTGGAGCTGTCGTCATTGGCGCTGACAATACAAGTTTACCAGAGGTTATAGGCATAGAAGAGGCATTATTTGATCCTTATAGTGTGGCTGATATTAGAGAAAAAATCACTCACGTTTTAACAAATCAGGCTCTTTACAGAACTTTGAAGGAAAAGGGTTTAGCAAGAGCTCAGATCTTTTCGTGGAAGAATTCTGCGGAAGTTGCACTTGCTGCTATAGAAGAAGTTGTTCGTAAGAGGCCAGAATGTTCGCCTATTAATGCGGATACGCCCAGAAAAAAATTAGCATTTTTTACGCCTCTAAGCCCGGCCCGATCGGGAATTTCTCTCTATAGTGAAGAGTTACTTCCTGCATTATCTAAATTCTATGATATTGATGTAGTAATCGATGAGAATCAATCAGACATTAACGAGAATTCATTATACTCTGTCATTAAGGTAAATGAATTTTTGAATGCTGCAGAATGCTATGAGCGCATTATTTATCAAATGGGTAATTCTGTGTTTCATGATTATATGCATGAAATACTTGAGATTTATCCCGGTATTGTTTGTTTGCATGATTTTTATCTAAGTAACTATTTTCGCTATAAAGAAACACTTGCTGGAAATGAACGCCATTGGAGCGACCAATTACTATCTTCCCATGGATATAAGTCAATTATCCATAGAGCAGAAGTCTGTGATGATGATAGAATAATGTATCATTATCCATCTAATTTTAATGTGCTGAGTAATGCTATAGCAATAATAGTACATTCTGATTATTCAAGGAAACTGGCTAAACAATGGTATTATAATAGCCGAGTGCTGGACTGGGAGCGTATTCCTCTACTGCGTGCAACTCCTCATCCATTAGATAAGAATCAAGTTCGAAATGAATTAAATATTTCAGACAACACCATACTTATTTGCTCTTTTGGTATGCTTGATAGCTCTAAGCTTAACCATATGCTTATTGAAGCATTGGGTGCCTTACCTAAAAAATCAAAAGATAAAATCAAGATGGTTTTTGTTGGCGAACTTGGTGGTGATTATAAAATCACAATTGAGTCTTTGATTAAAACTCATCAACTTGAAGATGTAATAGAAGTTACAGGTTGGGCATCTGATGCGCTTTATCGTCAATACCTGGCAGCGGCAGATATTGGTGTTCAGCTGCGCTGTCTGTCACGTGGAGAAACCTCCGCTGCAGTATTAGATTGTATGAATTACGGTCTTGCGACTATTGTCAATGCAAATGGTTCAATGGCTGAACTTCCTGACGATAAAGTTATTAAGCTTGATGATGATTTTTTGATCAGTGATTTAATAGAGTCAATTGATAAACTATGCAATGATAAAGAATATAGAAGTGCTTTAGGCAAAGATGCACATCTATATGTTGCATCGGAACATAGTCCGGAAGTGTGTGCCGAATCCTGTTTTAATCACATTGAAGCAGCTTATAATAAAATAAATGTTACTGTTAACGATGTTATCAAGAAGCTTGAGATTAATAATGATGAAGTTAAACGCTATGCTAACTTAATAGCTAATAACTTCCCACGACTAAAATCAACCAGAAAAATATTCTTTGACGTCTCTCTTATAAAAGATTCTGATTTATGGACAGGTATAGAGCGTGTGACGCGGGCTTTACTAATTGAAATGATAAAGCTTTCCAATAATCATTTCAGTGTCGTACCTGTATATTTAAGCAAAGAGTTGGACGGATATATCTTGCGTGAAGCTAATGGTTTTATGCAGAAACTTTATCCTGGAATAGCCTCTTATGTCGAAGGCGACAGGTGTGTGGATTTACATGAGGATGATATTTATTTTTCATCTGAACTGGCTTGTGATTTAGTTATAGATGTAAAGAAAAACGGATTTTATGAACATTTGTTAAAGAAGAGTGTCAATATTACGTTCATGATTCATGATATTCTGCCTGTTACGAAAAAAGATTTCTTCCCACCGGGGGCTAATGAAAATTTTTCAACGTGGCTCAACATTGTGATTGAATACTCTGATAAAATTATTTGTGTAACTGACGCGGTAGTTAATGAAGTAAATAAATATATCAATAATAATAATCTAAGTAACCCACGATTGCAGATGGGATATTCACATCATGGTGCAGATATTTTGTCCACTATTCCTTCAGCTGGGACTAACTCACATGACCTTGACAAGGTCAGTGCAATTAAACAGAATCTTTCCTTTTTGATGGTGGGAACAGTTGAGCCGCGTAAAGGGCATTTACAGGCTATTGCTGCTTTTGATCGGCTTTGGGCGTCTGGTAATGAGTCTAGTCTGGTCATTGTAGGTAAAGAAGGATGGAAGGGGTTGCCTGATAATGCGAGGCGTACCATCCCGGAAATTGTACATACGATTAAAAATCATCCGCTCCTGGGAAAAAAACTTTTCTGGTTCGATAATGCCAGCGATGAACTCTTGAGCGAACTTTACGCAAACGCAGATTGTTTGCTCTATCCATCTGAGGATGAAGGATTTGGACTACCGTTAATTGAGGCCTCACAGCATAATAAGCCTTTGATAGCGCGTGATATTCCGGTGCTTCGTGAGGTGGCTGGTGAAGGCGCTTATTATTTCAAATCCAATCGGCCAGAAGCATTGTCTCATGCCGTTGAAGAGTGGATCGAACTCTTTAAAAAAAATGCCCATCCTGATTCAGCTAACATAAGCTGGTTAACTTGGGCGCAAAGCGCAGAAAATCTTGTTAAAAAACTCTTTGATTAAAAGGTTATCTATAAATGAAAAGTGCGGTTATCACAGGTATTACTGGTCAGGATGGAGCATACCTGGCAGAACTTTTATTGAATAAAGGCTATAGAGTTTATGGCACATACCGTCGTACAAGTTCTGTTAACTTTTGGCGCATTGAAGAGTTAGGTATTAAAAACCATCCACAACTCACACTTGTTGAATATGATTTGACAGATCTATCCTCTAGCATTCGTTTACTGCAGGAAAGTCAGGCAATTGAAGTTTACAACCTTGCAGCACAAAGCTTCGTAGGCGTCTCATTTGACCAACCATTGACTACAGCGGAAATTACTGGGATTGGCCCAGTTAATTTATTAGAAGCAATACGTATTGTTAATCCCAAAATTCGTTTTTACCAAGCTTCAACTTCTGAAATGTTTGGCAAGGTTCAGGCGATTCCACAGAAAGAAGATACACCATTTTATCCGCGCAGCCCATATGGCGTGGCTAAGTTGTATGCGCACTGGATGACGATTAACTACCGTGAAAGCTATAACATTTTTGCTTCAAGCGGAATTTTGTTTAACCATGAATCCCCGCTGCGTGGTCAGGAATTTGTTACTCGCAAAATCACTGATTCAGTGGCAAAAATCAAACTTGGTAAGCTTGATGTACTTGAACTGGGCAACCTTGATGCGAAACGCGACTGGGGCTTTGCTAAAGAGTATGTAGAAGGAATGTGGTTGATGCTTCAGGCAGATGAACCGGATACCTTTGTACTTGCTACCAACCGAACAGAAACTGTACGTGACTTCGTATCCATGGCATTTAAAGCTGCTGGTATTGAATTACGTTTCGAAGGTAAAGACGAACAGGAAGTGGCAATTGACGTGGCAACAAATAAAGTTGTTGTAAAAGTGAATCCGAAATTCTACCGTCCAGCCGAAGTTGAATTACTAATCGGTAATCCTCAGCGTGCTAAGGATATTCTTGGATGGGAACCTAAAACTACTCTTGAAGAGTTATGTGCCATGATGGTTAAAGAAGACCTTCGCCGTAACGAACAAGGATTCTCTTTCTGATATGACTAATGGCAAAAAAGCATTGATCACCGGGATCAAGGGCTTTACTGGCCATTATATGGCAGCGGAACTTTCCGCTGCTGGATATGATGTTTATGGCCTGGGTTCAGCTTGCTCGGATAATATCGATAACTATTTTCAAGTAGATCTCACAGATAATATTCAAGTTAAAAAGGCAGTAGATTGTATAAGTCCCGATGTAGTCGTTCATCTGGCAGCAATTGCTTTTGTTGGTCACTCAAATCCGAACGCATTCTATGATGTCAACCTTTCCGGCACGCGCAACTTGCTATCTGCGTTAACAGAAACAAAGAAAAAGCCTGAAGCCGTATTAGTGGCAAGTAGTGCAAACGTTTATGGAAATAATATTGCTGGTAAGCTTGATGAATCAACGCTTCCGAATCCTGCCAATGATTATGCCGTTAGCAAACTTGCTATGGAATACATGGCTAACCTGTTTAAAGATAAGTTGCCATTAATTATTACCCGTCCTTTTAACTATACGGGAGTAGGGCAAGCTGAGAATTTTTTAATTCCTAAAATTGTAAAACATTTCCGCGAACGCAAAAGCGTTATTGAACTTGGTAATATAGATGTATGGCGTGACTTCTCTGATGTACGAGATTTAGTTAAATGCTATGCTGAATTACTGAAGTGTAGAGCTTTTGGGGAAGTGGTCAATGTTGCTACTGGAGAGATGCACTCACTTAGAGATGTTATTAGCCTTTGTGAAGACATTACCGGCCACTCCATAACTATTGAGGTGAACCCTGGTTTTGTTAGACCAAATGAAATCAAAGAGTTGTGCGGTGATATTTCGTTGCTCAATCGTCTGATTGGCCATGAAATGCAAAAAGTACCACTTAGGGAAACTCTGAAATGGATGCTGGAAACAAAAAGCTAGAGGTTGTTTTCTCGACTGATTGCATAAAATATCCTTTAACGGGTATCGGGCGTTATGCTTTTGAACTGGCGAAACAACTTCAGCAACGGGAAGATAAACTTTCACTTACTTTTTTGCATGGAACAAGAATAAGAGATTCATTGGCGGTTGCAAGTGAATCTTCGCAATCCGTTCAGTCGCTTAAGCGAGAGTTACAAAAAAGCAAAATAGTTAGTGAAGTTTATCGCCTTGTTTTTCCTCATTTAAAGTCCCGGGCACTTAAGAAATTCAAAGAATACATTTACCATAGTCCTAATTATTATCTCCCTCCGCGTGTTAAAAATTGCGTTGCGACTTTTCACGATCTGTCAGTATTTCATTGGCCACAGTTCCATCCTGCTGGGAGAGTACATCTCATGCAGAAAGAGTTGCGTAACACTGTAAAGTGTGCTTCGGTATTGATTACGGATTCGTATTATACCAAAAATGAGTTGATGGAATTTTTTTCTTTGGATGAAAAGAAAATTTCAGTTGCACCATTGGCGTGTAATCACCAATTTCATTCGCGCACTCAAGAGGATGTTCACGCAGTATTGGATAAGTATCGTTTAAAATGGCGTCGCTTCTTTCTTTATACTGGTACAATCGAACCCAGAAAAAATATTTTAACGCTTCTACGTGCATACGATCGCTTGTCATTACAAGAGAAGAACAATTTCCCGCTCGTTATTAGCGGATATAAAGGCTGGGAAAATGAAGAGCTCTTTCGTCTTTTTGATAAAGGTGAGCGGGAAGGCTGGTTGAAATATTTAGGCTTTGTACCAGGTAGCGATTTACCCATGCTCTTTAGCGCTGCTAACAGTTTCCTCTTCCCTTCGATTTATGAAGGGTTTGGATTACCAGTTTTGGAGGCTATGTCATCTGGCACTCCCGTTATTTGTTCAAATGCAACGTCATTACCTGAAGTCGTTGGAGATGCCGCGTTAATGCATGAACCGGAAGACATAGAATTGCTCACGCATTATCTAAAATTGATGATTAATGATGAGGAGTTGAAACAGAAAATGATCCAGGTTGGTCTTAGTCAGGCCCAAAATTTTTCATGGTCATTTTGTGCCGATAAAACGATAGAAGCGTATGATCAGGTTTCTAAATTAATATGATAAAAGTCCTTCACTGCTATAAAACATATTACCCGGATACTTTTGGTGGTATTGAGCAAGTTATTTATCAGCTCGCTGAAGGCGGGGTGAAAGAAAATATCCAATCAACGGTTTTTACGCATAGTCCTGATTTTGATGATGCTATTTCAATGTTGGATCATCATACTATTCATCGTGTTAAAACATTATTAGAGTATGCATCTACGCCAATTTCATTTGCTGCTATTACTGAGTTTAAAAAGCTAGCAACACAGGCAGATATTATTCATTATCATTTTCCCTATCCGTTTATGGATGTCCTGCATTTCTCGAATTTTACAAAAAAGCCATCGATTGTAAGCTATCATTCCGATATTGTTAAACAAAAGGCCCTGCTAAAACTTTATACACCATTGATGAATAGGTTCCTTTCCAGTGTAGATTGCATTGTCGCTGCATCACCAAATTATGTCGAAAGTAGCCCGATTCTGCAAAAATTTAAAGATAAAGTTAAGGTTATTCCCTACGGTCTGAATGAAAGTTTTTATCAAAACAATGATCCCCAGGTATTAGAAAAGTGGTCCCAGCGATTCCCTAACGGCTTTTTTCTTTTCATTGGGACCTTTCGTTACTATAAAGGGCTTCACATACTCATCGATGCTGTCGCTGGTAGTGATTATCCTGTTGTCATTGTTGGTGCGGGACCCATTGAATCTGAACTGAAAGCGCAAGCCCAGTCATTGGGTATCGACAATATTCATTTCCTTGGTGCATTACAGGATGACGATAAATCTGCGTTATTACAGCTTTGCACTTGCTTAGTTTTTCCTTCACATCTTCGTTCAGAAGCTTTTGGTATTTCTTTGCTTGAAGGGGCTTTGTACTCAAAACCACTGATTTCAAGCGAAATTGGAACCGGTACTACTTTCATCAACATTGACGGTCTTACCGGTCTGGTTGTCCCGCCTTCAGACCCCAGGGCTTTACGCAAAGCTATGGATGAGATCTGGTTCAACCCAGAGAAGGCTCGTACCTTTGGCCAGGCTGCTCAACAACGATTCGAAAAACTTTTTACAGCAGACAAGATGATTGAAAGTTATGCAGGTTTGTATATGTCTCTGTTAAATAAGTAAATTTCATCACTCGCTGCATTTCTTAAAAAGCATCAATAATTACCTCTTATCACCTCTCATGAGTTAACATATTGGTCACTTACTGAATGGTGTTACTGGTAACACCTAGCGAGACCACAGACAGGAGTATGTAATGTCCAAGCAACAGATCGGCGTTGTAGGTATGGCAGTGATGGGGCGCAACCTTGCTCTTAACATCGAAAGCCGCGGTTACACAGTCTCAATCTTTAACCGTTCACGTGAAAAGACTGATGAAGTTATCGCTGAAAATCAGGGCAAAAAACTTGCTCCTTATTACTCCGTGGAAGAGTTTGTTGAGTCGTTAGAAAAACCCCGCCGCATCCTTCTGATGGTACAGGCAGGTGAAGCGACAGACAAAACCATCGCTTCACTGACGCCACACCTTGATAAGGGCGACATTCTGATTGATGGTGGTAACACCTTCTATAAAGACACTATCCGTCGTAATAAAGAACTGTCTGATCAGGGCTTCAACTTCATCGGTACCGGTGTCTCCGGCGGCGAAGAGGGCGCACTGAAAGGCCCATCGATCATGCCTGGCGGTCAGAAAGAAGCGTATGAACTGGTAGCGCCAATTCTGGATAAAATTGCTGCGCGTGCAGAAGACGGTGAAGCCTGCGTTACTTACATCGGTCCGGACGGTGCTGGTCACTATGTGAAGATGGTGCACAACGGTATCGAGTATGGCGATATGCAACTGATTGCAGAAGCATACGCTTTACTTAAAGGCGCACTAGGTCTGAACAATGAAGAGCTGGCTAAAACCTTCACTGACTGGAACAACGGTGAACTGAGCAGCTACCTGATCGACATCACCAAAGATATCTTCACCAAGAAAGATGAAGACGGTAAATACCTGGTTGATGTGATTCTGGATGAGGCAGCCAACAAAGGTACCGGTAAATGGACCAGCCAGAGCTCCCTGGATCTTGGCGAGCCACTTTCTCTGATCACTGAGTCTGTGTTCGCACGTTACCTCTCTTCACTCAAGTCACAGCGTGTTGCAGCTTCTAAAGTGCTGAGCGGCCCTCAGGCGCAAGCCTTCACTGGTGACAAAGCTGAGTTCATTGAGAAAGTGCGCCGTGCACTGTATCTGGGTAAGATCGTTTCTTATGCTCAGGGCTTCTCTCAGCTGCGTGCGGCTTCAGAAGAGAACAACTGGGATCTGCATTACGGTGAAATCGCGAAGATCTTCCGTGCTGGTTGCATCATCCGTGCACAGTTCCTGCAGAAAATTACTGATGCTTATGCGACCGATGCTAACATCGCAAACCTGTTGCTGGATCCCTACTTCAAAAATATCGCTGATGAATATCAGCAGGCGCTGCGTGATGTTGTCTCTTATGCCATCCAGAACGGTATTCCAACGCCAACCTTCTCAGCGGCAATTGCATACTACGATAGCTATCGCTCAGAAGTACTGCCTGCCAACCTGATTCAGGCGCAGCGCGACTACTTTGGTGCGCATACTTATAAGCGTATTGATAAAGACGGTGTATTCCATACCGAGTGGCTTGCTTAATTATTTGAAGCTATAACCTGTTCTTTTGTTAACCCCTCATGTGATCATTCACATGAGGGGTTTTTTATTAACTATTGAAACTCAACTTTTTGTAGAGCGAATGTTATACGCCTAAAATCACCATTACTTGGATCGGCTGGGTGATCCCATTCAAATCGAAGAACGTTATTGCCATTGAGCAAGTTCTGGCTAGGCTCCACGGTAATGCTACCGTCAGAGAGAGTTAAAGCACCATCATAGATTTTATTTCCATTGAGAAATAGTTTTAACTTCGCATCATTATTATATTTGAAACCATAGATTTTAATTTTATTGGTATTATCTTTATTATAATCAAAGGTGATGTAAGATGTTTTTCCATCACTCCAGCGGAAACCATTTTCAACAACGCTCCAGCCCATTGAATAGTTTAAACCAGGCGTGTTATAGGTGATTGGATTTTCTATGCCAGCAGCAATAAATGGATAAGTTATTATTCCACTGATGTTGTCATTCAGTAGCTTACATTTTTTCCCAAAATTAACATAATAAATGTCGCCCTGATGGCTCAAGCTACTATGATCGCAGTTATTAACTGACGTCGCTTCTCTTCCTATTGCTTTAACAGCGTATCCTCGATTCAATACCACGAGCGAGCGGTCACCTTTAAAAAATTGCGCTGAGCCGGCCTCAAAATTTAAGGTCCTTTCAACAATAATTTCTGCTGTTGGGTTGTAAAGTGCCGGATAATTCTTCAGCGTGTATAAAGCTGGCTTTGACAATTGAACCGCATCCCGTGCGAACCAATCCAATTTTATAGTCAGAGCTAAAATTGTTAAGTGCGACAATACAAAGAGTACCAGCACTGCCATTTTAAGAACTCGTGGCTTCAGATTTTTACAAACTTCTGCGAAAGCGAAGATAATGAATACTGAATTCCAGTAAACATAGCGTAATACATCTTCGCCACCAGGATTCCAGTTGATTGTGGTGAGGCAAGGTATTGCTGTAACGATGCTTAAAATTATCAATAAAAAGACCAGGAAGTCTTTTTTTAGCGTGTTTGATCTGAAGCAATTAATTACTAATCCTGTTATTAACAGAATCATGGGAGCAGGTATAAGCAGGAGCATCCCCTGGTTCAGGTCGAAGTAAAAATCATACAAACGATACCCTGAGATTAATCCAGCATCAGAAAAGCCGTGACTGACGATTAGATTGCTTTCTTTAAAATTGTAATAATAAAATAGCGTAGGCAGTAAAATTAAAATTGAAATGATAGCACCGAAGCAGACATGCTTAACTAATTCTCGGTCCATTTCTTTAATCTTAACAAATATTCTTTTATTTACCCCAATATTTTCATATGCTGATAATAAGAAGACAATCAATGCTGCAAATGCCAATGGTGGGTTTTGCATGGAGCAAATAACCATAACAAATGAGGAGGAAAAATAATTTTTGTTCTTGAGCAGGATTAAAGAGATGATCAATGCGCTAAACGTTATGGATTCCGGATGATTCCATCGCACATAACTTAAAGTTGTTGGTGTAATCGTCAGGAACAGTATTATTGCTTTATAACTGACAGATTCATGCAGTTTGGTAATGATCAATACTATAGCGAGTAAAAGTAAAGCTGCATTTAAAAATGCAAACGACGCTGTTGGCGATGCATTTAAGCTTTGATAAAAATAATAGACTGGCGCATTGAGCAGTGAATATGCAAAAAAATGCCATGAATAATATTTGTTATTAATGGATTTAAAATAGTTATAATTAATAACATTATTAGTCTCAGCCAGACATTCCTTTGAAGTCGCACACTCCAGATAACCATCTCTGAATTGTGGCTGTCTCTTTTTAAACTGCTCAAGTACTCTGATTGCATCATCGGGCCTGAGGTCTGGTGAACCATGGTTCAACAGAGATTGAGACATCAGAATGTATTCTTTGCCATCCCCAGTTATCGGATAGTTTTTATCTTTAATAAAAACAAAGAGTACTGGTAAGATTAATATAAAAACGCACCAGGAAATTTTATTGTACATTTTGATTATCACTTATAGTTTATGATAAATATGCCTAGCAGGATAAAAAAAGCGCCTGCGAAAATTTTTGCATTGATATCTTCACCAAAGTAGGCTCCCAGTGCCATCAACTGTAACACAGCGAATGCCACCATTATGGGATATGCTTTAGACACAGATGCATATTTCAATGCAAACGAATATAAAACGAACCCGCAGCCATAGAGTACTATTGCAGGTAACTTATTGATTATTGGATTCTCAAATAGTCCTCTCTGAAACAATTGATGTGAATACTTTATTGCTACACTTGCCAGAGCGCTGAAAGTAGAGCTTAAGAATAAAAGTAAAAGGCTTAAAAAACTCATTGTAGAATTCCTGATGAAATCACAAAAATGACAAGAATCAATGCACCAATCATCCTGCTGGCATTGTCTTTCAATGCGAAAGCTACGGGATCGTCATGCATTTCATCACGCCAGGTTAGCAGCCATATGCGTGTTAGCCATATGAAGAGCAATGGTGAAATAAAATAGAGGAATTCATAGTTTTCTTTATCTGCAATCAACCTTACGCTTTCAATATATAAAGTAAAAACAAGAATCGAAATATAGCCTGAAGATACGCCTGCTGCGACCAGAATAGGTAAGTCCATCGGTGTATAACCACGACCAGCAAGTTTAACGTTATCTTCTTTGGCACATCTTAATTCTACAACCCTTTTTATGATGGCAAGGCTAAAGAAAATAAACATCGAAAAGCTGATTAACCAGTTCGATAATATAATGTTTGTTGCTGCGCCGCCCGCAAGAATTCTGATCGAATAAAGAAGTGAAAGTGTAGCGACGTCAAATACCATTTTCCTTTTTAGCCAGAAGGAATACAGTAAGGTCAATATATAATAAATGGCTAATGTGCCTGTAAATTCTACAGGTAAAAATAAGCATAACAGTGCCGAGGCCAAAAGTAATACAACCGTCATTATCGCTCCACTAATGAGCGAGATTTTACCTGAGGCCAGTGGACGAAATTTTTTCTTTACATGTTTTCTGTCTGCTTCAAGATCAAGTAAATCATTCAGGATGTAAACGCTTGATGCGCAAAGTGAAAAAGCAAAAAAAGCCAGGATGCTTTTATTCAGGCTTATAAAGTCTGTAAACTGATGCGCAGCAATAAATGGAACAAAAATGAGCATGTTTTTTGCCCATTGATGTATCCGCAGCTGCTTTAACCAGACTTTTGGAGTGGCTTTAGGTGAGTCAATCTTAACCACAACGGGAGCGCTGACTTTTTTAACAAACTTACCAGGTAAATCTACAATGAGCGCATTTCTGGCTTTATCCCACACTTTCAAATCATCATTTGAATTACCGATATAATCAAATTTTTTCTCGCCAATTTCCGTGGCCAGCTTCTGTGCTTTTTTACCTGATGAGAGGTTAACTGAATTGTCGCTCGATAGAACTTGATCAAATAAGCCCACATGGTCGGCTACCGCAGTGGCAATTTTCTTATTAGCCGCGGTGCAGAGCCATATTTCCCGTCCTTTCTTTTTTTCTTCTTCGATAAGACTTAATACTTCTTCATTATATGGCAACAAAGACGCATTCAACTCAACCTTCTCAGCAATCTTGTGTTTTAGTTGAGCTTTACCCTTGAGTAGCCACAAAAACAAAAAGAGAATGTTAAAAGGATTCTTTTTAACTAATAACAAGGCAGATTCTACGAGAGTATCGGTGCGCACCAATGTCCCATCTAAATCCACACAAAGTGGGCAATCTCTATTTTCCATGAATACATTTTTTAGCTAGGTTGTGTAAGGATATAGTAACATTTTTATAAGTTTCTTCTCAATCTTACTTGTTTACACCACCAGCAACTCCCCCTTACGTCCCGCATTCTCCCCCGCCAGCCTCACCACCAGCATTCCAGCCGTGACAAACTTGGTCAGGTTCCTTGCATACAGCACGCCGCCAAACTCAGCCACCAGCGGTGTCACGTAGTCATTGATCGGGTCGACAACCTCCGCCACCACTTCGCCCGCTTTAATCCACTCGCCTAATTTTCTGCGGTTCAGCAGCAGTCCGGAGTGTGGCGCGTGGATGTACTCACAGCCCGCCAGTTGAGTTGGCGCATGGATCAGGGCAGGGGAGTCTCCGGTTTCTCCGGCAATATATCCCCCTTCAATCAGCGCGTTGATAATCGCATCCGCATCTTTCTCCGCCTGTTCCGGCGATACATCGGCTACGCCGCGCAGTTCCAGCGTCACCGGCAGCAGGCCGCGCGGCATGGGGTAGTCTTTGCCAAAACGCTCAGCCAGCGTCAGCCAGGGTTCGCAGCAGGCTTCATCAAAAGGCTCACCGCCGGAGATCTGCGCCAGTAGCTGCACTTCACTGCCAAGCCAGCGCGCCAGCGGCTCAATCTCCGGCCAGGCGTGCGGTGTGGTGTAAAGATGCGGCAAGGCATCCCAGTCGCAGTGCAGATCAATCATCAGGTCTGCCTGGCTGGCCATGCGCATCAGGGTGAAGCGCTGGGCCTCCAGTTCGCTTTTGGCAATGCGGTCGCGGTAGTGACGATCGATGGCGTCGCGAATCAGTCGTTTGTTTTCATATTCACTCTGTGTCAGCGATCCCGCCAGTTCAGCCGCCAGCGTATCGCCCAGCGCCGGGAAGCGACGGTTAAAATCCTGACCAGAAAGAGTATGAAAACGTCCGAGGTGAGTGCCGTGCCAGTGCTGACCCAGCGCGAGCGGATTCGCGACCGGCACCAAAGTGACTTTGGCTTTTAGCTTGCCCGCCGACTCCAGCGCCAGCAGCTTCTGCTTGAGATACCACGCCACCGCCATGCCCGGCAGTTCATCGCCGTGCAGCGCCGCCTGAATATACACCCGCTGCTGTGAGTCGGTGCCGAAGTGGAAGCTGACAATTTCCCGCTGGGTGCCCAGCGTCGCGCTTAACAAAGGATGATGTTGTTGTTGCATAACGCTGTCGATGTCCTGTGTCTGGGGCACGCTCGTGGCCGCGCCGCATGAAATTGATGAAGGGAATTATAGTTCTGCTGGAAAAAGGGCGGCAAATGCGCCGCCCCATCGATCACGGCTTAATAGAGATATCCGTCGCAAAATACTTCTTCTGCAAGGTATCAAAGGTACCGTTCTTTTTGATTTCCGCGAAGGCATTGTCCAGCGCGGTTTTTAATTCGGTGTCGCCTTTGCGCAGGCCGATGGCGGTGCCGGGGCCGATAATCGGATCCTGCACAATCGGGCCAGCCAGCTCGAAATCTTTGCCCTGCGGATGCTTCAGGAAGCCATTTGCGGCCTGTGCGGCATCGGTGAACACCACGTCAAGGCGTCCGGAAATCAGGTCACTCTCAACCTGTGCCTGATCGCCATACGGCACCACGTTCACGCCGTGCGGCTGCCATTTTGCCAGCGCGTAGCGCTCCTGCACGGTGCCCTGTTCCACGCCCACGGTTTTGCCTTTCAGCGATTCCGCAGTGGGCAGCAGGCCGGAGCCTTTACGCGCAATCAGCTGGGTGTGGGTGTCATACAGCGGCACGGTGAAGTCGATCTGCTTCAGACGCTCTTCGGTGATACCCATATCCGACAGAATGGCGTCAAACTTACGCGCCTTCAGCGCCGGGATCATGCCGTCGAACTGGCTCTCGACCCACACGCATTTGGCCTGCATCTGCGCGCACAGCGCATTGCCAAGGTCGATGTCAAACCCGACCAGCTTGCCCTGCGGCGTTTTGGATTCAAAAGGGGGATAGGTAGGATCAACGGCGAAACGCACCTGATCGATTTTTGCCTGAGCGCCGAACGCGCAGCCTGCCAGCACAGCCAGTGCCAGCGTCTGGCGCAGACGGGCGGTAAAACGGGAACTTGCCATAGTTGCGGTCTTCTTTTGTCGTGATGATAAGTCATCGAGAGTACCGCTCAGCGTGGTGTATGGCAATTAGAGTATTATTTTCATCACGTTACCATTATGCAGTGCGCGGTAATCCTCCACCTGCAGTACCACCGACTTCTCCAGCAGCCCGGCGTTAAAGGCAATTTCGTCGTAGCGCTCGAACAGCAGCGGGTCGACCACCAGCTGTAAATCCGCATGAAAGCTAAACGGCGGAATCGCGCCAAACACGCAGCCGGTCAGCGCATCCACCTCAGCCGGCGAGGCCAGCGAGGCGCGACGGCCACCCACGGCGGCTGCCACTTTACTCAGGTCAGCCTGCTGGTCGGCTGGCAGCACCGCCAGCACATGCTGTTTGATGCCGTTGCCCTTGACGTGACACACCAGCGCTTTGGCACCTTGTCCCACTTCCGTGCCACGAATCGCGGCCACGGCTTCACACTTTCCGGTCGCTTCATGCTCCATGAGTCGGTAACGGGCGTTATGCTGATCGAGCAGGGCCAGCAGTTTTTCATGCGTGGTCATGGGGGTTTCCATTCTGATGAAGCGCAATTGATCGCACTCTTTTGCGAAGTATGCTGCTCAAAATCGAGCCAGAAAGCCCGTTTTAAGCAGCATGGCGCACAATCGTTACTTATGGCGTGCGCGCAGGTTGTTGATGATGGTGCTGAGGTCCAGCTCCTGATCCTGCAGCAGCACCAGCAGATGGTACAGCAGGTCGGAGGCTTCGTTAGTCAGTTCGTGGCGGTCATTGACGGTAGCGGCCAGCGCGGTCTCAACACCTTCTTCTCCCACCTTCTGTGCAATGCGCTTGGTGCCGCTGGCGTACAGCTTCGCCGTATAGGAGCTGGCCGGATCGGCGCTTTTACGCGAGGCCAGCAGCTGCTCCAGCTGATACAGGAACGTCCAGTCCGGTGCGGCAGGCGAAAAGCAGCTCGAGGTACCGAGATGGCAGGTGGGGCCAATCGGATTGGCCAGCACCAGCAGTGTGTCGTTATCGCAATCCGGCGTGATGCTGACCACTTTGAGGAAGTGGCCCGACGTTTCGCCTTTGGTCCATAAACGGTTTTTGGTGCGGGAGAAGAAGGTGACGTTGCCGTCGGCCAGCGTCTTGTGCAGCGCGTCCTCGTTCATATAACCGTGCATCAGCACTTCGCCGGAGACGTTGTGCTGGACGATGACGGGCATCATGCCCGCGGTTTTGGCCCAGTCCAGTCTGGCCAGTTGTTCTGCAGTTAACACGCGCGAATCTCCACACCGTTGTCGATCAGGAAGTTTTTCAACTCGCCGATATTGATAATTTGTTTGTGAAACACCGAAGCCGCCAGCGCGCCGTCGACGTTTGCCTGCTCGAAGGCTTCGAGGAAGTGCGCCATGGTTCCTGCACCGCCGGAAGCGATCAGCGGCACCTTACACACGTCACGCACCTTCTTCAGCTGCACCAGGTCGTAGCCGTTACGCACGCCGTCCTGGTTCATCATATTCAGTACGATCTCGCCGGCGCCCAGCTTCTGCACTTCCTCTACCCAGTCCAGCGTTTCCCATTGGGTGACGCGGGTGCGCGCTTCGTCGCCGGTATACTGATTGACGTGATACTTGCCGCTGGCTTCATCAAACCAGGTATCGATGCCGACCACGATGCACTGCACGCCGAAGCGGTCCGCCAGCCGGGTAATCAGCGTCGGATCGGCCAGCGCGGGTGAGTTGATGGAGATCTTATCTGCGCCAAACTGCAGAATGCGCGCCGCATCTTCCGGGGTTTTAATGCCCCCGGCGACGCAGAACGGAATATCGATCACTTCCGCCACGCGCGATACCCAGCTTTTATCTACCACGCGGCCGTCGGAAGAGGCGGTGATATCGTAAAACACCAGTTCGTCAGCGCCTTCCTGGGCATAGCGCTGCGCCAGCGGAACGATGTCGCCAATGATTTCGTGGTTGCGGAACTGCACGCCTTTCACTACTTGCCCGTCACGCACGTCCAGACAGGGGATTATCCGTTTTGCCAGCATGCAATTGCCTCCGCTACCGTAAATTTATCTTCCAGCAGGGCGCGACCGACAATCACACCCTGTGCACCGCTGCCGCGCAGGGCAGCGATATCGTCCAGTGAACCGATGCCGCCGGAAGACTGGAACGCGATGTCCGGAAACGCCTGGGTTACTTCCTGATACAGCGCCACATTGGAACCGCTCAGCGTGCCGTCGCGCGAAATATCGGTGCACAGCACATGTTTCAGGCCCACCGGCTGGTACCAGCCAATCACCTCTTCCAGCGTCACGCCTGCCGCTTCCTGCCAGCCGCTGATCGCCACTTCTTTGCGATTGCTGGCGTCAATGCGCACGTCAAGCGCCAGCACAATGGCGTCGGCACCGAATTCGCTGAACCAGCTTTTCACTTCTTCCGGCTGCTTGACTGCGGTGGAGCCAACCACCACGCGCGTGGCGCCGGCTGCCAGCAGGGCGGCCACATCGTCACGATGACGAATACCGCCGCCAACCTGCACCGGCACGCTGACGCCGCGTAAAAGCGCGGTTAGCAGCGGGATCTGGCGCTTTGCCGGATCTTTCGCCCCGGTCAAATCCACCAGATGTAACACTTCCGCGCCCTGGCGTTCATAATCCTGCAGGCGCGGCAGGGGATCGTTGCCGTAATCGCGCTGCTGGCCGTAGTCGCCCTGATGCAGGCGCACCACTTTGCCGTCGATCAAATCTAATGCGGGGATAATCATCACATCTCCAGGAAGTTTTTCAGCAGCTGCGCGCCGGCTTTACCCGAGCGCTCCGGGTGGAACTGCACGCCGAAGAAGTTATCTTTCTGCAGGGCAGCGGTGAATGGCAGGCCATAGTCGCACTGGGCGATGGTGGCGGCATTCACCGGCATGGCGTAGCTGTGCACAAAGTAGAAGTAGCTGCCGTCCGGAATGTTGCGGAACAGGTGATTGCCGGCCTGCGCGGTGATCTGGTTCCAGCCCATATGCGGCAGCGGTAAACCCTGGGTATCCATCAGCGATACCGGCTCATCAACGATGCCCAGCGTGCTGACGCCGCCGTTCTCATCGCTGCCGCGTCCGAGCAGTTGCATACCGAGACAGATGCCGAGCACCGGCTGAGTGCAGGCTTTCACCAGCTCGATCAGATCGCGCTCCTGCAGCTGGTCCATCGCCGCCCGCGCAGTACCGACGCCGGGCAGAAACAGTTTGTCGGCGCGCAGTACCACGTCCGGATCGCGGCTCACTGCGGGCGTGTAGCCGAGGCGTTCAATCGCCCACTTAACCGAAGAGAGGTTGGCGCAGCCGGTATCAAGAATCACCACGTTCATTACAGCACTCCTTTCGAGCTCGGCAGGGTGTTGCCCTCAACGCGAATCGCCTGACGCAGCGTGCGGCCAAAGGCTTTGAACAGGCTTTCCACGCGGTGATGATCGTTGCGGCCTTTGGTTTTCAGGTGCAGCGTGCTCATCATGGCGTACGACAGCGAGCGGAAGAAGTGCTCGACCATTTCGGTGCTCAGGTCGCCAACGCGCTGATAGCTGAACTCGGCTTTGTATTCGAGGTGCGGACGGCCGGAGATATCCAGCGCACAGCGCGCCAGGCACTCATCCATTGGCAGCACGAAGCCGAAGCGGCCGATGCCGCGCTTGTCGCCCAGCGCCTTCAGCAGCGCTTCGCCCAGCGCCAGGCCGGTGTCTTCTACCGTGTGGTGATCGTCGATATACAGGTCACCTTTCACCTCGATGTTCATGCGGAAGCCGCCGTGCACGGCGATCTGATCCAGCATGTGATCAAAGAAGCCGACGCCGGTGTTGATTTTGCTGCCGCCTTCGCGATCCAGCCACACTTCCACTTTAATCTGTGTCTCTTTGGTGTTGCGGTTCACCAGCGCGTGACGATCGCGTTTGGTCAGGCGCGCCTGAATCGCGTCCCAGTCTTCGCCTTCCGCACCGTAGCGCAGGCCCTGAATGCCCATGTTCTGCGCCAGCTGGATGTCGGTCAGACGGTCGCCAATCACATAGCTGTTGGCGGTATCCAGCGCCCCGTCGGCCAGCCAGGCTTCGACCATTTTGGTCTTTGGCTTGCGGCAGTCGCAGTTCTCTTCTGGCAGATGCGGGCAGATCAGGATGTCGCTGAAGTTCACGCCCTGTGAGCGCAGGATCTGCATCATCAGGTTGTGCGGGCCGTCAAAATCGGCCTGCGGGAAACGTTCAGTGCCGAGGCCGTCCTGGTTGGTGATCATCACCAGCTGATAACCCGCTTCCTGCAGCGCCAGCAGGGCCGGGATGGCGTTCTTCTCAAACGCCAGCTTCTCCATACGGTCCACCTGAAAATCCGTCGGCGGCTCAGAGATGAGGGTGCCATCGCGGTCGATAAAAAGGATCTTCTGACTCATGCTTGCTCCACAGATAAGGCTTGCAGCGCGGCGATCAGGCGCTCGCACTCTTCACGGGTGCCGATGGAGATGCGCAGACATCCCGCCAGGCCAGGGTTTTTGTTTTGGTCGCGCAGAATAATGCCCTGATCCCACAGCGTTTTAAACACTTTTGGCGAGTCGGTGAAGCGCGCCAGAATATAGTTGGTTTCGCTCGGGAAGACCTGCTGCACTACGCTCAGCTGCGGCAGCTGTTCGCACAGCCAGGCGCGGTTGTCGTTAAGCTGCTGCGCGTGCTGACGCATCAGCGCGATGCCTTGCTCGCTCAGCGCCTGCGCCGCCACGTCGGCCACCGGCGTCGCCAGCGGGTAAGGTGCAATCACCTTCAGCAGCAGACCGATCACCGGCTTGTTGGCCAGCGTAAAGCCGCAGCGCAGGCCAGCCAGCGCAAAGGCTTTCGACAACGTACGCAGAATCACCAGGTGCGGGAACTCCTGCAGCCAGCCGGCCAGCGTTGCTTGCGGGCAGAACTCAATATAGGCTTCGTCGGCCACCACCAGCGCTTTGCCGGCGGTCATCGCCAGCAGCTGGCGGATGTCATCCTGATCAATCAGATTGCCGGTCGGGTTATTCGGGCTGCACATGTACACCACTTTCACGCCGTCCAGCTGGTCCGCGATGGCGGGCAGGTTGAGCTGCCAGTTGTCCAGTGCCGGCACCGTGCGGTACTCAATACCGATGGTTTCGGCGCTGACGCTGTACATGCCGTAAGTTGGCGGACAAAACAGAATGGCGTCTTTGCCCGGTTCGCAGAAGGCGCGCATCAGCAGCTCAATCCCTTCATCCGCCCCGCGGCTCACCAGCACCTGCTCCGGCTGAACGCCGGCATAGGCGGCGTAGCGCGAAATGACTAATTTGGGCTGGCACTCCGGATAGCGGTTCAGCGTCTGCTGCGATAGCTCAAACGGCACCGGCAGCGGAAATTCGTTCGCATTCAGCCATACGTCACCGTTGCCACCGAGGCGACGAGCAGACTGATAGGGCGTCAGCGCGCGCACGTTGGCGCGGGCTAAATCTTCAACGTTGTTGCTCATGCTTGCTCCTTCAGGGCGGCGACGCGCAGGGTCACGGCATTTTTGTGCGCGTCCAGCTGTTCCGCGGCGGCGAGGGTTTCAATGGTGGCGGCGAGGTTGAGGAAGCCCTGCGGCGTCAGCTCCTGTACCGTCATGCGTTTCTGGAAATCGGCCAGCCCAAGGCTGGAGCAGGTCGCGGTGTAGCCATAGGTCGGCAGCACGTGATTGGTGCCGGAGGCATAATCACCGGCGGATTCCGGCGACCAGTCGCCGAGGAATACCGAACCGGCGCTGGTGATCTCCTCAACCAGCGCGCGCGGCTGGCGCGTCTGGATAATCAGGTGCTCCGGGCCGTACTGATTGGAGATTTCCACGCACTGCGCCAGATCCTGCGCTACGATCAGGCGGCTGCTCTCCAGCGCCTGACGGGCCGTAGCGGCACGCGGCAGCTGCGCCAGCTGTTGTTCAACCGCCAGCGCCACGCCTTCTGCCAGCTGTAGTGAAGGCGTCAGCAGGATCACCTGGGAATCCGGACCGTGTTCGGCCTGCGACAGCAAATCTGAGGCGACAAACGCCGGCGTCGCGCCTTCGTCGGCAATCACCAGCACTTCAGACGGACCGGCAGGCATGTCGATCGCTGCGCCGTCGAGACGCTGGCTGACCTGGCGTTTTGCTTCGGTCACGTACGCGTTGCCCGGGCCAAAAATCTTGTCTACTTTCGGCACGCTTTCTGTGCCGAAGGCGAGGGCAGCAATCGCCTGCGCGCCGCCGACCTGAAACACTTCCTGCACGCCGCATAGCTGCGCCGCGTAGAGAATTTCATCGGCAATTGGCGGCGGCGAGCACAGCACCACGCGGCCGCAGCCGGCAATGCGTGCCGGCGTTGCCAGCATCAGCACGGTGGAGAACAGCGGCGCGGAGCCGCCGGGAATGTACAGCCCGACCGACTTCACCGGACGGGTGATCTGCTGGCAGCGCACGCCCGGCTGGGTTTCCACGTCCACCGGCGGCAGAATCTGCGCATTGTGGAAGGTTTCGATATTCGCCATGGCGTCTGCCATCGCCTGTTTTAAGTTGTCGCTCAGCCGCTCGCCGGCAGCCTGCATCTCAGCGGCGGACACGCGCAGATTCTCCACCTGGGCTTTGTCGAAGCGCGCGCTGAACGCCCGCAGTGCCGCGTCGCCCTGCTGTTTAACCTGCACCAGCACGTCCTGCACGGTGGCGCTGATGCTGGCCGATGCCGAGATTGCCGGACGCTGCAGCAGCGCCTGCTGCTGTTCGGCACTGCACGCCTGCCAGTCGATAGGTTGCATGATTGCGCTCATCGGTTACTCCAGCATTTTTTCAATTGGCAGCACGAGGATCGAACTGGCGCCCAGCGCCTTCAGTTTTTCCATGGTTTCCCAGAACAGTGTTTCGCTGCTCACCATGTGCATCGCCACGCGGCTCACTTCACCGGCCAGCGGCAGCACGGTAGGGCGCTCGGCACCCGGCAGCAGGGCGATAACTTCTTCCAGCCGCTCGCTCGGCGCGTGCAGCATGATGTATTTGGATTCACGCGCTTTAATCACGCCCTGGATACGCGTCATCAGCGTATCTACCAGCTGCTGTTTCGCCGCTGGCAGTTCGCCGTCGCGCTGGATCAGCACCGCTTTAGAGCGGTAGATCACTTCAACTTCACGCAGGCCGTTAGCTTCCAGCGTGGCGCCGGTGGACACCAGGTCACAAATGGCATCGGCCAGACCGGCGCGCGGTGCCACTTCAACGGAGCCGTTCAGCAGGCAGGATTTAAACGCGATGCCTTGTTTATCGAGGTATTTCTTCAGCAGGTGCGGGTAAGAGGTGGCGATACGGGCATTATTCAGGCATTGCGGACCGGTGTACTCGGCATCGACTGGCATTGCCAGTGACAGGCGGCAACCGCCGAAATCGAGGCGGCGCAGCGTAAAGTAGCGCGGGTCTTCGCCCTGCGCGCGGCGCGTCAGCAGCTCCTCTTCCAGCACGTTTTCGCCAACGATACCGAGGTCGACCACGCCATCCATCACCAGGCCAGGGATATCGTCATCGCGCACGCGCAGGATGTCGATCGGCATGTTCTCCGCAAACGCAATCAGACGCTGCTGCTGAAGGTTAATTTTAATACCGCAGCGTGCCAGCAGTTCGCGTGATTCATCACTCAAACGGCCAGATTTCTGCATAGCTATGCGTAAACGGGTGTTATCTAACATGGTTCCTGTCCTCTTATTCAATCCTGTCTGAAGCGTATCGGGTTGCGTTCGCCCATAAAAAAACCCCCGGAAGATGATCTTCCGGGGGCTCTCTTTGCGCTCGCACCACTGGAAGATCCTAAACGTCTTCCAGCACACATCGCCTGAAAGACTAGTCAGGGTGATGGTGATGATGGTGGTTGAACTGAACGCGTGTCATAAAAAATTCCGTTGCTGAATGAGTATTCATTTGCGTGCTGATTAACCTAACGAAGATGGCGGCGCTTGGCAACCCTTTTTTAACGTCAGTTTTCGCAACCTTCGGCAACAGTTTGCGCTGGTCTGGCTGACGCGCTGGCACTAAGATGGGGTGTCTTAGCGCGGGAGAGCAGGAGTCGATATGAAAAAGGTCGCGATTGTAGGTCTGGGATGGCTGGGAATGCCGCTGGCGATGGCGCTGTCAGCGCGCGGCTGGCAGGTGACCGGCAGCAAAACCTCACCGGACGGCGTCGATGCGGCGCGCCGCTGTGGTATTGATGCGTTTCAGCTGGTGCTGTCACCGGAGCTGGAGTGTGAAGCAGACGATTTGGCCGCGCTGATGGCGGTGGATGCGCTGGTGGTGACGCTGCCCGCCAGCCGCACCGTGCAGGGCGGCGAAGATTACATGCAGGCGGTGCAGAACGTGGTCGATACCGCGCTGGCGAATAAAGTGCCGCGCATCATCTTTACCAGCTCTACCTCGGTATACGGCAGCGGCGACGGCGTGAGAAAAGAGAGCAGTGCGCTGCAGCCCGAGACGGTGGCAGGCAAAACGCTGGTAGAGCTGGAAAACTGGCTGCATGACCTGCCGGGCACCAGCGTAGATATCGTGCGTCTCGCCGGCCTGGTCGGCCCGAACCGCCATCCGGGGCGTTTCCTCGCCGGTAAAACCAACCTGGAAAACGGCGCGCACGCGGTGAACCTGGTGCATCTTGATGATGTGGTCGACGCGATTGTGCTGCTGCTGCAAACGCCAAAAGGCGGGCACGTTTACAATCTGTGCGCCCCGAAACATCCATCACGCGACAGCTTCTACCCGAGCGTGTCGAAGCAGTTAGGCCTGGTGCCACCGACGTTTGTTGCCGAGCCGGTGCGCGCCAGCGGCAAGGTGATTGACGGTTCGAAGATTTGTCACGAGCTGGGGTTTGAGTACAGCTACGATGACCCGATGAAGATGCCGCTGGAGTAGGGGGCGGTGCGGGGTTGCCCTCACCCTAACCCTCTCCCGCACGCGGGAGAGGGAACCGCCCTAGCGTTTATTTCGCTGGTTTCGTCACTTTGACAAACGGCAGCATTAACCTCAGACAGATGATCTCACGGCCATTCTCCTTCTCCATACAGATGAACGCACTGTCATTCTCCCTCTCTATGCAGATGAACGCACCATCCTTCTCCCTCTCCCCGTGGGAGAGGGCCGGGGTGAGGGCAGCAAACCGCACCCACCTAAACCCCCAGCCGATCCCTTAACGCATACCAGGCCGCGCCCATCGCCGTCAGTGGCACCTTAAAGCGTCTTCCGCCGGGAAACGGCAGGTGCGGCAGCTTCGCAAACGCATCAAACCGTTCTGCATGGCCGCGCAGCACTTCGGCGATCAGCTTGCCGGAGAGGTGCGTGCAGGTCACGCCATGTCCGCTATCGCCCTGCATAAAGAACACATTCTTCTCCAGCTGACCAAACTGCGGCATGCGCGACAGCGTGAGCAGGAAGTTACCGCTCCAGCGATGGCTGATCTTCACGTCGCGCAACTGCGGAAAGGTGCGCAGCAGCTTGGGCCGGATCAACGCCTCGATGTCTTCCGGTTCGCGCGCCCCATACACCACGCCGCCGCCGTACAGCAGGCGGTTGTCGGCAGTCAGGCGGAAGTAATCCAGCAGGTAATTGCAATCTTCCACACAGTGGTTATTTGGCATCAGCCCCAGCGCCTGATCGCGGCTCAGCGGCTCAGTGGTGACAATCTGCGAGCCGCACGGCATGCTTTTGCGCCCCAGCCGCGGTTCCAGTTGCGATGGCAGATAGGCGTTGCCGGCAAAAATCACAAAGGTGGCACTGACTTCACCCTGCGCGGTTTTGACCCGGTTGGGTGCGCCGTAGGTCACTGCCAGCGCCGCCGACTGCTCATAAATACGGCCGCCGTGCCGGCGAATTGCCTCGGCTTCACCTAACGCCAGATTGAGCGGATGCAGATGACCGCCGCGCCGGTCCAGCAGGCCGCCGACGTAACGGTCGGTGGCCACTTCACGGCGGATACCGCGCTCGTCCAGCAGCTCCAGATCGCTGTTGCCGTAACGTGCCCAGCTGGCCTGCTGGCTGCGCAGATGCCCCATCTGGCGCTGGTTGAGGGCTGCGAAAATGCCGCCGGGACGATAGTCGCAGGCGATGGCGTAACGATCGATACGGTCGCGGATAATCTCCGCCCCTTCGAACATCATGCTGCCCAGCATCTGCGCAGTCTGTTTGCCGTAGCGCTGCTCAATGACATCGACATCGCGGCTGTAAGAATTCACCACCTGGCCGCCGTTGCGGCCGCTGGCGCCAAAGCCGACGCGGGCCGCTTCCAGCACCACCACATCGTAACCGGCTTCGGTGAGAAACAGCGCGGAAGAGAGCCCGGTAAACCCGCCGCCGATGATGCAGACGTCACACTGAATGCTCTCCTGCAGCTGCGGCCACGGCGCGTGCGCATTGGCGGTCGCGGCGTAATAACTTTGCACGTGGTGCATCATAACCTCCTGTAGCGCGTGAACTCAGAAATTGGCGGGCGTATGCGCGCTGACAATGCGACACGGCTGATCTGACGTATTGGTAAAACTGTGCGGCAAACCGGTATCAATCACGTAGCTTTCGCCGCGGTTAAGGTGATAACTCTGACCGTTCACCACCAGGGTGATTTCCCCCTCCAGCACCGTGCCGGTCTCTTCTCCGGGATGGCGCAGCTTTTCACCGGTGCTGGCCCCCGGCTCGTAGCGCTCCAGCAGCATGGCCAGCGCGCGCTTCGCCGCACCGTTATCAATCAGCTGTAAAGAAACACCGAGGCTGCCGATCTCAACGCAATCATCCGGCCGTACGATGATGCGCGGCGTGGCATTCACTTTCGGCTCCGAGAAAAACTCCGACAGCGACAGCCCATACACTTTGAGTAGCTTTTGTAACGTGCTGACTGCCGGGCTGACTTTATCCTGCTCAATGGTACTGATGGCGCTGTGTGTTAAACCTGACAACTCAGCGACGCGACGCTGAGACAATCCCAACTCCTGCCGGATTTGCGATAAGCGTTGTCCGGGCGCCAGAGTGGCATCATTCATGGCTGCTTTTCCTTGTGATAACGTGCTGCGGCGTGGATAAAGGCCTCGAATAAACGGCGCGAGACCGGATCGCGAGCGGATTGCCACTCCGGATGCCATTGCACCGCCAGCGCAAACGGATGCTGGCGCAGGCTGACGGCTTCGATCAGGCCATCCGGCGCGCGGGCTTCAATGCGTAACTGCGGGCCAGGCTCGCGGATGCCCTGGCCGTGCAGCGAATTGACCGCGAACGCAGCAGCACTGCCCAGCAGCTGGCTCAGCAGGCCGTCGGGTTCGGGCTGCACCAGATGCGCCGGCGCGTACTGCTGCTCCAGCGGCTGACTGTCATCTTCGCGGTGCTCCTGAAACAGATGCGTCTGATGCAGCTGGCGATGCAGCGCGCCGCCGTTGGCAACCACCAGCTCCTGCAAACCGCGGCAGATGCCCAGCATTGGCATCTTTTTCCCGCTGGCGTGGGTGATAAGCGCAAAGGATAAGCGGTCACGCGACGGATCGGCATGCGCCTCATGACCCTCTTCACCGTAATGCCAGGGTTCAATATTGCTTGGGCTGCCGGTGAGCAAAATGCCGTCCAGCAGCGTCATACTGTTTTCTAATAGCTGCGGCGCGTGCATCAGCTGATGCGGTAAAGGCAGCGGCACGCCACCGGCGAGCACCACGGCGTCGAGGTATTTGTTATGCACGGTCTGCCCAACGTGGTTGCCGATGGGGTTCTGGCACATCACTACGCCAATCAAAGGCTTGTCAAAAATAATGCCCATTACGTCTCCACGCTGCTGTTCAATATTTTCGCCGATTTTGCGCGCCAAGTAGAAAAAGTGTGCAATATATTGTCAATCTAGCAACCGTCTGGTTGTTCTTCAAACAGAATTGTTACATTTGCACACCATTTGCGTTAGAGCTATGTTAGAGGTGTGGCTGTTATTTTGAGCATGTGCAAACCATCTTAAACGGTATAGGGCGGGTGGGAAGATGACGAACCTCGTGGAAGTAGAAGACTTCACGCGACACAGTGAAGAAAAACGAACCAGCGCGTTCCAGCTGGAGGTGAAAACCTGGCTGGAACGCCATCCGGAAACGCAGTATGTCGATATTCTGTTAAACGATCTCAACGGGGTATTTCGCGGTAAACGCATTCCCGTCTCCGCGTTAGCCAAGCTGGAAAAAGGGTGTTACTTTCCGGCCTCGGTTTTCGCCATGGACATTCTCGGCAACACCGTCGAGGAAGCCGGCCTCGGACAGGCGCTCGGCGAACCTGATAACCTCTGCATACCGGTCCCTGGGACCTTAATTCCTTCCGCCTCTGACCCGCAACGCATCGCCCAGCTGCTGCTGACCATGTGCGACCAAGATGGCACTCCCTTTGACGTTGAACCCCGAAACGTGCTGAACCGGCTGTGGCAACAGCTGCGCAATCGCGGTCTGTTTCCGGTGGTAGCGGTAGAGCTGGAGTTCTATCTGGTGGACAAAAAGCGCGATGCCGAAGGCTATATTCAGCCGCCGTGTGCGCCGGGTAGTGAAGAGCGCAACATGCAGAGTCAGGTGTATTCGCTGGATAATCTCGACCATTTCGCCGACGTACTGCGCGACATCGACGCGCTGGCGAAACTGCAAAATATCCCCGCCGACGGCGCGCTGGCGGAGGCCTCGCCGGGCCAGTTCGAAATCAACCTGCACCATACGCGCGATATCCTCAAAGCCTGCGACGACGCCATTCTGCTGAAGCGGCTGGTGCGTCAGGTGGCAGAAAACCACGGCATGACCGCCACCTTTATGGCCAAGCCGTATGAGGAGTATGCGGGCAGCGGCATGCACGTACACATCAGTATGCTGGATGCCGCCGACCACAACGCCTTTGCGCTGGATGATGGCAGCGATTCGCCGCTGCTGAAGCGGGCGCTGGCTGGCATGATCGATCTGATGCCGGCATCAATGGCGCTGCTGGCGCCCAACGTCAATGCGTTTCGTCGCTTCCTGCCGGAGGCGTTTGTGCCGCTGCAGGCGTCATGGGGGCACAACAACCGCACGGTGGCGCTGCGCATTCCCTGCGGCGATGTAGAAAACCATCGCGTCGAGTACCGTGTGGCGGGCGCCGATGCCAATCCGTATCTGGTGGTGTCAGCAATTATTGCCGGTATCTTGCACGGTCTGGATAATCAGCTACCCTTACCGCATCCGGTGAAGGGCAACGGTCACGAGGCGGAAGGGCTGGAACTGCCGATTCGCCAGAGCGATGCGCTGTATGAGTTTGAAAACAGCTATCCGCTGCAAAAGCTGCTCGGCGAGCGTTTCAGCGGCGTGTGGCACAGCTGCAAACAGTATGAACTGCGCGAGTTTGAACGGCTGATCACCGCCACGGAAATTGACTGGATGTTAAAGAACGCCTGACCGACAGAAGAATTGATCCAACATCTTGTGTCGATGGCCTAAGTTGGGGCAAAATACGCGCCCTGCAAAAGACAAAACATAACCGACGCTTATTACGTCGGTTATTTTTTTGCATGGTGCTTTCACTACATGAACGAGGCCGGACACGCATCCGGATAGATAGACACTGAAACACGCTTGTGCGTGAGATTTGAGGAACAAAGATGGGACTGTTTACAATTGCACCAGCGCAGGCTGGTTCTCGCTTCCGTGATGATTATGGCGCGGCGACAATCGCAAACACTAATATCACTTCTCACTGCAGCACATTGCGCAGTATCCCTGTGGTACAACTGAACTCAGTTGTTGCTGTAGGGGGCCTGAACAATGTCGCTTAATACCTCTGCCGCACCACAGCGTGCACATCTGAAAAAATCTCTGACTCTGATCCCGGTCGTCATGATGGGCCTGGCGTATATGCAGCCAATGACCCTGTTTGATACCTTTGGCATCGTGTCAGGCCTCACCGACGGTCACGTCGCCACCGCTTATGCTTTCGCGCTGATCGCGATACTGTTTACTGCCGTGAGCTACGGCAAGCTGGTACGCCGCTTCCCATCTGCGGGCTCCGCTTACACCTATGCTCAGAAGGCTATCAGTCCGCACGTCGGCTTTATGGTGGGCTGGTCATCACTGCTGGACTATCTGTTCATGCCGATGATCAACATCCTGCTGGCGAAAAGCTACTTTGAGTCGCTGGTGCCGGGCATTCCGTCGTGGATTTTCGTGGTGCTGCTGGTGGCGTTTATGACCATCTCCAACCTGCGTGGGATCAAAACTGTGGCCAACTTCAACAGCGTCATTGTGGTGCTGCAGGTAGTGGTGATGGCAGTGATCACCGGTATGGTGGTGTATGGTGTGGCACACGGTATTGGCGCCGGTACGCTGACCAGCACTAAGCCGTTCTGGTCTGAAAATGCGCAGGTGGTACCGATGATTACCGGTGCGACCATTCTGTGCTTCTCGTTCCTTGGCTTTGACGGTATCAGTTCGCTGTCGGAAGAGACCAAAGACGCCGAGCGCACCATTCCACGCGCGATTTTCCTCACCGCGCTGATTGGTGGGGTGATCTTTATTGGCGTCTCTTACTTCCTGCAGCTGTACTTCCCGGACATCTCACGTTTCCAGAATCCGGACTCATCACAGCCGGAAATCATGCTGTTCGTGGCGGGTAAAGCGCTGCAGATCGGCATTCTGATTTTCTCCGTGGTGACGGTGCTGGCCAGCGGCATGGCGGCACACGCTGGCGTTTCGCGTCTGATGTACGTGATGGGCCGTGACGGCGTGTTCCCGCAGCGTTTCTTTGGCTTCGTGCATCCGAAATTCCGCACGCCGTCGCTGAACGTGCTGCTGGTTGGTGCGGTAGCGCTGCTGGCGATCAACTTCGACCTGGTTACCGCAACGGCGCTGATTAACTTCGGTGCGCTGGTGGCGTTCACCTTTGTTAACCTGTCGGTGATTGCCCAGTTCTGGATTCGTGAGAAGCGTAACAAGACGCTGAAAGACCACCTCAACTATCTGGTGCTGCCCATTATGGGTGCGCTGACGGTGGGTGCGCTGTGGATCAACCTGGAAGAGACCTCGATGGTGCTCGGCCTGGTGTGGGCGGCGATTGGTATTGTTTACCTGGCGTTTGTGACCCGCACGTTCCGCAATCCGGTACCGCAGTTTAGCGAAGAGGTGTAAGGCTTTCCCTCACCCTAACCCTCTCCCGCCCGCGGGAGAGGGAACCGTCCGAGCGTGAGTCAGGTATCAGCCCAGTAGCTGCACCAAAACGCACTATACCTCTCCCTCTCCCGTAGGAGAGTGCCGGGGTGAGGGCATCAGCCCGCACCATACCTCTCCCTCTCCCCGTGGGAGAGTACCGGGGTGAAGGCACCAGAACGCACTAGACCTCTCCCTCTCCCTGTGGGAGAGGGCCGGGGTGAGGGCATCAGCCCGCACCATACCTCCCCCTCTCCCCGCAGGAGAGGGCCGGGGTGAGGGCACCAAAACGCACTATACCTCTCCCTCTCCCCGTGGGAGAGGGCCGGGGTGAGGGCATCAGCCCGCACGAAACCCTGCTACGACACCAGCTCCTGCGCATACAAATACAGCGCCTTCAGCTGCGCCATCTTCTCTGCATCACCCTCATGTAAACTGGCCAGCGACTCCAGCTCCAGCAAAAACGCCTGTACCCGCTCCGCATTAAGCTGCTCGCGGCGATGCTGCAGCCAGCGCTGCTGCTCTTTGTCATCCAGCGTGCCGGGGAAGTTGCGGGCGCGATAGCGGAACAGCAGCTTCGCGATACGTTTATCCTCAAAGGTCAAATCCAGCGCCGGCAGGTTCTGCGGCGGCGTCTGGCGCAGGATGTTCATGCCGGCGCGATCGGCGTCGCTGAAGAAGCCGTCATACAGCTGCGCATCAACATCCTCCGACGGCGTGAACGGCTCCGCTTCGGCAAACAGCGTCACCACATTTTCCCGCACCTCGGCATGCTGGCGCAGCAGGGCGAGATTCGCCAGACAGTGCTGACGATCGATACCCAGTCGTTCGGCATCTTCCGGGCGTAATGTATTGGCCGGGGCCAGGACCGGGCACTTATTGATGTGCACCAGCTTGATCGGCACCGCCGGCAAATCGCCCAGATCGCTGTGCCGCGTATACAGCCGCGCACGCAGCTCGTCCGGCGATAGCGTCAGCAGCGGCGTCATGTCGCCGGCCAGATCGGCCACAATCAGCGCGTTTTTGTTATCCGGATGCCATGCCAGCGGCACAATCCAGCTGGTATTACCGCGCGCCGCGCCGAACATGCCGGAAACGTGCACCAGCGGCTTCATCTGCGGAATATCAATCAGCGTCATCAGTTTCTGCTTGTTGCGATGGGTAAACAGAAACTCAAACAGCTTCGGCTGTTTCTCCTGCACCAGCTTTGCCATCGCCAGCGTGGCGTACACATCGGACATCGCATCGTGCGCCTGTTCGTGTGCTACGCCGTTAGCCTGGGTGAGATGCTCCAGCTTAAAGCTCGGGAAACCGTCGTCGTTCTCCGGCCAGACGATGCCTTCCGGGCGCAGCGCATAGCAGGCGCGCATCACGTCGAGCAGATCCCAGCGCGAATTGCCGTTCTGCCAGCTCCAGCCATACGGGTCGATAAAGTTGCGGTAGAAGATATTGCGCGTCACTTCGTCATCGAAGCGCACGTTGTTGTAACCGATCACACAGGTCTGCGGTTCGCTGAACAGCGCGTGAATGCGCTGAGCAAACTCCACTTCCGGCACGCCGCGCGCGTTGGCCACCTGCGGCGTGATACCGGTGATCATTACCGCTTCCGGCTGCGGCAGGTAATCGTCCGCGAGCTGGCAGTAAAACACCTGCGGTTCGCCCACGGCGTTAAAGGCTTTGTCGGTGCGCAGGCCTGCAAATTGCGCCGGACGATCCAGCGACGGGCTTTTGCCGAAGGTTTCATAATCGTGGAACAGAAAAGTGAACTCAGAGGCGGGCACGGCGTTATCCTGGCTATGGAAAATCAACGCACAGAATAGTCGTCAGCCCGGTACAGCACAACCTCGATCGCCATCGCTGCGAGTGGGCGCGCAGCATTTGTCCGCGGTTCATACTTTTTTTCAATTTATTCAGATATCAAAGCGCTATTTGCCGTAAAACGTGCGGCGGTAAATTCATTTATTTGATGTTGAGGAAGAAGTGTTGAAAAGGCGTCTGTTGGTAACTGTATCTGGAATGATTGTTTGGGCATCGCTGGCGCACGCGGATGACAGCATGCCGTTTCCCCTGACGCCGCCGGCCATTGATGCCGCGTCCTGGGTGCTGATGGACGCCACCACCGGGCAGATCCTCACCGCAGGCAACCCGGATGCGGAGCGCAACCCGGCCAGCCTGACCAAACTGATGACCGGTTATGTCGTCGACCGCGCGGTCGATCAGAAGAAAATCACCCGTGACGATGTGGTCACGGTAGGTAAAGACGCGTGGGCCGCCGGCAATCCGGTGTTTAAAGGCTCGTCGCTGATGTTTCTTAAGCCGGGCGATAAAGTCACCGTGCGCGACCTGATGCGCGGCGTGATCATCGATTCCGGCAACGACGCCTGCGTGGCGCTGGCCGACTATGTGGCCGGCAGTCAGGAGAGCTTCGTCAACATGATGAACAGCTACGTGCAGAAGCTCGGTCTGACGCACACCCACTTCGAAACCGTGCACGGTCTTGATGCGCCGGGGCAGCACACCACCGCGCGCGATCTGGCGGTGCTGTCGCGCGCCATCATTAACGGTGAGCAGGATTTCTATGCCATGTATAGCGAGAAAACCCTCAGCTTCAATGGCATTACCCAGAACAACCGTAACGGCCTGCTGTGGGACCAGAATCTGCACGTTGACGGCATGAAAACCGGCCACACCGAGAGCGCCGGGTTTAACATCGTCGCCTCGAACATCGTCGGTCGCCATCGTCTGATTGCGGTGATCATGGGCGGGAAAAGTTCAAAGGGACGTGAAGAGCAGGCGCGTAAACTGCTGGTGTGGGGACAGAACAACTTCGACACCGTGCAGCTGTTCCACGCCGGGAAAAAGATCGGCAGCGAAAACGTCTGGTACGGCAACCCGCACAAAGTGGACGTCGGTACCACCGAAGATATCTATCTGTCACTGCCGCGCAGCGAAGTGTCGAACGTGATGGCGAAGTATGTGATCAATCGTAAAGACCTCGAAGCGCCACTCAAAGCCGGCGAGCAGGTGGGCGAAATTCAGGTGCTGGATAAAGACAAGCAACTGGCCAGCTATCCGCTGTACGCGCTGCAGTCGGTCGATGAAGCAGGCATCATCACGCGCATCAGCGATTACGTGAAACAGAAACTGTAAGCCGTCGGGCGATAAGCAAACACTGCGTTACATCCTTGTGTGTACTGAGAAAACAAGATGTAGCGCAGTTGTATTATTGCGCAAAAAGTTGCGCCAGCCCCTCAATGTTCGTGCTGTGCCAGGGTAACATAGCGCGCAAATTTTTATCGCACCCGGACCACCATGTTACGCGCTGACAAGCCCATCTCTCCGATTGAGTTCTGGTTTTACCGCCACTACCGCGCCGTGCACGGCGTACGCATCGCTATCGCCTTTGTGCTGTGTTTTCTGTTTGTCCGTCTCACCGATATTCCGGAAGGCACCTGGCCGCTGATCACGCTGGTGGTGGTGATGGGACCGATCTCCACCTGGGGCAATGTTTTGCCGCGCGTGGTGCAGCGTATCAGCGGTACCTTTGCCGGGCTGATATCAGGGCTGATCGCGCTGAAGCTGGAGCTGCTGTCACTGCCGCTGATGCTGGTGTGGTGCTTTATCGTGATGATCGTCTGCGGCTATCTGACGCTGGGCAAACACCCGTATATGGCACTGCTGATCGGCATCACGCTCGGCGTGGTGGTCGGCGCGCCGGCCGGCGATTTCACCGTGGCGCTGTGGCGCGGTGGCGATGTGATCCTCGGCTCGCTGATGGCTTTACTGTTCAGCGCCATCTGGGCGCAGCGCGCCTATACTCACTGGCGCATTCAGCTGTCGGACGCCTTTATCAACATGGCGAAGATTCATCACGCCGGCTTTTCTGCCAATCTGGTGGAGAAGCCGCGCCTCAATCCGCGCTTCCAGAAGCTGCTCACCAGCGTGATCAAAATGCGCGCGCTGCTGGAGCCGGCGAGCAAAGAGACGCGCATCCCTAAATCGGTGTTTGAAGCCATTCAGACCATTAACCGTAATATGGTTAACACCATGCAGATGCAGATTGAAGCCTGGTGGGCGTCGCGCGAAAGCCATCTGATTTTACTTAACGCGCCGACGCTGCGCCGCACGCAGCAGATGACCGAGAACACCCTGAACGCGCTGGCGGCGCTGATGGTGAAAGGCGAGACCGAACAGGTGATTGCCAACAGCCACGAGCTGGAAGCCATCACCCAGGAGCTGGAAGCGCTGATCGCCAACGGCAGCGCGCGGCTGGAGACCACCGCGATTTACGGTTACGTCTGGCTGAGTCTGGAGCAGGCGCGTCAGCTGGAGCGCATGACAGACCTGGTGCGTCTGGCGCTGCGCAAATAGTTTTCTCAGGCAATGACTTAGTGCGAATTGCCCTTTCTTTGCGCTAAGATAAGTGCCAGTCCGAATTTAGCGGTGAAAATTGCGAACCCGGCTTATAAGCCGCTAAGCTAAATGTCTTCCCGGTTTATGACTATTTTGCCTGCCGCGGCAGGCCACAAGAAAGGTGCCAACATGGAAAATGCCAAGCAATCATTTCAGGACGTACTGGAGTTTGTGCGTATGTTTCGTCGTAAAAACAAACTGCAGCGCGAAATTACGGACAACGAAAAGAAAATCCGTGATAACCAGAAACGTGTGTTGCTGCTGGACAACCTGAGCGAGTACATCAAACCTGGTATGAGCGTGGAAGCGATTCAGGAAATCATCGCCAGCATGCGCGTGGATTATGAAGATCGCGTAGATGAGTACATCATCAAAAACGCCGATCTGTCGAAAGAGCGTCGCGAGCTGTCGAAAAAGCTCAAAGCGATGGGCGAACCAAAAGGGCAGTAAGCTTCACGGGCCTGATAGCCGCGTTTTGCTCCAGGGTCGCCATTTATGGCGACCTTTTTAATGCCCGCGCCAGCTGCTGTAACTGCTGCGCAATCTCCGCCACATCCACCTGCTGCTGCAACGGCGCCGCCGTGGTGGCGCGCAGGACCAGCCCGGTCTCCAGCGGCTGACTGTCCGGCATCTCTCCCTCCAGCTGCGCCAGCAGACGATCGACGCTCACTGTGCCTAACTGCTGTAAATCCTGGCGCACCGTGGTCAGCGGTGGCTGATACCACGCGCTCTCCGCCGTATCGTCGTAACCGATGATCGACATCTCCGCCGGAATTCGTACGCCATGCTGATGCAGCGCGCGCATCGCGCCTAGCGCCATCTGGTCGTTGGCCACCAGCAGCGCCTGCGGCAGCTGGTCGGGCAGCCGGGTCAGCAGCGCCTGGTAGCCGGACGCTGCGCTCCAGTCGCCGCTCAGTACGCAGTCCGGCACCAGCTGATGACGCGCCAGCGCCTGTTGCCAGGCGCTAAATCGCACCCGCGCTGACGCGGAGCTGGCAGGCCCGTTCAGCACGCCAATCTGCCGGTGGCCGAGCGCCACCAGATGATCCACCGCCTGCTGCGCACCGCTGGTGCTTCGGTACTGACACTGCGCCACGGCCGCGCTGCGCTCCACATCCAGAAACAGCGTCGGTTTGCTGCCGCACTGCTGCTGAATCTGCGCCGCCTGCGCGGCATCCAGCGGCAGGTTGATCAGCAGAGCATCGACGCGCTGCGCCAGCAATTCATGCACCGTGTCCTGCGCGTGGCTGGTGGCATTGGCCATGGCGATCACCAGATGATAGCCCTGCGCCGCCGCGCGCTGCTGAATCGCCGAAGCAATCTGCGCCGGCGCCATCAGCGCCAGATCGCTGGTCGCCAGCCCGAGCGTGCGCGTGGCCTTGCCGGCCAGCTGCTGCGCGACCCGGTTTGGCACGTAGCTGAGCTGCTGCATCGCGGCTTCCACCCGCGCGCGGGTGCGGGGTGACACCTGCGCGGAATGGTTCAGCACCCGGGAAACCGTTTGATAGGAGACGCCAGCCAGCCGGGCGACATCGTCAAGCGTTACGGAACGCGCTGTCATTGATCCCTCCTGATGAGAATGCGGCGAGTGTAGCAAATTTTTCCCTGCCGTCGCGGTATTAAGGCGTTACACTGCCAGTGATAACGCAAGGAGAAAGTGATGCAGCTCAATGACCATCAAATTCAGGATATCAACACCATTGCCGCCTGGCTGGCGCTCGATCAGCTGCCAAAGGACGGTACGCTGGAGGTCGATTTAGCCATACTTGCCGGACATGCGGTGCTGCCAAACGTCGAAGCGGTGATTGCGCTGGCGAAGAAATATCAGCTGCCGTTGCTGATCAGCGGCGGCATCGGTCATTCAACCGCGCTGCTGGCCGCGATGATTGCCAGCCATCCGCTCTACCGCCAGATCGACACCGCCGGCAAGGGCGAAGCGCAGCTGCTGGGCGAGATGGCACGCGTGTTCGCTGAGCTGCCTGACGATCAGCTGCTGCTGGAAACCGCTTCACGCAACTGTGGCGAAAACGCCGCCCTGAGCCAGCGCCTGCTGGATGAGCAGCAGTGGCAGCCACAGCGCGTGCTGCTGGTGCAGGATCCGTTGATGCAGCGCCGCAGCTGGGAAACCTTCCGCTGGCAGTGGCGCGATCGCGAGCATGCGCCGGAATTCATCAGCTGGCCGGTGTTTGTGCCGCAGGTGATGATGGATGCGGGCATGCTGCGCATCGTTGGCGCGCCGCCGCAGGGGGTGTGGTCAGTGGAGCGTTTTCTGTCGCTGCTGATGGGCGAGGTGCAGCGCCTGCGTGACGACGCCAGCGGCTACGGCCCGAACGGCAAGGGGTTCTTCGGACACGTTGATGTACCCGACGCGGTCGAAGCAGCCTGGCAGCGCCTGATGCAGCTGCCCGGCGTGCAGTCGCGGCTGGGTTAAGCCGTTCCCCAGGATTGGGTGAATCCGATGGTTCCGGCGTGATATCGGTCGCCATGAATGGCGACCCTACAGTATCGTAGGGTGCGCATTCATGCGCACCAGGTTATTCCCGCGTACCGGGCCGTAGGGTGCGCATTCATGCGCACCAGGCACGCCACGCACCGGACTGATCACCGCGTCTGCAAATATACCTGCAAATTCACATACACCGCGTTCAGCAGCGGCGTTGCCACCGCATGGCGCGCGCCGCGCACCAGCAAATCGCCAATGATCTGATCGGCTTCGATATCGTAGCCCTGGGTTAAATCGCGGTACATGGATGAGGTCATTGCCGTATCAGGATTGTTCAGCGTCTCATAAATCTTCGCCGTCACGGCCGGACGCTGTTGGTAGCCATCGGCGGTGATCACCGCCAGCACCTCGGCGAAAATGCCCTGTAACAGCGCTTCACCACCGGCTGAACGCAGGATGTGCTGCGTATTGCCGCGCGCCAGACAGCACACGGCACCCAGCGTGCTCAGCAGCAGCCACTTCTCCCACAGCTCACTGATAATGTTATCGGCGAACACACTATCAAACTGCGCATCACGCAGCGCGGCATCCACGCGCGCCAGACGGGCATCGTTGTTGCCGTCCAGCGCGCCGTAGTAAAGCATGTGCAGCGGCGACAGCTGCATCACTTCGCCGTGCTCGCCCAGCGTGGCGTGAATCTTACACAGCCCGCCAATCACCTTGTCACCGAAACGTGCGCGCAGCGCATCAATGTGACGCATACCATTGAGGATCGGCATGATCAGCGTCTGCGGCCCAACCGCCGGGGCGATGTCTTCCATCGCCTGTTCCAGCGCAAAGCTTTTCACCGTCAGGATAATCAGATCGTAATCACCGGTCAGCGTCGAGGCCAGCGCCAGCTGCGGTTGCAGCACCGTGCTGCCCTCCGGCGTTTGCAGCACCAGTCCAGTCTGTTGCAGCTGCTGCTGGCGGCGCTCGCGCACCAGAAAGGTCACATCACGGCCGGCCTGCGCCAGGCGCGCGCCAAAGTACCCGCCGGTGGCACCGGCTCCCACAATCAGAATACGCATGGACTGTTTTCCCGTTAAGCATGAAAGCCTTACCTTAAAGCGCTGCGCGTCACTGCGCCACACCGCAAATGCGGAAAACCGTGACAATCTCAGCGATGAGCAAAAAAAGCTCAAACTGTTCGTATTCATTCGTACAATGGGTTTATGCTGGGGCACAGCGGCGGGCAATGGTGCCTGCCGGTTTTTTTCGTCAACAGACTAAGGACGCATCATGCCCCGACCCCTCCCCATCGAACGTTATCGCAACATCGGCATCTCCGCGCACATCGATGCCGGTAAAACCACCACCACTGAGCGCATCCTGTTTTACACCGGAATGAGCCACAAGCTGGGTGAAGTGCACGATGGCGCGGCAACCACCGACTGGATGGCGCAGGAGCAGGAGCGCGGCATTACCATCACCTCGGCGGCGGTCAGCTGCTACTGGCCGGGCATGGACGGCAGTTTTACGCCGCACCGTATCAACATCATTGATACTCCCGGACACGTTGACTTCACCATTGAAGTGGAGCGCTCAATGCGCGTGCTGGATGGTGCCGTGATGGTGTACGACGCGGTCGGTGGCGTTCAGCCGCAGTCAGAAACCGTGTGGCGGCAGGCGAATAAATACCACGTGCCGCGCATTGCGTTCGTCAACAAGATGGACCGCCAGGGCGCGGACTTTTTCCGCGTGGTGCAGATGATGAAAGATCGCCTGCAGGCGCATCCGGTGCCGATTGTCATTCCCATCGGCGCTGAAGAGCAGTTCAGCGGGGTCATCGATCTCAACAAAATGCGCGCCATCTACTGGGACGACGCCAGCCAGGGCATGAGCTTTAGCTATGCGCCGATTCCGGACGCGCTGCAGGCGCAGGCAGCGGAGTGGCGGGAAAACATGGTGGCAGCAGCGGCAGAAGCCAGCGAAGCGCTGATGGATCGCTATCTGGAGCAGGGCGATCTCAGTGAAGACGAGGTGATTGCCGGGCTGCGGCAGCGCACGCTGGCGGGCGAAATCCAGCCGATGCTGTGCGGCAGCGCGTTTAAAAACAAAGGGGTGCAGCGCATGCTTGATGCGGTCATCGAACTGATGCCTTCGCCGCTCGACGTGCCACCGGTCGCCGGCATCAACGAGCGCGGCGAACACGACGAACGCCATGCTGACGATGAGGAACCTTTCTCGGCGCTGGCGTTCAAGCTGATGAGCGATCCTTACGTCGGTCAGCTTACCTTTGTGCGCGTCTATTCTGGCGTGCTGCGCAAGGGTGACAGCGTGTGGAACGCGGTGAAAGGGCGTAAAGAGCGCATCGGCCGCATCGTGCAGATGCAGGCTAACGATCGCATCGAAATTGATGAGATCCGCGCCGGCGATATTGCCGCCTGCGTCGGGCTGAAAGAGGTCACCACCGGCGAAACGCTGTGCGATCCTAATGCGGTAATCACGCTGGAGCGCATGGAATTTCCCGATCCGGTGATTTCGCTGTCGATTGAGCCAAAGACCAAAGGCGACCAGGAAAAAATGGGGCTGGCGCTGCAGCGGCTGGCGGCAGAGGATCCGTCGTTCCGGCTGCACACCGATGAGGAGTCCGGTCAGACCATCATCTCCGGCATGGGTGAACTGCATCTGGAGATCATCGTCGACCGTCTGAAACGCGAGTTTGGCGTGGAAGCCAATATTGGCCGGCCGCAGGTAACCTACCGCGAAACCATCCGCAAAACGGTGCGCGAGGTAGAAGGGAAATTTGTGCGTCAGTCGGGCGGTAAGGGCCAGTATGGTCACGTGGTGCTGACGCTCGAGCCGCAGGCGGCCGGAACCGGTTTCGCCTTTGAAGACGCGACCAAAGGCGGCGTGGTGCCGCGCGAATTTATTCCTTCAGTGGAGAAGGGCATTCGCGAAGCGCTCAACAGCGGCGTGCTGGCTGGTTATCCGGTGGTCGACATCAAAGCCACGCTGACGTTTGGCTCTTATCACGACGTTGACTCGTCGGAGATGGCGTTCCGCATGGCGGCGATCTTTGGCTTCAAAGCGGCAGCGAAGCAGGCCGATCCGGTGATACTTGAGCCGGTGATGCAGGTGGAAGTGGAGACGCCGGAAGAGTATGCCGGCGGCGTGATGGGCGATTTGTCATCCCGGCGCGGCACGCTGCAGGGCATGGACGAGCGTTTCGGCGCGCGCATTATCCGTGCTGAAGTGCCGCTGGCCGAGATGTTTGGCTACGCCACCACGCTACGCTCAATGTCGCAGGGTCGCGCCACGTATAGCATGGAGTTTGCCCACTACGCCGAAGCACCGCGTAACGTCGCAGAGGCGATTATCGCGGCTCGCGCACAGTAAGTCCGCTGGCGGCAGGGATGCCGCCGGTTAGTGCTTTATTTACAGCGCCGTCACGCCCAGCGCGGCGGCGTCATCTTCCCAGCGTTTAACCTCGTCAAACCAGTCGCGCTGCGGCACAGAAAAGCCCGCCAGCAGGTTGGCCTTCATCACATCCTTGTAGTCCTCCACATTGGCCAGCTCAAACAGCGTGCTGCGCAGCTTTTCCAGCAGCAGACTGTCGGTTTTCGCCGAGGTTATCAGCGGCAGCGCGGCACACAGCGGGGTTTCACCGATAATGGCTAAGCCCTGCAGCTCCTGCGGCCGGTATTTGCGCAGCAGCGCCCAGGTGATGCAATCAATGGCGGCGAGGTCGGCCTGTCCGGCGTGCAGCGCGGCCAGCGACTGGCGGTGGCTGCCGCTGAACCGGGTAGTGGCGAAGAATTTGCCGTCCTGGGCCAGCGGCGCGACCACGTAGCGCAGCGAATTGTATCCGGAGTGTGAGTCATTGCTGTTGCACACTGCGCGACGGCCGCGGAAATCGGCGAGGCTCAGGTTCTCATCTTCCTGCCGTGCCACCAGCCAGCTGCGATAGCGCAGATCATGGCAGCCAGGCGCATTGGACTGAAACGTGCCCACCAGTTGCACGTCAGGCAATAGCGCGACCAGCGGATAGCCGCAGGTCTGACTCAGCAGCAGATTGTCATCACGCCAGTGTGGCAGCAGGTCGTCGTGCCACTGCACCTCAGCCTGCACGCCGCGCTTCGCCAGCAGCCGCGTCAGCACTGAGGTCATTGCCAGCGTGCTCGGGTGGTCGATGTCGTACATCGGTAAAGAGATGATGTGCATTCTGTGCGTCCTTGTGGTGTCCCGGGTGGGCGTTAACGTCGATCGGCTGACGCCAGAAGCGCTTCATCCATTCGCCGTAACCGGCAACGCGAAAACCCTGATTACGCTGATAGTAGCCGTCGCGGTAGAGCAAATAGACTTTGCGCAGACCGTACCAGGGTAAACCGGGCAGATCGTGATGTACAGAATGATAGTTGAGATTCAGGAACAGCAGGCGCCACGGCCAGGCCGCTTCGTTATTCACCGAGCGCGCCAGCGGCGCCTCATCGGCACGATGTTCGTAAAATGAGCGCACCTTGGTCAGCATCAGCGCCGGATAGCTCACCGCCAGCACCAGCCACAGCGGGGAAAAGCCGTGCAGGCTGAGCCAGTAAAAAAGTCCGGCCAGCAGTAGCAGGTGCACCAGCCACATCATCATCGCCGGCACGTCGCGCTGCACCACGCTTTGCGTCAGCGCGCGCAGCGTGGCGAGGATATCCAGCAGCGGTCCCAGCAGCAGACGTCCCGGAAAGGTGTTGCGCAGATGGATAACGCGCTGCTGCCAGGGTTTGAGCCGAGCCCAGTGCGCCGGCGACAGATAATAGGTTTCCGGATCATCATGCGGATCGGTCAGGGTGTGGTTGCGGTGATGCGCCAGGTGCGAATCCCGGTACAGACCATACGGATACCACACCGCCAGCGGCAGCGTGCCAAACAGCTGATTAAGGCGCGGCAGGCGCGTCGGATGGCCATGAATCAACTCATGCTGCAGCGACAAATACCAGGTGGTGAACAGGATCAGCAGCAGCGTGGCGAGGGGCAGGCCCAGCGTTTGCCAGTACAGCACGCTGGCGAACCAGCCGCTATAAACGGTAATGATTAACAGCCAGGTCGGCAATTCGCTGCGCCAGAGCCAGCTGCGCGCCAGCTGATGCACCACTTCGCGCTGTTGCGCACTGAGGTAGGCGGAGGTTCCTTTGACCATGTTCATGTGTTCAGTCAGCGAGACGGGAAAAGATGCGCTCACGATGCGCGATACGCGTGATAAACACAAAGACGGAAAATTGCTTTGTTATGCAAAAAAGTTGAAGAAGCGCGCGAAAACTATTGGCTATCAGTCCTCTTCGCACAGGCGTAACCTTACCTCATCGAATTCTGATTGATGACGCCGGCGCCGTTCTGGCCCGCGAGGAGCATTTAGCATGAAAAAAATTGGCTTTTTATCTTTCGGTCACTGGACCCCGTCACCACACTCGGCCACCCGTTCGGCGCAGGATGTGCTGCTGCAGTCGATTGACCTGGCTGTCGCCGCCGAAGAACTGGGTGCCGACGGTGCCTATTTCCGCGTACACCACTTTGCCCGCCAGCTGAGTTCACCGTTTCCGCTGCTGGCGGCGGTCGGTGCCAAAACCAGCCGCATCGAGATTGGTACCGGTGTGATCGACATGCGTTACGAAAATCCGCTGTATATGGCGGAAGACGCCGGGGCAGCGGACCTGATCGCCAACGGCCGTTTGCAGCTCGGCCTGAGCCGTGGCTCGCCGGAGCAGGTGATTGAAGGCTACCGCTACTTTGGCTTTAATCCGCGCGAAGGGGAAACCGATGCGGATATGGGACGTCGTCACACCGAAGAGCTGCTGGAAGTGCTGCGTGGCGAAGGGTTTGCCAAACCCAATCCGCAGCCGATGTTCCCGAATCCACCGGGGCTGCTGCGCCTGGAGCCATATTCCGAAGGCCTGCGCGAGCGTATCTGGTGGGGCTCCGGCTCGAACGCCACATCGATCTGGGCAGCCCAGCTGGGGATGAATTTGCAGAGTTCGACGCTGAAGGATGACGAGACCGGCGAACCGTTCCATGTGCAGCAGGCGAAGCAGATTCTCGCCTATAAAGAAGCCTGGCAGGCGGCAGGGCATCAGCGTGCACCGCGCGTGTCGGTCAGCCGCAGTATTTTTGCCCTGATGAACGACACCGATCGCGCTTACTTCGGTCGCGGCGGACAGGAGCAGGATTCCGTCGGGTTCCTCGATGAGAAAACCCGCGCCATCTTTGGGCGTAGCTATGCCGCAGAGCCGGAGCAGCTGATCAAACAGCTGGCACAGGATGAAGCGATTGCGGAAGCCGATACTCTGTTACTGACCATCCCTAATCAGCTTGGCGTGGACTATTGCGCGCACGTGATCGACAGCATTCTGACCCACGTCGCGCCAGAGCTCGGCTGGCGTTAAGCCACAGTGCGCAGGGAAGCGCACAATTATTGCGCGATAAATCGCGCCGCTACCAGGTGCGCATAAATGCGCACCCTGGGAAATTCAGCAAAGGCTTTGACCCGTTTTAGATTCTGTAGGGTCGCCATTTATGGCGACCAACCGTTGCCCGATAAATCGCGCCGCGACCAGCCATTAATCCGCGCCCAGCTCCCACCACAGCTTATCCAGCGCGTAATAACGGTCGCGCTGCGCCTCTGGCTGGTTCAGGTCGCGCTTCCACGGTTTGGCGAGAATGTAGTGCAGATTCTTCACCTCATCGTCATGCCATAAGCCGGCATGCTGGAACGGCAGGGTTTTTAGCGCGTTATAAATGTACGGCAGCGGCAGCCAGCGTCCGGCAAACACTTCATTGAGCAAATCCTGTTCGGAGAACGGATAGCGGCGCAGGTCGTCAATCTCAGCCACTTTCTGCTGCAGCCAGTCGAAAACCGCCTGATCCGGCTGCAGCACCAGAAAACCGCCGTTGAGATAGTTATCAAGATCGGCGGGCGGGGTCTCACCGCGCGCCTGCCAGGTGTAGTGACACTGCTCCGGCTGCCAGCTGTCAGGATAGCTGGCGATTTGATTCGGGTTGCAGCGGCAGGCGTGACAGGCCGCCAGCGCATGCTTGCCGAGGTCAAGCGTAAACAGCTCATCCATGTTGCGCAGCACCAGCATATCGGCATCAAGAAAGACCACGCGCTCGCAACCGGTCAGCTCCCAGGCGCGCAGCTTGCTCCACACTTCACCAAACTGTGCTGAGGCATAATGCTGCTCCAGCGCGGCGTCCGGCATCAGCGGCTGGACCGGATGGATCACACAGCCCAGCGCCTGTAATGCTTCGCGCATGCTCAGGTCGATGGCATCGGTGACCATCACAATCAGCGGCCAGCGCGTTTCGCTGCGTTTGAGTGAGCGATGCAGCGCTTTCACCCCGACATAATATTCCGGCTGCGTTAACAGCGTTACCCAGGCGTACATAGCTTCTCCCCATCAAAATCAATCAAAATCAATCAAACTCAATCAAACAAAGCCGTGACATAGTCATTGCTAAAGCGGTGCGTCGGATCCAGCTGTTCACGCACTGCACGAAACGCATCCCACTGCGGATAGATGGCGCGCCACTGATAGCGCTGCGGATCGTAATATTTACCCCAGTGCGGACGTCCGCCTTCCGCCGCCAGCAGTTTTTCCACTTCGGTGAGGAAATGCAGTCCGTCCTGCGACAGCGAGCCGTCATCCGCGTAATACACCACGAAACCAAAAAAGCAGGTCGGCTGCTGATGCGCCGGGCTCATCCACGCCTGTGAAGCGCCGGTGCAGCGCAGGATGATGGGATAGTGCATGTGCGGACGATTCTGTGCGTACCAGGCTTTGATCTTACTGATAATCTGCGGCGTTTTGGCCAGCGGCACGCCAATCTCAACGTTGATCTGCGGTACGGCGATACCACGACAAAACAGCTGGTAAATATCGCCGCTGATGTCGGTGAAGTCACGGAAGCGGGTGACGGTACGGAACTGTTTGCCGCCTTTACCGTGAATCTGCGTGTCGCGATGCATGTGTTCCAGCGTCTGATCGATGGTGTCGTTCAGGCTGCTGTCGGCCTGATCGCCGTGCTCAATCACTTCGCGCTGATGGTCGTACCACGCCTGGCTGTCTTCGGCACTGGCGACATCGGCGTTCCAGACATGCATCAGGTTGTCATCGACAAACCACCAGGCTTTGCTGAGTTCGTGCTGCTCATTCCACGTCAGCAAATCCTGCTCCAGTGAATCGGCAGACGCGGCGAATTTATGGCAGGTAAACAGGCGAAATGGCTCAGTGCGCAAGGTAATGGCGGTGACGATGCCGAGCGCGCCAAGTGACACCATCGCCGCCGGGAAATCAGCGTCACCGCGCTGAAACTCGCGCACGCTGCCATCGGCCAGCACCATGCGGATATGCAGCGCTTCGTCCGCCAGCGAACTCTGTGCCAGGCCCTGACCGTGGGTGCCGGTTGCCAGCGCGCCTGCCAGCGTCTGCACCGCAATCACGCCGGGCGAGGAGGCGAGCATGCGATCCATCTTTGTCAGGCTGTCATACACCTGCTGCAGCGGCGTGCCCGCGGCAAACGTGACGCTCTCTTCATCCTGAGCGAGGATGCCGCGCAGCGCACTGAGATCCAGCAGTACGTCCTGCGGCTGTACGCACAGCATGCGACCGGGCGACAAACGGCTGCCGAGCACGCGCACTTTGCCGTGCGAGTCGCGCAACAGCTGTTGCAGCTCGGCTTCACTACGCGGCTGATGCAACTGCTGGGGCTGGCCAACTACCGAATTCTGCGCCCAGTTCCAGAGCGCAGGGGTGTCATCGGTATTATGCGTGTTGCGTAACGGATAGAGGAGAGCATCTTTCTTCACTACAGCGTTCCTTAATCTGAGGTCTGTCACGGTCCCGTTTATTTGATCAAGCGTAGACCATCACAGCGAACCCGCAGATTACGGGGCTTTGCGGATATAGCGCAGCGTGGCCGTCACCGCCAGCTGACGGTTGCGGCGAATACTGTCCTCTTCACTGTCGTGGGGGGTAAACAGCGTGTGGAAGGTGTAGCGGTTGGAGACGTGATGCACACAAATACTGCTGAGCAGGCGGTGTACGTCCACGGTATCCAGGCCGTCGATAAAGATGCCCTGACGCTGGCCGCGGGACAGGATGTCATCCAGCAAATCGAGGGTACTTTTGTTCATCGCTTTGATGCGCTCCGACTGCATGATGTAACGCCCGCGCAGCAGGTTTTCTGTACACACCAGGCGCATAAAATCGGGATGCGTGACGTGGTAGTCAAAACTGGCTTCCACCAGTTTGACCATCGCCTCTTCCGGCTCCAGCGTAGTAAGATTCAGGCCGGTCTCATGCTGGCGGATCGCCTGATACACCTGCTCCAGCACCTCAATATACAGCTTCTCTTTGTTGATGAAGTGATACACCACCATGCGCTTGGTGGTCTGTGCCAGTTCAGCAATCTGCTCCATTCGCGCGCCCTGCATACCGTATTCGGCGAAGGTTTGCAGCGCACCCGCGAGGATGCGTTTTTTCAACCCTTCCGGGTCATTTTTACGTTTGGGTGTGGTATCCGACATAGCGCTCAATAACGGTCAATCAAACAGGCATGGTAGCACAGCCGCCCGGGGCCTTTTGGCGCGACGGGCGGCGGCATGGCTTTATTCATTTCAGGAATAGCATTCCCGGATAAATCATAATGCTGGAATAAGCAACTGCGTATACTGCGCGTATCTGTCGATGACGGCAGCTTATTTTGACTCGCGTAATAATAACACTCAGGAAATAATTTATGCACACACGCTTCGCATCAGCCCAAAAGAAATTGTTGTTAACCGTCGGCGCATTACTGGTTGCCGGCAGCGTGGTCGCGCCGTTTTCTGTGGCGCAGGCGGCGGATAAAACCGCGGTGAAGGTCGGCATTATGAGCGGCGAGGACGAAGACGTCTGGCGTGAAGTAATAAAGCAGGCCGCCGCGAAAGGGCTGACGGTGAAAACCGTGATTTTCAATGATTATAACCAGCCCAACGAAGCGTTACAGAATGGTGAAGTGGATGCCAATGCCTTCCAGCATCAGCCGTTCCTGAATAATCAAATCAAGGTCAATCATTACGATATCGTGCGCGTCGGCGATACCGCCGTCTGGCCGATCGGTCTCTATTCGAAGAAAGTGAAAAGCGCCGCCGGTCTGAAAGAGGGAGCGGTAATCGGCGTGCCTAACGATCCGTCGAACGAGGCGCGCGGTCTGCTGCTGCTGCAGCAACAGGGGCTGATCAAACTCAAACCGGGCGCCGGCATTGCCGCGACCACGGCCGACATCACTGACAATCCCCACCACCTGAAAATCAAAGAGCTGGATTCCGGCATCATTGGTCGCTCGGTGCCGGATCTCGATGCAGCAGTGGTCAATACCGACTGGGCGCTGAAAAGCGGCCTGACCGCGGCGGATCGTATCGCGCAGGAGCCGGTGAAAGACAATCCGTACAACAACTTTATCGCGGTGAAAAAAGAGAACGCCAGCGCCCCGTGGGTGAAAACCCTGGTGGCATCGTACCAGAACGATGCCGTCAAAACGGTGTTTGACAAGGTCTACAAAGGCACGGGCGAAACCGCCTGGTAAGGAACCCATCCATGACGCTATTTTCCGAGGCCACCGTGCCCCTGACCGCCGTGGCGCGCGGCGTGATCGAAGAGGCTCAGGTACGCGATCGCGTGGCGCAGCACAGCAACGTGGTGCGTTTGCAGGGCGTGTCGCGCCGTTTCGGCCAGACACAGGCGCTGCGCAATGTCTCACTGACAGTGCAAAAAGGCGAAATCCTTGGCCTGATTGGGCGCAGCGGCGCCGGAAAATCGACGCTGATTCGCTGTCTCAACGGGCTGGAGCAGCCCGACGAAGGCGTAATCGAGATTGAAGGGCGGCGTATTACCGGTCTGTCAGAACAGCAGCTGCAGGCGGTGCGCAGTCGCGTTGGCATGGTGTTTCAGCACTTCAATCTGCTGTCGGCAAAAACCGTGGCGCAGAATGTGGCGCTGCCGCTGAAAATAGCTGGCATGGAAAAGGCACAGCGCAACCAGCGCGTAGCGGAACTGCTGGCGCTGGTGGGGTTGAGCGACAAGGCCGGACACTATCCGGCAGCGCTTTCCGGCGGACAAAAACAGCGTGTCGGTATTGCCCGCGCGCTGGCCGCCAGCCCGGCGCTGCTGCTGTGTGACGAAGCCACGTCAGCGCTCGATCCGGAAACCACCCGCTCGATTCTCGCACTGCTGAAATCGCTCAATCAGCAGCTTGGTATCACCATTCTGCTGATCACGCATGAGATGGAGGTGATTAAATCCGTGGCGCATCGCGTGGCCGTCATCGACGCCGGGGAGATTGTCGAGCAGGGCCCGGTGTGGCAGGTGTTCGCCCATCCGCAATCCGCGCTGACGCGCACGCTGCTGCGCGGACTGCTGCCGCAGCTGCCGGAAAATCTCGCAGCGCGGCTAAGCGAACAGCGTGAAGGTGAGGCGATCTATAGCGTTCACTTTGCTGGTGTGGCGGCGCAGGGGGATTTGCTGACGCAGTTTGCCAGCGCTCTGCCGGGTAAATTTCGCCTGCTGCAGGGGGGCATCGACCACATTCAGCACTACGCGGTAGTGCGTTTCTTTATTGCGCTCCCGGCTGCCAACGCGGCCGATGAGTATCAGGTTCTCAGCTGGCTGCGTGCGCAGCAGGCACAGGTGGAGTTGGTCGGTTATGTCGCCAGTGATGATTGATTTACTGCTCAACGCGTTGGGTGAAACGCTGCTGATGACGGCGGTGGCCGGCCTGTTTTCGCTGCTGACCGGATTACCGCTGGGACTGATTCTGGTGACCACCAGCCCCGGCGGCATTGCTGAAAACCGGAGCATCAATCGTCTGCTGGGCGTAGTGATCAACGGCTTTCGCTCGCTGCCGTTCATTATTCTGCTGGTGGCGCTGATTCCCTTTACCCGTCTGCTGGTCGGCACCTCTCTGGGCACCTGGGCCGCAATTGTACCGTTATCGATCACCGCCACGCCGTATTTTGCCCGGGTAGCGGAAGTTTCACTGCGCGATGTCGATCGCGGGCTGATTGATGCGGTGCGTGCCATGGGTGCCAGCAAATTACGTATTGTCTGGGAGGTGCTGATTCCTGAAGCGCTGCCGGGCATTCTTTCTGGTTTTGTCGTCACGCTGGTGGCGCTGATCGGCGCCTCGGCAATGGCGGGTGCCATCGGGGCGGGCGGCCTGGGCGATCTGGCGATTCGCTACGGTTATCAGCGTTTTGACACTGCGGTGATGGTGGCGGTGATCGCCGTACTGATCGTGCTGGTGTGCGGTATCCAGTGGCTCGGCGATCGGCTGGTGCAGCGCATTGACAGGCGGCACTGAGAAAAACGTCTGCGCCAGTACGCTCTCCTGCAGACAAATGCTTCGCATCAGGCGCTGGCGGTGAATATTGTACAAAAACTCAACAGGCCCCTGTTAAAGGGGCCTATGGGTTAATCAGCAATTCATCCATCCTGGGCAGCAGGTAAAGACAGTTAATTCTGATGGAATGAATGATTAAAAGTCGTATTGCAAACTCAAACGATTCTGCCAGAAATGTGAATCGTACAGAGGCGATGTCTGCACGCCGGCAAAATCGGTCACACTTAATCCTTTTAATACACCGCTGAACGCCCAGGTGAAATACACCAGATATTCCGACTGATTAATGCTGGCAGACTGTGCCGAGGGTTTTAAATCCATAAACGAATATTGTGTACCCAGAGAAAGATGCTCATTAAGCACGTAGTTCAGGTTGGTCATATATGCATTGCCACTGCCAAGATCCTGGGTACTGGTGAAAAACGGCTGGGCGAAATAGGGACCCGATGAACTGTTGTGGGCATAAGGCACCACCAGTGAACCGTTACCCCAGCTATTGGGGCTGGCAGCAATATGGTCGTAGCCCAATTTCCAGTTCAGTGCAGGAGTGAAACTCAGCGCGAGCTGAGCACCGTAAGAGGTGCTATTGACCTCTCCGGCCAGCGCTTTCCCTAAGCTGGTACCGCGAATAAACTGCAGAGCCACATCCGGCTGCAACAATGTATCCTGCCACTGCACATGACTTTCGCCATAGACAACGCGGGAATAATCAGCATATTCCTGATACCACACTTGTCCGGTAAGTTTTTTGTTACCCCACTGCGTGCCCTGTCCGCCACCAATCGCCCACATGCCGTTAGTGCGCTCATCGATATCCGAATAGGCCGTGGTATCCAGGAACTGATCGTCGCCCCAGGGCTTGTAGCGCCAGACTTTGGTCGCATGTAAATACTGGGTGCTGTCGCCATAATTGGCATCAACGCCCCTGAAGAGTATCGGTGTAATACGCCAGTCATAGTCACCGACGAAGGGAATGTTAATGCGTTGATCGCCGGCAGTAATTTTAAAATCATCCTGTTGCCAGCTTAAATAAGCTTCCCCGATATTGGTCTGATTATCACCAATGTCGCTGATGGTATGCGCTTCATCCGGGTGATCAATCCCCCGCAAAAAGATGGCGCTCACGCCAGCACGAAAACCATACGCGGGAGCCGTTTCATATTTCACACTGCCGCCGTAACTGGTGGTGTCCTGATTAAAGCCTTTGGAAAAATAGGCATTGTGCGTGGAGTAGTAGAGCGTACGTAAACTGCCGCTAACGGTACCGCAGGTGAATATATCGCTGAAGCTGTCTACACCGCTGGCATCGTAATGACAGTCGCTGATATTACTTTGTGTCGCAGCCAGTGTTGCTGGCGCGAAGGGGAAAAACAGCGCAAGTAAACCGACACGTTTTAGTGCTCTCATTGCATGATCCCTGAATAAACACACCCGATGAGGAAAGCGTAACGATGCCAGCCGGGTGAGAGGATCACCCGGCGGTGAGTTATGCCGTAAATAAAAAGTGATGATCAATTAACGCCGGGAATATGTACCGCCGGCAAGGTTTCACGTACTTCCCAGCCACGTAGCTTGCCGGGGTTTAATAAGTTGTAAGGATCGCAGGCGGATTTTAGGGCAACCACATCAGGCCGCACCATACCTTGTTTGCCATCCTCAATATGAATGACATGCGGATTATTTATTTTCACATTATGGCTACGATAAATATCCATAATGGCGTTGAGCCGTTCCGGGCTGCTGTAACGGATTAATGGCAGGCCGCTACAGGTGAGCGCACCGTTCATGTCGCGCAGAAATTCAATATGTGACATCACCTCATCCGATAATTCGGCTTCCATCGCCAGTGCCTGTTGATAATAATTATCCGGGGAATACGCGGTTTGCAGATAGGTCAGGGTCTTGTCGATCTTCAATGCCTGCAAGGTCGTGTGGTTCCAGCAATATTCAATCAGGGAGTGGCCGCTATTTTCACCTTCGGCAAAGTGCAATGCATTATGGCCATGGTGTTGCGCCACAAGGGCGGGCAGCAGACCATCACTCTCGCTTCCTGTTACCGAAATGACACCGTGTTGCCCCTTAACCTGCGCATCCGCTAAATCGCTGAAATAATCCAGTACCGGTGCGGCAAACACGGCAATCTGGCGTTTAACGATGCCCGGCGACCGCGCCAGCGCATCGGCATAAGCCATCGCGGAGGGAAAATCGGCAAAGGTATCCAGACGTTCGATCCAGTCATGGCAGGGCGCCAGCGCAAGTTCGATCTCCAGCACGATGCCATTGCTGCCATAGGCATGATGCAATAGCAGCGCATCCGGTGCCTGTAAAGTGATGATGCGCGGCGTCTCTTCCATGGTCATCATCCGAATCGACAGCACGTTGCCTGGCGCGGCCAGTGGACCGTAGTTAATCGATCCCACCCCGCCAAAACCGCCGCCAAACAGCCCGCCAAGTGTGGCAAGTTTCCAGGTTGAGGGCATGCAACGTAACTCCCAGCCGTGCGGGCGCGTGTGGGCTTCGAGATCGCCTAATCGAATACCCGCCTGCGCGCGCACCGTACCGGTGCCCAGCGCGGTGACGCTGTTCAGGCGTGTCATGTCGACTATCACACCGCCATTGAGCGGAATCAGCTGGCCATAGTTGCCGGTACCGCCACCGCGAAGGTTCAGTGGCACACGGGCTTTTGCACAGGCGGCCACCACCGCCAGCAGCTCGTTTTCATCGCGAGGACGCACGGCCAGCTCGGCAAATTTCTCTTCCAGCTGGGATTTCAGCACCGGGCTGAACCAGTGAAAGTCGCGTGACAGACGTTTCACTTTCGGCGCTTCTTTAATCCACTCCAGTTCCGGCAACGCCGCGACCAGCGCCGCCAGGGCAGACTGGCGATCGGGTTCAGACATGTAATGCTCCTGTTCGTAGGGGGCGCAGGGCGGAGGTTTTCCGCCCGTTTGGCATTAATTCGGGCTTAACTCACTCTCGTGCCAGGCGGCTAATACGCGGCGCGTCAGCCACGACATCAGGGCAAACAGCAGAAAGCCGGCCAGAGAAATCAGTAACAATGCGGCAAACATCAGCGGGATATTGAGTTGATAGCCAGCCTGTAAAATCTGGTAGGCCAGCCCGGTATCCGTGCCGCCGGTGCCCGCCACAAACTCCGCCACCACGGCACCAATCAGTGACAAACCGCTGGAAATACGCAGCGCGCCAAAGAAGTAGGGCAATGCAGATGGAATGCGCAGGCGGAGTAAAATTTGCAGCCGCGAGGCATGGTTCAGCCTGAAGTAGCTCAGCAGACCCGGCGACACGCTGCGTAAACCCTGGGTGGTGCTGGAGATGATCGGGAACACCGCCATCAGGGTGGCGCACACCACCAGCGATGCGGTGGTGTCTTTCACCCAGATAATGATCAGCGGTGCAATGGCCACGATCGGCGTGACTTGCAGAAAGACGATGTAAGGAAATAACGCCGTCTCGATAAACCGATTTTGCACCAGCAAAAAGGCAATCAGGGAACCGATCACCGTTGCCAGCGCAAACGAGATCAGCGTGATTTTCAGGGTGTAAAGCAGCGACATAAACAAGGCAGGAAAGTTTTGCGCCAGGCTTTGTGCCACCACCACCGGCGAAGGCACCAGAAACGCCGGGACCTTAAACGCGGTAACCAGAAACTGCCACAACAGCAGCATGGCGACGGCCACCACCGCTGGAAACAGCCACTGTTGAAATCTACGGTTTGCTGCGAGCGGTTTCATGACTGGCTCTCCTGACTGGCTGCCAGCAGGCCGCGCTGCAGCAACTGCGCATAATGGGTAAACGGCTGGCTGACACGAAACGCATCATCACGCGGCTGGCTGGTGTCAATGCGGATATCATCCACCACGCGGCCCGGTCGTGCGGCCATCATGATCACCCGCTGCGACAGGAATACGGCTTCCTGAATGGAGTGGGTAACAAACACGACCGTCAGCTTCTGTTCCTGCCACAGCTCCAGCAGGTCGCTGTCCAGTTTGTTGCGGGTGATTTCGTCCAGGGCGCCGAACGGTTCATCCATCAACAGCACCCTGGGACGCGTCACTAAACCGCGAGCAATCGACACCCGCATCTGCATGCCACCGGAAAGCTCGCGCGGTAATACGTGACCAAACTGGCCCAGGCCAACCAGTTCCAGAATCTCGCGCACGCGGGTATCGGCTTCGGCGCGCGGAACGCCCGCCAGATCCAGCGGCAGGCGGACATTCTTGTGCACGCTGCTCCACGGCATCAGTGTCGCTTCCTGAAACACAAAGGAAAGCGGCAGGTCACGTTGATTCTCCCGGCGATCGCGGCGGAACAACATCAGTTTGCCATCGCTGGGTTCAATTAAGCCGGCAATCATTTTCAGCAGCGTACTTTTGCCACAGCCGGAGGGACCGAGCAGTGAGACAAATTCGCCCTGACGCACCGTCAGTTCGACCGGCAGCAGCGCCCGCGTCCCGTTGGGATAGATTTTCTCCGCAGAAAGCACCTCAATCGCCGGCGGCGCTACAGGCCGCGGCTGGCTATCCGGATTGATCGGCGTTATGTTGCTGGCGGTGTTCATGGCATGACCTTAACGTCTTTGATGAACTGCAGCGTGTAGCTACCTGCAAACGGCACTTTGGCCGGATCGATCAGCTTGTTGTCCACCAGCAGTTGCCATGTCTGTTTGAGCCGTGGCTCGGTAATGATACCGATACCCGCCGTTTGCGCATCACCGCCCGTCAGCATCTGGTATTTCTTCATCTGGGCAATGCCGAAGGCGATCTGCTCCTCGCTCATCTGCGGATTCTCTTTGCGGATCAGCGCATTGCCAGCGCGCGGATCCTGCAGATAGTTTTTCCAGCCCTGCATTGAGGCTTTGACGAACGCGGCCACCGCTTGCGGACGTTTTTCAATGGTCGATTTCATGCACACAATACTGTTGCCGTAAGGCGGATAGCCCCATTCGCTGATCGGGTAGACATTGGCTTGCGCATGGGCTTTCTGCACCGCAAAAGGTTCCGAGGTGATATAACCCTGCTGCACCAGCGTCTTATCTGCCAGGAATGGCTGGATGCTGAACGTGTAAGGGCGCACGCGCGCATTTTTCAGGCCGAGCGCACTTTGGGCCCACGGCCAGTAGGAGGTGTAAGCTTCCGCCGCCAGCAGGAAGGTTTTGCCTTGCAGATCGGCTTTATCTTTCACATCAGGATGGGTGAGAAAAGCAATCGCCGAGTGCTGGAACGTGGTGGCAACGGGCATGGCTTCCACGCCTTGCTGCCAGGATTCCAGTGCCTGCATGTTGTCGCTGATGATGCAGTCCGCCTGGCCTGCCGCCATCAGCTGCATGGTGTGAACCTGTGGGCCACCCATTTTCAGGCTGACGTCGAGCCCGGCATCTTTATACAGATTCTGCGCCAGTGCCTGATAAAAACCGCCATGCTCGGCTTGCGCATACCAGTTGGTCATGAAGGTGAATTTCTCCGCCGCCATGCTCTGGGCCGACAGCGCCAGCGACAGTGCCGCAATCATGTTCAATTTTTTATTCATCGTCGATCCCCGTTTAGCGCGGTGGTAAGAGTGATGCTGCGTCGTTGTGGTCTAACACTTTGCCCTGCCAGTGACCGATGCCCCATGCCGGTTCAGCGCGCGTCACCCAGCTCATTTGATGCACTTCGGTGATGACCTGTGCCCAACTTTCCGCCAGCGAATCCAGAATCGCCGCGCCTTGTTCGGGCGTGGAAGGCCGTGGATCGCCAATCACGCCGCTGGGGCCGAAATCATAGGAAGCCCATGCCGCCATCGGTTTACTGGTGGAGAGCGTCGGGCAGGGAAATTCAGGCGGATAATTCGCCACGGCCTGGCTCATCTGCACGGTATCGGGGGCGAGCGCCAGCATCAGCGCGGTTTCCGCGTGACCGGCGTGCATCGCCATTTGGCGCTCTTTATCGTCCATAAAGCTTTCGGCGCAGTTAGGCACTTTGAAGGTGTCCTGCATAATGATGATCATGTCACCGTGGCGCAGACGCAGTTCGCGTGCGGCCATTTGCAGCGGCTGCGGCTGGCCGCCATGGCCATTCACCATGAGAAACTTGCGAAAACCGGCGCGATACAGCGATTCACCAATCTCCAGAATGGTATGTAATAAGGTTTCGCCGGTCAGCGTTAACGTGCCGGGAAAATGCAGGTGCTCATCGGATTTACCGTAGGTGATCGGCGGAATGGCGTACGCGGGGATGTCAGCGGGCAAACGTGCCAGCGCATGCCCGACCACGCCCGATGAAATCACGCTGTCCACGGCGCACGGCAGATGAGGGCCGTGCTGTTCAATCGCCCCGGTCGGCAAAACGATTACCGTGTTGGCTTTATTATCCAGCGTGGCAATGTCGGTCCAGCTCAGATACGGCAAAAAGCGGTTTGCCGGGATATAACCATGCAACATACTGTTTCCTCGCGTTATTGTGGCAACCACGCCGTGGCTTCAACTTCGATTAATACGTCCGGGCTGGGCAACATTTCACTGACCTGCACCACCGTTGACACCGGCGGTTCATCCGGGAAGAACTGCCTGCGCACCCGGCTGTAGTGCGGGAAATGGTCCAGATTGCGGAAATACTGCACCAGTTTGAACACATCGCTCATCTGCCCACCGGCGCGTTCAACGGTGGTGCGGATGCTCTCCAGCACATACCAGCTCTGTGCCAGAATCGGGCCCTCTTTGAAATCGGTAGAGAATTCACCGCTGCGTCCCAGCAGCCGTTGCGCCGCGTCAGGGATATCGCTGTAACCGCGCACGATGGTGGCGGTTTGCGGGTTCACCGGAATAATGCCGGAGAGAAAAATAAAGTCGCCGACGCGTCGCCACGCCGCATATTTGGCCAGCGGTTTACCCGCGCCATCATCAAGCGTCATCTGTTTCGTCTCCATAACGCACACCCTGTTTGAGCCGATAGCGCTGGCGCTGGCGCAGCGGCCAGCTTGCCGCATCGGCAGACGGAAAAATCACCACATCGTTGTGATAAAGCGCATCGGGCTGGCAGATGAGCTGAGAGGCTTCATCAAAGGCAGAACCCAGCTGCAGGCTCAATACGCCGCTGAACAGGGTATCGAGCGGGTCATAACTGCCGAGGGGGCAGAAAGCGTCCTGCACGTTATCAGCGCCCAGCAGCAGTGAAAGCCCCCGCGCCTGCGCTTCTTTCACCAGCGTCAATCCGCGCTGACGCGGTGTGCGATCAGGCACCGCGTCCTGCAGCAGCAGGTTGGTCAGGGGCAGGGCGATCAGCGTCACGCGGTGCAGGGCCAGCCGGTCAAGAATTTGCAGGGCATCTTCCTGTTGAGACAGCGCACAGCTGTGGCTGCAGGTAATCTGGCCACTGAACGGATGTTGTTGCAGGTAGTTCGCCAGCCAGCGCATGCCCTGCGCATCGGCATTCAACTCTTCATCTATGTGCAGGTCGATATCGAGCTGCCACTGTTCGGCCGCGTGCAGCAGATTGGCGAAGGCGACTGCATCCCAGTTGCTGCTGTGGATGAAACCGCCGAGAAGCGCGCCCGGACCGCTGACGGCCACCTGGGCGGCAATATGCTGCGCATCATCCTGGCGGGCAAAAAAGCTCAGCGGGGCGAGCGCCACGCGTTCAATACGGCACAGCGGATGCTGTAACTCACCGATCACCTGCCACGCCAGCGGCGCTTCAGGGCTGAACCAGTCGACGTGGGTGCGCAATACACCTACGCCACTCCCCACCGCCCAGCGCAACGCCTGCTCAGCGCGCTGCTGCAAATCCTCACGGCTCCAGTGCACGCGATCCTGATGCATCGCGGAAATCGCAGCCAGTAAACCGGGCTGGCGTGCCGGGCTACGCTCAAAGGTGAACGTTTTATCCAGATGCGCATGCGGTTCGATCAGTGCGGGAAGCACCAGCGCGCCATTGAGCGGCAGATAATCGGCACATGCTCCTTCACAGGGCGCGAATTGCAGCCCGTCAGGGTGAAAATGTAACGTCGCCAGCTGCGGCTGATGGCCCTGCATCGGCCAGTTGTCTGGCAGCAGCCAGCGGGGTAAGCGTGCGCCGGTCGCGCCCGGATAGATTTTCATAAATCCAGCACCAGCAGCGGAGATCGCGCACGTGAGCAGCACAGCACGATGCAGTCATTCGCGGCACGCTCTTTCTGGCTTAACACCTCGTCACGGTGGTCGGGTTCACCCGCTAACACCCCGGTAATGCAGGCACCGCACATGCCCTGTTCGCAGGAGAGTTCGATGTCGATGCCTGCCGCTGCCAGCACCCCGGCAATGCTTTGCGTCTGCCCGACGTGAAAACGCGCGCCGGAAGAAGCAATCTCCACCTCGAAGCTGTCGCCTGCAGGGGGGATTGCCGCATCAGCATGGAAACGTTCGCTGTGCCATTGTTCTGGCTGCCAGCCCTGTTCCAGCGCCCGCTGCTGCAGATGTTGCATAAAGCCAGCCGGGCCGCAGGCTACCAGCGCGCTATTGGCTGATGTTTCCAGATCGTCAGGTATACGGGTGCGCAGGCTGTCACCTTCGCTGCTGTAGTGAATAACGACACGATCACCGAGTTGCGCCAGACGCGGTGCAAACGCCAGTTCATCATGACGTTTGAGGTAGAGATGCAGCGTAAACGCCGCCTGCCGCGCGGCCAGGGCTTCCGCCATCACCAGCAGCGGCGTGAGGCCAATACCGGCCGCAAAGAGTAAGGTGCGCGGTGCATCCGGCAGGGGAAAATGGTTGCGCGGTGCCGACAGGGTTAAGGTATCGCCGACATTCAGCTGTTGATGCAACCAGCGGGAACCGCCCGTCGAGGCGGGATCAAGACGCACGCAGATTTCATAGCCAGCCGCACTGGCTGGCGAACACAGGGAGTACTGGCGCACCCCGCCGGCTGGCAGATGGACATCAATGTGCGCGCCCGGTGTAAAGGCCGGGAGCGGTTGGCCGCTGGCACTTTCCAGCGTCAGTAACAGATTGCCAGCACCGTTGGACTGCTTTGCGATGACGGTGGCGGCCAGGTGTGATGATTTCATAATCAGCCTGTCTTTACAGGGCTGTCATCAGCGTTAATGCCGCGCATGCCCTTGTCTTTATCATGGAGGCGATTATTATTTTGCCGTTGTGTAAGCGTCCATCTGTTTAATTCGCATGATGCGTTGCAAAAAAGAGAGCACCCACTATGTTTGCCTTCTCCCGTTTTCTGATTTATTTCACCGAAGTGGCCCGTCAGGGTTCGCTCCGTAAGGCTTCCGAGGTGTTACACGTCTCAGCCTCTTCAATTGACCGGCAGATTTTACGTGTGGAAGAACAGCTGGATATGCCGTTGTTTGAACGTCATCCATCAGGTTTATGTATGACGGCAGCGGGGGAGATCCTGTTTAATGCGGCTAAAAACTGGCAACGTGATTTTGGCCGGGTTTGTACGCAATTAGAGGATCTGCGTGGTTTGCGACATGGCCATGTGCATATCGCCACCATTGATGCCATAAATCGTGGCTTCTTCTCATCCATCCTGCAGCGCATACGTGAAGATTATCCCGGCATTTCGTTTACCCTCACTACCATGAGTAACATCCATATCGCCAATGCGCTGACCGCCGGCGATGCGGATTTTGGCATCATGCTAAATCCGCAAAGCTCGCGTGAACTGCTGGTGAAATCCTTCGCCGATCTTCGTCTGGGAATTGTGGTAAGCCGTCACCATCCGCTGGCAGCGCTGGAATCTATTCGCTTCAGCCATTGCGAGCCGTGGCCGTTTATTGTGCCCGCTGCGCCGTTAATGCTGGCCGATCCACTGGACGCGCTGGTAAACAGTTCCGGCATACGCCTGAAGGAAGTGGGACGCACCAATAACATTCATATGCTGCGATCGTTAGTGCGTGATGATGTCGGGATCAGCCTGATGTGCTGGCTGGATATCGTGGACGAATATCGTCGCGGTGAACTGAAATTCATTCCGTTGATCGACACGGTATTAAAACCCTTTACCCTGTCGCTGTGTGTGGCACCCCAACGCCAGTTATCCGTCGCCGCGTCAATGATGCTGGGTCAACTGGAGTTATTTTTTGCCATGATTGAGAGCGAGGAAGCGCAGGCCGGCAAGGAAGAAAAGCACCGCGTATAAAAGCCTGGGTGGCCTGACTGGCCCGCAGCACAAGATATGTCAACCCACTAACGGCCCAGCAGCCTCCTGCTATACAGGTATCACGATGGTAAAGATTGAACATGCAGACCCGCGCTCGGCGGAATCACAGTGGCTGATTGAAAAACTCTCCGCCGAGCTTGCGGCTATTACTGGCGATGGCGGGAACAGCCGCGCCAGCGTGGACACCCTCCAGGGTGAAGGCGCATTGTGGGTGATCGCCAGAGATGCGCAGGGCAGTGCCGTCGGCTGCGGCGCATTACGGCCTTTGGCACCCGGGATCGCCGAACTGAAAAGAATGTTCTCCGACCGCAGTTTACCGGGCATCGGACGCGCTTTGCTGGCGTTTCTGGAAACCGCGGCAAAAACTCTGGGATATCGTGAACTGTGGCTGGAAACGCGGCATGTTAATCAGCGTGCCGTGGATTTTTATCTGAAGCAGGGTTACCGGCAAATTGAAAATTACGGGCCTTACCGCGGCCGGGAAGAGGCCATTTGCCTGGGTAAGACACTTTAACTGCGCGATTAGCTGCCATCAGTCTGGCGGGTTTTTCTTGAAGGCGCGTATCTCCCTTCATCTTCCCGCCGACCACCGACAAACAAAAAGCCCGCTCAGGTTTCCCTGAGCGGGATTCTTTAAATCTGGCCGGATATTAAAATTGATATTTAACGCCGCCTTCGCGGGTACGCCAAATCATCATAAGAATATTTTTGTCGATACAATTTTTTGGCGGTTTCATATCAGAGAAGCAAAGCCTGTCTTCGTTACCTTGCGCTTGATAGCCTTTTCCAAAAGCATAAATAGCGATCAGGAACGGCGTGTTATTTCCAGATGGAATATTATATTTATCCAGTATTTTTTCACGATTATTTTTCCACCAGTCAATTTTCCTGGACTCAGCAAAAGGTAAATTATCAACAATAATTTTTGCTGTATTGCCATCATAATGAGCATCAATAACAGAAACTTTATCATTCCCGATAAAAAGATAAATGAGGCTGCATAAAGCTATCACCAGGGCTGGAATAACTAACTTACGCATCATCGCTTTCCCTCGATATCGATCACCGCTTCCATGTTAGTGAGAAATGGACGGAAGCCGAATCTGTCAAAATGTTGCAAGACAAACCAGATTTTGAAAAACTGGAACTGGCTGAATTTTTGCTTACCTATATCACGGGCGTCAAGCCCAAAATGATCCTGCCCGGAAAATTTGATACTCGCATGCCATCCAGCGTTGTTAACATTAAGACGGATAATTTCTATTTTCGTTGCATGGACATCATGCACAGTAATCCCCATGCCATTGATTTTATCAAGTAGCATCGAGTCAAATTTCGGTAGAATTGACAATTTAATGGCTGAAGTTAATTGCTCTAATTTTTCCTGAGGAAATCCCATGCTGTTATAGTCAATAAATAACCCAATGGTCTCACGCATGATCGACGTTGTTTTTCTGGCATCATAATCAGAATGTAACTTATCACGGTACGCTAAATTGAGTTGAGCGTTATAGAATGCTGAACCGCGTGAAAGCTGAAAATGCCTCAGCATTTGATTGATAAGATATCTGTGCGGACCGATGAAAGAGTAAGGCAGAGAGGTTACCTGCATCTCTTCAAACAGCAGTTGCGCACATTGTTCAACGCTGAGTTTGCCACCACGGTGTATGCCATTGTATGCCCCTGCGAACCTCGATTGCGGAGTATCAAAGGCAGTCAATCGGGTCAGGGTGTAAGGATCCACCACGTTTGATATGTTGACCAGTCCAAACTCTCTTTTCAGCCTATCTTCCGGGATATCCCCATAACGCATGTCGTCAGAAGAGTAATCATTAAAACGCCGCTGGGTGGTGAAAACCGTTGCTGGAAATACAGCATTACTCATAGAAAGTGCTCCCTTGCTGGTGTTTGTCCCTGTTGAAACACACATGAATGCGCAGATTTGCCCATGCTGCGGTTTTTACCGCTTCACTGCCTGGTGCCAGAACAAAAAATGGTCATTAAATTCCGTAAGCGGCACAGAGTTTTTGCGGAGCATCCCCGGGGAGCACATGCCTGCGACTGAGGACAGGGTGAATGCAGCGCTGGTTAGCCAGCAAGCCATGGCAGGATGGCGGTGTGGATAAGGGGGAGGGACGCAGAAGACAAAAAGCCCGCTCAGGTTTCCCTGAGCGGGCTTCTTTAAATCTGGCTCCTCTGACTGGACTCGAACCAGTGACATACGGATTAACAGTCCGCCGTTCTACCGACTGAACTACAGAGGAATCGTTGGAACGAGGCGAATATTAGCGATGCCGATCCCCGTTGTCAAAGCCCGATCGCACACTTCTGGTTTAAGTGCGCGTAAAAGCAGCGGATTGCTGCTTTTCTGCCTTGAATGGGCAGATTTCAAACTGCCAGCAAGATCTCACTTTAAACGCATTTCCTTTGAGATGTTAGATGCGTGTCAAAGTTTTGTTATTTGCCGATTTTAAAACAATCATTTCAGTGCTTTTATGATGAAAATTTCAAAAGAAGAAGGGATGAAACAAATGAACTGCTTATCATCACGCCCGAAACGAGTTTTGTCCGCTCAACGCTTCTTTCGAAAGTAACATATTGATAAGGAAGATGTTGAAAAAAGGAGCAGCACGGTACCGATAGCGTCAGACCAGAAGCCTTACCTCTACGAACAGAAAAAAAACGCCAGCGACGTTGAGTGAATGTAAAAGATATTTTTCATTCGCGGACTCAGCCAACCTGAGCACGTTAACAAATAAGAAGGGTTACCTATGAAATTCAAAAAAGCGTTAGTGACTTCCCTGTTAGCTTGCATGTTACCTGCCGCTGTGATGGCAAAAGATATCCAGCTGGGCGTTTCTATGGCGCTGTTTGATGACAACTTCCTCACCATCCTGCGCACAGCCATGCAAAAAGAGATGCAAAAAGACAACGTGAAAGGCCAGGTGGAAGATGCCAAAGGCGACGTCTCTCAGCAGCTGCAGCAGGTACAAAACTTCATCGGTCAGGGCGTCGACGCCATCGTCGTTAACCCGGTCGATACTAACGCGGTGAAGCCGATCATGGATGCCGCGACCAAAGCCGGTATTCCACTGGTATTCGTCAACCGCAAACCGGCGGGTCAGCTGACCGACAAGATGGCGTACGTCGGCTCCGACTCTGAACTGGCGGGCCGTCTGCAGATGGAAGCACTGGCCAAAGCGATGAACGGCAAAGGCAACGTGGCGATCCTGATGGGCGACCTGGCGAACGAATCAACCCGTGACCGTACTAAAGGCGTCGAAGCGGTGGTCGCCAAATATCCGGGCATTAAGGTGGTACAGAAGCAAACCGCCAAGTTTACGCGTAACGATGCGGTAGACGTGGTGAGCAACTGGATGACCGCCGGTGACGATATCCAGGCTATTGCCTCAAACAACGATGAAATGGCGATTGGTGCGCTGCAGGCGCTGGGTAAAAACCCGAACCACATCCTGATTGCCGGCGTGGACGGTACGCCTGATGCGCTGCAAATGCTGAAGAATGGCAAAATGGTTGCCACCGTATTCCAGGATGCGAAAGGTCAGGGCGAAGGTGCCGTACAGACTGCGGTGAAACTGGCGAACGGCGAAAAAGTGGAAAAAATCATCAACATCCCTTACCAGCTGATCACCAAAGACAACATGACGCAGTTCGAAAACCGTAACCAGAAATAATCGCTCCCCCTTAAGCCGTACGGAGGTGATGTATGACCGCTTTTGCGCTTGAAGCCGAAGGCATCAGCAAGTTCTTCCCCGGAGTGAAGGCACTCGACAATGTCTCACTGCGTATTAAGCCGGGGTCGGTACATGCCCTGATGGGTGAAAATGGCGCGGGCAAATCCACTTTAATGAAATGCCTTATCGGGATGTATCGTCCCGATAAGGGCACCATCCGCATTAAAGGGGAGCCAGTGCAGTTTCAGGACACCATGGACGCGCTGCGTTCCGGCATTTCCATGATTCACCAGGAGCTGAATCTGGTGCCTTACATGACCGTGGCGGAGAATATCTGGCTCGGTCGTGAACCGATGAAATACGGCTTTGTCGATCACGGCAAGCTCAATCAGCAGACGCAGGAACTGCTTAACAAACTTAATATCCGTCTGAAAGCCGATCTGCTGGTCGGCGAGCTCAGCATTGCGTCCCAGCAGATGGTGGAAATTGCCAAAGCGGTGTCGTGGAACTCCGACATCGTGATTATGGATGAACCGACCTCGGCGCTGACGGAAACCGAAGTGGCGCATCTGTTCACCATCATCCGCGACCTGCGTGCCCAGGGCAAAGCCATCATCTATATCAGCCATAAAATGGATGAAATTTTTGCCATCACCGATGAGATCAGCATCTTCCGCGACGGCACCTGGGTCGGCAGCAACAGCACCACCGCCTTTACCCGCCAGTCGCTGATCACCCAGATGGTGGGCCGCGAACTGACGCAGCTGTTCCCTAAATTCAACAGTGCCATCGGCGAAGAAGTGCTGACGGTGCGCAATCTGACCTGCAAAGACCGCTTTACCGATGTCAGCTTCAGCGTGCGCAAAGGCGAGATCCTCGGCGTGGCCGGGCTGGTGGGAGCCGGACGCAGCGAGGTGATGGAGAGCCTGTTCGGCATGGAAAGCTTCGACACCGGTGAAGTGCTGATTGATGGTGTGCCGGTGAAAATCGATTCGCCCTCAACGGCGATTGAGAAGGGCATGGCATTTCTCACCGAAGACCGCAAAAAGTCCGGGCTGTTTCTGATGTTGTCGGTGCTGGAGAACATGAGCATCGTCAATATGCCCGATTACATCGGCAAAAGCGGTTTCGTTAGCCACATGAAGATGGCGCAGGACTGCATGGAGCAGATCCGCAAACTCAATATTAAAACGCCGACCATGGATCAGATCATCAATAACCTCAGTGGCGGTAACCAGCAGAAGGTGCTGATTGCGCGCTGGCTGCTGGCGCAACCGAAGATTCTGATCCTCGATGAACCAACCCGCGGCATTGATGTTGGCGCTAAAGCCGAAATCTACCGCCTGATCAGTGAACTGGCTAACCGTGGCGTGGCCATCATCATGGTGTCCTCTGAGCTGCCGGAGATTCTCGGCATGAGCGACCGGGTGATGGTGATGCACGGCGGACGTATAACCGGCATCCTCGATAAAGAAGAGGCCGACCAGGAAACCATTTTGTCGTTGGCATCCGAGTGAGGCACGAGACCCCTATGAGTAACGTAAAAATAACGGCCCCGCAGGCCACCGAACAGAGTTCTTTCTTCGGCAATCTGCGCCATAAACTGCCGAAAGACACCGGCATCTTTGTCGTGATGTTAGGCATTGCGCTGATCTTTGAAATAGCCGGCTGGTACGTGCGTGACCAGTCATTTCTGCTCAACACCAACCGTTTAGTGCTGATTGTGCTGCAGGTGGCGATCATCGGTATTATCGCTGTCGGCGTCACCCAGGTCATTATTACTACCGGTATCGACCTGTCGTCCGGTTCGGTTATCGCCCTGACGGCGGTGGTCGCCGCCAGCCTGGCACAGACGTCTGACAGCCTGTCGCCGATGTATCCGTCACTGGTCAATCTGCCCGCCGCCATCCCGATCGTCGCGGGCATCGGCGTCGGCCTGCTGTGCGGCGTGGTCAACGGCGTATTGATCACCAAAACCGGTATTCCGCCGTTTATCGCCACGCTCGGTATGATGGTGTCGGCGCGCGGTCTGGCACAATATTATACCCAGGGCAACCCGATCAGCTTCCTGTCGGACGGTTTCACCTCCATCGGTCAGGGCGCGATGCCGGTGATTATCTTCCTGGTGGTCGCCTTCCTGTTCCACATCGCACTCAAACACACCCGCTACGGCAAATATGTCTATGCGATTGGCGGCAACATGACCTCCGCCAAAGTATCGGGCATCAACGTTAATAAATACCTGATCATCGTGTATACCATCGCCGGGGCGCTCTCGGGTCTGGCGGGAGTGGTGCTGGCGGCACGCGTCAGCAGCGGCCAGTCGAGCATGGGCATGGCGTATGAACTCGACGCCATCGCCGCCGCAGTTATCGGCGGCAGCAGCCTGATGGGCGGCGTCGGGCGGATTACCGGCACGCTGATCGGCGCAGTGATCCTCGGTTTAATCAAAAGTGGCTTTACCTTTGTTGGCGTCGATGCCTACGTGCAGGACATCATCAAAGGGATGATCATCGTCGCAGCGGTTTCAATCGATATGCACCGCAACCGCAAAAAACGCTAACCCGTTCTGCTCCTCTCTTCCGGGAGAGGAGCAGGGTGAAGGCGGTAATTGCACGCTGCCGGGCTGCCGGCATCGTCAGACACAATAAGTTTTCCCACTGATAGCCACCGCGCAATTTCTCTTTATTCTCCTTTCTGCCCCCGCAATCCGTGCATTTTCTGCCCGTTTTGCACCACAGCAGCACGCGCAGTCATCACTTTTTTGCACATCTGCCTCGCAAATGTTGCACCATCAGGGTGCGTCATCACCAGCGGATAAACGTTATGGGTCATGTGCGGCACTTATTAACCCATTCGGGGTAATCAGAAACGCTTATTTTCCCGTTCGTTAGGAAAATTCTGGTCAGTGCCCGCCGGGTAAAGATCAAACCTGGCCTGCATATTGCAATTTCTTTGTTACAAGCCAGCAGGCTGAGAACTCATCATTTGGGCATTCGGGGATCCGTGACGGAGGCAATATGAACTTAAGACGACTGAAATACTTTGTAAAAATCGTCGATATCGGCAGCCTGACGCAGGCAGCAGAAGTCCTGCATATCGCACAACCTGCACTCAGCCAACAGGTGGCGACGCTGGAGAACGAACTCGACCAGCAGTTGCTGATCCGCACCAAGCGCGGCGTAACGCCAACCGAAGCCGGTAAAATTCTTTATGCTCACGCACGCACCATTCTGCGCCAGTGCGAACAGGCGCAGACAGCGGTAATCAACGCTGGCCAGGCGCTCAATGGTCAGGTATCGATTGGCCTCGCGCCGGGCACGGCAGCCTCTTCGCTCACCATGCCGCTGCTGCAAACGGTGCGCGAGCAATATCCTGATGTGCTGGTCTATCTGCACGAGAACAGCGGCACTTCACTCAATGAGAAAGTGATGAATGGCCAGCTGGATATGGCCGTGCTGTACGATCGCGCGCCGACTGCCGGCATCAACAGCATTCCGCTGATGAAAGAGGAGCTGTATCTGGTAGGGGCGACGGCCTGTCCGGGTGCTACGGTGGATCTGGCTGACGTGGCACAGATGAACCTGTTCCTGCCGCGTGACTACAGCGCCGTGCGCAAACGCGTGGACGAAGCGTTCTCGCTGCGTCGCCTGAGTGCGAAAATCATCGGTGAAATTGAGTCGATCTCAACTTTAACCGCGGCGGTGTCGAGCGGCATGGGCGTTACCGTACTGCCGGAATCGGCGGCACGCGCGCTGGTGAGTTCAACGCATGCGTGGATGGCACGCATTAACAGTCCGTCGCTGAATCTGCCGCTGTCGCTGAACGTCTCAGCGCGCCTGCCGCTGTCGCCATCGGCGCAGGCGGTCAAAAATATTCTGCTGTCGCTGCTGAATAAGCCGATGGTGGAAGAGCGCGAGCTGATGTTAGTGGGGTGATAGAGAGAGGTTTTTCCCCTCACCCTAACCCTCTCCCGCCCGCGGGAGAGGGAACCGTCTGGCGCGGCCATCTATCCCGGCACGCCATCTCAATCTCGCGCGATCCGCTCTCTCCTCATGGGTGAGGGCGGCAAATCGCAGCACATTTACCCACACCTGCGCGCGATCCACTCCCTCTCCCTATGGGAGAGGGCCGGGGTGAGGGCAGCAAATCGCTTCACATTTATCCGCACCTGCGCGCGATCCACTCCCTCTCCCCATGGGAGAGGGCCGGGGTGAGGGCAGCAAATCGCATCACATTTATCCGCTCCTGCGCGCGATCCACTCCTTCTCCCTATGGGAGAGGGCCGGGGTGAGGGCAGCAAAGCGCACCCATCCCCAACCTCACGCTTATTACTATTCCGCATAACACACCGTTTTTTATTATTTGTTGCAATCTCACCAACTTCATAACATGGACGAAACAGGGGCAGGAAACAGGAGAAAAGGGTGTGAATTTCCAGCAACTTAAAATTATACGCGAAGCAGCCCGTTGCGAATTCAACCTGACAGAAGTCGCCAATACGTTGTTTACCTCACAATCGGGGGTGAGCCGGCATATTCGCGATCTGGAAGATGAACTGGGCGTGGAAATCTTCATTCGTCGTGGCAAGCGGCTGTTAGGCATGACCGAACCGGGCAAAGCGCTGCTGACCATTGCTGAACGCATCCTTGATGAGGCCGGCAAAGTGCGCCGGCTGGCGGATGTGTTTACCAATGAAACCAGCGGCGTGCTGACCATCGCCACCACGCACGCCCAGGCGCGCTATAGCCTGCCGCGCGTCATCAAAGCGTTTCGCCAGCTCTATCCCAACGTGCGGCTGGAACTCAATCAGGGTTCACCGCAGGAGATCGTCGCCATGCTGCTGGCCGGTGAGGCCGATGTCGGCATCGCCTCGGAGCAGCTGGTGAATAACACCAGCCTGGCGGCATTCCCGTGGTTCAGCTGGCACCACTCGCTGCTGGTGCCGCACGATCACGAGCTGCTGGCGAATCAGCCGGTCACGCTCGCCAGCCTCAGCCGCCATCCGCTGATCACCTATCGTCAGGGGATCACCGGTCGCTCGCGCGTGGACCGTGCATTCCAGGCTGCTGGCCTCCGCCCGGATATCGTGCTCAGCGCGCAGGATTCTGACGTAGTGAAAACCTATGTCGAACTCGGGCTGGGCGTCGGTATCCTCGCCGATCAGGCGTGCGATATTTACGATGGCGAAGACCTGGTGAAGATTGATGCTCACCATCTGTTTGATGCCAACACCGTGTGGCTCGGGCTGAAGCGCGGCCAGCTCCAGCGCAACTACGTCTGGCAGTTCCTTGAACTGTGTAACGCTAACCTGTCACTGGAAGAGATCAAACGGCAGGCGCTCTCTTACGAAACCGACGACGAACCCGCCATCGATTTCCAAATCTGAGTTTCCTCTCTGGCCCGGTGCGGGCCTTTTTTATTTGCTTACCCAAACGGACGTGGCAAGCTGGCGGGCAGAACGCCTCTCAGGGAGAACAGAATGAATTCGATATTGCGCGCCATGACCCTCGCGGACGCCGAAGCGGGTTATCGCCTGACTCAGCAACTGGGCTGGGCGCACCGCCGTGAAGACTGGCAGCAGCTCATCGCCCTGGGTGAAGGCGTGGTGGTTGAGGCGCAGGGCGACTATCTCGGCGGGGCGATTGGCTGGCGCTGGGGGCCGGACGCCGCCACTATCGGTCTGGTGATTGTGAGCGAACAGGCGCGCGGACGCGGTATTGGCCGCCAGGTGATGCAGGCAATGCTGGAAAAATTCTCCGGCTGCAACGTGCGGCTGCACGCCACCGATATGGGGCAGGTGCTGTATGAGAAGCTCGGCTTCCAGGCCTGCGAGCGCGTGGCGCAGCACCAGACGCGCGCGCTGGCGCAGCAGCCTGCGGTAATCGTACCGGATGGCCTGACGCTGCGGCCGGCCGTTGAAGCGGATGCCGCCGCCATCGACGCACTGGATTATCAGGCGAACGGGCTGCGGCGAACGCGTCTGCACCAGCAGCTGCTGGCGCAAAGCGTGGTGCTGCAGGATGCACAGGGCAGGTTGCAGGGGTTTGCCAGTCGCCGCCGCTTTGGGCACGGCTGGACCATCGGCCCGGTGATTGCTGACGATGTTGCGGCGGCGCAGGCGCTGGTGTCGCAGCTGATGCAGGATCTGACGCAGCAGTTTGTCCGGCTGGACACGCCCGATGCCCGGCTCGGCGCGTGGCTGCTCAACCTTGGGCTGGCGCAGGTCGATGCGCCTTATGCGATGGTACACGGCACACCGTGGCGGGTGGCACCGAACGGGCCGCAGACCTTTGCGCTGGTCTCGCCTGCGCTGGGTTAACTAAGCGTAACGGCGGTGATTTCTAAGCCAGACGCGGCGAACGTCGCCGAACAGGCGTTATCTGTCACATTCCATTTCGTCGGCTACCCTTAACGTTTATTGCAAACGTCTAAGGGAGAGCCCGTCATGAGCAAGAAAACCAGCGATTTCTTTGTTGAACGCCTGCAGGCATGGGGCGTCACGCGCATTTATGGCTATCCGGGCGATGGCATCAACGGCGTGCTGGGCGCTATCCAGCGGGCCAATAAAGCCGGTGCAGGCATCGAATTTATTCAGGTGCGACATGAAGAGATGGCGGCCTTTATGGCTGCCGGTCACGCCAAATTTACCGGTGAGCTCGGCGTCTGTCTGTCGACCGGCGGCCCCGGTGCCACCCATCTGCTGACCGGCCTGTATGATGCCAAAATGGATCACGCGCCGGTGCTGGCGATTGCCGGCCAGGCGGAAACCACCGCGCGCGGCGCCAGCTATCAGCAGGAGATGAATTTAGACCGCATCTTCGCCGATGTGGCGAACTTCGTGCAGGAAGCGGCAGCGCCGGCGCAGGTCCAGCATCTGGTCGATCGCGGCGTGCGCATTGCCAAAGCGCAGAACGGCGTCGCGGTGATCATCCTGCCGAAAGATCTGCAGGATGAGAACTGGCAGCCGCCGCAGCATGCGCACGGATTTACCCATTCCGGGCCGGGCTATCAGCGGCCTAAGATTGTGCCCTACGACGAGGATTTGCGCCGCGCCGCAGAAGTGCTTAACGCCGGCAAAAAAGTCGCGGTGCTGATCGGTGCCGGTGCGCGCGGTGCTGCGGTCGAAGTGGTGCAAATCGCCAATGTGCTCGGCGCGGGCGTGGCCAAAGCGCTGCTGGGCAAAGACGTGCTGCCGGACGATGCGCCTTTTGTCACCGGTTCGATCGGCCTGCTCGGCACCAAACCGTCGTGGGAGCTGATGCAGAATTGCGACACTTTACTGATGATTGGCAGCGGTTTTCCGTGGACCGAGTTTCTGCCGCCGGAAGGTAAAGTGCGCGCGGTACAAATCGATATCGATCCGGCGATGCTGGGGCTGCGCTATCCGTGCGAGGTCAATCTGCACGGCGACGCGGCAGAAACCCTGCGCGCGCTGCTGCCGTTACTGACCCATAAAGCGGATCGCCACTGGCAGGAGGCGATTGCGGTGCAGGTGCGCGACTGGTGGACGTTGATGGAACAGCGCGCTATGGCGCCCGCCAACCCGGTCAATCCGCAGCGCGTGGTGTGGGAGATGTCCCCGCAGCTGCCGGAAGATGCGATTGTCACCTCGGACTCGGGCTCCTGCGCCAACTGGTTTGCGCGCGATTATCGGGTGAAGCAGGGCCAGCGCGCCACGCTGTCGGGTGGGCTGGCTTGCATGGGGGCCGCCGTTCCGTTTGCCATCGCCGCGAAATTTGCCTTTCCCACTCAGCCAGTGGTGGCGCTGGTGGGCGACGGGGCGATGCAGATGAACAACCTGGCCGAGCTGATCACCATCCAGAAATACTGGCAGCAGTGGGCCGATCCGCGCCTGATTGTCTGCGTGTTCAATAATCAGGATCTCAATCAGGTCACCTGGGAACAGCGGGTAATGGAAGGCAATCCACGCTTTGAAGCTTCGCAGCAGCTGCCGGATGTGCAGTATGCGCGCTTTGCCGACAGCCTCGGTTTGCAGGGCATCTATGTCGACCGGCCGGAGGATCTGGCGGCGGCGTGGCAGCAGGCGCTCAGCGCCACCCGACCGGTAGTGCTGGAGGTGAAAACCGATCCGGAAGTGGCCCCGCTGCCGCCGCATATCACGCTTAAGCAGGCCAAAGCTTTTATGTCGTCAATGGCGAAGGGCGACCGCGGCATGACGCAGGTGATTAGCGACACCGCCAGCCAGTTGCTGCACAGCAAGGGTTAGCGCGCTGTCCTGTTTATGCCCGGGATAACGCCGGGCTAAATATTTACTGTTTCACTGTAGGGTGCGCGTTAATGCGCACCTGAAATATACAATCGGTCTAATTCCCACTGTTTTGCATTATCTATAATATATTGCCGTATATGCAGTAATTCGTTTTCATTGCGGATAACACGATCGTAGAAGCTGCGTTGCCAGATTTTATATCCTACCTGGCGCGTGATGCCGCCTTTGAATAAATTAATTATTTGATTGATGGGGCGTTCATTACGTTCCTGTAACCACAGGATGGCATGGAAGTGATTGGGCATCAGCGCAAATGTATCAAGCGTGGCGAAACGCGTCCGGCGCGGAACCTCGTTCCAGGCGGAGATAACGATATTCCCTAAAGGCGAGGCTATCATTATGCCATGATGTATATCGCCAAATAAGGAGCGACGCTGATGACACACCAGCGTTAAAAAATAGGCGCCTGCCGAACGATAATTATAACGCTTCAGGCGGGGATATTTGCGATTTTTCATTATGACCTCCTTGTGCAAAAAGAATGTGCTCCTTTTATTTGCGTAAAGCCATTAGAAGAGGGGAACGTTGGGAGTTGCATTCCAGATATTCAGAGCGCGATGAATGGGTTATTTTTAGATGAGTGCGGGGTTTTACCAGGTCGCCATAAATGGCGCCCCTACAGGGTTGGGATTGTGTTTGGTCGACGTAATTGGCAAAACCACAGGACGGTACAAGGTTTTGTAGGGTACGCATTTATGCGCACCAGGATAATTTTAGATGAGTGCGGGTTTTTACCAGGTCGCCATAAATGGCGCCCCTACAGGGTTGGGATTGTGTTTGTTTGCCGTAAATGGCAAACCCACAGGACGGTACAAGATTTTGTAGGGTGCGCATTTATGCGCACCAGGACAAAAACAAACAAATTGAACGCCGTACTCCCCTCACACCATCCGCTCAATCTCGCTCAACGGCACCGCCCGGCTGAACAAATATCCCTGCAGCTCATTACACCCGGCATCGGCCAGCGCGTTTTTCTGGCCCTCGGTTTCGACGCCTTCGGCGGTGACGGTCAGGCCCATGGCGTGGCCGAGGCGCACCACGGATTCAACAATCGCGGTGGAATTCTCCGCCACGCCCAGCGACTGGGTAAACGACCGGTCGATTTTAATCTTGTCGACCGGAAACGTGCTGAGATAATTCAGGCTCGAATAACCGGTGCCGAAATCATCCAGCGCGATACGGAACCCGGCGTCGCGCAGCGCGATGATGCTGTTGCGCGCTTCGTGTTCATCCTCAATCAACACGCCTTCGGTGATTTCCAGCTCCAGCCGCTGCGGATCGGCACCTTCCGACTGCACAATCTCAATCATGCGTTCGACAAACCCGCTGGCGCGGAACTGCACCGGCGAAACGTTCACCGCCACAATCACCTGCGGTAACTTCAGGGCGGTTTTGCAGGCCTCGCGCAGCACCCATTCGCCCAGCGGAATAATCATGCCGGTCTCTTCGGCGATGGCGATAAAGTCCGCAGGCGAAACATCGCCGCGCTGCGGATGATGCCAGCGCAGCAGCGCTTCCAGTCCGACAATCCGCTGGCCGCTGATCTCCATCAGCGGCTGATACCACACCGCCAGACCGTCGTACGTGACCAGCGCCTGACGCAGATCCGCCGCTATCTGCTGCCGCGTGCGCAGCGATTCATCCATCACCTTTTCAAACTGGCGATACTGGCCGCGTCCGCCGTTTTTCGCCTCGTACAGCGCTATGTCGGCTTTGCGCATCAGCTCCAGCCGGTCAATACCATCGCGAGGTGCCAGCGCCAGGCCAATGCTGACGCCAACCCACAGCTCGTTGCCCACCAGCTGATACGGCTCGCCCAGCGCGGCGATGATGCGCTGCGCCAGCGCCTGCACCTGACCGATATTCTCAACCTCCGGCATCACGATGATAAATTCATCGCCGCCAATACGCCCGACGGTATCGCTGGCGCGCACCAGGTGACTCAGGCGGCGCGCCACCTCAATAATCAGGTCATCGCCGGCGTGATGGCCCCAGGTATCGTTAATGATTTTGAAGCGATCCAGATCCAGCAGCAGCAACGCCACGCGCTGGTCGTGACGCGTCGCGGCGGCCAGTGCCTGAGTCAGCCGATCTTCAACCAGCGCCCGGTTCGGCAGCCCGGTCAGCACATCGTGAAACGCCAGATGCTGCGCCTGCGCCTCGCTTGCCCCGAGCTTCAGCAGCGACTGCGATAAATCGAGCGAGGAAGTCCAGATGCGCCGCACCATAAACAGACACAGCAGGGTGATCAGCAGCACCGAAATCAGCGTGGAAGGACCGAGGGTACGCAACATCTGCGCGCCCGGCTTGTCCGGATCCCAGCTGAGGTAGCCGACGATATCGCCCTGACGCGAGGTCAGCGGATAGCGCGCTTTGTGTTCGTTCTGCGGTACGCCATCGCTAAAGAAGAGCTGCCGCAGCTGGCTGCGTTCAGACAGGTTGCGCAGATAGCCATCATCAAGAAACTTAATACTCACCAGCCGGTAGCGCCCGGCCTCGCGCGTGCTGCTGATATCGCCCACCGCCAGCGCTGCCGCACGCTGGCCGATGCGCACAAAATCCGCGCGGTCGGCCGGACCGGGTACCTCATCACTGCTTTGCACCAGTGGCGTCTGCAACAGATCGCGCAGGTACGGGCCGATGCGCAGATCCGCCACCGGCTGGCCGTTGCGCCACACGGCGGTCGGCTGATTGGTGCGGTCAAGCAGCACAATCAGCTGATGATCAAACATATCGTACAGCCAGCTACCGACGTTTTGATTCAGCCAGTCGCTGTCAGGCTGCGGCTGCGCCAGTTGATCGGCGAGCGGGGACCAGCGCGTCAGGCTGCGCAGCTGGCGCAGATGTTCACTCAGGCTCTGATTGAACGAGGCGGCGATCATCCGCTGCTGCTGCTCGCGCGCCTCATGGTTGGTGGCCGAGGTGCTCCAGAACAGGCCGAAACCGGCACCGAGAAAAGTCAGCAGCAAAATCGCCACCAGCGGCAGGATCACTTCGCGCAAAAAATTGCGGCGAAAACCGTGCGAAAGTTTGAAGGTGTTTATCATTTTAAGGTTTCGCGCTCCGGGCAGGGCTTACTGATTAAATTAGCAGAATTTACGCAGCCTGCATCTGGTAAGGGAAGCGTTAAAGGCGTGAAACTGCACGCAATTTTTTTGCGCATAGTCACAAAGGTAACAGTTAAGTGGATTTTATTGAATTGGTTGCCGTCTGGCTGCCATCCTGCTGCCTTAAAGCAAATTCATCCGCACGTCACTGAGCCGTCACGGCACTGTCATCTGTCTCCCGCACTGTAGTCGCCATTCCGCAGCCTCTTCCGCTGCGCCCCTCAACCTGAAGCGAATGAGGTATTGAGCGTGATGGAGATATCCAGACATCCGACCACTGTCTATCAGGCGGTTGCCGCCCAGCTGGAGCAGGCGCTGCAGGAGCGCTATCGCTGCGGCGATTATCTGCCGTCAGAACAGCAGCTGGCCGATCACTACGCCGTCAATCGCCACACGCTGCGCCGGGCCGTGGATGAGCTGGTGAACAAAGGCCTGCTGCAGCGGCGTCATGGCGTCGGCATCCTGGTGCTGATGCGCCCGTACGACTACCCGCTGCATGCCCAGGCGCGCTTTAGCCAGAACCTGCTGGAGCAGGGCAGTCATCCCACCAGCGAACGGCTGCTGGCGGTACTGCGTCCGGCCAGCAGCGACGTGGCCGCCGCGCTGGGCAGTGACGAGGGCGCCAGCGTCATTCATTTACGCACCCTGCGGCGCGTCAACGGCGTCCCGGTGTGCGTGATCAACCACTATCTGCCCGACCTGCGCTGGTGGCCGGCGCTGCAAACGTTCCAGCACGGTTCCCTGCACGACTTCATGCAGCAGCAGCTCGGCCTGCAGCTGAGCCGCCGTCAGACCCGCATCAGTACCCGCCGCGCACAGGCCAAAGAGTGCAAACAGCTGGAGATTACGCTGCACGCGCCGCTGCTGTGCGTGCGCACCCTGAACACACAGCCGGACGGTCAGGTGGCGGAGTACTCCGTCAGCCTGACGCGTGGCGACATGATTGAACTCACCCTGGAGCACCAATGAAACAGCAAACCGCCCGTCAGCACTGGCTTTCGGTGCTGGCGCACAGTGAAGCCAGCGCGCTGGCCAGCCACTGGCAGTCGCTACAGCTTACACCCGCCTTCGAGCGCCTGCGCCCGGCGGAAACCGGTTTAACCCGTCTGCAGGCGCGCATGGGCGGCAGCGGGAAACGCTTCGTCATGGGCGATGCCACCGTCACCCGCGCGGTGATCAGACTGCACGATGGCACGCTGGGTTTTAGCTATGTGCTGGGGCGCGATAAGGCGCATGCCGAACGCTGCGCGCTGATTGATGCGCTGCTGCAACAGCCGGAAACCCAGGCGCTGCTGCAGGAAAAAATTATTGCCCCGCTGGCGGCACTGCGTGAAGAGCAGCGCCAGCTGCGCGCGCGGGAGATCGCCAGCTCCAAAGTGGATTTCTTTACGCTGGTTCGCGGAGATAACGAATGACATTACTGGCAAGTTTTAACCATCCGGTTGCCGACGCCCAGCGCGCCTTCCGCCGCATTCTCAAAGCGATGAGCGAGCCGGGCGTGATGGTCTCGCTGCCGCTGGCGCAGGGCTGGGGCGATCTCTCCCCGGCCGCAACGGCGGTGCTGCTGACGCTGGTCGATCAGGAGAGCGCACTGTGGCTGGATCGCCGTGTGGACAGCGATATCCTGCGCAGCAACCTGCGCTTTCACACCGGCGTACCGATTATCGATGAGCGCGATGCCCCGTTTGCGCTGACCCACGCGGCGGCCAATCCCGATCCCGCCTGCTTCGCTGCCGGTGACAATCTGTCCCCTGAGAAGAGCACCACGCTGATTGTCGAAGTGCCGTCGCTCAACGGCGGGTTGACGCTGCGCCTCTCCGGGCCCGGCCTGCGTGAGCCGCGCGCCATCGCGCCGCAGCTGCCGGCCGCCATTCTGACCTATCTGCGTGAGCGCCCGCATCCGTTCCCGCAGGGGGTGGATCTGATTTTCACCTGCGGTGAAGCGATGATGGCGCTGCCACGCACCACCGACGTGGAGGTGTGCTGATGTATGTAGCCGTGAAAGGGGGCGAAAAGGCGATTGCCAGCGCCCATCAGCTGCAGGCCGATCTGCGCCGTGGCGATCGCAGCGTCGCGGAGCTGGGCTGCGATCAGGTGGCGCAACAGCTGGGGCTGGCGGTGGACCGGGTGATGACTGAAGGCGGCATCTTTGACACACAGCTGGCGGCCTTAGCCATCAAACAGGCCAGTGGTGATTTGGTCGAGGCGATTTTCCTGCTGCGCGCCTACCGCACCACGTTGCCGCGCCTCGCGGACAGCCTGGCGCTGGAAACCGCGGAAATGCGCATCGAGCGCCGCATATCGGCAGTATACAAAGATCTGCCCGGTGGCCAGGTGCTGGGCCCGACCTATGACTACAGCCACCGCCTGCTGGATTTTACCCTGCTGGCCAACGGCGAAACGCCGGCTGCCGCGCGTGACGATCAGGCGCTGGCACAGCGTTGCCCGCATGTGTTCAGCATGATGACGCGTGAAGGGCTGGCTGCGCGTGAAGAGGATGATGGCAGCGAGCCGTGTGACATCACGCGCCAGCCGCCCGGTTATCCGGCGTCACGCGCTGCCCGCTTACAGCAACTGGTGCGCGGCGATGAAGGGTTTCTGCTGGCGCTTGGCTATTCGACCCAGCGCGGCTATGGCCGCAACCATCCGTTTGCCGGTGAAATCCGCACCGGCTATCTCAGCGTGTCGATCTGCCCCGAAGAGCTGGGTTTTGAGATTGAAATTGGCGAGATCCTGCTGACCGAATGCGAAATGGTCAACGGCTTCACCACCCAGGGCGACAGCGCCCCACATTTTACCCGCGGCTATGGTCTGGTGTTCGGACGCGCAGAGCGTAAGGCGATGGCGATGGCGCTGGTGGACCGTGCGCTGCAGGCACCCGAGTATCAGGAGCGCATTGCCGGGCCGGCGCAGGACGAAGAGTTCGTGCTGTCGCACGCCGATAACGTCGAAGCCGCCGGCTTTGTCTCGCACCTGAAACTGCCGCACTACGTGGATTTCCAGGCGGAGCTGGAGCTGCTGCAGCGGCTGCGCCAACAGCATCAGGAGCAGAATGATGAGTGAGTTAACCGGCTACAACAACGGCTACCTGGATGAGCAGACCAAACGCACCATCCGCCGCGCCATTCTGAAAGCGGTCGCGATCCCCGGCTATCAGGTGCCGTTTGCCGGCCGCGAAATGCCGATGCCGTATGGCTGGGGCACCGGCGGCATTCAGATCACCGCCAGCATTATTGGCGACAGCGACGTGCTGAAAGTGATCGATCAGGGCGCGGATGACACCACCAACGCGGTCTCTATCCGGCGCTTCTTCCAGCGCGTCAGCGGGGCGGCAACCACCGAAGCCACCAAAGACGCCACGCTGATCCAGACGCGGCACCGCATTCCGGAGACGCCGCTTGAAGAGGATCAGGTGCTGATTTTCCAGGTGCCGATCCCGGAGCCGCTGCGTTTTATCGAACCGCGAGAGACAGAAACCCGCACCATGCATGCGCTGGAGGAGTACGGCATCATGCAGGTCAAGCTGTATGAAGATATCGCCCGCTACGGCCATATCGCCACCACCTATGCCTATCCGGTGAAGGTTAACGATCGCTACGTGATGGATCCGTCGCCGATTCCCAAATTCGACAACCCGAAGATGCACATGATGCCGGCACTGCAGCTGTTTGGTGCCGGACGTGAAAAACGCATATATGCGCTGCCGCCCTACACCAAAGTGGAAAGTCTGGATTTTGACGATCACCCGTTCAGCGTGCAGAGCTGGGAACAACCCTGTGCGCTGTGCGGTTCGCGCCACAGCTATCTCGACGAAGTGGTGATGGATGATGCCGGTACGCGCATGTTTGTCTGCTCCGATACCGATTTTTGCCACCAGCAGCAGGAACAACAGCATGCACAGTGAACAGCCGCTGCTCGCGGTCAAAAATCTGACGCACCTCTACGCGCCGGGCAAAGGTTTTGAAGACGTCAGTTTTGCGCTCTATCCCGGAGAAGTGCTGGGGATTGTCGGTGAATCCGGCTCGGGGAAAACCACGCTGCTGCGCAGCCTGTCGGCGCGTCTGGCGCCCCAGCAGGGCAACATTCTTTATCGCGGCCGCGATCTGTATCAGCTCAGCGAGAGCGAGCGCCGGCGGCTGCTGCGCACCGAGTGGGGTGTGGTGCATCAGCATCCGCTGGATGGCCTGCGTCCGCAGGTGACGGCGGGCGGCAATATTGGTGAGCGTCTGATGGCGATTGGACAGCGCCATTACGGCGACATCCGCAACGAGGCGCTGCGCTGGCTGCAGGACGTCGAAATTCCGGGCAACCGTATCGACGATCTGCCCACCACCTTTTCCGGCGGTATGCAGCAGCGTTTGCAGATTGCGCGCAACCTGGTGACGCAGCCGACACTGGTGTTTATGGATGAGCCGACCGGTGGGCTGGATGTTTCGGTACAGGCGCGCCTGCTGGATCTGCTGCGCACGCTGGTACGCGAACTGAATCTGGCGGTGATTATCGTCACCCACGATCTGGGCGTCGCGCGTCTGCTGGCGCACCGCCTGCTGGTGATGAAGCAGGGCAAAGTGGTGGAGAGCGGACTTACCGACCGGGTGCTCGACGATCCGCACCATCCGTACACCCAGCTGCTGGTTTCATCGGTGCTGGCATAGAACACGCTGGCGGTGCGCATTAATGCGCACCCTACAGGGCTGTCACCCGCATGGCGACCGTGCGGCGCTGGCGGTGCGCATTAATGCGCACCCTACAGGTCTGTCACCCGTATGGCGACCGTGCGGCGCTGGCGGTGCGCATTAATGCGCACCCTACACGCCTGTCACCCGTATGGCGTGTAGGGTCGCCATTAATGGCGACCGTGCTGCGGGGATCAGTGGTCAAAACATTCAGGACATCAACATGCAACCCATTTTGCGCGTAGAGAATCTCAGCAAAACCTTTGTGCTGCACAACCAGAACAGCGCCGAGCTGCCGGTGCTGCAGCACGCCAGCCTTGATGTGGCCGCCGGCGAATGCGTGGTGCTGCACGGGCGCTCCGGCAGCGGTAAATCCACGCTGCTGCGTGCGCTGTACGGTAACTATCAGGCCAACAGCGGTCACATCTGGCTGCAGCATCACGGCCAGTGGGTCGATCTGGCACAGGCACCGGCGCGTCAGATGCTGGCGATCCGCCGTGACACCGTCGGCTGGGTCAGCCAGTTTCTGCGCGTGATTCCGCGCGTACCGACGCTGGAGATCGTCATGCAGCCGCTACTGGAGCGCGGCGTCGAACGCGCCCGCTGTGAACAGCGCGCCCGCGAACTGCTGACGCGTCTTAACGTGCCGCAGCGCCTGTGGTCGCTGGCCCCCTCGACCTTCTCCGGCGGGGAACAGCAGCGCGTCAACATCGCACGCGGCTTTATCGCTGACTATCCGGTGCTGCTGCTGGATGAACCCACGGCGTCACTCGACAGCGCTAACAGCGCGGCGGTGGTGGAGCTGATTCAACAGGCGCGCGCCCGCGGCGCCGCTATCGTAGGTATTTTCCATGACGAAGCGGTGCGCGCCCGGGTGGCCGACCGCCTGCACGTCATGCAGCCGCTGCACACAGGAGAACAGGCATGATCGTGAATAATGTCCGGCTGGTGCTGGAAAATGAGGTCGTCAGCGGATCGCTGGAGATGCGCGGTGGCCGGATCGCCAGCTTCAGCGACAGCGGCAGTCAGCAGCCGGGCGCGCTGGACGGCGGGAACGCGTTTTTGCTGCCGGGGCTGGTCGAGCTGCATACCGACAACCTCGATAAATTCTTCACGCCACGGCCTAAAGTTGACTGGCCGGCGCATTCGGCGATGAGCAGCCACGATGCACTGATGGTCGCCAGCGGCATCACCACGGTGCTGGATGCCATCGGCGTCGGTGACGTGCGCGACGGCGGTCATCGCCTTGAAAACCTGAGTAAAATGATTACGGCGATTCAGGACAGCAACCGCAAGGGCATTAACCGCGCCGACCACCAGCTGCACCTGCGCTGTGAGCTGCCGCACCACACCACGCTGCCGCTGTTTGAAGCGCTGATGAGCACCCCGGAGCTGTCATTGGTGTCGCTGATGGATCATTCGCCGGGCCAGCGCCAGTATGCGTCGCTGGAGATGTACCGCACCTACTATCAGGGCAAATATCAGCTCAACGATGAGCAGATGGATCAGTTTGAGCGCGAACAGCTGGCGCTGGCTGCCGAATTCTCCACGCCGAACCGCAACGCCATCGCTGGCCTGTGCCAGGCGCGCGGTATTCCGGTTGCCAGCCACGATGATGCCACGGCGGCGCACGTCGCGGAGTCACACGCGGTGGGCAGCGCCATTGCCGAGTTCCCCACCACTCTGGAAGCGGCTCGCGCCTCGCGCGACTGCGGCATGCGGGTGCTGATGGGCGCGCCCAACATTGTGCGCGGCGGCTCGCACTCCGGCAATGTCGCGGCGTGGCAGCTGGCCAGCCACGGCCTGCTTGACATCCTCTCGTCGGATTACTATCCGGCCAGCCTGCTGGATGCGGTATTCCGCCTGGTGGCCGACGAGCGTAATGCGCTGACGCTACCGCAGGCGGCGGCGCTGGTCACGCGCAACCCGGCACAGGCGATTGGCCTGCACGATCGCGGCACGATTGCGGAAGGGCTGCGCGCCGATCTGGTGCTGGCACACACCGATCACGGTCATGTGCACATTCGCCACGTCTGGTCACAGGGCAGGCTGGTGTTCTGATGGCGCGCCTCATCTGGCTGACCGGGCCCTCAGGCTCGGGTAAAGACAGCCTGCTGAACGCGCTGCGCGAGGCGCCGCCGGACAAGCTGGTGATCGCCCATCGCTATATCACGCGGCCGGCCGATGCCGGCGGTGAAAACCACGTGGCGCTGAGCGAAGCCGAATTCCGCCGGCGGGAAGCGCTCGGCCTGTTCGCCATCAGCTGGCGCGCACACGGCCTGAGCTACGCGCTCGGCGAGGAGATTGACCACTGGCTGGCGCGCGGTCTCAACGTGCTGGTCAACGGTTCACGTCTGCATCTGCCAGTCGTGCGCCAGCACTACGGCGAGCAGCTGCTGCCGCTGGTACTGCAGGTCTCGCCGGCCGTGCTGGCGGCACGGCTGCGCCAGCGCGGGCGCGAAAGTGAAGCCGACATTCAGCGACGGCTGGCGCGTGCGGCAGAACCGCTGCCCGCCCACTGCCACGCGCTCAACAACGACGGCGCGCTGATCGACACGCTCCATCAGCTGCGCCAGTTACTGGAGCATCCGCCATGAATCTGACCTTTCTCGGTACGGGCGGCGTGCAGGCCGCGCCGCTGTTCGGCTGCGACTGTCGCGCCTGTGAACGCGCCCGGCAGCAGCCACGCTATGCGCGTCACGCCACCAGCGCGCTGATCGACACCGGTCGCGAGCGCATCCTGCTCGATGCCGGTCTGCCCGATCTGCATCAGCGCTTCCAGCCCGGTGAGCTGAGCCGCATTCTGCTAACGCATTTCCACATGGATCACGTGGCCGGCCTGTTCAGTCTGCGCTGGGGCCGGGGCGCGCCGATTCCGGTGTGGGCACCGCCGGATGAAAAGGGCTGCGACGATCTGTTTAAGCATCCCGGCCTGCTGGCGTTTCGCCCGGCGCTGACGCCTTTTGTCGCGCACAGCTTCGGCAGCCTGCAGGTGACGGCGCTGCCACTGCAGCATTCGCGGCTGACTTACGGCTACCTGTTCGACTGGCATGGCACGCGGCTGGCGTGGCTGTGCGACACCTGTGGTTTGCCACCGGACACCGCCGATTTCCTGCAGGGCCAGCCGCTCGATCAGCTGGTGATCGATTGTAACGATGCGCCGCGCGCCGCGGCGGGTAATCACAACGACGTTACCCGCGCACTGGACATCGTGGCCCGGCTGGCTCCGCGCCAGGCATGGCTGGTGCACCTGTCACATGAGATGGATAACTGGTTGCTGGACAATGGGTTACCGGAAAACGTCAGCGTACCGTTCGATGGCCAGCAGATTGCTGTCGGTTTGCGCGACGCTGTCACCGTTTAATCATGGTTCTGTCATCAGACCTTCATCGCCAGTGTCCGTAATAACGGGCAATCAACACCTCAGAAGAGATGGAGCGCAACATGGCACAGGCACTACTCAAAACCGTCGTCGACAATGCACATCCTGCCCAGCGCCATGGCGACAAGGTGCTGTCGGTGCAGGGGCTGTGCAAAGCCTTCGGTGATAACCGCGTGCTGGATGATGTCAGTTTCGATCTGCATGCGGGCGAGCTGGTGGCGGTAATCGGCCGCTCGGGCGCAGGCAAATCGACCCTGCTGCATATGCTGAACGGCACCATTGCCAGCAGCGAAGGCGCGATTCTCAGCATGCGTCACGGCGAGGCGGACCGCGATGTGGTGACGCTTAACAGCCGGCAGATGCGCGAATGGCGCAGCGAGTGCGGCATGATCTTTCAGGACTTCTGCCTGGTGCCGCGCCTCGACGTGCTGACCAACGTGCTGCTGGGCCGGCTCAGCCAGACTTCAACGCTGAAATCCTTTTTCAAAATCTTCTCCGACACCGACCGTGCGCAGGCGATTGAACTGCTGCAGTGGATGAACATGCTGCCGCAGGCGCTGCAGCGGGCGGAGAATCTGTCCGGCGGCCAGATGCAGCGCGTCGCCATCTGCCGCGCGCTGATGCAGCGCCCGAAAATCCTGCTGGCCGACGAGCCGGTGGCGTCGCTCGATCCCAAAAATACCAAACGCATCATGGATGTGCTGCGCCAGGTGAGCGAGCAGGGCATCAGCGTGATGGTCAACCTGCACTCGATTGAACTGGTGCAGCAGTATTGCACCCGGGTGATCGGCATCCAGCGCGGCAAAGTGCTGTTTGACGGCCATCCCGCTCAGTTGACCGACAGCCTGCTGCATGCGCTGTACGGCGACGAAATTAACCAGCTCCACTAACTCCCACGGCAAGAGAAAATCTCACAATGAAACTGACTGCTTTAGCTTTACTGACAGGCGCTCTGATGGCTTTTGGCGTTAACGCAGCGGATGCACCGAAACAGCTGAACCTGGGAATTCTGGGCGGGCAGAACGCCACCCAGCAGATTGGCGATAACCAGTGTGTGAAAACCTTCTTCGACAAAGAACTGGGCGTGGATACGCAACTGCGCAACTCGTCTGACTATGCCGGCGTGATTCAGGGACTTCTGGGCAACAAGATCGATATGGTGCTGAGCATGTCGCCAGCGTCTTACGCCTCGGTCTATCTGCAAAACCCGAAGGCCGTGGATATCGTCGGTATCGTGGTGGACGACAAAGATGGCTCGAAAGGTTACCACTCGGTGGTGATCGTCAAAGCCGACAGCCCGTATAAGAAGCTGGAAGATCTGAAAGGTAAATCGTTTGGCATGGCCGATCCGGATTCCACCTCCGGCTTCCTGATGCCGAATCAGGCCTTTAAGAAAGAGTTTGGCGGTACGGTGGATGATAAGTACAACAACACCTTCTCCAGCGTGACGTTTTCTGGTGGCCACGAGCAGGACATCCTCGGCGTGCTGAATGGCCAGTTCGACGGCGCGGTGACCTGGACGTCGCTGATTGGCGATTACAACAGTGGTTATACCTCGGGGGCCTTTGGTCGTCTGATTCGTATGGATCACCCGGATCTGATGAAGCAGATCCGCATCATCTGGCAGTCGCCGCTGATTCCTAACGGCCCGATTCTGGTGAGTAATAACCTGCCCGCTGACTTCAAAGCGAAAGTGGTGGCCGCGATCAAAAAGCTGGATAAAGAAGATCACAGCTGCTTTGTTAAAGCGGTGGGCGGTGCCCAGCACATCGGCGCCGCCAGCGTCGCGGATTACCAGAATATCATCGATATGAAGCGCGACCTGATGAAGGGTGCACGCGGGTAACCGCTCAGGGCAACGCGTGGCAAGGTGCGCATCAATGCGCACCCTACGACGCCATGCAGACAATATTGTAGGGTCGCCATTTATGGCGACCTGATTACCCTGCCGGCATCAACAAAGGATCTCTCCCTTGACCGATTTCGAACACTACTACCAACGTATCCGCCGCCAGCAAAAGCGCGACACGCTGCTGTGGTCGCTGCTGCTGGTGGCGCTTTATCTCGCGGCCGGCAACGTGGCGGAATTCAACCTGGTCACGGTCTGGCAATCGCTGCCACACTTTTTTGACTACATCGGCGAAACGCTGCCGGTGCTGCACCTGCCGCTGCTGTTCGCGGACGTCAAAACCGAAGGTTCGCTGGCTTACTGGGGCTACCGCCTGCACTTTCAGCTGCCGCTGATCTGGGAAACCCTGCAGCTGGCGCTGTCCTCCACCCTGATTGCAGTGCTGATCGCCGCCGTGCTGGCGTTTTTCGCCGCTGATAACACCCAGACACCGCGCAGCCTGCGCATGGCGATTCGCGCCTTTGTTGCCTTCCTGCGCACCATGCCGGAGCTGGCGTGGGCGGTAATGTTCGTGATGGCGTTCGGCATCGGTGCTATCCCCGGCTTTCTGGCGCTGGCACTGCACACCATCGGCAGCCTGACCAAACTGTTCTACGAATCAATTGAGAGCGCCTCCGACAAACCGGTGCGCGGTCTCGCCGCCTGTGGTGCCAGCAAGCTGCAGCGTATGCGCTTCGCCTTCTGGCCGCAGGTGAAACCGACCTTTCTCTCCTACAGCTTTATGCGGCTGGAAATTAATTTCCGCTCCTCCACCATCCTCGGGCTGGTGGGCGCGGGCGGCATCGGTCAGGAGCTGATGACCAACATCAAACTGGATCGCTACGATCAGGTCAGCATGACGCTGCTGCTGATCATCGTGGTGGTGTCGCTGCTGGATACGCTATCCGGCTGGCTGCGCCGCCGTGTGGTTGAAGGAGACGTAAAATGATCGCCTTAGCGCCCGACGTGGCGAAACTGAAACAGCAGCACGCTGCACTGTTTGCCGCGCAAAACCGTTATCTGCGCCGCATCGCGCTGATTGCGCTGGCGCTGGTGCTCTACTATCTGTTCTTCTTCAGCGTGTTCGGCATCGACTGGCAGCGCTTTGTCATCGGCTGCCAGCAGCTCGGACGCTATTTCCTGCGCATGTTCGTCTGGCAGGATTTCGTCAACTGGCCGTTTGGCTACTATTTCTCGCAGGTCGGCATCACGCTGGCTATCGTGTTTGCCGGCACGCTCACCGCCACCGTCATCGCGCTGCCGGTCTCCTTTCTGGCGGCGCGCAATGTGATGCACGATCCGCTGACGCGGCCGATATCGCTGCTGGTGCGCCGGCTGCTGGATGTGCTGCGCGGCATCGACATGGCCATCTGGGGATTGATCTTCGTGCGGGCGGTAGGCATGGGGCCGCTGGCCGGGGTGCTGGCGATTGTGATGCAGGACATCGGCCTGCTGGGCAAGCTGTATGCCGAAGGGCATGAAGCGGTTGAACGCTCACCCAGTCGCGGCCTGAGCGCAGTGGGGGCCAACAGCCTGCAAAAACACCGTTACGGCATTTTTACCCAATCGTTTCCCACCTTTCTCGCGCTGAGTCTGTATCAGATTGAATCCAACACCCGCTCGGCGGCGGTGCTGGGTTTTGTCGGCGCCGGTGGCGTCGGGCTGGTCTACGCCGAAAACATGCGCCTGTGGAACTGGGATGTGGTGATGTTCCTGACCGTGATTCTGGTGGTCGTGGTGATGGTGATGGACGCCATCTCCAGCCGGCTGCGTAAACGCTACATCACCGGGAAAGGGGTGCCGCTGTGGCAGCCTGCCGTGCGCGACTGAGCCGTTCGCTGCGCTGCCAGGCGCGCTCCAGCGTTTGCACCAGCTGCGCCTGCTGCCAGGGTTTCGCCAGCCGTTCACACAGCGGTAGCGTCACCGGCGTCTGGCGCAGATCCTGACCGCTAATCAGCAGGGTGGCCAGCTGTGGCCACTGCTGCTGCGCCTGACGAATCACATCTGCACCGTTCAGGGCGCCCGGCAGCATCAGGTCACTGATCAGTAGATCGATATCCGGCGTCTGGCGCAGCAGCGTCAGCGCGCTCTCGCCGTCAGCACACTCCAGCGTCAGGTAACCCAGCTGATGCAGATGTTCGCACAGCGTCTGGCGCACCGCCGGCTCGTCATCCAGCACCAGTATCAGGCGATCGCGGCTGGCACGCGGCGTCAGCACCGGCGCGCTCACCAGCGGCTGCGCGGCTTCCGGCGCGCGCGGCAGCAGCAGCCGCACCGTGGTGCCCTGGCCCGGCGCGGTCTCCAGTTCGATCTGTCCGCCGGACTGGCGCACAAATCCGTACACCATCGACAGCCCCAGCCCGCTGCCGCTGCCGGTGGCTTTGGTGGTAAAGAAGGGTTCAAACACCTGTTCCCGCACCTCAGCGGACATGCCGCAGCCGTGGTCAATCACTTCAATGGTGACGCGGTCGCGCTTGCCATCGGCCTCCTGAATCCGCTGATTCCAGATGCGCAGGCGGATCTCGCCGCTCTGGCGCTCCATGGCATCGCGCGCATTCACCACCAGATTCATCAGGGCGTTCTCCAGCTGGCCGGCATCAATCCACGCCGGCCAGCCGGGGCGCTGCGCATCCACCACCAGATGCTGGCCGGGCAGCAGGGAGTGCTGCAGCAGCGACTGCAGATTTTCCACCAGCTCCACCACTGCAACGGCACGCGGATAAAGTGCCTGTTTACGTGAGAAGGCCAGCAGACGCTGCGTCAGCTGAGCGGCACGATCGGCGGCCAGCCGCGCGCGCTCAATGCGGCTGGCCAGCGTGCCGGGCGGCAGCTGATCGACGGTCAGCGCCAGGCTGCCGATGATCACCGCCAGCAAATTATTGAAATCGTGTGCCAGGCCGCCGGTCAGCTGACCGACCGCTTTCATCTTCTGGCTGTGCAGCAGTGCCGCTTCCAGCGCCTTACGCGAGGTGCGCTCCAGCACCGTGTTGACCATGCCGCGCCGCGGCACCGGGCTGAAGCGCAGTTCCAGCGTGCGGCCATCCGGTAACCTGACTTCCTGCGCGTCGTGCAGGCTGCTGAGCTGCACATCGACGCGATCAAGCAAACGCTGATAGTGCATGCCGCGATGCAGCTCGCGCGGCGCGAAGCCCAGCAGTTCGGCGTACTGCGCGTTCCACACCACCAGCTGACCGCTGTTATCAAACAGCGCGAAGCCGTCGCGCATGGCGAGGAAGGTCGATTCCAGCTGGTTGCTTTTCTCTTTCAGTAGCTGCGAGGTGTGCGCCAGCGAAGCGGTGTTGCGCGCGAACACGTTAAAGGCGCGCGCCAGATCGCCCAGCTCATCGCGCCGTGCCAGGCCGGGCACGCTGACGCTTTTCTCCCCCTGCGCCAGCCGCGTCATGGCGTGCGCGATGGCGGTAAGGCTGGAACCGAGATTGCGGTAGATGTAGTAACCGGCGTAACCGGTAATCAGCAGCGCCAGTAACATAAACAGACCGATGAAACCGATGATTGAATCCAGTTCCTGATGGGCGGTGGCGCTGCGCGCATCGCTCTGCTGCGCCACCAGCTGAACGTAGTGGGTGATGTCTTCGTTGAGCATCGCCACCAGCGCCTTGATGCGATACGTGGCGTAGGCGATGGCGATGTCACTCTGCTCCAGCTGACCGGCCACCGGCAGCAGCTGCTGGCTGGTGCTGACCAGCCGCGCGCGCTGCATCGCCAGCACGCCCTGCAGCGGCAGCGCAGACCAGATCGGCAGCACGCTGTTGAGCTGTTGCACTGCGGCCTGCGGCGTGGCGGACTTAATTGCCACGGTTAACAGCGCGGCCGTCTGCTGGCGCAGCGGCAGAAACGCGCCGTCGCTGGCCAGCAGGTCGATACGGTTGAGCAGCAGCTGCGCCTGCCACAGGCCGCTGAGCATCACGTTACGCTGTAAATGGCGCTGATGCCCCTCCAGCAGCAGCTGGCTGATGCTTTGCTCCAGCATCTGGCTGCGCTCGCGGATGCGTGCCAGCAGCGCCGGCTGCTGTGCGGCCAGCGGTGCGCTGGCCAGCTGACTCAGCGACTGCTGCAGCGCCTGCTGGGTCTGCTGCAGGCGCGCCGATTCGCTCTGGTATTCGAGCGCGCCCACCACCTGCGCCAGCCGCACCGCGGCGATAGCGACATTGGCCGTATCACGCGCCAGCGCCAGGCTGCCGTTCATATCGGCCAGCGTTTGTGCCTGCGCCTGCTCCTGAATGTGACCGGCGTGGCGAAAACCAAAAATAGCCACCAGGCTCACCGCCAGCGTAACGCTCACCACCAACAGGTTAAACATCAGCAGGCGCCCGCGCGCGCCGGCGTGCCAGTGCAGACTGTGACTCATTGCTGCCGCTCCTTACCGCTCAACTCCGGCGAGTATAGAAGCGCGGCCGGAGCGCAATATGACAAATATGAACGGCGTCTGACATTTTCCATTTATCTGGCGTTGCTTAACTCGCGGCTATCCACTGGCAGCAGGAGCCTGAAGATGGCGGCGACACCGATATTAGAAATGCGGGCAATTACCCGGCGCTTCGGCAGCTTCTATGCGCTGAAAGGCGTCGACCTGACCGTCTGGCCGGGTGAAGTGCACGCGCTGATGGGCGAAAACGGTGCCGGTAAAAGTACCTTAATGAAGATTCTGGCCGGCGCGTATACCGCCAGCAGCGGGGAAATTCTTATCGATGGTCAACCCTACGCGATCAGGGGCCCGAAAGAGGCGCTGGCGGCAGGGATCACCCTGATTTATCAGGAAATCAACCTGGCGCCGAATCTGACGGTGGCAGAGAACATCTTTCTCGGCAGTGAAATTTCCCGCGGCGGGCTGGTGAAGCGTCGCCAGATGGCGGAAGAAGCGCAGCAGGTGATTAACCGCCTTGGCGCGCAGTTCAGCGCCACCGATCTGGTGAGCCGCCTGAGCATCGCCGAACAGCAGCAGGTGGAAATTGCCCGCGCGCTGCATCGCAACAGCCGCATCCTGGTGATGGACGAACCCACCGCTGCGCTCTCGAATCGCGAAACCGAACAGCTGTTTGCGCTGATCAAACGCCTGCGCAGCGAAGGCATGGCGATCATCTACATCAGCCACCGCATGGCAGAAGTGTATGAACTCTCCGATCGCGTCAGCGTGCTGCGCGACGGCCAGTACGTCGGCAGCCTGACGCGCGAACAGCTGAACGCCAGCGAACTGGTGCGCATGATGGTCGGCCGTCCGCTCAGCGATCTGTTCAACAAAGATCGCGCCATTACCTTCGGCGAAATCCGCCTGGCGGTAAATCATCTGACCGACAACCGCAAAGTGCATCCCAGCAGCCTCGCGGTGCGCGCCGGGGAGATCGTCGGACTGGCCGGACTGGTCGGTGCCGGCCGCAGCGAGCTGGCGCAGCTGATTTTTGGTGTGCATCAGCCAGCCGGCGGGGAAATCTGGATCGACGGTGAAAAAGTGCAGATTCACTCGCCGCGAGACGCCATTGCGCGCGGCATCGGTTTCCTGACCGAAAACCGCAAAGAGCAGGGGCTGTTTCTGGAACTGGCGGCGCAGGAAAACATCGTGATGGCCACACTTGAGCGCGATGCCAGCTACGGCCTGCTTAACCGGCGCAAAGGGCAGAAAATCGCCAGCGAGGCGATTCAATCACTGAATATCCGCGTGCCGCACGCCCAGGTGCGCGCTGGCGGTTTATCCGGCGGCAACCAGCAGAAGCTGCTGATTTCGCGCTGGGTATCGATAGCGCCGCGCATCCTGATTCTGGATGAGCCGACGCGCGGCGTGGATGTCGGCGCTAAGAGTGAAATCTACCGCATGATGAACCAGATGGCGCAGCAGGGCGTGGCGATTTTGATGATCTCCAGCGAGCTGCCGGAAGTGGTGGGCATGAGCGACCGCGTGTACGTGATGCGCGAAGGCACCATCGCCGGCGAGCTGAGCGGCGAGCAGATTAGCCAGGAAAACATAATGACACTGGCCACCGGCGCGCAGCCGGTCCAGGCCTGAGGAGACGGGAATGACCAGTGAAACCGCACGCGTAAAAAGTCCAACGCTAAAACGTGCGTTGATGAGTGACCTGCTGCAAACCGTGGGTATCTTGCCGATTCTGATCCTGATCGTGGCGGTATTTGGCTTTGTCGCCCCGAACTTTTTTACCGAAGCTAACCTGCTGAATATCACGCGTCAGGCCTCCATCAACATTGTGCTGGCGGCGGGCATGACGTTTGTCATTCTCACCGGCGGTATTGACCTGTCGGTTGGCTCAATGCTGGGTACCACGGCGGTGGTGGCGATGGTGGTGTCGCTCGATCCGGCGTTTGCCGGGCTGACCATCCCGGCCGCGCTGGGAGCCGGGCTGATCATGGGGCTGTTCAACGGCATTCTGGTCGCCTGGGCGGGCCTGCCACCGTTTATCGTCACGCTGGGCACCTATACCGCGCTGCGCGGGGCGGCCTATCTGCTGGCTAACGGCACCACGGTGATTAACTCGGATATCAACTTTGAGTGGATAGGCAACGGTTATCTCGGCCCGATCCCGTGGCTGATTATCATTGCCTTTGCGGTGATTGCGCTGTGCTGGTTTATTTTGCGCCGCACCACGCTTGGCGTGCACATCTATGCGGTGGGCGGCAACATGCAGGCAGCGCGCCTGACCGGCATCAAAGTGGGTGCGGTGCTGGTGTTTGTCTACGCCATGAGCGGCCTGCTGTCCGGGCTGGGTGGCCTGATGAGCGCATCGCGGTTGTACAGCGCTAACGGCAACCTTGGCGTGGGCTATGAGCTGGACGCGATCGCCGCGGTGATTCTGGGCGGGACCAGCTTTGTCGGCGGCATTGGCACCATTACCGGCACGCTGATTGGCGCGCTGATTATCGCCACGCTGAACAACGGCATGACGCTGATGGGCGTGTCGTACTTCTGGCAGCTGGTGATTAAGGGCGGGGTGATCATTATTGCGGTGCTGATCGATAAGTACCGTACGCGGCATCACGTGGGGTGAGGGGGCGGGCGCTGGCTTTGGCCCTCACCCCAACCCTCTCCCGCTTGCGGGAGAGGGGGCAGCCCGGAGCGAAGAGGTAACTAACGTGCTTCACCTGAACATCATGCAGAACGGTTCCCTCTCTCGATCGCGGGAGAGGGGGCAGTCCGGAGAGAAGATTTAGAAAACAAGTGCTTCACCTGAACACCATGCAGAACGGTTCCCTCTCTCGCTCGCGGGAGAGGGGGCGGCTCGGTGAGAAGAGGTAACTAACGTACTTCACCTGAACACCATGCAGAACGGTTCCCTCTCCCGCGGGCGGGAGAGGGCCAGTGTGAGGGCAAAGGCAATCAGGGCATAAAACCAAAAAAGCAGGAGAACATCGACTATGCGTTTTAATCCGATTATCACCGGACTGCTGGCCGCGACGCTGTTCAGTGCGCCATTTGTGCAGGCCAAAGAACTGAAATCCATCGGCGTTACGGTGGGCGATCTGGCTAACCCGTTCTTCGTCCAGATCACCAAAGGGGCGGAGCTCAAGGCGCGTCAGCTGGCGGGCGATAAGGTCAACGTGACGCTGGTCTCCAGCGGCTACGATCTTGGCCAGCAGGTGGCGCAGATTGACAACTTCATTGCCGCTAAAGTGGACATGATCATCCTCAACGCTGCCGACTCCAAAGGCATCGCGCCGGCGGTGAAGCGTGCGCGTGATGCCGGCATCGTGGTAGTGGCGGTGGACGTGGCCGCGGACGGTGCCAATGCCACCATCACCTCTGACAACACCCAGGCCGGGGCCATGGCCTGTAAATACATCTCCGACCGCCTGAAAGCCAAAGGCAACGTGGTCATCATCAACGGACCACCGGTGTCAGCGGTGCAGAACCGCGTGGAAGGCTGCATGAATGAGCTGAAAACCCACCCGGATATCAAACTGCTCTCTTACAACCAGAACGCCAAAGGCAGTCGCGAAGGCGGACTGGAAGTGATGACCGGTCTGCTGTCGGCCAATCCGAAGATTGATGCCGTGTTCGCCATCAACGATCCTACCGCTATCGGTGCCGATCTGGCGGCGAAACAGGCGCAGCGTAGCGAATTCTTTATTGTCGGCGTCGATGGATCGCCAGACGGCGAAGAGGCGCTGAAGCGCAAAGGCTCGCTCTTTGTCGCAACGCCAGCCCAGGATCCGCAGGTGATGGCGGCTAAAGCAGTTGAGATTGGCTATGACATCCTGCAGGGCAAGCCAGCGCCGGATAAGCCGGTGCTGATTCCGGTAACGCTGATCGATCGTAACAATGTCAGCAGCTACAAAGGCTGGACGGTGAAATAAGCCACACGGGCGTCGCGGTGCACATGCGCGCCGCGACGCCCGCCGGAGATGCAGCTATGCAACGTTCCGAAGTTAACGCGATTTTGCAACTGACCCGTGAATTCTTTCTGCGGCAGGATGTGCATCTGCCGCCGTGGGCCGATTACGGTCTCAGCCAGTGGCGTGCGCTGGACACCTCAGCCGCTGCCGAACTGCTGGCGCTGCACCTCGGCTGGGATGTCACCAGTTTTGGTGCCGATGATTTCAGCCAGACCGGCCTGACGCTGTTTACCCTGCGCAACGGTTCACGCGGCGGACAGCCGTGGGGCAAACCGTATGCGGAGAAGATCATGCACGTGCGCGAAGGGCAGGTGACGCCGATGCATTATCATCCGCAAAAAATGGAAGACATTATCAACCGCGGCGGTGGCAACCTGATTGTCACGCTACACAATCGCGACGGCGATCGGCTGGCGGATTCGCCGGTACAGGTCACGCTGGATGGCATCTGCCAGACCCATGCCGCCGGCTCCCAGCTGCGGCTGTCACCCGGCGAAAGCGTCACGTTACTGCCCGGTGTCTGGCACAGCTTCTGGGGCGAAACCGGCTACGGCGATGTGCTGGTGGGCGAAGTCTCCATGCCCAATGACGATGAGCACGACAACGTCTTTCTTACCCCGCTGGCGCGCTTTAATCCGATTGATGAGGATGAAGCGCCGCGCTGGCTGCTGTGTAACGAATATCACCGCTGGCTGGCATAACAGGAGTGTTCCATGGCACTGATCTCTCTGGCGCAGGGCCTCGCCCATGCGCAGCAGCACGGTTACGCGCTCGGCGCGTTCAACGTTCTCGACACCCACTTTCTGCGCGCGCTGTTCCATGCGGCGGAGCAGCAGCGTTCGCCGTTTATCATCAACATTGCCGAGGTGCATTTTAAATACGTCAGCCTGGAACCGCTAATCGCCGCTATCCGTGCCGAAGCGGCGCTACACGCCATCCCGGTGGTGCTCAACCTTGATCATGGCCTGCATTATGATGCGGTGATGCAGGCGATTCGCCTCGGCTTCACCTCGGTAATGTTCGATGGTTCAACCCTGAGCTATGACGAGAACATTCGCCAGACGCGGGAAGTGGTGAAGATGTGCCACGCGCTGGGCATTTTGGTCGAGGCCGAGCTGGGCGCCGTGGGCGGCGATGAGGGTGGCGCGCTGTTTGGCGAAGCGGACAGCAATAAATTCACCGACCCGGCGCTGGCGGCGGAATTTGTCCAGGCAACCGGCATCGACTGCCTCGCAGTGGCCATCGGCAACGCGCACGGCAAATACAAAGGCGAGCCAAAGCTTGATTTTGACCGTCTGGCGGCGATTCGCGCAGCGGCCGGCATTCCGCTGGTACTGCACGGCGGTTCCGGCATCAGCGACGCCGATTTCCGTCGCGCCATCAGCCTCGGCATCCACAAAATCAACTTCTACACCGGGATGTCGCAGGCGGCGCTCGGGGCGATTGAAACGCAAATCACCCAGCGCGACGCGCGCTACGACTCGTTCGCCGAACTGTTAATGGCGGTTGAACGCGACATCGCCAGCGTTGTTGCCCAGCAGATGCAGGTGTTTGGCAGCGCCGGGAGGGCCTGACATGGCAGCACGCAACGGCATTCTGGCGGCGGGTAACATGCTGGTGGATCACGTGCAGCGCATCAGCCACTGGCCAGAACAGGGCTGGCTGGCGGAGATTAACCATAGCGAGAAATGCAGCGGCGGTGCGGCGCTGAATGTGCTGTTTACCCTGGCGCGCATGCAGGTCGGTCTGCCGCTGGCCGCCGTGGGGATGCTGGGCGAGGACAGCGACGGCGATTACCTGCTGCAGCTGCTGGATGAACATCATGTGGATCGTCAGCACGTACAGCGCACCGGTGCGGTAGCCACGGCAATGACGCAGGTGATGACCGCGCCGGACGGTCAGCGCACCTTTTTTCATGCGCGCGGGGCCAATGCGCAGCTCGATGTGGCGCACTTCGCTCACCTCGCCACCGCGCACCGCATCTTCCACCTCGGCTATCTGCTGTTACTGGATAAGCTCGACCAGCCCGATGCGCAGTACGGTACCCGCAGTGCCCGGCTGCTGGCGGAGATGCAGCAGCGCGGCTATCTCACCTCGCTCGATCTGGTTTCGCGCGCCGGCGAGTATCAGGCGCTGGTGAAGCCGGCACTGCGCTGGCTCGATTATCTGGTGATTAACGAACTGGAAGCGCAGGCGCTCACCGGCATCGAGCTGCGCAGCAGTGGCACGCTGGCGTCACCGGCGGCTTTTGCTGCGGCGGCACGCTGGCTGCTGGCGCAGGGCGTGCGCCAGCGCGTGGTAATTCATGCACCGGAAGGCGCCTGGGGCCAGCAGTCAGCGGGCGACGGCCTGTGGCAGCCCGCCTGGTGCTTAGCGGCAGAGGAGATTGTCGGCAGCGTTGGGGCGGGCGACGCCTTCTGCGCCGGCGTGCTGTATGCCAGCCATCAGAACTACAGCCTGCAGCAGACGTTAAAGCTGGCCCATACCTGCGCCAGCTTTAATCTGCATGCGGCCAACGCGCTGGACGGCATCCGGCCACTAAGCGAGATGCAGCGCTGGATGGATCAGGCGATTTGCGTTTCGCGCGCCGCGGCGGACGGGCGCATCACATCGGCGGAAAAAACATAGCCCAGTCCGCGAATGGTGCGGATCAGGATCGGCTGATGCGGATTAGCCTCGATTTTGCGTCTGAGGCGCATGATCAGCACATCAATGGTGCGATCGAACACGTCGAGGCTCTCGCTGTGGGTCAGCTCCAGCAGTTGGTCGCGCGTCAGGACCTTACGCGCGTGGCCGACCAGCGCGCGCAGCAGGCTGTATTCGCCCTGGGTGAGCGGTACGCTTTCACGCTGCGGATTAAACAGCTGACAACGCACATCATCCAGCCGCCAGCCATTGAACTGCCAGCCCTCATCAATCACCGTTTCCGGCTGCGCCAGTCGCCCGCAGCGGCGTAGCGCCGCACGGGCCCGCGCCACCACCACGCGGGGATTAAAGGGTTTGGCGATATAGTCGTCGGCGCCCATCTCCAGCCCAACCACCATATCGGCTTCCGATCCCATGCCGGTCAGCATGATCACCAGCAGCTCAGGGCGCTGACGCTGCATCTGCTGTAATACCAGCAGGCCGTTGGTATCGGGCAGCATCATATCCAGCATCACCAGGGAGATTTCCGGATGCTGCGCCAGTAGCGCCAGGGCGTCGCGCCCCTGATGACAGCTATAAACGGTAAACACATGTTCGCTCAGCACATCGTGCAGCAATTCGCAGATGGCACGATCATCATCAACGACCAGAATCGCGGGCTTCATTGCACTGCCTCTTTTGTTGCGAAAGGGTTAAACGCAGTGTAACCCGGCGTTTTTAAGCTGCTGAAACGCGCAGCAGAAACGTGAGCGCCATCGCCTGGCAGAGTGTGAAAGCGTGCGTTACCGCAATATTTCACCCCCGGCTGCGCACGGCGGGAAAACGTTTGCGCGCAGGTGGTGCAATGCACCATAATCGCGCCTCGTTCTGGTTCAGAATTTTCTTAGCCGCAACGGCACGCTGAAACGGAAACGATTGCGTCAGGGAGTGGCATAGCAATTGCTATGTGGACAGGGGATAGCACACGACGTTCTGCTGCCAGCGGTGGCAAAACGCCGGCATAAAAAAATAATTTTCCTCACTTTTTCCGCGTCAGCTTAGCCACCACGCGCGGAATAGCGGGAAAACGCCTTGGCAAGAGAGAGCAGGCCTGCGGGCCGTCTCCGCTGATGAGAGATGATGATGTTAGAAAAACTTTTTAAGTTAAAAGCACACCACACTACGGTGCGCACCGAAATCATTGCCGGTATTACGACCTTTCTGGCAATGGCCTACATCCTGTTTGTTAACCCCAGCATCCTCGGGGCGACCGGTATGGATAAAGGCTCGGTGTTTGTCGCCACCTGTCTGGCTGCAGCCATCGGTTCGATTCTGATGGGCCTGATCGCCAACTATCCGATCGCGCTGGCACCGGGCATGGGCCTGAACGCCTTCTTCACCTACACCGTGGTGCTGCATATGGGCTACACCTGGCAGATCGCGCTGGGTGCGGTGTTCCTCTCGGCGGTGATCTTCTTTGCGCTGTCGATTTTTAAAATTCGCGAATGGATTATCGCCAGCATTCCGCTGCCACTGCGTGCCGGGATTGCGGCAGGCATTGGTTTGTTCCTCGCACTGATTGCGCTGGAAGGGGCGGGCATCGTGGTGGATAACCCGGCTACGCTGGTCGGTCTGGGCGACCTGACTAAACCGGGTCCGCTGCTGGCGCTGCTTGGCTTCTTTATCATTGTGGTGCTGGAAGCGCGTCGCGTGACCGGAGCCGTACTGATCGGCATTCTGGTTGTTACCTTTATCTCGATGGGCATTGGCCTGACGCCGTTCGCGGGCGTGTTCTCTGCGCCGCCTTCGATTGCGCCGACCTTTATGCAGCTGGATATCGCCGGCGCGTTCAACGTTGGCCTGGTGAGCGTGATCTTTGCGTTCCTGTTTGTCGACGTGTTTGATAACACCGGCACGCTGCTGGGCGTGACGAAACGCGCCGGTCTGGCCGATGAGCAGGGCAACGTGCCGAAAATGGGCCGTGCGCTGATCGCCGATAGTGCCGCTGCGCTGTTCGGTTCACTGCTGGGTACCTCAACCACCACCAGCTATGTGGAGTCCGCTGCGGGCGTCAGCGCCGGCGGCCGTACCGGTCTGACGGCGATTGTGGTCGCCATTCTGTTCCTGCTCAGCCTGTTCTTCTCGCCACTGGCGGGTAGCGTGCCGGTCTACGCCACGGCGCCAGCGCTGCTGTTCGTTGCGGTGCTGATGGCTTCCGGTCTGGCAGAAATTGACTGGAAAGATGTCACCACGGCGGCACCGGTCACCGTGACCGCGCTGACCATGCCGCTGACTTACTCGATCGCCAACGGTATCGCCTTTGGTTTTATTACCTGGACGGTGGTGAAACTGCTGAGTGGCCGCACCAAAGAGGTCAATGCGGCGCTGGTGATTCTGTCGATTCTGTTTGTGATTAAACTCGGCTGGCTGAGTGCCTGATGCTGTGTAACGGAAGCCCGCCCGGGCTTCCGTGTAAGTTGTTACATGCGCGCAATCATTGTTTGCGTGATGTCTCGCAATTCCTGCCCGTCGCCACTTTTCTCTTTCAGGCCTGTTGTTTACTGTCTTTCCGTAAATTCTGCCATGCGCAAATTTTTTGCCTGCAGTGGCGGGATCGTGGAATGTTTAATCGCTGCCGCTCTGCTTAAATAGCGTTGGAGTGAGGCGATGACACAAGGTTGCTGAAGAAGGACAAGATAATGGATTATCCCGTTTGCACGCTGCCGCATCGGTTGCCGCCTCGCCTTCTGGCGTTAAGAAATCAGGGAGCACCGCTAATGGTACGATTAACCCAACACGTGGAACAGCTGGCGAATACCACCCAGCTATTACAGCAGGATGTCGCGGTCCTGACCGCGCGTTTTGAAAACCTTGCCACCAGAGCGGACGTGGAACGCGTGCGTACCGAACAGGGGCTGATGTGCAATCAACTGATGAATGAGATCGGTCAGGTGGAGAAGCGCATCGATAAAAAGTTCGAACAATTAAATGACAGGCTGATCTGGACCCTCATGCTGCCGACTCTCCTCGCCGTACTGGCATGGTTGGTAAAAGTGGCGGTGCTGAAAATTTAAGGTTGCCAGCAGAAATCCGGCCCGTCCATGGGCCGGAACAGCGGATTTAGCGGAAGGGCGGTTCGTTGAAGGTACGTAGTTTCCTGGAGTGCAGTTTGTCACCCTCGGCGCGCAGCAGCTCAACGGCGCAGATGCCAATCTGCAGATGTTCCGAGATGGCGCCCTCATAGAAACGGTTGGCCTGGCCGGGCAGCTTGATCTCACCGTGCAGCGGTTTATCCGAGACGCACAGCAGGGTGCCGTACGGTACGCGGAAACGATAGCCCTGTGCGGCAATGGTGGCGCTCTCCATATCCACCGCCACTGCGCGGCTCAGGTTGAAACGTAACGCAGATGCGGAGTAGCGCAGCTCCCAGTTGCGGTCGTCTGTGGTGACAACCGTACCGGTGCGCAGGCGCTGCTTCACCTCTTCGCCGGGCATACCACTGACTGCTTTGGTGGCGTCGTACAGGGCACGCTGCACCTCCGCAATGCTCGGGATCGGGATATCCGGCGGTAATACGCTGTCCAGCACGTGGTCGTCACGCAGATAGGCGTGTGCCAGCACGTAATCGCCGATGCTCTGGCTTTCACGCAGGCCACCGCAGTGACCAATCATCAGCCACGCATGTGGGCGCACCACCGCGAGGTGATCGCAGATGGTTTTGGCGTTCGACGGACCGACGCCAATATTCACCAGCGTGATGCCGCGACGGTTGGGCGAGGTTAAATGCCAGGCGGGCATCTGATGCTTCTTCCACGCCAGATCCGACATCATCGCCGTTGGGTCCTGCGTCTCCGCCGTGATCACCACATCGCCGGCGCAGGCGAGACTGTCGTACGGCGTGCTGGGATCCTGCACCTGCTCAATCGCCCAGCGCACGAACTCATCGACGTAGCGCGTGTAGTTGGTGAACAGCACAAACGGCTGGAAGTGTTCTACCGCGGTGCCGGTGTAGTGACGCAGGCGCGCCAGGGAGAAATCGGTGCGCAGCGCGTCGAAATGCGACAGCGGGAACAGCGCGTCGGCGTTGAACAGGCCATCAGCGGTTTCATCGCCAATCTGCGATAGTTCGGTCGTCGGGAAATGGCGCGCAATACTGGCGCTCATGGAGCGGTCCAGCGACAGGTCGGAGCCATCAATCACATAGGGATAAGGGATTTCCTGCTGTGACGGGCCCACCTCGATCAGCACGTCGTACTCTTTTTCGATCATCTGCAGCTGTTCGCTGAGATAGTGACGCAGCAACGCCGGGCGCGTGATGGTGGTGCTGTAGCGGCCGGTGTGGGTAAAACGTCCCCAGGCGCGGGTGCGATTTTGCTGCGGGCCTTCACCCTGCCAGGTGATGCGCAGCTCCGGATAGACAAACAGCCCCTGCTGGCGCAGTCCGGCGTCCGGCAGTGTGCCGCTGGCAGTGAACGTGCGAATGGCGTTGCGCAGCGCTTCAACCGCGTCGTCATACAGACGCTCCAGTTGATCCAGCGCCTGCTCAGTGGTCAATCCGTTCCGTTGCGTATTCATAGATTCTCCTTCAGCAATTTGGACCGATTTGACCAGAGCATAGCGGATAAACCTCTCATCACGATGAAGAATCTGTGATCGACCGCATTCTGCACCATCACGGTGCTGGTAGGCGGCAAAAGGCTGGCTATGTTTATCAGGTGCAGGGAGGCCACATCGCACGTTTTCCGCCCGGCTGCGATGCCGCTGCAAAAAAATTGTCACCGATTGTCTTCTCTGGCGAGCTTTTTGCTTAAATTTCAACCGTGGTCGCACAGACCACACTGCTCTCGAAGTGTTTCAGATTGATTTCTCCCAGGCCGTGGTATGGCTCCGTTCCTGACCCGTTGAGGATTGAAAGCATGTCTTTGAAATTCATAAAACACCCATTGAAGGTGGTGATGGCAGGTTGTTTAAGCATGGCGTTCTACGCGCAGGCTGACATAAAGATTGGCGTGGCCGGTCCGTTTACCGGACCGAATGCTACGTACGGTACACAATACTGGAAGGGCGCCAGCCAGGCTGCGGCGGACATTAACGCGGCGGGCGGCATAAACGGTGAAAAAATTGTGCTGGTGCAGGGCGATGACGCCTGCGAACCCAAGCAGGCGGTGGCCGTTGCCAACCGGCTGGTGGATCAGGACAAAGTGATGGCGGTGGTGGGCCATTTCTGCTCGTCCTCGACCATGCCAGCCTCAGAGGTGTATGACGAGGCGGGCGTACTGGCGATTACGCCCGGTTCAACTAATCCACAAATCACCGAGCGCGGCATGAAAACCCTGTTCCGAATGTGCGGGCGTGATGACCAGCAGGGGACAATTGCCGCTAACTATATTCTCGATACGTTGAAAGCGAAGAAAGTGGCGGTGATCCACGATAAAGATACTTACGGTCAGGGGCTGGCGGATGCCACCAAAGCGGCGCTGGAGAAACGCGGCGTGAAAGAAGTGCTGTATGAGGGGCTGTCGCGCGGTGAAAAAGACTTTAACGCGCTGGTCACCAAAATCGGCGCGGTGAAACCGGATGTGGTCTATTTCGGTGGCTGTCATCCGGAGGCGGGTCCGCTGGTGCGGCAGATGCGTGAGCAGGGCGTCAATGCGGCTTTCTTCTCCGGCGACTGCATCGTGACGGAAGAACTGGTGACTGCCGCCGGCGGTCCGCAGTTCACTAAAGGCGTGTACATGACCTTCGGCAATGACCCGCGCACCATCGCGGATGGCAAAGCGGTGATTGAAAAATTCCGCGCCAGCGGTTTTGAGCCGGAGGGGTATACGCTGTACGCCTACGCCTCCATTCAGGCTCTGGCCGCCGCCTACAAAGCGGCAGGTAAAGACAATGCCAAAGCCAGCGACTGGCTGAAGGCCAACAGCGTTGACACCGTGATGGGCAAGAAGGCGTGGGACGAAAAAGGCGACCTGAAAGTCTCGGATTACGTGGTCTATCAGTGGGATGACAAAGGCAAATACCACCAGCTGTAATTCGCTCTGCGGCCCCGCGCGCAGCGGGGCCGTTCGCATCTGAGCGTGTCCTGTGCACGCCTTCCACCTGCGAGAGACAATATGGACGCCTTCTTTATACAGCAGCTGATTAACGGCCTGACGCTGGGTGCGGTCTACGGGCTGATCGCCATCGGCTACACCATGGTTTACGGCATTATCGGCATGATCAACTTCGCCCACGGCGAGGTGTACATGATCTCTGCTTATCTGTGTGCGATCGGGCTGGCGCTGCTCAGCTACTTTGGCATTCACTCCTTTCCACTGCTGATCTTTGGCACGCTGTTGTTCACCATCGTGGTCACCGCCGCTTACGGCTGGGCCATTGAGCGCATTGCCTATCGCCCGCTGCGCAATTCCACCCGACTGGCACCGCTGATCTCTGCCATTGGTATGTCGCTGATTCTGCAAAACTATGTGCAGCTCAGTCAGGGACCGAATCAGCAGGGCATTCCCACCTTGCTCAGTGGCGTGCTGCGTATGGAGATCGACGGCGGCGTGGTGCAAATCACCTGGACCAAAGTGTTTATCCTGGTGGCGGCGCTGTGCGGGATGGCGCTGCTGACCTGGATTATCCAGTACACCAAACTGGGCCGTATCTGCCGTGCGGTCCAGCAGGATCGGCGCATGGCGTCGATTCTCGGTATCAATACCGACCGGGTGATTTCGCTGGTGTTTGTCATCGGCGCGGCGATGGCCGGGCTGGCCGGGGTGCTGGTTACCATGAACTACGGCACGTTTGATTTCTACGCCGGCTTCATTATCGGCATCAAAGCCTTCACCGCGGCGGTGCTGGGGGGCATCGGTTCGCTGCCCGGCGCGATGCTGGGCGGTTTGCTGCTGGGCGTGGCCGAGGCGCAGTTCGCCGGGCTGGTGAACTCCGATTACAAAGATGTGTTCTCGTTTTCGCTGCTGGTGGTGATTTTAATCTTCCGTCCGCAGGGACTGCTGGGCCGGCCGCTGGTCGCCAAAGTGTGAGGAAGCCAGAATGAAGGCAATGACGCAAACAAGCGGCATCCGTCAGGTGCTGCTCGACACGCTGCTGGCCGGTGCCGTCGCGCTGGTGGTGTTCGGCCCGGTAGTGGGCGTGGTGCTCAGCGGCTACAGTTTTACGCTGTCGCCGCTGCGCGTGGCGCTGCTGGTGGCGGTGGTGATGGCAGGACGTTTGCTGCTGGGGCTGTTTCTGCATACCGCCGTGGGGCGCCGTTTTCTGCGCAAGTTTGAGGGCAACGATGACGGCGTATACGTGCGTGAACCCGGGTACCGCTCGCGCCTGCGCTGGATAATACCGCTGCTGCTGGTTGTGGCCCTGGCGTTTCCGTTTCTCTCCAGCAAGTATCTGCTGACGGTGGCGATTCTCGGGCTGATCTATGTGCTGCTGGGACTCGGGCTCAATATCGTGGTCGGCCTCGCCGGGCTGCTCGATCTGGGCTATGTGGCATTTTACGCCATTGGTGCCTACGGGCTGGCGCTGGGCTATCAGTATCTCGGGCTGGGTTTCTGGAGCATGATCCCCATCGCTGCGCTGCTGGCGGCATTGGCCGGTGCGCTGCTGGGCTTTCCGGTGCTGCGCATGCACGGTGACTATCTGGCTATCGTCACGCTCGGCTTCGGTGAAATTATCCGGCTGGTGCTGAATAACTGGTTGTCGTTCACCGGGGGGCCGAACGGCGTCTCGGTGCCGTCACCGACCTTTCTCGGCCTTGAATTCGCCCGCCGGGCAAAAGAGGGCGGCATACCGTACCACCAGTTTCTGCATCTCGATTACAACCCCAACATGAAGTTCATCTTTATCTACGTCGTGCTGGTGCTGGTGGTGCTGCTGGTGCTGTTTATCAAGCACCGGCTGACGCGCATGCCGATTGGCCGGGCGTGGGAAGCTTTGCGTGAAGATGAAATCGCCTGTCGCGCTATGGGGCTGAATCACGTGCTGGTGAAGCTGTCGGCCTTCATGCTCGGTGCCTCAACCGCCGGTATTGCCGGGGTATTTTTCGCCAGCTATCAGGGGTTCGTTAATCCCACCTCGTTTACCTTTTTTGAGTCCGCGCTTATTCTGGCCATCGTGGTGCTGGGCGGGATGGGCTCGACGCTCGGCGTGGTGCTGGCCGCGTTTGTGCTGACGGTGGCGCCCGAGCTGCTGCGCAGCTTTGCCGAGTACCGCGTGCTGCTGTTTGGCATGTTGATGGTGCTGATGATGATCTGGCGTCCGCGCGGCCTGGTGCGCACCGCACGCGTCGGGGTGCCGCTGAGAAAAGGAGTACGCCATGAGTGATGCCATCCTGCAGGTGGATAACCTGATGATGCGCTTTGGCGGCATCAAAGCGCTGAATGATGTCAGCCTGCGCGTGGAGCGCGGCTCGGTCACCGCGCTGATTGGCCCCAACGGCGCGGGCAAAACCACGGTATTTAACTGCCTGACGGGATTTTATCGCGCCAGCGGCGGGCGCATTGTGCTCAATGCCCATCAGCGCAGCACCGATGTGATTCAGGTGCTGGGCCAGAAGATTCAGCCGGGTGACTGGCTGCGGCCGGCGCGGCTGGGCTCGCGCATCTGGTACAAGATGTTTGGCGGCGCACATCTGGTCAACCGCGCCGGTCTGGCGCGTACCTTTCAGAACATCCGCCTGTTTCGCGAGATGTCGGTGGTGGAAAACCTGCTGGTGGCGCAGCATATGCAGGTCAACCGTCAGCTGCTGGCCGGCATCCTCAATACCCGCGGCTATCGGGCAGCGGAGAGTCGCGCGCTCGATCGCGCTTTTTACTGGCTGGAGCGTGTTGATCTGGTCAGCAGTGCCAACCGGCTGGCCGGTACGCTCTCTTACGGCCAGCAGCGCCGGCTGGAGATTGCGCGCGCCATGTGCACCCGGCCGGAACTGATCTGCCTCGATGAGCCCGCAGCGGGGCTTAATCCGGTCGAAACCGAGGCGCTGAGTCAGATTCTGCATCAGCTGCGCGCCGATCATCGCATCAGCGTGCTGTTGATTGAACACGATATGCCGATGGTGATGCGCATTTCCGATCACATCGTCGTGCTGGATCACGGTGACGTGATCGCCCAGGGCACGCCGCAGCAGATTCGTCACGATGCGAAAGTGATCGCCGCTTATCTCGGCGCGGAAGAGGAGAGCGAGCATGGCTGAAGCAATGCTGGCGTTTGAACAGGTGGATGTGTTTTACGGCCCGGTGCAGGCGCTGAAACAGGTGTCGCTGACCGTGGCGGAGGGGGAAACCGTGGCGCTGATTGGGGCCAACGGTGCGGGAAAATCCACGCTGCTGATGTCAATTTTTGGTCAGCCGCGCATTGCCAGCGGCGAAATCCGTCTGCGCGGTGAGCCCATCAGCCAGCGGTCGACCCATTTTATCGCCGCCAGCGGCATTGCTCAGGCGCCGGAAGGACGGCGCATCTTTCCGGATATGACGGTGGAAGAAAACCTGCTGATGGGCACCATCGCCATCGGCGAGCGCTACATGAAGCAGGATAAAGAACGCATGTACACGCTGTTTCCACGCCTGCTGGAGCGGCGAAAACAGCGGGCAATGACGCTCTCCGGCGGCGAACAGCAAATGCTGGCGATCGCCCGCGCGCTGATGAGCCGGCCGCGTCTGCTGCTACTGGATGAACCCAGCCTCGGGCTGGCCCCGCTGGTGGTAAAGCAGATTTTCAGCATCCTGCGCGAGCTGACGCAGCAGGGCATGACGCTGTTTCTGGTGGAGCAGAACGCACGCCACGCGCTGCAACTGGCGGATCGCGGTTATGTGATGGTCAATGGCGAAATTCGTCTGAGCGGCAGCGGCAGCGAACTGTTGCACAATGAAGAGGTGCGCAGCGCCTATCTGGGCGGCAGCGTCGGCGCGGGCGGGGAGTCGGCGAAAAGTTTGTAATAATGATTAAATGGTGACGGGAAACACTTTGCATAATCGTTAGCAGCCTATCATCATTATTACTCTACTTCTTAACCAAAGTGATTTGGTACTCCCTTGCAAAATCCTGGCGTAGCAGTAATGCGGGCGATCAGAAACACGGCGTGGTATCCCAAACGCCGTGCTTATCGCACGCTGTTGTGGCGTGAAATCACCCCACTGGCGGTGCCCATCTTTATTGAGAACCTGTGCGTGATGCTGATGGGGGTTCTCAGTACCTTTCTGGTGAGCTGGCTGGGCAAAGAGGCGATGGCAGGCGTCGGGCTGGCCGACAGCTTCAACATGGTGATCATCTCCTTTTTTGCCGCTATCGATCTCGGTACCACGGTGGTGGTGGCGTTCAGCCTGGCCAAACGCAACGGTAAGCGGGCGCGTGCGGCGACGCGGCAGTCGCTGGGCCTGATGACGGTGCTGGCGTTTGTGCTGGTCATCGCCATCGAGTTCTGGGGGCATCTGATCGTGGACGTGATCGCCGGTAACGCCGAGCCGCAGGTAAAAGAACTGGCGCTCAGCTATCTGCAAACCTCCGCGTGGAGCTATCCGGCGGCGGCGATTGCGCTGATAGGCAGCGGCGCGTTGCGCGGTGCCGGCAACACCAAAATTCCGATGCTGATCAACGGCGGCATGAATATCCTGAACATCATCATCAGTAGCGTGCTGATTTACGGTGCGCTCGGCTGGGAAGGGATGGGATTTGTCGGTGCCGGGCTGGGATTAACCATTTCACGCTATATCGGCGCGGCGGCGGCCATTTACGTGCTGTATCGCGGCATCAGTCCGGCGCTGAAAATCACGCTGGCCAGCTATTTCCGCCGCTGGGATCGCAACATCCTGATGGAAGTGCTGGGGATTGGCGTACCAGCCAGTATCGAATCAGTACTGTTTAACGGCGGCAAACTGCTGACGCAGATTTTTGTCGCCGGCATGGGCACCAATGAGATCGCCGGTAATTTTATTGCCTTCTCCATCGCCACGCTGATCAACCTGCCGGGCAACGCGCTGGGGTCGGCGTCGACCATTATCACCGGCAGGCGCTTAGGGAAAAATCAGGTGATGCAGGCGGAGCGGCAGATCAAGCACGTATTCTGGCTGGCGATGATTGGGCTGTGCACGCTGGCGTTTATCACCGTGCCGCTGGCGGGCACGCTGGCGCGATTCTACACCCGCGATCCGCAGGTGATTGAGGTAACCAAACACCTGATCTGGCTGAATGCCGCCTTTATGCCTATCTGGACCGCCTCCTGGGTGCTGCCGGCCGGGCTAAAAGGCGCGCGCGACGCACGGTACACCATGTATGTATCGATGTTCAGTATGTGGGGCGCGCGCGTGGTGGCCGGTTATCTGCTCGGCATTGTGCTGGGCATGGGGGTGACTGGCGTCTGGCTCGGCATGTTCCTCGACTGGACGGTGCGCGGTATCTGCTTCTGGTGGCGTTTAACCAGCGGCAAATGGCTGAACAATTACCGCAAAATGCTCGCGAAGAGCAGTGGCCCACAGTGCTGAGGAATCCCCACAAAAAGACAGGCACAGGGTTTTGTGATCGGGTTATTGCGCCAGCAAAAACAGATCGCACCCTATGCCTGCCATACCCGGCCCCGCCTCAAGCCGCACGGCTATTTTCGGACTGACCGCTGCCTTTCCGCTGGCAACCTAACTCAGCGCTTTCGTGAATTCGAACGTGATGCGACAACTGTGCGCCTTGCCACGCATACGGGCCGCTTCAGCGTTTACACAAATCTTCAGGCTTGCAGCCCGGAGCAGTACAGTACAAAAAGCTTGCCTTCATCGTGGCGGTTATACATCCAGCTGCGATGATTCAGCGCGAGTGAAATGATCGATGGCTGTCAGGCTGGCGCAGCCCGAACAAGCAGCCTGCACCGGCTCATCACCTGCTGAGCCCTCGCCAGTAAACCTAAAAAATTTTTTTATTTTCCTTAAGAATTGTCTTTATTGCGCCGTCCTGAAAATGAGAGCTTTCTTAGTGCGATGGGTGTAGAGATGATGGCAGTCAACTGGCAGACAATAGATAAGGTTGTATACATCAACCTGAACAAACGCAAGGATCGCAGGGTACGTATCGCTCGTCAATTAAAAGCAATTGGCGTACCACGTGAAAAGATTGTCCGCTTTGAGGCTATTGAAGAAACGCCAGGCTATATCGGCTGTATTAAATCACATATTCTCGTGCTGCAAATGGCTCAGCAAAACGGCTGGAAAAATGTATTGATTCTGGAAGACGATATGGTTTTCCATGATGATATTCAGACCAAAAAGCGAATTGATCTATTTCTCTCCTCTTTACAGCAGATCAACTGGCATGTCGCGCTGCTCGCTGCCCACTATGATAACGTCGTGCCGTTAAAATGTGTGGATTATATTGTTAAGCCGCAATATGCATGGTGCGCTTGCGCTTACATCGTGAACAGTGATTACTACGCCACCCTCATTGATAATTATGCAGAAAGCTTGCAGGGGTTACTGGCGGGTGGCGTTCCTCAGTGCTGGGCTTTAGATGTACGCTGGAATAGTTTGATAAAACGTGACCGCTGGTTGGGTATCTTTCCCAATGCGGGCTATCAGGCCGCTGATAAAAGTGATATTGAAAACCAACCTGTTGATTATCGAGATCATTTCGCTAAAAAATTAGAAGAAATAGTCTGGCCAGTCTATCAACCTGGCGAAGAAAAGATAAAAGTGGATATCTTTTTCCAGTGGGCCCCCGGCTGGACTAACTTTGAGTCGGTATATCGCGCTATGCAGGCCAAACCGCATTTTGATTGTCAGATTATCCTTGCGCCCTATTTCAGTCGGGGCGCAAAAGCACCGGATTACACTGCACAGCGTGATTTATTAAATGATAAGGGTATCCGGTATACCGAGTATCACGAGTATGAGATTACGGCGCGTAAGCCGCATGTGGTTTTTTTACAAAATCCTTATGATGATGCACGTCCCAATGAACTGCAAAGTTTGACGCTTAATCGACGCAATATTTCTATCGCCTATATTCCTTATGGATTAGATATGGGTGATGGCGAGAGAAACCGTGTTTATCAGTACAATCTTCCCTGTCAAAATGTTGCCAGGTGGGTATTCGTTCGCTCTCAGCGGCATAAAGATGAGTTTGCTAAATATTGCGGAAATGGCAATCATCACGTCTATGTTAGCGGACATCCAAAGCTAGATAACTATCCATCACGCTTTGGCGTCCAGACGGATGGCAAAGTTAATAAAGGCAAGCCAACGCTATTATGGGCGCCGCATTTCGTCATGCCTGATGATGAAAAGATGTGGTCTACGTTTAATTTATATACACAGGCAATGCTTGATATCATCAAACGTGATGACGTCAATTTGATTATTCGGCCACATCCGCTTTTTAAACAATTTCTGGATATTCGTAAAGAGCGCGGAACACACAGCGAAACTGCTCAGAACTGGCAAATGCTGCGCGAATACTCTCATCTCAAATCACATGTGGAGTGGGATTTTTCTGCTGATTATCGCTACGCCTTTTCACAATCAGATGCGCTGATGGCAGATGCAGGATCGTTTTTGCTGGAGTATTTACCGTCGCGTAAGCCAATCCTTTTCCTGACTCATGAAAATTGCCTCGGTATTAACAGTAGCGCTGAATTTATTTATGACGCTTATGACGTTGCGAATGAATCTGCAGATATTAAAACTTTCGTTGATAATCTTGTTTCAGGCAAGGATCCCATGCGTGATAAGCGACTGCAGGTTTTACGTGATGAACTTCATATGCCAGAGCAGGGCGCAGGCAGTGAGATTGTAAAAATCATTGAAAAAACCCTTATGCCCGCTGGAGTTCATCACAATGTCTTCTAAACGCGCCGCAATATTACTGGTTGCTGGTCAGGGAACGAGAATGGGGCATCTGACCCTAAATTATCCTAAATGCTTGCTGCCGGTCGGTGAAATCACCGTGCTGGATACGTTGCTGACTGAGCTGTTAAAATGCGGCGAGCGTGAAATTGTACTGGTTACCGGTCATCAGTCATCAGTTGTAGAACGCTGGATTAAAGATAATTATGCTGATGCTAATATTAAGTTAGCGCACAATGATAATTATAAAAATGATGTCAACATATTATCCGTTGAAAAAGGTGTCAGCGCGCTTAATCATCCTGAATATGGCTATACAATTATCGAAACGGATGTTCTGCTGGATCCACGTGTATGGCCGCGGTTAATGCAAGCTGAAATGGGCAGTGACAGTTTTTGGCTCACCCATGGTTATTACAACTCTTGCCTTACTGGCGGTATTGTCGAAGCCAGTAAAGCTGAACCTGCTATAAAGAAAATTGCCTATGTGCCCGATTACGACTCCGCATTTGATGGCTGGATGAAAATGGTCGGCTTGCTAAGTGTCTCTCCGGAACAGGTGGAAAACGATCGACGCCTGCGGCAGACGTTTTTACAGACAAGTACCCAGCAATATTACATGGCACCCTGGATTGTACACCGCTCTTGCTTACCCTGCCGTGCTGTAGATATTACGGATTTGTTTGCAAGATCTTTCAACGAAGAAGTCGATTACCGGCAGGCGGTTGCGGATTATCATTTATTATTAGAAAATTTTGAGGCACTAAAATGAATGTAGAGTTTTTTGAACCACAAAAATTGCGCCATATTGAAAAATTCAGTTCACGTCGCGTTGAATGGTTGCGTGATAAAATTCTTCAGGAAGGCGTATGGGTAAAACCTCTGGCGCTTGATCTACACCATAATCTGGTACTGGACGGCCAGCACCGTATGGAAGTCGCGCTCAGTCTGGGACTAAAAAGAGTGCCGGTCGTACGATTTGATTACGCCTCGGTGCCATTAAGATCGTTGCGCGAAAATCATCAATTTGACTGGCAGGAAGTGGCCAGGCGTGCACTAATCAATGACATCTACCCTTATAAAACGGTAAAGCATGATTTCGTTGTACCCATGCCGGTATGTCAATTTTCGTTGCAGGAGTTAGGCTATCATGGTTGAAAATGCCATCATTCTGGCCGCCGGCAGAAGCCTGCAACTGGATGGTAAAAATAAAGTTTTAATTCGCCATCCCAAAACGCGGAAAACGATTCTCGACTATGCTATTGATGCCTTTCATGGGAAAAAAATTACCGTAGTGATTGGCTTTGGTGCGTTACAGATTATGGAGTCCTACCCTGATCTCAATTACGTTATCAATGACAACTGGGCAACGACTAATAATGCAATGAGTCTGGGGTTGGCCCTGAATCAGATTAATAGCCCCACGTACGTTGTCTCGGGAGATATGTTTTTTTCTCCTCAACTTATCCATGAAATGGATCACGCTGAGGGAAATCTCGTTTTGACTCACCAGCGGCATAATCGCATGCTGACCTCCATTCATTGTGACGTTAATCGCCAGGGCATCGTGGAGGAGACGTATCTGGGACCGATACGCGCCGCAGAGCACCCTGAGGCTATGGGTCTGTTTAAAGTCAGTGACATGGCACTCCTGAGTCAGTGGCATAAGCAATGCCTGCGTTATGGTAATTTGTATGCCGCCCAAACGTTACCGTGTCAGAAAACGACAGCACTCTACGCTCACGACCTGGGGGAGCATGCATTTAATGAAATTAATACGCTGGCAGATTACTGGCGTCTGATGCAGGAGGATCACGGTTAATGATACGAGCTATTACGCTGGGCTTGCCTTACTCCGCTATTTCCGACGGGCATTCTGAGTCACGTTTACATCACTTTCGCACGTTAGTGATTGATAAACTCCAGTCTCGTCGTTGGCCACTGCGAACATTACGTTTAACCCTGCCACCATTGAATGATCGTGATGAAGATGAGATTTATACCCTGCCAGCACGAATAAATTCAATCAATGCGTTGGCTGAAAGACTTGATATTCGTTGGTTTTGCTTACCGCTGGACTTAACGCATGGTGATAATTACCGCGGACGGTTAGATGCCGCGTTTGCTTTACTCTTCAGGCAACCGCGTATGTTTCTGAATCTGATGGTAGCCGATGAGCAGGGTATAAATATTCGAGCCAGCCATGACGTTGCCCGTTTCATGTTACAGGTAGCACATCGCAGTAATAATGGCTTTGATAATTTCCGCCTCGGTGCCTCATTGCGTTGTCCGCCAAATGCCCCGTTTTTTCCGTTTTCCCGGCATGAAGGTGAGACACTGAAGTTTAGTTTTGCCCTCGAAACTACCGATATTGCTTTGGAATTGAGTGAGCAGGTGCGGGAAGGCAACATGCTGCTGGCGGACTTTGCTGACCAGTTTATTCTTCGACTCTGCGCACGCTTACGCGAAATTGATGCATTCGGTCATGAGCTGGCGTCTGATTCAGGGCTTGAGTATGCCGGTCTGGATGCCTCACTGGCGCCTTTTCCGGATGGCAGTATTTCTGTCGGCAGGTTAGTTGAAAATCTTGGTGCGCGTCCTGGTGGCGTTCAGGGATCACTCTTTATAACCAGTATTCTGACGAATGCGATTAAAAGCGCAGTCGCAATCAGTGGTGCTCGCGCAACGGGTTTTAATGGCGTCATGTTCTCAGTACTGGAAGATGATGCCCTGGCGAGTACCAATAATCGTCGTGTATTAAGCATTGATACGCTTAATGCATGGTCAACTGTTTGTGGTTGTGGATTAGATATGCTCCCGGTGCCAGGTTCGACACTGCCTGAAGATATTGCCGCGATTATTCTTGATACGGCTGCACTCGCGGTGCGGTTAACGAAACCGCTCGGTGTACGTTTATTACCTATTCCTGGCGGAGAGGTAAATGAATTTACACGCTTTAATTATGACTTCCTCTGCAATAGCCGCATTATGAATGTCGCGAAAAGTGATGTTGATTTTTCTGCTGATAATGAACGCTGGACGTATCGCTAAAATCAGGCTTAATGAAATGTTAGATGCAAAAAAAGTGAAGGATTTTTGGGATCACCGACCGGATAATTACAATAAGTTATCGTTTGAAAGTTTAGCAAATCTGGAAAACGATCCAAAGTTTCTCGATATTAAAATTCGCACAGAGATGGAAAAAGTTTTTGCCTGGTTGCCTGACCTGACAGGGAAAACGGTACTTGATCTCGGCGCCGGGGTCGGGCAGTGGGCTTTTCGTTTTCAGCATGAGGGCGCAAAAAAAATCACCGCTGTAGAGTTTTCAGCTGCAATGATTGAAGTGGGTAAGCTTGAAGCCAGAAAACGCAATATTGATAATGTCGATTTCATTCTTTCATCTGCCGAGAGTTATTGTAGCTCAGAGCAGTACGATGTCATTTTCATATCTGGCCTGATGATCTACCTTAATGATGAGCAAGCTGAAAAATTGTTAAGTAATTTGCGTACTTACAGTAAACCAGAAAGCACTATATTATTGCGTGATGGTACGGGGGTCGGTGAAAGGTTCGAAATCAATAACCGCTATTCTGCGAATCTGCAAGCAGAGTATTCGGCTACATATCGAACTGCTGAGCAATACGAAGCTATATTTGCGCGGTATGGTTTCAGCTTAACCAGGAGTGAAAATATGTTCCCTGAAGGTCATATGCTTAATAAGTATCCTGAAACCCGATTACGCCTTTATCACTTTGAGCAAAAAAATGGTTAATATCTCACCTCTCTATGACGATGTTAGCTGGCCGGCAGATGAAGGTGTTTTAGGCGTCGTAGGCGTAGCCCCCTGGGCAACACTGGATTTTTGCCAGCAGCTGTATGGCCTGGTTCAGGCAGATAAAGAGTGGCAATATCCGCGACTTATTATTGATAATAATAGTAAAATTCCCAGCCGCGGGCGTCATTTGCAACTGGGTGAACGTGATCCTTCTCCGTGGATTCACGCAACTATTACAGAACTCGCTGCTGCGGGTGCGACGGTTGCCGTTGTGCCTTGTAATACCGCTCACCTCCTTTGGTCGCGCTGGAGCAAGGACGCAGCTATTCCGGTTATTAATATTATTGATGCCACACTTGAGCATATTGCGCCTCAGGGCAAGCGGGTCGTTGTGCTCGGTTCGCAAATGTTGTACCAGAGCAGGCTGTATCATGATGCGCTTACGCAACAGCACGCCGAGATCGTCAATGTCGCTGCATCCACCCAACAGCTAGTGACACGCTGCATTAACGAGATAAAAGCCACAAAAAGCGTGTCTGAACTATCAATGCGCCAGTTAGCGGACGCCGTAAATAGCTGGAAGCAACAGGGTGCTACGCACATTATTCTGGCTTGCACAGAGTTGAGTTTGCTAAAACACAGCGCGATCTGGCAGGAAATGACCTTAATTGATTCGAGCGAAGCTCTCGCGCGTGCCGCTTTGCGCGCCATATCATTTCGCCGCCTGCGTGATTAAGGCGGACGAATTATTTCCACGACGAAGGGCCGCTTATCTCATTAATTTCCCCGCCCCGGGCGGGGTAAACATCAATTTGTATCACACTGTATCTCCCGCCACACAGCACACACGCCGTTGCATAACCCGCCAGTCTGTACATATCCGCTATACATCACCGTGGTCTTCTGTACGCATCAACTGAATGCATGGAGATACCACGATGTTAACCCGACTGTTTATTTCAACGTTACTGATGGGCGCCTCTGCGACTTGCGCCTGGGCGGAGCGACTGAGCGCTGCTGACGTGCTCGGCCCGGCGGCCGTGGCGCCACTGGATCATCCCCAGCCGCCTGCGCGATTAATTGTGGATGCGCCGCTGGCCGGACCGCTGCGCAAGGGCGCGGTGTTTATCCAGTACCGGGCAGAAAACCTGCGCATCGAGCCAGTGTTTGGCCAGGAAGCGCTGAAAATCACGCCGCGCATCGGCCACATTCACGTCATCGTGGATGACAACCCGTGGCACTGGGCGGACACCAGCGGTGAGCCGGTGATTCTGGTCGGTCTGCCTGTCGGGCCGCACAAGGTCACCCTTATTCTTGCCGATCCTACGCATAAACCGATCGACAGCAAAACCATCACCTTTAACGTGCCCGTACAGATTGCACCGCACTGATTACCCGGAGATAAATTATGAAAACACTGTTACGTCAGACTCTGTTGGCAACGCTGGTTCTCACGGCGGCAGGCACCGCGTTTGCCGCCACCCCGGCCTCACACGATTACGCCGCTGACTTCAGCCACGTGCAGCAGATCAACGCGGGCGTGCTGAACACCGGCTATGTGGACATCGGTCCGCGTGATGGTCAGGCGGTGATTTTGCTGCACGGCTGGCCGTACGATATCCAGAGCTATGCTCAGGTGGCACCGGCGCTGGCGGCAAAAGGGTATCGGGTGATCGTGCCGTATCTGCGCGGCTTCGGCAGCACGCGTTTCCTGTCGGATAAAACGCCGCGTAACGGCCAGCCTTCGGCAATGGCAGCGGACGTCGTGGCGCTGATGGATGCGCTCAATATCAAACAGGCCGTGCTGGGCGGCTTTGACTGGGGCGCACGCACGGCGGACATCGTCGCGGCCCTATGGCCGGAACGGGTAAAATCGCTGGTGTCGGTCAGCGGCTATCTGATCAGTAGCCAGCAGTTGGGTAAAAAACCGCTGCCGCCAGAGGCCGAACAGCAGTGGTGGTATCAGTTCTATTTCGCCACTGAGCGCGGTCAGCAGGGGTATGCCGCCCATACACACGACTTTGCGAAACTGATCTGGCAGCAGGCATCGCCCGGCTGGAAATTCAGCGATGCCACCTTTAATCAGAGCGCCAAAGCGCTGGATAATCCGGATCAGGTGGCGATCACTATCAGCAACTACCGCTGGCGCCTGGGCCTGGAAAAAGGCGAGCAAAAATATGCCGCTTATGAGAAAACATTAGCCACGTTACCGACAATTCGCGTCCCCACCATCACCATCGAAGGGGATAATAACGGGGCGCCGCACCCGGCACCGGAGACGTACCGCACCAGGTTCAGCGCCAGCTACCAGCATCGCACCTTCACGGGCAATATCGGACACAATCCGCCAGCGGAAGCACCGCAGGCGTTTGTGCAAGCCGTTGAGGATGCGGCCGCACTGTAGCGGAGTAATTCACGACCCTGACCGGCCATCGCGTGCCGGTCTTTTTTGCATAAGCGGCTGACAGGAGGCTGTTTTGGAGCACGTTGATCACATTCTGGTGGTGGATGATGACCGGGATATCCGCGAACTGATAACCGACTATCTGATTAAGTCCGGTTACCGCGCCACCGGTGCGGCCAATGGCCGCGAAATGCGCGCCGTGCTGAGCAGCAGCATGGTGGATCTGGTGGTGCTGGATATCATGATGCCGGGTGACGATGGCCTGACGCTGTGCCGTCAGCTGCGCAGCGATCCCCGGCAGAACCTGCCGGTACTGATGCTTACTGCCCGCAGCGAAGAGACCGATCGCATTCTCGGGCTGGAGATGGGGGCGGATGATTACCTGATCAAACCCTTTGTGGCGCGTGAGCTGCTGGCGCGCATCAAAGCGATCCTGCGCCGTACCCGGGCGCTGCCGCCAAATTTACATATTACCGGGGCCGGCCGCATCATTGCCTTTGGCGAGTGGCAGCTGGATACCTCCGCGCGCCATCTGCTGGACAGCGACGGCGTGATTGTGGCGCTGAGTGGCGCAGAGTACCGCCTGCTGCGCGTGTTTCTCGACCATCCGCAGCGCGTGCTGAATCGCGATCAGCTGCTCAACCTGACGCAGGGCCGCGACGCGGAGCTGTTTGAACGCTCGATCGATCTGCTGGTTAGCCGGCTGCGCCAGCGGTTACGCGAAGATGCCCGTGAACCGGCCTACATCAAAACGGTCCGCAGCGAAGGTTACGTGCTGGCGAGCACGGTGGTGATCAAAGAGGCGCATCAATGAGGCTATGGCCGCGATCGCTGCTGTCACGCCTGCTGATTATCGTGTTGGGCGGGCTGCTGCTGGCAAATACTCTCACGCTGGCAAGCCTGCTGATTGAACGCATGAGCAGCGCTAAAAGCGTGATGCTGGGCAACCTGGAGTACGATGTGGCGACCAGTGTGGCAATCCTCGATCGTCTGCCGGCGGACGAGCGTCCGGGCTGGCTGGCGAAGCTGGCGCGCGGCAATTATCGCTACAGTCTGTCGCCGGGCGAAGCGGGGCCGTATCCCTCCGGCTGGCGCACGCGCGACGCGGTACGTTCACTGCAGGAGACGCTTGGCGGGCGCTATCAGATGAGCATTCATGCGATTCCGGGGCCGCGGGAGCATATTCAGGTGCATCTGACGCTGCATGACGGCGCGCCGCTCACGCTCGATCTCTGGCCGCGCATGCCGGCGATTGCGCGCTGGCTGCCGCTGGTGCTGATGGGTCAGCTGCTGCTGCTGCTGTGCTGCGCATGGCTGGCGGTGCGGCAGGTGGTGCGACCGTTTGTGCGCTTTACCCAGGCGGTTGATGCGCTCAAACCGGCCGCCAGCCACGCACAGCTGATGGCAGAGAACGGCCCGGATGAAGTGCAGCAGGCGGCGCGTGCGTTTAACGCTATGCAGCTGCGGATTCAGGATCACCTCAAAGCGCGTGCGCAAATCCTCGCGGCCATCTCCCACGATCTGCAAACCCCGATCACGCGCATGAAGCTGCGGGTGGAGATGGCGGAGCAGCCTGAGCTGCGCGACAAACTGCTGAGCGATCTCGATAACATGAGCCGCCTGGTGCGCGAGGGCATCGCTTATGCACGCTCATCGGAAGTGCTGGAGGAGAAGCGCCAGAGCGTCAGCCTCAACGCGCTGCTGGATAGCGTCGTCTGTGACTATCAGGATGTCGGTAAAGCGGTGAACTTTGTGCCGTGCACAGGTCATGACACCTTCGCCGTGCGGCCGCAGGCACTCCGGCGCATCATGACCAACCTGATCGACAATGCGCTTAAATTTGGCGGCGAAGCGGAGGTTGAACTCTGTTCACCCCAGGGTGACAGCGTAGAGATTCGGGTGCGTGATAACGGGCCCGGCATTCCGGAGGAAGCGTTACAGGCGGTGCTGGAGCCCTTCTACCGCGTGGAGAGTTCACGCAATCGCCACACCGGCGGGACCGGGCTCGGCCTGGCGATCGCCACCCAGCTGGTGAGCCAGATGGCGGGCAGCCTGCAGTTGCGTAACCGGGCAGCTGGCGGGCTGGAAGCGTGCATCATCCTGCAGCAGCAGGATGTGTAACCCGATGTATCTGCCTGCCCGTTACACACATAACCCGACAAAACGGCGTTTCCCCGACACAGCCTGAACACATGCGGTGGATGTAATAGACGTACTGCCGGACGCGCAGACGTTTATCCACCGTATGAGGTTTCCTATGACACTGCTTATCGCTTTTCTCGCCGGGATGCTGACGCTGCTCAGCCCCTGTACCTTACCGATTATTCCTTTTGTATTTGCCAGCGTACGCGGCCGACGCGGACAGCTGATGGCGCTGCTGAGCGGCATGGTCCTGATGTTCACGCTGGTGGCGCTGCTGGTATCGCTTACCAACCACTGGGTCAGTCAGGTCACCAGCATTGGTCGCGACCTGGCGCTGTTGTTCCTGGCGATAGTCGCACTGACGTTAATCTCCACGCGCATCGCCCAACGCATTACCCGGCCGTTTGTCGCGCTGGGTAATCGCCTCAACGATGCCAGCCAGCGACGTAGCGGGGTGCTCGCCGCGCTGCTGGCTGGCCTGGCAACCGGTCTGCTGTGGTCGCCCTGTGCCGGACCGGTGCTGGGCGCGATCCTCAGCCTGGCCGTCGTGGGCGATCATCCCCTGTCGGTTGGCGTGTTGCTGCTGGCGTATGGCTGCGGTGCCGCGCTGATGCTGGCGCTGCTCTATTTCGCCGGACGATCGCTGGTGGCGCGACTGCGTCCGGGGCTGGCGATGAGTGCGCGGCTGCGTCAGGCGGCGGGCGTGCTGATGCTCGCCTCGGTGGGCGTGATTGTTACCGGCTCACAGAGCCAGCTGCAGGCAGCGCCCGCTTTTGCCCTGAAGCTGGAGCAGCAGCTGAGCCAGTGGTTGACCACGCCGGCACCCAAAGTGCGCCTGGAGCCGGTTAGCCTGCCGCAAGCCAGCAGCGCGTTGCCGTCGCTGGAGGGGGGCACGGCGTGGCTGAACGGGGCGCCGGTGACGCCTGCCACGTTAAAGGGCAAAGTGGTACTGGTCGATTTCTGGACCTGGGATTGCATTAACTGCCAGCATACGCTGCCATACGTGCGCGACTGGGCCAGTAAGTATCAACGTGACGGACTGGTCGTTGTGGGTGTGCATACGCCGGAGTACCCGTGGGAGCGCGATGAAAAGGTGCTGAAGCGCGCGATTACGCGCTGGCAGCTGCCCTACACCGTAGTGGCGGATAACAATTACAGCATCTGGAACCGTTTTGGTAATCAGTACTGGCCCGCGCACTACATCTTTGATGCACACGGCCAACTGCGCTACACCGCGTTTGGTGAAGGCAACTATGAAGAGCAGGAGAGGGTGATTCAGCAGTTGCTGAAAGAGGCGCGTGCATGACAGGTCAGGCGGCCCGCCCGGGCCGCCACTGCTTCTCATTTAGGTTGTGATTCGCGGGGGATGCCTTTGAAAGCTGGGGTGACTCAGGGACTATCAGGCAAACAGCGTGCGGCATTGCCGGGGACCTCCCAGCCCGTAAGGTCACCCTGCAGAGTGACCGTCATGGCGCAGCCACCGTTGCCACTCCAATATGCAAAATGCAGTAATCCAACGCATAACTTGTCGTTTGGTTCCGCGTCCAAGCTGGGGTTTACTGTCAGCGTTAACCTTTTATGGAGAAGCTGACAATGAAGAAGATCCTGCAGCAGTGGCTGGCGCGTCTGGCAGCCAGCAAAGCCGCCACCCCTGACGGGCGCGAATTCGACCCCGGTGAGCATATCGATCTGCTGATCCCGATCAGCCAGCTGTACGGCGTGGAGTTTCATCCTTCCGTGTATCGCTACTATGCACGATAACCGCCGCCACCAGCGCATGCGCTATTGCTACTGGAATGAACTGTGCACGCCAGACTAAAAACCCGCTCACGCCGAGCGGGTTTTTTTATGCTGTTTACCCGCCTGATGAAAAAATTGCCGTAACGTCCCGCCGGTTTGTTCAATTGTATTGATTTCGTAATTTTAACGTAAAGAAAAGTATTCCCAAGCGGCAGCGCGCGTGTAAGAATATAAAAGTAAATGATAACCATTGGCGTTATCATTTAGGTGTTGTCTGGGAAAACCGTGTTGATTCAGTGCTATGCCTGAATGGCAGGTGCGGTTAAGACAATGAGTGCGTTAATAACGATAAGAAACTCACCTTTTAACATGGATAAAAATCGCCAGCTGCCGTTTGGTAGCTTCAATTCGCTGACCCTATTCACCGGGCTTTGTATTGGTATTTCGCCGGCTGCGGCGCTGGGGGCCGATAACTCCGGCAAAAAATCTGATGATACATTAGTGGTTGAAGCGCGCACGCCGTCGCTGTACGCGCCAAATGCCTCGGCCGATCCCAAATTTACCCGTCCGCTGGTGGATACCACCCGCACCATGACGGTGATTCCGGATCAGGTTATTAAAGATCAGGGCGTCACCAATCTGACCGACGCGCTGAAAAACGTGCCGGGCGTCGGGGCGTTTTATGCCGGGGAAAACGGCAGCTCAACCACCGGCGATGCGGTGTACATGCGCGGTGTCGATACCTCCAACAGCATTTACGTGGATGGCATTCGCGACATCGCCAGCGTCACGCGTGACACCTTCAACACGCAGCAGGTGGAAGTGATCAAGGGGCCTTCCGGCACCGACTATGGTCGCAGCGCACCATCCGGCTCGATCAATATGATCAGCAAACAACCGCGGCTGGATACCGGGCTTGACGCGTCAGTCAGCGCCGGCAGCGCGTGGATGCGCCGCGGCACGCTCGATTACAACCAGGCAATCAACGACAATGCGGCGTTTCGCCTTAACCTGATGGGTGAGAAAACCCATGATGCGGCGCGTGACAACATCCAGAACGAGCGTTATGGCGTCGCGCCTTCGCTGGCGCTGGGGCTGGACACCGCAACGCGGCTGTACGTCAACTATTTGCACGTCCACCAGAACAACACACCGGACGGCGGTATTCCGACCGTTGGCCTGCCTGGCTATTCGGCACCGTCTGCCGGGTATGCTGCGCTGAACAATTCCGGCAAGGTCGCCACCAGCAACTACTACGGCACCGATTCTGATTTCGATAAATCGACCACCGACAGTGCCACGCTGCGCTTTGAACACGATTTGAGCGATAACACCACGCTGCGCAACACCACGCGCTGGTCGCGGGTGAAGCAGGAGTATCTGCTGACGGCGGTGATGGGCGGAGCCAGTAACATTACTGCACCCAACCCGAACGATGTTGGCAGCTGGCGCTGGTCGCGCCTGGCAAACATCAAAGATATCAGCAACCGTATTCTCACCAACCAGACCAATATCACCTCGAAATTTGCCACCGGTTCCGTCGGGCATGATGTGAGTGCCGGGGTAGAGTTCACGCGTGAAAACCAGACCACCTATGGCGTCAACGCGCTGACCCCGCCTGCGGTGAATATCTACCATCCCATCAGCAGCATTTCGATTGGCGGTCTGGACCGCAACGGTGCGAACGCTAACGGGCAGACTGACACGTTTGGCATCTATGCATTTGATACGCTGGCGATTACCTCTGACTTTGAGCTGAACGGCGGCATTCGTCTCGACAACTATCACACCGAGTACGACAGCGCGACGGCCTGTGGCGGCACCGGACGCGGCGCGCTGGCTTGTCCGGCGGGCGTGGCGCGTAATACGCCGGTGACCACGGTGGACACGGCGAAATCCGGCAATCTGGTGAACTGGAAAGCGGGGGCGCTCTATCGTCTGACCGAACAGGGCAACCTGTATGTGAATTACGCCATCTCCCAGCAGCCACCGGGTGGCAGCAGCTTCGCGCTGGCGGCGGGTGGCAGCGGCAACAGCGCCAACCGTACTGATTTTAAACCGCAGAAGGCCAAATCCAGCGAAGTGGGCACCAAGTGGCAGGTGCTGGACAAGCGGCTGCTGCTGAACGCCGCACTGTTCCGCACCGACATCGAAAATGAGGTCGATGCCAATGATGACGGCACTTACTCGCAAACCGGCAAGAAGCGCGTGGAAGGCTATGAACTCTCAGCAACCGGCAACATAACGCCAGACTGGGAAATCATTGCCGGTTACACCATGCAGCACGCGTCGGTGCGTGAAGGTGCCAGCGTGGCGCAGGATGGCTCATCCGCGCTGGCCTATACGCCGAAGCACGCCTTTACGCTGTGGACCAACTATCAGGCCACTGATGCGTTGTCGGTGGGCGCGGGCGCACGTTATGTTGGCAGCCTGCGTCGCGGCAGCGATGGGGCCGTGGGCACGCCGGATCACACCGAAGGCTACTGGGTGGCTGACGCGAAGCTTGGGTATAAGGTCAACAATAACCTCGACCTGCAGCTCAACGTGTATAACCTGTTTGATACCAACTATGTGGCATCGATCAACAAGAGTGGCTACCGCTATCATCCGGGCGAGCCGCGTACCTTCCTGTTGACGGCTAACGTGCATTTCTGATGGTCAACCGTGGGGCGTTCGCGCTCCACGCTTAATGGCGAGAACTCCGCGATGATGTATCACATTCCTGCCGTGCTTAACGCTGAACAGCTGGCGCACTTTACCACCCAGCTGCAGCAGGCTGACTGGGTTGACGGACGGGCGACGGTCGGCAGCCAGGGCGCGACCGTAAAAAATAACCAGCAGATTGACACCGGCACGCCACTCTATGATCGGCTGCAGGCTGCAGTGCTTCAGGCACTGAATAGCCATCCGCTCTTCTTTGCCGCCGCACTGCCGCGCACGCTTTCTGCGCCGCTGTTCAACCGTTATCAGCAGGGGGAAACCTACGGTTTTCACGTTGATGGTGCGGTACGCCACAATGGCGCGGCCGGCTGGATGCGTACCGATCTCTCCGCCACGCTGTTTCTGTGTGAACCCGACAGTTACGAGGGCGGGGAACTGGTGATCGAGGATACTTACGGTCAGCACCGCGTAAAACTGCCGGCCGGCGACCTGGTGCTTTATCCCTCCAGCAGCCTGCACTGCGTCACGCCGGTCACGCGCGGCGCGCGGGTCGCCTCGTTTTTATGGATTCAGTCGATGGTGCGCGATGATAAGCAGCGCGCGATGCTGTTTGAACTGGACCGCAACATTCAGAGCCTGAAAGCGCGCCACGGTGACAGCGAAGAACTGCTGTCGCTGCTGAATATGTACCACAACCTGCTGCGCGGCTGGACGGAAGTTTAGCCGTCACGCAACAACAAAAAGCCCGCTCAGGTTTCCCTGAGCGGGCTTCTTTAAATCTGGCTCCTCTGACTGGACTCGAACCAGTGACATACGGATTAACAGTCCGCCGTTCTACCGACTGAACTACAGAGGAATCGTTGGAACGAGGCGAATATTAATGGCAGCCCCTGTGGGTGTCAACAGCTAAAAACACATTTGTATTCAACTGGCTAGCAAAGCGGCAAAGCGATCGTGATTTAAGCAGATTCCGGTGCCTGCTGCGCCAGACGCGCCAGCGGATCCTGATGGTAAAACTGCTGCAGGTGGCGATACATAGCCGGAAAACGGCTGGCGAGCAGGTCGGGGGCGCTGAAAAAGTACTCCGACAGCACGGCAAAACATTCCGCCGGATCGCTGGCGGCATAAGGATCGAGGGTCGCGGCCTGTTCACCCACCAGATCCACTTCCGCTTCAATCTCGGCCATCGCCTGCAGTAAATCTTTCTCCCAGCTGGCCACATCGCGCAGCGCGATGGCCGGGATGCCGCTGGTGTAACCGCTGCCGCGCGCGTCGAGCTTGTGCGCCACTTCGTGGATCACCAGGTTGTAACCAGAGAGATCGTACGAGTCCTGGATGTCCAGCGCGTTCAGCACCACCGGTCCCTGCGTCCAGCTCTGGCCGGCATGCACGGCCGGCGCGTGGTGCACCAGGCCGCTGTCGTCCTCCCAGCGATCGTCAACGCTGAACGGCTCCGGGTAGATCAGCACTTCGTGGAAGCCGTCGAGCCATTCCAGACCCAGCTTCAATATCGGCAGGCAAAACAGCAACGACAGGCGAGCCAGGCGCAGTTCGCTAAGTTCCAGCCCCTGCAGCGGAGTGATTTTTTTCTGCAGCAGGAAGCGTTGCGCCAGCGCCACCAGCGCCTGCTGCTCGTCGCTGTTCAGCAGAGAAAAGATCGGCTGCCCCAGCGCCTGTTGCCAGGGCAGGGCAGTCACGGCAGCATCTTTTTGTGCACGCCACGGCCATTTGATCATTGCGTCACTCACTCTGCAGGGCGGAAATCATATCCTGACGCGGCAGACGATAAATTGCCAGCGTGGAATCAAAGCCGCTTATTCAACCTGTTAGCGGCGGATTTGTCTGTGACAGGGATTGCAAACTGGCAAGGTGGGAAAGGGGCGCGCTGTGCCGCCGGCGAGGGGGCAAGGGCTGGTGATTCACTGAATCGCGCAAAAGACGACGCCCTCTTCCGTGCGGAAGAGGGCAAACGCTTAGCCTTCACGCTCCACACGCTGGAATGCGATGACCCAGACCCAGGGATTCACCTCCCAGCTGGTGGCGCCATACTGCTTCTGCCACGCCTTGCGGTAAGCTTCTTTCGGCGATTCGGAATTCATGTTCATCGTGAAGAAATTATTGAGGAAGTGCGAATCGGTCTGCACGCCTTCCGCCATGATGTCGTCTTCGCTGATGTCCTGAATTTTCTCCGCGCGTACCGCCGTGATTTCCAGATCGATGCGGCTGGCCCAGCGCGGCATATGGATGGCGGTCTGCCAGCCAAACTGCTCGGCGACCTGCTGATTTTCTTCCTGTTGTCCAAGTTCATGGCTGTCGGCGCGATACTGGCAAAATGCCGGATTGCGGAACGGCAGCGGATCGCGCTCGTATTCCGCCAGCTGCGCCTCAGGCACAATCGGACCCCGCCAGGTTTCACGTACCCACAGGCGATCGCCGACCTGGCCAAACGGGCACTGGGCGCCAATGTCCGCCATCGACATCAGCTTATAGCCATGCAGATGATTAGCGCTGACATCAAACGCGTGCACGCCTTCATGATGATCCTGTCCCGGGCCAAACGCCTGAGTTTTCATAATGCGCCGGGTCTGAGTTTGCTGGCCAACCAGCAGGGCGCGCACCCGCTGTTCGGAAAAAAGAATCGGCCGTTCTTTCATTATGTACCTCGTGTTGTATCACGTACCCGGAGAACTTCGACGAAACATCCGTATCCTCGGATGAGAGCATTAGCATAATGGGTTTGAATCAATTTGCTTAATAATTTGTCGCCTTATTATCGGGCAATAACTGCCGCTTCCGGTATTAAAAATGGCTCATAAGCAAACAGTGTGCTGACGAAGGCTTCGGGTACAGGTGAGAGCCGTAAATTTCCCCTATACAGTACGTTATAACGGTCGCAATGGGAATCTTTTCAGATTATGTCGCTATGCAAAGGGGCGTTTTAATGCTGGGGTTGCGACAGGCTAAACTGGACCTTTGGCGATGCTGAAAATTCACCCAGCGGGAAATGCATCACCGAAATTAAACAGAGTGGCTTAACTAAAACAGGTTAAGGAAATACTGAAAACCGTATCGCGGCTGGGCAAGCGGCTTTAACAGCGCTATAACATGATCGGGATCGCATTTTTTTGCGCTGGACATCCGGGAAGGGTGTAAAGAAAGTGTCATCACCGGGCCGCTATGATGAGACGCAAGCCGTACCCGGTGCGAAATAATAGCAATAACAGGAGAAGCACGATGTCACTGACCCATTGGCAACACCGTTACGAAAGCTGGCTGCAGCTGAACTGGCTGCACGATGATAAAGCCCATGATATCGCGCACCTGCGCCGCGTCTGGATGAGCGCGGCCCGCATTATGCAAAACACCAATGCCGATTCGCTGGTGGTGCTGACCGCCTGCTATTTTCACGATGTGGTGAACCTGCCGAAAAACCATCCGGAACGCCATCTGGCTTCGACTTACGCGGCGGAAGAGACGCGCCGCATTCTGCAACAGGATTTTCCGGACTTCCCCTCAGCGCTGCTGGACAGCGTGGCGCATGCGGTGCAGGCCCACAGTTTCAGCGCCCGCATTACGCCAAAAACGTTAGAAGCGAAGATCGTTCAGGACGCCGATCGTCTCGAATCATTAGGCGCGATTGGCCTTGCGCGCGTTTTCTATACCGCAGGTGCGCTGGGACGTCCGTTGTTCGACAGCGACGATCCGCTGGGTAAAGACCGTGAACTGGATGACGTCAAGTGGACGCTGGATCATTTCCAGAAGAAACTGCTGAGCCTGCCGCAGACCATGCAGACGGAAACCGGCCGTCTGCTGGCGGAACACAACGCCGATTTTCTTGTCCGCTATATGGCGAAGCTGTGCGCCGAACTGCAGGGCAATCTGACCGATATTGATGAGTCCGTGTTACGCGATTTCAGTCCCATACCGGCACAATATTAAATTTTTATGACAGTCTGTTAACTTTCATCTGCTTCCGCTACGTTGTTGTAAATCAAGAGGGAGTGTGAAGATGACCGAGACCGTTAACTTAACCATTAAAATTGACCCGGCGCTGAAAGAGCACATTAAACAGTTAGCCGCTGATAACCAAATCTCCATGAGTCAGGAGATCGTTAATCGCCTGCAGGCCAGTTTAGATACCGTTGAGCCACCGGCCGTCGACAGCCTGCATACCGAAGAGGCGGGCGATCAACTGAGCGCCGCCGAGCTGAAGCAGGTGCGTGCACTGCTAAAGAAAAGTAAGAAAAAGAAATAACACCAAAACCCGTCGCTGACGGGTTTTTTCTTTCTGCACCTTAGCTAACGCGGAACTGCTGCGCGCGCTACGTCAGTCGCGCTGACAGTTCACTCAGCTGCGCCGCTGCCTGCACCTGCTGATCAGTCAGGGCTTCGTTTTGCTGGAGCTGAAGACTCATTTCCACCACTTCCCGGGCAATTTTGCTCACGCGATGGCTCTGCGCCGTACTGTTATCCTGCAGCTCATTGAGCTGGCTGACCACGCCGGATACCGCCTGGCCAATCCGCGCAAACAGCACTTCCAGCGCCTGCACCTTCGCAAAGCCATCCTGCACGTGCTGCTGCGTGTGCTGGATTAAACCGTCGATCTGCCGCGTGGAAGCGCCGCTCTGCTGCGACAGCAATCCCATCTCTTTGGCGACGACCGAAAAACTGCGCCCGTAAGCGCCAGCATGCGCAGATTCTATCGCCGCATTAAGCGACAGCAGACGCGTCTGCATCGACAGGCTGTCCAGCATGCCGACGATGCCAGCGATATCGCCGGCGGCCGCGACGATCTGCTGCATCTGGTGTTCCATATTGTCGACTTCATGGGCGCAGTGACGCATCAGCGCATCCGCGGACTGCGCGTCGTGCGTCGCCTGTTGCGAGAAGTGTGCACCTTTTTCCACCTCTTCTGACACGCGATGCAGCCGCTGCGACAGATGATGGAAGCTGGCATTTTGCGCCTGATGCTGCTGCATCACCTGCTGATTATGCTGCTGCATCTCGTCAGCGCCGGCCGCCACACGGGTTGCTACCGTCGTAATGTCGCTGACGATCTGCTGCAAACCCTGACGCATGGTATCGATGGACTGGAGCAGCTGGCGCGTTTCCAGCGACTGACGGCGCGTCGGTGCCGGGCTGGCGACCAGATCGCCCGTCGCGATTTGTGCCAGCTGGGCGTTGGCGTGACGCAGCGGCAGCAACACGCCGCGCATCAGCAGCGCGGCGGCCAGCAGCAGCAGCGCCATTAATAACGCGGCGATCGCCAGCGCCAGATTGCGGCTCTGCTTGAGCGTGCTGAGCGAATGCTGGTTGACGCTGCCGAGCTGCTGATTGGCCTGTTCGATTTCGCTAAACCAGGCATCGTTGAACTGCTGCTGGAAAGCCTGCATCGGCACCATAAAAAATGCGTTGATATCATTGGCTGCCAGCCCTTTCAGCTGCTCCTGCAGCCCGCCAGCCAGCAGCACGAAGCCCTGTGCCAGCGGGCTATCGCTTTTCGCCTGATAGGCAGCAAACAGCTGCTGCGCCTGCTGCAATGAGGTAGTGGCTGCCGCCGCCAGGCTTTTCCAGCTGTCGACCGAACCGCTTTGCTGGTCCTGCATCAGATAAATGCCGGCACGATGGCTGTTGTCGCTGGCGGTGAGTAACTCAATACGTGCTTTATCCAGCAGGGCCAGCCGTTCGCGCAGCTGGCTGGCCTGCTGCAAGGAGTGTTGCGTCTGATTCACGTGCTGGTTGAGCAACAGCACCCCGGCAAACTGCAGCAGACAAAACAGCACAATAAACAGCATGAACTGGCTGCGCAGGCTGGAGAGCCAGACGGGCAGACGCAGGGTAAAACGAGGTCGCAGCCGCAGCGGCAGGGAGATTACAGACAGGAGAGACATCAAACAGCTCCGCAAAAAATAAAACGCAGTATTGGTTTGATGCGTGACAGTCCGGTGACAGTGCGCGCGATGTGCGGCAAAACAGCACATCGCGCGTTACTAAAGCAAATTGCGGGGCGGAAAACCGGGGCGTGAAGCGCGGCTGCGTTTTCAGCGGCGCTGACGCGCGTGCTGCTCAATCAGCGGCAGCAGCAGTTTCGCTACGGCGGCGAACACCGGTACCACCACCGAGTTACCAAACTGTTTGTAGGCTTGTGTGTCGGAGACCGGAATGCGGAAGCGCGCTTCGCCCGGCGCTTCAAAGCCCATCAGGCGGGCACATTCACGCGGCGTCAGGCGGCGCGGGCGGCGCGCCATGTTCGCGGCCTGCTGAAAATCCTGTTCGCCCAGCGCGTGATCCCAGCCGCGATCGATCAGGATTTCCGACCCGTCTTTATAGTAGCGCGCTGACAGCGTGCGCACGCAGCAGTGCGGATTGCGCGGATCGTTGAGGCCAAAGCCAAAACCGTTGCCTTTGGCTTTATGCTTCTTCGCATACTGGTAGAGATAGTGCCACAGCGTGGGCGACAGGGTATATTTTGCCGCCGGCTGCGGCTCCAGCAGGCTGTGCAGCGGCGGAACTTCAGGCGGATAGAGTGCCGCCAGCGCGCGCAGCGAAAAACCTTCGCTCAGGCCGGTATCGCGCCGGATCCCTACCAGCACGATGCGCTCGCGGTGCTGTGGCAGGAAGTGACGCGCATCGACCACTTTGGCATCCGGCGATAAGTCGTCAGCCGCGTCAGCGACGTCGTAACCCAGCTCATCCAGCGTGGCCATAATAATGGCAAAGGTGCGGCCTTTATCATGGCTCTTGAGGTTCTTCACATTCTCCAGCACGAAAAACGGCGGTTTTTTGGCGGCGAGGATGCGCGCCACATCAAAAAACAGCGTGCCCTGGGCTTCACATTCAAAACCGTGCGCGCGACCCAGCGCATTCTTCTTACTGACGCCGGCCAGCGAAAAGGGCTGACAGGGAAAGCCGGCCAGCAGCACCTGATGGTCGGGAATCGTCTTATCGATATGCTGATAAATCGCCTGCTCATCCGGCAAACCGGCCGGCTGGGTAATCAGCCGGATATCACTGTTGAACTGATGCCGGGCGGGATCGCTGTAGTGATTAGCTTTATAGGTGCGCACCGCTTCTTTATTCCACTCGCTGGTGAATACGCACTGGCCACCAATCTGCTCAAAGCCGCGGCGAATACCCCCGATGCCGGCAAACAGATCGATAAACTGAAAACGGGGATTGTCATAATGCGCCGGTCGCGACGGCAGCAGTGCCTGCAAACGGGCGACCTCCGCCGCGGACAGCGCGGGCGCGGCACTTTTTCCCGCGCGAATACGGTTAAGCTGCGTGATGCTCCAGTCGCGGCCGCCGGCCTCGCTCAAAATGACCACCAGATCGCGGGCCGCGTAGATATCCAGTACCTGCAGCAGTAAGGCGGTGGCGTCATCATCAGCGGAGTGCGGGGAGGGCGAAGCCGTCGCGGCGGGATCGAGTGCAAGCATGCGTTTTTCCTTAACAGTGAAGTGGCTATGCTACCACTCCTGGCGCGGCGTGGAAATTAACGATGGCTGCGCAGCGTCTCGCAATCTGCTTCGCACAAACTTTCGCTTTCGCCTCAACGCGCTAAAGTTGAAGAAGCCCGGAAAAAAGGAGACGCCATGGCAGACGTCCACTCGCATGATATTCGCAGCAAAAATATGCGCGCCATTCGCAATCAGGATACGGCGATTGAGCAGCGTATTGCGCTGCTGCTGAAAGATCGCGGCTTTAGCTTTCGGGTACAGGATAAAGCGCTGCCGGGCCGGCCGGATTTTGTGCTGCCGCAGCACAAAGCCATTATCTTTGTGCACGGCTGTTTCTGGCATCGTCACCACTGTTATCTGTTCAAAATGCCGGCCACGCGTACCGAATTCTGGAGCGGCAAAATCAACAGTAACGTGGAGCGTGACCGGCGCTATGTGCAGCAGCTGCAGGAAAGCGGCTGGAAGGTGCTGATCGTCTGGGAATGCGCTCTGCGCGGCAAACTGCGGCTGGAAGATGAGGCGCTGGTGGAGCGGCTGGAAGAGTGGCTGCTGGCTGCCACGCACAGCAGCGAGATCGATCATCAGGGATTGCATCACTATCGGGCGGATTAAGGCAGGGTGATTGCTTTTACCTGCCATAACAGTTTAGATCAGCGTTTTCTCTGGGACGCGGAACACCACCATGAGCAGCATCAAACTGACGGTCAGACGCCTGTATCAACTGCGCGATGAGCGCATGGTCAATGCCCATGCCACGGCGCGCATTTACCTGGACGATACGCTGGTGGCCACCGAGGAGATAAGCGGCATGACAGAAAGTCCGGTGAGCAAGTATCTGCACGCCGACGATCTGCACGGGAAAACGTTACGCGTCGAATGGGACTGTGCGGGCATCGCCGATATGACGGTGACGGCGATTGAACGGTGCCCCTGTTGTCAGGATCACGAACCGGAATAAGGAATGACATTTTGGCAGGAACCAGCTTACTGACTCTTCTGGATGATATTGCCACGCTGCTCGACGACATTTCCGTCATGGGCAAAGTGGCGGCAAAAAAGACCGCCGGCGTGCTGGGCGATGACCTGTCGCTCAATGCGCAGCAGGTGACGGGCGTGAAGGCCAATCGTGAGCTCCCGGTGGTGTGGGGCGTGGCGAAAGGCTCGTTTATCAACAAACTGATCCTGGTGCCGCTGGCGCTGCTGATCTCCGCGTTTGCGCCCTGGCTGATTACGCCGCTGCTGATGATTGGCGGCGCCTATCTGTGCTTTGAAGGAGTGGAAAAAGTGCTGCACAGCCTGCACCACGACAAAGCGGAGAAGAGCCCGGAAGCGCGGCAAAAGCGCCTGGATAATCTGGCGCAGCAGGACCCGCGCCAGTTCGAAAAAGATAAGGTGAAAGGCGCAGTGCGCACCGACTTCATTCTGTCGGCTGAAATCGTGGCGATTACCCTGGGCATTGTGTCGGATGCGCCGCTGCTCAATCAGGTGTTAATCCTCGCCGGTATTGCCATTCTGGTGACCATCGGCGTGTACGGTATTGTGGCGATGATCGTTAAGATTGACGATCTCGGCTACTGGCTGCGTGAGAAGTCCTCCACGCTGGCGCAGGCCACCGGCGGCGCGCTGCTGGCGCTGGCACCGTGGCTGATGAAAATCCTGTCGGTGGTTGGCACCGTCGCGATGTTCCTGGTGGGCGGCGGCATTATCGTGCACGGTATCGCGCCGCTGCATCATGCCATTGAAGAGTACAGCAGCGGCTTCCCGGGTGTGGTTTCCATGCTGCTGAGCAACGGTGCGAATCTGGTGCTGGGCTTTATCGTTGGGTCGATTGTGCTGTTAGTGGTAAATCTGGTTGCGAAGCTGCGCGGTAAATCGGTATAAAGCGCAGGAAATTTCTAATCACGGGTCAGGAGAACGATGATGAACGACGATATGTTTGAATTTGATATCGATGCACAGCTGGAGCAGGCGGAAGCCAAAGCGGCAGAAAAAGCCAGCGAAGTGCCGGCGGATATCAGCGACGAAGCCGACTGCGAAGGTTGCAAAATCTGATTTTCCACCCGGGAAAATCGTTCAAAGCCGATAATAACTTTTATCGGCTTTGTTTATTTACGGCATTTTTCACTGCTTATTCCGAATTTGTCACAGTAATAGCAATATCCTATAGGCAAAAAACGCGCACAGCTGCTATACCTTAATCCGTTCAATCAACGGTGAGAAGGGAGGGCGCGGTATGACCTTTGCAATCAGTGACGAAGTTCAGCACAAACAGGGCGGACCCACCATGGTGGTGACCGGCCATGCCAGCGGAATGGTAGAGTGTCGTTGGTATGATGGCTACAGTGTACGCCGCGAAGCGTTCCGCAGTGATGAGCTGACGCATCTGTCGGCTGCGCGCCAGCTGGCCAGCTGAGCCCCCCGGGACGGTCAGCGCGCCGTCCCGATGTCATTGTCACTTTTCACGTTTTTCCTGATCTCTGCCTGTACGTCGTTTTCCCGCCTGACTACACTTCTTCAATTCGTTGTTATCCGGAGCCTGGCTACTGATGCCAATCTCGCCACTGTCATCACGCCGCATGACGCCTGCGCTGCGCGTGCATCTCTGTTTTCTGGCGGTCTTTCTCTTTTCACTTTTTCTCACCGTCCATGAAGCGCTGGAATTAAAAAATAACTATCAGCAGCGGCAGCGCGCCCAGCTGTACGAGATCCAGCGCAGCCTCGATAGCCGCTTTCAGGAGAGTCTGGACGAGCTTAATTACTATCAGCGGATGCTCAGCTACGCGCTGACGCACCCGCTGAATGCCGATTATGGTCAGCACGCCCTGCAGCGTTTTCAGCAGTTGCGCCATCAGCCGGTGTGGCAGTTGCAAATCGCTAACCTGCGCAGCATGCCGATTAACGGCGTCAGCGACGAATGGCTGCAGCGTGATGCGCTGCTGCAGCGCGATGATACTTATCTGCTGCCCGAGCTGCGCGCTGCGCTGGAGTTCAGCTTTATCATGCAGTTCAGCGATGAGGCGCAGGACTTTCATTCACGCTTCTGGTACACCTCGCGCGCGGGCTATTACATCAGCTCACGTCCGCCGCGCGACGCGCAGGAGCTGGCACAAAGTTACGCCACCATGACGCAGCGACCCTATTTTCGCGACCAGCAGCCGGGCCGGGCGCCGCAGATGCGATGGCACTGGACCGAAGCCTATCAGGGGGTGTTCAACGAAGGGTTGATGCTGACGGTGAGCGCGCCGGTGATCGCCCATCAGCACTGGTACGGCGTGTTATCGATGGACTTCACCCAGCAGCGAATTAATACATTGCTGCAACAGTCGCGTCACAGCGTGCTGCAGGGCAAGCTGGTGCTCGAAGATCGCGCACTCAACGAGATCACCCGGCTGCCGGCACCGCACGATGTGGCATTAACCCCCGCGCAGCGCGGCCAGCTGATGCAGGCGATGCATCAGCAGCCGGCCGGAACACTGTGGCTGGACAGTCAGCTGGCCAGCTGGGTTAAGTTAAAAAATGTCGATGCCTGGCTAATCAACGTGCAGAGCCTGCGCCAGGGGCTGGCGCAGGAGCTGGGGCGGGTAGCGCTGTTTCTGTTGGGCATGTGGCTGCTGTTCGTGCTGTTACTGGCGCTAGCGCATCAGGTGATTTTCCGCCTGGTGAGGCGACTGGAAGACCTCTCGGCGCGACTGGCCTGGCGCGCTAATTATGACGGCCTGACGCGCCTGCTTAATCGCAGCGCCTTTTTCGACCAGTTTATCGCGCTGGCGCGGCGCTGCGAACAGCAGCAACAGCCGCTGGCGGTGATCCAGCTCGATATCGATCATTTTAAAAAGGTCAATGATAGCTGGGGCCATCACGCGGGTGATCAGGCGCTGATGCGCGTGGCCGGCGTCATCAAACATACGCTGCGCCCTTACGACGTGGCCGGACGCATCGGCGGCGAGGAGTTTTGTATCGTGCTGCCGCACACCACGCTGGCTGAGGCGCAGGGCGTGGCGGAGCGTATCCGCAGCCGGCTGGCGGCCAAAACCATTCTGGTCAACGCCAGCACCACCTTTAGCGTTACGTTGTCGGCAGGTGTCAGCTGCAGTACTGAGCAGGGCAGTTACCATGCAGAAAGTCTGCAGGCGGTAGCGGACCACCGCCTGTATCTGGCGAAAAGCGGCGGTCGCAATCGGGTGTGCGCGGCTGGTTAGACTTTGCCCTCGTTATCCTCTTCTACCGCCTGGTAGATGCGCTGCAGGATATCGGGGAACGCCGACTGCACGCGGCTCCAGCTGGGGATAAACGGTTTCTCGTTTGGCCGCTCGATGAAAGACTGGCCGGCGTCGAGAATCGCCTGAGTGAACATCTCGACCGCCGCTTCTTCAATGTGCTGATCAAACTTCAGTCCGTTCATGGTGGCTTCGTGGTTGTAGATCTCCATCATGTCCAGCGCGTTGCGATAATAGGTGGCCTTAAGCACGCGGAACGAGTCGCTGGTGAGCGGCACGCCCATTGTCGCCAGCTTACGCAGTAGCGACTGCACGATATCGTTACTCATGCGTTTCAGGCCACCGGTGCCATCCTCTTCCGCCAGCGGCTGATGCTTATGGTCATAGTTGTCCGCGATTTCAACCTGGCAGGTCTGCCGCGTGGTGTAATTGCGATAAATCTCTGACAGCACGCCAATCTCCAGCCCCCAGTCGCCAGGGATTTTGATGCCGTTCAGCACGTGGGTGCGCATGGCAAACTCGCCGGACAGCGGATAGCGGAAACTGGTGAGATAGTCGAGATACTCCGAATGGCCGTAGACTTTCTGCAGCGAGCGCAGCAGCGGGCCCACCAGCAGACGCCCGACGCGGCCATTAAGCTTACCGTCCGCAACGCGCGCATAGAAACCTTTGCAGAATTCATACTGAAACGCCGGGTTGGCCAGCGGGTAGAGCAGACGTGCCAGCATGCCGCGCTCATAGGTCACGATGTCGCAGTCATGCAGCGCCACGCACTGCGAGCGGTCGGAGGCCAGTGTGTAGCCGGTGCAGAACCACACGTTGCGCCCCTTGCCGGGCTGGCTGGGCGACAGGCCCTCTTTATCCAGCTCGGCGTCTAATGCTTTCAGCCGCGGGCCATCGTTCCACAAAATGCGGTGGCGCTGCGGCAGGCGCGAGAAAAATTCGCGTGCGAAAAGAAACTGATCGCGATCGGCACGATCGAGGCCAATCACAATCTCCTCCAGATAGGGCACTTTCGCCAGTTCATTGACGATATTATCCAGCGCCGGGCCTTCCAGCTCGGAAAACAGCGAGGGCAGAATCAGCCCCATTTTGCGCTTGCGCGCAAAGCGCACCATCTCTTTTTCCAGCGACTCCACGCTGCGGTGGGTGAGATTATGAAAGTTGGTAATTACGCCGTTCTGGTAAAAATCACTCATCGTCTCATCCTTCTGGTCAGCTGCCGTTATTCAGGTTGGGCAAGAAAGTAATCCAGACCTTCGCGCCAGCCCTCAGGGCCAACGTGTGCGGTGTGGTAAACGTTATGATGATCGCTGCGTTGCAGCACCACCGGGTTTTTACTGAAACCTTTAATCACCACGGCATAATCGACGCGCTCCAGCATCGGCGCATCATTAGGGCCATCGCCCAGACCAATCGTGGTGCGCTTCGAGCCTTCCTGCTGCTGCAACTGCTGCAATAACTGTTCCAGCGCCACGCCTTTACCGCTGCCCGCCGGCATCACGTGCCAGAAACGTCCGCCCTGCGTCAGGGCCAGCTGATGCTGCGCCAGCGCCGCGCGGAAGGCGTCGAGCCGCGTTTCATCATCGCGCCATACGATGACTTCAGACGCATCGCGCAGTCGGCTCTGGCTGGCTTCCGTTAGCGTCAGGCCGGTGAAACGAGCCACTTCTGCGTCGCTAAAGTCATGAAAGCCGGTGAAGCGAAAATCCGCCTGCAGGGTGCTGAGCGTGGCACAGAGCGCAAGATAATCGGCGCCGGGCTCTTCGGCGATCTGCGCTTCCCCGCCAAAGGCGACACGGGCGCCGTTTTCCGCGATAAAGGGCGCACCGGCGATGCCCAGCCGCTTCTGCAGCGGAATAATTTCGGCCGCGGTTTTACTCGAACAAATCACCAGCGGAATCTGTTGCTGCTTAAGACGCGCCAGCCACTCGCTGGCGGCCTGCCAGTTATAGTCATGATGATCGAGCAGCGAACCATCGAGATCGGTCACGATCAGCAGGGAGGAATCTAACGGGATCATCAATACACTCCTTACGCCCAAAGGCATCCGTAAAGCGACGTGTAATCAGTATAATAGCGTAATCACGATCACACTTTTCCTTGCCGCCGGCGCGGTCACTATCCAGGATAATTCTTAAAACACCGCCCGGATACCGAAGCGGTTGCACGTTTTGTGCATGCAGAATGTCAGCCGTAGCGCGATGTTTTCGGTAACAGCAGTGCATGATTATGCAGATTTGTTCGAATTGCGTGCAGAATTGAGACTTGTCTTACTTCAGCTAAGGCGTACTCTGAAGCGGTGTTAAGATTTTCCTGGTGTAACGAATTTATTCTTTTTTCAACCCGGCCAGCGTGCCGGGTCTTTTTTTTGAAATCGATTTCAGCGGTTCACTTCAGTGATGGTGAAATCACGAATATCGAGTTCAAACGCCTCGGCCAGTTCGGTGTAGGAGTCAAACGCTTCGCCATTCACCTTCACGCGGTGCGCATCTTCAGCCTGCATAAACTCCTGCACTTCGCCTGACGTTTTTTTCTGAATCGCTTCCAGCAGCGCGTCCACGTCGATGTTCACTTCGCGCTGCACGTTATCGCTGTACTCTTTTGCTGTGGCCATGACAGCCTCCCGGAGGCAAACGGATTCCTGACAAGTATAGACGGTGACAGCGGGCGAGGGACGTGGACGGGAAACGGGCAAAAAAAAGCCCGCGCTGCGCGGGCAAAAATCCTTGTTACTTTTAGGTTGACTGCCCCTTTGGGGTTGGTGCAGTGCTGACAAGTGTACGAGGGTGCCGCGTCAAAAGTCTTTCCGGGAAACGTTAAGAAAGTGAAAAGCCCGGCTTTGACACTTCTTTACCCGCTGCATTCCCCATTCTGGCGTAAAGCAGCTATGCTTACAGCTGGTTGATTATTATGGTTATCAGGGAGTTAGTATGGATTTAATTCGGATTATTATTGCCATTCTGTTGCCACCGCTGGGCGTATTTTTACAGGTCGGCTTCGGCGGTGCCTTCTGGCTCAACATACTGCTGACGCTGTGTGGTTACATCCCCGGCATCGTGCATGCGGTGTGGGTAATCGCCCGACGCTGATCGCGATCAGGCAGCGCTGACTATCTTCCGTTACACTATGCGCAGGACTGTTTCTGGAGAGAAATCAATGAAGGTCAATGACCGGGTAACGGTAAAAACCGACGGCGGCCCACGTCGCGTCGGTACTGTGCTGGCTGTGGAAGGCTTTAATGAGGGCACCATGTATCTGGTGGCGCTGGAGGATTACCCGCTGGGGATCTGGTTCTTTAATGAGAGCGATCACGCCGAAGGCGTGTTTGTTGAGCCGTATGCGGGGGAAGGGTAGTGTGGTTTTGTGCTAGATTGCCCTCAGGTTGCCCTCACCCTAACCCTCTCCCGCACGCGGGAGAGGGAACCGTTCAGTGCGGATGGTTAAAATAGATTGTTTGCAGGGCGCTAAGTGAAGACGATATTTAATCGCCGCACGGACAGCCCCCTCTCCCGCGAGCGGGAGAGGGATGGGGTGAGGGAAAAATACCGCACCCCACCTCACTCCTCTTAAAACGTCTCCCAGTTATCATTGCCCGCTGCAGCCAGCGTCGGACGTGGAGCGAGCGCAGGGGCTTTCAGCGCCGTCTGTGGCGCAGCAGCCACCAGCGAAGCCGGCGTATCATTCAGGCGGAACACCGCCACCGCCTGCGTCAGTTTACCGGCCTGATCTTCCAGCGAAGCCGCAGCTGAAGAGGCTTCCTCCACCAGCGAGGCGTTCTGCTGCGTCACGTTATCCATCTCGGTCACCGCCAGGCTGACCTGCTGAATACCACGGCTCTGCTCATCAGACGCTGCCGCAATCTCGGCCATAATGTCGGTAACGCGGCGCACCGCTTCGACAATCTCGCCCATGGTGCTGCCGGCTTCACCGACCTGATGCGAGCCGTTACTGATCAAATCCACCGACTCGGCAATCAGCGACTCAATCTCTTTCGCTGCCTGCGCACTGCGCTGCGCCAGATTGCGTACTTCACTGGCGACCACGGCGAAGCCACGGCCCTGTTCGCCGGCGCGTGCGGCTTCTACCGCGGCGTTGAGCGCCAGGATATTGGTCTGGAAGGCGATACTGTTAATGACGTTGGTAATCTCTGCGATTTTCTTCGAGCTGCCGGAGATGTTATTCATGGTTTTCACCACACCGCTCACCAGTTCACCACCGCTGCGCGCTTTGCCAGACGCATCGGCGGCCAGCTGGCTGGCGTGATGGGCGTTTTCGGCGTTCTGCTTCACCGTGGCGGTGAGCTGCTCCATGCTGGCGGCAGTCTGCTCCAGCGCAGAAGCCTGCTGCTCGGTGCGTGATGACAGATCGGTGTTACCTGCGGAGATCTCGCTGGAGCCCTGATAAATCGCCACCGCGCCTTCACGGACGGTGCCGACGGTGCGTACCAGCGACGCCTGCATCAGCTGCAGGTTGTGCAGCAGGCTGCCAATTTCGTTGCGACCATAGGCCTGCTCGGGGGCGGTGAGATCGCCCTGCGCGATGCGCTCAATGCGACCCACCGACAGGCGCAGCGGATTGATCACCACGCGGCGCAGGAACACGAAAGTGAGCAGCACCAGCAGCAGCGCGGCGGCAAAAGCCGCAGCCATCGCGATAAAACCGACGCGCGACTGATGCGCCGCTTCGGCGTTAATCGCTTCGGCGCGCTCGGTGCGGATCTTAATCGCCTTCAGCAGCACGGCATTATAGGCATCATCCAGCTTGCGCGTGACATCGGTCTCCTGCGCGACAATCCCTTCAAAGCTGCCCTGTTTCGCCGACTCGATCATCGGCTTCAGGCCTTTATCAATATAGGCATTGAAGCTGGTGGTGAGCGGACCGTCGAGCGCCAGGTCAGCCGGCGTCTTCATTTTGCGATCCATATAAATTTTGAAGCCCTCGCGCGCCTGCTTAATGCGCGTTTCGGTGCGCGCCAGATCGGCACGATAGCCATCCATTTCACCGATGCGCGCCGCCGCGCCCGACTGCAGTACATTAAGGCGTGCGGTTCGCAGATGGTTTGAGCTGTTAGAAATGCCCATGCGCACCTGAATCTCATCGGTGGCGTCATTGAGGGAATTATTGCTCTGAATCAGAAAGTAGCTGGCGAGTCCAATGCACAGGGCAAAAAGCAGCAGAATGCCACCAAAGATCATGCTGAACAGAGGCATCAGGCGTAGGTTTTGCCAGATGCTGAGCTTATGTTGCTCATCTATCGATGCTGTTTTCATTTCCTTGCTCTCATAGTGGTAAGGGGTTCTGAAAACAAGCATCGGCAGCAGGGGATAAAGGCTTAGCGGGGAAGTGGGATCGCGCTCGCAAAACGCTCAAAAATAATCAAGGCCAGTCGCGGGGACTGGCCTTGACCACAAAGCGTATTATCGTTGGGTGAAATTATCGCACGTTGACATAAATGCCCGAGGTAACATTATCTGTCAGGCGCACCACATGATAAATAACCTGTTTATTGTGGGTTTTAATTTTGCGTTTAATATTGCCTTTATGTGACGAAACAGTTTTCGCTTTGATTTGCATCTTATCCGAAATCTGAATGGTGTCATGACCTGACATCCACATCTTCAGCATATTCGATTCAGTCTGGCTCAATGTCAGTGGATGAATATCCAGCCCGGCAGAAATGCGCGGTGACGCATTGAGTTTCTTTTGCAGGTAGGTGCCCAGCAGGGAGTCCAGCGTCGATGTTTTTATCGATTTTGACGTAATAATCAGGTTCTTACGAACGTAGAGGTATTCCTCAAAATGGATATTCGAGATCGCCATAAAAATAAAGAATAGCGTATCCGGATGCTGCATGATAATAGAACGAATGCGATCGCTGGAATCGGATTCGTGAATAAAGCATTCTTCGTTAATAAATACTACGCCCGGTTTTAATTGCTCACACCGTTGTTGCAATTGTTCGATGTCAGACACGGAAGTAATATTTTTCTTTTTGACTCCTTTTGCCGACATATAGTCTGACAAACCCAGGCGTGTGTAGTTACATGAATCCATAATAATCGTTGGCATTATAGCGACCCTCACCAATTTGTTATCCGTTTAAATCAACGATGAATACGCGTTTGCGGTACGAGAGAGATTTCCAAAGACACTTTTTTATTCTGCTCGGCAGACTGGCGTAATGCATTCCTGCGCCATCTTGACTCGTCCCTGACCAGTTCTGCGAAGTTTATTGTGTTACTTCCACGTCACTCTTGTCCCCGCGATAGTGGGAATCGCCGGGAATTTGGTTTATGTGTTTCTTTCGCTCTGTTTTGAGAGCCCTGTCACTATCGCGCAAGTCACAGACAAATCTGATAGGACAATTCTTAAAAACATTTGAATCGCGAAAGTGTGACGTTTCAGCGAGTGTTGACAATGCCGGAAAAAAGGGATTTAGACAAGAAAAATCGCTGTAATATTTTTTTTGTTTAAAAACAGCCCTTTGAGCATTTTATCAACCGATTCACCGGCTTAACCGGCTTAGGAATCGTCTGACTAAAATACGCGAAGCGCCGTTTAATAAGAATAATTTTCACCATAAATGCGCATTTATCAGAATATCCTCAGTTGATTTCTGAAAAATATGGTTCGAAAAATGCACAGAATGTTTTTGATTACTTAACTATCGTATAAGAAGGTTAACAGTATCGTTAATCAACGGGCAGGGGAAAGTTCTGATACAAACTGCGCGAGTAAATCAAAGACTTCACCGAACAGATGTTCACAGAAAGGTGCAAGCAACGGCATCATCATACCCAGACTCAGGATCCCTACCGTTAAGGTGATTGGGAAGCCGATGGCGAAAACCGACAGCTGAGGTGAAACGCGGTTTAACAAACCTAGTGCCAGGTTTAGCGTGAGGAGCAGAATTATTAAGGGTAGCGCTAACATCATGCCATTAAGGAAAATTAAGCTGGCGGCTTTGGTCAGCGCCATGAAGGCGTTGGCGTTGAGTGGCTGATCGTTAATCGGCAACGTGTGAAAACTGTCCACCAGTAACGAGATCAACCACAGGTGACCGTTGAAGGTCAGGAACAGCAGCATCGCCAGCATGTCGAGAAAACGGGCCAGCAGCGGCATGTTGATCCGGCTGTTCGGGTCGAGCAGGGTGGCAAAAGAGAGACCCATCTGCAGACCAATCATCTCACCGGCCAGCCGCACGGCAGAAAAAGCCAGCTGCATGGTCAGACCAATCCCCACGCCAATCAGCAGCTGCTGCACCAGCATCCAGAAACCGGCCGGAGTAAACAGCGTCACTTCGACCGGCGGCAGCAGCGGCATCAGAATCCAGGTGGTGACTACCGCCAGTCCAATTTTGACCCGTTTTGGAATCGAACGTTCATTCAGTAGCGGCGCGCTGGCAAACAGCGCCAGCAAACGCACCATCGGCCAGAAGAATTGCGCCACCCAGTGCACCAGCTGGCTGCTGTCGAGGGTGACCATTAGCCGATGATGTAAGGCAGGTTGCTGAACAGGGTACGGATGTAGTCCAGCATCAGGTTGAGCATCCACGGTCCGGCCACCACGGCAGTGGCCGCAACGGCAAGAATTTTCGGGATAAACGACAGTGTCTGTTCGTTAATCTGCGTTGCCGCCTGCAGAATACTGATCAGCAAACCGCTCACCATCGCCACCAGCAGCAGCGGAGCGGCCATCATCAGGGCGATACGCATCGCTTCCTGGCCCATTACCATTACCGATTCCGGTGTCATGTTGCGCTCCTGTCGAGAGAAAGGTGAGGGCGGAAAGCCACTCAGGAGTAAAAACTTTGCGCCAGCGATCCCACCAGCAGCTGCCAGCCATCCACCAGCACGAACAGCATCAGCTTAAACGGCAGCGAAATCGTGGCCGGCGGCACCATCATCATTCCCAGCGCCATCAGTACGCTGGCGACCACCAGGTCGATGATCAGAAACGGAATAAAGACGGTGAAACCAATCTGGAAAGCGGTTTTCAGCTCGCTGGTGACATAGGCGGGCAGCAGAATACGCATCGGCACCGCTTCCGGACCCTGAATCGGCGCGCTGTTGGCGAGACGGGCGAACAGGGCCAGGTCGGCTTCACGCGTCTGGCGCAGCATGAACTCACGCAGCGGCTGGGCACCTTTGTCGATCGCCACGTCCATGCTGATTTTGTCCTGGCTGAACGGCAGATAGGCATCGGTGTAAATCTTGTCGAAGGTCGGCGCCATGATAAAGAAAGTCAGAAACAGCGCGAGACCCAGCATCACCTGATTCGGCGGCGCGGACGGCGTGCCCAGTGCGTTACGCAGCAGACCAAACACAATAATGATGCGGGTGAAGCTGGTCATCATCAGCAACACCGCCGGAATAAAGGTCAGCGAGGTAATGAAGACCAGCGTTTGCACCGGCAGCGACCAGCTCTGACCGCCATTGGCCAGCGGCTGGCTGATCAAACCCGGCAGCTGCGCATGGGCAGCCGGTGCCAGCAGCATCAGCAGCGGCAGAAGAGGGAGCAATCGACGCATCATTGGGGTTTTCCGGGACGTTTAACCAGGTTCTGAAACAGCTGACGAAAATCCTGCGGCGCCGCGCTGACGGGCAGGGATGCTTCCGGTGGCAGCGGCGGCAGCGAGTGCAGATGGGTGATCTGCTGAGCGGTGACGCCCAGCACTAAACGCGCATCGGCGGTATCAACAATCACCACCCGCTCCTGACGGCCAACCTGCACGCTGGCGCTGACTTTCAGCGCCTGGCCACTCACCGCTTTCGGCGCAAAGCCGAGGCGTTTCGCCAGCCAGCCGCAGGCCAGAATCAGCAGCACGATCACCGCCAGCACGCTGCTGACTTGCCCAACGACCGAACTGGTGGACACCACCGGCTGGGCGTGAGCGGGCTGAACGGTTTGCGCGTTTTTTAACATGATTAGCGGCTCAGACGACGCATACGTTCGGACGGAGTAATAATGTCGGTGATGCGCACGCCATATTTGTCGTTCACCACCACCACTTCACCCTGGGCGATCAGATAGCCGTTAATCAGGATGTCCAGCGGCTCGCCGGCCAGGCCGTCAAGCGCCACCACCGAACCCTGCGTCAGGCGCAGCAGCTCTTTGATGGTCATCTTGGTACGGCCCAGTTCCACGGTCAGTTTGACCGGGATATCCATGATCAGATCGATGTCCTGCAGCGAGCCGCTGGCGGCGCTGGCCTCAAGCGACTTAAATACGTTATCGCCTGGCTCCGCCGCACTGCTGGTCGCCGCCTGCTCGTTCATCGCTTCAGCCCACAGATCGTCCGCAGAGATATCATCGGACGGTTTTTTGCTGTCACTCATTGGGCTGTTCCTCATTCAGCGAATTCAAAATCGGGTTAATCAGATGTTCTACACGCAGTGCATACTGGCCGTTGAGCGTGCCATACTGGCTCGTCAGTACCGGTACGCCGTCGACGTGGGCAATGATGCGGTCCGGCTTCTCAATGGGCAGGACGTCACCGGGTTTCAGTTGCAAAATACGTGACAGACGCAGCGACGTTTCAGCGAAGTGGGCAATTAGCTCCAGCTCCGAGTGCTGCACCTGTTTCACCAGATTGTCGCGCCAGTGGTTATCTTCCTGACGCGAGTTCTCCAGCGGTGGATTGACCAGCAGCTCGCGCAGCGGCTCAATCATCGAAAACGGAATACAGATATTGAACTCACCCACCAGGTTGCCAATCTCTACCTGGAACGGCGTGTTGACCACGATATCGTTCGGCGAGGTGGTGATGTTGGTGAACTTCACCTGCATTTCAGAACGCACGTATTCCACTTCCAGCGGATAAATGGCTTTCCATGCGTCGCTGTAGCCTTCCAGCGCCAGCTTGAGCATGCGGCGAATCACGCGCTGCTCGGTGTGGGTGAACTCACGGCCTTCCACTTTGGTCGGAAAACGACCGTCGCCGCCAAACAGGTTATCCACGGCGATAAACACCAGGCTCGGCGAGAACACCACCAGCGCAGTCCCCCGCAGCGGCTGCAGGTGAATCAGGTTCAGGTTGGTTGGCACCGGCAGGTTGCGGGCAAACTCATGGTACGGCTGAATCTTGATTGCCCCAACGCTGATATCCGGGCTGCGGCGCAGCAGGTTGAACAGCGCCATACGGAAATGACGGGCAAAACGCTCATTGATGATCTCCAGCGCCTGCAGACGCTCGCGCACCACGCGACGCTGGGTATTGGGATCATAGGGGCGGATATCGCCATCGGCCCCTTTGGAACTGTTCTCTACTTCCGCACTGTCACTGTCGCCATTGAGCAGCGCGTCAATCTCAGCCTGGGAGAGAATGCTATCGCCCATTAAGTCACCTCAAAATGAAGGCGGTAAACAGCACGTCACTGACTACCTGCGCAGGTTGACCTTTTACCAGCGGTGGCGCCAGCACCTGTTTGATCTGTTCAACCAGGGCCTGTTTGCCTTGCTCGGTTGCCAGCGCGCTGGCGCTCTGACGTGAAAGCAGCAGCAGCAAACGGCTGCGCACCTCAGGCAGGTAGTCATTCAGCCGACGACGGGTATCCTCATCCGGCAGACGCAGGGTAAAGCCTACGTACAGCACGCGATCGGGATCGTTGTCGGGATTGACCAGGTTAACCGTAAACGTATCCATTGCAAAAAATACCGGGGCGGGCGGTGGCTCCACTTTGGCAGCCTCCGGCTTGTCACCCTCGTGTTTATTCATCATTCGCCAGACTGCATAGCCTGCCACGCTGCAAGCGGCCAGCGTTACAATCAGTAACACCGGAATTAGTAATGAACGTTTGCGGCCTTTAGCTTTCGCGTTATCAGACATGTTTGCAGTTACTTCCTGTGAATTATGGGCAAGCCTCTCGGCTTACCTGGACAGATTATCCCGCGTCTTAAGTCAAACAATGGGAAGAAAAGACGCGGGTTTTACGCTTACCTTCAGCGTTTAGTCGCTGTCAGGCAAAGATATCGACAGCGCCGTTGCCGGTCGCGCGCGCCTGGAGGGCTGCCGGGACGGCAATAGGCGTTATCTCGTTGTCACTGTCCTGGGAGAGGGTAAAGCTGCCGTACTGGCCGTCGCGACGTCCTTCCTGCTGGCCCTGATAACTCTGGCCCTGTGCGAAGGCGTCGCTGTTGACGTTACTCTGTCCCAGGTTAATGCCGCTCTCCGCCAGCGCCGTACGCAGCTGTGGGAGCGCCGCTTCCAGCGCGGCCCTCACATGGCTGTGGCTGGAAACCATTGTTAACTGTGCCTGATCTTTATCCAGCGTCAGGCTGATCTGTATCGCGCCGAGGTCTTCCGGATGCAGACGTAATTCGGCGTTCTGCTGGCCGTTACGGCTGAACATCACAATCTGCTGGCTCAGCGCCTGCTGCCACTCGTTGCTGCCCAGCTGCGCATTCAGCATCGGCGTGGAAGGCGCGCTGCTGGTGCTGGCCGTGGTGCTGACCAGCGGACTGGTACTGCTCAGCGGGCTGCTGATGGCCGGCGTGCTGCTGTCATGGCTGCTGAGCATCTCGCGCCGCTCTTCCGGTTTGCTCAGCGTGCTCAGCACCTGCTGAAAACTCTCATCCAGCGTCATACCGCTGTTGCTGGCCGGCGTGCCGCTGGCGGCCGCGCTCTGCACCGGGCTATGGCTGACACCGGTCAGGCTGGTCAGCGCATCGCTGCCTTTCGATGGCTGGCCATCCGGCTTCGCCTGTTCCTCTTTCAGCGCACTTTGCAGCGAACTGTTAAGTAACGCAGCGTTTAAGCTGGTGCGCGCCTCACCCCGGGTTTCCAGCGCGGTGCTGTTATCCGCTGGCGGGCTGCTGCGGTTTTCAACCACCGCTGGCAACATGGCAAACAGCGCCTGCACATTCTGTAAGTCGCTGGCAGTTAACGAACTTGCTGCGCGCTTGTCATTATCATCGGCTGATTTCAGTCCGGCTTTAGTGTTTTCCGGCTGTAAAAGTGCGTTTAACGCCTCTGGTTTGTCCAGTGCCTGCAGCAGGGCGCTTAATGACGCTTTTGTGACGTTTTTCGCGTCAATTTCTGCCGCCAGATCAGCGGATTGCGCGCCATTTCCCTGCTGCTTAACCAGTGTCAGCAGGCGGTTGCCCAGCTCGGTAATAAATCCCTGCGGCAGGGTGTCAGCAGCGGACAGAGTGTCCACTGCCGCTGAAGGTTGCGCTTTGCCGGTTTTGGCAAGCTGTGTCAGCAGTGTTGGCAGCGTGTTCATTCGCCTTTCCTCAATGCGGCCCGTTGGGCAAATTCATCCATCCGTTTCTGATCGAGACGGCTTTCCTGTCGTAATGCGTTCTCTTCCGCGCGGGTAATCAGCGTCTGATAGGCATTCAGCTTCTTATGCTTTTCACGCCAGTTGCTCAGCGCCTGTTCCAGCCGCTGGTTCCACTGATTAAGCTGCTGGCGATGCTGTTCGATGGCTTTTTCCAGCGTCTGAATAAACTGGTGATAATTGCTCCAGCGCGTGCTGGCGATGCCGCCGGACATATCCTGATTGAGCTTATTACGGTACTCATTCTGGTAATCGAGCAGCATGCTGAGCTGCTGATCGGCCTGCTGCTGACCGCGACGCATGTCGCCGAGGTGGATCACCGCCTGTTCCAGATCCTGCTCCGCCAGGTCGCGCAGCGTATCAATCGCATTGGCTGTCTTCATCGCGTTACCTCAAGTCGGGCGGCGTTAGCCGAACATCGCCTGCAGGTGCAGACAGGCATCGTCATAATCGCTGCGTTCAAAAATGCCCTGCTGCAGGAAAGCTTCCATCTGCGGATAGAGCTTAATGGCCCGGTCCAGCATCGGATCGCTGCCTGCGGCATAAGCGCCGACGCTCACCAGATCGCGGTTACGCTGAAAGCTGGAGAGCAACTGCTTGAACTGGCGCACGCGCGCATAGTGGGTTTCATCAATCAGCGAGGTCATGGCACGGCTGATCGACGCTTCAATATCAATGGCCGGATAGTGACCGGCCTCCGCCAGGCGACGCGACAGCACGATGTGGCCATCGAGAATAGCGCGCGCCGAGTCGGCAATTGGATCCTGCTGGTCGTCGCCTTCGGTCAGTACGGTATAGAACGCGGTGATTGAACCGCCGCCGTGAATGCCGTTGCCGGCGCGTTCTACCAGCGCCGGCAGCTTCGCGAACACCGAAGGCGGATAGCCTTTGGTGGCCGGCGGCTCGCCGATCGCCAGCGCGATCTCACGCTGCGCCATGGCGTAGCGGGTGAGGGAGTCCATGATCAGCAGCACGTGCTGACCGCGATCGCGGAAATCTTCGGCGATGCGCGTGGCATAAGCGGCCCCCTGCATACGCAACAGCGGCGAAACGTCGGCCGGCGCGGCGATCACCACCGAGCGCGCGCGCCCTTCGGCGCCAAGAATGTTCTCGATAAACTCTTTAACTTCGCGGCCACGTTCACCAATCAGGCCCACCACGATGACGTCGGCTTTGGTGTAACGCGCCATCATGCCGAGCAGCACCGATTTCCCCACGCCGGAGCCGGCAAACAGCCCCATACGCTGGCCGCGGCCCACGGTGAGCAGGGCGTTGATCGCCCGCACGCCGGTATCCAGCACATCGTGGATCGGCGTACGCTGCAGCGGGTTGAACGGCGCGGTGATCAGCGGCGCGCGGTAGCCGGTTTCCGGCGCGGGCAGGCCATCCAGCGGTTTGCCGCTGCCGTCCAGCACGCGGCCGAGTAGCTCCGGCCCCAGCAGCAGCTGTTTACCGCTGTGATCGCCGTGCACGCGGGCATACACGCGCGCGCCGGGCAGAATGCCATCGACCTCTTCCAGCGGCATCAAAAACAGTTTCTGGCCGTTGAAGCCGACCACTTCGCTTTCCACTTCGGTAATCGTGCCGTTGTCATGGCGCTCAATAATGCAGGTGGCGCCCAGCGGCAGCTGCAGGCCGGTGGCTTCCAGCACCAGACCGGTGGCGCGCGTCAGGCGGCCGTAGCGGCGCACCGTCTGCACCTGACTGATGCGGTCTTCAAAACTGTCGAGCGCGCCCAGCCAGCGCGAAAGGCGTGACGTCATCAGAATGCTCCCGGTGCCGCCAGACGGCACAGCTCCTGCCAGCGCGTGGCGACGCTGGCATCCAGATCGCCGTCTTCGGCGCTGAGTTTACAGCCGCCGGGATGCAGCGAACTGTCGGCCAGCAAACGCCAGCCATGTAAATCGAGCGTTGGGCCCAGCGTCTGCTCAACGCGCTGCAGATCGTCCGGGTGCACGCGCAGCTGCGGTTTGCCGCTGAACATTGGCTCCTGCTGAATCAGCTGCTGGATCTGGCGCAGCAGGGCGCTGCCATCCACCTGCGTCGCCTGGCCAATCACCGTGCGCGCCGCTTCCAGCGCCAGCTGCATCAGGCGCGACGCAATCACGCTATCCAGCGCTTCCAGCGTGTGATGAAACTCGGTGACCAGCTGCTGCATACGCGCCTGTAACGGAGCCTGCTGCTGCTGGGCATCGGCCAGTCCCTGCTGGAACCCGGCGTCATAGCCGTTTTGCTGCGCTTCGGCGAAGCCTTTCTGATAACCTTCGCTGTAGCCCTGCGTCTGCGCATCTTTACGCATCTGCTGCTGCAGACGTTCCAGCTGCTGCTGCTGTTCATCTTCCTCGCTCAGCACGAGGTCGTTGTCCGGCTCGTCCGCCAGCAGCAGTTCAGGTTCGGGCGGCTGCGGTGCGCCTAAATCATCAGGCTGCCAGCGCTGCCATGCACGGGCGGAAAAGGCATCAGACATAGGTTTCCTCGCCACCACCAATTACCATCTCGCCTGCTTCCGCCAGACGGCGCACGATAAGCAGGATTGCTTTCTGTTCGTTCTCCACCGCGGACATACGCACCGGGCCACGGTTGGCGAGGTCGTCGCGCAGGATATCGGCGGCGCGCGCCGACATGTTTTTGAGGAATTTCTCGCGCAGCGGCTGCTCGGCTCCTTTCAGGGCAATCAGCAGCTGCTCGGACTCCACTTCCTGCAGCAGGCGCTGGATGCTGCGGTCGTCCACTTCCACCAGGTTTTCGAACAGGAACATCTCGTCGATGATCTTCTGTGCCAGCTCGCCATCGAAGTCGCGTACTGCTTCGATAACCGCTTCTTCCTGCTGGGTTTTCATCAGGTTGATGATTTCCGCTGCGGTTCTCACGCCGCCCATCTTCGCGCGCTTGAGGTTGGTGCCATCCAGCAGGCCGTTGAGCACTTCGGTCAGCTCCGCCAGCGCCGCCGGCTGTACACCGCCGAAGGTGGCGATACGCAGCATCACATCGTGGCGCAGACGCTCGTCGAACAGCGCCAGAATATCCGCCGCCTGGCCGCGCTTCAGGTGCACCAGAATGGTGGCGATAATCTGCGGGTGCTCGTCGCGGATCAGATCCGCCGCCGCCTGCGGTTCCATAAAGTTGAGGGTTTCCATGCCGCTGGTGGTTTCGCGCGTTTCGAGAATGTCCTCCAGCAGGCTGGAGGCGCGCTCTTCGCCCAGCGCCTTGATCAACACCGAACGCAGGTAGTCGTTGGAGTTGAGGCTCAGCGCAGCAAACTGTTCGGCATCGGTTTCGAACTCGCGCAGAACTTCAGTCAGCTGCTTATGCGAAATCTGTTTCATGCTGGCCATCGCGGCGCTGAGGTGCTGCACCTCACGCTGGTTGAGGTGTTTGAACACCTCTGCCGCACGCTCTTCGCCAATGGTCATCATCAGAATGGCGCTCTTTTCAGTACCGGTCAGACTCATAGTTCGTTACTCATCCATTCGCGGATAACCAGCGCCACAACGCGCGGATCGTTTTCAGACATATCGCGGATGCGCTGGCTCATCACCTCGGCGCTCATGCGGTTGTTAGATTTGCGCTCCTGGTCCAGCTCGTCTTTGTTGATCTGGACGCTGTAAGCGGCTTCTTCTTCACGCGCGGCAGCACGGGCAGCGGCGGCTTCGGCGGCGGCTTTCTCGGCTTCACGCTTACGCAGCAGCTGCGGACGCACCATTTTGCGGTAGAGGATGAAGGCAACCAGTGCCACCAGCAGCCAGCGACCGGCCGTCATCAGCTGATCAAAGAACGACTGCTGCTGCCAGAAGGGCAGGTCGCCGCCGGTTGGCTCGGTAGTGTTGAACTGCGAGTTCACCACGTTGACGCTGTCGCCACGCGTTTGCGAATAGCCCATCGCTTCGCGGGTCAGATCTTCAATCTGCTTGATCTGCTGATCGTTCAGCGCCACCGCTTTGCCTTTGCCGTCATCGCGGTAGTTGACCACCACGGCGACCGACAGGCGCTGCACGTCACCGACGTTGAGTTTGGTGTGACGAATGGTGCGATCCAGCTCGTAGTTCACCGTGTCGTTGCGGCTGGAGCTGCTCGGGCCGCTGCTCTGCGCGGTGCTGGTCGAGGTGCCGGCATTCTGCGCGTTGTTGTTGTTCTGCTGACCGTTAGCGTTGTTATTGTTCTGCTGCTGCGGGTTGGTGACCGGCGCGGTATTGGCCGGCGCAGGCTGATTCGACAGCGCACCCGGCACGCCGCCCGGATACGGGCTGCCGTTCTGATCGCTGGTGCTGGTCTGGCGTGAGCGAATCGCTGTGTTATTCGGGTTCGCATTCGGCTGATACTTCTCGTCCGTCTGCTCGCTGCGGTCAAAGTTAATCTGCGCGGTCACCTGCGCATGCACATTACCCTGACCGAGAATCGGATTCAGAATGGCTTCAATGCGCTGCTGATAGCGTGCTTCCACTTCAGAGGCATATTTCAGCTGGGCATCGTTAAGATCGCGGCCTTCGCTGTCGGAGCGCGTCAGCAGGCGACCCGCCTGATCGACCACGGTTACATTGCCTGGTGGCAGACCGGCTACGCTGCTGGAGACCATGTGCTGAATCGCCTGAATCTGGCCTTCATCCAGCGCACGGCCCGGTTGCAGGTTCAGCGTTACTGAGGCCGACGGGGATTTTTGCTCGCGCACGAACAGCGTCGGTTTTGGCATCGCCAGATGCACGCGCGCGCTCTTCACCGGTCCGAGCGTTTCGATGGTGCGCGCCAGCTCACCTTCCAGCGCACGCTGGTAGTTAATCTGCTCACTGAACTGGCTGATACCAAACTTCTCTTTATCCATCAGCTCAAAGCCTACTGAACCCCCTTTCGGCAGTCCCTGCTGGGCAAGACGCAGACGCAGCTCATGCACTTTATCGGCGGGCACCATCAGGGCGCCGCCGTTTTCAGCGAACTGGTAAGGGATGTTCATCTGGGTGAGCTGGGTAACAATCGCGCCGCCATCCTCATCAGAGAGGTTGTTATAGAGAACGCGATAGTCGGGCGCTTTGGCCCACAGCACCAGCGCCAGAACCACGGCGATAGCGGCCGCGGCAGCAACGATTAATGGAATACGCGGATTTGCGCGCAGGCGGGCGAGAAGGTCATTAAAGCCTTTCTTTGCTGTATCCTGTGTGGCGGCTGCACTCGCATTCATGACCAATTCCTGCCTGACATAATTGACCGGGTGTATGTAGGTGACAAAACTGACTCCCTGATACGCATCCCCGCCCGTTGATGCCGTGTAGCTGGCCGACGGGGTAGGGGAAAAAATGAAATTCCAATCTAATGCCTGGCATTATTTGATGAATCGTGTCACTTCGATGGCTGGATAAGCCGGGTTTTTTGCAGTCATTTAGCGCCTTTGTCCTATTGACAGTGTGTTAACTTTTCCTCCGTGAGAAAAAGAACCCTTCATCTATGAGGTACAGGCAATGTCAATTCAGGCAATAGATGGCGTACTGCAGCAGCTGCAGCTGACGTCACTGCAGGCCAGTGGCAAACCGACCGAGTCCGCCAGTCAGCTCGATTTTGGTGCCACCATGAAAGCCGCGCTGGATAAAATCAGCGCCACCCAGACCGCTGCGCGCAGTCAGGCGCAGGATTTTGAGCTGGGTAAACCGGGCATCCAGTTGAATGATGTGATGGTCGATCTGCAGAAATCGTCGATTTCGATGCAGATGGGGATTCAGGTGCGTAACAAGCTGGTGAATGCCTACAGCGAGATCATGAGCATGCAGGTCTAGCGGCGCGCAATAAAAAACCGCCTGAGAAAGGCGGTTTCGTCAGGGTCAGGGCAGTGACAGTTTTTCGCTGATCGTCCTGTAGCCCTGTTCAGCGAAGCGTTGCTTGCTGATGGCATCGTTTTTGGTGGGTTCAAACCAGGCACCTTCTCCACTGGTTGAGAAAAACCAGACTTCTGGCTGTTCTGCGCCGCGCTGCACCCAATAAAATCCTTCCTGCATTATCATGTCCTCCTCACAGGAATATAGTTCAGCTACGCTGCGCTTAACAGCGTAACTGACAATATTCTCACCTGCAGACGAAAACCTAAGCAGATTGCACCTCTTCCGGTGGCATCAGTTTGCCACTGAGAAGTTTAAAACCGGCAGATTTAAAACGAGGCAGAGAAAGCGGTATCGGCTCCATCGGGCGATAAAAACCGCGTCCAGCATCCCAGTACCATACCTCAGGCTCAGTTGTGCTGCTGCCTACCCAGTAAAAACCCGTATCCATCAGTGCTCTCCAGAAATGAATGAAGGCACGCCTTCTCTAATTTCCGCAAAATAATGTCTTAATTAAACTCAATGATCAATCTCGGTTGCCGCTTCGCTTATTAACGCCAGCAGTCAGCGGCCACGAAAATAACATCCGGTGGGTCGGTCCAGATATCATCGAAGGTATTTTACTGATCCTGATAAGGATCTTTTTTGTCATCCTGACTGTCATCGCGTGTACGCGGGATTTCGCCGTGCTCACGAGCATCATCATGGGCTGGATGATCATCTTCCTCATAAGCATTACCTGCATGCGGCGCGGCTTCCGGTAAACCCTTGTGTACCTCGCCCTCGTTTTTACGCTCCTTGTTGGTCTCGTGTTGTTTCATCTTTCTCTCCAGCAGGGGTTTTGTTGTGATGAATTTTAGCTGATCGCTGGCCGTTTCTGGCGGCCGTAATCGTTTTCACACTCTACACGCAGAACGGCTAAATTGTACATTTTTGCAAAGTTGTACAAGTTTATGGGGGCTGTATAGAAGTGCACACGTCAGCAAGGAGTAAAAATAATTTTGTTGAGCAGAAAGAGAGGCTTAGCACAGCGCCTGATATTTTATTCAGGTTAACTGCATGATTTTTCCTGCGAAAATGGTGATTTATTGTTGAAGAGAATGGCGAAATTATTGTGCAAATCTCCTCTGACCACACGAAATGCTAACTAAATTGTTGTACAAGTTTTCCGTCTTTGTATAACTTCTTGCTTGTGGCAGTCAGTCACACGTAACGAATGATGCTTTGCATCGCCTCTGAAGGTGTTGTGGATTTCCACTTTCAGAGGCTGCTTTTTTACCTGTGCTGATTCAAAAATTTAACCTGAGTAACCGATTAATCACTGCAGTTTGCACTGCAGCTCACCCGATGAGGCTTGTTATGGAACAGAATGCATTGGCGTCAACAGAGTCTCAATTGTCAGAATATTTTCAGCACGCCGGCTCAGAATATGCCAGTGAAAAAGAGATCATCGCGCTGATTTACAAACAGCTGGCGGCGGTGAAACTGCGCGTGAGCAATAAAGATATTATTCTGGCGCTGCTGGAGCGATTAGAGTCTGAACATGACGTGGTTCAGCTGGATATTTATCGCCAGGCACTGGAACTTATTGTTCAGCGCACGCCTGACGATATCGCTTCCTGAAACCTGTGTCTGTCGTACTCCACTCCATTGCCGAAACACGGACGTTTAGTTGCCTGTTTGTTTCGCCCCTTAGCTTAGGGGCATTTATTCTCTTCGCGTCTCGTTTCCTGCCTGAATAAGCCCAGCGTGAAATGCACAATAGCCTCTATTCTCTGCTACAGTATTTAGCTGGAGTAAGCTTTCATGCAAGCAGGGTTACTCATTACGCCAGAGGGCGTATCACTTTATCGGGCACGCATGAATGTCTGATTCGCGGCGCAGGCCGCTGGGCAAACCTATGAATGATGGTTATTACTGGATTAAAGATGGCGAGCGTCATCCGGAAGTGTGGCTGTACCAGAAGCAGTTTGGCTGGTTTCGCCCGTGCAGCGCGGTGCCAATGACGCAGCGTACCTTTGAGATGATGAAGTACGTAGTGCTCAGTGAACGGCTGGAAGAACCGGCGCGTGAGACTGAGTGTTAAGCCTGTGACCGCCGTTACGGCGGTCAGCTTTGCCGGTTACTTAATCTCCGGCCAGGCTACTGCCGGGAAACCATTAAACTGTGGGCGGGCAAACAGATAGCCCTGGAATTGACTGACACCGACCGCTTCCAGCCACATCCACTCCTCGGCTTTCTCAACGCCTTCAGCAATCACCGCGATCTCCAGCGAAGCGCAGCACTTAATAATGGCATGCACAATCGCCTGTTTTGGGCCGCTTTTGTGCACGTCACTGATGATTTCCCGATCGATTTTGATCTTATCCGGCTGGAATTTAGACAGCAGCGACAACCCCGCAAACCCGGCACCAAAGTCATCCAGCGCCAGGCTGATACCGGCCGCCTTAAGTTTTCTTACTTCTGCCGTAAATTCTTCAGCACGCGAGATGATTTCATTCTCCGTCACTTCCACCACGATCTGCTCCGGTACCAGACCGTTGGCCGCGATTTCCTGCAGCAGGAAATCCACCGCATTCGGGACGGTGACCAGCGACATCGGCAGCAGATTGATGGTCAGCGTCTGCTCGCCGAGGCCGAGATTTTTCGCCAGGTTGAAGGCCAGACTTTTGGACTGAATATCAGCATGGTAAATCGCATCACCGCCAAACGCAGAGAAGTACTCCTGCGGTGAACCGCCGTCCGGTGTGCGAATCAGTGCTTCATAGGCCGTAATACGCCGTGAGAAGGGATCAACAATCGGCTGAAACGCAAACCGGCAATCCTGCACATAATGGTGCAGACTCTCCAGCTGACGCTGGCTTTCCGCATCAGTGATAAATTCCCAGGTATTCGCCGGCGGGATCTCGAAATAGTTCTCTTTTTCCCGCGCCTCAACGAAGGTACGCAGGAACTGCAGTGCACGGTCGTCATAGGTGAGCTGGTAACGCGAAGTGCCTTTATCCAGTACCGCCTGTAGCACGCTGGATTTGTCATGCTCGCGCAGGTCAAACAGCTCCATACCGACGTTACCAAAGCGCCGGGCTGGCGCGAAGTCATGCATCAGTTCCACCAGATTGTGATGGCGGGCGTCGCGGCAGATACGGTCGTAAATGCCCTGAACGGCCTGATCGGGTCCTTCAAGCAGCTGGAAGAAATGTCGCCCATCAAACAACAGAATGCCGGTGACATCTGAAACTTCGTTTTTCTTATTGGCTTTGCCAACCATATCCTCCAGCGTTTTGATGGGAACGTGATCATAGAGGTGGCTGCGGTAAAGGATGGTAGTCAGCATGAGATTGTCCGGCGCTATCGTTATTTTGCCTTACATTAACAGCCAGACGGCAGGATCTGTCCAGCGCTGAGACGCGTAATCGTTAACTATTTTATTAAATTCCACTTAACCGAAGCGGCTGGCAGGGCACTTCAGGTGGAATTTTTACTCAACCGCTGTTCAGCGAGGTTAACGATAAATAAATTCGATTGAAAGGATAAATGAAAAGCGTATCGTTAGCCGGGTTAACCGGAGGTGATAAAGATGTTGCGTGATTATTTGAAGATTGATGAAAGCGATCGTTTAGTTGAGCAGAGCTTGTTACGCCTGCATAACCGTGGACAGGAAGATGTCACCGAATGGCACATTGTCGGTGCCAACGGTGAGCAAAAGGGCAGCGTGGCGCTGTTCGATAAACTGAGTAACCGTCGCTCTTATCGCGTTAGTTACCGTATAACGCAAACCGATCCCGAGGGAAGGGTGATCGTCGATCATCTCACCGACACGTTGTGATTTTTGCCGTAGTCTTTTGTTGGATTTGACCCGCCGCGTGGCGGGTTTTTTGCTGCTTCAGCGGCTGCCGCGCCGCCGCATTTCCACCAGCGTGCCAATCAGTTCCAGCGAACTTTTCTGACTCTGCTGCACGGGAAAATCTTCGTTCAGCGGCCGTAACGAGAAAATTTGCTCGTCGTGCATCCGAATAATTCGCACCATCGCGACGTCGTCAACCCGCGCCAGCACCACATCGCCCGGCTGGGGCACGCGTTGCGGATCAAAAATCAACCGGTCGCCGGCGCGATACGCCGGGTTCATGGCGTCATCTTCCAGCGTAACCGCCAGCGCACTGTCGCTCAGCGCTTCGTCACTGTAAAGAAAGCGGACAGCCTCCTGCTGCCACTGCAGTCGCTGCTCATTCAGCCAGTCCGCGGCCTGCACCAGCGTGACCAGCGGCACGGCAGTGAGAGCGGGGGAAGCGTGCGTATTGGCAAACGGCTTGCCGTCGCCATCAATAATCCACGCCGCGCTACACTGCAACAACTCCGCCAGCCGCAGCAGATGCTCACCGCGCGGCACCGTCTCTTCTTTCTCCCACTGCGAAACCGCAACGTGCGACACGCCAATGCCATTGGCCAGCGCCTGCTGCGTTAATTTCAGTGCCTTACGGCGCTGGCGAATGCGCTCACCACCAGATTCTTTTTTCATCATCTTGACAACTCCTCCAGGCTTGTCTTAAGTATACTTAAAATCATTATTTAAAGTAAACTTAAATATGCCGCTGGCCGTGATACTGGCGAGGGAGGTCAGCGGGGTGTCCGGCTAACCCTCGCCAGGTGAGAGAGGTAGGGCATGGAGAGTAGTTTGGTCACCAGCGTAGGCGCACTGCTGCTTGGCGGTGGCGCGGCAGCGGTGTTCTGGAAACCCCTGATGGCGGGGATCGCGTCAATCGTTACCAGCAATCGCGCGGGCGGCGAGATCATCACCAGCTACAAAGAGCAGGTGCTGCTTCTCAAGGAGAGCCATGCGCTGATGCGCCAGGAAAACGATGAACTGCGTATCCGTCACGACAAAAACCTGCGGCGTATCTCATCGCTGGAGACCGATCTGCGTTTGATTAAGAACGCACTCGGTATCCTGCTGGCGACCACCGAAGCCGAGCACAGCGATAAGTTTCGCAGCCAGATTAATCAATTGATCACCACTCTGGAGGAGAACCGCGATGGTGCAGATAAACAGTGAACTGCTGGTGCGAAGCCACCGCCGTCATCTGATGCTGGGTGGCCTGCTGATGCTGTTATCGCTGCTGTGTGTGGCGATGACCATTCTGTTTCTTTACGTCAATAACGACGCCAACCGGCGCGTGGAGGAGATTCGCCAGCAGTACCGGGCGATCTCCGATCGACGCGAAGCAAAGGTCGCCGAACTGACCAGCCAGCTGGTTGAGCTGCAGAAAAAGCTGGATGCTCAGCCGCCGCGCAGCGCCAGCCACACCACAACGCCCTCCACGCCGCCGGCCGGGCAGCAAACCGCGCCACAGCAGCGGCGCTAAGGAGGACCTGATGCGTATTACCGAGCGGATCGCAGTCCGTTTGCATCAACTGCGGTCTTTATTTAGCAATAAGGAGAAAATTATGAGCGATCAAACTGTCATCAACCCAACCAGCGCTGCGGCGCAACAGGAATTGTCACCGCTGGAGAGTTTTGCCAACGAAACGGCCAGCGCGCCAGCTGCCGCTGACAGCGCAGCTGACAGCGTTGCCCAGCCAGCAACGCCGCCGGCAGCCGCAACGCCAGCCGCGCAACCGGCAGCGCCAGCCAGCGCTGAGCAACCGTTTCATGCGGATGCTCCGGTCGATCTCGATCAGCAGCTGGCAACGCAGGATACGCTGGCGAACGGCTCGGCCAGCGCAGGCGCCTCAGCGGCCGCCACGCCTGGCGTGCGCAACGCGCAGGCCGCCGCACCGGTTGCTGTCCCCGACGCGCCAGTTACTGCTACTGCCGCCAGTGATGCGGTGGCGCAGGATATCAGCGCCGGGGTGAAGGACTTTGTCCAGGCTTTCAGCTTTGTTGAACAGGGCGTGCTGAAGCTGGGCAGCGCCGCAAAGGATGAACTGATTGCGCTGGCGAAGAAGTATCTGTAATTCAGACGGGCAGGGATGCCCTGATCACCCGTTCGGTCGCGTGATCTGCCTTTCCAGTTCCAGCGGATTTCGCTGCCGGCTATTAATCTTTTTAGCGGGCGAGCCGAAGTAGATCGACCACGCTTCGGTATCGCGCGTTATCAGTGAATTGGCGCCTACCGCCGTTCCCTCTGCCAGCCTAAGGCCTGGCATAATAATGGATTGCGAACCGACGATAACATGTCGGCCCAGCACCACTTTCCCCGAGGTGACGCCGGTCAGGTGGGCAGGCACGGTGGGATTGGTCATGAATTCCCCACTGTAGTCATCACTTTTCGAGTAGATTTTTACGCCCTGCGAAAGCCCCGAGAAATCCGCCATTTCCACACCGGCACCCGCCAGTACGGCGCAGTAACCGCCAATATGAATGTAGGAGCCAAGCGTCAGATACCCATCGCCGGCAGCCACGAGGGTCGAGAATCCGTCGATGCGCACGTGATCGCCAAGGGTGATATTGTGCAGGCCAATAATGGTGCAGTTTTTTGCCACCATGACCTGCCTGCCGACGTGTTTAAAGCCGAAACTGTTCAGCTCATGTTCGGTGTAATAACCAGGATTGAAAGGTTCAGTCGACACAGTGCATTCTCCGGATGATCGGGGCTGGGGTGCCATTATAGGTGCGAAGGCAACAGTCTGTAGCGAAAGAAAAGCGCTAAATCTGACGTCAATTCATCGCAATCAGCCACGAATGGAGACTAAGTTAAGATAATTCTGCAGGCGGCTTCGCTATTATCTGCTAACTTTAATTGCTCAGGCGTTATTTTAACTGGCTTTATCAGCAAAAAGGAAAATAGCATGAGTGATACAGAGGCAATCAAAACCAAAACTGACTACCTGCGTGATGTCACCTCACAGCTAAAAGAGATGCGTCACTATGCGCAGACCAACACTGAGACGCTTTCCAGCCACTGGCTGGCCTTTGATGCCGGGGAGTATAAGGATAAAGAGTACGCCACGCGTTTCGATGCGCTGATCAACAAGCAGGGACAGCTGCTGGATGATATCGATCAGGCGATTCAGGATCTGGAAATCGCCATCAATCACAGCGAGCAGGAAAGCTAAACGCGGCAGCTGGTGGCCTAATCGGCCACCAGCCACATCTCGGCTTCATCGAACATCTCTTCAACAATACGCGCAATCGTCGCCTTGTCGTTTTTACTCATATCGGTTTCGATGGCATTACGCTCCATCGGCTTAACCCGCACCTCCAGATCCGGAAAGACGCGCTGCACGCGTTTCTCCAGCTCCTGCAAAATCATTTCGCGCGCGCCCGGTAAACCGGCTACGTTGCGCTTGTCGTAAATCAGCTCCACAAACATCAGGGCATTCCAGTAATCAAAGTGGGAGCGTCATATTACTGTAAATAAAACCAGTGACAAGCGGCATGGCGGCAATTATTTTCATACGGGTGAAACAGCGCGGCGTAAAGATGCAACGACAGGGGAACAAAGCGGGCAAAAGCAGAGGGCCTACGCAAAAAATCGAACCTCTGGAGGTGGAAATCCAGCAACACCTCCAGAGGCGGTGCAATAGCACCTTTCGTTCAAGGACAATCGACGACAGTCGTCGTGAGTATTAAGTTATACAACTTTTCCCATCTTGTACAACTTTTTCCCCGGAAATTTCTCTCCGATCGCCTTTTTATCAGTGCATCGCTTATAACTCGTTCTTAATACAGAACTCTTCCCACGTCATACCTAACGCTTCCGCGTGAGATTTCAGATAGGTTTCAATCGCTTGTGCAGCAACTGCTTTATCCGGTTCCGCCAGCTGGATGGAGAACAGAATGCCGTCGAGCTTCTTCTGACGCAGAAACGCGGCATAGATGCGCTCGGCGTGCCACGCGCGCAGTTCACGCAGGGACATATTGGCGGCGCGCGCATCACTCTCACTCAGTTCATCCAGCGCGGACTGAAAATCAGGGTGGGCGGTGAAAAACAGGCTGCGGGCCAGGGCGTAATACTCTTCAGGGGTTTTCATTCGGGGGTTCCTGCCGGTCAAATTGCGCGTTAGTGTAACCCGCACACGGCGACTTGTCAGGAACCCCGAATGTTTACTGCTGTGCGGCTTGCAGGCGCGTCACGTCCTGCTGATTTTTTTCCAGCGTTTGGTCCACCGTCAGCTTGCCCTGCAGCAGCGCCGCCAGATTCTGCCCGACGGCGTTACCCATCTGATCAAAGCCAGCAATACTGACGTACTGCACACCGGTGTAAGGTACGGTGTTCAATGTCGGTTGATCGACGGTGGCGGATTCAATCGCGCTGCGCACCTGAGCGGCGTAAGGCGCCAGGCGCTGGTAGTTTGGCTGCTGGTAGGTGGAGTTGCGGCTGCCGGGTGGCACCGCTCCCCAGCCGACGGTATCCGCAACCTGCTGAATATACTGCCGCGAGGTCGCCCAGCTGATGAAGTCCACGGCGGCAGCGCGCTGCGGTGAGTTAGCCGGTACCGCAAGCGCCCACGACCACAGCCAGTGCGAGCCGTTGCGCGTAATGCCGCCCGGCGCCGGCGCAAACGCCAGCTTGTCCGCTACCAGCGAAATCTGCGGGTTAATCAGCAGCCCGGCGGCGACGGTACTGTCGATCCACATCGCGCATTTTCCCTGTGCGGTAAGACGCAGGATCTGGCCAAAGCTATTGCTGGCCGTATCCGGCGGACCGTCCTGTTTCACCATCGCCAGATAATCGGTCAATACCTCGCGCCACTCTGGCGAATTCAGCGTCGGCTGCCAGCGATCGTCAAACCACTGCGCACCATAGGCGTTGGCCATGGTGGTGAGCAGGGCCACGTTATCGCCCCAGCCGGGCTGGCCGCGCAGGCACAGGCCATAGATACCGTGCTGAGGATCGGTGAGTTTCGCCGCGAAATTTTTGATGTCGGTCCAGTCGGGATCGTCCGGCATGGTCAGCCCTTTCGCCGCAAACAGATCTTTGCGGTAATAGGTCATGCTGCTTTCCCCGTAAAACGGTAGCGCGTACAGCGTTTGCTGCCAGGACAGTGCTTTGCGCACCGGCGTCAGCAGATCGTCGCTGTCATACTCTGGCGGCAGGTTATTAAGCGGCGCCAGCCAGCCTTTTTTACCCCACAGCGGCGCTTCATAGGTACCCACGGTAATCACATCAAATTTTGCGTCACCGCTGTTCATGGCTGCCAGCACCGCCTGGCGCAGGGCGCCATCATCCATCACGTGCCACTGCAGTTTCACGTCCGGATGCTGCTGTTCGTAACGGCTCGACAGCTGCTGCATGATAGTCATGTCACCATTGGCAATGGTGGCGATATTGAGCGTGGTGGCGGCCTGGCTGAGCAGCGGCAGCGCGGCCAGCAGCGCAATTATGGTACGCTTCATGGCGGCTCCTTATGGCTGCTGCAGGCGGAAGAACGCCATTTTTTCCACCAGCAAACCGGCATGCTGGCTCACCGTCTGGCTGGCCGCGCTGGCCTGCTGCACCAGCGATGCATTCTGCTGGGTGGCACCGTCCATCTGGATTACTGCGGTGTTCACCTGCTCAATGCCGCTGGATTGCTGGCGGCTGGCCACAGCGATCTCACCAACGATATCCACCATGCGCGCCACGCCGTGGTTGATGTCGTTGAGCATCTCGCCAGAGCGCTGCACCAGCGCGCTGCCGGCTTCGACTTTACCCACGCTGGCATCGATCAGCGCCTTGATCTCCTGTGCGGCACCGGCCGAACGCTGCGCCAGCTGTCGCACCTCTGACGCCACTACCGCGAAGCCGCGTCCCTGTTCCCCGGCGCGCGCCGCTTCTACCGCCGCATTCAGTGCCAGCAGGTTGGTCTGGAAGGCGATTTCATCAATCACGCGGTTGATATCCGCGATGCGCTTGCTGGAGGATTCAATCTCCTCCATCGCACTCACCGCGTCGCGCAGTACACCGCTGCCGCGCTCGGCCTGATGGCGCACATCGCTTGCCAGCTCATTGGCCTGCGCGGCGTTGTCCGCGTTGTGTTTCACCGTGGCGGTCATCTGCTCCATACTGGCCGCAGTCTGCTCCAGCGAACTGGCCTGCGCGTGGGTGCGCTCCGACAGGTCGTCGTTGCCATCCGCCATCTGGCGTGCCGCATCGCTCAGTGCATGGGCACTTTCGCCCACCTCGCGCACGATCTCCGCCAGCCGCACATCCATGCGCAGCAGCGCCTGCATCAGTTCACCCATCTCATCGCGCGTTACCGTACCGATACGGTGATTGAGCTCGCCGCCGGCAATGGCATCCGCCAGTTCGCGCGCCTGGGCGATGGAACGGTTAATCGAGCGGATCAGCAGCCAGCCGGAGACCAGCGCCAGACTTAGACCCAACAGCAGGATGGCGATCAGGCTATTGCGTGCCAGCAGGTAGTCGCGGTTGCCCTGCTGCCAGGCCGTCTGCGCATGCTGCCGCATCAGCGCATCCAGCTGGTCAATGTCCTGCTGCAGCAACTGGCTGCCGCTGCGCAGGCGGGTTTCGATGACCACCAGTGCGGCGGACGGGTTACCGCCTTTCAGCAGCTCACCGGCTTCATGCAGCGCACCCTGCCAGCCGTCGAGATGGGTCAAAGCGCTGGCTCAGCGGTTTGGTCTACGCATCAAACGCCAGCTGCTGCCAGGTATGGCGATCGGCGTTGATTTGCTGACCGTACTGCGCAATGCGCGCCAGGCGTTTTTCCACTTCACTGCTGTCGGTCCAGTAGCGCAGCGCATCGAACAGGGTAGCGGATTGCTCCTGCACCATGCGGTACAGGCGTGAGGAGTATTGCAGCGGAAGCAGCTCGTTCTGATAGGCATTTTGCGCGCGCTGATCGGCAGCGCGCAGGCCGATAATTCCCCAGACGGCAGCAATAATCAGTAACAGGCACAGCAGGCTGACAATCGCAGCCAGACGTGCGCGAAGGGTCAATCGCATAACAGCGTTCTCCGAAACCAGGGTGAGTAAGTCGTCAATATTGTTATGGGTGCAGGTGCTTTAGACTTCACATCAGGTTATCGGCGAAGAGTTGAACAGCTTGAGGGCGCCGGAGAAAGAGAAGGGGGATTCCACCGCAGATACCTTGCGTCACGCCGGGAAAACATTATAACGTAGCCGCCATTGATGCGAGTGTAGGGACCGAAGATGAAAAAGTGGATGGTACTGGCCGCGCTGGCGCTGAGCGGCTGTGCGCAAATCAACAGTTATGACGAAGCGGTAAAAACCCCGGCACCGCTGGAACTGCAGGGTAACTGGCAGACGATGGGGCCGCAGAGCAAGCTGATCAGCAGCGAGGCTATGGCCAGCCTGATCGTCAGCGCTGATGGCACTACCCTTGACTGCCGCCAGTGGCAGCGGGTGATTGCCAAACCAGGCAAGCTGACGCGCCTGGATGATGACTGGGTTAACGTTAACCGTCAGGCGCGCGTGATGCCGCTCTCGCTGGAGAACGGTGAGCTGCACTACGATGGCCTGACGCTGCGTAAAGTGGAACGCCCAACCGTCGAGTGCCAGCAGGCGCTGGACGAAGTGGCAAAGCGCCCTGGCGATGCGGTGATTCAGGATATTGAGCCGCAGATTCTCAGGCCGGTCTCGGCAGAGAAATAAGGGACAGAGCTGAAATGCTTTTCTTCCTCTCCCGACTGCGGGAGAGGACATTTCATCAGGCTGGAACGGTTATCGCTTCTGCAATAAATAGCTGTTTTCAAAGCCGGGCAAACTGCCAATCACATCGAACCCATTAAAATAGCCACCCGCCCGTAATAAATCCACAGCAGGACCGACCTGCGGTGAATACTGGTGATCGCGATAATCGTCAAAGACGATAAAGCCGCCTTGCACCAGGGTGGGCGAATATAACAGGAAATCGAGCAATACATGGCGGCCTTCGTGTCCGCCGTCAATATGCAGTAATACGGTACGCGGATTAAGGGCCTGCACCCGCTCAATACTTAATTCAGAGTAGCCACGGATGAGATTAACCTGGGGAAACAGCTTTTCGTGATAAAAGCGCAGCTCACTTTCCTGATTTGCCAGCTCCATGGGATCGATGCTGATAATGCGACGTTTATGCTGGCAAATCTCATTCATGAAAGCCGTCGATTTCCCTTTCCACACGCCGATTTCAATGATGTCACCCGCTACATTATTATGCTCGAGTAACCAGCAAAGATAACCCAGGCATTTTACATGGCTATGGAAAGAGAGCTCACGGCGCGCCATGGCCAGTTCTGCCGGTAATTCTGCCTGCGCCTGTGCCAGAGCATCACCGACCTTATCCCAGGTGTCATCGATGAGCTGCTGTATTTCAGGCTCCTGAAAAAAAACTTTTAAATCCGCGATATCGAGCATGTCGTTGCCTTATAAAGAGAGAATACAGCCGGCAAGGCTGAAAAGGTCTGCGTTAAATGTGCCACAGTTGCCATCATTCAAGGCGGTAATAAGGCTCAGTTTAAGGGGGTAATTAAACGCTTAGCATGGCGGGGGCGGTAAGAATCCAGGGAGAACAGCGTCTCCCTGACAGATAGGATTATAAATCGCTGGGATAAAGCACCTGACTGGAAAAACGACCATAAGCGTTGGTGACTTTCTGTTGCTGCGTGGTTTGCTGGACCAGCGAACGCAGCTCTTCCATGCGGGTCGCCATCAACTGCTTAATCTCAAGCTCATTGTCCATCACCTGCTTCAGCATGGGCCGTAACTGGACACGCAGCGCAGCAGGCAGGGCGGAGGTATCACGGTCGCGCGCTACGTGCGTAACGCTGCTCACGTAAGCTGCCTCACTGGCCACTAAATCATCCCAGTGCCCCTGGCGCGCCTGTTTCAACATCTGATTACTCAGGCTGAGCAAACGCTGATACCCCTGCAGCAGGTCGCTATCTGAAGTCATGGTTACGCTTCCTGAACGGCGTGTGGACCAATTTGTTTCCACGCGTCGGCAATGTTGCTCAGCAAGCGCTCGACTTCCGCAATCGCTGCCGGATCGTTGTGCAGGTTGGCTTCCAGCAGACGGCGGGTCATGTACTCGTAAAGATTATCCAGATTGGCAGAAATCTCTCCACCGGCTTCATGATTCAGCCCGGCGCGTAAGCCATTAGTAATGATATTAATGGCTTTCGACAGCGCCTGGCCTTTACCGGGAATGTCGCCCTGATCCATCAGAATGGTGGCTTTCTTCATGGCGCTGAGTGCGCCATCAAACAGTAAAACCACCAGCTGATGTGGGCTGGCGCTTAACACGGCACTTTCCAGACCGACCTGTGCGTAGGCCTGCGTTCCCGATTTAGCGTACATATTTAACTCCTGTTAACTGCTCATGTTCGCGAACTGCTGCGTCAGATAGTTCTGGGTCTGGGTCATGGATGAGACCAGCGTATTCAGGTTCGTGAACTGGGTCTTGTAGCGCGCCATAGTGGCGGTAATCTGTGCGTTTACCCGATCGTAATCGTCAGACAGTTTCTTCAGCGTTTTATTGATGCCGTCAGTGGCGTTCTGTACAGAGCCATTGCTGCCTAAAATCTGATCCAGATAGTTACTGGTTTGCGTCGCAAAGCCGGTGGTTTTGCCGTCACCGGACAGGAAACTGACCACATCCGCCGATTTTTCATCCAGCGCTTTGTTAAGTTTGGTGCTGTCGACGGTCAGCTTGCCATTCACATCCTGGGTAATGCCGATCTGTGACAGCAGGGAAATACTGCCGCCGCTTTGGGCACTGGTGGACAGCTTGGAGCGCAGGCTGGTCTGAATGTTACGCAGCGTGCCATCACCTAACAGATCGCCATTGCTGGAGTCCTGCGAGGTACTGCCCTGATCCACGGCGGTGTATTTGGTCTGGTTACTGATGGTGGTCTGCAGCGAGTTGTACGCGTCAACGTAAGCCTGCACCGCGGCGATCATCGGCGCATTATCCTTGGTGACGGATAAGGTCTCCGGGCTGCCGGTGTTGGTTTTGGTCAGGTTCAGCGTGACGCCTTCCGGCGCATCAGTAATGATGTTGCTGCTGCGGGTGATGGCGACGCCATTAATGCTCAGTTTGGCATCGGCCGCTTCCACCTGCTCCGTCATACCATTGCTGCTGCCACCTTTGGTAAAACCAATATACTGCGCCAGGGCGCTGTCATCGGTAGAAACCGTCATCTCATTGGTGGTGCCGGTATCACGCGAGGTCAGGGCCAGATAATAGGTATTGTCATCGGATTTGATGATACTGGCGGTAACGCTGCCCTGCTGTTTGTTAATCGCATCTTTAATGTCCGTCAGGCTGGTTTGATCTTTGCTCAGCGTGATGGTCATTGGGTCTTTCTGACCCGGTTGCGTAATGGTGATGGTGCGCGAGGCGAGGCTGGAATCGCCTAAATCGCCATCTTTACTGGTCGCGCTTTTCGACAGCAGCGACTGCGCTTTAGCCAGTTGGGTGACTTCAACCGAAAAGTTACCGGCCGCCGCATCATTGGCCAGCGTGGCGGTGAACGCGGTATTGGTGCTACTGACTTTTGTTGAGGCAATTGCAGACGTGTCTTTGAGCGCAGCGGCAGCTGTCTGGACTTTCGCCAGTGCCGTTTGCACGACGCCCCATGCTGTCAGCTTGGCTTTATAAGAGGTTTGCTGATTTGTAATTGGCGTCAGGTTGGCTTTTTCTGCCGTTTCAAGCTGGTCATACAGATCGCTCAAACCCAGGCTATTACCAGCATTGAGGTTACTTACACTTGCCATGTTGTAATCCTTTATAGGTGGATAATCACTGAGGAGGGTATCGGCAGTGAGCGGAAAAATATTAGACAAAATATAAAAAAACAATGAGGCAAATAAAGAAGGGATAAGGGCCTGTTTTCGGGGTTTAAAAAAATAGCTAAGGTTTTCTCAGGTACCGACGATAACCAAAGCAAGCTGAATGGCCCCGGGCCAAAAGCCCGATAGAATCTCAACTCATTGACTCAAGGAATTTATCATGGCCGTTATCAATACCAACACATTGTCGCTGACCACGCAAAACAACCTGTCCAAGTCTCAGGCTTCTCTGGGTACCGCTATTGAGCGTCTCTCTTCTGGTCTGCGTATTAACAGCGCCAAAGATGATGCTGCAGGTCAGGCGATTGCTAACCGCTTCACCTCCAACATCAACGGCCTGACCGTTGCTGCCCGTAACGCCAACGACGGTATCTCACTGGCTCAGACCGCTGAAGGCGCGCTGTCCGAGATCAACAACAACCTGCAGCGTGTGCGTGACCTGACCGTGCAGGCGCAGAACAGCTCGAACTCGGCCTCAGACATCGACTCCATCCAGGCTGAAGTTAACCAGCGTATGGAAGAGATCAACCGCGTAACGTCGCAGACCGACTTCAACGGCATCAAAGTGCTGAACACCGGTTCCGGCTCTACCGACTACAGCTTCCAGGTGGGTTCAAAAGATGGCGAAACCATCGCCATCACCATCAGCTCCAGCGATGGTTATAACCTGGCGAAAGCCGGCACCAGCGGCACCGCGCTGAACACCCGAGCGATGACCTCAGGCGATACCGTTAACGGTACCGCGCGCTCTACTGAAGCCGTTGGTTTTGACGTGCTGAAAGGCGCAGTCACCGGCGGCGCGTCTGGCGCAGCGTCCGGCACCACGCCACTGGCAGACATTGATGCGGCCATCAAATCTGTTGACTCACAGCGCAGCCTGCTGGGTGCCTCACAGAACCGCTTTGAGTCAACCATCACCAACCTGAACAACACCGTGAACAACCTGTCAGCTGCGCGCAGCCGTATTCAGGATTCTGACTACGCGACAGAAGTGTCGAACATGTCGCGCGCGCAGATCCTGCAGCAGGCGGGTTCTTCGGTGCTGGCGCAGGCCAACCAGGTGCCACAGACCATGCTGTCTCTGCTGCGTTAATTCTCTCGCGCACAGACCGGGCCCCGTATGGGGCCCTTTTTTATTTCTGCTGCTGAGATTTTCTTCGATCGTTCCTTACCGCTTAATTTTAATGAAATCATCATTAAAGCTTACGCAGCGGCTGCCGATAAATTTTGGCGACGGCGAGAACGCCACGGGTTTTCGACCTGAATTCATCATCAGTTAAGGAATAAACATCATGGCAGTCATTAACACTAACACCTTGTCGCTGACCACGCAGAATAACCTGTCCAAGTCACAGGCTTCTCTGGGTACCGCTATTGAGCGTCTCTCTTCTGGTCTGCGTATTAACAGCGCCAAAGATGATGCTGCAGGTCAGGCGATTGCTAACCGCTTCACCTCTAACATCAACGGCCTGACCGTTGCTGCCCGTAACGCCAACGACGGTATCTCACTGGCTCAGACCGCTGAAGGCGCGCTGTCCGAGATCAACAACAACCTGCAGCGTGTGCGTGACCTGACCGTACAGGCGCAGAACAGCTCGAACTCGGCCTCAGACATCGACTCCATCCAGGCTGAAGTTAACCAGCGTATGGAAGAGATCAACCGCGTAACGTCGCAGACCGACTTCAACGGCATCAAAGTGCTGAACACCGGTTCCGGCTCTACCGACTACAGCTTCCAGGTGGGTGCGAAAGATGGCGAAACCATCGCCATCACCCTGAGCTCAAGCGACAAATTCAACCTGGCGAAAGCCGGCACCAGCGGTACGGATCTGAACACCCGTGCGATGACCTCAGGCGATACCGTTAACGGTACCGCGCGCTCTACTGAAGCCGTTGGTTTTGACGTGCTGAAAGGCGCAGTCACCGGCGGCGCGTCTGGTGCAGCTACCGGTAGCACGCCTCTGGCAGACATCGACTCCGCTATCAAAGCCGTCGATTCACAGCGCAGCCTGCTGGGTGCCTCACAGAACCGCTTTGAGTCAACCATCACCAACCTGAACAACACCGTGAACAACCTGTCAGCTGCACGCAGCCGTATTCAGGATTCTGACTACGCGACCGAAGTGTCGAACATGTCGCGCGCGCAGATCCTGCAGCAGGCAGGTTCTTCTGTGCTGGCGCAGGCCAACCAGGTGCCACAGACCATGCTGTCTCTGCTGCGTTAATCGCAAACGCGCAGACTTCAACGGAGCCAGCTGGCTCCGTTTTTTTATTTCCGGAAGAGGGTAGCCACAGCCTCGTTGCTAATTTTCTGATTATTAACATCTATTTTTTGTCTGCAAAGACGACAAAATCAATATTAAAAAGAGTGAAGTTTTTGCGCAGCCTGTCGATAACTTTAATACGGTGTTGAACCGCAGGCCTGAAGGGCTGAATTATCTCTCTTAATAAAGGAAACTTGCTATGGCAGTGATTAATACCAACACATTGTCGCTGACGACTCAGAACAACCTGTCAAAGTCTCAGGCTTCTCTGGGTACCGCTATTGAGCGTCTCTCTTCTGGTCTGCGTATTAACAGCGCAAAAGATGACGCTGCAGGTCAGGCGATTGCTAACCGCTTCACCTCTAACATCAACGGTCTGACCGTTGCTGCCCGTAACGCCAACGACGGTATCTCACTGGCTCAGACCGCTGAAGGTGCGCTGTCCGAGATCAACAACAACCTGCAGCGTGTGCGTGACCTGACCGTGCAGGCGCAGAACAGCTCGAACTCGGCCTCAGACATCGACTCCATCCAGGCTGAAGTTAACCAGCGTATGGAAGAGATCAACCGCGTAACGTCGCAGACCGACTTCAACGGCATCAAAGTGCTGAACACCGGTTCCGGCTCTACCGACTACAGCTTCCAGGTGGGTTCAAAAGATGGCGAAACCATCGCCATCACCATCAGCTCCAGCGATGGTTATAACCTGGCGAAAGCCGGCACCAGCGGCACCGCGCTGAACACCCGAGCGATGACCTCAGGCGATACCGTTAACGGTACCGCGCGCTCTACTGAAGCCGTTGGTTTTGACGTGCTGAAAGGCGCAGTCACCGGCGGCGCGTCTGGCGCAGCGTCCGGCACCACGCCACTGGCAGACATTGATGCGGCCATCAAATCTGTTGACTCACAGCGCAGCCTGCTGGGTGCCTCACAGAACCGCTTTGAGTCAACCATCACCAACCTGAACAACACCGTGAACAACCTGTCAGCTGCGCGCAGCCGTATTCAGGATTCTGACTACGCGACAGAAGTGTCGAACATGTCGCGCGCGCAGATCCTGCAGCAGGCAGGTTCTTCGGTGCTGGCGCAGGCCAACCAGGTGCCACAGACCATGCTATCTCTGCTGCGTTAATTCTTTCTTACGCAGATCAGGCCCCCAACTGGGGGCCTTTTTTATGGGCGGGATTAACCGCTTTTTTACTGGATAATGGCGCGATTGTTTCCAGGCGCGCCGCGTATTCTGAGCTGAAAGAGACGTCACACAGACGTGAGTTATCGCCGAGGCTGAGGATACAACCGACAATGAACGCGAACGCACTGGTAAGCATAATCATTCCTGCTTATAAAGCCACCTGGTTTGAACTGGCGCTGAAAAGTGCATTAGCACAGGATTACCCTCATTGTGAAATCATCATTGGCGATGATTGCCCTGATGCAAAAATCGAGGATATTGTTAGTGCGTATCAGGTAAACAGTAAATTTCCCATCTATTACCAGCATCATCATCCCGCATTAGGCGAAATCGCCAACCTCAGTCAGGCAATACGTCGCGCCAAAGGCGAATACGTAAAATTCCTTTATGATGATGATGTACTTCTGCCGCAGGCCGTGTCGCAATTAGTCGCGGCGCTGTCGCAGGTGCCGCAAGCGGTGATGGCGACAGCCAGACGTAATCGCATTGATTCCGTCGGTAAAGCGATGGCAGACGAGATTTACAGCGTATCGCCGGTATTAGAAGACACGATTTTTCATGGTCAGGATATGGCCCGCTGGCAGGCTGATTTCCTGAACAACTTTATCGGTGAACCCAGTGCCGTTTTAGTGCGCAGCGCGGCGCTGCGCAAGCTGGTGGACGAACCGCGCGAGCTGCATGCGTTGATCGATGAAGGGCTACCGTTCATTGCCGATCTGGTGATTTACCTGCGCTTGCTACGTCATGGTCATCTGGTCTATTTACCGCAGGTGCTGGCGCAGATTCGTATCTCGCGTGAGCAAACCAGTCAGGAAGCGCGCCTCGATGGCAATATAGCCAGTCAGTCTCACCAGCGCTTTCCGGAAGAGATCAAAAAACTGGGCTGGTATGATGAGCAGCTGCCGCAGGGCTGGATCCGTCACGCCACGCTGCGCAGCCAGCAGGACTTCCAGCCGTTTGACCTGACAACGGCGCTGCAGAATGCGCGGGTAGAGAGCCATTTTGCCGAGTGGTTCCGTCAACGCACACTGCGGCCCATCGAACAACAGCTGATTGCACAGCATCTTGCCAGTCAGCCGGTCGCACGTATTGCCGTGGTGATTGATGTTCGCGACGCGACTGAGACCGAGTGGCTGCTGACACAGGCCAGCCTGGATGTCTCTGTGGCCGGCCTGAGCCTGCAGCCGGTGGTGCTGGCGGCACCGTATCAATCGTTTATTCCGGCCTCTGTGCAGCGTATTGATGTGCGCGACAATCAGGTAGTTGCTGCGCTCAACACGCTGACCGAAGAGGGACATTTCGACTGGCTGATAGTATTACGGGCCGGCAGTCAGCTGTATACCTCAGGTTTGCAGGCGCTGGGAACGGTGCTGCCGGAGGTCGGTCATTGCCAGTTGATTTATGCCGATGAGGTGTATCCGGTCAATGGCCGTCCGGTTGGCGCATCCTTCCGCCCTGACTTTAATCTTGACCTGCTGCTCAGTAACCCATCGAGAATGGCCTGCCACTGGCTGTTCCGCCGCGAATTTTTGCAACAGACTGGCGGGTTTGCCACGCACTGGCCGGGCTGTTTTGAACTGGACGTGATTCTGCGCACCATCGAAAGCCAGCCTTTTAATGTGATTGGGCATCTGGCTGAGCCGTTAGTGCAGACCGCCTCATTACGACAGCCGGTGGATGAAGAGCGCGCCCTCATCCGCACCCACCTGCAGCACCGCGGCTACGCACAGGCCGATGTCAGCCTGAGCCCACATAATGTTTATCAGCTGCATTATGGTCACCCGCAGTCGGCCCCGGTTTCCATCATCGTTCTGGTGAGTAATCACCTCCCGAACCTGGTGAGTTGCGTCACCTCACTGATGGAAAAAACCGCCTCACAGAATTATGAATTGCTCCTGGTTTCTGCTCAGGGCGGAAGTGCCGCCCAGGACGAATGGCTGCGCGGTATCGCTGAGATCGACCCGGCACGCATTCGCACATTGCAGATTGAGGGCGGTTTTCATCGCGCCAGAATGGTCAATGCCGCCGCCGCTGTGGCCAGAGGCGATTACCTGCTGCTGCTGAGTAGCGATTTGGCCATGCTTGATAACAGCTGGCTGGAAAATCTGCTTAACCATGCCCAACGTCCGGAAGTCGCTATTGTTGGCGCCCGGCAAATCTACGAAAATGGCCAGGTACGCCACGCCGGTTATGTGCTGGGGATTAACGGCCTGGTAGGTGAGCCGTTCTATGGTGAGAGCCATGAAACCGCGGGACACATGGCGCGTTTGCAAGCCGACCAGAACTACAGCGCGGTGTCAGGCGATCTGATGATGGTGCGTACCGAGGTGTTTCGCGCCGTTGAGGGTCTGGATGAGACGCTGCAGCATTTCGACGATGTCGACTTCTGTCTGCGCGTGCGCGAAGCCGGGTTAATGACGGTCTGGACACCGTACGTGCGTATGCTGCGGCAGGTTAATCCTGAACTGACGATCGACACGCAGAGTCGAAGCCAGGAGGAAGATCGTCAGCTGCAGAAATGGCAGGCCATCGTGACCCAGGATCCGGCGTATAACCCCAACCTGACGCTCAATAACATCAACTTTAGCGTGTCCTCCGACAGCGAACTGACATGGCGTCCGCTTTCGTGGCGGCCATTGCCGGTGGTTATGCCTTTCATGGCTGATTTTGCCGGTTGTGGTTACTATCGCATCATCAAGCCCTATGAGGCGATGCGCGATGCCGGCCTGGTGGATGGCAAACTATCCTCCACGCTGATAAATGTTGCCGAGCTCAATCGCTTCGCGCCCGATAGCCTGATTTTCCAGCGTCGGATTGACGCCGAGTTCCATGAATGGCTGGAGAAAGTCAGTAAGCATACGCAGGCGTTCAAAATTTATGAGCTCGACGACTACCTGCCCAATATTCCGCTCAAAAATCATCATCGCTCACAGTTTGGCAACGATGTTAAAAAATTGATGCGGCGCAGCCTGAGTTATATGGATCGCTTTGTCGTATCCACCGAACCCCTAGCCGAAGCGTTCGCGGATATGCACCACGATATTGTGGTGCGTAAAAACCGTCTTTCGCATGACTGGTGGGGCAAGCTGCAGTCGCTGCGCAATCAGGGAAAAAAACCACGCGTTGGCTGGGCCGGGGGCTCCAGTCATACCGGCGATCTGGAAATGATTGTCGATGTAGTGCGCCATTTTGCTAATGACGTTGAATGGGTGTTTTTTGGCATGTGCCCGCCAAAGCTGCGGCCTTTTATTCATGAATATCACCACGGCGTAGAAATTGAGCGTTATCCGGCCAAACTGGCTTCGCTTAATCTCGACCTGGCGTTAGCGCCTGTCGAAGATAACTTTTTCAACACCTGTAAAAGTAATCTGCGCCTGATGGAATATGGTGCCTGCGGCATTCCGGTGATTTGCAGTGATGTGGCGTGTTATCGCGGTGATTTAACCGTCACGCGCGTGAAGAACCGCCACAAAGACTGGGTGGACGCCATCAATATGCATCTGCTGGACCCCGCAGCGAGTGCCCAAATGGGCGCCAGGCTGCAGCAGGAAATTCGCCAGGACTGGATGCTGGAAGGCGAGAACCTGCAAAGCTGGTCACAAGCCTGGACGCTGAAGCGTTAATTTTTGACCTGCTGCACCGCAGCGGGTCAATGCAGTTTCAATCTATCTGGATAACACCACACTCTGCGGTCATTCACCGCCTCATCACTGGCTGAGGCGAATACCTGTTCTGCAGGGAATGACCCGGCTGATAACCTTCAAGAGTGGGTTGGTGTGAAAAGGCACTCTGCTGAGGTGAACGATTATGAATAATAAACCTGTGTATGTAACCAGCCCGCTTATGCCACCGCTGGAAGAGTTCATGCCTTACCTTGAACAGATCTGGCAGAATAAAGTCCTGACCAACGGCGGGCCCTTCCATCAGCAACTTGAACAGGAGCTGGCACGCTATTTAGGTGTTGAGCATCTCTGCTTATTTACCAATGGCACGCTGGCGTTGCTGACGGCACTGCAGGCGTTGCGTATTACCGGTGAAGTCATCACCACACCTTATTCTTTTGTCGCCACCTCGCATTCTCTGTTGTGGAATGGGTTAACCCCGGTGTTTGTCGATATCGACCCGATAAGCTGTAATATCGATGCCTCCAAAATAGAGCAGGCCATTACACCGCAAACCACAGCCATTATGCCGGTGCACTGCTACGGCAATCCGTGCGACGTGGAGAATATTCAGCGCATCGCTGACCTGTACGGGCTGAAAGTCATTTACGATGCGGCTCACGCCTTTGGCGTCCGTAAAAACGGCAACAGCATATTGAATTATGGTGACTTGTCGATTTTAAGTTTTCACGCAACGAAGGTTTTCAATACCATTGAAGGTGGCGCAATTATTTGCCCGGATGCTAAAACCAAAAAGCGCATCGATTACCTGAAGAATTTTGGCTTTGCAGATGAAACCACCATTGTGGCGACCGGCATTAACGGCAAGATGAACGAGGTGCAATCGGCCTTTGGCCTGCTGCAGTTAAAGCACATCGACCAGGCATTAGCGGAGCGGGCGCGTATTCAGGCGCACTACTATGATTTGCTCGCGGAAATCGATGGCATTACGCTGCCGCATATTCCGGCTGATGTTGAATGGAACTACTCTTATCTGCCGGTGATGGTAACCGAAGATTTTCCGCTGAGTCGTGATGAGCTTTATGCCCATCTGCGTGAGCACAACATTATTGCCCGCCGTTATTTCTATCCGCTGATCACCAGTTTCCCAATGTATCGTGGATTACCTAGCGCTGATGAAGCGGCCTTACCGATTGCACAACAAATGTCTCAGCGCGTGTTATGTTTGCCGGTCTATCCTGGCTTAGCATTGGCCGAAGTTGACAATATTGTGCAAATCATTCACCGCCTGGCTGAGCAAAAGCTAACAAGCCGCGCGTTACCTCTGGTGGGATAATAACAAGGCGTCTGAGACGCCTTGTTTTATATTTATTGCAGGGCGGTGATGTCAGGAACGGGCTGAACGATGGCTGAATCACCGGCTAAGCAGGCGGATTGCACGCGGTTTTGCCAGTCCGATGCTTCAACCCCCAGCGCCGCTATCCGCACGGTATTCAGTACGCTATTTACCGGCCTTGCCGCCGCCATCGGATATTGCGCACTGCCAATCCCTTTCACCAGCACATCCCGCTGCGCGGCCACAAAAATCGCCTGGGCGAATTCGCACCAGCTGACCGCCACATCGCCACAGTAGTGATAAACGCCGGCGGCTTCCGCGCGGGATGCCAGGGTGATAATCGCCTGTGCCAGATCGCCGGCATAGGTCGGGCAGCCGAACTGATCGTTCACCACGCTGATTTCGCTGCGGGTTTCTGCCAGCCGCAGCATGGTTTTGACAAAGTTTGCACCGTACTCACTGAACACCCACGAGGTGCGAATCACTACGGCGTCCGGCAGCACTGAGAATACGCGTTTCTCACCCTCCCATTTGCTCAGGCCGTAGAAATTAATCGGGCAGGGCAGATCGCTTTCGGTATAAGGCGTTTTTTTACTGCCATCAAACACGTAATCGGTGGAGAGATGAATCAAGCGGGCGCCCTGCTGGTGAGCGGCGATGGCGAGATTTTCCGGGCCGATGGCGTTGACCTTCATGGCGCGGATACGGTCGGTTTCAGCCTTATCGACCGCGGTATATGCGGCGGCATTGATGATCACATCGGGACGGAATTTCTTCACCACCCGTTCCACCGCCGGGCGGTCGGTAATATCTAACTCGGCAGAGCCACAGGCTAGCAGCACCCACTCTGCCGGCACCCGATCCAGTAAACAACGGCCAAGCTGGCCATAAGCACCGGTTAACAAAACGCGCATTGCACTAACTCCTGCAGGGAGAGTCCTTGTTGATCTTTTACCGATAGCAGAGGCGTCGCTACCGGCCATTGCACCGCAATTTCAGCGTCATTCCACATCAGGCAGGCTTCATCCTGTGGGTTGTAGTAATCAGTACATTTATATTCGAAGTCAGCGACCTCGGAGAGCACCACAAAACCGTGTGCCAGACCCGGCGGGATCCACAACTGGGTTTTGTTCTCTTCAGACAGCTCCAGCCCGGTCCATTGGCCAAAGGTGGGCGAATCCGCACGGATATCGACGGCAACGTCAAACACCGCGCCGCGTACCACGCGCACCAGTTTGCCTTGCGGCTGGGTTTTCTGAAAATGCAGCCCGCGCAACACGTTACGCGCCGAACGGGAGTAGTTGTCCTGCACAAAATCCAGGTCGATATCCAGCAGTTGCTGATAACGCCGCTTCTCAAAGGTTTCGAGGAAGAAGCCGCGGGCATCGCCAAATACTTTAGGCTGGATAATTTTTACATCAGCAATTTTCGTGGTGATGACCTCCATCTCACTCCTCCACCAGCATCTTCAGATAGTGACCATACTGTGTTTTGCCGAGATAGGCGGCGCGCTGCAGCAGCGACTCGCTACCGATCCAGCGCTTGCGCCAGGCGATCTCTTCCAGACAGGCAATTTTGAAGCCCTGGCGCTTTTCAATGGTATGAATGAAGTGTGACGCTTCGAGTAAACTCTCGTGGGTACCGGTGTCGAGCCAGGCAAAGCCACGTCCCAGCACTTCGACGTTAAGCAACCCATCGTCGAGATACATCTGATTGAGGGTGGTAATTTCCAGTTCGCCGCGGTGAGAAGGGCGAACTTCCCGCGCCATGGCGCAGACATTTTTATCGTAAAAATAGAGGCCGGTGACGGCATAGTTCGATTTTGGCTGTAGCGGTTTTTCTTCAATGGACAGTGCGCGGAACTGCTTATCAAATTCCACCACGCCGAAGCGCTCAGGGTCCATCACCTGGTAGCCAAATACCGTAGCACCCTGCGGTCGCGCGACCACATCTTCGAGCTTTTTACCAAAGCTTTGACCAAAGAAAATGTTATCGCCCAGCACTAATGCGCAGCGCTCACCGGCAATAAAAGACTCACCGATGATAAACGCCTGCGCCAGGCCATCGGGCGATGGCTGCACCGCGAACTGGAGATTGACGCCGAAATGGCTGCCGTCGCCCAGCAAACGCTGGAATCCCGCCAGATCTTCAGCGGTAGTAATCACCAGGATGTCACGAATGCCTGCCAGCATCAGCACCGAAAGTGGATAGTAAATCATCGGTTTGTCATAAACCGGTAACAGCTGCTTCGATACGCCGCAGGTTACAGGATGCAGGCGGGAACCTGTCCCGCCCGCCAGCACTATACCTTTCATCATTGCCTTCCTTATTACGCGTCTCTGCTCTCCACAGAGTCATGCTGTGAGCATACGAGCGCGCAGGAATAATTGATGGCGCGAATAACCGATAAAAAAGCGGGCATTGCCGGGGATAAGCGGAAGGAGAGAAAAGCAGCGCGTGGGCATTCCTGCTGAGCTAAATCAAATTGGGCTCTTGCGCGGCAGACGATTTCCCCTTGCGCATCATAACCTCAAAAAAGTAACCATCCTGTTACAGCCTGGGTGAGAACTGCCGATAACCCTCTTCAGAATCATTCCAATTTTTAAGCTCTATTTTTCCTGTTTCTGGGGTGTCTATGCGCTTCAATTATGACTTGTTACCGGGTGAGCAACTGACCTTCGATGAGATCGCGCTGCGCTATGCGCAGCAGCATCCGGAGGAGAAGGAGCTCACCGCCCGCGGGTTGCTCAGCCCGTCAACCAGCTACCGCAATCTGGTGATCCGCGCGCTGTTTGCGCAGGAGGAGCTGAACAGTCCGCTGGAGGATCTGCTGTTCGTCTCCGACGATAACGAGCGCAAAAACTACCTGCGCCGCTTCGAGCATTACCTTAAAAACCAGCAGGCGTTTCTCTATTTTCGTCGTAACGATGAAGCGCGTAAAAGCGGACGCTGGAAAGTGATCGGCGAAACCAGGGTCTACGCGATGCTCGATCCCCGCTCGGCGGAAGCGCAAAACCTGCTCAACAGCCGCGGTTTCAAGCTGGTGCTGATGCGTCAGACCGAAGAGGATGAGTACTGGCAGCTGTTCGATCCGCAGGCGCACCCCTGTTTCCCGCTGTCGCGCAAGATCCAGTTTTTAGTGGTACTCAGCACGCCGCAGCAGAAAATGCCCAGCGCGGTAATGCCGGGTACTGAAGTGGGGCGGCGCGTCAAGGCGAAAGTGTTCCAGCGCGCCAGCCAGGCGGAGTTCAGCGCGGCGGTGAAGGCGCGCTATGGTGCCTGCATTATTACCGGCACGCGCTTAACCGAGCGCCACAGCTGGCCGTGGGTGGAAGCCTGCCATATCGACACCCAGGAGAATGAAGAGGGCTTCCTGGCGGATAACAGCGTCGACAACGGCCTGTTCCTGCGCAGCGACCTGCAGCGGCTGTTTATCAACAAAATGATTAGCATTGACGCAGAAACCGGTCAGGTGCTGTTTAATTCCGCGCTGGAATGCGACGAGTCCATTAGCCCTTTTTATCAGGCGCTTGAGGGCAAAACCTGTGCGCTGTGGGACGCCGTCCCGCCTGGCACAAGGCAGCGGCTGCGTAATCTGCGCTGAACCTGCGCGCAATGGCGGTGCGATCCACCGCCATCCATAACAAATTTGAAATAACCTCGCTTTTGCCTGCCTATTCTGCCAATCGAAACCGCTACAGAATTGGATAATCATGCCGATAACTTTATTAACGCAGGGTAGTCAACGTGAACGATCTCTATACCGCCGATGGCGTGATGGATAAACATTCGCTCTGGCAGCGCTACGTTCCTCTGGTGCGGCATGAAGCGCTGCGCCTGCAGGTGCGTTTGCCAGCCAGCGTTGAGCTTGACGATCTGCTGCAGGCCGGTGGTATTGGCTTACTGAATGCCGTGGAGCGCTATGACGCGCTGCAGGGCACCGCCTTTACCACCTACGCCGTGCAGCGTATCCGGGGCGCAATGCTGGATGAGCTGCGCAGCCGCGACTGGGCACCACGCAGCGTACGTCGTAATGCGCGCGAGGTGGCCGGCGCTATGCATCAGGTAGAGCAAGCGTTGGGGCGCGCGGCTACCGAGCAGGAAGTGGCTGAGCGGTTGAATGTTTCGCTGGAAGAGTACCGGCAGATTCTGCTGGATACCAATAACAGCCAGCTTTTCTCGTACGACGAGTATCGGGAAGAACACGGCGACAGTGCGGAACTGGTCACGGAGGGGCATGAGGAAGCCAACCCGTTGCATCAGTTAATGGAAGGAAACCTGCGTGAACGCGTGATTGAAGCGATTGAGGCGTTGCCTGAACGCGAAAAATTGGTGCTCACACTGTACTACCAGGAAGAACTGAACCTGAAAGAGATTGGCGCGGTGCTGGAAGTGGGGGAATCCCGCGTCAGCCAGTTGCACAGTCAGGCGATCAAACGCCTGCGGGCCCGTTTGACGGGAGCGCGCTAACAGACTCAGTTCCTGGGGAACCAAAAATAAAAAAACCGGGGACTCAGCAATGGGAGCCAAAGTTAAAGCCAGACCGTTAAGTCGCTACCTTAAAGACTACAAACACAGCCAAAGCAACTGTTCACACTGTGGCAAAGTTTTAGACCGTATGGCGTTAGTGTTCCGCGGCCAGATCATCAATAAAGAGGCCATCGCACGCATGGACCAGATGATTGACGATCAGGTATGGATGAAACTCCAGCCGGAACTGACGGCGCTGTGCCGTTTCTGCAGCGATATTTTTTGTAATACCCATCCGAATTACTTCGATATCATGGCGTTCAAACAATATCTGTTTGAGCAGACCGAGATGAGTCACAGTACCATTCGTGAATATGTGGTGCGTCTGCGTCGTCTTGATGACATGCTGAAAGCGAAAAATTTCCCGGCAGAAAGGTTACGGGGCAACAGCTGGCATGAGTGTCTGCAAAACGATCTGCCCGATGCGGGCAACAATAACTACCGTATTGCACTGCGCAAATATGACCAGTTCTTAGGCTGGCAGCGCGGCTAAGGGTGATTCAACCCCGGTTACTGGTGAGCATGCCAGCAACCGGGGCGCGTCGCGATCAATTCCGGATGCGACTTTTCTCATCTTCTGCAACACTGTAGGGATAACTGCACATTGCCCGAATGGAGGCTGCATTGTCCTTACATCTTTTGCACCAGTTTCCCCGTCTTGAACTGCTTGGCGCACCGACGCCGTTAGAACATTTGCCACGCCTGTCTGATTACCTCGGACGCGATATCTTTATTAAACGTGATGACGTCACGCCGGTGGCGCTGGGCGGTAACAAGCTGCGTAAACTGGAGTTTCTCGCTGCCGATGCGCTGCGGGAAGGCGCCGATGTGCTGCTGACCGCCGGCGCGATTCAGTCCAACCACGTGCGCCAGACGGCAGCCGTGGCGGCGCGTCTGGGCCTGAAATGCGTGGCGCTGCTGGAGAACCCGATTGGCACCGACGCCGCCAACTACCTGAGCAACGGCAACCGCCTGCTGCTGGACCTGATGGATGTCGAGGTCGTGATGGTTGATGCGCTGCACAATCCGCCGCAGCAGCTGGCAGAGCAGGCAGAACGGCTGGAAGCGCAGGGCTTCCGGCCTTACATTGTGCCGATGGGCGGCTCGAATGCGCTTGGCGCGCTCGGCTACGTCGAATGCGCGCAGGAGATCGCCCATCAAAGCGAAGGCGTGGTGGATTTCGCTGCGGTGGTGGTGGCGTCGGGCAGTGCCGGGACGCATGCCGGGCTGGCGATCGGTCTGGAACAGCTGCTGCCGAATAGCGAGCTGGTGGGCGTTACGGTGTCGCGCAAGGTTGAGGCGCAGCTGCCGGTGGTGGAGCGCATTCGCAGCGCGCTGGCACAGCAGCTGGAGCTGGAAGCGCGTGCGCCGGTAACCCTGTGGGATGACTATTTTGCGCCGCGCTACGGCGAACCCAATGACGAAGGCATGGAAGCGGTGCGCCTGCTGGCGCGGCTGGAGGGCATTATGCTCGACCCGGTCTACACCGGCAAAGCGATGGCGGGTCTGATCGATGGCATCAGCCAGAACCGTTTCCGCCGGGAAGGGCCGCTGCTGTTTGTGCATACCGGCGGCGCACCGGCGTTATTTGCTTATCATCCTTCGGTATGAGACAGCAGCAAAAAAAGGTTTATAATCCAGCGGTTATTACAAAGAGCACATGCCGGAGCGGCACCCTTTATTGCGAGATAAAGCACGCCGCGCCCAAAATGTGCGTTAATTAACCATAAGCACACAACACATCACAATAATGGGGTAAACATGGCTTTCTCTCCGATTCGTCGCCAGCTGGTGATGGGAATGATGGCGGTCGCACTGGTGGCGGGCGTGAACGTAAAAAGCTTTGCGGCAGAAGATTTGCTGGCGCAGGTCAAGAGCAAAGGTGAGCTGCGCGTCGGGCTGGAAGGCACCTATCCGCCGTTCAGCTTCCAGGATGAAAACGGCAAGCTGACCGGTTTTGAAGTCGAGTTTGCCCAGGAGCTGGCAAAACACCTCGGCGTGAAAGCGGATCTCAAACCGACCAAATGGGACGGTATGCTGGCCTCGCTGGATTCCAAACGTATCGACGTGGTGATCAACCAGGTGACCATCTCCGACGAGCGCAAGAAGAAGTATGACTTCTCCACGCCGTACACCATCTCCGGCGTGCAGGCGCTGACGCTGAAGAAGAACGCGGGCTCCATCACCAAACCGGATGATCTGTCCGGCAAGAAAGTCGGCGTGGGTCTCGGTTCTAACTATGAGCAGTGGCTGCGCGACAACGTCAAAGGCGTGGATATCCGTACCTATGATGATGACCCAACCAAATATCAGGATCTGCGTTCAGGCCGCGTGGATGCCATTCTGGTTGACCGCTTAGCCGCGCTGGATCTGGTGAAGAAAACCGGCAATACCATGGCGGTGGCTGGCCCGGCGTTCTCCCGTCTGGAAGCGGGCGTGGCGCTGCGCAAAGGCAATGAATCGCTGCTGAAAGCGATTGATGGTGCCATCGCCGACATGCAGAAAGATGGCTCGCTGAGCAAGCTGTCTGAGAAGTGGTTTGGCGCGGACGTCACGAAATAATGCAGGAAAGTTTACAGCTGGTGCTGGATTCAGCACCTTTTCTGCTGAAAGGCGCGCTGTTCACGCTGCAGCTGAGTATCGGCGGGATGTTCTTCGGCCTGATACTCGGCTTCGTGCTGGCGCTGATGCGCCTGTCACGCTTCTGGCCGGTTAACTGGCTGGCGCGTTTTTATGTGTCGATCTTTCGCGGCACGCCGCTGATTGCCCAGCTGTTTATGATCTACTACGGTCTGCCGCAGTTTGGCATTGAGCTCGACCCGATTCCGTCAGCGATGATTGGTTTGTCGCTCAACACCGCGGCCTATGCCTCGGAATCGCTGCGTGGCGCGATTGCGGCTATTGAGCGCGGTCAGTGGGAAGCGGCCGCCAGTATCGGCATGACGCCGTGGCAGACGCTGCGTCGCGTTATTCTGCCGCAGGCGGCGCGCACCGCGCTGCCGCCGCTCGGTAACAGCTTTATCAGCCTGGTGAAAGATACCTCGCTGGCGGCCACCATTCAGGTGCCGGAGCTGTTCCGGCAGGCGCAGCTGATCACCTCGCGCACGCTGGAAGTGTTCACCATGTATCTGGCGGCCTCGCTGATTTACTGGGTGATGGCCACGGTGCTGTCGGCGCTGCAAAATCGGCTGGAAGCGCACGTCAATCGTCAGGATCGGGAGGCAAGATGAGTGCAATTGAAGTCCGTCAGCTGGTGAAACAGTTTCACGGCCAGACGGTGCTGCACGGTATCGACCTCGATGTCGCGCCCGGCGAAGTGGTGGCGATCATCGGTCCGAGCGGCTCGGGCAAAACCACGCTGCTGCGCAGTATTAATCTGCTGGAAGTGCCGGAAAGCGGCCAGGTCAAAGTCGGTGACATCAGCATCGACGCCAGCCTCGGCCTGCACAAGCAGAAGGATAAAGTGCGGCAGCTGCGCCAGCAGGTCGGCTTTGTGTTCCAGAACTTCAATCTGTTCCCGCACCGTTCGGTGCTGGAGAACATCATTGAAGGGCCGGTGATCGTCAAAGGCGAAGCGAAGGCGGAAGCCATTGCGCGCGCGCGCACGCTGCTGGAGAAGGTCGGTCTGCACGGTAAGGAAGAGAGTTTCCCGCGCCGGCTTTCCGGCGGTCAGCAGCAGCGCGTCGCAATTGCCCGGGCGCTGGCGATGCGTCCGCAGGTGATTCTGTTCGATGAGCCAACCTCGGCGCTGGATCCTGAACTGGTGGGCGAGGTGCTCAGCACCATTCGCGCGCTGGCGCAGGAGAAACGCACTATGGTGATCGTTACGCATGAGATGAGCTTCGCGCGTGACGTCGCCGATCGCGCCATCTTTATGGATCAGGGGCGTATTGTGGAGCAGGGCCCGGCTAAAGCGCTGTTCAGCAATCCGCAGCAGGCACGCACCCGGCAATTTCTCGACAAGTTTCTCAATCAATAATCTCTCCGGGCCGGTTCGCTGGCCCGAATTATTTTTCCTCTAGCAAAATATTAAATATCGCGCTTATCTTTTTGACGCATTAATAAATTTATTTCCCGGCGATATAATTAATGCTGGTTTACTCCGCTGCGGAATGTTCTTAATTTCCACGCGGCATTACGTGCGCGGCGCACCGTCAATTTATGCCATGAAGGCTTAAATAACAGCTATTCACGGCTAACCCGCCGGGCGGTCAATTTATCTCTGGTACTGTAAAGTATTGTTATATCAGGACCAGCGAAAAAGTTTTAGGAGTTTCGCTAGAGTCAGTCCCTGCTGCTTGCTGAATAATCGTTGAATAACCATAAAGGCTTCACTGCCTGTTTTTCCATTCTTCTCCTTTAAGACCTACACCGCAGCAGGAGTCAAAAATATGAATAACGCCATGAAAGAAGATATTGCATGGGTGAATACCCTGAAAGGGGTGTGCATATTGCTGGTGGTGCTGTATCACACCGTATTACCGGGCTTTGAAGGCACGGTTAAATATCTCAGCGCCGGCTGGATTCCGGCGGAAATATGGGTGCAGTTTAATACGGTGTTATCACCGTTGCGCATGCCCGCCTTTTTCTTCGTCTCCGGCCTGCTTGCCACCAACGGCATTCTCAACCGGCCGTGGAAACAGGTATTTACCAGCCGCATTACCAATCTGTTCTATCTCTATGTGCTGTGGGGCTTTATTCAGTGGTGGTCGATTGTCGGCATTTCGACTGAAATCACCGGCCAGCGTATCTCGCAGAACCTCAACGCGGCTTACGCCGGTTCGCTGCTGGAGTTCCTTAAGCTGACTTTCCTGGCGATGAGCACCTCGTGGTACCTGTACGGTCTGGCGATCTACTTCCTGTGCGCCAAAATCTTCCGTCAGCACAAAGTGGCGCTGCTGGTGGCGGCGGTGGTGCTGAATTATCTGGCGGTGGAGAAGATCATTCCCTACTGGGGACCGCAGAGCGTGGCGCAGTATTTCCTGTTCTTCCTGCTGGGCGCGTTCTGGAGCCCGCTGATGTTGCGCCTGAGTCAACTGCGCCGCGAGAACCTTCTGCCGTGGGCCGCGCTGGCCGCGCTGTCCGGCCTGCACGTGATTTTTGGCCTCGATAAGAGCCTGTTCATGTGCATCATCGCGGTGCTGGTGAGCGTGGCGGCGTGCCGCTGGCTCAACGCGCACTTCAGCATGCGTTACTTCAACTGGATTGGCCGCAACACGCTGCAGATCTACGTTATCCACCGCATTTTTATTGAGTTCTTCGGCATGTCAGCGATTCTGTTTGCGCAGCGCCATCATCTGTTTGAGCAGGCGTGGTTTGCGCTGCTGTGGGCGTGCTTCTATCCGCTGGCAATTGTCGGCATCTGTTCGCTGTGTTCGGTGGCGGTGTGGTCGCTGACCAACCGCGGGCTGGGGCAGTCGCTGTTTGTTTTCCCGACGCTGATTGGTTTGAAACGCAGTAAGTCGGTGGCGTGATGTGCGCTGGTAAGTTTTAAAGTGGTACAAAAACGAGGGCACATTTCGTAGCGGCGCGATTCATCGCACAATGAATAGCGCCGCTACGGCCTTATTGCAACTTGCGGTGTCCTTCACCGATCTCCATTACGCCATCCATGGCGATCCTGCTTTACTTAACCAATGGTCATCAGGCTGGCGTTGCCGCCGGCGGCCGCGGTATTGACGCTCAGCGAGCGCTCAATCAGCAGACGTTCCAGCAGCAGATTGGTCTCGCCGCGGGCAAAGCCCTGCACTGACACAATCGCACCTTCGCGGGCGGCAATCTGTTCGCACAGGCTGCGCAGCTGATCGGCATCGCCGTGATAGATCACCGCATCAAACTCCGCCGCCAGCACATCTTTCGCCAGCGTGATGCGCGCCTGTACCGCGGCCGGCAGCGACTGGCGCAGCGTCCGGTGCAGCTCGTCATCCTGCCACAGTGCCTGGCTACCGACGCTGGTGACCGCCGCCAGCTGAATCAGCGCATCCTGCTGATTGTCCGCGATACACAGTACCCGATCGCGCGGCAGCAGCGTAAAGGTGTTGCGCTCACCGGTCGGGCCTGGCAGCAGTCGCATGGTTCCGGCCTGGCTCAGCGCATCGTAACGCTGACACAGCGCCAGCAGCTCCGGCTTATCCTGTGCCCAGCTCTGCAATGCCTGATGCGCGCTCAGCAGCGTGGTGCGCACGCTGCTGTCCACCGGCCGTTCGGCATCCTGACGATCAAAGGTGATGCGCAGAGCACCGTCCGGACGATGAGCCAGCAGGCGGTAAAGATAGAGCGGACCGCCGGCTTTCGGACCGGTGCCCGACAGGCCTTCGCCGCCGAACGGCTGTACGCCGACCACCGCGCCGACCATGTTACGGTTAACGTACAGGTTGCCGACTTTCGCCCCGGCCGTCACCTGCGCAATGGTTTCATCGATTCGGGTATGCACGCCGAGCGTCAGGCCATAGCCCGAGGCGTTGATCTGCTCAATCAGCTGCGGCAGGTTGTTGCGCGCAAAGCGCACCACGTGCAGCACCGGACCGAACACCTCTTTATCCAGATCGCTGACCTGGTCGAGCTCAATCAGCGTCGGTTTGATAAAGGTGCCGCTGTGCCACTCTTTGCTGTCCTGCGGATGCTCCTGCACCGCCTGATACACAGTAAAGCCTTTATTGCGCATCGCCTGGATATGGCGCTCGATGTTGGCTTTGGCTTCAGCGTCGATCACCGGACCGACGTCGGTCGACAGACGCTCCGGATTGCCCATGCGGCATTCGGCCATGGCACCACGCAGCATCTTCAGCGTGTGGTCAGCCACATCGTCCTGGATGCACAGCAGACGCAGCGCCGAGCAGCGCTGGCCGGCGCTGTCAAACGCGGACGCCACGATATCCACCACCACCTGTTCGGTGAGCGCTGAAGAGTCGACGATCATGGCGTTCATGCCGCCGGTCTCGGCGATCAGCGGCGTCGGGCGACCCTGCGGATCGAGGCGGCCAGCCAGGTTGCGCTGCAGCAGGGTGGCGACTGCGGTTGAGCCGGTGAACATCACGCCGCGCACCCGCTCGTCGCCGGTCAGCTGCGCACCCACCGTTTCGCCCTGGCCGGGCAGCAGTTGCAGCACGCCGGCCGGTACGCCGGCATCCAGCATGATCTGCACCGCCTGCGCGGCAATCAGCGGCGTCTGCTCGGCGGGTTTCGCCAGCACGCTGTTGCCGGCCGCCAGGGCGGCGGCAATCTGGCCGGTGAAGATCGCCAGCGGGAAGTTCCACGGGCTGATGCACACTACCGGACCGAGCGGGCGATGGGTTTCGTTATCGAAATCGTCACGCACCATGCCGGCGTAGTAATAGAGGAAGTCCACCGCTTCGCGCACTTCGGCAATGGCGTTGTTGTAGGTTTTACCTGCCTCACGCACCAGCAAACCAATCAGCTGCTGCATCTGGTCTTCCATTGTCTGGGCGGCACGTTCAAGAATCGCGGCACGCTCCTGCGGCGGCGTGGCGAACCAGATTGGTCCGGCATTGACCGCGGCATCCAGCGCACAGGAGACCTCTTCAGGGGTGGCTTCCCGCACGCTGCCGACGATATCCGCCGGCGTGGCCGGGTTGATCACCGCGCGGCTGCTGCCGCTACCCAGCTCGCCATCAATGATCGGCTGAGCCTGCCACGGCTGGCTGGCGCTGGAGAGCAGGGCGCTGGAGAGCGACGCCAGGCGGTGTTCGTTGGCCAGATCCAGACCGGCAGAGTTAACACGCTTGTCGCCATACAGATCGCGCGGTAGCGGAATCTTCGGATGCGGCAGGCCAATGGCGCCTTCTGCGACACCCATTTTTTCCACTGCAGCCACCGGATCGGCCACCAGCTCGTCAATCGGCAGCGTGTTGTCAGCGATGCGGTTGACGAACGAGGTATTGGCACCGTTTTCCAGCAGGCGACGCACCAGGTAGGCCAGCAGCGTTTCGTGGGTACCGACCGGCGCATAAATCCGGCACGGCCGGTTCAGCTTGCCATCGGCCACTTTGCCCACCACCTGCTCGTACAGCGGTTCGCCCATGCCGTGCAGGCACTGGAACTCGTACTGGCCAGGATAGTAGTTGTTGCCCGCCAGCTGGTAGATCGCCGCCAGCGTGTGGGCGTTGTGGGTGGCAAACTGCGGATAAATCAGGTTAGGCACCGCCAGCAGTTTACGCGCGCAGGCGAGGTAGGAGATGTCGGTATACACCTTGCGGGTATAAACCGGATAGCCTTCAAGGCCTTCCATCTGCGCGCGTTTGATTTCGCTATCCCAGTAAGCGCCTTTCACCAGACGGATCATCAGACGACGGCGGCTGCGCTGCGCCAGATCCACCAGCGCATCAATCACAAACGGGCAGCGCTTCTGATAAGCCTGAATCACGAAACCGATGCCGTTCCAGCCTTCCAGCTCCGGCTCAAAACAGAGTTTTTCCAGCAGATCGAGCGACAGCTCCAGGCGATCGGCTTCTTCAGCATCGATGTTGATGCCGATGTCATACGAGCGCGCCAGCAGCGTCAGCGATTTCAGGATCGGATAAAGCTCTTCCATCACCCGCTCATACTGCGCGCGGCTGTAGCGCGGATGCAGCGCCGACAGCTTGATGGAAATGCCCGGACCTTCATAAATGCCGCGTCCGTTGGAGGCTTTACCAATAGCGTGAATCGCCTGCTGATAGGAGATCAGATAGGCTTTGGCATCGCTGGCGGTGAGTGCCGCTTCGCCCAGCATGTCATACGAGTAGCGAAAGCCTTTCTCTTCCAGCTTGCGCGCGTTGGCCAGCGCCTCGGCGATGGTTTCGCCAGTGACAAACTGTTCGCCCATCAGGCGCATCGCCATATCCACGCCTTTGCGGATCAGCGGTTCGCCGCTCTTGCCGATGATGCGGTTCAGCGATTTAGACAGGTTGGCTTCATTGTGCGTGGAGACCAGACGCCCTGTAAACAGCAGGCCCCAGGTGGCGGCGTTGACGAACATCGACGGGCTGCGGCCCAGATGGGACTGCCAGTTGCCGTTGCTGATTTTATCGCGGATCAGCGCATCGCGGGTGGGCTTGTCAGGAATACGCAGCAGCGCTTCCGCCAGACACATCAGCGCTACGCCTTCCTGAGACGAGAGCGAGAACTCCTGCAGCAGGCTTTGCACCATGCCGGCGCGTCCGGTTGCCCCTTTTTGGTGCCGTAGCTTGTCCGCCAGGCTGTATGCCAGCTGATGGGTTTTCTCTGCCAGCGGGGCAGTGAGACGCGCCTGCTCCAGCAGCATCGGCACCGCATCGGTCTCCGGACGACGCCACGCGGCGGTGATGGCTGAGCGGCTGACCGACTGCGGCAAAATGTGTTCGGCGAAGTCGAGGAAAGGCTGGAAGCTCTCTTCCGGCACGCGCTCATCGTCTGCGGCATCATTCAGCTGCAGCGGGATCTCCGCCAGCGTTTCTCCCGCTTCCAGCTGGCCGAGATAGTTAAAAATTGCCTGCTTGATCAGCCAGTGCGGCGTGCGGTCAATCTTTTGCGCCGCCAGTTTAATGCGATCGCGGGTGGCTTCATCCAGCTTCACCCCCATGGTGGTGGTTCCCATGATTTCCTCGTCCTCAAAGTGTGAATCAACTTCAGCGTGGGCTGCACTATCACTCATGTTGCAACTTTGTGCAACCGTGTTAAATGTGACCCCGGTTGCACGTTTTTAACCGGCTTTTTTGTTAACGCAGCAAAAGCGGCACAGAACTTGCTGCAAGAATCTCGCCAGAGTTGCAACCCACCGCAACAAAACGCATCCTGGCTGACATCAGGTGCAACTTAAAATGTGAACAGGCGCAACCTGTGAGCATGAAAAACGCAAAGTCAGGTGAAACCCAGGTAACAGCTGTGTTAAATGCATTGTGCGCGTCGCACCTTTGCGGCAGGATACCGCGCCTTATGAGAAATCGCTTTCTCTGGATGCGGTAAAGCCCTGACGTTATCCCGTTCCGGTAACGCAGGAAAAAGATTTCTCTTAAGAGATCAAATAATAAGTGGAGAGACAGATGACAGTAAGTACACCGATGCTGGTGACATTTATCATTTACATCCTCGGGATGGTGTTGATTGGTTTTATCGCGTACCGCTCAACCAAAAACTTTGACGACTATATTCTGGGCGGTCGCAGCCTGGGCAGCGTGGTGACCGCGCTGTCAGCCGGGGCCTCGGACATGAGCGGCTGGCTGCTGATGGGACTGCCGGGCGCGATTTTTCTCTCCGGGATCTCTGAGAGCTGGATTGCCATCGGCCTGACGATTGGCGCGTGGCTGAACTGGAAAATTGTTGCGGGTCGCCTGCGTGTGCAGACCGAGCATCACAATAACGCCTTAACCCTGCCGGACTTTTTCACCAGCCGCTTCGAAGACCACAGCAAAATTCTGCGCGTCATCTCGGCACTGGTAATCCTGATCTTCTTCACCATTTACTGTGCCTCGGGCGTGGTTGCGGGTGCGCGCCTGTTTGAAAGCACCTTCGGCATGAGTTATGAAACCGCGCTGTGGGCCGGCGCGGCAGCAACCATTCTTTATACCCTGGTGGGCGGCTTCCTTGCGGTGAGCTGGACCGATACCGTGCAGGCCAGCCTGATGATTTTTGCCCTTATCCTGACGCCGGTGATTGTGATTATCGCTGTCGGTGGCCTGGATGATTCGCTGGCCGTGATTGAAGCGAAAAGCCTGGAAAACCTCGATATGCTGAAGGGCCTCAACTTCGTGGCGGTGATTTCACTGCTCGGCTGGGGCCTTGGCTACTTCGGCCAGCCGCATATTCTGGCGCGCTTCATGGCCGCAGACTCGCACCGCTCTATTCGTACCGCACGCCGCATCGGCATGGCCTGGATGATCCTGTGCCTGGCCGGTGCCGTCGCGGTGGGCTTCTTCGGCATCGCCTATTTCCAGAACCATCCGGATCAGGCTGCGGGCGTGAGCGAAAACGGCGAGCGCGTGTTTATCGAACTGGCACGTATTCTGTTCAATCCGTGGATCGCCGGTATTCTGCTGTCAGCCATTCTGGCGGCGGTGATGTCGACCCTGAGCTGTCAGCTGCTGGTGTGCTCGAGCGCACTGACCGAAGACCTGTATAAAGGCTTTCTGCGTAAAAATGCCAGCCAGAAAGAGCTGGTGTGGGTTGGCCGTTTAATGGTGCTGGTGATTGCGCTGGTGGCAATTGCGCTGGCCTCCAACCCGGAGAACCGCGTGCTGGGGCTGGTGAGCTACGCCTGGGCAGGCTTTGGTGCCGCATTCGGTCCGGTGGTGCTGTTCGGCGTGTGCTGGAAGCGCATGACGCGCAACGGCGCGCTGGCCGGCATGATTATCGGTGCCGCCACGGTGCTGATCTGGAAGCAGTACGCCTGGCTCAATCTGTATGAAATCATCCCGGGCTTCCTGTTTGCCAGCATCGCGATTGTCGTGGTGAGCCTGGCCGGCCGCGAACCGTCGGCTGAAGCGCAGCAGCGTTTCGATGCCGCCGAAGCGGAATACAACACCAAATAACGGTGATGGTCTGAGTAAAGCGGGGAGCGCGAGTGCCGTGCTCCCCGCAGTTTTCATGTCTCGTCCTCTGCGCACGATTTATCGCGCAATCTGTCACTCCGCCCTGACTTTCCCGCATCTCTACCTGACCCGCAAAAGCAAAATTAATTTCGCGCGGTGACTTGTATTTTCATCCGCGATAATGATAATCGATATCGTTCGCACTTTACGTATTTTTACCTTAGGTTTACCCTCCTTAACATTCAAGAGGTTGGTGATGTTCGTTCCCTTTCTCATTATGCTGCGCGAAGGTCTCGAGGCAGCGCTCATCGTCAGCCTGATTGCCAGCTATCTCAAACGCACCCAGCGCAGCCAGTGGTTCCCCGCGATGTGGGCCGGCGTGTTTATTGCTGCGGCGCTGTGCCTCGCGCTCGGTATTTTCATCAACGAAACCACCGGTGAGTTCCCGCAGAAACAGCAGGAGCTGTTCGAGGGCATCGTGGCGGTAATTGCCGTGGTGATCCTCACCTCAATGGTGTTCTGGATGCGCAAGGTGTCGCGCAATATCAAAGCCACGCTGGAAAAATCCGTCGATCAGGCGCTGCAGAAGCCGGGCGGCAGCGGGTTGCCGCTGGTGCTGATGGTGTTTCTCGCCGTGGCGCGTGAAGGGCTGGAGTCGGTGTTCTTTCTGCTGGCAGCGTTTACCCAGGATGTCGGTTATGCGCCGCCGATTGGCGCGGTGCTGGGTCTGGCGACCGCCATCGTGCTGGGCATGCTGATTTACTACGGCGGCGTGCGTCTTAACATGGCGCACTTCTTCCGCTGGACCAGCCTGTTCATCCTGCTGGTGGCGGCCGGACTGGCGGCGGGGGCGATCCGCGCCTTCCACGAGGCGGGACTGTGGAACCACTTCCAGGCGACCGCGTTTGACTTCAGCAACACGCTCTCTACCCATTCGATCTTTGGCACGCTGCTGGAAGGCATTCTGGGTTATCAGGAAGCGCCGAGCGTCAGCGAAGTCGCGGTATGGCTGATTTATCTGATCCCGGCGCTGCTGCTGTTTTTCTTCCCGGCGCGTCCGGCACCCAGCGCCGCACGGTCGGTGCGCTAAATTTTCGCAGGCGCGCGTGCGCCTGTACCTTCATGTAACAGGGATATGACTATGACGATTCGCTTCCGCCGTAAGGCGCTGTTGCTCTCCATGCTGGCGCTGTCCGGTGCCGCTTCTGCCGCTGCCGTACCGCAGGTCACGGTGACGGTCACTGACAAGCAGTGCGAGCCGATGTCGCTCAACGTGCAGGCCGGTAAAACCCAGTTCATCATCAAAAACAACAGCCAGAAAGCGCTGGAGTGGGAAATCCTTAAAGGCGTGATGGTGGTGGAAGAGCGCGAAAACATCGCGCCCGGCTTCAGCCAGAAGCTCACCGCCAACCTGGAAGCGGGTGAATATGACATGACCTGCGGCCTGCTCACCAATCCGAAAGGCAAGCTGGTGGTCAGCGGTGACAGCCAAACCGCCAGCACCGGCAAGCCAGACGTGCTGCAGCTGGTCGGGCCGATTGCCGATTACAAAGTCTACGTGATGGCAGAAGTGAGCGCGCTGGTGGCCGGCACCAAAGCCTTTACCGACGCGGTAAAAGCCGGTGACGTGGAAAAAGCCAAAGCGCTGTATGCGCCGACGCGTGTGCACTATGAGCGCATCGAGCCGATTGCCGAACTGTTCTCTGACCTCGACGGCAGTATTGACGCGCGTGAAGATGACTTCGAGAAAAAAGCGGAAGATCCGAAATTTAGCGGCTTCCACCGGCTGGAAAAACTACTGTTCGCCGACAACACCACCAAAGGCGCGGACGCGTTCGCTGACCAGCTGTATAAGGATGTGCAGGATCTGCAAACCCGCGTCAGCGAGCTGGCCTTCCCGCCGGCGAAAGTGGTCGGTGGCGCGGCAGGCCTGATTGAAGAGGTAGCGTCCAGCAAAATCTCCGGTGATGAAGATCGCTACAGCCGTACCGATCTGTCCGATTTTCAGGCCAACATCGACGGCGCACAGAAAATCGTTGATCTGCTGCGTCCTCTGCTGCAAAAAGCCAATCCGCAGCTGCTGGCGAAAGTGGACGCGAACTTTAAGAAGGTGGATGGCATTCTCAGCAAATACCGCACCAAAGACGGTTTTGCCTCCTATGAAAAGCTGACCACCAGCGACCGTAATGCGCTGAAAGGGCCCATCACCACGCTGGCGGAAGATCTCTCCCTGCTGCGCGGCACTTTAGGTCTTGATTAATCATGAGTAAAAAAAATGACGCGGCGCAACCGTCGCGTCGTCGTCTGTTACAGGGATTAGGCATGCTGGGTGGCGCGGCGGCACTGGGCGGCGGCTGTCCGTTCCATGCCGCCAGCGCGGCAGAGAGTTTCTCACCTGGCACGGTTGCACCCGACGCGCGCCAGCAGGCGCAACCGTTTTACGGCGCTCATCAGGCCGGCATCCTGACGCCGCAGCAGGCATCTATGATGCTGGTGGCGTTTGATGTGCTGGCCAGTGATAAAGCCGAACTGGAACGCCTGCTGCGGCTGCTGACGCAGCGCTTTGCCTTTCTCACCCAGGGCGGACCGGCGCCGGCGGTGCCCAATCCGCAGCTGCCGCCGCTCGACTCCGGCATCCTGGGTGCGGACATTGCGCCCGATAACCTGACCCTGACGCTGTCGGTGGGGCATTCACTGTTCGACGAGCGCTTCGGGCTGGCCGCGCATAAGCCCAGCCAGCTGCAGACGATGACACGCTTTCCCAACGATTCGCTCGACGCCGCCCAGTGTCATGGCGACCTGCTGATTCAGATCTGCGCCAATACCCAGGATACGGTGATTCACGCGCTGCGCGATATCATCAAGCACACGCCGGATCTGCTGGCGGTGCGCTGGCGGCGCGACGGCTTTATCGCCGATCACGCTGCACGCAGCAAAGGGCGCGAAACGCCGATCAACCTGCTGGGTTTCAAAGATGGTACCGCCAATCCGGATACGCACAATACTCAGTTGATGGACCAGCTGCTGTGGGTGACACCAGAACAGCAGGAACCGGCGTGGACGCACGGCGGCAGCTATCAGGCGGTACGCATCATCCGTTTTCACGTTGAAATGTGGGACCGTACGCCGCTGGGCGAGCAGCAAACCATTTTTGGTCGTGAGAAGTTGTCCGGCGCGCCGCTGGGGATGCAGCACGAGCATGACGTGCCGGATTACGCCCGCGATCCGGACGGCGAGATTATCGCACTGGATGCGCATATCCGGCTCGCCAATCCGCGCACGCCGCAAACCGACAGCAGCCTGATGCTGCGGCGCGGCTACAGCTATTCCTCGGGGATTACCGGGGCAGGGCAGCTGGATATGGGGCTGCTGTTCGTCTGTTATCAGCACGATTTAAGCAAAGGCTTTATTACCGTGCAGAAACGGCTGAACGGCGAAGCGCTGGAAGAATATATTCGTCCCATCGGCGGCGGATACTTTTTTGTTTTGCCCGGCGTGGCGGACAAAAATCATTATCTGGGGCAGCCGTTGCTCGAAGCCTGATTAATTAATGTACAGCGCTTGTTCGCCGTTCGCGGTGCCAGGCGCTGCTGTTAAGCCCGCCTTAAATTTCTCTTGTCTCGCTGTGATGTCCGAATTTTCTGAAACAGTTTGTTAAGTGCTCAATTACCTATCTTACTGAATATTAATATTAATTTAATTTAAGCGCACCGGGTTAAGGCAGCGCCATGCGGGTTTTCTTTGCTGTAAAGTAAAAATAGTGTTGCAAATCGGCGGAAATATGATGAACTTTAGTCATAGCGTCGTCAGTTGTGTGGCTAAGTCCACTGGAGTTCGCGCATGGCCCGGTCCTTATACGGACAGTTAAATACACTTCAGCTAGCGCAGTACGCTGCGGGGGATTGCCTCCCGCGTGAGAATCCTCTTCACTTTTCTTTTATCGCCTTCGAATTCTTTTCCGATGTTTACCGGTGCGCGGCAGCGTTTCGGCGTTGTTGCACACTTTTCTCACTGGCTCGATACGGCTTACAAGGAAGCCAACAAAACCTCTAAAGCGTTCAAATCATCGCCGCGGGTGATCCGCCGCGATAAATGAAACCAACTGTAAGGTGCCACTATGGGAAGACAGAAAGCAGTGATCAAAGCGCGTCGTGAAGCCCGCCGAGTGCTTCGCAGTGACTCTCGCAGTCATCGTCAGCGTGAAGAAGAATCGGTCACTTCGCTGGTGCAGATGGGTGGGCTGGATGCAATTGGCATGGCGCGCGATGTGCGTGACCGGTCACCAATTGAGGCCAGAAACGATGCTCAGGCGCACTATCTTAACGCCATAGAAACGAAACAGCTGATATTCGCGACCGGTGAAGCCGGCTGCGGTAAAACCTGGATCAGCGCTGCGAAAGCAGCCGAGGCCCTGATCAATAAGGACATCGAAAGGATCATTGTGACGCGCCCGGTTTTACAGGCGGATGAAGATCTCGGTTTCCTGCCAGGAGACATCTCCGAGAAATTTGCCCCCTATTTCCGACCGGTTTACGACGTTCTGGTTAAACGTCTCGGCGCTTCCTTTATGCAGTACTGCCTGCGACCCGAAATCGCCAAGGTAGAGATCGCGCCCTTCGCTTATATGCGCGGACGTACCTTTGAGAATGCGGTGGTGATTCTGGATGAGGCGCAAAACGTCACCGCTGCGCAGATGAAGATGTTCCTGACCCGCCTGGGTGAAAACGTCACGGTCATTGTCAACGGTGATGTCACCCAGTGCGACCTGCCCGCCAGCGTCAAATCTGGCCTTGCCGATGCGCTGGCGCGCTTCGAAGAGGATGAGATGATTGGCGTGGTGCGTTTCGGTAAAGAGGACTGCGTTCGCTCGGCACTGTGCCAGCGCACGCTGCATGCTTACAGTTAACCTTGAAAAAATAGCTAATCTCAACCCGGCTGCGGCCGGGTTTTTCATTGCTATGCTTACGGGACGAAAAGGGCGAAAACGATGAGCGGAGAAAGTCATGCACTCTCTTGATGTGCAGGTGGTAAGGATGGCGCAGCAGTGGGCGGAAGCGCAGCCGGTGTGGCTGTGTACCGTGCTCAGCACGTACGGCTCATCGCCGCGCCCGCCGGGCGCGATGATGGTGATTCGCGCCGATGGGCGCTATAGCGGTTCCCTTTCCGGCGGCTGCGTCGAGGAGAATTTTATCACCCGCGTTCAGCAGCAGGCGTTCTCTGCCGCCAGTCAACTGGTGCGCTACGGTGAGGGGGGCGACACGCCTGACCGCGCGCTGCCGTGCGGCGGCGTACTGGATATTCTGGTCGAACGGTTGCCTGCCGGTGCCGCCACGCTGGGCTACTTACAGCAGCTGGAGGATGCGCTGACCGGCGCGCGAGCTATCACCAAACGCCTGACGCTGCCGCAGCCGTGTCACGCCCTCGAACCGGCGCCTTATACCCGTCGCGCCCGCACCCATGTCACTGACGGTGAAATCGTTCTGACCCTGAGTGCCGCGCCGCGCCTGATCCTTGCCGGACTCTCCAGCGTCGCCGTTTACTGTGCCAACTTCGCGCTGGCGCTGGGATTCGAAACCATCGTCTGTGAACACCGTGAAGAGGTGCTGAGCAATATGGCGGCCGAACTGGCGCCGGATGTCAAACTGGTGCAGCAGTTTCCGGCAGTGTATCTGGAACGCGAGGGCTGTCATGCCGCCACGGCGATCCTCTCGCTGACGCATGATGCGCGTATTGATGATCTCACCATGATGGAAGCGGTCAATCTGCCGGCATTTTATCTCGGTGCGATGGGCTCGCAGCGCAACAGCGCCAAACGCAAAGCGCGCCTGAGCGCGATTGCGGAGCTGACGCCGGCGCAGTTGCAGCGCATTCACGCACCGGTTGGGCTGGATATCGGCAGCAAAACCCCGGCGGAAATCGCGCTGGCAATCATGGCGGATATTGTGCGTCACAAAAATGGGTTAGCGGCAACGGATGCGGTCAGCCCGGTGCACGCAGCGTCTGAAGGATAACATCACTCACCCCACGAAAAACCCGGATGTACCAGGACGCCAGCAGACGGGCAAACGGCTATGCCAAATTTTCGCGCCGCAAATAATCAATAAGCTATGCTTTATGTTTCATGATGTGATCAACGCTTGCGCTTTACCGGTAACATCTTATCTTCAGAGAAGCGTGTACAAACACCCGAACTGAGAAGGGGTATTTATGGCTAAGCGTCATTGGATTAAATCAATTGAAATCACAGCAATTATTGTCTTCGCGCTGGTGATCGCCTGGCTGGCCGTCACAGGCATCCTGTCATCAACCGGCCTCGATCATGCGTGGCCTTATCCACATCAATAACTGAGTCCGGCATCAGGGAAATCAATTACGCTTAAATATAAACAGAATAACTTATCTAACCTGCACACCCGTATCAGCGGCGATACCGTATCACCACACAGGGTTTCGGTGTCAGATTTGCCGGGTATAAATCAGCGACGTTCGGGAAAAGCGTTATGCTGTTATTCGAAATCCGCATGGCGGCTGAACATGCTCTCGCTGGTTTCACCGCACTGATGCATGATTTCAAGCACCATGGCGTCACAGGTGATAAAGCAAAGCTGCTCAAAGGCCGAGCCCATTGGCTGCGAGAATCGTCCGGCGCTGCGTGCGTTATCGGTTTTAACGTTGCCGGGTAACACCAACACGCATTTGGCCAGTCTGCCGATGCCTGAATCTGCTTTCAGGGTAATCAGCGCCACATCGACACCGCGCTCAACGGCGTTCAGCGCCAGCGCTTTCAGGCTCGCGGTTTCGCCACTGCCAGAACCAATAATCAATAAATCGCCAGGTCTGGAGTGGGGTGACGAGATTTCACCGACCATGCTGACAGAGAAACCCAAATGCAACAGACGGTTAGCGAACGCGCGGATAGCAATACCGCTGCGCCCGGCACCCTGCAGGAAAATGTGTTTCGCGCTGCGAATATGTGCGATCAATGCCTGCGCCTGGCTCTCGTCTATCTGCCGGGCGTTGTGCGCGAGTTCGTTAAGAATATGGGATACGTTTGACTGAACGGCCATGTTAACGCTCTCCCGTCAGGCAATGGTTCGTCCGTCTCATTAAGCAGCGAAAAGAATGGCCGGAACATGGCCGGTGCTTTTTCAGTCTGGTCATAGTGCATTCCCTCTTAATTCAGCGACAACATCAGTGGATGAAAAGGATACCCTGCAAAATTTCCGGTAAGAGTACACGGTCCGCTGCCCACGCGATATTGCAGCGAAAAGGGATCTTTCGATTATGCGTCCTGTGGCACAAAAGCGGTTGGATAACAGACAAATAAAAATGCCCAGCTGTTAACCGGGCACCTATATATAAATGATGGCGGTGAGGGGGGGATTGATGTCACTCGGCACATTCCTGTGCCTCGCCCTCCGGGTGGCTTGCAGCCATGCAAAACGGCTATCCTGCCGTTTTGTCACTTCGCTCACCCTGCGGGCAGCGTCGCAGGCTCCGCTGTCCAACTGGCATGCGCCAGTTGTCGAACCCCCATCGGGGATTCTCATCCCCCCACGCGTGGAGAATATAAATGAAAAAAGCCCGTACTTGCGTACAGGCTCTTCTCTGAATGATGGCGGTGAGGGGGGGATTCGAACCCCCGATACGTTGCCGTATACACACTTTCCAGGCGTGCTCCTTCAGCCACTCGGACACCTCACCACATTTTGTTTGCTGACCGCACTGGGTCAACGGGGCGCTACTATAGGGAGTTCAGCGATAAGGGTCAAGGGCTATTTTCTCCTTTTTTTCTATTCGCTTAACCTCTGCGCAGATTGCCTTAAGCCTCTCCACTTTGCCGGTTTTGTCATCAAAACATTCCTTAACTGACACAAAAGTGTCACCGCACTGTCGCAGACTTGTCGGCGGAAACATTTGGTTATATCTACGGATAAGGATGCTGATAAATGAAACGCTTACCTCTTTTCACCCTCTCTCTGCTGGCTTCACTCACCACCACGTCCGCGCTGGCAGAGATCGCCAGCTATCAACGCGCCGCCACCGGCGATATCACCCAGCACGGCGGCGCGCGTCGCCTGAGCGGCGACCAGACCGAGGCGCTGAAAGCCTCATTGAGCAATAGCACGGCGAAGAATGTCATCCTGCTGATTGGCGATGGCATGGGCGATTCCGAAATCACCGCGGCACGCAATCAGGCAATGGGGGCCGGCGGTTTCTTTCCCGGTATTGATGCGCTGCCGCTCACCGGCCAGTACACCCATTACTCGCTGGACAAGAAAACGCATAAGCCAAACTACGTAACGGATTCTGCCGCGTCGGCCACGGCCTGGGCCACCGGCACGAAAACCTATAACGGCGCGATTGGTGTCGATGTCAACGGCACAGATCAGGTTACGCTGCTTGAGCTGGCCAAAGCAGCCGGTAAAGCCACCGGCAACGTCTCCACCGCAGAACTGCAGGATGCCACGCCGGCCGCGCTGATGGCGCACGTTACCTCGCGCAAATGCTACGGCCCGGAAAAAACCACTGGGCTGTGTCCGGGTAACGCGCTGGAGCAGGGCGGGAAAGGATCAATCAGCGAGCAGCTGCTGCAAACCCGTCCCGACGTCACGCTGGGCGGCGGCGCCAAATCCTTCGCTGAGCGAGCTAAGGCGGGCGACTACCAAGGCAAAACCCTGCGCGAGCAGGCCGAAGTACGGGGATTCCAGCTGGTCGATAATCTCGCCGCGCTGAACGCGGTACAGCAGGCGAATCAACAGACGCCACTGCTGGGGCTGTTCTCGGAGGGCAACATGCCGGTGCGCTGGCAGGGGCCAAAAGCCAGCTATCACGGCAATCTGGATAAACCGGTAGTGACCTGTGAGGTCAACAAAGACCGCCCGGCATCAATGCCAACCCTGGCGCAGATGACTCAAAAAGCCATCGACCTGCTCAGCCACAACAGTCATGGCTTCTTCCTGCAGGTGGAGGGCGCGTCGATTGATAAGCAGGATCACGCTGCTAACCCGTGCGGTCAGATTGGTGAAACCGTCGATTTAGATGAGGCGGTGCAGGTGGCGCTGGCGTATGCGCGCGAGCACGGCGATACGCTGGTGGTGGTAACCGCCGATCACGCGCACAGTAGCCAGATCGTCGAAAACGGCACCAAAGCGCCGGGTCTGACTCAGGCGCTCAACACCAAAGATGGCGCGGTGATGACCATCAGCTACGGTAACTCGGAAGAGGATTCCCAGGAGCACACCGGCACCCAGTTGCGCATCGCGGCCTACGGTCCGCACGCGGCGAATGTGGTCGGCCTGACCGATCAGACCGACCTGTTCTTCACGCTGAAGCAGGCGATGGCACTGAAGTAAGCGCGTCAGTGCGGGCGGATGCGCAGCACCAGCAGTCCGCCCAGCACCAGTCCGCCAGCAGCCAGCAGCAGCGCGGGGTGCAGGGAAGCAAAAACCTGCACGCTGGCGGCGGAGATCAGCGGACCGATCAGCTGGCCAGTGGCATAGCCTGACGTCAATATCGCCACGGTTTTTGCCACGCTGATATTGGAGACGGCGCGCGCCAGCTGCATCGACAGCTGCATAATCGAAAGAAACCCCAGCCCGACTATCACCGTTGAGATCAGCAGCCCGCTCACGCCCGGGATGAGCACGCCGCTGGCCACGCCCAACCCCTGCAGGATCATAACCCACGCCAGGCTGAGGCGCGTATTCAGGCGCGCTGAAAACAGCATAATCAGCACCACACCAGCCACTGCGCAGAGTCCAAACAGCGGCCAGAAAAGCGCTGCCAGCTGACCCTGCGCAAACAGGCTGTGCGCCATTTGTGACAGAAACGTCGCGGGCAAAATGTAGCCGAAACCGGCCAGCGTATAGGCCAGCCATAGCCGTTTTACCTCGTGACCCGGAGCCGTCGGCGCACTTTCCCGCTGCCGGGCGGGGAGCGACGCGGGCAGCGCGCGCCACACCAGCAGCACGCCAGCCAGCGCGACCACGCCATAGCATTGCCAGGCGCGATCGTCATTCAGTTGTAACCGGGTGATAAGCCACGCCAGCACGCCGCTCAGGGTGATGCCGGCCCCCGGGCCGGCAAATACCGCGGCGGACATGCGCGGGGCCTGCTGCTGTGCCAGCACCATCTGCGTCCAGGAGGTGACGATAATCAGGGCCCAGGCACCACCGATACCCGCCACCACACGGAACAGGCACTGCAGCACCCAGGCATGACTAAAGCCGGAGAGCAGAGTCACCAGCGCGGTGGCCAGCAAACCGGCCTTCAGGTAGCGCGCGTGATGGGCGGTGATACGGCTCACGTGCAGTGCGCCCAGCAGATAGCCGATGTAATTCATCGCTGCCAGCACACCAGCGCTGGAGAGCGTCAGGTGACCGTTGGCGATCATCAGCGGGATCTGCGGCGTGAGTGAAAAGCGGCCGATACCCATTACCACAATCAGGGTCACCATGCCGGTGAGCATGGTGATCAGGCTCACCCGGGTGTGCCGGACTGCTTGCCGTCCGGCGGAAACTGAATCTGCTGACATACTTTGCTTTACTCCGCTGAGATCCCTTACTCTGTCCGGTGATAGTAAATGTCAATCAGTCAGTGAAAAATGGGGTGGTTTATCCTATGACTACAGGTCATACCCAGACCGTCAAATTGCGTGGTGAAGATGTGAAAAACTTCCTTACCCGCCAGCGCGCGCGTATTGATCCGCAGATCTATGGCTTCAGCCGGCAAAACCGGCGCGTCAGCGGACTGCGGCGCGAAGAAGTGGCACAGCTGGCGGCGGTCAGCGTCAGCTGGTACACCTGGCTCGAGCAGGGCCGCGACATCAGTATTTCGCCCGCCGCGCTGCAGCGTATCGGCAAAGTGCTACAGCTCTCTGTCACCGAGCAGGAGTATCTTGAAGCGCTGGTGTTTGGTAACGCACATTCGCAACCTTTCAGTCATGAATTGCCGCCTGAAGTGAGGGCGATGGTGGATGCGCTGGACCCGCATCCGGCATTTGTGCGCCGCGCCAATATGGATATTGTCTACTGGAATCCGGCGGCGCAGTCGCTGATTGTCGACTGGGCGGCCCTGCCGCCGGCGGATCGCAACTCGCTCAAGCTGATGTTCATCAGTGAAGCCTACCAGCAGCGCATTCATGGCTGGGAAGAGGCGGCGCGCCATACGCTGTCGGCGTTTCGCGCCGGGTATGCCGCCAGCAATCAGGCGCAGGAATTCGAAGTGGTGATCGAGGATTTGCTGGCGCGCAGCGCCGGGTTTCGCACGCTGTGGAATGACCATGATGTGGGGAAAATCGGCGCGGGCAATAAAACCCTGATTGATGTCGAGGGCAGGATGCAGACATATACCTTTACCTCGCTGCAAATTGAGCAGGCACCGGGTATGCATCTGATCTTCTATCTGGCGCATTAGCGCGGCGTGCACAGGTCGGGCGCACGCCGCCGGGGAGGTTACAGACCGCGCTGTGCCATCAGGCGCGCGAGGTCAACCAGACGGTTGGAGAAGCCCCATTCGTTATCGTACCAGGCAAGGATCTTCACCAGGTTGCCGCCAATCACCAGCGTCGATAAGCCGTCAATGATCGATGAGCGCGCATCGCCCTGATAATCGCTGGAGACCAGCGGCTCATCGCTGTAGCCGAGGATACCCTGCAGCGGACCGGCAGCAGCAGCGGCTTTAAAGGCGTCATTCACCTCTTCGGCCGTCACGTCGCGTTTCAGCGTCACCGTCAGATCCACCACCGAGACCACCGGCACCGGCACGCGTAGCGAGTAACCAGTTAAGCGGCCTTCCAGTTCCGGAATTACCCGGCCAAGCGCTTTAGCCGCGCCGCTGGAGTAGGGCACAATCGACAGCGCCGCCGCACGCGCGCCGCGCAGATCTTTCTCTGGCTGGTCGTGCAGCGCCTGACTGTTGGTGTAGGCATGGGTGGTGTTCATCAGACCGTGCTCAATACCAAACGCCTGATGCAGCACCTGCGCGGCGGGCGCCAGGCCGTTAGTGGTACAGCTGCCGTTGCTCACTACAAAGTGCTGCTGCGGATCGTAGCGCTGGTCATTGACGCCCATCACAATCGTCAAATCATCATTTTTGCCCGGCGCAGAGATGATCACGCGTTTGGCGCCGCCGTGCGTGATATGCACCGCGGCCTTGTCACGCTCGGTAAAAAAGCCGGTGGCTTCGATGACGATATCCACGCCCACGTCACGCCAGCGAATATTGGCCGGATCGCGCTCGCTGAACACCCGCACTGGTTTGCCATCAATGCGCAGTTCACCGTCGCCAGCGCTGACTTCGGCTGGCAGCCGACCCAGCAGGGAGTCGTGCTTCAGCAGATGCGCCAGCGTTTTGCTGTCGGTGAGATCGTTAATCGCCACAATATCGATGTCGCTGCTGCCCAGCGCGGCGCGGAATACGTTACGTCCGATACGGCCAAAACCGTTAATGCCTACCTTGATCATGACTGACTCCTTAGTGAAGTTACTGCAGTCACTGTAGGCCGGAGGCGTGCTGGCGTAAACGACAAAAAAGGATCACTTTACGCCATTTTGCGGCTGTGAAAGCGCTGGCGATATTCGTTGGGCGTGAGATGCAGCTGGCGCTCGAAGCTGCGCCGCAGATTGATGCTGCTGCCAAAGCCGGTAGCGATGGCGATGCGTTCCAGCGTCTCGCGCGTCTGCTCCAGCCGTTCGCGCGCCGCCGCCAGCCGCGCTTCTGCCACATAGCGCGCCGGTGAAACGCCGGTTTCGCGGCTGAACACGCGGGTAAAGTTACGCGGACTCATCGCCACCTGGGCTGCGAGTTTCTCCACCGACAGGTCTTCCGCCAGATGGGCGGCGATCCAGCTCTGCAACTGAGCAATCGGCCCCGACTCGCTAACGGACTGCAGGTGAAAGTGGCTGAACTGCATCTGGCCGCCGGGACGACGCAGATACATCACCATATCCTGCGCGATGTCGCGCGCCACGCTGAAACCAAAATCTTCCTCTACCAGCGCCAGCGTCAGATCGAAGCCGGAGCTGACGCCGCCGGAGGTCCAGATTGGGCCATCCTGGATATACAGCGGGCCGCCTTCAACCTGCACGCGCGGATAGCTGGCCTGCAGCGTGTCCAGCAGACGCCAGTGGCTGGTGGCGCGCCGGCCATCCAGCAATCCCGCTTCCGCCAGCAGCATTGCCGCCCCGCAAATCGACACCACGCGGCGCGCCTGCGGGGCAGCCAGCTTAATCCAGTCCACCACCATGTTGCGTTCTTCGGGGTTATCACCGCGGCCGGTAATCATGATGGTGTCCCAGCGTTCGCGCGGATCGAGTTCAGCCAGTTTAAGGTCGGCGAGCAGATTGAGGCCGGACTGGCCGTGGATCACCTGGTGCGGCTGCGTGGTCGCGATGCTGATGCGATAGCGTGCGCCAGCAACGCCCACCGGCAGGTGCAGGTTGGCGTGCATGAGGATGTCGGCGATACCCGCCGCTTCGAACAGCATGCCGCCGTCCGGGACAATAATCAGAAAGGTTTTCATGGCGTAAAATGTACCTGCGCCACGAAAGAAGTCAATGTGCTATGGGCGATCAGGCGCGTGAGCTGAATACCCGGCCGCGGCCATCAGACGGGGCGCTTCCGGCCTGTTGGTTCAGGCGCTATATTTATATAAAATCATGATGTCGCAAATGATCTTATATCCATCATCGTGCAGTTAAAAATATCTGCAGACTGAAGCGTTGAATGCCAGATTAATCAGGTGTCTGTTTTTTTGGAAGTGAAATGCCAGGATGGGTTAAGAGAAACACTGTTTTATAAAGCATTCCTTTGCCAGGCAGTGATAATGACTAGGATAATGAGCAGCTGAGTAAATCAGACTTAAAACCATCAATTATATTCTACCTGCAGAAAAGTCAAACCACGCTCACGGATAATGCGCGCGGTGCCCAGCGCGTAAGGTAATTCACGCGCGGCACTATTAACCTGCAGGGTTTCGCTCTTTTTAATCCCTTCGCGCGTGCAGTTCAGCGAGACGCTGCGCGTCACGGCATACTCACAGGAGGGTTCAACAATCGCGCCGACGAACGTGATTTGACCGTCGGCGGCAAGGGTGGCGTGGCTGGCAAGTAAAGCTATCATCGGTAACAGCAATCTTTTCATCACAGAGGCCCTTTGAGAAGTCGGGAATTACCCGGTTAATGTCGTCTTAATGACTAATAGCGCGCCACAGTTGAATATTGCTTAAACCGCGGCGTTTCCGTGTTGAGGCATATTATTGCGATGGCTTAGCCAGTGCGTCGTCATGTTTTACGCAATCGCCTCAGCAGAAAACGGTTATGCCTGCATTAAGCGCAGCTATTATATTAGTAAGCAACCAGGATTAATCGGGTGAGCAGGGCGGTGAAATAAGCGTATTAAACCGGATAGATTTATTAGCGCGATAACGTCAGGGCAGGAAACTGGCAGATATCGTGGTGGCGCAAGCTGCTGAGGGAGAGAAAAGCGGGCTGTGGTGAAGTTAAGCAGGCGCACCCGACATCGGTGCGCTCTTGCTTTTATCAGCTGCGGGAAATCTGCGCCAGCGTCACGTCGGCTGACGCAGCGCCTGCGGCGACACCATCGATAAACAGCGCACGCTGTTCACCGGCGGGCAGGGCAATCTGCAACGTTTGCCATGCCGGCTGATAATCACCCTTGCGCCGCAACGTAAGGTGAATGGCTGTGGCTTCGCAGCGCATTTCCCACTGCAGCCACAGCGCATTGCCCTGCTGATAGCCCCAGGATTCGCCATCATCTTCGAACAGTTCGCCGTGGCTAACGCCTTTGCCCTGCAATGGATAAAGCTGCAGCGTGCGACGATCGTCTGCGGCGGCGTCGACGTGAGCAATTCGCTCGCTGAGTGGCAGTGCCGCACCTGCGCGCACCAGCAGCGGCTGCGTTTCCAGGGGCGCAGGTAAGGTGATCCACTGACCCCCGCTATACCACTGCTGCGTGGCGAAATCATACCAGCCTGTCTGGTTGTCGGGCAGCCACAGGCGGCGTTCACGCTGGCCGGGTTCCACTACGCTGGCGACCAGCAGATCGCGGCCGAGCAGGAATTCATCACACTCAGCAAAGGTCTGGGCATCGTGTTCATGATCAAGGAACGTCGGGCGCAGCATCGGTTCATCGTCCGCATGCGCCTGCCACAGCAGCGTGTAGAGATACGGCAGCAGGCGATAGCGCAGCGCGATGGCCGCCCGAATCGCGGGCGTGACCGAAGGATACATCCACGGCTCATTCACGGTGTGATCGTCATTCCATGAATGAATGGTGAAGCGCGGATGCATGACGCCATTCTGCACCCAGCGCACAAACAGCTCCGCGTCGGGTTTATCGCCCGAGAAGCCGCCGACGTCGTGACCGACGTTATACAAGCCGGACAGGCTCATGCCGAGGCCCATGCGAATGTTGTAGCGCAGCGAGGTCCAGTTGGTGCGGTTATCCCCGCTCCATGTTTGCACGTAGCGCTGCATCCCGGCGCAGCCGGAGCGCGAAATCAGGAACGGTCGCTGTTCGGGGGCAAAGCGCTGTTGCGCTTCCATCGAGGCGCGCATCATCAGCAGCGGCATCACCGGGCGAATATGCTTGATGGCAATCGGCGTACCGAAGCCGTGGCAGCGCGCTTCGCCGTCCCAGACTTCATACTCGTTGTTATCGTTCCAGGTGGCGTCGATGCCTTTTTCCAGCAGCTGACGGGTGACGTTCTCCTGCCACCAGGCCACCGTTTGCGGATGGGTGAAATCGAGGTGCGATCCTTCATCATCCCAGAACACTGAGCGCTCTGGCACATCCTCTTCCGAATCGCGGATAAACAGTCCCTGAGCTGCGACTTCTTCATAGCGCGGGTGATCCTGCAGCAGGCAGGGTTTGATGTTGGCCGCCAGACGCAGCCCGGCATCGTGAAACGCCTGACTCATCGCTTCCGGCTGCGGCACTTTGTCGTAGTTCCAGTTGAACACATAACGCTTGTTATTGATGGAGGTATAGCCCGAGGAGAGCTGGAAGGAGTCGCACGGAATAGCGTGCTCTTCGCACAGGCGAATAAAGTTCATCAGCTGGTTTTGCGCGTCCGGCGCATCGGTGTAGTGCATGGTCGAGCCGCTGTAGCCCAGACTCCATTTGGGGCCGAACAGCGTTTTGCCGGTCAGGCGTACGAAGGTTTTGGTGATATCCAGCACCCGCTTACCGACAAACAGGTAGTAATCGATATCGCCACTCTCCGCCTGCCAGCGGCGATACGGCTGGTGATAGTTATCCAGTTCGTTACCCAGATCGAACCAGCTGGTGCTGAGATTATCGTAGAACAGGCCAAAGCTGACGTCGTTACGCCGCGTGAGGGTGAAGGGCACATGTTTGTAGAGCGGATCGGTGGAGGAAGCGTTGTAACCCATGGCATCCAGATTACGCATCTCATAGCGTTTGCCGTTGCGTTGCAGATCGCCGGTTTTTTCGCCCAGACCGTAGTAGCGGTCGTCCGCCATGCGGCGCTGATAGTGTGCCACGCCGTCGCCGTGTGCGTTGATCTGATAGGCGCTGGTGGGGCGATCGCCGGTCAGCAGTTGCCAGTGGCCTGCGGCATCACGGTACTGCCACTCCAGCGCCAGCGGCTGACGCACCATCACGCGCAGCGTGTCGGTGCTAATGGTCAGACAACTGGCTTCTTCCTCCAGCGTAAAGCCGGGCAGGCTAAACCCGGCCAGGCTGTCGCGCGGACGCCCTTCCCATGGAACATCCTGTTCCGGTGCAATGCTCCAGGTGCGGTCCAGACTGTAGTTGCCGTGGCGCTTGATCACCACGCGGAACAGACCTTTTTCCAGCACGTACAGGCACAGATGGTGTTTGCCATCGACGTTAAGCACCACATGGTGATGATCAGAATGGGCTAAAGACCAGTTTTTTAAGGTTTTCATCGTTACCTACTTCATTGGGTCGCTGAACGACGCTCAGCAATAAACGCAATCAGGAAGACTGCACCGATCAGGTCAAAGAAGCCCATGGCGACAAACAGCGGGTTAAAGCCGATTTTGTCAGCCGTCACGCCAATCACCAGCGAAAACAGGAAGCTGGAGATCCAGGCAAACGAGCCGCGCATGCCATTCACCGTGGCCATCTGGCCCTTATCAAATTTTTCCACCACCAGCGCACTCAACATGCAGGAGATGATCTGATGACCAAAACCGCCAATCGAGATCAGAGCAATCGCGACATAGGGGTCTTTGGTCATCGCCACCAGCGCCAGCGACAGCATCAGAAAGGCGCCGGTGACCGAGCTGGCGACAACGGAATTCACCTGCCTGAAGCCAAACAGCCGGGTATAGATGCGCGTCAGGTAGCCGCTGGCTGCACTGCCGAGATCCGCCGCGAGGAACGGCAGCCAGGCGAACATGGCAATCTGTTTCAGGTCCATTCCCAGGTCTTTTGCCAGATAGAGCGGCACCCAGAAACTCAACACGCCCCATGCCGGTTCAGCCATAAAAGCGGGAATGGCGATACCGTAAAAACGCTTGTTTCTGGAGACGGTTTTCAGGGCTTTGAAAAAGGGCAGTTTGACCGCCGGTGGCTCATTATCCTGACGAATAAAGGCCAGCTCATCGCTGCTGAGATTCGGGTTACGTTCCCGATCGCGATACAACAGCCACCACAGCACCACCCAGCCCAGAGCCAGACAGCCGGTAAACAGGAATGCGCCCTGCCAGCCGAACGAGGCGTGGGCAAAGTAGATGATGGGAGGTGCCAGCATAGCGCCAATCGAGAAGCCGACGCCGGCCCAGCCGGCCGCGATCGGGCGCTCTTTTTTCGGGAACCATTCACCAATCACTTTGGCGTTGGCCGGCGTGGCGGCCGCTTCAGCTCCGCCCATGACAAAGCGCAAGATGGCCAGGTGCAACCAGCTGGCGGCGCCGGCATGGAACAGACAGGCCAGCGCCCAGATGGTGGCGCAGATGAAGAAGCCGAGTTTGAGGCCAATGACGTCAATCAGCCAGCCGCAGATTGGTTGAAAGAAGGTATAAGCCAGCTGAAAAGCGCCGACTATCCATGAATATTGTTCTGTGGTGATGCCGAGACTGGTTTTCAGCTCGGGGGCCAGAATGCCTAACGAGTTACGGGTAATGTAGTTGACGGTGACACCGGCGAGAAACAGCACCAGCACCCACCAGCGCAGATGACGGATGACGCGTTTCGTGCCGGTTGCGGCAATCCCTGGGTTCAAACTGCGGTTCATCGGATTCTCCATTCATTATTAACAGCATGTGTGAGCAACGTCTGTGACTGCCTGGCCGGAGGTGGAGTCCATACCGGCCAGCGCATAACCCCTGGCCCTTGATTGCCGGGCGTGGCGTGATGCGTCCTGTTTTACCTATCCGCCGGGAGTGAACCACAGTTAGGTCAGGTGGTCGCCAGCCTGATGCGGTATTTGTGATCTGGTTAACCAAAATCATTTATCAGGTTGACTTCCGTCGGTGAGAAGCTGAATTTGACGCTGCGCAGGCACTTTTTACGACTCAGAAAGCGCTTCGCTTGTAAAATTGGTCAACCAAAATGGAAGGGCTTTGAGAGTGATGCTCAGGCCCGCAGGAGAGAACGACATGAAGCAGACCTGGCGCTGGTATGGCCCTGACGATCCCGTTTCACTCGCCGATGCCCGACAGGCGGGCGCTACCGGCATTGTGACTGCCCTGCATCACATCCCGAACGGCGAGGTGTGGCCAGTGGAGGAGATTTTGCAGCGCAAAGCGATGATTGAGGCGGCCGGGCTGGTCTGGTCGGTAGTGGAGAGTGTGCCGATCCATGAGGAGATCAAAACCGGCAGCGGGCAGTGCCAGCAGTGGATCAGCAACTATCAGCAGTCGCTGCGCAATCTGGCGCAGTGCGGCATCCACACCGTGTGCTACAACTTCATGCCGATTCTGGACTGGACGCGCACCGACCTGGCGTTCGAGCTGCCGGATGGCGCGAAAGCGCTGCGCTTCGATCAGATTGAATTTGCGGTATTTGAGCTGCATATCCTGCAGCGTCAGGGCGCAGAAAATGATTACAGCACTGACGAGATAGCCCAGGCTGCTGCGCGCTTCGCCAGCATGAGCGAAGAGCACAAGCTGCGTCTGACGCGTAACATCATCGCCGGATTACCCGGCGCGGAAGAGGGCTATACGCTGGCGCAGTTTCGTGCTCAGCTGGCGCGTTATGACGGCATCGACAAAGCCCGGCTGCGCGAGCACTTCGCCACGTTCTTGCGCGGTATCATTCCGGTTGCTGAAGAGGTCGGTATTCGCATGGCGGTACATCCTGACGATCCGCCGCGCCCGATCCTCGGCCTGCCGCGTATCGTCTCCAATGCTGACGACCTGCAGTGGATGATCGACACCATCGACAGCCCGGCTAACGGCTTCACGATGTGTACCGGCTCCTACGGCGTGCTGGCGGAAAATGATTTAGCCGGCATGGTGAAACGTTTTGGCCCGCGCATCTATTTTGCCCATCTGCGCTCAACCCGGCGTGAAGCCAACCCCAAAACTTTCCACGAAGCCGCGCACCTTGGCGGCGATGTCGATATGTTTGCGGTGATCAAAGCGATTGCCGAAGAGGAGCAGCGCCGTCGTAATGCGGGGCAGGAAGACCTGATCCCGATGCGGCCCGACCACGGGCATCAGATGCTGGACGATCTGCATAAGAAAACCAATCCGGGTTATTCCGCGATTGGCCGGCTGAAAGGTCTGGCTGAGATTCGTGGCGTTGAGCTGGCGATACACCGCGCCTTTTTCTGACGCCGATCGCCCTGTACCGCTTGCCCGGCGGACGCGCAGTCGCGCCGGACACTGAGGAGTTTACATGCAACACAACCTTGCCGACGCCAGCATTAAGGTGGCGCGGCCCGCATGGCAGCAGCAGCGGCTGGTGCCGCGCATCGTGCATATTGGCTGCGGCGCGTTTCATCGCGCGCATCAGGCGCTCTATCAGCACCATCTGCTGGAGATGAGCGACAGCGACTGGGGCATTTGCGAGGTCAACCTGATGTCGGCCAGCGGCAGACAGCTGGTGGAACAATTGCGCGCGCAGAATTTGCTCTACAGCGTCACCGAGCAAGGCGCGACGCGTCATGACGTCAAAATCATTGGTTCCGTACACTCCGCGCTGCACCCGGCGCTGGACGGTTGTGACGGCATTCTCAACGCGCTTGCCCGCGCGGAAACCGCCATCGTCTCGCTGACGGTAACCGAAAAAGGCTACTGCACTCATGGCGCAACCGGGGAACTGGACAGCACCCATCCGCTGATCGTGCACGATCTGGCCCATCCCCGGCAGCCGAAATCCGCCATTGGCTTTATCGTTGAGGCGCTGCGCTTGCGGCGTGAAGCCGGGTTAGCGCCTTTTACCGTGCTGTCATGCGACAATCTGCGTGATAACGGCCACGTCGCGCGGGCTGCGGTCATCGGCCTGGCACAACGGCAGGATGCGGCGCTGGCGGCATGGATTGAGCAACAGGTTACATTTCCCTGCACCATGGTTGACCGCATCGTGCCGGCCGTGACGGAAGAGACGAAGCGCGAGATTACCGGGCTACTGGGCATCGCCGATCCCTGCGGTGTTGCCTGCGAACCGTTTCGTCAGTGGGTGATAGAAGATAACTTCGTGGCGGGACGTCCCGACTGGCAGCGCGTTGGTGCGCAATTTGTTCCGGAAGTCGCCCCCTACGAGTTGATGAAACTGCGTCTGCTGAATGGCACACACTCGTTTCTGGCATATCTTGGCTACCTCGGCGGTTGTGAAACTATCGCTGAGACCATGCAGCTGCCCGCTTACCGTCAGGCCGCGCTGTCGCTGATGCTGACTGAACAGCGGGCCACGCTGACGATGCCGGCAGGCAGCGATCTGAACGCGTATGCGCATCAACTGCTTGAGCGCTTCAGTAATCCGTCGCTGCGCCATCGCACGGCGCAAATTGCCAGCGATGGCAGTCAGAAACTGCCACAGCGCATGCTGGATTCGCTGCGCTATCATCTGCACCACGGCAGTGACTGCCGGCATCTGCTGCTCGGCATCGCGGGCTGGATGCGTTATATCCTCGGCGAAGACGAAAAGGGTGAGCGCTACCCGGTGGCTGATCCACTGGTCGCTAAGTTTGAGCGGATTAATCAGCAGTTCCCTTCAGGTCCCGCCCGCGTGCAGGCACTGCTGGGCATTAACGAGATCTTCGCGGACGACTTACCCGCCAATCCGGCCTTTGTTGCCGCCCTGCAACACACCTATGACCGCCTGTGCCAGCAGGGTGCCAGAGCCGCGGTTGCATCCCTCAATCCGGAGGCCAAATGAAGCGTTTTATGGATGACGATTTTCTGTTGCACAGCGAGGTGGCGCGCCGCCTGTATCACGACGTGGCGGCGGAGATGCCGATCTATGATTACCACTGCCACCTCAATCCGCAGGAGATTGCAGAAGACCGGCAGTTTGCCAACCTCGGGCAAATCTGGCTGGAGGGCGATCACTACAAATGGCGCGCATTGCGCGCGGCGGGCGTAGAGGAATCACTGATCACCGGTAACACCACCAGCGATTACGATAAATACCTGGCCTGGGCGCAGACCGTGCCGAAAACGCTTGGCAATCCGCTCTATCACTGGACGCATCTGGAGCTGCGCCGGCCGTTCGGTATCACTGACACGCTGTTTGGACCGGAAACCGCACCGCGCATCTGGCATGAGTGTGCGGAGAAGCTGGCCACGCCTGAATTTTCCGCGCGCGGCATCATGCGCCAGATGAACGTGCGTATGGTGGGCACCACTGACGATCCGATCGACTCCCTGCAGTATCATCGTCAGATAGCTGAAGACAGCAGCTTTGATATTGAGGTGGCACCGAGCTGGCGTCCGGACCGGGTGTTCAAGATTGAGCTGGAAGGATTCAGCGATTACCTGACCCGGCTGGAAGCCGCCGCGGATGTCAGTATCGACAGCTTTGATGCGCTGCGTGTGGCGTTACTGCGCCGTCTGGACCACTTTTCCGCCCATGGCTGCCGTGCCGCCGACCACGGCATTGAAACGCTGCGCTATGCTGCGGTGCCTGCCGACAGCGTGCTGGATGGCATTCTCGTAAGACGCCGCAGCGGTACGGCGCTGAGCGAGCTGGAGATTGCGCAGTTCAGCACTGCCGTGCTGGTGTGGCTGGGCGCGGAATATGCCCGTCGTGGCTGGGCGATGCAGTTACATATCGGTGCAATCCGCAATAACAGCACGCGCATGTTCCGTCAGCTCGGCCCGGACAGCGGTTTCGACTCCATCGGCGATCATCCTGTTGCCTGGCCGCTGGCGCGCCTGCTTGACGCGATGGACACCAATGACCAGCTGCCAAAAACCATTCTTTACTGCCTCAATCCGCGTGACAACGAAGTGCTGGCTACCATGGCGGGTAACTTTCAGGGCGCAGGCATGGCGGGCAAGATGCAGTTCGGCTCTGGCTGGTGGTTCAACGATCAGCGTGAAGGGATGCTGCGGCAACTGGAGCAGCTGGCGCAGATGGGGCTGCTCAGCCAGTTCGTTGGCATGCTGACCGATTCGCGCAGTTTTCTCTCATATACGCGGCACGAATACTTCCGCCGCATTCTGTGCAATCTGTTTGGCGAGTGGGTGCGTGACGGCATTGTGCCGCACGATGAAGCCGCGCTGGGCGCGATGTTGCAGGATATTTGCTTCCATAACGCCCGACGCTACTTCACCCTTAACCCACGGTGAAAATCACGCCCTGTGTTATAGTGCAGGGTAGAAAATTTGGCGGCCTAATGTCTGAACCAGCAGAAAAGAGCGTTATGAAACCACAAGCTTCAGCACAGCGACCCTATCAGGAAGTGGGCGAGATGCTTCGCAATATGATTACGCAGAAACAGTACGCGATTGGCGAGCGGTTGCCGCCGGAGCGTGAACTGGCGATGCTGCTGAACGTCACGCGCACGCTGGTGCGTGAGGCGCTGATTATGCTGGAGCTGGAAGGGTTGATTGAAGTGCGGCGTGGTGCAGGCATTTACGTGATCAACGACACGCCGGCACCGCGTGCCGCTGCGCAAACCGCCTGCAATGCGGCCGGTCCGTTTGAGATGCTGCAGGCCCGTCAGCTGCTGGAGAGCAATATCGCCGAATTCGCTGCGTTACAGGCGACGCGTGAAGACATCATCAAAATGCGCCAGGCGCTGGCGCTGGAAGAGCGTGAGCTGGCGTCAGGCGCAGTGAACGACAGCGAAAACGGCGACCGCAATTTCCACCTGGCGATTGCCGAAGCCACACACAACAGCATGCTGGTGGAGCTGTTCAAACAATCCTGGCAGTGGCGCGAAGACAACGTGATGTGGAGCCAGCTGCACCGGCATCTGATCAATACCAACTACCGCAAAAAGTGGCTCGACGATCATAAAAAGATCCTCGCCGCCTTAATCAAGAAAGACGCGCGCGCCGCGAAACAGGCGATGTGGCAGCACCTGGAAAACGTCAAGCAGCTGCTGCTGGAGTTCTCCGATGTGGACGACATTGATTTCGACGGCTACCTGTTTGAGTCATGGCCGCTGTATGCCACTAACGGATCGGATAATTAGCCTGGCGACAGGGCTTCAGCCATAAAAAAATCCACGCAATTGCGTGGATTTTATTTTTTGCGGGTTCATGAGATAAGTGGAACCTCATGACACCCTGGAAGCCAATCAGACGTTAAACAGGAAGTTCATCACATCGCCATCTTTCACGATGTACTCTTTACCTTCTGAACGCATTTTGCCGGCTTCTTTCGCGCCCTGCTCACCTTTGTATGTGATGAAATCTTCGAAGGCGATGGTCTGAGCGCGGATAAAGCCTTTCTCGAAGTCGGTGTGGATTTTGCCGGCTGCCTGCGGTGCGGTGGCGCCAACCGGGATGGTCCAGGCACGCACTTCTTTCACGCCCGCGGTGAAGTAAGTCTGCAGGTTGAGCAGGGCATAACCGGCGCGGATCACGCGGTTGAGGCCCGGCTCTTCCAGGCCCAGCTCGGCCATGAATTCGTCGCGCTCTTCATCTTCCAGCTCGGCGATGTCCGATTCCACTGCCGCACAGACCGGCACCACTACTGAGCCTTCGGCTTCAGCAATCGCGCGCACCTGGTCGAGATATGGGTTGTTCTCGAAACCGTCTTCATTGACGTTGGCGATGTACATGGTCGGCTTCAGCGTCAGGAAGCTGAGATAACGGATCGCTGCTTTCTCATCGGCGTCCAGCGCCAGCGAGCGCAGCATACCGGCGTTTTCCAGATGCGGCAGGCACTTCTCCAGCGCGGCCAGTTCCGCCTTAGCATCTTTGTCGCCGCCTTTGGCTTTCTTCTGGCAGCGCTGAATGGCACGTTCGCAGGTGTCGAGATCCGACAGCGCCAGCTCGGTGTTGATGACATCAATATCTTCCGCCGGGTTTACTTTACCGGAGACGTGGATGATGTTGTCGTTTTCAAAGCAGCGTACCACGTGGCCGATAGCTTCAGTTTCGCGGATGTTGGTCAGGAACTGGTTGCCCAGGCCTTCACCTTTGGACGCGCCTTTTACCAAACCGGCGATGTCCACGAACTCCATGGTGGTTGGCACCACGCGCTGTGGCTTAACAATTTCGCTCAGCTGATCGAGGCGCAGGTCAGGCATCGGCACCACGCCGGTGTTGGGCTCGATGGTGCAGAACGGAAAGTTGGCTGCTTCGATACCCGCTTTGGTCAGCGCGTTGAACAGGGTGGATTTACCGACGTTCGGCAGGCCCACAATACCGCATTTAAATCCCATGATCTTACCTTTCTCACTGAGTGTGCAGCGCTGGCAGACAGCGCCGACTGATTCAAAAATTTTCGCGCATTATACACAGAATTACCTGCGGCGGCGCGGGAATTGGCTTAGCTGGCTTTGAAGGCGTGCAGACGGTTCATCGCCTTAATCTTATCTTCTTTTAGCCACAGTTCGGTGCAGCGCACCGCTTCGTCGACCGCCTCGTCAATCAGCTTCTGCTCGCTGGCCGGTGCCTTGCCGAGCACAAATCCGGTGACCTTGTTTCGATCGCCCGGATGGCCGATACCGACGCGCAGGCGATGAAAATTGTTGTTATTACCGAGCTTGCTGATGATGTCTTTCAGGCCATTATGACCGCCATGGCCGCCGCCCTGTTTGAATTTCGCCACGCCTGGCGGCAGGTCCATTTCATCGTGTGCCACCAGAATCTCTTCCGGCGTAATGCGATAGAACGTCGCCATCGCCGCCACCGCTTTGCCGCTCAGGTTCATAAAGGTAGTGGGCACCAGCAGGCGCACATCCTCGCCGGCCAGCGACAGGCGCGCGGTGTAGCCGAAAAACTTCGGCTCCTCTTTGAGGGACTGATTATGGCGCGAGCAAAGTAAATCCACATACCAGGCGCCAGCGTTATGGCGCGTTGCCGCGTATTCAGCCCCGGGATTGGCCAGCCCCACAATCAGTTTAATGCTGCTCACGATGTTTATCCTGTCTCGCTGCGAAAGGGCGATAGTTTACTGCCTGCCGGCGGGGATGACAAAGGGCGTAATGGCAGATTAATGACCTGAGGTGACTAATCAATTTCTATCGAAATCAAGGTGCTGGCGGTAAAGTTTTGTCAGACATTGTGAAGGATATGTGATCCTGTACGCATCTTAACCGCCAGCCATTGCCTAAACTTATGGCCAGTTAACCAAACGTGCTGTTTTCTGCGTTGCTGAAAAGGATGGAGGTGAATCATGAAACGTCAACACTGCCGCACCGTCGGTAATGGTTTGATGTGTCTCGGCTTGTTAACCATGGTGCTCGGGGTGGGTTATTCCATCATTAACCAGCTGCCGTCGGTCAACCTGCCACAGTTCCTCGCGCATGGAGCGATGTTCAGTATTTTCGTGGGTGCGCTACTGTGGCTGGTCGGCGCACGCGTCAGCGGGCGGGAGAGGGTAGAAGACCGCTACTACTGGCTGCGTCACTACGGTGACAAACGCTGCCGTCGCGATCACCACTCAACGCACTAACCGGCTTCAGCCATTGCCGCCTGCGGCGTCTGATAACCTTCGACGCGGTTACGTCCGGCGGCTTTAGCGCGATACAAGGCTTCATCAGCCAGCGCCAGCAGGGCGGGAAAAGCCTGATGCCGCTGGCTGGCAGTAGCAAAGCCAATGCTCACCGTATAACCGATGTCGTTGGGTAGCGACAGCTGTGTCGCCAGCCGGATACGCTCACATATGCGCTGCGCCTGCTCACTGTCGCCAGGAAGCAACGCGGCAAACTCCTCACCGCCCAGCCGGGCAAACTGACCCTCAACCGGCATTAACGCTTTCACCACCTGACAAAAATCGACCAGCACACGATCCCCCTGCTGATGGCCATAGCGATCGTTAATGCTTTTGAAATGATCGAGGTCGAACAGCACTGCACTGTAAATATAGGGCTGCGGCATACGTGCGTGGCGCAGCAGCAGTTTTTCTGCGGCCTCAAACAATGCGCGCCGGTTCCAGACGCCGGTAAGCGGATCGTGCAGCGACGCCAGCTTATGGGCGATCTGCGTACGCTCATTGACCATCGCCAGGATAGTGAATGTCAGGCCGATGACGAAGAGGATCGACTCCAGAATCACATACACCGAAAAGCCGGACCCGCCAATGGCGCCCGGTACGGGGGTGGCTACCGCATCGTCAAGGAAAATGCGCGCCAGATGGAACAGTAAGTGGATCCACAGCAGTATCTGCGCGGGCCAGAAAGTGACGGTCAGCGAGGCGCGTGCCTGCCACAGCAGACGAATCAGCGCGGCGGTAAAGATGATGCACAGCAGGCACATGACCAGCACGCGTTTCGGCTGGCCGTGATAGAACTGCGGAAAGGCACAAAGCAGCGCCCACAGTAGCGCGCCAGTGATCCAGCAAAAACCGAGTGGAAGGCGGCAAAAAGTACGAAAGGCGTTGAGCAGGGTGCCGTAGGCCAGCAGCATGATGACATTCCCGACTGCCACCGGCAAAAAGTGCAAACCGGCGCTGCGCAGGCTACTGAGCAGCACGGCGGCAAGCGTCAGTATTAGCGTCAGGGTGGTAAAACCCAGCACCCGGTCGTACTGCGCCCCGACCCAGGCAAAAATCAAAATAATGCTCAGAAACCCCAGCACGTAGAGCTCGCAAATAAACAACGTATAAATGTCGAGTGGCATGGTGGTCGGAGTTCTCAGCAAAAGTGTGGTGAAAAATATCACTAATCACTGGACCGCTAAAGCCCGGATGCGCTTGTCTGATAAAAAGAGTGGAAGGCGGGGAGATTGGCGGATTTTGAGGCCATTTATCGCGCAAATAGTGGCGGCGGAAGCGGCTTTATCGGGATGTTACTCTGCGCACAGGCAATAAAAAACCGGGCAGGGCGCCCGGTTTTTCGCGAACAATTAATGTTCGAACATCGCCGAAATCGATTCTTCGTTGCTGATACGACGAATGGCTTCGGCCAGCATGCCAGACAGCGTCAGCGTACGCACGTTAGGCAGTGACTTCATCTCTTCCGACAGCGGAATGGTGTCGCAAACAATCACCTGATCAATCACTGATTTGCGCAGATTTTCCACCGCGTTGCCAGAGAAGATTGGGTGGGTGGCGTAAGCGAACACGCGTTTCGCGCCGCGCTCTTTCAGTGCTTCAGCCGCTTTGCACAGCGTACCGCCGGTGTCGATCATATCGTCGACCAGTACGCAGTCACGACCGGCAACGTCACCGATGATGTGCATCACCTGCGACACGTTCGCACGCGGGCGACGTTTGTCGATGATGGCCATGTCGGTGTCGTTGAGCAGTTTGGCAATAGCGCGAGCGCGCACTACGCCACCGATGTCCGGCGAAACCACAATTGGGTTTTCCAGACCAATCTGCAGCATATCTTCCAGCAGAATCGGGCTACCGAACACGTTATCCACCGGGACATCAAAAAAGCCCTGGATCTGTTCAGCGTGCAGGTCAACCGTCAGTACACGGTCCACGCCGACGCTGGAGAGGAAATCAGCCACAACTTTGGCGGTAATTGGCACGCGGGCAGAACGCACGCGGCGGTCCTGACGGGCATAGCCAAAGTAAGGGATTACAGCAGTAATACGACCAGCAGAAGCCCGACGCAGTGCGTCGACCATCACAACCAGCTCCATCAAGTTATCATTGGTGGGGGCACAGGTGGACTGGATGATGAAAATATCACCACCGCGTACATTTTCATTAATCTGTACACTTACTTCGCCATCGCTGAAACGGCCGACAGCGGCGTCTCCGAGGCTGGTGTAAAGGCGGTTGGCAATACGTTGTGCTAGTTCCGGGGTGGCGTTACCAGCAAATAGCTTCATATCAGGCACGAGAAGAACCTCAGGCTTGGCGTCCAGAGAATGAACCGCTCAAAATAACCGGCGAATACATTTGAGCCTGTTCATACGGGTGTGTTAATGCGTCACGTGCAGTGTCTGGAACAAGGTGACACTGTCACGTTTACGCTTAGAGCCCGGAAAGGGTGCGCTGTAACGGCGAGAGATTAAGCCCACGCGCCACAAATCCGCACATCCATTTCGGGGCAAGCTCCAGCACCTGACGAGCAGCGGACTCGGTGTCAAATTCAGCAAACACACAAGCGCCGGTCCCTGTCAGGCGCGACGGCGCGTATTCTAGCAGCCAGGAAAGCAGCGCATCAACCTCACGAAAACGTTTTCTTGCTACCGCTTCACAATCATTGTGAAAAGGACGCTGCAACAGTTCATCTAATGTGCGTATTGGTGAATCGCGCGTCAGTTCAGGATCGCGAAACAGATCCGGGGTAGCGATGCTGACGCCAGGATGCGCCACCAGATACCATTTTTCCGCCGGAAACGCGGGCTGCAATTGCTCGCCGACCCCTTCGGCAAACGCCGCATGGCCGCGCACGAATACCGGCACATCAGCACCTAGACGCACGCCAAGCGTAGCCAGCTCATCCACGCTGAGCTGGGTGCGCCACAGATGGTTCAGCGCCACCAGCACCGTCGCGGCATCAGACGAGCCACCGCCCAGACCACCGCCCATCGGCAGGCGCTTCTCCAGCGCGATCCGGGCACCGGCCTGCGGCGGCAGCGTGCCTTTGTCCGCCGCTGCGGCGCGCAGCGCCAGCGCCGCCCGCACGATCAGGTTGTCTTCATCGGCCACGCCGTCGAGCGGCGTCAGCAGGGTGATACTGCCGCTGTTATCCGGGATAATCTCCAGGGTGTCGCCAACATCGAGAAACTGAAACAGCGTCTGCAAATTGTGGTAGCCGTCTGCACGACGGCCGGTAATGTAGAGAAACAGGTTGAGCTTTGCCGGCGCGGGCCAGGTGGTGATCATTGTGTGGTCCAGCTATCCATGCGCAGTTTGATGCGCTGACCGCCTTCGGTCAGTTCGAGGTTGGCCGGCAGCGGCGGGTTCACCTTGCTGTCGTAATCGCTGATATTCACCTTCCACTGCTGGCCGTTGCGGCTGTAGGTCAGGCTTTGCAGCTGATAGTTGTTGTTCAGCTGATAGTCGCTGGCGTCGCCTGGCAGCCCCATCATCCACTGACGCAGGTTCGCCAGCGGAATATCCATGCCGGTGAGCTGGGAAATCATCTTCTCCGCGTCGTTGCTGACGTAGCGTTTGCCTTTGTTATCAACAATCTGCACCACCGAACCCTGCGCGTCGAGCTGCAGTTCCGTGCTGCCGAGCGGGTTAGTCAGCAGCAGACGGTAACGGTCTGCAGCAGTTTGCTGCCAGTTAAAACGGGCATAAACTTTTTGCTTATCTGACAGATAGGCAAAAGCGCCGCGCGTCTGGTACTGGGTAATTTTCGCTACCGCCTGCTGGTGTTGCTGCCACTGCGGCGATGTCGTGCTGGGACCGGGACCTTGCTGGGGTTTGTTGATGCTACAGGCAGCCAGCAACACGCTGGCAAGGGGCAAAAGGCGCAACAGCTGGCGCGGGGGCAAATGCATCACGTGGTCGTCTCCTCAGACACGTTTTTACGTCGTAACCGATAACGCTAACCATCCGTCTCTGTGCCGTCAATGGCGATGTCAGGATAATTGCGCACGATCAGTTTAATCTTATTACAGTCATAGGCTTTGTATGGCTTTTCTTGATCTGTTGCATCTTGTAGAATGCGCAGCACAAAACCTGACAATTATTGGGACTTCCCAACCCGAATCACCATGACGCTGCTTGCTCTCGGAATCAACCACAAAACCGCACCTGTTGCGCTGCGCGAACGTGTTTCGTTCACGCCAGACACGCTGGACCAGGCGCTGAACAGCTTGCTGTCTCAGCCGATGGTGCAGAGCGGGGTGGTGCTTTCTACCTGTAACCGGACGGAACTCTACCTCAGCGTAGAGCAGCAGACCGATCTGCAGGAGCAGCTGGTGCGCTGGTTGTGCGAGTATCACGACTTACGTGAAGAGGACGTGCGCAACAGCCTGTACTGGCATCAGGACAACGCGGCGGTCAGCCACCTGATGCGCGTGGCCAGCGGACTCGACTCGCTGGTGCTGGGCGAGCCACAGATTCTCGGTCAGGTCAAAAAAGCCCATGCTGACTCCTCGCGCGACCATGCGCTGAGCAGCGAGCTGGAACGCATGTTCCAGAAAACCTTCTCGGTAGCCAAGCGCGTGCGCACCGAAACCGAAATCGGCGCCAGCGCGGTGTCGGTCGCCTTCGCTGCCTGCTCCTTAGCCCGTCAGATTTTCGAATCACTCAGCAGCGTTAACGTGCTGCTGGTTGGTGCCGGTGAAACCATCGAACTGGTGGCGCGTCACCTGCGCGAACACAGCGTGCGCAAACTGATGATCGCCAACCGCACGCGCGAACGCGCACAGCTGCTGGCGGACGAAGTCGGCGCCGAAGTGATCGGTCTCGCCGATATCGAAACCCGCCTGGCCGATGCCGATATCATCATCTCCTCGACTGCCAGTCCGCTGCCGATTATTGGCAAAGGCATGGTGGAACGGGCGCTGAAGGCGCGCCGCAATCAGCCTATGCTGCTGGTCGATATCGCCGTGCCGCGCGATGTTGAGCCGGAAGTGGGCAAGCTGGCCAACGCCTATCTGTACAGTGTGGATGATCTGCAGGCGATCATCGAGCAGAACATGGCGCAGCGCAAAGCGGCGGCGGTGCAGGCGGAAAGCATTGTGGTGCAGGAGAGCGGTGAATTCATGGCCTGGCTGCGCGCGCAAAGCGCCGGTGAGACCATCCGCGAATACCGCGCGCAGGCTGACGACGTGCGCGCCGAGCTGCAGGATCGCGCGCTGGCGGCGTTGCGTCAGGGTGCTGATGCCGAAAAAGTCTTGCAGGAGCTGGCACACAAGCTCACCAACCGTTTAATTCATGCACCAACCAAATCACTGCAGCAGGCCGCGCGCGACGGCGACAGCGAACGCCTGCAGATCTTACGTGACAGCCTCGGTTTAGAGTAATCTGGTCTGTCACGACCTATCACTGGGATACCCTCTATTAGATGAAGAGCTCGATTGTTGCCAAGCTGGAAGCGCTGCAGGAACGCCATGAAGAAGTTGAAGCGTTACTGGGCGATGCCGGCGTAATTGGCGATCAGGACCGTTTCCGCGCGTTATCACGTGAATATGCCCAGCTGAGCGACGTCACTCGTTGTTTCCGTGAATGGCAGCAGGTGCAGGAAGATGTCGAAACGGCTGAAATGCTGCTCGACGATGCGGAAATGCGCGACATGGCGCAGGAAGAGTTGAAACTATCGCGCGAAAAGCGCGAGGTGCTGGAACAGCAACTTCAGGTGCTGCTGCTGCCGAAAGATCCCGACGATGAACGTCCGTGCTTTATCGAAGTGCGCGCCGGCACCGGTGGCGACGAAGCGGCGATTTTCGCCGGCGATCTGTTCCGCATGTACAGCCGCTATGCCGAAGCGCGCCGCTGGCAGGTGGAGATCATGAGCGCCAACGATGGCGAGCATGGCGGCTACAAAGAAGTCATTGCGCGTATCACCGGTGACGGGGCTTACGGTCGCATGAAGTTTGAATCCGGCGGTCATCGCGTGCAGCGCGTGCCGGAAACCGAATCGCAGGGGCGCATTCATACTTCCGCCTGTACCGTGGCGGTGATGCCGGAGCTGCCGGAAGCCGAACTGCCGGACATCAATCCGGGCGATCTGAAAATCGACACCTTCCGCTCTTCCGGCGCGGGTGGTCAGCACGTTAACACCACCGATTCGGCGATCCGTATCACCCACCTGCCAACCGGCATCGTGGTGGAGTGCCAGGATGAGCGCTCGCAGCACAAAAACAAAGCCAAAGCGCTGGCGGTGCTGGGTGCACGCATTCACGCGGCGGAAATGGCGAAGCGCCAGGCGGCGGAAGCCTCGACGCGGCGTAATCTGCTGGGCAGCGGCGACCGTTCCGACCGTATTCGTACCTATAACTTCCCGCAGGGGCGCGTCACCGATCACCGCATCAACCTGACGCTCTACCGCCTCGACGAAACCATGGAAGGCAAGCTGGATACGCTGATCGAGCCGATTGTGCAGGAGTATCAGGCTGACCAGCTGGCCGCACTGGCCGGGCAGGAGTGATGAACGTCCGGCGCTGGCTGCAGCAGGCGCAGGCTGCGTTGTGCGGAGGCGATAGCCCGAAGCGCGACGCGGAGATTCTGCTGGGTTTTGTCACCGGCAAGTCGCGCAGCTGGCTGATAGCGTTTGACGACAGCCCGCTCGATGATGCACAACTGGCACAGCTGGAGACGTTACTGGCACGCCGCGTGCGCGGTGAGCCGATTGCGCATCTGGTGGGCGAACGCGAGTTCTGGTCGCTGCCGCTGCGCGTCAGTGATGCCACGCTGATTCCGCGTCCGGATACCGAAGTGCTGGTGGAGCAGGCGCTGCTGCGGCTGCCCGCAACGCCCTCCGCGGTGCTCGACCTCGGTACCGGCACCGGCGCCATTGCGCTGGCGCTGGCCAGCGAGCGGCCCGATTGTCAGATTACCGGCTGCGATCGCATCGCCGCCGCGGTTGCGCTGGCGCAGGAGAACGCCCAGCGCCTGCACCTCACCAACGCCGGATTTGTGCTCAGCCACTGGTTCGACGATCTGCCCGCCCAACGTTTCGATCTGATTGTCAGCAATCCGCCTTACATTGATGCCGCCGATGAACATCTGCAGCAGGGCGACGTGCGTTTTGAGCCGCTCAGCGCGCTGGTGGCGGAGGAGGCCGGGCTGGCCGATTTACGATTAATCATTGAACGCGCGCCGCACTGGTTGCTGCCGCAGGGTTGGCTGCTGCTGGAACACGGCTGGCAGCAGGGCGAGGCTGTACGCGCGCTGCTGATCCATCACGGTTTCCTGGCGGTCACCACCGTTGAGGATTACGGCGGCAATCCGCGCGTCACGCTTGGACAACTTACTTAAGGAAGCACTATGGCCAGCTGGTATCCGCTGATTAAAAATTTCCATCTGCTGACAGTCGCGATCACCATCACGCTGTTTCTGCTGCGTTTTTACTGGCTGACCACCGGATCTGCCCTGCTGCAGCGCCGCTGGGTGCGCATTGCGCCGCACATCAACGATACATTCCTGCTGCTCAGCGGTGCACTGCTGGTGCTGATTACCCACTTTTATCCGTTTACCCCACAAGGAAGCTGGCTGACGGAGAAGCTGTTAGCGGTTATCATCTACATCGCCTTAGGTTCCGTGGCATTGAGTCGTCGCCCGCGCAGCATGGCGACCCGCTGGGTCGCCTGTTTAGTCGCCGTGGTCGCATTGTTGCTGGTGATTAAACTGGCGATGACCAAAATGCCGTTATTGGGGATAGTATGACCTCGCCAGTGCAACTTGATTACAGTGAAACACCGTTAAGTGAAGCGGTGATCGGCGCGACCTGCGCCATACGCAATGATTTTTCCGCGCCTTCCGTCCAGCAGCAGCTGGCTGACCTGGTTGAAGAGGCGCGGCGCTATGTCAGTAGCGAACAGGATGCGGATCTGCAGCTGGAGAAGCTGCTCGATCTGTTTTACCAGCAGTGGGGCTTTGGCGGTGCCAGTGGCGTCTACAATCTGTCAGACGCGCTGTGGATCGATAAAGTGCTGAAGAGCCGGCAGGGGACGGCGGTATCGCTCGGCGTGATTCTGCTGCACATTGCGGATGAGCTAGAGCTGCCGCTGATGCCGGTGATTTTCCCGACGCAGCTGATCCTGCGTGCCGACTGGCTCGACGGTGAAATGTGGCTGATCAATCCGTTTAACGGTGAGACGCTCGACACCCATACGCTGGAAGTGTGGCTGAAGGGCAACATCAGCCCGACGGCAAAGCTCTACTCTGACGACCTCGACGAAGCGAAAACCGTCAGCGTGATGCGCAAAATGCTCGACACGCTGAAAGCGGCGCTGATGGATGAGAAGCAGATGGAGCTGGCGCTCAATGTCAGCCAGGTGCTGCTGCAAATCGACCCGGACGATCCCTATGAGATTCGCGACCGCGGTTTGATTTACGCCCAGCTGGAGTGCGAGCATATCGCACTGACCGATTTGACCTATTTCGTTGAACAGTGTCCTGAAGACCCGGTCAGCGAGATGATTAAAGTGCAGATCCACGCAATTGAACAGAAACAGGTGACGCTGCACTAAGCGTCCCCCGACATTTAAGGAAAGGGCATGACACAGAAAGTAGTGAGTATCGGCGATATCAAGGTCGCAAACGATCTGCCATTTGTTCTCTTCGGCGGCATGAACGTGCTGGAATCCCAGGATCTCGCCATGCGCATCTGCGAACATTACGTGAAGGTAACCGACAAGCTCGGCATTCCGTATGTGTTCAAAGCCTCTTTTGACAAAGCCAACCGCTCTTCCATCAAGTCTTACCGTGGCCCTGGCTTTGACGAAGGCATGAAAATTTTCCAGGCGCTGAAGCAGGCGTTCGGCGTGAAAATTATCACTGACGTGCACGAAAGCTGGCAGGCGCAGCCGGTCGCCGACGTGGTGGATGTGATTCAGCTGCCGGCCTTCCTGGCGCGTCAGACCGATCTGGTGGAAGCGATGGCGAAAACCGGTGCCGTGATTAACGTGAAGAAGCCGCAGTTCGTCAGCCCAGGCCAGATGGGCAATATCGTCGATAAGTTTGCCGAAGGCGGCAACGACAAGGTGATTCTGTGCGATCGCGGCAGCAACTTCGGGTATGACAACCTGGTGGTTGATATGCTCGGTTTCAACGTGATGAAGAAAGTCACTAACAACAGCCCGGTGATTTTTGACGTTACCCATGCGCTGCAGACGCGCGATCCGTTTGGCGCGGCCTCTGGCGGTCGTCGTGCGCAGGTTGCCGAACTGGCGCGTGCGGGCATGGCGGTAGGCATCGCCGGTCTGTTCATCGAAGCGCACCCGGAGCCGAATAGCGCCAAATGCGACGGCCCGTCCGCGCTGCCGCTTGATAAGCTGGAACCGTTCCTCGCGCAGATGAAAGCGATTGACGATCTGGTTAAAAGCTTCCCGGAGCTGGACACCAGTAACTGATTGTTATTAATCAGTAAGATGACGTTGAAACCACTCCCATCATTGAGCCGTTAGGATATTTCTATCCAGGTGCGCATAAATGCGCACCCTACATTGTACGGTCGCCGCTCATGGCGATCGATTCACCTGATGCGCATGAATGCGCACCCTGCGCTGTAGGGTCGCCATTTATGGCGACCGTTTCACCTGATGCACATGAATGCGCACCCTGCGCTGTAGGGTCGCCATTTATGGCGACCGTATCACCCGTATACCCACTTCAACATCACAGCATAATCGTCAGCAGATAACCGGCAAACAGGGCCAGATGCGCTGCGCCGTTGAGCACGTTGGTGCGGCCAGTGGAGAACGAGATGTGGCACAGAATCAGCACCGCGCTCATCACCACCATATGCGGCGGCTCAAGGCCGAAAATCAATTGCTGTCCGGTCAGGGTGGCGATAATGGTCACCGTCGGCACCGTCAATGAAATGGTGGCCAGCACCGAACCGAAAAACAGGTTCATCGCGCGCTGCACCTGATTCATCAGCACCGCCTTGATTGCGCCCAGACCTTCCGGCGACAGAATCAGCAGCGCGACGAGGAAACCGGTAAACTGCTCCGGCGCGTTCATTTCAGTGAGCAGCATTTCCAGCGAGTTGGCGTTCATCTTGGTCACGCTGATCACCGCAATCAGATGCACAATCAGCCACGCGGTGTGCCACAACGAGCTGTGCGCGGAAGGCTTACCGTGGTGCGGGTCGCCATCATCGCTCTCGTCTTCATGCTCGTAAACAAACAGGCTCTGGTGAGTTTTGGTCTGAATCAGCAGGAACACGCCGTACATCGCCGCAGAGATCGCCGCAATGATCAGCGCCTGCGCGGTGGTGAAATTGCCGCCGGGCAGGGCATTGGGAAACACCAGCACCAGAATCGCCAGCGGGAAAATGGCGATCATGTACTGCTTCACGCCGGCCAGGTTAACGTACTGGGTGGCAAATTTACGCCCGCCAAGCAGCAGGGCACAGCCCACCAGTCCGGCGGTAACGATCATGATGATGGAGTAGAGCGTATCGCGCATCAGCGCGGGCGCTGCATCGCCGGTCGCCATCAGCGCCGAAATCAGGCTCACTTCCAGAATTACCACTGACAGGCTGAGGATCAGCGAGCCGTAGGGTTCACCTAACCGGTGCGCCAGAACGTCGGCGTGACGTACTACGCTGAAGGCGCTGCTTAAAATCGCTACCAGCGCCAGCAGATTGATGCCGATTACCGGCAGAAGCGCTGTCTGGCCGCCAAAAAAGCTCAGCACCGCCAGCGCCAGAATCGGGAAAATCAGCGAATACTCGCTGTGTCGGGTCTTCTCATGTCCAGCCATGCGCCATCCTCTTCGGCAAAAAGAACAAAAACAGGCAATTGCTGCCTGATAAATATAGTGACTCATCTGACGAAGCGCAGTGTAACTTTTCACCACTGCTCACGCAGATTTTTTACGCGTTTTTACTTTTTGTCATTTTAATCTGAATGAAGCGAAATTCGCGTTAATCAGCGAATTAACCCTTTTCATCAGCAGGTTAATGTTGCGTGTTTCTCATCTATCCTGCGTAAAAGGAGTAAGAACAGAACTGAATTATCTGGCCTTATCCTCACTACCCGCCTTTTTTGCTGGCAGAAGTATGAAATAGCAGGTTTGCGTTTTTGCCGTTCTCTTCCAGACTTATACAGGGAACCTGAAACAGGAGGAACTATGCCTTATTCATCGAACCGGGAACTGCCGGACAGCGTGCGCCACGTGCTGCCGGGCCATGCGCAAACCATCTACCAAAAGGCGTTTAACAGCGCCTGGGATCAGTATAAAGATGAAGACGATCGTCGCGGTGATGAATCGCGCGAGCAGGTGGCACACAAAGTCGCCTGGGCGGCGGTCAAAAAAGAGTACGCCAAAGGCGAGGACGACAAGTGGCATCCTAAACACTAGCTCCCGCGCGGGCCACTGCGGCCCGCTTCACACTTCTCCGCGCTTCGTTCAAGAATCCTGCCAGGCAGCCGATGCTATTTACAGATAATTTCCCCTTTGTGATCGGGGTCAATCTTGAAACGTTTATGGCAAATGCATTACTGTCTTGTCTTAAGTCGACGCCATGGGCGCCGCCTGTAAAATCGCAGATTCAGGGAGCCATAACGACAGGAAGGTCAGCGCAGTAGAGGAGATCGCAGTGTTAACCCGGGAATTCTTACTAAAAGCGGATTGCAAAACTTCATTTGGTGATATTGACGAAGCGCTGCTGTGGAGCTGTGAGAAGCGCGCGGCGTCGCTCTGCGCCACGCTTGCCTGTCGTCCCGATCAAAGCCCGGTGTGGATCTTCGGCTACGGTTCCCTGATGTGGAACCCGGTTTTTGAAGCGGAAGAGGTGGCGACCGGACGGCTTGAGGGCTGGCATCGTGCCTTTTGCCTGCGGCTGACCGCCGGACGCGGCACCGTTGCCGCACCAGGACGGATGCTGGCGCTGAAAGAGGGCGGTTCTACCAGCGGTCTGGCGTTTCGCCTGCCGGAAGCGCGCCTGCATGAAGAGCTTGAACTGCTGTGGAAACGGGAAATGATCACCGGCTGCTATCTGCCCACCTGGTGTGAACTGACGCTGGAGGATGGCCGCACGGTTACGGCGCTGGTGTTTATCATGGATCCGCGTCATCCGCTGTATGAAGCCGACTCCTGCCGCAGCACCATTGCTCCGCTGATCGCTCAGGCCAGCGGCCCGCTCGGCAGCAACGCGCAGTATCTGTTCTCGCTGGAACAGGAATTGGGCAAACGCGGCATGCAGGAAGAGGCGTTAACGCGCCTTGCGGCCGAAGTGCGCGCGCTGCAGCAGAGCGCTGCGCGCGGCTAACCTCAATTACCCGGATTAATCAGCCAGGTGCCCGGCTGGTTAATCGTCAGCATCTGGCTGCGCACCAGGCTGCCGTGATGCACTTCAATACGATAGCTGCCTGCCGCCAGATTCAGCGAGGCGAAACCGCTGCTGGCGGGTTTCACATCCTTCGCTTCGCCGTTCAGCACGATATTTTCCCCTGCCTGCAACTGCAGGTAAACCGTCGCCATGGTTGGTGCGCTGCTGGCGGGCGCGCTGCCCGCTGATGGGGTCGCCGCCGGGGCGCTGCTGGCCGCCACCGGCGGTGCGTCGCTCGGGCGATTGGCTTTCCACACTACGACCACCACGGCAAGCAACGCCACGGCAGCGGCGGCGAGCAGGGCAGGCGACAAACGGCGCACATTGCGCGGCGTCACCGGTTCAATCGCGGCGGCGGCATGATTAACCGCCATTACCTGCGGTTCCGGCACGGCCGCTACCGGCTCCGGCACGGGCTGGCTCTCCGCGGTCACCGGGAAGGTCGTCACCAGCGCTTCGACATCGCTCACCGGCAGATCGATCAGCCGGGCAAAAGCATCAATACTCTGCGGACGGTCTTCCGGCTTCATCGCCAGCGCGCAGTCGATCGCGTGCAGCAGCGGCAACGAATACCCCTCAGGCTTGCGCTCCACCAGTGGCTGGTAGTTATCTTCAATGCAGCGCACCACGCTGACCGGCGGCGCGTGGCCGGTGATCAGCGTATGCAGCACCGCGCCCAGCGCGTAGATATCGGTCCAGGGTCCCTGTTCGACTTCTCCCTCTTCGCTGTACTGCTCAATTGGCGCGAAGCCCGGCTTGAGCATGATCTCGGTTTCATCCGACAGGTTGCCAATCTCTTTGCGCGCCGAGCCAAAGTCGAGCAGCACCGGCAGCTGATTTTCCTGAATCTGAATGTTATCGAGCGAAATATCACGATGCAGGTAACCGGCGGTGTGAATGGTGTTGATGGCACCAAACAGCGGCGGCAACAGACGACGAATCCACGCTTCGTCAATGCTGTCCGGGCTGGTGAGCTGCCACTCTTTCAGCGTCATGCCGCTGTAATAGAGCGTGCCCATGTAAGCCGTGCCGTTCTCTTCCCAGAAGCGCAGGACGTGCAGCAGACCGGGATGATTGAAACGCGCCAGCAGCCGTGCCTCCTGAATAAAGCTGTTGCGTCCGGCATTAAACAGTTTCTGGAAGCGCTCGCCGCGCAGTTCCAGCGCCAGATCCGCACCGCGTACCGCCAGTGACACCGGCATGTACTCTTTGATGGCGATGGTGCGTTCCAGCTGATGATCCCAGGCGCGATAGACAATGCCAAAGCCGCCGCCGCCGATCACTTCCTTGATTTCAAACTCGTTAAACCGGTAGCCCGCAGGCAGGGCATTGGGGGTATGATTTTCGTTTGCCGACATAGTGAGCTCTCTGAACACGTCCTGTAGCGCCCCGTCACGCCGGTGACGGCGGGCAACAACCGCTAATTAATTAATGTTACGCCAGGCACCAATTGCCGGATCGGCCAGATCGGCGTGCAGGGTGTCAATCAGTAACACAGTCACTTTTTGCTGTGGCATAAACTGCGGCGACCAGATGCCGCGTAAGCTATCAACCCGCGATTTCACCGCTTCGCTATCCGTGCCGGTGTTTTTATCCATTTTAATCAGCAGCGTACCGCTGAAGCGCCAGACGTGCTGCTGAGCATCAAACGGCAGCACCAGCCAGCTATCGCTGGCATCGGGCCGCGTGACAATCATGCGCTGTTTGTTCACCGCCACCACCTCCAGCGGCGTGCGGGTCAGCGTAAGATCGGCGATGGGATAACCCTGCAGGAAGGTTACCGTCTGGCTGCGCGTTTTGCCGTCACTCAGCAGCGTCATCGCCGCCGGACCTTCCAGCCAGCCCTCGGTTGAGCAATGCTGCTGCGGGTTCTCAGGAATAAACAGCGAACCGCCGTTTTCATCCCACCAGGTACGGAAATGGCAGCCGCCGGGCAGGGCGAAGTGCTGCAGCGGCGTGCTGTCGGCCGGACGCGATAAATCCAGCGGCGCCGCGGTATTTGCACTGGCGCTGGCGGTCGCGTCGTTGAGGATGATCGGCCGCCAGTTCTGCAGTTTTGCCGCGCTGCCGTTAGCCAGCACGCTGCCCTCTTTGCTGGTCATCTGCCAGGGGATCTCATCCAGCAGGCCGCACTGGTTCGCCAGCAGCGTACCGACGCGCGGCAGGAAGCTGGTAAGAATGCTGGTGTCGCTGCTTTTACCGGACACGATGCGCAGCGGCAGCGTCTCTTTACACCAGTCGTCGGGCGCATTACTGGCAACGTTATCGATATAGACTTCCAGCGACAGGCTGGGCGAGTAGACCACCCGGTAATCTTCCGCCTGCGCATTCAGGGCCAGTAACAGGGCGGCAACGCCCGGCAACCACAGTTTCATAATGATCCTTGCAATCAATAACGTGACGGCAGAAAACGTGCCGCATCAGCCTGGGAATAAAGCAGCGTCGCGTCCTGCGGTTCGCCAATCCAGATTGCCAGAGCGCTGAGATTGTCGCTTTTAACACTGCGGTTTACGGCCTGTTCCATCAATGCCAGCCACTCTTCGCAGGCGTTCACCATGCGCAGTGCCTGTTCCATTTCGTCGGTGGTGAGGTTGAGCCAGAAACCGTCGGTACAGACCAGAAATGCGTCACCATCGGTCAGCTCAATCACCTCGCTGAAGGTGGCCGGTCGGGCCGGCTCAATACCCAGCGCATTATAAAGTAAATTACTGTTAATGCCGGTATTTTCATAGCCGGCTTCGCGCAGCTGCTGCGCCAGACTGTGGTCACGCGTCACCTGATGCAGCACCCCGTGGCGGAAGTGATAAACCCGGCTATCACCGGCGTGCGCCCACCATGCGCGCTGCGTTGTGCGGTCAATAAACAGGGCGGCAAGGGTGGTGCTCATGCGCGAAAAATTCGGATTGTTCCCCTGGGCGCTGACCAGCGTTTGCTGACACTTTTCTATCGCCGCGCGTGTACTCTCCGGCGTGAACGTGTCGTTTTGCTGCAGCTGCGTCAGCAGGGTATCGCGCACCAGCTGGGCCGCATAATCGCCGCCGGGCAGACCGGCCACGCCGTCGCATACCAGAAAACAGGCTTTCTGTTCATCGACTTCGGCACCGGTGCGATCCTGGTTTTCGTCACGCATACCCTGCTGGCAGCGGCTGGCAAACTTCATCTTCATGCGTCTTCGGTCCGCGTCTGGGAATCTTTGTACTGATTCACTTCCATGTCGTAGGCATGCAGAAAGGCTTCACCAAACAGGGTGTGGAAGTCATCTTCAATCTCGCCCGCAGTGCGCTGATAGTGACGGAGAAAATAGTCCCACAGCGCCGCTTTACGTCCGCCGCTGAACGGCATCTTAGGCAGCACGCCGTCTTTGCGCGCTTCCTCTTCCAGACGCTGCGGATTAAACGACTGCAGCATCGCGGCAATGATGGCGCGAATGCCGGCAATCATCCCCAGCTGATGCGCCTGTAAATCCACCAGCGCATCGCGCACCGCTGCTTCCGGTGGCATAAAGCCAGGCATCTGGCTCTGGTACATCTGCATCAGCACGGTTTTGCCGGAAGGCAGAATTTTAAACGGGTTATTGGCTTCGTTAAGGATCATCGTCATGTCGGCTTTCACGCCGCGCTTGAGGATGGAGCGCGAAGAGAGCAGGGCAACCGTACCCTGCGAAAACAGGCTGAGCATACGGCCGGTGACGCGCATCTGCTCTTCGGTGATCGGCGTCTGGTGACCATTATTCAGGCCCATACCTTCCAGCAGCGCGGCGATCAGTTTGTCCTGATCGGCGCCCGGCAGCACGGCTGGCATCACGGGCGCATCGCTTTGCGGATCGATCGCCAGGCGCGCGTCCGGGCGGCGTTCGTGACGCGGACTGTCACTCTGCGGCAGGACTTCCGGTTCCGGCACGCTTTCGTCCTGCTGCATACCCAGCGGATCGGCGGCGCTGTCAGCAAAAAACGCCAGTGGATCATCCTGCGGTGCGTTCTGACACGCCGGGTCACACACTTCAAGGCCATATTCGCCAATCTGCAGCGTATCGCCGTGGCGCAGCCGCACCTGCGAGCCGCGCTGTAGCGCCACGCCGTTCAGCACCACTGAAGTGACGCTGCCCTGGTTGGTCAGGCGGCACTCGCCGTCTGGCGACAGGTGCACCAGCGCCTGCAGGCGCGAAATAGCGCGCGATTCGTCGGGCAGCACCAGGTCGTTATCCTGGCTGCGGCCAATGGTCCCGCCAGGCGGGCTAAACGCGACGGTTTTGGCGGGCACATCCGTATTGCACTGCACAATGGTAAATTGCATGAGTCATCCCGTTAACAAGGCAAGCGCACTGGCCTACTCAAACATCGGTGGATAGAGGCCATTACGTCCCGGCTGGGCACCCGCCGCCGGGTTAAACAATAACGAAAAAAGTTGCGCGGTGAGCGGGCCACTGTGTTTATGCGTGGCGTGGGCAAAGCCGTCACTGCGATTACTCCACCAGTAGCTAATGTGCTGTTGGGGATCAAAACGGTCGGCCACTTCACGCCAGCTCAGGGTGCAGGGCAAATCGTCAAAACCAATCACATCCATGATGTCGCTGCGCTGCTTATCCGGCAGCAGCAGCGGAGCCAGCTGTTGAATCTGCGTCTCCAGCGCGTCCGGGCTGTGGCGATCGCGCACCGCCTGCCACAGCAGCGCGCCGAGTTCCTGATACCAGTCGCCGGAGATCGCCAGCTGTGAAGCATGCCACGCGCTGAGCGGAATGCTGTGCAGCGCCAGCAGCGGCCACGCACGGCCGACGCGATCGCACGAGGGCAGCAGACAGCCCAGCTGCACCTGCTGGCGCAGCGGCGATAGCGGCAGGACAAAATTCCATACCGGCGCGCGTAAAAACTGTTGCGTACTGGCCTCTTCCTGCTGATGCCAGTGGATTAAGCCTTGTTGAAACCAGTGGCTCCACGGCGTCACCGTGGCTTCACTGAGCCGCTGGCGCAGAAAATCACCGGTGGCCGGTAATTTGCCATACCAGCCCGGCGCGGTGTAACTCGCCATGGTTACCTCACCATTACTCACTGTGTCCGGTCAATCGCTGCGATACGGTGTGTGGCGCAACCGCCAGCATACGGCCATTCTGACCGGCATTTTTCAGATTTTCCGCAAGCTTACGCATCATCAGCGCATTGTCGCGCGCATAAGGCGACGACTGAATCTGCTGATCGAGCAGCTGGCTAAGGTGCCAGTCAAGCTGCTGCAGATCGCGCGCGCTGACATTGTCCGGCAGCGTGCGCTGCAGATTTTGCATCAGCCAGCCGCGCAGAAATTCGCCGTCGTAGTTACGCGGCTGATACAGCATCTGATAAGCGCGCAGCGCATTGCGGCTGTAGTCATTGTCGGTGCCGGGATCGTCACGCAGCAGGTTGGTGATTTGCTGGGCCACGCGCGGCAGCAGTAAAGACTTAAGCGCATTTTGATAAAGCACCCATGCGGCATCGCTCACCTGGTTACCGCGATACAGTCCAGCGCGCATGGTAAGCGGTGGATTGTCGAGAGAAAAATGCACCGACAGCGGCAGTTTCACCAGGTTATTTAAGAAGGGTAGCAGATCAAAAATATTATCGGCTGGCTGATGAATAACCTGCTGACTTTGCGCGGTAATCGGCCCGATACGCGCCGCGACCTGATCGAGATAACGCTGATTCTGTACGTAGCTGGTGAGCCACAAACCGGAGAGCAGCACCAGCGCGCCGGTGAGCGCGCCGTAACCGATCCAGTGCAGCAGCCGGTTACGATACTCCCAGTGACGGTTGCTGCCGGCAAGGCCGCTTTCGCGGAACACCAGGTCGCTTAAAAGGTCGCGAATAAAGAAGCTCTGGCCTTTGGTACCCGGAATCGGATTGCTGCGGTTAACGCTGTCCCACGCGGCAAGGCTCGACTCGCCGGTGTGTGGCAGCTGTAGCTTACGGTTGAGTTCGCCCATGATGCGGTCAAACGGCAGGCCTTCCTGGGTACCGCTGGTGAAGAACAGGCCGCGCGCCGACCAGGCAATCTCATCCTGATGGCGGGAAAACACCACGTCGAGATATTCGTTGAGTAACGGACGCAGCGAACTGAATTCCTGCGGGAACAGGAAGCTGTCGGCGCGCTGGGTGAGATCGCGCTCGCCAGCCATCACGTCGGCCAGCTGCTGCTGCAGACGCTGCTCCAGCTGCTGAAAGCGCTCGCTAAAGCTGCGGTGCCAGTCATCTTTATGCGGCTTGCCCGGTTCCCACGGGAAGGTGAAGCCCCAGATGGCATCGCGCTGCGGTTTACTCAGGTTGCCGTAAAAGCTCATAAACCCTTTCAGCAGGTCGGTTTTGGTGACCATCACATACACCGGGAAGTGAATGCCGGTTTGCTGATGCAGCTCGACCATGCGGCTGCGTAGCGCGCTGGCCTGGGCGTGACGTGCCTCGGCGGAATCGGTCAGCAGGTCGGCCACGCTGATGGTCATGATCACGCCGTTGATTGGCTGGCGCGTGCGGTAGCGCTTAAGCAGTTTTATGAAGTTATGCCACTCGGCGCCGTCGCGCGCGCGCTGGCTCTCCTGCAGTGCGTAACGGCCCGCGGTGTCGATTAAAACTGCGCTGTCGGTGAACCACCAGTCGCAGTGACGCGTGCCGCCGACGCCGCGTACCGCCTCTTTGCCGAGGCTGTCAGTTAACGGAAACTCCAGACCAGCATTCAGCAGCGCGGTGGTTTTACCGGCGCCGGGCGCGCCGATCATCACGTACCACGGCAGCTGATACAGATAGTGACTCTGAAAACGCGCCAGCCAGCTTTTCTGATGCCGGCGACCAAACTGGGTGCGTTTCAGCCGCAGCGCCGCTTCGCTGAAGCGCTGGGTCAGCAGCGTCTCGGTCGCCTGGCGATCGGACGCTTCTTCGTGACTCATTTCCTGCAGGCGATTGAGCAGCTTGCTGTTAAACCAGCCGCGCCAGATGGCGGGAATAAACTGGAACAGTACCCAGCAGAAATAGAGCAGGCCGACCGCCAGCTGGCGCGGGAATACCGGCTCCAGTGGACGAGTATCGCCCCAGCTCCACAGCGGACCGAGCATCCACAGCACGCAGCTCAGTGCCGTGACGCCAATCAGGCCCCACAGCAGGCGATGGGTTAACAGATGTTGGAGTGATGCGCGCATCACTGGCCTCCCTGATGATTGCCGAGGGTTTCCGGTGCCGCAAACAGGGTGATCTCCACCCGGCGATTGCGGGCGCGGTTTTCATTGCTGTCATTGGGTAAGAGCGGATTGCTGTCGCCACGGCCTTCGGCTTTAACGCTGTGACCGTCCGCCAGCTGCGTATTCAGCAGTTGCGTAACGGCACGGGCACGAGCGAAGGAGAATTCATAGCTGGAGGCGAAACGGCCATCCACCGGACGATTATCGGTATAGACCGATACCAGCACCGTGCCTTTTACCGTCTTCATCGCGCTGGCCACGTGCGCCAGCAGCGCGCGGCCAACCTGGTTTACCACCGTACCGTCCGGCGCAAACAGCTTGTCCGCAGGGATGATCACCTTGCTGCCAAAGGCACCGTCGCTCACTTCCAGCTGGCCTGCGGCAATCACGTCGTTAAGACGCTGATGCAGATCGAGCAGCGCCTGCGGTGAGGTGGGGCGGCGGCCCGGCATGATTTGCGGCAGCGGGGTTTGATAGATGGCGCGCAGCAGCGGTTCGGCCGCATTGCCCAGCCGCCAGTTGAGCCCGCTGTAGATCAGACAGGCAATGAGCGTAGCCAGCGTGACGCAGGCCCACAGTGGCACCATTGGCCGCGTCAGGGTGCTGACCAGCGGATGTACTTCCACCAGCGGCGCGCGCGGTGGTGTCGCCGGGCGGGTTTCCGTAATCAGCTGCGCCAGCCGTTTACGGATGCCTTCACACTGTGCGCGTCCGCTGTCGCTGCCGCGATAGCGCCCTTCGTAGCCCAGCAGCAGGCAGTAGTGAATCACTTCCAGCAGCCATAAATGCTGCTGCGGGCTTTGCGACACGCGCGACAGCAGCTGGAACACTTTTTCGCCGCCCCAGCTTTCGTTATGAAAGGTCACCAGCATGCCGTTGCCGGACCAGACGCCGCGCGTGCCCCAGGGGGTTTGCGCCGCCGCTTCGTCCAGCACGCTACACAGGCAGTAGCGTGCACCGATGATCATCTCAAATGGCAAACCCGCCTGCTTGCAGCGTTGCTCGAACTGGCGGATCTCTTCAATCAGCAGCTGACGCAGGCCGGCGGGATCGTCGTGCGTCGCCGCCTGCCGTATACGCACGACGGCATTCAGAATCGGTGCTGCGGCATTCAGCAAAAGGTTATCGTTGCCCGCGACAATGCCATCGCGGGCAAGGGAGTCCTGAGTCATTAAATCTCGATTATCCTGGCAATAACGGAACGGTTAGCCCGCAAAGCAGCGGTGTGCTGCGGGCAATATGCGCCGGATTGCATCATCAGTCTAAGATCCAGGTCGCGGTATCATTGGTGCGGCATGCTTTACTAGCGCCGCCCACGGCCACGCAGACCTGTTTAGTACGACGGGGACGCGGCCGGTCGCTGCGCAGCGTGGCATCATAGCGGCTGCTCTCCACGCCAGCTTTGGGGGGCACGTAGCCAATCAGCTGACCGCTGGGTTCTTCTGCAATCGCCAGCCAGTTGTGCTCGACGCGACCCAGCACCTCAAAGGTTTGGGCGTTATCCAGATAACGGACCACTTTGCCGCCGTAATCCGGCAGGGTCATCACAGAGGCGGCATACAGCGCGCGAAAGCTCTCATTCACCGGGGTAAATTCACCGGGTGCTGCCACTGCATGACGATGAACCAGTTTTACGCCGTTCACTTCGCTGGTGACCAGGGTGTCATCCGTCACGGGCGGTGGAGGCGCTTTACATCCCGCCAGCGTTAAAGCCGCCAGCAGCGTTAGCAAGAGACTCTTATTCACCATGATCCTCAAATTTTCATCAGTGTCGCTGCAGAGTTGTATCCGGCACGCACTCAGCGGGCGGGCAGATTATGCAGTGAGAAGGCCACTAAAAAACAGTCAAATTACAGAAAGATAGTGCTGACTTAAGTCTACCTAAGACTTTTGAGAATTCAAACCATTGCACCGCGGCAAATCCCGTGCTACCGGGCGAAAAAACGCCTTAACGGCACGCCGCGATAGTTCTGGCTGGGACGATAGATAAGCTGCATTAATTTATTTGCGTAAGCAAGCGCGGCTGGTGTGCGGCGCGACATTTACCCCCTGATGGTGCTTAAGGGAATTGGTAAATAAGATTTATCTATTTTTTCAGATAAAAAAAGATTGCGCGGCGAAACAATTTTATGATTTTCGGAATTTCCGGGCGCAGCCACGTCTTTAACCCAGCCAGTCCGGCACGGCTTTTGCTTGCTCCACCACTTAACCGTATTACGCAGCAAAGGTCGCGGAACCGTTCGCTGGTGATTGGCCCGCACCAGGTTAGCGCAGGTCCTGATTTCACTTATGGCTAAATAAACCCATCTTTTTCTCGCTTAATCCGCGCTTTAGACCCGAAGGGTTTTGGCATCCTATGCTCAGAATTCCTGCCAGCTGAGGTATGTCGTGGCTGAAGAGAGCAACGAGGACAAAACAGAATCGCCCACCCCCCACCGACTTGAGAAAGCACGGCAGGAGGGGCAGATTCCGCGTTCGCGCGAGCTGACTTCGGTACTGATGCTGCTGGCCGGGCTGCTGATCATCTGGCTGGGCGGCCACAATATGGCGCAACGGCTGGCCAGCATGGTGGCCACCGGCTTCCGCTTCGACCACGGCATGGTCAACGACGATAAAATTATCGTCTCGCACATCGGCAACCTGGTGATGCAGGCGGTGATCGCGCTGCTGCCGCTGATGGCCGGGCTGGTGATCGTTGCCATCGCCGCGCCGATGATTCTGGGCGGAATCAACATCAGCGGAAAATCCATCAAATTCGATTTCAAAAAGCTCAACCCGTTACCGGGCATTGCGCGCATGTTCTCCGGTCAGACGTGGGCGGAACTGGTGAAGGCGATCCTCAAAGCGGTGCTGGTGGCGCTGGTGGCTGGCTGGTATCTGTGGAGTCACTGGCAGGAGATGCTGCGCCTGATGAGCGAATCGCCTGTGAATGCGCTGCAGCATGGCCTGTCGATGACCGCCATCAGCTGCGCGCTGGTGATGCTGGGTCTGATCCCGATGGTTGGCTTTGATGTGTTCTGGCAGCTCTACAGCTACTTCAAAAAGCTGCGCATGACGCGCCAGGAAATTCGCGATGAACACAAGCAGAACGAAGGCGACCCGCACGTTAAAGGGCGTATCCGCCAGGCGATGCGTGCCGCCGCCCGCCGCCGCATGATGGCCGACGTACCGAAGGCGGACGTCATCGTGACTAACCCGACGCACTACTCGGTGGCGCTGCAGTATCAGGAAGGCAAGATGAGCGCGCCGAAAGTGATTGCCAAAGGCGCCGGTGACATTGCCCTGCGCATTCGTGAAATCGCAAAAGAGCACCGCGTACCGATTCTGGAAGCGCCGCCGCTGGCGCGTGCGCTCTATCGTCATACGGAAATTGGCCAGTTTATTCCCGGCGCGCTCTATGCCGCCGTGGCAGAAGTGCTGGCGTGGGTCTGGCAGCTGCGACGCTGGAAGCGTGAAGGCGGCCTGATTCCAAACAAACCAAAACATCTGCCGGTCCCGGCAGAGATGGACTTTGCAGGAGAGAACACCAACCATGGCTAATCTGGCCGAAAAGCTGCGTTTACCGGGCAATTTTAAAGACACGCAATGGCAGGTGCTGGCTGGTCCGGTGCTGATCATGCTGATTCTGTCAATGATGGTATTGCCGCTGCCGGCGTTCATCCTTGACCTGCTGTTTACCTTCAACATTGCGCTGTCCATCATGGTGCTGCTGGTGGCGATGTTCACCCAGCGCACGCTGGAATTCGCTGCCTTCCCGACCATTTTGCTGTTCTCAACGCTGCTGCGTCTGGCGCTGAACGTCGCCTCAACGCGTATCATCCTGCTGGAAGGGCATACGGGTGCTGATGCCGCCGGGCGTGTGGTTGAAGCCTTTGGTCACTTCCTCGTCGGCGGTAATTTCGCCATTGGTATCGTGGTATTCATCATCCTCGTGATCATCAACTTCATGGTCATCACCAAAGGTGCCGGACGTATCGCCGAAGTGGGCGCGCGTTTCGTGCTGGATGGTATGCCCGGCAAGCAGATGGCGATCGATGCCGATTTGAACGCCGGCCTGATTGGTGAAGACGAAGCCAAACGCCGGCGCACCGAGGTGACCCAGGAAGCGGACTTCTACGGCTCAATGGACGGTGCCAGTAAGTTTGTGCGCGGCGACGCCATCGCCGGCATCCTGATCATGGTGATCAACGTGATCGGCGGCCTGCTGGTGGGCGTGGTGCAGCACGGTATGGATCTCGGCCACGCCGGGGAAACCTATACGCTGCTGACCATCGGTGACGGCCTGGTGGCGCAGATCCCGGCGCTGGTGATCTCGACCGCTGCCGGTGTCATCGTTACCCGCGTCAGCACCGATCAGGACGTCGGCGAACAGATGGTGGGCCAGCTGTTTAACAATCCACGCGTGCTGATGCTGAGCGCCGGCGTGATTGGCCTGCTGGGCCTGGTGCCCGGCATGCCGAACTTTGTGTTCCTGCTGTTCACCGCGGCGCTGCTCGGCCTGGCCTGGTGGCTGCGCGGTCGCGAAATGCAGCCGAAGAAGCAAAGTGAAGCCTCCAGCGTGGTGAAAACGCAGGAGACGCCGGCCACGGTCGAAGCCTCGTGGACCGACGTCCAGCTGGAAGATTCGCTCGGTATGGAAGTGGGCTATCGCCTGATTCCGATGGTCGATCATCTGCAAAACGGCGAGCTGCTCGGGCGTATCCGCAGTATCCGTAAAAAGGTGGCGCAGGAGGTCGGCTTCCTGCCACCGGTGGTGCACATTCGTGACAACATGGAGCTGCCGCCGGCGCGCTATCGCATCCTGATGAAGGGCGTGGAGATTGGCAGCGGCGATGCTTATCCGGGACGCTGGATGGCGATCAACCCGGGCACGGCGGCGGGCACGCTGCCGGGTGAAGCGACGGTTGACCCGGCGTTTGGCCTCGCGGCCATCTGGATCGACAGCGCGCTGAAAGAGCAGGCACAGATTCAGGGCTACACCGTAGTGGAAGCCAGTACCGTGGTGGCTACCCACCTTAATCACCTGATCGGCCAGTACGCCAGCGAGCTGTTTGGGCGTCAGGAAGCGCAGCAGCTGCTGGACCGCGTCACCCAGGAGATGCCAAAGCTGACGGAAGATCTGGTGCCGGGCGTGATTACCCTGACCACGCTGCATAAAGTGTTGCAAAATCTGCTGACCGAACGCGTTTCGATTCGCGACATGCGCACCATTATCGAAACGCTGGCCGAACATGCGCCGGTGCAGAACGATCCGCAGGAACTGACCAGCGTGGTACGCGTCGCGCTGGGCCGCGCGATTACCCAGCAGTGGTTCCCGGGCAACGGCGAAGTGCAGGTGATTGGACTGGATGCCACATTGGAACGTCTGCTGCTGCAGGCGCTGCAGGGTGGTGGCGGTCTGGAACCGGGTCTTGCCGATCGACTGCTGATGCAGGCGCAGGCCGCGCTGCAGCAGCAGGAGATGACCGGTGCGCCGCCGGTGCTGCTGGTTAACCATCCGCTGCGGGCGCTGCTGGCGCGCTTCCTGCGCCGTAACCTGCCGCAGCTGGTGGTGCTGTCTAATATGGAGCTGACCGATAACCGGCAGATCCGCATGACTGCTACCATAGGCGGCAAATAATGCGCGGCGTGACGCTCTCATGGCTGCTGGCGACGCTGCTGGCGCTGCCGCTAACGGGCAAAGCCGCCAGCGGTGCGTGGCAGGCCAGCGCCAGCGGCCCGAGCCTTGGCGTGCGCGGCAACTGGCTGCTGTCGCCGGCGCTTAAAGCGCCCTCGGCGGCTCCAGGGACTATTTCGGTGGTGAACTGGCGCTACACGCTGAGCCGCCCGGCGCCATCCGGTCTGGTGGTGCGGCTGTGCGCCAGTCAGCGCTGCGTGGAGCTGGACGGCGCCAGCGGCAGCACGCGCGGCCTCGCCAACGTGGCAGCCGATGAAACGTTGCATCTGGCTTTCGGATTTCAGGGGCAGGGCGCGTTGCCGCCCGGCCTGCGGGTGGTGAGCAGTGAAGTGATGGTCAATTACCAATAGCAAATAGCCAATAGCCAATAAAAAACCCGCCGCAGCGGGTTTTTTTAGGCTTACATTCGCTCGACGGTTTTGATGCCCAGCGTATCCAGCCCCTGCTTCAGGGTTTTCGCCGTCAGCGCAGCCAGCTGCAGACGGCTGTTGCGTACGTTTTCCTCTTCGGCGGAGAGAATCGGGCAGTGCTCATAGAAGCCCGAGAACAGACCGGCCAGATCGTACAGATAAGCACACATCACGTGCGGCGTGCCGTCGCGCGCAACCTGGGTGATGGTCTCTTCAAACTGCAGCAGACGGGTCGCCAGCAGCGCTTCGCGCTCGTCAGTCAGGATGATATCACCGTACAGGCTGTCTGCCTCAATGCCCGCTTTACGGAATACCGAGAGCACACGCGTGTAGGCATACTGCATGTACGGCGCGGTGTTGCCTTCAAACGCCAGCATGTTGTCCCAGTCGAAGATGTAATCGGTGGTGCGGCTTTTCGACAGGTCGGCGTATTTCACCGCGCCAATGCCGACCACTTCCGCCAGTTCTTTCAGCTCTGCCGCGCTCATCTCCGGATTCTTCTCGCTGACCAGCGCATGGGCGCGCTCAACGGCTTCATCCAGCAGATCGGAAAGTTTGATGGTGCCACCGCTGCGCGTCTTAAATGGACGGCCATCTTTGCCCAGCATCATGCCGAACGCATGGTGCTCCAGCGGCACTGACTCCGGCACGTAGCCCGCTTTGCGCACGATGGTCCACGCCTGCTGCAGATGCTGATGCTGGCGGGAATCGATGTAGTACAGCACGCGATCGGCATGCAGCGTTTCATAGCGATATTTGGCGCAGGCGATATCGGTGGTGGTGTAGAGATAGCCGCCATCCTTCTTCTGGATGATCACGCCCATCGGTTCACCTTCCTTGTTTTTAAACTCATCAAGGAAGACCACGGTGGCGCCTTCGCTGGTCACCGCCAGCCCTTTTTCGCGCAGATCGGCGACAATGCCCGGCAGCATGTCGTTATACAGGCTTTCACCCATCACATCCTTACGCGTCAGGGTGACGTTAAGGCGGTCATACACCTGCTGGTTCTGACTCATGGTGATATCCACCAGCTTTTTCCACATGGCGCGGCAATATTCGTCGCCACCCTGCAGTTTCACCACGTAACCGCGGGCGCGCTCGGCGAAGGCTTCGTCTTCGTCATAGGTGCGTTTCGCTTCGCGGTAGAAGGCTTCAAGGTCAGCCAGCGCGATATCTTCATGGTGCTCGTTCTGCTGCTTCTCCAGATAGGCGATCAGCATGCCAAACTGTGTGCCCCAGTCACCGACGTGGTTAGCGCGGATGACGTGATGACCGAGAAACTCCTGGGTGCGCACTGCGGCATCACCGATGATGGTGGATCGCACGTGACCGACGTGCATCTCTTTCGCCACGTTAGGCGCCGAGTAGTCAATCACGATAGTCTGAGGTGTCACTTCGCTGACGCCCAGGCGTGGCAGCTGCAGCGCCTGCGCGGCCTGCTGTGCCAGCCACTGGCGGTCGAGGAAGATGTTGATAAAGCCGGGACCGGCGATGTCGACTTTGCTGGCGATGCCAGCCAGATCCAGATGCTGAACTACCTGCTCAGCCAGCTGGCGCGGCACCTGACCGAGCTTTTTCGCCACGGCCATGATACCGTTCGCCTGGTAATCGCCGAACTGCACTTTTGCAGACTGACGAACCTGCGGTTCGCAATCGGCCGGTGCGCCTGCCGCCACCATCGCCTGACTGACTTTATCGGAAAGAAGAGCCTGAATATTCACCGCGTTACCTTCATATGCTGAAAAGGCCCGCCAGCTGAGGGCGAGCCGATGTCGTCATCCCGCGTGCGTGTCGGGACGGAAAAAATAAGAGGGGAAGTATACGTGAAATGTTGGGGTGCGTCAGCAATCGGTTATGGCTGCCGGTGGACGCAGGCCCGCGCGCCGGTTAACGGCGGCGCGGGTGGCGACGGGGATTTTTAACGCTTTTGTCTTCACGCACCTTCCAGTGGCGGGAAATTGCAAATCCCATCAAGGCTATCAGGACCGCGACAACAATGAGCATAGACATAGGGCCATTCCTTGTAGTTGTGAAACCCAAATTTATAAGAAAGGGTCAGCTACTGCAATTGATTGACGGGTAAATAAGAGTTATCTCATTGTATTAACTATTGTTAATAATAACAGTTGGTTAAGGCACTTTTATAAAGTAACGTGTGGACCTGATTACGCGATTAATCCGAAAGAGAGGGGCGGTTTATGCGGTTTTTGAAGGTTTTTGGCGTGAAATCGGATGAATCCGAGCATTTTGTCAAGCGAAAGCTGCGGCAGCCCTGTTTTTTTATTGATTAAAAGATCTGAACTGAGTTTGAGGTATTTAACGTATGAATCTGGATTTTCCTTCAGAACTGAGTGACTTAAAACAAGACCTGTCCCGATTTGAACAGGCTTTGCAACATTTTGCGGCACGCCTCGGCCTGGATCTCACGCAGCATGAGGCGGACCACGTGGCAGTGCGCTGTCACCAGTTCGCCACGGCAGAACGCTGGAAAGCCGGGTTACTGCAAATCGGCGATCAGTTTTCCGAAGCGATGATTAATGGACGGCCGATCTGCCTGTTTAAGCTGCATCAGCCGCTGCGCATTGCGGGCTGGCAGGTGGATGTGATCGAGCTGCCGTGGCCCGGTGAGAAGCTGTATCGCCATGAAGGCTGGGAGCATGTGGAAATTGTGTTGCGCGGCGAGCCGGAAACGCTGGGCATGCGTGCGATGGCGTTGCTGGCAGACGAGGCGCTGACGCAGCCGGGCATCGCGTTTAAAACCAGCACGCCGCAGGGCGAAAATGAACGTCTGCCCAATCCGACCTTAGCGGTGACGGACGGGCAGACTACCATCAAGTTTCATCCGTGGCGGCTGGAGGAGATCGTTGCCAGCGAACAGGCTTAGCGCCGCGCTGCCACCGCCTGCTGCAGGCGCGATACCGCCTGCTGCAGGGTGGCGTGCGTGCAGCCAAAGTTGAAGCGCACGAAGCGATCGTCGCCGAAATCACGGCCCGGCGAGAAACCGAGACCGTGTTTTTCGAAATACAGCGCCGGGCTGGCGACATCCAGCTGGCTGGCGTCAATCCAGCCGAGGTAGCTGGCCTCTGGCGCGACCATGCTGAGTTCCGGCAGCGCATTCACCTGCTGCACCAGCCAGTCACGATTGGTGCGCAGGTAAACCAGCTGGTCCGCCAGCCACCCATCACCGTCGCGCCATGCGGCTTCCGCCGCCACCAGCGCCAGAATATCCACGCCCGGTACGATGCCTTCACGCACCTGCTTAAAGCGTTTCCGCAGTTCGGGATGAGGGATAATGGCCATGGACGCACCCAGCCCGGCGATGTTGAAGGTTTTAGACGGCGAAATCAGGGTGATGCTGCGCTGGGCTGCGTCTTCGCTCAGCGAGGCAAACGGAATGTGCTGTACGCCGGGCGTTAACAGCAGGTCACAATGGATTTCATCAGAGCACACCAGCAAATCGTGGCGTTGGGCAAAGGCCAGCTGCGCCTCCAGCTCATCACGGCGGTAGACGGTGCCGCCCGGATTCTGCGGATTGCACAGCATGAGCAGGCGCTCGTTACCCTGCATCTGGCTGTCATCCAGCTGCATCGCCCAGCGATCCTGCTGTAACTGCAATGGCAGATTGATCTGCGCGCGCTGCGCCAGCCGCGCCGCCGCGCGAAATGGCGGATAAATCGGCGTCGGTGCCACGGTGCTCTGCGACGACTCGGTAAATGCCCGGACCGATAAATTCAGGCCGCTCACCACGCCCGGCAGCAACACAATCCATTCTGGCTCAATCTGCCAGCCATAGCGCTGGGCTAAGCGGGAAATAGTGATATCAATCAAACCGTGCGGCGTCGCGCCATAGCCGAAAACACCGTGGTCGGCACGCTGTTTAATGGCCTCAATGATGCACGGCGGCGAGCGAAAATCGGTGTCGGCAACCCACAAAGGCAGCACATCGCGATCACCATATTTGTGCCATTTCAAACTATCGCTGTGACGACGGTCTATCCCTTGATCAAAATCGAATGCCATAGTGCGCTTTCCACGTAAACTGTCTGAATGAGCAGACTAACTGATGCACTCCTCCCGAGCCAGCAGTCATGAAAAGGAGCAAGGTATGACGAAACTGGAAATTTGTTGCTATGGCATCGACTGCGCAATGACTGCGCAGGCGTCCGGTGCCGATCGCGTGGAGCTGTGCAGTGCTCCACGTGAAGGCGGACTGACACCTTCGGCGGGTATGCTGGAAGCCGCACAACGTGAACTGACCATTCCGGTCCACCCGATCGTGCGGCCGCGCGGCGGCGATTTTTGTTACACCGCACGCGAATTTGAGGTGATGAAATCGGACGTGGCGCGCATTCGCGAGCTGGGTTTTCCTGGCCTGGTGATTGGCATGCTGGACGAAGATGCGCACGTCGACACGGTTCGCATGCAGCAGATTATGGCGCTGTGCGACGGCATGGCGGTGACCTTCCATCGCGCCTTTGATTTGTGCCACAGCCCGAAGCGTTCGCTGGAGGTGCTGACTGATTTAGGGATCGCCCGCATTCTGACTTCCGGTCAGCAGCAGAGCGCTGAAACCGGAATTGCATTATTACGGGAACTAAATGAATACAGCACCGGTCCAATCATTATGGCAGGGGCAGGCGTGCGCCTCAGCAATCTGCAAAAGTTCCTCGACAGCGGATTGCAGGAAGTCCACAGCTCCGCCAGCCGTGCCGTCGCGTCACCGATGCGCTACCGTAAAGCCGGTGTCTCGATGTGTTCTGAAGCGGAAACCGATGAATTCAGCCGCTCCTGTGTCGATGGCGATGTCGTCGAAGCCATGAAGAGCATGATGCAGATGAGCGTTGACCGGGTCGCCTGACCCGTACCAATTTTGCCGCGCAGCACGCCGAAAACCTGACGTGATGTTTGCAAGTACCAAACCCCAGTTCCTTGCTGGGGTTCTTTTTGTCTGCCGCTTCGCCATGAATAGCGCATTGGTGAAAAAGATGCTTTGATTACTCTATGGCTTAACGCGCGGATAACGCTGATGAAATCCCTCCCTTATGCTGTTGTGATTCTGCTGTTCCCCGTTGCCGGCGCGGCGCTGGCCGCCAGCAGCACCTGCCCGCCGCTGAGCAAAAACATCACCAGCAGCAACAACTGGATTATGCTGGGCGGCGACGCCAAAGGCGCGGTGCGCCAGGTGGTGGCCGGGGAGTTTGGTAAAGACGTCAACTCGCAGAAGCGCGTGCTCGGTCAGTTTGACCAGTGCGGCGATCTGATGGTGGCTGACATCACCTATGACAAAAGCGAAGGCAACGTGGTGCTGAGCATGGAGCAGCATATCGCGCGCGTGCAGCGCGGCTGGGTGGCTGACTATGCTTATCTGGTTAAAGTGACCCGCGCGGGCAAAGAGGAAGTGGTGGATAGCCGACAGGGCACCATCAGCTGGCAGATGGGGCAACACGGCAACATCATCAGCGCCTCGGACAAATTTACCAGCATGGGGAAAGAGGGCTTTACCGATACCACTTACCGCTACGATAAACACTTCCGGCTGGAAAAAAGTATCGCGCGTGGCAGCGATGAACTGACCAACGGCGAGAATACCTGGCGCTGGAATCCGCAGGGGCTGGTGGTGGCATCCACCAGCGCGCGCAGTAAAGATACCTACAGCTACGATAATCAATTGCGCGAACTGCGGCTGCACGGCACCTCGACCACGCCGGTCAGCACTCTGCGGTCGGTGGATGAGTGCCAGTTGTGGGACGAGGTGGGCAATTGCACGCTGAGCTATTTGCATGAGACGGAAGTGTTTGCCAAAGGCACCATTGAGCGGCATCTGAGTTCGGCCTACAAATATCAGTATTGGGATCGTCCGGCAACGGACAATTGATGCGCCGTCGCGTATGCTGTTCTGTGCACAACCCGGGAGCCCATCATGACACTGATTATTTCATTCCTTTTCGCCATTACCCTGCTTACGCTGACGCCCGGCTTCGATACCGCGCTGGTGCTGCGTTCGGCGGCTGCGCAGGGCTGGCAGCGTGCCTCGGCGACGGCATTGGGCGTTACGCTCGGCTGTCTGGTGTGGGGCGTGGCGGTCGGGCTGGGCTTAGGCGCGCTGCTGCTGGCTTCGGAAATGGCTTATAACCTGCTGAAAGGCATCGGTGCCGTGTACCTGCTGTATCTCGGCGTCAGACTGCTGCTTAACCCGCGCAGCACGGTGGCCAGCGGGCAGCAGGGGCAAAAGCGGGAAGAGCGCTATCTGACCTGCTTCGCGCGTGGCCTGACCGGTAACCTGCTCAATCCCAAAGTCGGGGTTTTTTACGTCACTTTTCTGCCGCAGTTTATCCCGGCCGGCGGATCGGTGGCACTGTGGTGCACGCTGATGGCGCTCACCCACATGGTGATAGGCTTAGTGTGGAACGCGGTATTGATTAGCGGCAGCCAGTACTTTGCCGGTCATCTGCGCCGTCCGGCAGTGTTAAAAGTGATGGATCGCCTGACCGGCTGCGTGTTTATTGGTTTCGCCGCGAAGCTGGCGCTGTCGCGGCGTTAAGCGTTACGGTTTGCGCGCCACCAGCACGGCACGCAGCGGGGCGGGATAGCCTTCAATCGTTTTGCTGCTGTCGTGCGGATCGAGGAACTCCGCCAGCGATTCGCTGGTCATCCAGTCGGTGCGACGCTGCTCTTCCACCGAGGTGATGGCGTAATCGGCGATGCGCACATCGACAAAACCGCACTTCTCCAGCCAGTTTTTCAGCGCCGCCGCAGACGGAATAAAGTAAACGTTGCGCATCTGCGCATAGCGTTCACCCGGCACCAGCACCGCGTTTTCATCGCCTTCAATCACCAGCGTTTCCAGTACCAGTTCGCCGTCGCTGACCAGCTGATTTTTCAGTTGCAGCAGATGGTCGAGCGGCGAACGCCGGTGATAGAGCACGCCCATGGAGAACACGGTATCGAACGCCTGCAGCGCCGGCAACTGCTCAATGCCCAGCGGCAGCAGATGCGCACGGCGATCGTCACCCAGCAGCTTACGCACCGCTTCGAACTGGCACAGGAACAGCTGCATCGGATCGATACCGACCACCAGCTGCGCGCCGGCACCAATCATGCGCCACATGTGATAACCGCTGCCGCAGCCTACATCCAGCACGGTTCGACCGGCCAGCGAAGAGATATGCGGCAGCACGCGGTCCCACTTCCAGTCGGAGCGCCATTCTGTGTCGATGTCGCAGCCGTAGAGCGAAAACGGCCCTTTGCGCCACGGCATCAGGTTACGCAGCAGCTTTTCGATGCCGGCGCGCTGGCGATCGGTTAACGCGTCATGCTGCGCGCTGACGCTGTGCAGCAGATCGAGCTGCTGCGGCACCAGCAGCGGCAGATTGTCGACCGACTTCTCCCAGTTGCGAAAATGTCCGTGCAGGTTTTCACGCTGCCAGGCGGCGACCTGCGCCGGCAACACTTCCAGCCAGCTGGCGAGCGGGCCGGTGGCGATTTGCTGATAAAAACGGCCAAAATCAATCATTTCAACGCCACCAGTGAGCCAAAGTTAAAGCACTGGAACCACAATTCGGCATGGGCAAAGCCGGCGCTTTTCAGGCGGGCTTTATGCGTTTCCACGCTGTCCGTCAGCATCACGTTCTCCAGCATGCTGCGCTTCTGGCTGATCTCCAGCTCGCTGTAGCCGTTGGCGCGCTTAAAGTCGTGGTGCATGTTGAACAGCAGTTCGCCGACGTCGGCATCTTCAAAGCTGAACTTTTCCGACAGCACCAGCGCACCGCCCGGATTGAGGCCGGCGGCGATTTTCTGCAGCAGCGTCAGGCGCGCGTCCGGCTCAAGGAACTGCAGGGTAAAGTTGAGCACCACCAGTGAGGCGTTTTCGATGTGGATATCGCGGATATCCGCTTCCAGCACCTGCACCGGCGTAGCGGCGCGGAAGGCGTCGATGTGTCGGCGGCAGCGTTCCACCATCGCCGGTGAATTATCGACGGCAATAATCTGGCAACCCGGTGCCTTAATATTGCGGCGCACCGCCAGCGTGGCCGCGCCCAGCGAGCAGCCGAGATCGTAAACCTGGCTATTGGGCTGCACAAAGCGTTCTGCCAGCATGCCAATCATCGAAATGATGTTGGAGTAACCCGGCACCGAGCGCTGAATCATATCGGGAAAGACTTCAGCCACGCGCTCGTCAAAGGTCCAGTCGCCCAGTTTATCGATGGGCGCGGAGAATAGCGTATCGCGGTCAGACATAATGAATTATCCGGAGAGAAAACGGAAAGGGCGCTATTCTGGCAGAAACTGCCGCAGGCTGCACCCGTTTCCCTGCGTTTAGAACAGGCTGGATTGCTGTGGCCAGGCGGGCAGCGGGCGCAGCGTCGGCTCCAGCTGTTGCAGCTGCGGCCACAGCGCCTGTAGCAGCGGAAACACCGCGCCCATATCCGGCGTGTGGATAAACAGCAGCGGGTCGCTGTCGTGCTGCCAGTCCGCCAGTTTTTGCTGCCAGACATCAAACAGCGGCAGGCTCTCCTCCACGCTGTCGCTGCCGATAAAGCGCACCATCGGCTGTCCGGCAGTGCGCACCGCGTGCGTCGGCACGCGCGGCTTTTGCGCGCGCGCATGCACGGCGGCCGGGCTGAGCGAGGCAGAGGCGTGCACCGGACGGCTGTCGAGAATCACCCGATTAACCCCGCGCTGATGCAGGCCGCGATTCAGCGCGCGCTCGGCCTCGCCTTTGGCAAAAAAGGCCGCATGGCGCACTTCAACGCCATAGTGAAAGCTGCGCGGCAGGCGATCGAGAAACGCCCATAAATCTGTCAGCTGCGCCGGTGAAAAGGCGGCGGGCAGCTGCAGCCAGTACTGGCCGATGCGCTGGCTGAGCGGATCCAGCAGGCGCAAAAATTCATTCACCAGCTCATCGCAGTTCTTCAGCGCCGCTTTGTGGCTGATGGTGTCAGGAAATTTAAAGCAGAAGCGAAAGGCGTCGTCAGTCATGTCATACCAGCGCTGCACTACTTCGGGTCTGGGCAGCGCGTAAAGCGTGGTGTTGCCTTCGACGCAGCCGAACAGCCGGGCGTAATCCGCCAGGGTTTCGATACCCAATACTTTCCAGTTGGCGTGCTGCCATTGCGGTAATCCAATACGAAGTGTCAAAACTGCTCCTGCCTGCTGTGGCGCGGAAAATGCGCCGTACGTTACCTGGTTTTGCCACGGTCAGGAACCGATCGCGCGGCAAACGCTGACGATTTGTCCGCTTTGCGCGGGATCTGCTTATCCTGCCTGCCATTTTCCATTATAATAGCCGCCTTTTTTGCGGCAGCATCTCAGAAGGTTACGCGGCCTGATGCTGTCTGGCAGCAGCGGCGAAGTTAAAAGGATACGTTATGCGTACAGAATATTGCGGACAGCTCAATCTGTCTCATGTGGGTCAGCAAGTTACTCTCTGCGGCTGGGTCAATCGCCGTCGCGATCTCGGCAGCCTGATTTTTATCGATATGCGTGACCGCGAAGGCATCGCGCAGGTGTTTTTCGATGCCGATCATCAGCAGGCTTTCCAGCTGGCGTCTGAACTGCGTAATGAATTCTGTATCCAGATCACCGGTACTGTGCGTGCGCGTGAAGAGAAAAACCGCAACAGCGACATGGCAACCGGTGACATCGAAGTGTTCGCCCATGAGCTGAACATCATTAACCGCGCAGAACCGCTGCCGCTGGATTCTAACCAGACCAACAGCGAAGAAGCGCGTCTGACCTATCGCTACCTCGACCTGCGTCGTCCGGAAATGGCGCAGCGTCTGAAAACCCGTGCCAGAATTACCAGCTTTGTGCGCCGCTTTATGGACGGTGAAGGCTTCCTCGACATCGAAACCCCGATGCTGACCAAAGCCACGCCGGAAGGCGCGCGTGACTACCTGGTGCCGAGCCGGGTGCACAAAGGTAAATTCTACGCGCTGCCACAGTCACCGCAGCTGTTCAAACAGCTGCTGATGATGTCTGGTTTTGACCGCTACTATCAGATCGTCAAATGCTTCCGTGACGAAGACCTGCGTGCAGACCGTCAGCCGGAGTTCACCCAGATCGACGTGGAAACCTCGTTCATGAGCGCTGAGCAGGTGCGCAGCATGATGGAGCAGATGATCCGTGAGCTGTGGCTGGACATCAAAGGCGTCGACCTCGGTGACTTCCCGCAGATGACCTTCGCCGAAGCGATGAACCGCTATGGTTCCGATAAGCCAGACCTGCGTAACCCGATGGAGCTGGTGGACGTTGCTGACCTGCTGAAAAACGTCGAATTCCAGGTGTTCGCCGGCCCGGCAAACGACCCGAAAGGTCGCGTCGCGGCGCTGCGCGTGCCGGGCGGTGCCGCGCTGACGCGTAAGCAAATCGACGAATACGGCAGCTTTGTCGGCATTTACGGTGCCAAAGGTCTGGCGTGGATGAAGATCAATGCGCGCGCCAGCGGTTTCGACGGCGTGCAGAGCCCGGTGGCCAAATTCCTGACGCCGGAGATCGTTGAAGCTATTCTGCAGCGTACCGACGCGCAGGACGGCGACCTGATCTTCTTCGGCGCCGACCGTGCCAGAGTGGTGGCGGATGCACTGGGTGCACTGCGCCTGAAAGTGGGCCGTGATCTGCAAATCACCAATGATAAAGCCTGGGCTCCGTTGTGGGTGGTCGACTTCCCGATGTTCGAAGAGGACGACGAGGGCGGCCTGGCGGCGATGCACCATCCGTTTACCTCGCCAAAAGCGCTGACCGCGGAACAGCTGGCGGCCGATCCGACGCAGGCGGTGGCTAACGCCTACGATATGGTGATCAACGGTTATGAAGTGGGCGGCGGTTCGGTGCGTATCCACAGCGGCAATATGCAGCAGACAGTGTTTAGCATTCTGGGCATCAGCGAAGAAGAGCAGCGTGAGAAGTTTGGCTTCCTGCTGGATGCGCTGAAGTTCGGTACCCCGCCGCACGCAGGTCTGGCATTCGGCCTTGACCGTCTGACCATGCTGCTGACCGGCACCGACAATATCCGCGATGTGATTGCGTTCCCGAAAACCACCGCGGCGGCCTGTCTGATGACCGAAGCACCAAGCGAAGCCAACCCAGCGGCGCTGGCTGACCTCGGTATCCAGATCGCGCCGAAGAAAGTCACTCCAGAGACGAAATAATGGGCTATAAACACCCGGTATCGGTGCTGGTGGTGATTTTTGCGCAAGATACCGGCCGGGTGTTAATGCTGCAGCGGCGCGATGACCCCAGCTTCTGGCAGTCGGTTACCGGCAGCCTGGAGCCGGGCGAAACGCCGGCGCAAACGGCGCAGCGCGAAGTGGCTGAAGAGCTGGCGATTGATATTGCCGCAGAGGGGCTGGTGCTGGAAGATTGCCACAAACAGATTGAGTTTGAGATCTTTCCGCACTATCGCCATCGCTATGCGCCGGGTATCACGCATAACCGGGAACACTGGTTCCGGCTGGCGCTGCCCGCCGAACGCCAGCCACTGCTGAGCGAGCATCTCGCCGCACAGTGGCTGACACCGGCCGCCGCCGCCGCACTAACCCGCTCGTGGAGTAATCGTCAGGCAATCGACGAATTTATCTGAATGCCCGCCACCGCGCGTTTTTCCGGTGGTTTTATCGTTAAATTACAGACATACGGTATAAGTCGAAAGATTTGCACCGCTAAAATAGAACAGTCAGGCGTCATCGGCGCAGCAAGGTTGTTCACCGCCAGCGCACAGCAACCGGAGCGTACATGAGTACGTGAGGATTGCGCGCACTGCCGGGGAACAAGATTGCCAGCAAGATAGCCTGCACCCTGTTAAAGATCGGAGAATATGTAAGATGGCTGGACACAGTAAATGGGCAAACACGAAGCACCGCAAAGCGGCTCAGGACGCCAAGCGCGGTAAAATCTTCACCAAAATCATTCGCGAGCTGGTGACAGCGGCCAAGCTGGGCGGTGGCGATGCCGGCTCCAACCCGCGTTTGCGCGCAGCGATGGACAAAGCCCTGTCCAACAACATGACGCGTGACACCATGAACCGTGCGATCGCGCGCGGCGTCGGCGGTGAAGATGACAGCAACATGGAAACCATCATCTATGAAGGTTACGGTCCGGGCGGCTCTGCGGTCATGGTGGAGTGTCTGAGTGATAACCGTAACCGTACCGTGGGCGAAGTGCGTCACGCCTTCAGCAAAACCGGCGGTAACCTCGGCACCGACGGTTCGGTCTCTTACCTGTTCAGCAAGAAAGGCGTGATCTCCTTCGCGCCAGGCCAGGACGAAGATGCTGTGATGGAAGCGGCGCTGGAAGCCGGTGCAGAAGATGTCGTGAGCTATGACGATGGCGCGATTGACGTCTTTACCGCGTGGGAAGAGCTGGGCAGCGTGCGCGATGCACTGGAAGCCACTGGTCTGAAAGCCGACAGTGCTGAAGTGTCGATGATTCCATCAACCAAAGCGGAACTGGATGCCGAGACGGCTCCTAAACTGCTGCGTCTGATCGACATGCTGGAAGATTGTGATGATGTGCAGGAAGTTTACCATAACGGTGAAATTTCTGATGAGGTAGCGGAAACGCTGTAATGGCGTTACGCACCCCCCTGCAATACGGAGACGCGCTATGGCGATAATACTCGGGATTGACCCCGGCTCGCGCGTCACCGGCTACGGTGTCATCCGCCAGACCGGCCGCCAGCTCAGCTATCTGGGCAGCGGCTGTATCCGCACTAACGTCACCGATCTGCCTTCCCGCCTCAAACTGATTTACGCTGGCGTCAGCGAAATCATCACCCAGTTCGCGCCGGATTACTTCGCCATTGAGCAGGTGTTTATGGCGAAGAACGCGGATTCGGCGCTCAAGCTGGGGCAGGCGCGTGGCGCGGCGATTGTCGCAGCAGTCAACCTTGATCTGCCGGTGTTTGAGTATGCGGCCCGTCAGGTGAAGCAGACGGTAACCGGCATCGGTAGCGCGGAAAAAAGCCAGGTGCAGCACATGGTGCGCACGCTGCTCAAACTGCCGGCCAATCCGCAGGCGGATGCCGCCGATGCGCTGGCCATCGCCATCACCCATTGCCACGTCAGCCAGAATGCGGCGCGCATGAGCGACAGCAAACTGGTGCTGACGCGCGGACGTTTGCGATCCGGTTAGCAAAAGCGTGGCCATTCAATAGGCTGGATATGCATCCAGCCTTTTTTATGATATACATAGCCGACATTTTACCTCCAGCAGGCGCGCGGTTGAGCGCGGTGTGGCAGGAGGCCGATGATTCAGACGCTTACACATACACTAAGGAATTGCTCAGGTGATTGGTCGTTTACGAGGCATTATTCTGGAAAAACAGCCGCCGCTGGTGCTGATTGAGGCGCACGGTGTGGGTTACGAAGTGCACCTGCCAATGACCTGCTTTTACGAGCTGCCGGACATCAACCAGGAAGCAATTATCTTCACCCAGTTTGTGGTGCGGGAAGATGCGCAGCTGCTGTTCGGGTTTAACAGTAAGCAGGAGCGGGCGCTGTTCCGTGAGCTGATCAAAGTCAACGGCGTCGGGCCCAAACTGGCGCTGGCGATTCTTTCCGGCATGTCAGCGCAGCAGTTTGTCACGGCGGTGGAGCGCGAAGAGATCGCCTCGCTGGTGAAGCTGCCGGGCGTGGGCAAGAAAACCGCTGAGCGTCTGGTGGTTGAGATGAAAGATCGCTTCAAAGGCATGCACGGCGACCTGTTTGGCGGCGACTCGGCGTTTACCCTGACCACGCCGTCGGCACAGCAGGATAACAACGACGCCGAGGCTGAAGCAGTTGCGGCGCTGGTAGCGCTGGGTTATAAACCGCAGGAAGCCAGCCGTATGGTCAGCAAGGTTGGCAAACCAGATGCGGATTGTGAAACCCTGATTCGCGAAGCCCTGCGCGCTGCTATTTGAGGTAATGCATGATTGAAGCCGACCGCCTGGTCTCGGGCAGTTCATTCACTGAGGAAGAGAGCCTCGACCGCGCGATTCGCCCCAAACTGCTGACGGAGTATGTCGGGCAGCCGCAGGTGCGAGAGCAGATGGAGATTTTCATCCAGGCCGCCAAACTGCGCGGCGATGCGCTGGACCACCTGCTGATCTTTGGTCCGCCCGGGCTGGGCAAAACCACGCTGGCCAATATCGTAGCTAATGAGATGGGCGTCAATCTGCGCACCACATCCGGTCCTGTGCTGGAAAAGGCCGGTGACCTGGCGGCGATGCTCACCAACCTTGAACCGCACGACGTCTTGTTTATCGATGAAATTCATCGCCTGTCGCCGGTAGTGGAAGAGGTGCTGTATCCGGCGATGGAAGATTATCAGCTGGATATCATGATCGGTGACGGACCTGCAGCGCGCTCGATCAAACTGGATTTGCCGCCGTTCACCCTGATTGGCGCTACCACCCGCGCAGGCTCGCTCACCTCACCGCTGCGCGATCGCTTTGGGATTGTGCAGCGCCTGGAGTTCTACAATGTGCCGGATCTGCAGCACATCGTCGGACGCAGCGCCGCCTGCCTGGGGCTGACGCTGAGCGAAGAGGGCGCGCTGGAAGTGGCGCGCCGTGCGCGCGGTACGCCGCGTATCGCCAACCGCCTGCTGCGCCGTGTACGTGACTTCGCCGAAGTGCGCGCCAGTGGCAACATGAGTGGCGAAGTCGCCGCCAGCGCACTGGATATGCTCAATGTGGACAATCAGGGCTTCGACTATATGGACCGCAAGCTACTGCTGGCGATTATCGACAAGTTCATGGGCGGTCCGGTGGGGCTGGATAATCTGGCGGCGGCGATTGGTGAGGAGCGTGAAACCATTGAGGACGTTATCGAACCCTTCCTGATCCAGCAGGGCTTTATTCAGCGCACGCCGCGCGGCCGGATGGCCACGCAGCACGCCTATAAGCATTTCGGCATCAGCCGCGAAGAGTAACCGGCGTCACGCCGCCGGTTTTTTTGCCATGCTGATAATGAACAGTACCGCAGCACACAGCACCACCGACGGACCGGCCGGGGTGTCGTAGCTGGCAGAGAAAGTCAGGCCACCGGTGACGGCAATGATGCCGATGAGCACCGCAAAGCCGGCCATCTGTTCTGGCGAACGCGAGAAGCGTCGCGCCGTGGCGGCCGGAATGATCAGCAGTGAAGTAATGATCAGCGCGCCAACAAATTTCATCGCCACACCAATGGTCAGCGCGGTTACCAGCATCAGCATCAGGCGGGTACGCTGAATGTTTACGCCGTCCACCTGCGCCAGCTCCGGACTGATGGTCATCGACAGCAGCGAACGCCATTGCCACGCCATCACCACCAGCACGATTGCCACGCCGCCCGCCATCAGCGACAAATCATCCGGGGTGATCGCCAGCAAATCGCCAAACAGATAGGCCATCAAATCAACGCGCACGCCCTGCATCAGACTGACCACCACCAGACCCAGCGACAGCGCGCTGTGCGCCATAATCCCTAACAGCGTATCGATCGCCAGATGCGGGCGTCGCTCCAGCCACACCAGCCCGAGCGCCAGGCACACTGTCACCAGAATCACCGCATAATAGGGGTTCACGTTGAGCAGCAGACCAAACGCCACGCCGAGCAGAGAGGCGTGGGCGAGGGTATCACCGAAATAGGACATGCGGCGCCAGACGACAAAAGAGCCGAGCGGACCGGCCGCCAGGGCCAGCAATACGCCGCCCAGCCAGCCGGGTAATAACAGTTCAATCATGACGGGCCGTTTCCTTTGCGCAGAACAATGCGTCCCTGTAAATCGTGACGGTGATTATGGTGATGGCGGTAGATCGCCAGCTGCTGTGCGCCGCGCGGGCCAAACATGGCGATAAATTCCGGATGCTGCGAGACGGCTTCCGGCGTGCCGGAACAGCAGATGTGATGGTTGAGGCACAGCACTTCGTCGGTCTTTGCCATCACCAGATGCAGGTCGTGCGACACCATCAGCACGCCGCAGTTGAGCTCGCGTCGCAGTTGATCGATCAAATCGTAGAGCGCCACCTGGCCGTTAACATCCACGCCCTGCGTCGGTTCGTCCAGCACCAGCAGCTGCGGCTGGTTGAGCAGGGCGCGCGCCAGCAGCACGCGCTGCGTTTCACCACCAGACAGTTTTTGCAGCGGTGACTGCAGCAGATGGCCGGCCTGCACCCGCTTCAGCGCCGGCAAAATATCATCACGGCGACTGCCGCGCGTCAGACGCATAAAGCGCTCAACGCTGATCGGCAGCGTCGGATCGATGTGCAGCTTTTGCGGCACATAGCCAATACGCAGCCCCGGCGCGCGGCGGACGCTGCCGCTGTCTGGCGTGAGCAGGCCGAGTACCGTGCGCACCAGCGTGGACTTGCCGGCTCCGTTGGGACCCAGCAGGGTGAGAATTTTGCCCGGCTGCAGCGACAGGCTGATGCCTGCCAGCACCGCACGCTGGCCAAACTTCACCGAAATGTTTTCGAGTGTAACAAGTGACGACATGATATTTACGGGTTGCATTGAATTTCGAATGTTATAATATCACATTCCATCACCTGGTCACGATGGAATGACGCATTATGTTACACAATAAAAAGCGCCTGGCTTTTACCCTTTCTGCGGCGACGTTAAGCCTCGCCACCACGTTTTCCGCGCAGTCTGCGGTGGTGGCTTCAATCAAGCCTCTCGGATTTATCGCAGCCGCCATTGCCGATGGCATTACGCCGGTTGAAGTATTGCTGCCGGACGGTGCCTCAGAGCACGATTATGCCTTACGGCCATCCGATGTAAAACGTATTAAAAACGCTGACTTAGTAGTATGGACCGGTCCGGAGATGGAAGCCTTTCTGACGAAGTCCGCCGGAGAGTTACCAGCCAGTAAAAACCTTGAAATTGCCGCCTTGCCTGGCGTAAAACCGCTATTGATTAGCGGTGGTGAAGATGAGGACGAACATGAGCACGGTCACGATCACGACCATGACTCAGACAATTCTGAGAACCAGGACCCGTCTCATACTCATCATCACCACGGCGAGTTTAATATGCACCTGTGGATGTCGCCGGAGATTGCGAAACAATCTGCTGTTGCAATCCACGGAAAATTATTGGAACTTATGCCGCAAAGCAAAGCCAAACTTGACGCCAACCTGCAGCAGTTTGAGGCACAATTGGCGGACACAGACAAACGGATTGGCGCACAACTCGCGCCGGTACGGAACAAGGGTTATTTCGTTTTTCACGACGCTTACAGCTACTTTGAGAAACATTACGGTTTATCACCATTAGGTCATTTTACCGTCAATCCTGAGATCCAGCCGGGCGCCCAGCGTTTACATCAAATACGAACACAGTTGGTTGAGCAGAAAGCAGTCTGCGTTTTTGCTGAACCACAATTCAGGCCGGCGGTCATCGATGCCGTGTCTCGCGGAACCAGCGTGCGTAAAGGCACCCTCGACCCGTTAGGCATGGGAATCAGCTTAACCAAAGACAGCTACGTGAAATTCCTCTCACAGCTGTCAAGCCAGTATGCGAGCTGCCTGAATGGAGCATAGAGGAATAGGTAAAAGTGCAGCAGATAGCCCGCTCTGTCGCCCTCGCATTTAATAATTTGCCGCGCCCCCACCGCGTTATGCTGGGGTCACTCACCGTTGTTACACTGGCCGTCGCTGTCTGGCGGCCTTACGTCTATCATCCCCGCGATGTTGCGCCCATCGTGAAAGACATCACGCTGGACAAAAACGAGCTGCGCACGCTGCTGCCGGAAGCCAGTGAACCGATCGATCAAACCACGGCGGAACCGGAAGACGAGATCCCGTCGGATGACATTGATAAAGACGTGCCTGTCAATCCCGATCAGCATGATTACACCGTTTCCTCAGGCGATACGCTGAGCAGCGCGCTTAATCAGTACGGTATCGATCTCGGTGACATTAATGCGCTGGTCAGCAGCGACAAGAGTTTGCGTAATCTGCGCGTGGGGCAGCAGCTGAGCTGGACGCTGGATGCCGATGGCGCGCTGCAGGATTTCACCTGGGAGATCGATCGGCGTGAAACCCGCACCTATGCGCGTCAGCCGAACGGCAGCTTTAAGATGCAGCAGGAGATGCAGAAGGGTGAATGGCAGAACAGCGTGCTGAAAGGCGAAGTGCGCGGCAGTTTCGCCGCCAGCGCCCAGCGCGCCGGCCTGACCAGCGCCGAAACCAGCAGCGTGATTAAAGCCATGCAGTGGCAGATGGATTTCCGCAAACTGCGCGCCGGTGACGACTTTAGCGTACTGATGTCGCGCGAGATGCTGGACGGTAAGAGTGCGCAGAGTCAGCTGCTCGGCGTGCGCCTGCGCACCGGCGGCAAAGATTACTATGCCTTCCGCGCGGAAGACGGCAAGTTCTACGATCGCAACGGCTCCGGTCTTGCGCGTGGCTTCATGCGCTTCCCGACGGTGAAACAGTACCGCGTCTCGTCAAACTTCAATCCGCGCCGCCTCAATCCGGTAACCGGCCGCATCGCGCCGCATAAAGGCGTCGATTTTGCGCTGCCGATTGGTACGCCTGTACTGGCCGTCGGCGATGGCGAAGTGGTGATCGCGAAAAACGGCGGAGCCGCCGGTAACTACGTCGCGATCCGTCACGGTCGTCAGTACATGACCCGCTACATGCATCTGAGCAAAGCGCTGGTGAAACCGGGACAGAAAGTGAAACGCGGCGATCGCATCGCGCTTTCCGGTAACACCGGTCGCTCCACCGGACCGCATCTGCATTATGAAGTGTGGATCAACAACCAGGCGGTCAACCCGCTGACGGCGAAGCTGCCGCGCATGGAAGGGCTGACCGGTAAAGATCGCAGCACCTATCTGGCGCAGGTGAAGAGTTATCTGCCACAGCTGACGCTGAAATAACGTTAATTTCCGGGCAAACGCGCAAAAACCGACGGATTCTTCGTCGGTTTTTTGCTATCTGGCCTGTGAAGATTGCAAAATTACCTGCCGTCACTATTATTGAGCCGTCATTGTCAGAGGCGAGTGCATGGAAACCCGAAAAAAAAATAACAGTGAGTTTATTCCCGTTTTTCAACGTTCTTTTTTAAAGCCGAAATACTGGGGCAGCTGGCTGGCGATAGGTGCGCTGGCCGGTATGGCGATGCTGCCGGCCAAGGTGCGCGATCCAGTGCTGGGCGGGCTGGGTAAGTTTGCCGGCAAGCTGGCGAAAAGTGCGCGCCGCCGTGCGCTGATCAATCTCTACTATTGCCTGCCGGAGCTCAGCGAAGCGCAGCGCGAAGAGATTGCTGATCGTATGTTTGCCACCGCGCCGCAGGCGATGGTGATGATGGCCGAGCTGGGGATGCGTAATCCTGAACGCGTGCGCCAGCGCGTTGAGTGGCACGGCCGCGAGATCATCACGGCGCTGCAGGAGAATCATGAGAACGTGATTTTCCTCGTGCCGCACGGCTGGGGCGTGGATATTCCGGCGATGCTGCTGGCCTCGGAAGGTCAGATGATGGCGGCGATGTTCCACAATCAAAGCGATCCGCTGATGGATTATATCTGGAACACCGTCCGTCGCCGTTTTGGTGGCCGCATGCACGCGCGCAACGACGGCATCAAACCGTTTATCGCCTCGGTGCGTCAGGGCTATTACGGCTACTATCTGCCGGACCAGGACCACGGTGCTGAGCACAGCGAGTTTGTCGATTTCTTTGCTACCTATAAAGCGACATTGCCGGCGGTCGGGCGTCTGATGAAAGTATGCCGCGCGCGCGTAGTGCCGCTGTTCCCGGTGTATAACAGCGCGACGCACAAGCTGGAGATTTATGTGCGCCCGCCGATGGACGATTTGCTGGATGCCGATGACACCACGCTGGCGCGGCGCATGAACGAAGAGGTGGAAATCTTCGTGCGCCCGCATCCGGAGCAGTACACGTGGATTCTCAAACTGCTGAAGACGCGTAAAGAAGGGGATATTGAGCCTTACGCGCGGAAGGATTTGTACCCGCGTAAATAGCTAACGCGTGCTGAACCGTGCCGCCCGGCACGGTTCGTCATCACTCATTCGACGCTTGTCAGGCGACTGCGCCGCTTACGCTCGCGCAGGAACAGCGTCACCAGGCCAAACCACAACACGCCGGCGACGAAGTTGATCGCGCTGAACCACGGCGTACCGCCGCTGAAATAACCGCTTTTTGCCACTTCAATCCCTGCCGCCAGCGTCAGAATGCTGATCATCCCCAGCATCGCGGCGATGCTGCCTTTACCTTCGCTGCTGGAATAGAGCGTCAGCCGGTACAGCCCGGCGTTGACCATCCCGGCACCAAACGCATACAGGCTAAGGCCGGCGGTGAGCAGCAGGTAACTGTGGCTGTTGAGCAGGTTCGCCACCAGTGCGATGCTCAGGCCGAGCAGAATCGGCCAGGCGGCAAATTTAACCGGTTGCTCGATGGCCACGCGTCCCGCCAGTTTGCCCAGCGTCAGGTTACCGGCGATCATCGCCAGAAATACCGGTAATTGCAGCAATGCGTACTGCAGGCGGGATAAGCCCTCTTCATGCATCAGAATCACCGGCGACAGCGCCACCCAGGTAAGAATCGGGATGAACACCAGGCCGATAGCGAAGGAGCCGTACATCACCTGCTTATCGCGCGCCAGCCGTCCGTAGCCGCGCGCCAGGTTCGGTAACGCAATGGAGTGGCTGCGATCGCCGGCGGTTTCCGGCATGATGCGCCACAGCACCACAAACGCCAGCAGGCTGCAAACCGCAAACAGCCAGAACATGCTGCGCCATTCGCCCACCGTTAGCCAGGCGGCACCGGCCAGCGGACCCGCCAGCGGTGCCAGCAGCGCCACGTTAGCCATCAGCGCCATCATGCGCACAGCTAACGCCTCGTCAAACGCCTCCTGCACTGCGGCATAGCTTACTGCGCCAATGAAGCACAGGCTGATGCCCTGGATAAAGCGCAGCGTGACGAACTGCTCGATGTTGCTCACCCAGGTGGTGAGAACACAGGCGGCGGCAAAGAACAGAATGCCGAACAGCAACACCGGACGCCGGCCATATTTATCCGACAGCGGACCGAGCAGCCACTGCAGTACTACGCCGCCCATCAGATAGGCAGTGAGTGAGGTGGATACCCATTCCGGGCCGACGTTAAACTCGGCGGTGACCAGCAGCATGCCGGGCTGAATCATGTCATGGGCGATGTAGGTCGCGAACTCAAACAGCACCAGCGCGAGCGGAAACAGCAGCACGCGCCCGGTGAGTTGACTGATGGGTTGATAGCGGGCCATCTGGCCTCCTTGTCAGTGAAAAATAAAACGCGACTGCCAGGCAGTCGCGTTTGTCCATGTTGTTACAGCCGCTGTCAGGAGGTGCGTAAAACTCAGTCTACGCGCAGGACACGGCTGGTGTTGGTGGTGCCGGTGGTCGCCATCACGTCGCCCTGGGTGACAATCACCAGATCGCCGGAGACGAGGAACCCTTTGTCGCGCAGCAGATTAACCGCATCGTGCGCGGCGGCGACACCATCGTTGTTGCTGTCAAAGAACACCGGCGTCACGCCACGGTACAGCGCGGTCAGGTTCAGGGTACGTTCATGACGTGACATTGCGAAGATCGGCAGACCCGAAGTGATGCGCGACGTCATCAGTGCGGTACGGCCAGATTCGGTCATGGTAATGATGGCCGACACGCCCTGCAAATGGTTAGCGGCGTACATCGCCGACATGGCAATCGCTTCTTCGATGTTGTCGAACTGCACGTCCAGGCGGTGTTTGGATACGTTCACGCTTGGAATTTTTTCCGCGCCAAGACACACCTTCGCCATCGCCGACACGGTTTCCGCCGGATACTGACCGGCCGCCGTTTCCGCCGACAGCATCACCGCATCGGTGCCGTCCAGCACGGCGTTTGCCACATCCATCACTTCCGCGCGGGTCGGCATCGGATTGGTGATCATCGACTCCATCATCTGGGTAGCAGTAATGATGGTGCGGTTCAGCTGACGCGCACGACGAATCAATGCTTTCTGAATGCCCACCAGCTCCGGATCGCCAATTTCCACGCCGAGATCGCCACGCGCCACCATCACCACGTCAGAGGCGAGGATGATGTCATCCATCGCTTCCTGCGTTGCCACCGCTTCGGCGCGCTCCACTTTGGCCACCAGTTTGGCGTCGCAGCCGGCATCGCGTGCCAGACGGCGCGCGTAGTTCATGTCTTCGCCGTTACGCGGGAAGGAGACCGCCAGATAGTCGACGCCAATTTTCGCCGCGGTAATGATATCCAGCTTATCTTTTTCGGTCAGCGCTTCAGCCGACAAACCGCCGCCGAGCTTGTTGATGCCTTTATTGTTGGAGAGCGGGCCGCCGACAGTCACTTCGGTGAAGACTTTCACCCCCTGAACTTCCAGCACCTTCAGCTGCACACGGCCGTCGTCCAGCAGCAGGATATCGCCCGGCACCACATCTTCCGGCAGGCCTTTATAGTCGATACCGACTTTCTCTTTGTCGCCTTCGCCTTTGCTCAGGTTGGCATCCAGCAGGAAGCGGTCACCGACATTGAGGAAAACTTTGCCTTCTTTGAAGGTTGATACGCGAATTTTAGGGCCTTGCAGATCGCCAAGAATGGCGACGTGGCGACCGAGTTTGGCCGCAATCTGCCGCACTTTATCGGCGCGCAGTTGATGATCTTCCGGGGTGCCGTGGGAGAAATTGAGTCGCACAACGTTAGCGCCTGCCGCGATGATTTTTTCGAGGTTGTTGTCGCGATCGGTGGCGGGGCCGAGGGTTGTAACGATCTTGGTTCTTCTGAGACGTCTGGACATGAAGGACTCCGTTGACAAAGTATCGTGTCGATCACAAGTGACACGCAATGGTCACTCATTCTATATGATCGAGGGGCTGTGATTCGACTCACATTGTGAATGTGATGTTAATTATTTTGCTGTGCACGTGATTCCGGCGCCGGCTTTTCGAGGCGCGACGCTTTCAGCGCCTCTTTTACCCGCTTCAGATTCTCACGGAAAGCGGTACCGCGCTCCAGGGTAAAACCGGTTGCCAGCACGTCAACCACGGTGAGCTGCGCCAGGCGGGAAACCATCGGCAGATAGATGTCGGTATCTTCCGGTACATCCAGCGTCAGCGCCAGCGTGGCTTCCTCAGCCAGCGGCGATCCAGGCGAGGTGATAGCCAGCACGGTGGAAGCGTTTACACGCGCCAGGCGAGCCAGTTCTATCATATTTTTGGTGCGGCCAGTATGCGATATCAGAACAAACACGTCATTTGGTCCACTATTTATGCAACTCATGCGCTGGATCACAATATCCTCGGACCAGATGACCGGCAGATTAAAACGCAGAAATTTATTGGTGGCATCATGCGCCACTACCGCCGAGGCGCCAAGACCAAAGAAGGCCACTTTATGCGCCTGTGACAATGCCTGCACCGCCTGAGCCACTACCTGCATATCCAGTTGCTGACGCACGCGGCTGAGTCCCGCCAGCGCGGAATCAAAAATCTTGTGGCTGTAGCGTTCTACGCTGTCATTTTCTTCGACATCGAGACTGACCCAACTCGGTCCTTTGGCCAGACTCTGTGCCAGCTGCAGCTTGAAATCGGGAAAGCCGCGCGTGCCCATGCGGTGACAGAAGCGGTTCACCGTCGGTTCGCTGACCTGCGCCGCCTGTGCCAGCGTGGCAATGCTCGAGTGCATCGCCTGCTGCGGCGCGGCCAGAATCTGTTCTGCCACTTTGCGTTCTGATTTGCTCAGCGCGGCCAGCTGCGCCTGTATTTGATCCAGCATGTTGTTAACCCGATGACCATCAATCACTTTTTTGCGTTCACCCGTGCGTGAAATCGCTGCCAATTATGCGGAATATACCGTGTAATAGCCTGACGTACGCAGCGGCGGACAAATGTAACCGCGCTTTTTTTGTCATACTTTGATCGCTGCCGGGTTTTCGCCCGACAAACATCGAAACAGAAAAAGGCGCGTTAGCGCACTTCGCAACACGTTAAATGCGACCCGGCGGTGCAGGATAATCACCTGTAACCGACCGCAGCCGGGTTGTCCTGGCGCGGTGAAAAAAGTACATTGTGCTGTAAGAAAATTACAATAAGGACCCGGCAGGATGAGGACGCTCAGGCCGGGTATATCCTGCAACGAGGAGAGGAAAATGGCGGTAACACAAACAGCCCAGGCATGCGATCTGGTGATTTTCGGTGCCAAAGGCGATCTTGCACGCCGGAAACTGTTGCCTTCACTGTATCAGCTGGAGAAAGCCGGTCAGATTCACGATACCACGCGCATTATTGGCGTGGGTCGCGCGGAGTGGGACAAAGAGGCCTACACCAAAGTGGTGCGTGAAGCGCTGGAAACCTTCATGAAGGAGAAGATTGACGAAGCGCTGTGGGACAAACTCAGCGGCCGTCTCGACTTCTGCAACCTCGACGTTAACGACACCTCGCACTTCTCGAAACTGGGCAAGATGCTGGATCAGAAAAACCGCGTCACCATCAACTACTTTGCCATGCCGCCGAGCACCTTTGGCGCCATCTGTGAAGGCCTGGGCGCCGCTAAACTCAACGCCAAACCGGCGCGCGTGGTGATGGAGAAGCCGCTTGGCACCTCGCTGGAGACCTCGCAGGAGATTAACGACAGCGTCGGTAAATTCTTCGATGAAAGCCAGGTGTTCCGTATCGACCATTATCTCGGTAAAGAGACGGTGCTCAACCTGCTGGCGCTGCGTTTTGCCAACTCGATTTTCGTCAATAACTGGGACAACCGCACCATCGACCACGTGCAGATCACCGTGGCGGAAGAGGTGGGTATCGAAGGCCGCTGGGGTTACTTCGACAAAGCCGGCCAGATGCGTGACATGATCCAGAACCACCTGCTGCAGATCCTGACCATGATCGCCATGTCGCCGCCGTCCGATCTCAGCGCTGACGCGATTCGTGATGAGAAGGTGAAAGTGCTGCGCTCGCTGCGCCGCATCGACCAGACCAACGTGCGCGAGAAAACCGTACGCGGTCAGTACACTGCCGGTTTTGTGCAGGGCAAAAAAGTGCCGGGCTACCTGGAAGAAGAGGGGGCTAACAAGCAGAGCAGCACCGAAACCTTCGTTGCCATCCGCGTGGATATCGATAACTGGCGCTGGGCGGGCGTGCCTTTCTACCTGCGCACCGGTAAGCGTCTGCCGACCAAGTGCTCAGAAGTGGTGGTGTACTTCAAAAACCCGGAAATGAACCTGTTTAAGGACTCTTACGCTGAACTGCCGCAGAATAAGCTGACGATTCGTCTGCAGCCGGACGAGGGCGTGGATATTGAGATCCTCAACAAGGTGCCGGGTCTCGATCACAAGCATAAGCTGCAGACCACCAAGCTGGATCTGAGCTACTCCGAAACCTTCAATCAGTCGCATCTGGCGGATGCCTATGAGCGTCTGTTGCTGGAAACCATGCGCGGCATTCAGGCACTGTTTGTGCGCCGCGATGAAGTTGAAGCGGCGTGGACTTATGTCGATTCGATTATTGAAGCGTGGAATGCGGATGGCGACGCCTCCAAACCGTATCAGGCCGGCACATGGGGCCCGGTCGCCTCGGTGGCGATGATCACCCGCGACGGCCGTTCATGGAACGAGTTTGAATAACCGCTCCTGCATCGCTGACTGAGAGATTTATGATAACGCCCCTGCGCTGTTCGCCAGGGGCGTTTTGTTTTTAGCCAGCGAGGTTAACCCTGGTCGCCATTAATGGCAACCTTACAGAATGGTGCGCAATGATGCGCAAATGATAATGCTAAGGAAACGTATGGAAACGCTATTGCGCAATAAATGGAGTTCTGTCGGTATGTTGCTGGGGGCCATAGCATTCATGCTGGTTGCAGTTCACTTTACTTTCGGCCCGTTCCAACATCGTCCCTCAATTGAGCAGGTGGTAGCAGAACAGGTTGCCGCAGTGAAGAAAGGTGTTCTTGCCGGACTAAAAGGGGAGAACGTGCAAAGTTCTACATCGAAAGCCAGCAAGATGGACATCGATGGGCTGCTTACCATTACGGATGTCGTGCTGGCGGCTATTGCCCTGCTGCTGGCCGCGTTTGGTGGTATGCGCAAAGAGAGCCGCTGGAGTGTTTACGGCGCGCTGTTTTTCGCAGGTGCCACTCTGACGTTCCATGCCATCGTGGCTGGTATGGCTCTGGTCAGTGCACTGGTGTTTTTATTAATTGTTTTAGCGGTTGTCTCACTGGTGCTGGGTTAAAACTGCAGACGCAGGCATCAGGCTCAACTTGCGAGCGGATACAGGTCATCACCAAAATGAACCGCGGTTTCAAAAATTGATGATATCCAATAGACGTCCGTCCGGCCGATCTTGTATGGTAGGGCTCTCTTTCTGACAGCCGGACCGCGCGTCGGGTTGTCTCTCCTGAGGAAACGTAATGAAGAACTGGAAAACGAGTGCGGAACAGATCCTGACTACCGGCCCGGTTGTGCCGGTGATTGTCGTCAACAAGCTGGAACATGCGGTGCCGATGGCCAAAGCGCTGGTCGCAGGTGGCGTACGCGTGCTGGAAGTGACGCTGCGCACGCCTGTAGCGATGGATGCGCTGCGGGCGATGATCAAAGAAGTCCCGGAAGCGATCGTGGGTGCCGGCACGGTGATCAATATCCAGCAGCTGAAAGAAGTGACCGACGCCGGCGCGCAGTTTGTCATTAGCCCGGGGCTCACCGAACCACTCCTCAAGGCGGCGGTGGAAGGCCCGGTGCCGCTGATTCCAGGTATCAGCACCGTGTCAGAACTGATGGTCGGCATGGATTATGGTTTGCGCGAGTTCAAGTTCTTCCCGGCAGAGGCTAACGGTGGCGTCAAAGCGCTGGCGGCGATTGGTGGTCCATTCCCGCAGGTGCGTTTCTGCCCGACCGGCGGCATTTCACCGGCCAACTATCGTGACTATCTGGCGCTGAAAAGCGTGCTGTGTATTGGCGGCTCGTGGCTGGTGCCAAACGATGCGCTGGAGAGCGGCGACTGGGATCGCATTACGCAGCTGGCGCGTGAGGCTGTGGCAGGTGCGGCTTCACCCCGCTGATCGCGAATAGCGCTGCCGCGCAACTGCTACGCGGCAGCGGTCAATTTTTGCGGGTGGTGATGGCGCTGCGTCACCACCCGGGCAATCAGCCCTGAACCTGCACGGCTGCGGCGCTGGCAATGGCGCGGGCCACGGCATCATCGGTGCTGTCACCGGTCGCCAGCGCGACACCCAGACGGCGCTGCCCCGCAATTTCCGGCTTACCAAACAGACGCAGCTGCAAACCGGCGCCAAGTGCGGCTTCCACATTCACAAACTGCACGTTGTGGCTATCGAGCTGTGGCAGGATCACCGCCGAAGCAGCCGGTCCATACTGGCGAATGCCGCCAATCGGCAGGCCGAGGAAGGCGCGCACGTGCAGCGCGAACTCAGAGAGATCCTGCGAAATCAGTGTCACCATACCGGTATCGTGCGGACGCGGAGAGACTTCGCTGAACACCACCTCGTCGCCGCACACAAACAGCTCCACGCCAAACAGGCCGTAACCGCCGAGCGCTTTCACCACGTTAGCGGCGATATCCTGCGCGCGCTGCAGGGCCAGTTCGCTCATCTGCTGCGGCTGCCAGGATTCCCGATAATCACCGTCTTCCTGACGATGGCCAATTGGCGCGCAGAAATGGATGCCGTCCACCGCGCTGATGGTCAGCAGGGTGATTTCAAAATCGAACTTCACGACGCCCTCGACGATCACCCGGCCCGCGCCCGCGCGTCCGCCTTGCTGCGCGTAATCCCAGGCGTGATCCAGCTGGCTGGCTTCGCGAATGAAGCTCTGGCCTTTACCGGAGGAGCTCATTACCGGTTTCACGATGCAGGGAAAACCGATCTCGTGCGCGGCCGCGACGAAACGCGCTTTGCTGTCCGCAAACTGATAGGTTGAGGTTGGTAACGCCAGCTCTTCGGCCGCCAGACGGCGAATGCCTTCGCGATTCATGGTCAGACGTGCAGCACGGGCCGTCGGCACCACTTTTTGCCCCTGTGCTTCCAGCTCCAGCAGTTTTTCGGTGGCGATGGCTTCGATTTCCGGCACCACAAAGTGGGGCTGCTCCTGCGCAATCAGCGCCGCCAGTGCGTCACCGTCCAGCATGTTAATGACGTGGCTGCGATGCGCAACGTGCATCGCCGGGGCATCGGCATAGCGATCGACGGCGATCACTTCCACCCCGAGACGCTGACACTCCAGCGCCACCTCTTTGCCCAATTCACCTGAACCTAACAGCATGACACGCGTTGCGGCAGGACGCAGCGCGGTTCCGAGAGTCGTCATAATTTCACCTTAGCAGTCAAAATGCGCGCGCAGTATAAACGAAAACGTTTGCGTACTCACGCATTGCGCACGTCCGGCTTTGCCATACTTTGCCAGCTCTGACGTTAACTGACACAGCGTGCGGCAGCATAGTGAGCGGAAACTTAAACAGGAGTTAAACGATGAGTAACTGGCTGCAGCAAATTCAATCGGTTCTGGCAAAGAAGGGCGGTGACGGCAAATCAGGCGGCCTGAGCGATATGCTGGCACCCGGCGCGCTGGGTGGCCTGGCGGGTTTACTGGTTGCCAGCAAATCGTCGCGCAAGCTGTTAACCAAATACGGCGGCACCGCGCTGCTGGTCGGCGGCGGGGCGGCGGCAGGCGCGGTGCTGTGGAATAAATACAAGCAGCGCGTGCGTGAAACCCATCAGGATGACCCTGCGTTTGGCCAGCTGCAGACGCCGCTCGACCAGCGCGCGGAGCGACTGGTAACTGCGCTGGTGTTTGCTGCGAAAAGCGACGGGCACATTGACGATCGCGAGCGCACGGCCATCGAGCAGAATATCCATCAGGCAGGTTACGGGGCGCAGGCGGAAGCGCTGATTCAGCAGGCAATGAACCGTCCGCTCGATCCGCAGTGGCTGGCCGCCGACGTGAAAAATGAAGAGGAAGCGCTGGAACTCTATTTCCTTAGCTGTGCGGCGATCGATGTCGATCATTTCATGGAACGCAGTTACCTCTCTGCGCTCGGCGATGCGCTAAAAATTCCGCAGGACGTGCGCGACGGTATTCAGCGCGACATCGCGGCGGAAAAAGCGGCCTGAGTCACGCCGGAGGCGGTTGCGGCGGCCTCCGGTTACACTTCGCGTGCGTTTCCGGCTTGGCTTCCTCTGCCAGAAGTGCCACGCTTGCAGGATGTCGTCTTTCAGGGAGAAACTCTGTAATGAATCAGCCGCAAGCGAAAAAAATCCCCCACCACATGACGTTACACGGCGAAACGCGCACCGATAACTATTTCTGGCTGCGTGATGATGACCGGCAAAATCCCGAGGTACTGGCTTATCTGGAGGCGGAAAACCGCTACGGTAAAGCGATGATGGCTTCTCAGGATGCGCTGCAGGATCGGGTACTGAAAGAGATCATCGATCGGCTACCGGCGCAGGACCACTCGGTACCGTACGTTAAACGCGGCTATCGCTACCAGAGCCGTTACGAAGCCGGCAATGAGTACGCGGCCTATTTCCGCCAGCCGGTGGATGCGCCCGCCGACCAGCCGTGGCAACTGCTGCTGGATGGCAACCAGCGCGCCGCGCACAGTGACTTTTACACCATGGGCACGCTGGATATCAGCCCGGATAACCAGGTGATGGCGCTGGCGGAAGATTTTTTATCGCGCCGCCAGTACGGCATCCGCTTTCGTAATCTCAACAGCGGCAGCTGGTATCCGGAGGTGCTGCGCGACGCGTCCTCCAGCGTGGCGTGGGCCAACGACTCACGCACCCTCTACTACGTACGCAAGCATCCGAAAACGCTGCTGGCTTATCAGGTGTGGCGTCACGAACTGGGGCATCCGCAGTCGGAAGATCAGCTGGTGTATGAAGAGCAGGATGAGTCTTTCCACCTCAGCGTGCATAAAACCACCTCGGAACACTTCATCCTGATCGCGCTGTTCAGCACAACTACCAGTGAAATTCTGCTGATTGACGCGGAATATCCGGACGCACAGCCGCAGGTGTTTTGTCCGCGGCGGCGCGATCATGAATACAGCATCGATCACTATGATCACCAGTTCTTCATTCGCTCCAACCGCGACGGCAAAAATTTCGGCCTGTACCGCAGCGCGTGGCTGGCTGAAGATCGCTGGCAAACCCTGATTCCGCCGCGCGACCACGTAGTGATGGAAGATTTCCAGCTGTTTCGTAACTGGCTGGTGGTCGAAGAGCGCCAGCGCGGAGTAAATACTCTGCGCCAGATTAACTGGGCCAGCGGCGAGAGTTACGGTATTGCCTTTGACGATCCGGCCTATGTCACCTGGCTGGCCTACAACCCCACGCCGGAAAGTGACACGCTGCGTTACGGCTACTCGTCGATGACGACGCCGACTACACTGTTCGAACTGAACATGGAGACCGGCGAGCGGCGCATTCTCAAGCAAACCCCGGTGCCGGGCTTTGACTCTGCCGACTACAAAAGTGAACACCTGTGGATCACGGTGCGCGACGGCACGGAAGTGCCGGTCTCACTGGTTTATCACCGTAAACACTTTCAGCGCGGCGCCAATCCGCTGCTGGCGTACGGCTACGGCGCGTATGGCAGCAGCATGGAGGCCAGCTTCGGCACCAGCCGCATCAGTTTGCTGGAGCGCGGTTTCATCTACGCGATTATCCACGTGCGCGGCGGCGGCGAGCTGGGCCAGCAGTGGTATGACGATGGCCGGCTGCAACATAAAATGAACAGCTTCACCGACTTCATTGATGTCACTGAAGCGCTGGTGGCGAAAGGCTACGGTAACCCGCAGCAGCTATACGCGATGGGCGGCAGTGCCGGGGGCTTGCTGATGGGCGGCGTGCTGAATATGGCGCCGCAGCTGTTTCACGGCGTGATCGCTCAGGTGCCGTTTGTCGATGTGGTCACGACCATGCTCGATCCGTCGATTCCGCTGACCACCGGTGAATATGATGAGTGGGGCAATCCGGAGCAGGCGGAATTCTATCGCTACATCCGCCAGTACAGCCCGTATGACAACGTGACGGCGCAGGCGTATCCGCACCTGCTGGTGACCACCGGGCTGCACGATTCGCAGGTACAGTACTGGGAGCCGGCGAAGTGGGTGGCAAAGCTGCGTGAGCTGCGCACCAACGATGCGCTGCTGTTACTTTGCACCGATATGGATTCCGGCCACGGCGGCAAGTCAGGTCGTTATAAATCCTATGAAGGCGTGGCGCAGGAGTTCACTTTCCTGATCGCTCTGGCGCAGGGCACGCTGCCGCCACGCAGCGATTACTGAGTGTCCTTAACGTATTTGCGCAGCGTCTGCCGCAGCGGCGCGCGCAAATCACGTACGTTTTCCAGTACCCAGCGCAGATAGCCCGGATCTTTACGCGCGATGCTGCCGATGCTCTGACCACGATATTTACCAAACGGGAACACTTCGTCGCTGACCGGCGCCGGCTGGCAGCGACTCACCATCTCGCTGGCGCTCCAGCCGGAGGTTTCCATAATGCGGATCAGCAGCGCGGCGGTGACGTAGCAATCGTACAGCGCGCGGTGCGCGTGCAGATCATCCGGCGGCGACACCTCAAGTTTGAGGCTATGGCGCAGCGCCTGATTACCGTATTTAATGCCCGGCCACAGCTGGCGCGCCAGCGTCATGGTACAGATCCATTCGCCCGGCATCGTCGGCAGCATGCGCCGGTCAAAGCTGGCGTTATGCGCCACATAGTGCGGGCTACCGTGATAGCGGCCAATCGCCTCTTCGATGGTCGGCTTGCCCACCACCATGGCTTCAGTGATGCGGTGCACCGCCATCGCCTGACGACTGATGGGCCGATCCGGGCAGATCAGATCGCTCATCGGATTGACGATCTGGCCGTCAATGACATCCACCGACGCCACTTCCACCACGCCGCCCTGCAGGCCACAGGTTTCCGTATCGATTACGCGTAACATAAATTATTTCTGCTTAGGTTCGTAGGGCAGGCGGGAGAGGCTGAGCGATGCCTGGCGATAGGCCATCAGGCGCTGACGGAACCAGTCGCGCAGCGCTTCCGGCTGCTCGCGCTCCACCATCTCGGCGATCACCGGCATGTTATAGCGCTCTTTAAACGCCACGCCAGCGGCGGCGAGATCGACGTTTACTTTGTCTTTCTCTTCCTGCGACAGCAGGGCAAGGTTTTGGCTCATGCTTTTCTCCTGATAAACAGGGGCAAAAATAATGGTTTCGCCCTGCTGGATCAAGGGAATTGGATCGCACCGCAAGTCTCGACAGCCTAAAAGCAGCGGCGTATCCTGCTGCCACATTTGCGGCGCAGTGCCGCAGTTAAAAGGGAAGACGTGATGATGAAAACTGCATCCAGGCGCGTTATCGCGCTACTGCTGGCGGGCGCGACGCTGGGCTTCAGCCAGCTGGCTCTGGCACATGCCCACCTGAAAGCCCCGGTGCCGGCGGACAACGCCGTGGTGGAGCGCGCGCCGCAGCAACTCACCCTGACATTCACCGAAGATATTGAACCGGCATTCAGCGGCGTGGAAATGATCAACGCGCAGCAGCAGCCGGTGGCGCTGGAGAAAGCCCAGCTGAATCCGCAACAGCACGATCAGCTGATTGTGCCGATCGCCCAGCCGCTGGCATCGGGCCAGTATCAGGTCAACTGGCACGTGCTGTCAGTGGACGGCCACAAAACCAAAGGTAGCTACAGCTTCAGCGTGAAGTAATGAGTCTTAGCGCGTTCTGGATCGGCCTGCGGGTGCTGCATTTTCTGGCGCTGTTTCTGCTGACCGGCAGTGCCTTTTATACCGCGCTGCTGGCGCCGGCGCGCTACCGACCGGTGCTGACACAGCGCTGGCGGCGACTGATGGGATACAGCGCCGTGCTGAGTTTACTCAGTGCGCTGTTGATGCTGGCGGCGCAGACCGGGCTGATGAGCGGCGACTGGCGCAGTATCGCCAGCATTGACGTCTGGCTGGCGGTGCTGGGCACGCGCTTCGGCGCGGTGTGGCGCTGGGTTATCCTGTTTGCCCTGCTCAGCACGCTGGCGCTGCGCCTGCGCGGTAATCTGCGCCAGCAGGCGTCACTGGCGACTGCGCTGTTGCAGCTGGTGGCACTGGCGGGCGTCGGCCATGCGGCGATGCGCGATGGCATGCCGGGACTGCTGCAGCAGGGGAATCATGCGCTGCACCTGATCGCGGCCGCCTTCTGGGCCGGTGGTCTGCTGCCGCTACTGCTATTGATGCGCGAGGCGCGTAACATTGCCTGGCGCACCGATGCCATTCGCAGCATGATGCGCTTTTCACGCTATGGTCATCTGGCCGTGGCGCTGGCGATTGTTACCGGCACGGTCAACAGCCTGCTAATTGCCGGTACGCCGCTCAACTGGACCGCCACGCTGTGGAGCGAGCTGCTGGTGAGCAAAGCGTTGCTGGTGGCACTGATGGTGCTGATTGCGCTGCTGAATCGCTATCTGCTGGTGCCGCGTTTTCGCCTGGCCGCCAGCCGGGCACCGAAACTTTTTATTCGCCTGACGCAGCTCGAGCTGCTGCTGGCGTTGATTGTTATCGGGCTGGTGAGCGTGTTTGCCACGCTTTCGCCGGCCTGAATCTGTTAAAAGATGAGATGAGGTCCAGATTTTGCTGAAGAAACTGATTCCAGCTGGGTTACTGATGGCGTTGTGCAGCCAGGCGTTCGCCGGGCAGATTATCACCGTCAGTCGTTTTGAAATTGGCAAAGATAAGTGGCCGTTCACCCGCGAAGAGGTGATGCTGACCTGCGAGAAAGATGGCGCGCTGTTTGCCATCAACCCCAGCACACTGCTGCAGTATCCGCTTAATGATAAAGCGCTGGCGCGCGGCAATGCCGGGCAGGGCACATTGCAGTCCATCGATACCATCCTTGCCGCCGATAAAGCGCATCCGGGACAAAAGATGAGCCTGCAGCCGATCGTCGATCGCGCCCAGCAGCTGTGCGGTAAATAATCCCTGCATTATCAGGCGTAGCGCACATTTTTGCCGCTGCGCCTGCCAGCCGTTAGTGCCAGCCCGATCACAGAGTTGGCAGCTTTTGCCGGCGGCGAAGCCCGCTGGCTGGAAAATCACCGATGCTGGTCTACCTTTAAAAGGCAAGGCGTCCTCGCCTGCAAAAATGCCAACTTTTAGCGCACGGCTCTCAACGAGCCATTTCCCTGGACCCGATACAGGAATCGTATTGGGTCTTTTTTTGTTTACTATTCAACATCAATAACTTATTAATTTATCAACGAGTTATTGCCCATCCTATTACACCGTGTTCTACCCTGTGACAACCTCCGCCGCCATTTTGCCGCCATTTTGCCGCCACTTTTGCCGGCCATGATCGCCAATGGATTGCAGTGAATAGCGTCTTCAAGATGATAAGGCGCGAAGTGGGCATAACGCATGGTTACGCGTATATCCGAGTGACCAAGGATGCGCTGCAGCACAAGAGGGCGCGGACGCGCCCTTAACATCAACGGCCAAATCAACGGCACGCTTCGGCACAATCTTCCATTGCGTCAATCTGGTTAGGATTGGTGTATCTGCGCCAGCGTCAGTGGCATACACGCCTTTGATACGAATAGTTTCTTCGCCGTAACTATTTCAGATAGATGGTCATGCGAACTTAATTTTCTTTCAAAAGTACCAATCTCACCAATGTTAGTGAATGGTGATTTATTTTCTTGGGTTGTAGATTTGGACGTCCATAGTATTAGTAATGGTCGTTGGCTATTGGGTGTAGGAGGTAAATATGATATTTATGATGTTACTATTTTACCTAAAGATAGAATTAATGTTTCTAATTCCAATTTCAGTTTTATTTGTGAAGTTAGCGAAATTGAAATTTCAGGGAAGGTCGTTGTAACAATGGATTATAGTGTTTTATTTAATAGTTAAGATGTCCTAAGTTTCGCACTCCCATAACTAGGGAGCATGTCTTTAGAAATGGCTCAGGACGAGCCATTTCAATTAGAAATTTATTTTTGCAACACTAAGGTAAAAAGCATTACGTTTTTGCTTATCTTTTAGCATGCTTGTAGGACAAATATGCATTTGCCAACGTGTGTCTAAAAAATAAAGCATTTCGACTGTTCTGTCTTGAATTTCTTTTGCCGTCCAATTTTCGTGAGCCGTAAGAGAGATTTCACAGTAACAACCGTGAGCAAACTTCTCCTTTTTCTCAGGAAATGGTTTGTTTGATAATGCGGCATTTTTAGCAATTGATAAAGGTACTAAATTCCCCAGGGCATTCCTTAACTGTTTCTTCTGCCTAAAATCATAAGCTGAATATAATTTCTTCCAGTATTCCCGGGTTGCTTTTTGCGGGAATATATGTTCAATAGTATGGTAGTCTTTATCTTTTTCTTTGGCGCCAAATTCAGACCATGACAGCTTGTCACGGCTTTCTCGAAAATGATTTTTTAAGTGATATTCGTATTCATAAAGGAAGTATCTAATACCCTGCCAAGTGTAAAAATCACCATCGGCGAAACTTTCGGCGAAACTACTATTGGTCGATTTAAGTAATTTGTCTGTATGCGATTTTATTTTTTGACTAATTGCGTTGAGGTCTTTAGTTCTTTTGTATTCCAATGCCAATGGAATAAAACTTGACATTCTATAATAAACTCGACTGAAAGTCGTGTATACAAAGAATGCTCTCTCAATTTCGACGAGAACGCTTATGATCTCATCTCGAGAAGCTTTCTTATTAAAAACTTCTAATATTAATAGACGAGAAGACCTCCATTCAGGCAGTTTTTTAATTCTTTCTAACCACATTACAATATCTGGGTCATAATTGCTGTTTTTAGGATTGTGAATAAAATACCAAGTTTCAACGGATTTTTTTAAATCGCTAACGTAATTATTTATCACATTAATATCAATCGCATACGTGCGAGTTTGATCACCGATTGGTTTAGCCGAAAAGATATCATCTAGTAAGATGCTTCTGTTTCCGACAATGTAGCTGTGATGATCAAGCCGAATGAATCTGTCGTACTCTTTTCTAGTTATCTTGATATCTTCAAATATGGTTATAACGTTTTCTTCTTCACTAACATCGACATTTTTTCCGATCTCTAAATCGGTGAAGTAATTAATTGAATGATGATATAAAAATTCATCATCGTCCAATCTATTCGTCATATCCCTTCCTAAAAAATGGTACATGGCTTTCCAACACTCATTTATAGAATGTCGTAGAGAAGCTTTATGGAAATCTTCGATATCTATTTTTGTTGAAAGATAAATTAATCTATTCTTTAATAGTTCTAAATGAGATAAAGGCTTGCCACGGTTATTCATCGTCTCAAAAGCAACGTAAGTATCTATTTCTTCATCTAATGAATAAATATTAAATAGTAACTGCTGTGTACATTTTTTATAGATTAACTCGATATCAGGAATTGATTTACCCTTCAGCTTTCCTTGAAGGAAAACTTTAGCTGCCGTGAGATTTTGCGTGTATATAGTACTTTCCATATACATCGCATTAGGTGATTCCTCTAAAAAAATATTCTTCTTTAAATATTCATAACTTGGATTATCCTTATCATAGCCAAAAATATAAGACCTAGCATGAGTATTACTCTTCTCTTCAAAAATAAATTTTTTCCGAATATCTATTAGATCAGTATAGTTTAATTGATCATTGTTTCCACGGCCTTTAACTTCTTCAATTATTGATTGAATTAAAAGTATTACGGTTGTTATCCTTTGTTGCCCATCAACAATATAAGAAGGTTTGTAGCTTTTCGAGCGGATAATCCAATGGTCTTCAATCCAACCGTCAACATTTTCTTCTGGGACTTCTTCTAAGGTCAAAACTCCTACATAATGATTCTTATCATGCTCGAGAAACATTAAGTCATTCCAAAACTCAGAGACTTCTTTTTCCGTCCAAGCGTAGCCCCTTTGGTAATCAGGTATACGTAATAATCGTTCTGTGAATATTTTTGAAATTGAAATTAAACTAGAATCCATATTTAACCTTCTTTAAGTTCTTTAATCCATAAAAAAATATGCTTATCATAACTTTTTACGAAACAAAACATATGTTAAATAATTAAAGGTAATATAAATCATAATTTATATTACATTTTGTTATGTGCGACTAATTGTCATTTTATTTCTGCAAAATGAAGCAAGCCAAAACGTCGCCATAATTCACATTAAGTAATTTATTTAATTGATAATAAAAAGTGTCTGGTGTTTTTTTTGTCTCTTTTTCGGCTTACTCTTTACCTGGCGAAATTGCAGTCGTGGCAGCAGCAAAATAATTATTTTAAATGCCTGAGGCTTTCAGAGATGAAAATAGTGATTAATTCTATCCACTTAAAATTCAAACGCGGTGCAGTCACCGCTTCGTCACACCCGAAATTTATTAATAAAATGTCTTAGCCCTTGTGTTTATCCGCCAGACGTGCGTTAATGCATCTCCGGTCTGATAAGCAGACAGTCCCATAGTTAGTTCGTTTTGTATCTCTCATCTGTGTTAGTGCCTTTCCTGTGCCTTTCTCTTTGAGTTTTATCTCAGGTTCTGATGTGTCGCTGCGGTTCAGCCTCTAATGCCATATGGCTCATTATCAAGGTATAAACATGTCAAATAAAATGCTCGGTACAGTAAAATGGTTCAACGCTGAGAAAGGTTTCGGCTTCATTTCTCCGGAAGACGGCAGCAAAGACGTTTTCGTCCATTTCTCTGCCATTCAGGGAACTGACTTCCGCTCACTCGATGACGGTCAGAAAGTTGAATTCTCTGTAGAAAACGGCCCTAAAGGTCCGTCAGCTGTTAACGTTACAGGTCTCTGATTATTACAGTAATTAATGCTATGAGATGCCCACAATGTCAGGGCTCTCAATATCGCCAGTCCATTTTTGACAGGAACAGGCAAAATCCACTCGGCGCAAAATGTATTTTTTGTAAGTCGATTATGATTGCCATCGCCTCGTCGTTGTATGTGATGAAAGAAGCGAATTAATTCAGTTGTGTTATTTATGTGGCGAAATAAATTAATAACCACACATGATGACTAACGCAGCGAGTACCCTATTATTGGTCACCTTCGGGTGGCCTTTTTTATGGTTACTAGCTGAAGCCTGGCGATAAGCAAAGCGTAAATCGCTGACTAATTTACTTCTTACGCTTAATTCACAGATGCGTGATAAACCCGCCGGGCTGAAGGATAACGCAACTAAAATAGTTATTACCCAATGTGGGGTATGGAGGTGCTTATGTCAGAACGACCCGATGATGTCACTCCGCTGCCTGATGATGCGCAGGTGCCCGGCGAAGAGCCGCTGGATGACGATGATGATACCGGCACCGGATTGCCTGAAGACGATGGGCAAAAACCGATCTAATCGATAAACCTCCCGCGGGAGGTTTTTTTACCATGTGGGTATTGGCTGTGGTGGAATCAATAGCTTCCCCAATCATCCACATTTCCATTCAGCACGGTGGTTTATGCTGTTCACGTTGAGGCGTTTTTCTTCGCGCGCCGGGTACGCAGATATTCTTCCAGATAAGGCAGCAGTTCAAACACCACGATTGCGCACAGTACGCCAATAATATAACCCTGCGGCAGCGGATCGGCACGTAGCGTTAGAGTAAATCGGGGCGCTTCATTGCCGGCCCCAAATAGCGCGAGAAATTGCGGCCAGTGACGGGAGATCACCAGTAGCAGCGCCATCAGCGGCACCATTTCGAGAAAACTGTGGATGTGTTGTTCGACCGGCGTCACTTTTCTGCTTTTCACCGCATAGCTGACGTCCCATAACGCAGTGGCTTCATGACAAAAAAACAGCACGATCATTAGCGCAATAATCAGCGCATTCACCTCAAGAAATAATGCCAGCAGCAGCGGAATGCCCATCTCCAGAAACATTAAAATATGTATCCACGTCTCTTTAACGCCGGAGGTGTGCTCTATTTCGGTTGCGCGATGGCAAAGCCAGTCGGCAAAACCAGCAATAAGCCAAACCGGTAGGACAAAATAGAGTAACAGCAACATTTGTGGATCAAGACTGTGCATCAGCATATCCTTTAGTTCAGCGTAATAACCAAGCTTAGCCATGAAAATTTAATCAGGGTAATGGTGGTGGGCGTTAATTAAGCCAGACGTAAAAAAGCCGCCGGAAATAATACCCGGCGGCGATAAAGACGATAAATTTTCAGGACAGGCCGTTATGAGCGCTGAAGCGGCTAACGGTCAGGCCTGCGGCTGACCTACCGGCCCTTTACTCATTGGACCCCCGGGCACCGGTTGTTCTGCAGGGACATTAGGGCGTCCGTCCGGGCCAATTGGCCGTTCAGGTTGCTGACAGCCAGCCAGCGCGGTCAGGGTGGAGAGGATTAACAGACTGGCAAACAGGCTCTTCATGCGATGATTTCCTGCGAATGGAAAGATAACGTCCGCCGCACACGCGACGGCGGACCGGACAATAATGCATTAAGGTTCTTCGATACGTGCAACATCGACGCGGGTATTTTCGCCCCGGCCATATACTTTGCCGCTCACCCGGACCTGATCCTCGGCGTTATAGGTTTTGCCTTTGAAGGTATCGGCTGCAGCCTTAATCGTCACGGTGCCGGTGCTGTCGCGGAATTGATAATTATCACCGCTTAACTTTTTAACGATATAGCCTTCCAGCGTGACATAGCCGCCCTGACGAAAATCCCGAATTTGTTCGATATGCGTCTGGCCGGTGTCTTCAGAACCTTTATAACCGGCGTCCTGTTGTTTCTGCGGCGGCGGGGTTTTACCGCCCTCAAAGCCGCCCTGTTCAGCGATAGCGCCCAGACTAAACACCATCAGCAGTGACGCCAGTACCGTTTTTTTCATCATAATCATTCCCTCTTGATTGCAACATTCCACAATGACTTAAGCCTGGCACAGGATCGCGCATCCCGGGAGCCGTTACGCTGAATCGTTATTGAGCACGCTGGCCGGAATGTCGATGCGATCGCCCAGCGACCAGCGTTTCTGCCCCAGCACGCGCTGCGGCGTGGTGTCCGGTACGTTGAAATAGTAACCGGCGGCGCCGTTATCGTCGGGCTGCGCTTCGAACAGCGTGTCCGGACGGATGCCCATCTCATTGAGGTCGTCGTCGCTTAACGCAAGGTAGGTGGCTAATGCAGACTGGCTCATGGCTTTCCTCCTGTCTTATGGGTACGTATTCAGTTAAGCATCGATTGGTATTTATGCCATCGGCTGCGCTTATTGCAGGCGGTGATGATTTGACGAACGCCAGATGCTGTTCTTGACTGAGTCGTACAGGCATTAAATTGAGGTTGCTACCATGACTGAGCTATTCCATATTATTTCCGTCGGTACCCTTGTTGCCGGACTTTATTTGCTCAATTAGCGCAATTATTAAGCGCGATAACATTGCGTGAGATAATACACAAGTGACGTTGTCACATGTGATGCATTGTTATGCTGAGCGCAACACAGCGGATATTTGCAGCAGCCAGCCACAGCGAAAAATGGTATAACAGGGCGCATTGATTGATGGCCGCTTAACAGGATTTCGCATGGCAGCAAATACACAATATCTTCTCTGGGTGATGATTGGCACGCTCACCATTCTGAGCATTTTTATCGGCGCGATTGTCGGTCAGGCCAAAACGCCGCGCACCGGTTTGCTGACCTTTGCCGGTTTGTTTGTCGGTTTTATGCTGGCGATCTTTTTAATCACGCGTTAACCGGGGATTCGTCATAGCCAACCTATGATTCTCAGCTGCGCCGTTACCAACCGCTGCCGTTGCGAATATGGCCCCAGCGCGGGGTGATATTCTGCTCCAGCTGATATATCAGCGCCAGAATCAGGTTGAGGTTATAGCGGGTCACCTCATTATGTTGCGTGATACAGGGTGATGACGATTCTATCAGATTGAAATTACTGTATTTTTCCAGCAGCCCGAGGTGCGGTAACACTTCCTGCTCGCGCTGATGATCGGCCAGAGCAGTAAACAAATAAATATTTTTCTGCGTCTGGCGATCGCGTCGCAGGGCATTGGGCAGGTATTTATTTAGCAACGCGACCGCAGCCGGGCTTATCTCTCCCATCATCGCTTTACCCACACTGGGCCAAATCTGGCTTGCATAGTCACCGAGAAAAAACTGCGGCACTGCAGTAATAATGTTTCTGATGTTGTGGCGGATACCGAAGTAGAGCGCGGCACTGCCGCCTTTCGACGCGCCCAGAATGGTCACATCAGAAGGTTGGGTTAGCTCAATCACCGCCCGGATGAGCTGACTGACGCCGTGCTCGATGTTGAACTGGAGATTGTTACACAGGTAATACGCTGGCAAACCGTTGAAATCGTCTTTGATCCATAACACGGCTGCGCGGGTGTGCTCCAGCAAAGTAAAATCATACACGGTAGGATCGGGCAGGTTAAACCCGGACATGACAATCAACAGATGCTGATTATCCAGACTGGCCGGTTTATAGCGATAGTGCACATCCAGGCCATTCAGATAGTTAAAGGTGTAGTCAGTGATCATGCGGGCTCCTGTGGGATTCAGCAGACAGAAGCGACACAAACGCAACGGGCATTAACAGCGCGCCAGATCAATAGTTGAGAATGATAGTTAATATCATTTAACTTGTTCGGAATAATCTTAAGCGTTACAGTAGGTGCCGTCCCTTACAGAGCTAACACCTTGATTGAGTGCCGGAGATAAGCGCCGGGGGGAATTTTCACAGGGCTGCAGGATGCAGCCACTGCTGAAAACCTTACAGCGGCCTGCGCGCCGCCAGCAAAAACAGCATCGGACGCTCGCGCTCCTCATCCAGCGCCGGATTCTCCGCTACCTGCTGTACATCCGGACCCCACTCATCCAGCCGTTCAATCACCAGACCGGCGGCAATCAGCGCGTTAATCCAGGTTGCCAGCTTGCGGTGCTGCTTCTTCACGCCGGCGGCAAACCAGTTGCTGATCCGTTCCCCTTCCTGCTGATACTGATTGACTGGCCAGCTGCGCTGCCCGGCATCATCGATGAACCACTCCTGCTGACGCGGAGCGGTATAAATCGGATGCTCGCATGAAAACACCAGCGCGCCGCCGGGACGTAACGCATGAAAAATCGTGGCAAACAGGGCGTCGATATGGCTGAGATAGTGTAGCGCCAGCGAACTGTACACCACATCAAAAGTGCTGCTGAGCTGCAGGGTTTCGAGGTCAGCGCGCTGGTAAGTGATGCCTGGCCGATCGGTCATGGCAGCGGCCTGCGCCAGCATTTTTTCTGACACATCCAGCCCCAGCACTTCACGCGCGCCTTGCTGCTGCGCATAACGACAAAACCAGCCGTAGCCGCAGCCCAAATCCAGCACGCGCTGGTCACGCAGTTCAGGCAGCATTGCCCGCAGCGCGGGCCACTCGGGCGCGCCGTCCAGTCCGTTGACCGAACGCGGCAGGGTGGCGTAGCCAGCAAAAAAATCGGGGTTATCGTAGATATTCTGACTCATGGCGACTCCTTTCAATAAGACGCAAAGGAGTGTAAGCGTTTAGCGCGGTATGAAACACCGCTCAGCCAACAAAAAGCAGATGCACCAGGCGCGCGAGCGACTCCAGCAGCAGCAGGCTGCCAATAAAAATCATCACGAGGATGCCAACAAACTGTTTCCGACTGCTCACGCTGATGCCTCCGCGGCTACCCCTCACCGGACTATACTTTATGCCGGGTTTACTAAACTTCCAGTCAACCGGGGCAGATTACATGTTTTATCAGACGCTGCGTGCAAATAACTGGCGCAATATTTGGGTGGTCGGTGATTTGCACGGCTGCCGCGCGCAGCTTGATGCGCAGCTGCTGCGGCAGGGCTTTGATCGGCAACAGGATCTGCTGCTATCGGTCGGGGATTTAATCGACCGCGGGCCGGACAGCCTCGGCTGTCTGCAACTGCTGGAAGAGCCGTGGTTCCGCTGCGTGCGCGGTAATCACGAGCAGATGGCGCTCGATGCGCTGCAGGGCGACGATCCGATGCTGTGGATGATGAACGGCGGGGACTGGTTCTGGCAGCTGAGCGGTGCGCGGCTGATTGCCGCGCGTCATGCGCTGAAGCGCTGTGCCGAACTGCCGCTGATATTACATCTGCAATTCGAGGAGCGCGTCATCGTCATTGCTCATGCCGACTATCCTGCCAGTGCCTATGCACTGGGACAGGATGTCGACTGGCATCAGGTCGTCTGGAGCCGCGACCGGCTCGCTCGCCATCAGCGCGGCCGCTCGCAGCCGATCGCCGGCGCCAGTGCGTTCTACTTTGGCCATACGCCGCTGGAGCAGCCGCTTAACGCCGCGAATCAGCATTACATTGATACCGGCGCGGTATTTGGCAACCGGCTGACGCTGGTGCAATTGCAGTAATGGTTGTTAACGGAACAGCCGGCCGTCGCGCACCAGTTCACGCGGATAGCTGTTTTTGATGCGGCTTCCGACGCGTTTCGCCAGGCCCAGCGGCTGCTGCTGGTAAGTGACAATCACCTCATCGCGCACGGGCGGCGTGTCGGGATGAATATCCTGACCGCGATACCAGCTTTCCGCCTGCGCTTCGTCCAGTTCGAACGCCAGCGCGCTGTCCGGTTGCGCCAGCGCCACCACCGCTTCATGCTGCCAGCGAAAACCTTTCGGGAAGGTTTCTGCCAGTTTGAGACCGATACGCGAGAAACGCACTTTGCTGAGCCAGCTCTCCAGCGCCGCCGGGAACAGCCACAGCTCTTTGTCGCGCTGCCACAGTGTCAGGCTCTCATCCCAGTGCAGTCCCACCTTGTGCGCGGCCTGCGCCACCTCCGCCACCAGCTTGCGGCTGGCGGGCGAGAAGGGCAGCTTGCCGAGTTTGTAGGTCGGCGCTGGCAATGGCGGCACGCTGGCAGTTTTGCGCAGCCGCGCGACGAAAAAGCCTTCGCTGTCGAAGATATGCGGAAACACGTGCAGGAAGCCTTCCGGCGTCAGCGCGCGTTCGGCGCCAGCGAACAAATCGTTGAGCGGCACAATTTCCAGCGCCTGCGGATAGCGCTGCTGCAGCCAGGCAATCACCTGCTGGTTTTCGATGGTATTGAGCGTACAGGTCGAGTAAATCAGCGTGCCGCCCGGTTGCAGCGCGTGAAAAGCGCTGTCGAGTAAATCGCGCTGGGTGGCGGCGATGGCCTCGGTGCTGGCCAGCGTCCAGTTGCGCAGCGCGTCAGCATCTTTCCGTACCACGCCTTCGCCGGAGCAGGGCGCATCCAGCAGTATGGCATCGAACTGTTCCGGCAGCGCGGCACCAAAGACGCGCCCGTCAAAATGGGTCAGCGCCACATTGCTGACGCCGCAGCGGCTGATATTGGCATGCAGCACTTTCACCCGGCTGGCGGAGTATTCATTGGCGAGGATCGCGCCCTGATTGCGCATCAGTGCGGCCATCTGCGTGGTTTTAGAGCCCGGCGCAGCGGCCACGTCCATCACTTGGCGGGCATCCGGCGCGGCGTCAAACAGCGCGCTGACCGGCAGCATTGAGCTGGCTTCCTGAATATAGAACAGACCGCTGAGGTGTTCCGCGACGCTGCCGAGCGGCAGCGATTCGTCATCACGCGCAATCCAGAAGCCTTCCCGACACCACGGAATCGGCGTCAGCTGCCAGCCGTAGCCCGCCACACGCGTGAGAAAATCCTCCACGCTGATTTTCAGCGTATTGACGCGCAGACTGCGGCGCAGCGGCTGCTGACTGATGGCGAGAAAGCGTTTGAGTTCGGCCTCGTCGGCCAGGCTGGCGCGCATCAGCGCGAGAAAATCTTCAGGAAAACGATCGGACACGGATATCTACCGGACTAACAAAGTGAGGGCGAAGTGTAACGCCGAGCCCGGCTCAGGTACAGCCGTGCGCAATATCCCTGGCGCAAATAAGTCGGGCAGCCCGCAGGCTGCCCGTTGTCTTAGTTTGGCGACGGAATCGCCGTGCCCCAGTTGCGCCACTCTTTTGGCGCTTCATCCTGCAGCAGGAAGTGCTTGTCGGCACCGGCCTGTGGCGCCAGCGGCACCGTCGGTGGTGTGGCAAACTGGATGCCGCCGCGAATGAACTGCTGGAAGGTGCCGGTTTTCACCACGCCGCCAATCAGGCCAAAGTCGAGGTTATAACCGGAAGCCAGCCAGAACACCGAGTTGTTACGCACCAGATGCTGATACTTTTTGCTGATGCGCAGCGCGATTTGCACGCGGTCGGCCATGTTACCCAGCGAAGTGCCGGTGACCGTGCCAACTTCTACACCGCGGAACAGCACCGGCGTGCCAATCGACAGCGAACCGGCTTCGGTGGTATCCACATAGATGTTCAGGCCGTTGAGGTAACGCGAGTCGGTAATGGTGCTCTCCTGCAGCTCAAAGCTGCGCGCCAGCGCGCCTTTGCCCGGGTCCACGTTCACATACGGCTGCAGCAGCGTTTCCAGGTGATTAACGCCGGCGGGCGAAATCTCCGGCGAGACGACAGAGAAGCGGCTGCCGATGCGCGCGAAGTCCTGCACATACTCCGGATAGAGCACCGCTTTCGCCACCACCTGGTTGTTATCCTGGCTCAGCGCCAATGACTCCACCTGACCGACGTTGATGCCGAGGTAGCGGATTGGCATGCCGGCCGACAGTTTGCTGGCATCAAAGGTGTGCAGGGTAATCTGGCTGCCGACTGCACGCGCGGCGGTCTCTGACGGATAGAGCACGCGCTTAACGCCTTTCGCTGCCTGCGCGCCCGTTAGGTTATCAAAGCTGATTGCGCCTTTCAGCGCGCGGTTCAGCGGCGAAGCCTGCACGGTCAGACCGCTGCCGTTGAGCTGGACTTTGGCGCCGCCTTCGGCCCAGAACACGCTCTCGCTGGTCAGCAGCTTGCGATACTGCGGCTGAATATGGACCGAAATCTCAAACGCATCGGCGCGCGGCACCACATCCACCACTTCACCGACCTGGAACTTGCGGTACAGCACCACCGAGCCGGCCTGCACATCCGGCAGGCTGTTGGCGGTCAGTTTGAGCGTGGTCGGCGGCTGATCGCCGGTAATGCCTTCCGCCGCGCGCTCGGAGTCGGCGTACAGCGGATAGCGGCTGGACGGCTGACCTTTCGCACCCGGCACCAGCCGGATACCGCCGTCGACCCATTCGCGCGCGCTGGCACCCAGCACCTGCATGCCGTCGAGGCCAAATTTAACGTCGAGACGGCTGTTAACGATGAACTTGCTGTCGGCGTGCACCAGCTGGCGGTGCTCCGGATTGATGGCTGCCACAAAGCTGATGCCGTTTTCATCCAGCCGGCGCGAAATTACCTGGCCGATCTTCACGCCATACAGCATCACCGGCTGCCCGGCGTCGATACCGTAGGTTTCCGGCGCGCTGAGCTGAACGGTGAGCACATCCGGCTTCTGCAACAGCGTTTCGCTGGCCGGCAGCACGCTGAAGTGATCCTGCGGCTCACCTTCGCCCGGGACCAGTTCCAGCGTATTGCCGGTCAGCAGGCTGCTCAGGCTGGTGTCGGTCAGGCTGAGTTTCGGCGCGCGCATCTCAATCCGCGTGCCGCTGCGCATCAGGCCGGTGACGGAGGGATCGATCGTCAGCTCGCCGGACACTTTACCGCCCGGCAGCAGCGTCAGTTTGGTCAGGGTGCCCACTTCCAGCCCCTGATACATCAGCGGTGTGCTGTCGGCTTTCAGGTTGTCACCGTTGGGCAGATCGAGCGAAATCAGCACGCCGCGCTGGCTGTGCGCCAGATCCGAATAGAGCTGATAGTTTTGATCGCTGTTGGCCTGTTCGCCGCTGTCCGGCGAGTCAAAGGCAATCGCGCCATTCACCAGCGCGGCCAGGCTCTCCAGCTTCACTTTGGCACCGCTCAGGCTGACATCGGCGTCAACGCCCGACACATTCCAGAAGCGGCTCTGTTTTTTCACCAGGTTGGTGAAGCGCCGCTCAATCAGCACGTCGATGGTCACGCCATCGGTATTACCGTTGATGCTGTAATCATAGACGCGGCCGACCGGAATTTTACGGTAATAGACCAGCGAACCGGTGTTGAGCGAGCCGAGATCGGGCGCGTGCAGGTGAATCAGCAGTTCGCCAGTGTTTACCCGGTATTTCGGCTGGGTATCCAGCGCGGTAAAGTGGTCGCGCTCTTTGCCGTCGCCGGGCATCATGCCGATGTAGTTACCGCCCACCAGCGCATCCAGCCCGGAGACGCCCGCAAGCGAGGCTTTTGGCGTCACCAGCCAGAACTGGGTGTTCTCCCGTAGCGCATCGCGCATGTCGCTCTTGATGCTGGCTTTGATCTGAATGCTGCGGTAGTCATCGCTCAGCACAATGCCCTGCACGGTGCCCACTTCCACGCCCTGATAGCGAATCGGCGTGCGGCCCGGCACGATGCCGTCCGCGGTCTGGAAGTTGATGGTGATGGTGGTGCCGCGCTCCTGATAATTGGTCCATAACAGCCAGCCGGCAATCAGCAGGGCGATAATGGGCAAAAGCCAGAACGGCGAAATCTTGCGTTTATTACGCAGATTAGCGCTAGTCGGTGTAGTCGGCGTTTCCTGTTGCATGTGCATCCCAGATCAGGCGGCTATCGAGCCACTCAACGGCCATAATGGTCAGGATGACTGCCGCGCCAAAGTAGAAGGCGGCAGGTCCCATGGTAAAAGCCAGCAGCTGATCACGATTGACCAGCGACATGGTTAAAGCAATGACGAACAGATCCAGCATCGACCAGCGGCCCACCCAGGTGACGGCGCGTAGCAGACGGATGCGAGTTTTCAAACCCTGTTCACACTTAAAATGGATGCTGAGCAACAGCGTCAGCATCACTATCACCTTGGTAAACGGCACCAGAATACTGGCGATAAACACCACCGCGGCCACCGGCACGTTACCGGAGGCGAGGCCAAGAATACCGGAGAAAATGGTGTCTTCGCGCCGCGCACCGTTGACGTACACCACCGAAATCGGCAGCAGGTTAGCCGGGATCAGCAGCACAATCGAGGCGATCAGCGCCGCCCAGGATTTTTGCAGGCTGTGGCGGCGGCGAAAATCGAGCGGCGTATGGCAGCGCGTGCAGCGTCCGCGTTCATCGGGCATACCGGTATGGTGGCAGTTCAGGCAAACCTGCCACCGCTCGGGCGGTTCGTGCGGCACCGACTGCGGGTAATAATGTTCCCACAGCTCCTCCACGTTGAGATGAATCAGCGTCAGCAGGCTCATAATGGTCAGCGCGAGATAGGCGACCAGCCCGTAGCCGACCTCCAGCGCGGCATAATCCTGCACCTTAATCGATGCCACCGCCACGCCGACCAGATAGATATCCAGCATGACCCACTCTTTGAGCTTCTCCAGCATCAGCAGGACCGGGCGCAGGTTCATGCCGAGCGCGTGGCCAATCCACAAATAGCAGATGCCGGCCACCAGCGTCACCGGCGCGCCAATCGTGCAAAACGCCACCATGGCGGCTGTCAGCACGTTGCCCTGTTGCGCCATCTGCAGCACGCCCTCCAGCAGGCTGGCGTTGATGCGCATGCCAAGCAGGCGGATATCCACCAGCGGCAGGCTGAAGGCGAACGGCATCAGTACGATCATCGTGACGGCCATGGCGGTGAGCCGCGTCATTGACCAGTCGCGACCGTTCTGAATACGGGCATGACAGCGCGGGCAATAAGCCGACTGATGCGATTTCACATCCGGTAAGGAAAAAAGGGTATCGCATTGCGGGCAACGCTGATAACGTGCGTGGGGCAACGTCTGGCTGATGGCGTGAATTTTCATAAATGACGCAAGGGGCCCATTGTTCGTTACAGTTACCGGCATGCGGAGCAGAGCACGTCTGTCTGCATCAATCTATGGTACGAGAATAGTCTCAAGCATAGCGTGCTAAGGGTATAGTAACTAACACAATGATTCACCTTGTGGGGTTGGATTATTAGTGCTTATTTTAACAACTGAGTGACAACAAGGTCACGCCAGTGATGAGTTATGGTTAAACAATGAACAAAAAAGCCTTTTACGAGGATTTAAATCGCGATGTCCGCGCACTGTTAGCGGGCGAAACTTCTTTCCTGGCGGCGCTGGGCAACTGCAGTGCGCTGCTGTTTGAACGCCTGGAAGGGGTTAACTGGGCAGGCTTCTATCTGCTGACCGAGCCGGAGACGCTGGTACTGGGGCCGTTCCAGGGCAAAATCGCCTGCGTACGCATTCCGGTGGGTAAAGGAGTATGTGGCACCGCGGTTGCGGAGGATAGCGTGCAGCGGGTTGAAGACGTACACGCTTTCCCGGGGCACATTGCCTGCGACGCCGCCAGCAACGCGGAAATCGTGATTCCTCTGAAAGTGAATGGCACGATGGTCGGTGTTCTCGACATCGACAGTACGGTTTATTCTCGCTTCGATAGCGAGGATGAAGCGGGGCTGGTAGCCCTTACCGACGGGCTTTGTGCAGTGCTGGCGAACAGCGACATTGAAAAATTTCTTCAGCTGACGCGCAGCTAATCGACTGGATCACATAGCATTTGGCGATGTTGTCATTATAATGTCGCCTGTTCATGCCTGCTCTGGTCGGCAAACCCGTTGTAATCAGGAAATTTCATGGAAAATCAACCTAAGTTGAACAGCAGTAAAGAAGTCATCGCCTTTCTGGCGCAGCGTTTTCCGCACTGCTTTAGCGCCGAAGGTGAAGCGCGTCCGCTCAAAATCGGTATCTTTCAGGATCTGGTGGAGCGCGTTCAGGGCGAAAACAGCCTGAGCAAGACGCAACTGCGTTCGGCCTTACGCCTTTATACCTCAAGCTGGCGTTATCTTTACGGCATTAAAGCCGGTGCCACCCGTGTCGATCTCGACGGCAACGCCTGTGGCGTGCTGGATGAGCAGCACGTAGAACACGCGCGCAAGCAGCTGGAAGAAGCCAAAGCGCGCGTGCAGGCGCAGCGCGAGCAGCAAAAAGCGAAAAAACGTGAAGCCGGGGAAGAGACCGCTGAGCGTCGTCCGCGCAAGCCTGCTGCGCGTAAAGCGGCGGAGGGCGACGCACCGCGTAAGCCACGTCCACAGGCACCGCGTGCTGCGGCCGGTGAGCGTCAGGCTGCTCCGCGTCCACCGCGGGCAAAACCCGTCACTGACACTTCAACGTTGCAAGCGGGTCAAAACATCAAAGTCAAAGCAGGCAAAAGTGCAATGGACGCTACCATCCTGGAGATTACCAAAGATGGCGTCCGGGTCCAGCTCGCTTCCGGCCTGGCAATGATTGTGCGCGCAGAACACTTGCAGTTCTGAAACGGAGGCCCGACCCTGGCATGAACAGCATTTTTAAGATCGGTATGATCGCGGGCCTGCTGCTGGCAGGCCCCACCTTTGGCGCGGACAACATTACCCGCGCCGACCAGATTCCCCAGTTACACGAAGAAGCACAGCATCCTACCGTCAGTGAACGCGTCACTTCGCGTTTCACCCGCTCCCACTATCGTCAGTTCGATCTGAATCAGGATTTTTCGGCGAAAATTTTTGACCGCTACCTGAATCTGCTCGATTACAGCCATAACGTGCTGCTGGCGTCGGACGTGGCACAATTCGCCGACAAAAAAACCACGCTCGGTGATGAGCTGCGCAGCGGCAAGCTGGATGTGTTTTACGATCTCTATAATCTGGCGCAGAAGCGCCGCTTCGAGCGCTATCAGTATGCGCTCAGCGTGCTGAACCGCCCGATGAACTTCACCGGCAATGACACCATCGATATCGATCGTGCCAAAGCACCGTGGCCGAAAAGCACAGATGAGCTAAACGCGCTGTGGGATGCCAAGGTGAAGTATGACGAGCTGAGCCTGAAGCTGGCCGGGAAAGATGACAAAGAGATTCGCGAGACGCTGACCAAGCGTTACAACTTTGCCATCCGTCGTCTGGCACAAAGCAACAGCGAAGATGTGTTCCAGCTGGCGATGACCGCGTTCGCGCATGAAATCGACCCGCATACTAACTATCTGTCACCGCGCAACACCGAGCAGTTCAATACCGAAATGAGCCTGTCGCTGGAAGGTATCGGTGCCGTGCTGCAGATGGATGATGATTACACGGTGATCAACTCGATGGTGGCCGGTGGTCCGGCGGCCAAGAGCAAATCCATCAGCGTGGGCGACCGCATTGTGGGCGTCGGCCAGCCGGGCAAGCCCATGGAAGATGTGATTGGCTGGCGTCTGGACGACGTGGTGTCCAAAATCAAAGGGCCGAAGGGCAGCAAAGTGCGCCTCGAGATCCTGCCAGCCGGCAAGGGCACCAAAATCCGTACCGTGACGCTGACGCGTGAGAAAATCCGTCTGGAAGATCGCGCGGTGAAGGGCACCGTGCACAACGTCGGCAAAGAGAAAGTCGGCGTGCTGGATATCCCGGGCTTCTATGTTGGCCTGACCGATGATGTGAAAGTGCAGCTGCAGAAACTGCAGAAGCAGAACGTCGACAGCATCGTCATCGATCTGCGTACCAACGGCGGCGGCGCGCTGACCGAAGCGGTATCGCTCTCCGGCCTGTTTATTCCGAGTGGCCCGGTGGTGCAGGTGCGTGATAATAATGGTCGCGTGCGTGAGGACAGCGACAACGACGGCATCGTTTACTACAAAGGTCCGCTGGTGGTGCTGGTCGATCGCTTCAGCGCCTCGGCGTCGGAAATCTTTGCCGCGGCGATGCAGGATTACGGCCGCGCGCTGATTGTCGGCGAACCGACCTTCGGTAAGGGCACGGTGCAGCAGTATCGCTCACTCAACCGCATCTACGATCAGATGCTGCGTCCGGAATGGCCAGCGCTGGGCTCAGTCCAGTACACCATTCAGAAGTTCTACCGCATCAACGGCGGCAGTACTCAGCGGAAAGGCGTCACGCCAGACCTGCTGATGCCGACCGGTGTGGAAGCAGCAGAGACCGGCGAGAAGTTTGAGGATAACGCGCTGCCGTGGGACAGCATCAACGCGGCGACCTACACCAAAACCGGCGATATCACGCCGCTGGTGCCGCAGCTGACCAAAGAGCACGCCGATCGCATCGCCAAAGATCGCGAGTTCCAGTACATCATGAAAGACATCGCGCGTTTCAACGCGATGAAGGATAAGCGTAACATCGTGTCGCTCAATCTGGCCCAGCGCGAGAAAGAGAACCACGAAGAAGATGCGCTGCGTCTGGAACGTATCAATGCGCGCTACCAGGCGGAAGGCAAAGCGCCGCTGAAGAGCCTGGACGATCTGCCGAAAGACTACAAAGAGCCGGATCCATATCTGGATGAAACGGTGAAAATCGCTAACGATTTGGCCCAGCTGGAAAAAGACCAGCCAGCGCCGGCGGCAGCGAAGTAACCCTTCGGCCTGAAATCACAGCACCGCTGCGGCGGTGCTTTTTTTTGCCTGCAACTCGCCGCCCGGCAGGCTGCAGCCGCTACCATTACCAAATGTAAAGTTATGTCTTTTTAGGCACTTAAAGATTAAGGTCGCTTGAAAAGCGCCACAATGGACATAGGATGTATATCCGCGCATGAGCGCGAGCACAACTGAGGAAGATTAACGTTTATGATGCGTATTGCGCTTTTCCTGGTCACCAACCTGGCGGTGATGTTGGTATTCGGACTGATTCTGAGTCTGACAGGAATCCAGTCAAGCAGTGTTCAGGGTCTGATGATTATGGCAGGTCTGTTTGGCTTTGGCGGTGCGTTTGTTTCACTGCTGATGTCCAAATGGATGGCGTTACGCTCGGTCGGCGGTGAAGTGATTGAACAACCCCGTAACGAGACGGAACGCTGGCTGATGGAAACCGTCGGCCGCCAGGCTCAGCAGGTCGGCATTGCGATGCCGCAGGTGGCGATTTACCACGCGCCCGATATCAACGCCTTTGCCACCGGCGCACGCCGTGACGCCTCGCTGGTAGCGGTCTCCACCGGTTTGCTGCAGAACATGAGCCGCGATGAAGCGGAGGCGGTGCTGGCGCACGAGATCGCCCACATCGCGAACGGTGACATGGTCACCATGACACTGATTCAGGGTATCGTGAACACCTTCGTGATCTTCATTTCGCGTATCATTGCGCAGGTGGCGTCTGGCTTCCTGTCCGGCAACCGCGACGGTGAAGAGAGCAGCAACGGCAATCCGCTGGTCTATTTTGCCGTGGCGACAGTGCTGGAACTGGTGTTTGGTATTCTCGCCAGCATCATCACCATGTGGTTCTCGCGCCATCGCGAATTCCACGCCGACGCCGGCTCTGCGAAGCTGGTGGGGCGTGAAAAGATGATTGCCGCGCTGCAGCGCCTGAAAACCAGCTACGAACCGCAGGAACCCAGCAGCATGATGGCGTTCTGTATTAACGGTAAAGGTAAGTCGCTGAGCGAGCTGTTTATGTCGCACCCGCCGCTCGACAAGCGTATCGAAGCGCTGCGCAGCGGTGCCTACCTTAAGTAAGCCATATAGAAAATGAACAGGGCGCCTGTGGGCGCCCTTTTTTTATGACTCTGCCGGCTGACGGCTTTGCGTCATGCGCAGCATACTGACGATCGCCGCCACGCTGGCAAAGGTCCCGGCCAGCAGCAGCGAGGCATGCGTGCCGCTGTCGTTGAACAGGTTAAACATCAGCGCCACCAGCGCGGCGCCGGTGCTTTGCCCGACCAGTCGCGCGGTGCCGAGCATACCGCTGGCACCACCGCTGCGCTGGCGCGGAGCCGACGAGATGATGGTGTGATTGTTGGGTGACTGGAACAGCCCGAAGCCGGCACCGCACAGCATCATGCGCCAGATAATATCGGCATCCGTGGGTTGTGCAGGCAGCAGCGCCAGCAGAAACAGCCCGGCGGCAAACAGCGCCAGCCCCAGCCCACCCAACAGCCCGGCATGAAACTTCTCGATCAGGCGGCCGGCAATCGGTGCCATCACCATGGTAGCCAGCGGCCACGGCGTCAGCAGCAGGCCGGTCGCGACTTCATCCCGGCCCAGTACGTTTTGCAGGAAAAACGGCAGCGACACCATCGCCAGCATTTGTGCACAGAACGAACAGATCGAGGTGCCGATCGACAACGAAAACACCGGAATGCGCAGCAAATCCACCGGCAGCAGCGGCACCGGCATCGCCAGCTGACGCCGCACAAACACCACGCCGATCAGCAGCAGCGCCAGCAGCATACCCGCAATCAGCCAGCCATTTTCTCCCTGCGCGAAGCCGGTCAGCGCTGAAATCAGCAGGCCGAAAAACAGCGCATTCATGACGGCGCTCGGCACATCAAATTTCTGCTGCTTCGCTTTCTGCGTGTTATCCGGCAGGAAGCGCAGCGCCAGCCACAGCGCCACCACACCGAGCGGCACGTTGATCAGGAACAGCCATTTCCAGCTGGCGATGGAGAGAATCGCGGCCGCCACCGTGGGACCGGCGGCGCTGGAGACGGCCACGATCAGCGAGTTGATGGCCATGCCGCGTCCCAGGAAGCGCTGCGGGTAAATAATACGGATTAGCGCAGTGTTGACGCTCATCAGCGCCGCACCGCCGAAGCCCTGCAGCACGCGCGCCACGGTGAGCATATTCAGCGAAGAGGAAAGGGCGCAGAACAGCGAGGTGAATACAAACAGCACCAGCCCGACCTGATAGACGCGCCGGTAGCCGAACATATCGCCAAGAAACGACAGCGACAGCAGCGAAATCACGATAGCGATTTGATAGGCGTTGACGATCCAGATCGATTCCGCCGGGCTGGCGTTCAGCTCACGCGCAATGGTCGGCAGCGCCACGTTGGCAATCGCGCCGTCCAGCACTGCCATCATGATGCCAAGCGCAATGGTAATTATTGCGCCGTAGCGCTGTGGAACGGGTAATCCATCCTGAGACACGGTAGGAGACATAAACAGGGAGAAGTGAAGTAAGTGAATATCATCATGCTAATCAATTTTCTGCCTGAAATCACCGCATTAATGGACAAAAATTACAAGTGGATGTGTCGTTGCCGCCGTCCGGCTGTAACCTCTATACTGGCGTTTTTTGCAAAAGCGTTAAGGAAGTCCCGCATGGCGAGCCGCGATAACGATAAACAGCCGGATGCCGTATCATCAGTGATGAAAGTGTTTGGCATTCTGCAGGCGCTGGGCGAAGAGCGCGATCACGGCATCACCGAGCTTTCGCAGCGGGTTATGATGTCGAAAAGCACGGTCTACCGCTTTCTGCAGACCATGAAATCACTCGGCTACGTGGCGCAGGAGGGCGAGAGCGAAAAATATTCGCTGACGCTCAAACTGTTTGAACTTGGCGCGCACGCGCTGCAGAACGTGGATTTGATTCGCAGCGCCGATGTGGAGATGCGCGAACTGTCGCGCCAGACCAAAGAGACCATTCATCTCGGCGCGCTGGAAGAGGACAGCATCGTCTATATCCACAAGATTGACTCGCTGTATAACCTGCGCATGTATTCGCGCATCGGCCGGCGTAATCCGCTGCACAGTACCGCCATCGGCAAAGTGCTGCTGGCGTGGCGTGAGCGCACGGAGGTGAACGACATTCTGCGTGAAGTGGAATTCCGTCGCAGTACCGCTAACACTATCGTCAGCGCGCAGGCGCTGCTGCCGGTGCTGGATCAGGTCAGGCAACAGGGCTTTGGTGAGGATATTGAAGAGCAGGAAGCGGGGATTCGCTGTCTGGCGGTACCGGTGTTTGATCGCTTCGGCGTGGTGATTGCCGGCATGAGCCTCTCGTTCCCGACGGTGCGCTTCTCCGAACCGGCAAAAAAAGAGTATGTGGCGATGCTGCACCGTGCTGCGCGTAAGGTGTCGGAGCAAATGGGCTATTACGACTATCCGTTCTGAATCCTGCCGGGCTGACGCGCAGCCCGGCAGGCGGCTTAACTTAGTTGTCGACCACTTCGCCGCTTTTCTTCAGCAGTGGACAATCGGTAACGCCAACAATGCCGCTGTCGGTGTGCAGATACTGTGCGGTAATCATGCCGCGCGCGGTCAGGTAGCTGCACTGTAAGCCCAGCCCGGCTGCGTTTTTATTGCTGCCGGTTAACACGCCGTAGCCGGTAAACAGCATCGCCAGCCACAAGACTGCCAGCACCATCACCGCACGAATCAGTAGTTTCATTTTTATCTCCTTGTGTTACATAACGCAGCTGTTCCCGCATTGCTGCGAACTCTATAGTAGCAGCATGCCTCGCTTTTCTCGCCGGATCGATCAGAGATAACTGAAAGCGGCACGCAGGCGGGATAATCTGCTTTATCTCCGCAACCATATCTTTTCCGCACGCAACGAGTAGAATCAGCGGCGATGTACCTGAATGATGTTTGAGGATTGATGCAGTTATGAACGAATTAGCCGCCAGTACCGGTCCGCTGTTTAACTATGGCGTGCTGGCCATCATTGTGATTGTGGCCTTTATTGCCTGGTTTTTTGTTAACCGGGCCAGCGTGCGCGCCAGTGAACAGCTTCAGCTGCTGGAAGCGCTGCTGGAAGAGCAAAAGAAACAGAACGCGCTGCTGCGCCGTATCGCTGAGGCGCAGCCGGTGGCCGAAAAAGCGCAGGATGAGCAGGATGCCGGGGATAAGCGCGACTTTATTCGCCTGATCCCGGAACGTTAAGCACACAACGGAGAGGCCATGGCCTGGCAAAATCCCTGGTATGACGCTTCGCTGGCCCATCATACGCCGCATGGCTTTCGTAACCCGGAAGAGGAGTTGCGTCAGCCTGGCGATTTACAGCGCTGGCGGCGCGAGCGTAAGCAGCAGAATCTGCCGCTGCCACCGCAGTCCGGCTATGCGGCCTTTACCGCTAGCTGGTGCCAGCAGGCCGACCTGAGCGGTGAAGATGACCGTGTCTGGTGGCTGGGCCATGCCGCGCTGCTGCTGCGTCTCAATCAGCGTTATATTTTGATCGACCCGGCGCTGTCGGCACGCGCCTCGCCGTTGCCGTTTGCCGGGCCGCAGCGTAAAACCCCGGCGCCGCTCAGCGTGGCGCAGCTGCCGCATCTTGATTATGTGCTGATCTCGCATAACCATTACGACCACCTTGATCGGCCTACGGTGAAACGCATCGCCCGCCGCTTTCCTGCCGCGCACTTTCTGGTACCGCTGGGGATGGCCGACTGGTGTCGCCGCCGTGGCGTGCGCACCGTCACCGAACTGGACTGGTGGCAGCAGGTGCAACTGGACGACATCAGCTTCACAGCCGTTCCCGCGCGCCACTGGAGCATGCGCACCTTCTGGGATCGCAACCGGTCGCTGTGGTGCGGCTGGGTAGTGCGTAATGCGCAGCTCAATTTCTGGTTCTCCGGCGATAGCGGCTACAGCGATAATCTCTCTGCCATCGCGCAGCGTCTGGGGCCGTTTAATCTGGCTGCGTTACCGATAGGTGCCTATGCACCAAAATGGTTCATGCGCGGCCAGCACATGGACCCGGATCAGGCGGTACAGCTCTGGCAGCAGATAGGGCGACCGCTGGCGATTCCCATTCACTGGGGCGTATTTGAGCTGGCGGACGAATCGCTTGACGATCCGCCGACGGTGCTGGCGCAAGCATTGCTGCAGGCGGGCGAGGTCGATGCGCCTTTTGCCCCATGGCGAATTGGCGAGAGCCGCAGCCTGATGAATTACGATTAAGATTTATCCTAAGCCATTTTTGTTAAATGCCAGCGGCTTCCGCGCTTTTTAACATTTAATTGTTGGGTGTTTAGAAAAAAATGAGATAAATGCCAGCGTGCAGTCTGCCTATATTTGGGGCAACGGCGATTATATTTTCCTGATTTTGGTGCAAAACTATTTTTAACTTGTACTGCCAGCAATTTATTGTACAAGATTTGAGCGCTGCGCAGTTTATGTTGCTCATTGCACAACGGCCAGTGAAATAGCTTATCTGTGCCATATTAATGCAATATTTTTTGCCTAAACTTATTTGGTTTAAATGTGAAAAGGCAGCGTTTACCGCTGCGCTTGACGAAACGCGAGTCTGGCGCTAACTATACTGACGCATAGACTTTTTTTGCACACGCTGAGGCGTTGCTGTCAATAACGTTATCCACCTTTCGCTGCCGGTTTCAGGCAATTATGTGCGGCATGTCGATCACTGTTTAAAAATGGCTTGCCATTAATTAGCGGATATGTGATAACGAATCGTGGGTTAAACGAGGTACAGTTCTGTTTATGTATGGCATCTTCAGTAAAGAAGTTACGAGTAAAGACGTTGACGTTGAATACCGCTTCCTTGCCGAACCTTAAATTAGTGCCTCATTCAGTAATGTCTCTGGTTTCTCTGTAAGACTGCCTGCGGGCAATATAAACACTCTAAGGAATTTGCAAAAATGGCAAAGATTAAAGGTCAGGTTAAGTGGTTCAACGAGTCTAAAGGTTTTGGTTTTATTACTCCTGCTGACGGCAGCAAAGACGTGTTCGTTCACTTCTCTGCTATCCAGGGCAACGGTTTTAAAACCCTGGCCGAAGGTCAACAAGTTGAGTTTGAAATTCAGGACGGCCAGAAAGGCCCGGCAGCAGTTAACGTTACTGCTATCTGATTTCGCACTCAGGCTCGGTGTCATGCACCGCTGAATCGAATCTTAAAAGCCCTGCTCAATGAGCGGGGCTTTTCTTTATCCTTTCTGTTACCGGATGATCAGGGTAAACTGCGCCGCGAATCGCTAACCCGGAGTTATCTATGTCGTTGATTTGCCCACTTTGCCACCTCGCTTTGCACCTGCACGCCAGCAGTTATCGCTGTGCGTCCGGTCATCAGTTCGATCGGGCGAAAGAGGGGTACGTCAACCTGCTGCCGGTGCAGCACAAAGGTTCACGGGAACCGGGCGACAGCGCAGAGATGCTTCAGGCGCGCCGGGCCTTTCTGGATGCCGGACACTATCAGCCGCTGCGCGATCGGGTGGCGCAACGTCTGGCTCAGCCGCTCACGAACCGGCCCGCGCAGCTGCTGGATATCGGCTGTGGCGAAGGCTATTACACCGCCGCCCTGGCTGCCGCGTTGCCCGACAGCCAGCTGTACGGTCTGGATGTGGCCAAAGCCGCGGTGCGCATGGCGGCAAAGCGCTATCGCGCGGTTAACTTTTGTGTCGCCTCCAGCCAGCGCCTGCCGTTTGCCGATGGTTCACTGGACGCCATCGTGCGCATTTACGCGCCCTGTAACGAGCAGGAAGTGAGCCGCGTCATCAGGCCTGGCGGCTATTTACTGACGGTGACGCCGGGGCCGCACCATCTGCAGCAGTTTAAGGCGTTGATCTATCGCGAAGTGCAGCTGCATACAGCGGAAGAGAAAAACTATGCGGGATTTGAGCAGATCGATCAGCAAAACCTTCACTACACAATGACGCTGAACGGGGCGGAAGCGGTGAGCCTGCTGCAGATGACCCCCTTTGCCTGGCGTGCGCGTGAAGCGGTGTGGCAGCAGCTGGCCTCCAGCGCCACCTTTAGCTGTGACGCGGATTTCACCCTGACGCTGTGGCAGCGCGTTTAACGCGCCTCCACCAGCGTATGATAGATTTTCTCCAGGTCGTCGAGCTGTTTCACCGCTATCAGCAGGCGACGCTGCTCCAGCTGCATCACCAGAATGCCATCCTCTGACAGGTTCATACTCTGAATACGCCGGTAATCGATCCACACGCTGGCAAAAAACAGGCCGTCATTTTTCATCAGCAGCCGCGGGCTGCGGATCCAGAACAGCCAGATAGCCATAAAGCACAGCACCATTAGCAAAGTGGTGGTGAGCTGCGGGCCATGATGGCTGACGTTGTTCCACAGCAGAATAAGTAGCAGCACGATAAAGATGCCGCTGTCGATTTTATGGCGGCGACGCAGGGTGACGCGCAGTCGGGTCGGTCCATTGCGGCGGGGCAGGATGAGATCGTCGTAAATCGCAAACAGGGCGAGAGCGGCGATCAGCAGGGCAATCAGGGCGTCAGTCAGTGACATACAGGCTTCTTCCTCAACCGAAGTGACCTCAGCGTTGGCGCTCAGGTCACGCCGTTCAAAAAACGCCGGGAGTCTGACTCCCGGCGGTGAGATTACAGACCGAGCAGGCCGATCCAGTAACCAAAGATACCGATGGCAAAGAAGCCAACGATGATCCACAGCGCGTTAACTTTACGGCGCAGCAGCCACATACAGCCAAAGGTCAGCAGCAGTGGAATCAGGCCAGGCATCAGCTGGTCGAGAATTGACTGCACGGTGGTGACCGTGGTTTTGCCGGTCTGGTCGGTGATGCGGGATACCACCAGCGGCACGTTGACGTGTGTCCACTTGTTGACCAGCGCCCCCATGACAAACAGGCCGAGTATCGATGCCCCCTCGGTGAGTTTTTGCAGGAAGCCGCCGCCCATATCGCTGACGATATCCACCCCTTTGCGATAGCCATAAGCCACGCCGTAATAGCGGGTCAGCATACGCGCAATGTTAAACAGGAAGAAGAACAGCAGCGGACCAAGCAGGCTGCCGCTCATCGCGATACCGGCACCCAGTGCGGCGAACACCGGACGCACGGTCCCCCAGAAAATCGGGTCGCCCACGCCAGCCAGCGGACCCATCAGGCCCACTTTGATCCCGTTAATGGCACCGTCATCGATCGCCGCCCCGTTGGCGCGCTGCTCTTCCATTGCCATGGTCACGCCGAGCACTGGCGCTGCCACATAAGGATGGGTGTTGAAGAACTCAAGGTGACGCTTAATCGCCTGCTTGCGCTCGTCGTTGTTTTCCGGATAAAGGCGACGGATCACCGGCACCATTGAGAAGCAGAAGCCCAGCGCCTGCATGCGTTCAAAGTTCCACGAACCCTGAAACAGGTTGGAGCGCAGGAACACACCGCGCACGTCACCGGGGGTGAGTTTCTTTGGAGTATTGGTTGTATCTACCATGATGTCACCTGTTCCTAGTCGAGTTCGTTGTCGAGGTCGTTGTTAGCCGGGCCCGCCGAGGCAGCGCCTGCGACGCGGTTGTATTTTGGCGCCAGCTGGATGTACAGCACCGCCATTACCACGCCAATCACGCCCAGCGCCACCAGGTTAAAGTTGGTGAACGCGGCGGTGACAAAGCCAAGATAGAAGAACGGCATCAGATAACCGGCACGCATCATGTTGATGACCATCGCGTAACCGACCACCACGATCATGCCGCCGGCGATGTTCAGACCATTGGTGACCACTTCCGGAATTGAACTCAGCAGGCTGTGCACTGCGCTGGTACCGACCGAGACCGCCACAATCAGCGCCGGGATAGCAATACGCATCGCCTGCAGCAGCAGGGCAGAGACGTGGATCCACGAAATCGCCGTCAGGTTGCCTTTCTCCGCAGCTTTATCCGCAGCGTGCTGGAAGGCGACAGTGATGGTACGTACGATGATGGTCAGCACCTGACCGGCTGCGGCCAGCGGGATGGCCAGCGCAATACCGGCACCGACGCTTTGACCGCCGGCAATGACCAGAATGGTAGAGATGATGGAAGCCAGCGCCGCATCCGGTGCCACTGCCGCACCGATGTTCATCCAGCCCAGCGCGATCATCTCCAGCGTACCGCCAATGATGATGCCGGTTTTCATATCACCCAGCACTGCACCAATCAGGGTACAGGCCACCAGCGGCCGGTGGAACTGGAACTCATCGAGAATCGATCCCATCCCGGCAATACAGGCCACAATAAATATCAACACTATTTGTAGCGAGGTTATTTCCATTGCATTTTTCCTCAGCAAGATCAGAACTTTTTGCCCACGCGCGCAGGCACAGGCGAATCAGGCATTTACCTTCGCAATCAGGTCCATCATTTTCAGTTTCGGGTCGTTGGAGACTTTACGCACTTCCAGTTCGATACCTCGCTCATTCAGCTTGCGGAAGGCAGCGATGTCCTTCTCATCCACCGACACCGCGTTATTAACCTGCGTTTTCCCCTGACGGAAGGCCATGCCGCCGATATTCACCGACTTGATATCCACGCCTTGTTCTACCACGCGCTCAACATCGGTCGGATTGGTAAACAGCAGCATCACGCGATCGGAACCGTACTTCGGGTTGTTCCACACGCGGATCATCTTGGCGATATCCACCACGTGGGCGGTCACGCCCGGCGGCGCCACCTGAGTCAGCAGGGTTTTGCGAACGTGATCGTTGGCCACTTCATCACTGACGACGATGATGCGCGTCACGTTGGTCTCTTTGGTCCAGCGCGTGGCCACCTGGCCGTGGATCAGACGGTCATCGATACGGGCCAGGCCAATTTTCATGTGCTCGCCCGGTGCCAGCGGTTTCTGCGGCTGGGCAGGAGCTTTCGGGGCGGGCGCTGCCGCTGCCGGCGCGGCGGATTCGGTTTTGAGCGCTTTCACCCCCTCGCGGCCGGCCTCGACGGCGATATGGATCAGCTCTTCCAGCGATGGGTCGTCATCGCGCCCCATCAGGGTTTCCACCAGCATGGGAATGTTGACCCCGGCAATAACGTCATAGCCCGGTTTGTCCACCACGATGCGGCTGGCGGCGTTAAACGGGCTGCCGCCCCAGGTGTCCACCAGAAACAGCACGCCTTTCGACGTGTCGAGTCGGGCGAGCTGCGCCTGATATTTTTCGATTAGCGTTTCTGCATTTTCGCCGGGAACGAAATCAATCCATCCGACATTTTCCTGCTCGCCCAACAGCATTTCTGCTGTTTTCAGCAGCTGTTCTGCCGCCCAGCCATGTGTACCAATTACAAGCGCAATGGTCACTTGCTACCTCCGTTCGCATGAGAGTTCCCGACCATGGCCGGGAATCATTGAGAATTACCGTTGTTATTTTCTGTGGATCGCCCGGGACTAAATTGAAGAAAGTCATCAGGAAAAGGCCCAAAACATTCCGCGATACAGCAGTAAGGTCGCGATTTATTTTAGTGAGCGAAAAAATAAAATTTGTGACGTTGCTCTGCTATTCAGAGCGTACCGGCGGCAACGGGCATTTTTATGGCAGTTTCTTGCGCTGGCGCAGTTATTTGTAAATGTAAGAAAATTTTTTGACGTTATTGATGTAACTGATACATTAGCTTTCTGTTTATTACTCAGGAGTACCGGGCTTTAGCTCACCTATATGGACCGTCACCGACGTCGCTTCACTTGTTCCCCGCGCTGCTCAGCGCGCACTCTGACACCTGCCGGTGTTGCCTCATCCGTTAACGCTCTCTCGTCTCGCCTTCCGGCGCAGGCTCAGTCGCGTTCGCCCTTACGTTTAGCAAGGAGTCATTGATGGAATTTCTCTTCGACCCCTCAATCTGGGCGGGTTTACTGACGCTGATCGTGCTGGAGATTGTGCTAGGCATCGACAACCTGGTGTTTATCGCCATTCTTGCCGACAAGCTGCCACCGAAACAGCGCGATAAAGCGCGCCTGATTGGTCTGTCGCTGGCGCTGGTGATGCGCCTCGGCCTGCTGTCGCTGATCTCCTGGATGGTGACGCTGACGCGACCCCTATTCAGCGTAGGCGATTTCAGCTTTTCCGGACGAGATTTAATTCTGTTGATTGGTGGTTTGTTCCTGTTGTTTAAGGCCACCATGGAACTGCACGAGCGGCTGGAAAACCGTGGCATGGAGCATCAGGGCAACAAAGCCTATGCCAGCTTCTGGGCGGTCGTGACGCAGATTGTGGTGCTGGACGCGGTGTTCTCCCTGGATGCGGTGATTACCGCCGTCGGTATGGTGAACCATCTGCCGGTGATGATGACGGCGGTGGTGATTGCCATGGGCGTGATGCTGCTGGCCTCAAAACCGCTGACCCGCTTCGTCAACGCGCACCCAACGGTGGTGGTGCTGTGTCTGAGCTTCCTGCTGATGATTGGTCTGTCGCTGGTGGCGGAAGGCTTTGGTTTCCATATTCCGAAAGGTTATCTGTACGCGGCAATTGGCTTCTCGATTCTGATCGAGCTGTTTAATCAGATTGCGCGCCGGAACTTTATCCGTCATCAGGCGCATCGTCCGATGCGTGAACGTACCGCCGAAGCGATTCTGCGTCTGATGGGCGGGCGCCAGCGTAACCAGCCGGCGCATACCGAAGAAGCGTCACTGACGGAAGCGATGCCGCAGGAAGCGTTTAAAGACGAAGAGCGTTACATGATTAACGGCGTGCTGACGCTGTCACAGCGTTCGATTCGCAGCATCATGACGCCGCGCGGCGATATCTCATGGGTTGACGTCTCGCGTCCGCTGGATGAGATCCGCATTCAGCTGCTGGATACGCCTCACAGTCTGTTCCCGGTGTGTCGTGGCGAGCTGGATGAGATCATCGGCGTGGTGCGCGCGAAAGAGCTGCTGGTGGCGCTGGAGCACGGTATGGATGTCGCGACCTTCGCGGCCAACACGCCGCCGATTGTGGTGCCGGAAACGCTGGATCCGATCAACCTGCTGGGCGTATTGCGTCGCGCTAAAGGGAGCTTCGTCATCGTTACCAACGAATTTGGTGTGGTGCAGGGCCTGATTACGCCGCTGGACGTGCTGGAAGCGATTGCCGGTGAGTTCCCGGACGAAGACGAAACGCCGGATGTGGTGGCGGATGGCGACGGCTGGCTGGTGAAGGGCGGTACCGATCTGCACTCGCTGCAGCAGCTGCTCGACCACCATGAGCTGGTCGATCCGGATGAAGATCACGCGTCGCTGGCCGGCCTGCTGATTGAGCAGAAGGGGCAGCTGCCGCTGCCGGGCGAGATTATCGATTTGCCACCGCTGCACTTCCAGATTATCGAAGCCACGGATTACCGTATCGATCTGGTGCGCGTCACCAAAGACAAGCCGCACCATGACGAGGAGGAGGGCGACGCCTGATGTCGTCCGGCATCAGGCGCCCAGCTGCGCCTGATGCTGCGCCAGCCATTGCGGGAAGTCCTCAATCGGCATCGGGCGCGCATAGTAGTAACCCTGCAGATGATCCACGCCGCGCTCGCGCAGATAATGCGCCTGCTCGGCGGTTTCCACGCCCTCCGCGACCAGCGCGATATTCAGCCGCTGCGCCAGTGAAATCACCATATCGGTCACCGTGGCGTTGATCGCGTCAGTACCAATCGCGGCGGTAAAAATTTTATCGATTTTCAGTACGTCCGGCTTCAGGTCCTTCAGATAGGCCAGCGAACTGTGGCCGGTGCCGAAATCGTCAATCGCCAGCCGCACGCCAATTTCATGCAGCTGCGCCACGACCGTCTGGTCGATAACTGGCAGCGCATCGCGCTCGGTCAGCTCCACCACCAGTTTCGGCAGGGGATTGGCGGGCCACCAGTAGCGCTGTAAATCCTCAACAATCAGGCGGTCGCGGAAGTGGCTGGCCGCGACGTTAATCGCGATATGAAATGCCGGGTACTGTGGCAGATTAGGCAACTCCGCGACGACTCTGGCAATCACAAAGCGCGTCAGCGGTGCAATCAGATTCTGGCGTTCGGCCAGCGGAATAAATACGTCCGGGGCAATCCAGCCCTGACGCGGATTGTGCCAGCGCAGCAGCAGCTCGATACCATCGCAGTCGCCGCTGCGGGCATTGATCAGCGGCTGGCAGTAAACCATAAATTCGTTAGCGGTGATGCCATAGCTGATTTGCCAGCTCAGGCTCATGCGATTGGCGGTGGCCAGCCAGACGATATAGCCCAGCAGCAGGCTCAGCAGTACCGCCAGCGGCAGCTGAGACGGCAGCGTGTTGAGCGCCAGCCGCGCCGGAGAGGGACCGTACAGCGTAATGCTGTAGGGATAACGCAGCGAGGCCTGATCGTACGCCACTTCGTCATCGGACGGCACGGTATGCTCGATCAGCGGATTACCGTACTCGAGGCTCTGTCCGCCTACGTTGAAGATCGCGCGTTCCACCCACGGCAGCTGCGGCTCCAGCAGATAGTTGGTCATCAGCTCAATGTTGATGATCTGCAGCAGGCCGTCCTGGTTATCCAGCGACTTTGGCGTCCACAGCAGCAGCACCGGCGAACCTTTTAGCAGGTAGTCGTCGGTGGACAGCATCATGCGCTGGTTGTTGATCGCCAGCTCGGGATAGGTCTGGCTGAACGAGATGTGGCGCGGGCCATAAATACTCGAACAGTAGATGGTATCGTCCTGCACCAGCAGCACGGTGCGCACGGTTTGCAGCGCGGCGATCTTCTCAATCAGCGGGTAGCGCACCTGCGTGCAGGGCACGCCCACCAGCCCCAGCGTGTTGTTGGCGGAGACGTCCAGCGGCGAAAACATGCGGTCAAAGCGTTCAATCGCGCGGGTGGCAAAGTTAAGGGACTGCTGCTCAATGCGTGACTTCTCTTCGATGTAGCGAAAAGTCAGCGTAAGAATGAGAACCAGCGACGCGATCACCAACGCAATAAGCAGGCGCTTACGGCGAAATTGACCCACAAATTGCTGGGGAAGGAGCATCAGTAACCACCTTGCTAAGACAAAGAATGAGGCCAAATTAACGTGAAGGTTATCGGCATGGCGGCGGCCAAATTTAGCGCGGCTGGAGAAAAAAAGCGGCACTAAAAAATCGCGCGACCGGTAGAGGTCGCGCGCAAAAATAATGTATCTGGTTTGATAACGCGGAGGTAGAGGCCATTGCAGAAATAATGGCCGATCGCTGCAATTGTCAGCAGCGAAACGCGACGTTGCCGGTCAGTCGCACTGCACCTTGATAGCCAGACCGCCGCGCGAGGTCTCACGATATTTAGCGTTCATGTCTTTGCCGGTCTCGTACATAGTTTCGATCACCTTATCCAGCGATACGCGCGGCTCGCTGGTGCGGCGCAGCGCCATTCGCGCGGCATTGATCGCCTTGACGGAGGCAATGGCGTTACGCTCAATGCACGGCACCTGTACCTGACCGGCGACCGGATCGCAGGTCAGTCCAAGGTTGTGTTCCATGCCGATTTCAGCGGCAACGCACACCTGCTCCGGGCTGGCTCCCAGCAGTTCAGCAAGGCCGGCGGCGGCCATTGAGCAGGCCACGCCCACTTCACCCTGGCAGCCGACTTCGGCACCGGAAATCGAGGCGTTCATTTTATACAACACGCCAATCGCGCCCGAGGCGAGGAAGTAGCGGATAAAGATATCCGGCGTGACCGTTTCGATGAAGTGATCGTAATACGCCAGCACCGCCGGCACGATACCGCAGGCACCGTTGGTCGGTGCAGTGACCACACGACCACCGGCCGCATTCTCTTCATTCACCGCCAGCGCAAACATATTGACCCAGTCGATGACGTTCATCGGATCGTTGGAGTGTTTGGTCGAGGAGACCAGCAGACGTCGCAGCGACGCCGCCCGACGCGGCACGCGCAGCGGGCCCGGCAGCACCCCTTCGGTATTCAGGCCACGATCGATGCACGCCTGCATGGTTTGCCAGATGTTGCCAAAATAGGCGTAAATCTCGTCACGGCTGTGCAGCGCCAGCTCGTTTTTCATCACCAGCCCGGAAAGCGACATGCCGGTATCGCGGCAATGACTGAGCAACTCTTTGGCTGAATGGAACGGGTAGGGCACGGCGACCTCATCCAGCACGGACTGACCAAAGTGCGCTTCGTCGACAATAAAGCCGCCGCCAATCGAGTAATAGGTTTTGCGCTCAAGCAGACGATTGCCGGCAAAAGCGTACAGGGTCATGCCGTTTTCATGCAGCGACAGGTTTTCGCTGCGGAACACCATGCCGCCGTCACGCGGGAAGTCGACCTCGCGCGCGCCCTGTGCCAGCAGCAGGCGCTCACGCGTTTCGACATCTTTGATAAACGCCGGAATGCTGTCGATGTCGACGCTGGCAGGCTCAAAGCCGGCCAGACCCATGATGATGGCAATGTCGGTGTGGTGTCCTTTCCCGGTGAGCGACAGTGAGCCGTAGACGTCCACCGCCACGCGCGTCACGTCCTGCAGCTTGCCCTGTTCGATCAGCAGATCAACAAACTGTTTGCCCGCTTTCATCGGGCCAACGGTATGCGAACTGGACGGGCCGATACCCACTTTGAACATGTCAAAAACACTTATCACCGGTGACGCTCCTCACAAATCTTCTTTTCTACGGCGCAGGCCGTTAATGCGGCTAATAGTAATCGCCAGCGGGCGGCAGCGAGCAGCTTTTCGCATGAAATAAACTAATTATAAACCACAGAAATAGTTATCCGTATCCCCGGATGTGAACGGGATCAATTTTTCGGCCAGGGTGAAACGGGACGGGGGATCAGGGCAGGGCGATCTGCTGACCGAGCGCGCGCAGGATACCGGCGGTCATGCCCCAGATAAAATAATCTTTATACCACGACAGCCACACCTGGTGCTGGCGATGACCGCGGCGCAGCGTCAGTCCGCTGTAGCGCCCCAGCCGCAGCGCCTCTGCGAGCGGCATGGAAAAGGCGCTTTCAACTTCATCCGGGTTGAGCCGCAGCGGTAAGTGCGGCGGAATGATACCGACCACGGGCGTGACGGCGAAACCGGTACTGCTGGTGACCGGCGGTAACACGCCGACCACCCGCACCTGCTGCGGTGCGATGCCCACTTCTTCCTGCGCTTCACGCAGCGCGGTGGCGATCAGCGAATCGTCAGTGGCATCCATCATGCCGCCGGGGAACGCCACCTGCCCGGCATGTTTGCGCAGCAGCGCGGAGCGGCGGGTCAGCAGCAGTTCGGGCTGGTCGCCATCAATCACCGGTACCAGCACCGCGGCACGGCGTCCGCTGATCACGCTGTGCGCGGTCGCCAGCGGCGGCTGCAGCACAAAGCGACTGAGAAACTGCGCCAGCGTCAGCTCCATATCACGCCTCATCACGCAGACAGGGCAGAATACGGTTGAGCTTGTGCAGCGTCTCCTGATATTCCGCCTCAGCATCGCTGTCAGCCACCAGGCCGCCGCCCGCCGCGCAGTACAGCTGCTGGTTTTCGGCAATCAGCGTGCGGATGGTAATGCTGCTGTCCATACGCCCGCACAGGCTGATGTAGCCGATACTGCCACACCACGCATTGCGCCGCTGCGGTTCGAGTTCCTCGATGATCTCCATGGCGCGGATCTTGGGCGCGCCGGTAATGGAGCCGCCGGGGAAACAGGCGCGCAGCAAATCGGTAGCGGAGAGCGCGTCTGGCAGTCTGGCCCGCACCGTGCTCACCAGGTGATGCACCGCCGGGAACGGCTCCACCACAAACAGCTCCGGCACGCTGACGCTGCCCGGCTCGGCGACGCGGCCAATATCATTACGCAGCAGGTCGACAATCATCAGGTTTTCCGCCCGATCTTTTTCGGCGCTGGCCAGTTTCTCCGCCTGCAATCGATCGGCCTGCGGATCGGCCAGGCGCGGCAGCGTGCCTTTAATCGGGCGGGTTTCAATCTGCTGTTGCTGCAGCGAGAGAAAACGCTCGGGCGACAGACTCAGCACGGCACTGTGCGGCAGACGAAGGAAGGCGCTGAACGGCGCGCGGTTGGCGCGGTTGAGACGTAAAAACGCCTGCCACTCATCGCCGCGATAGCTGGCCTGAAAACGCTGCGCCAGATTAACCTGGTAGCAGTCGCCCGCCTGAATGTAGGCCTGCACTGCCTGGAAACGCGCGGCGTACTGCGCATAGCTCATATTGGCCTGCCAGTCGCTGGTCAGGGCAAAGGGTTTGGGCTGCGGCACCGCCAGCGCCTGTAGCCACTGCCAGCGCTGCTCCGCGTCGTGCTGGGCAATCAGCGTCAGCGTCTGGCGATGATGATCGGCAATCAGCGCCCAGTCATAAATGCCGACCGCCATATCCGGCGTGTGTAAATCCTGCTGCGCCCGCTGCGGCAGCGTTTCGAAACGGCGACCGAGGTCATACCCAAACAGACCCAGCGCGCCGCCCTGAAACGGCAGATTTGCATCAAACGCCGGCCGGATGCCCAGCGCGTCCAGCTGCTGCTGCACCAGCTGCAGCGGATCGGCGTTAGAGTGGCTGATGCCGGTGCCGTCGTCGATGGCGGTGCTGTCACCGCGCGTCGTCAGGGTCACCCGCGGGTCGGCGGTGAGAATATCGAAACGGTTATCCGCGTGCTCGGCGTGACCAGAGGTCAGCAGCATCGCCCACGGGCGGTGCGCCAGCGTGGAAAAACGGTGTAAAAGTATATCGGGCGTATACTGTAGCGAGAGGGTTTTCACGTTCGTTTGACTAAATCAGTTCAGCAGGCAGGCGCGTAGCCTGGCATATTTTTTTGCTGCTGGCACCTGTTTGTTCAGCGTGGAATAATGCGTCCCCCCATTACAGGAGTGCATCATGTTTTCAGGTCTTCCGGCTTTATCGCACGAACAGCAGCAGCAGGCAGTGGAACGTATTCAGGAACTGATGGCCGGCGGCATGTCCAGCGGGCAGGCAATTGCGCAGGTGGCGCAGGAAATTCGCCAGAACCATCAGGGCGAAGCGATTCGGGCGCGCTTCGAAGAGGACGACGACGACGAATAGCGCCCGGCGAGCGTTATAGCGCGGCGATGATTTTGATTTCAACTTTATAGCGCGGATTCATCAGGCCGGCCTGCACCGTGCAGCGTACCGGCGCATTACCCGGCGAGACCCACGCATCCCAGGCGCGGTTCATCGCGGCAAAGTCCTCTTTGTCTACCAGGAAAATGGTAGCGTCGAGAATTTTGCTTTTATCCGAACCCACGCGCGTCAGGATGCGGTCAATCACCGCCAGCGCGTTGGCGGTCTGCGCTTCCGCATCGTCATCCAGATTCTCCGGCACGCTGGTGTAATACACGGTCTGGTCATGTACAACCGCTTCGGACATGCGGTGTTCCGCATCAATACGCGTAATGGTCATGCTGTTCTCCTTTATTTTTGCTGCGTTAGCCTGCCATATCCCATGGCCGGCTGTCATCTGTTGTGGTCGCCTGCGGTGAATCCTGACATAATTACAGGTGTTTTAAGAGCAATCGGTGAGGATGTGTGGCAGACGATTTTGCAGCGGATGGCGCGTTAGCGCAGGCGATTCCCGGCTTTAAGCCGCGCGCGGCACAGCGCGAAATGGCGCAGGCAGTGAGCGAAGCGGTGCAGCAGGCAGGCGAGCTGGTGGTCGAGGCCGGCACCGGCACCGGTAAAACTTATGCGTATCTGGCTCCGGCGTTGCGGGCGAAGAAAAAAGTCATTGTATCGACCGGTTCCAAAGCGTTGCAGGATCAGCTCTACAACCGCGATCTGCCGACCATTGCCCGCGCCCTGGCGTTCAGCGGCAAAACCGCGCTGCTGAAAGGGCGCTCCAACTATCTGTGCCTGGAACGGCTGGAGCAGCAAAATCAGACTGGCGGCGATCTCAGCGTGCAGGCGCTCGGCGATCTGATTAACGTGCGCAGCTGGTCTTCGGAGACCGTTGATGGCGACGTCAGCAGCTGCGCCGGCGTCGCGGAAGACAGTCCGATCTGGCCTTACGTCACCAGCACCAACGATAACTGCCTCGGCAGCGATTGCCCGCTGTATAAAGATTGCTTCGTGGTGAAGGCGCGCAAAAAAGCGATGGATGCGGATGTGGTGGTGGTGAACCATCACCTGTTTCTCGCTGACCTGGTGGTCAAAGAGGGGGGATTTGGCGAGCTGATCCCGGAAGCCGACGTGATGATCTTCGATGAAGCGCACCAGCTGCCGGATATAGCCAGCCAGTATTTTGGCCAGCAGCTGTCGAGCCGGCAACTGCAGGATCTCGCCAAAGACATTATCCTTGCCTACCGCACCGAGGTGCGCGATGTGCAGCAGCTGCAGAAATCCGCCGACCGGCTGGCGCAGTGCGCACAGGATTTCCGCCTGACGCTGGGCGAGCCCGGTTTTCGCGGCAATCTGCGTGACCTGCTGAGCGACAACAACATCATGCGCATGTTTACGCTGCTGGATGATGCGCTCGAGCTGTGTTACGACGTGATTAAGCTGTCGCTGGGCCGTTCCGCGCTGCTGGACGCTGCCTTCGAGCGTGCCGCGCTGTATCGCACCCGGCTCAAGCGTTTACGTGCGATTGATGAACCGGGCTTTAGCTACTGGTACGAATGCAGCAGCCGGCACTTTACGCTGGCGCTAACGCCGCTGTCGGTCGCGGAGCGCTTCCGCGAAGTGATGGACGGACGCAAAGCGGCGTGGGTATTCACCTCGGCGACGCTGGCGGTCAACGAACAGATGAGCCACTTCGCCAGCCGGCTCGGCGTGGATAATGCCCGCACCCTGATCCTCGAAAGTCCGTTTGATTATGCGCAGCAGGCCTTGCTGTGCGTGCCGCGCAACATGCCGGAACCCAACTATCCCGGCGGTGCGCGTCAGCTGGCACGCATGATGAAACCGCTGATTGAAGCCAACAAAGGGCGCTGTTTCTTCCTGTGCACCTCGCACAAAATGATGCGTGAGCTGGCGGCGGAGTTCCGCGCCTCCATGACCTTACCGGTGCTGTTGCAGGGCGAAACCAGCAAAGGCCAGCTGCTCAAACAGTTTCTTGATGCCGGCAACGCACTGCTGGTGGCCACCAGCAGCTTCTGGGAAGGCGTTGACGTGCGCGGTGATGCGCTGTCGCTGGTGATCATCGACAAGCTGCCGTTTACCTCACCGGAAGATCCGCTGCTGAAGGCGCGCATGGAGGATTGCCGTCTGCGCGGCGGCGATCCGTTCAACGATGTGCAGCTGCCGGACGCGGTGATCACCCTCAAGCAGGGCGTGGGCCGTCTGATTCGCGATACCGACGATCGCGGCGTGCTGGTGATTTGTGACCAGCGGCTGGTGTCGCGTCCGTATGGCGGTCTGTTCCTTAATAGCCTGCCGCCGACACCGCGCACCCGCGATTTACAGCGTGCGATTGACTTTGTGCGTCCGCCAGAGCAGCACTAATTTGTGCCAGGCTGTGGTAAGATGCGCGCCATTTTGATTCTCTGAGGTTGTTATGTCCGCCCGAATTTTAGCCCTGGACACTGCGACAGAAGCCTGTTCTGCCGCGCTGCTGAATCAGCAGCAGATCGATGCCCGCTTCGAAATCGCGCCCCGCGATCATACTCAACGTATTCTGCCGCTGGTGCAGGAATTGCTGCAGGCGCAGTCGCTGGCGCTGAGCGCGCTGGACGCGCTGGCGTTTGGCCGCGGGCCCGGCAGTTTTACCGGCGTGCGCATCGGCATTGGCATCGCGCAGGGCCTGGCGCTGGGCGCAAATCTGCCGATGATTGGCGTATCCTCGCTGGCAACCATGGCGCAGGGCGCCTGGCGTTTGGCCGGGGCAACGCGCGTGCTGGCGGCGATTGATGCGCGCATGGGTGAAGTCTACTGGGCAGAGTATCAGCGTGATGAGCAGGGCGAGTGGCAGGGCGCTGAGAGCGAAGCCGTACTCAAGCCGGAAGCGGCACAGGCGCGCATCGCGCAGTTGAGCGGCGAGTGGGCCACTGTCGGCACCGGCTGGCAGGCATATCCGCAGCTGCTGGCTGGCACGACCGGGGCACAACTGCTGACCACCACGGTCACGCTGCCTGCCGCAGAAGATATGCTGCCGCTGGCGCTCAGCGCCTGGCAGCGCGACGATAGCGTGGCGGTGGAAAATGCTGAGCCGGTTTATCTGCGCAATGAAGTGGCATGGAAAAAATTGCCGGGGCGCTAGGCGCCTACGCAACTTATTTTTGCGCCTTCAGTCTAACGGAGAAATAACAGGAGAAGTGCTATGCCAATTAGTCGTAAAGGGATGTCTGGCGCTCTGTTAGCCTGTGCGCTGTTGCTCAGCGGCTGCGTGTCAGTGCCGGATGCCATTAAAGGGAGTTCTCAGCTTCCACAGCAGGATTTATTACGCGTGATGAATGCGCCGCAGCTGTATGTCGGCCAGGAGTCGCGCTTCGGCGGCAAAGTAGTGAAGGTGACCAACCTTAACGGCCTGACCCGGCTGGAAATTGCCACTCAGCCGCTGGATGACAGCGCACGACCGCGCCTCGGTGCTGCCTCAATTGGCCGCATTTATGCGGACATTCATGGTTTTGTTGATCCGATCGACGTCAATAATCAGTACGTCACGGTGCTGGGCAACATCAAAGGCACCGAGAAAGGAGAAATTGGCAAAGCCAGTTACAACTTTGTGGTGATTGATGTGCGCGGTTATCAGCGCTGGCATTTGACTCAGCAGGTGATGACGCCGCCGCAGCCGATCGATCCGTGGATTTGGTACGGGCCGACGCGTCGCCATCCCGGCTATTGGGGCCCTAACCCCTACTGGGGCATGAACACCGGCGGTCCGGCGCAGGTCGAGACCATTCTTACCGAATAGCCCTAAACAGTTTTTTTTACGGCCCGGTCGCGGTGCTCGCGAACGGGCCTTTTTATTGGGCGCGCAACCGATGCGCGAAATTTAGTGATGCGCCTCGCAACCTGAAAATGCCGGAACAGGCAAACTGGTACAATCAGTTAAAATATTGTTAACAACACTGATTGCAGAGGCGGCGATGGCTACGCAACAAGAATATCGGGGTGATTCTTTGAACAAGGTTTGGCTGAAACGCTATCCGCCAGATGTACCAGCGGAAATTAACGCAGACCGTTATCCCTCTTTGGTCGATCTTTTCGAACACGCAGCGCAACGTTATGCCGATCAGGTGGCTTTCATTAACATGGGCCAGCCAATGACTTACCGCCAGCTGGAGCAGCAGAGCCGCGCTTTTGCGGCCTGGCTGCAACAGGGATTAGGCTTGCAGCAGGGCGATCGCGTCGCGCTGATGATGCCGAATCTGCTGCAGTATCCGGTGGCGCTGTTTGGCGTCCTGCGTGCCGGTATGGTGGTGGTGAATGTTAACCCGTTGTACACGCCGCGCGAGCTGAAGCACCAGCTTAATGACAGCGGTGCCAGTGCGATTGTCATTGTCTCCAACTTCGCCCATACGCTGGAAAAAGTGGTCGCGGAGACCCCGGTTAAGCACGTGATGCTGACGCGCATGGGTGATCAGCTGGCGCCGGTGAAAGCTACGCTGGTGAACTTCGTCGTTAAATACGTGAAAAAGCTGGTACCGAAATACCATCTGCCAGGGGCGGTACCGTTCCGTCATGCGCTGCAGCAGGGCGAGCAGATGAGCTATCATCGTCCTGTCATCAATAATCAGGATCTGGCATTTCTGCAGTACACCGGCGGCACCACCGGCGTGGCGAAAGGCGCCATGCTGACCCACGGCAACATGCAGGCTAATCTGGAGCAGACCAAAGCCACCTACGGTAAACTGCTGCGCGCCGGTCAGGAGCAGGTGGTAACCGCGCTGCCGCTTTATCACATCTTTGCCCTGACGGTGAACTGTCTGCTGTTCCTCGACCTGGGCGGCACCAACCTGCTGATTACCAACCCGCGCGATATTCCCGGCTTCGTTAAAGAGCTGAGCAAATTTCCCTTTACCGCCATCACCGGTGTTAATACGTTGTTCAACGCCCTGCTGAACGATGCCAATTTTAACCAGCTGGATTTCTCCACGCTGCGTCTGTCTGCCGGCGGCGGTATGGCGGTGCAGAAAGCGGTGGCCGAGCGCTGGGAGAAACTCACCGGACACTATCTGCTGGAGGGCTACGGACTCACCGAATGCTCACCGCTAGTGTCGGTTAATCCGTATGATATTACCTGCCACACCGGCAGCATCGGTTTGCCGGTTCCGTCCACCGACGTGCGTATTGTTGATGATGAAGATCGCGACGTACCGCCGGGCGAACCGGGTGAACTTTGCATTCGCGGGCCGCAGGTCATGATTGGCTACTGGCAGCGACCGGATGCCAGCGAGGAAGTGCTGAAAAATGGCTGGCTGCACACCGGTGATATTGTTACCGTGGACGCGGAAGGGTTTATCCGCATCGTCGATCGTAAAAAAGACATGATTCTGGTGTCCGGCTTTAACGTGTATCCTAACGAAATCGAAGATGTGCTGATGCAGCACGCCAAGGTGCGCGAAGCGGCGGCGATTGGCGTGCCGAGCGATCTCTCCGGCGAAGCGGTGAAAGTGTGCATCGTGAAAAAAGATCCGTCGCTGACGAAAGAGGAAGTGCTGGATCATTGTCGCCGTCAGCTCACCGGCTATAAAGTGCCGAAGATTATCGAGTTTCGTGATGAGCTGCCGAAGACCAACGTCGGTAAAATTTTACGTCGCGAATTGCGCGACGAGGCGAAGCGCGAAGCGTAGTACTGGCTTCCGCTGAATGCTCAGGTTAACGCCGGCACCGTCCGGCGTTTTTATTGCTTTTAACATGGAGCGCTGTGCGAGGTTTGTCGCAGCGAGAAAGACAACGTGAATTACACCCTGATCGACCACAATGACCAGCTGGCCGCCGTATGCCAGCAGGCCCGCCAGCATCGCGCCGTGGCGCTGGATACCGAATTCGTGCGCACCCGCACGTACTATCCGCAGCTTGGCCTGATCCAGCTCTTCGATGGCGAGCAACTGGTCCTGATCGATCCGTTAACCATCAGCGACTGGGCACCGTTTATTGCGCTGCTGCAGGATCGTCAGCTGACCAAGTTCCTGCACGCCGGCGGGGAAGACCTTGAAGTCTTCCTGCATCGTTTCGGCTGCCTGCCGGAGCCGATGATCGATACGCAGATTCTGGCCGCTTTCGCCGGGCAGCCGCTGTCGTGGGGCTTTGCCGCGATGGTCAATCATTTCAACCAGATTGAGCTGGATAAGAGTGAAGCGCGCACCGACTGGCTGGCGCGTCCGCTTACCGAGCGACAGTGCCAGTACGCTGCGGCCGATGTGGCTTATCTGCTGCCGATTGCCCATCAGCTGGTGGCGCAGACCGAAGCGGCAGGCAACATGGCGGCGGCGCTGAGTGAGTGCGCTACGTTGTGTCAGCGACGTCTTGACGTGCTGCAGCCGGAAGAGGCATGGCGCGATATCACCAACGCGTGGCAGCTGCGTCCGCGCCAGCTGGCGGTGCTGCAGCGTCTGGCCGCGTGGCGTCTCAATCTTGCCCGGCAGAAAGACATGGCGGTGAATTTTGTGGTGCGCGAAGAGAACCTGTGGAAAGTCGCGCGCTTTATGCCCGGCAGACTTGGCGAGCTGGATCATCTCGGCCTGAACGGTCACGAAATCCGCTTCCACGGTAAGGCGCTGGTGGCGATGGTGGCAGAGGCGCAGGCGCTGGATGAGGCCGCATTACCGCCGCCGTTGCCTAATCTGATTGACCACGCGCATTACAAGCAGGCGTTTAAAGCGATTAAAGCGCTGGTACAGCAGGTGAGTGAGCAGACCGGTTACAGTCAGGAGCTGTTAGCATCACGGCGCCAGATTAACCAGGTGCTGAGCGTGCACTGGGGACTGAAAAGTGCCACGCGTCCGCCGGAACTGCTGGCAGGCTGGCGGGGTGAGGTGTTGAAAGCCGGGATCGACGAGATTTTACACACGCTGTAAGCGGAACGTTTTCCCCTGCGCAACCACGCAGGGGAAAATCAGGAACCCGCTACAATCATTTAGGAACGTCTTCCGTCTCCGGCAGCGTCACGTTGAGCTCGAGGATAGAGATGTCATCCCCTTTCTGATCCAGCTGCACCGTGACCATGTCCGGGTCAATTTTCACGTATTTACAGATCACTTCCAGGATATCGCGCTTGAGCTGCGGCAGATAGTGGGGCTCACTGTCGCCCCTTCTGCGTTCGGCCACGATAATCTGCAGCCTTTCCTTGGCTATATTGGCTGTGTTCTTCTTACGGGATAAAAAGAAATCAAGTAATGCCATTGGTTATCCCCCGAACAGGCGTTTCAGGAAACCCTTCTTCTCTTCTTCAATAAAGCGGAAGGGGCGTTCTTCGCCAAGCAGGCGATCTACGGTATCAGCGTAAGCTTTACCGGCGTCAGAGTTTGCATCGAGGATCACGGGCTCACCCTGGTTAGACGCGCGCAGCACCGACTGATCTTCCGGAATCACGCCGACCAGAGGAATGCGCAGGATTTCCAGCACGTCTTCCATGCTCAGCATGTCGCCACGCGTTACGCGTCCCGGGTTATAGCGGGTCAGTAACAGGTGCTCTTTTACCGGCTCTTCGCTGTTTTCAGCGCGACGTGATTTCGACGAGATGATGCCGAGAATACGGTCTGAGTCACGCACGGAAGAGACTTCCGGGTTGGTGGTAATGATCGCTTCATCCGCGAAGTACAGCGCCATCAGCGCACCGGTTTCGATACCGGCCGGCGAGTCGCAGACGATAAAATCGAAGTCCATTGCCGCCAGGTCGTTCAGCACTTTTTCCACGCCTTCGCGGGTCAGGGCATCTTTATCACGGGTTTGTGAGGCGGGCAGAATATAAAGCTGCTCGGTGCGCTTGTCGCGAATCAGTGCCTGATTCAGCGTCGCATCGCCCTGAATAACGTTGACAAAGTCATACACCACGCGGCGTTCACAGCCCATGATCAGGTCGAGGTTACGCAGACCGATATCGAAATCGATCACCACGGTTTTTTTGCCTTTCTGCGCTAACCCTGTGGCGATGGCCGCGCTTGACGTGGTCTTGCCAACGCCCCCTTTACCCGATGTAACTACAATGATGCGTGCCATAAATGTTGATTTCCTTAACGAAAGAAAAGGGGCCTAATTAAGTGTCTGGATGGTGAGCGCGCCCTCTTTAAGGCACAGGCGCGCAGCTTTACCAAAGAATTCCGCCGGGATCTGGTCCATGATCCAGTATTCGCCGGCAATGGAGACCAACTCTGCTGACAGGTTGGTGCAAAAAATCTGGCAGTCGCGATCGCCGCTGGCACCGGCCAGCGCGCGGCCGCGCATCATGCCGTAAATATGAATGTTGCCGTCAGCCACCAGTTCGGCACCGGCGCTGACGCTGCTGGTGACGATCAAATCGGCGTTGCGCGCGTAAATCTGCTGACCGGAACGCACTGGCGTATTGATGATACGCGTTTTGCTGGCCGGTTCGCTGACCGGCGGCGCGACCGCTTCCGGCTCCGGCGCGGGCGCATCAGCGCGTTTGCGGTTCTCTTTACCCTCTGACAGCACCGGCAGGCCAGCGCGGGCAATCATCTTTTTCAGGGCTTCATCTTTACAGCCGCTCACGCCCACAATGCGTAAGCCGGTGGCGCTGACAGCCTGCTGCATCTGCTTCCAGTTGATGTCACCGTTCAGGGCTGACACGTTCAGCACCACCGGCGCGTTGTGCAGAAAAGCCGGGGCCTGGTCGATTTTGTCCTGCAGCGCCTGACGAATCACCTCGGGTTGCGAATGGTGCAGATGAACAACTGACAGGGTAAAACTGCTGCCCTTGAATTCGATTGGCGATTGCGACATCTGTCCTGACTCAGTCCTGTTTTACGACCCTGAAGTAAACGCCGATAAAATCGTCATTAACATCCGCGGGTCAATATTCGAAGTTCTGCAAGCATGTTATAGTTACTGCTATATTCAGGCAAGTGACGCCCTTAGTTAATTCGAGTAAAAAATATGTTTTGTGTGATCTATAGAAGCCCGCAACGTGACCAGACTTATCTGTATGTAGAAAAAAAAGACGATTTTTCGCGCGTCCCGGAAGAATTGCTGCGCGGCTTTGGTAAACCGCAGCTGGCGATGGTGCTGTCGCTCGACCAGCGCGACAGGCTGGCCAACGCTGACATCAATAAAGTGAAGCAGGGTTTAAGCGAACAAGGTTATTATTTGCAGATCCCACCACCGGTTGAAAGTCTGCTCAACATTCATCTTGAACAGGGTAAAAAAGTTTAATTCAGATTCATCTGTAAAAATATATCCTGTAAATATAATCAGTGCTTCGGCATTAATTTAATTGCTCACCTTAACCCATTATTGTGGGCAATAATCGTTGTCTTAAGCGGCGGACCTGATGAACAGGGGAACGGCTTTTGCCGCTTTCCGTCACGTGCGCCGCGATAAACCCGCTAATATAGTGCTCAGCAGCCTGCCACGTTCCGGCGGCTGATGAGACATCTTCGCCAGCGCGGCTGGCACCTAACTCAACTCAAGCAGGGGATTAGCATGTATCAGCATCGTAACTGGCAGGGCGCGCTGTTGGATTATCCGGTCAGCAAAGTGGTGTGCGTCGGCAGCAACTATGCAAAGCATATTAAAGAGATGGGCAGCGCCACCCCGAGTGAGCCGGTGGTGTTTATCAAACCGGAAACCGCGGTGTGCGATTTGCGGCAGCCACTGTCGATCCCGGCCAGCTTTGGTGAGGTGCATCATGAAGTGGAGCTGGCGGTGCTGATTGGCGCTACCCTGAAGCAGGCCAGTGAAGAGCACGTGGCGAAAGCGATTGCCGGTTATGGCGTCGCGCTGGATTTAACGCTGCGCGATCTGCAGGCCGGGTTTAAGAAAGCCGGTCAGCCATGGGAGCGCGCCAAGAGTTTCGATAACTCCTGTCCGCTGTCCGGGTTTATCCCGGCGGCTGAATTCAGCGTCGATCCGCAGGATGCCGAACTCAAGCTGGTCATTAACGGCGAGGTGCGCCAGCACGGCACTACGGCAGATATGATCCACAAAATTCTGCCGCTGATTGCTTACATGAGCCAGTACTTCACGCTGCGCGCCGGTGACGTGGTGCTGACCGGTACGCCTGAAGGCGTGGGCCCGCTGCGCTCCGGCGATAAGCTGGAAGTGTCGCTGGCCGGTCACGGTATCAGCACCCGCGTACTGTAATACTTGCATCACCGCACCTGAAGCTTTATAAGGTGCGGTCTTGTTGCTCAACCCGGACCGCTATCATGACCGACCAACCTTTCTGGCAGACCAAACGCCTGGACCAAATGAACGACGCAGAGTGGGAATCGCTGTGCGACGGCTGTGGACAGTGCTGTCTGAATAAGTTGCAGGATGCGGATACCGATGAGATTTACTTCACTAACGTCGCCTGCAATCAGCTCAACATCAAGACCTGTCAGTGCCGCAATTATGAGCGTCGCTTCGAGTACGAAGAAGATTGCATCAAGCTGACGCGCGAGAATCTCACCACCTTTAACTGGCTGCCGCGCACCTGCGCTTACCGGCTGTTAGGGGAGGGCAAAACGCTGCCGGCATGGCACCCGCTGATTGCCGGGTCGAAGAAGGCGATGCATGCTCAGCGTATTTCGGTGCGATACATCGCGGTGCGCGAGAGTGAAGTGCGCGACTGGGAAGAACACATTATTGACCGGCCGGATCGGAACGGCTGATAACGCAACAGGCAGCCGCGGCTGCCTGTTTCGTCTGAGACTTTGTTTGACTGAACTCAGCGACCAAACAGATCGCGACGTTTTGCTTTGAACGGTTGCGCAATCAATACCAGAATGCCCACCAGCAGATAAGCGGCAAAAATCACGATCATCCACTGCGGCATGCTCCAGGTCAGGAAAGTCCATCCGCGTTCCGCGCAGTCACCGCTGGCGACAAATACCGCCGGCAGCCATTTATCCAGCGGCAGCCAGCTCGGGAAGCGAGCAGCAAAATCGCAGGTCACAAACGGGTTGGGGTGCAGCTGAATCATGGTGTGCTCATAAGAGAGGCGTACCCCTTCATAAGCGCTGTAGAGCCAGATGGCGATGGCTGCCCAGCGCAGCGGCGTTTTAGGCGCAATTGCACCCACCAGGCCGGCGCCCATGACGCCAAACAGCGCACAACGCTCATAGATACACATTACGCAGGGTTGCAGTCCCATTACGTGCTGAAAGAACAGCGCAACCAGTTCAAAAACCAGGGCGGTCAGGGCCATTAATAACCAGGCACCGCGTCCGCGTGAGCATTGATTCAAGTATCGCAACATATTGCTTTTCCCGTAGCCGTTAATGCATCGCAGTGTAAACCAAAAGCGTACCCGTGCCAGCCAGCCAGGCGGAAAAAATCATGTATAAAAATGACTTATCCCTGATCCACGCCAAAAAATCGTGGCTTTTAGCACACGGTATCAAAAGCGCCCACGCAAGCGCAGCGTAACCCACGGCTTTTTTCGCTGCGCAGCTGCTGAATTTTGCGCCAGCGCGCGCTTTTAATCCGCTGGCAGGCTATTTCCGCTATGACCCCTCTGGTATGATGAGTGCCATTACGACAAAGAAAGCAATGAGAAATAAATGCTATGGTGATTAAGGCACAGAGCCCTGCAGGATTCGCTGAAGAGTACATAATTGAAAGCATCTGGAACAGCCGTTTTCCGCCGGGATCGATTCTTCCTGCCGAACGTGAGCTTTCTGAACTGATCGGCGTGACCCGCACCACTCTGCGTGAAGTGCTGCAGCGGCTGGCTCGTGATGGCTGGCTGACCATTCAGCATGGTAAACCCACCCGCGTCAATGATTTCTGGGAAACGTCTGGTCTTAATATCCTCGAAACGCTCGCCCGTCTTGACCACGACAGTGTGCCGCAGTTAATTGATAACCTGCTGTCAGTGCGCACCAATATCGCGTCGATCTTTATCAGCCGCGCGCTGCGCCATCATCCGGATAAGGCGCGTGAAGTGCTGGAGAGTGCGCTGAGCGAGGAAGATCAGGCTGAAGCCTATACCGAGCTGGATTACCGCGTATTTCGCGGCCTGGCCTTTGCTTCCGGCAACCCGATTTACGGCCTGATTCTCAACGGTCTGAAAGGGCTGTACACCCGCGTTGGCCGCCATTACTTCTCAAATCCGGAAGCGCGTGAACTGGCGCGTAACTTTTATCGTCAGCTGGCGGATCTGTGTGGCAAACAGCCGACGCAGGATCAGATCGTCGACAGCGTGCGTAACTACGGCCGCCGCAGCGGTGAAATCTGGCACAGTATGCAGAAAAGCATGCCGGATGATTTGAGCAGTAAGCGCTAACAGCGCACTAAGGTTTGGCGGGCTCCTGTCCCGGACAGCCAGTATCCGCTGCTGCCGGGCTGCTCCTCGCGCCGCTTACGCGGTACCTTCGGCGTTCACGTTGCGCCTGACGGACCGGCCGGTATCGGTCTTCCTGACCGGCCCGGCCTGATTCCCGCCTCCCCGCGGGAATCTCCTGGCGCAACGTAAAAGCCTCAGCGCTGCGAATAGCCCGCCGCATCAGCGGATACTGACTGTCTGTGAAGTTGGTGCAGGATTATCTGTGAGATTAGGGGCTTACAACGCAGGATGATAAATGCTCGTCCCTGAGCATGGAGATTTTGTTTAAAGCGCCGGTCCGCGCGCCGGACAGCGATCCAGCAGCTCCACGCTGCCATCTTCGTTCTGCTGTTCCAGATTGACATCAAAACCCCACAGCCGATGCACATGCTTCAGCACATCGCGACGGCTCTTATCGAGCGGGGCGCGCTGCTGCGGCACATAGCGTAGCGTCAGAGAACGGTCACCGCGCAGGTCAACGTTGTACACCTGAATATTCGGCTCCAGATTGCTCAGATTGTACTGCGCTGACAGCTGCTGACGAATCGCGCGATATCCCGCCTCATCATGAATGGCGGCAATCTCAAGATAGTTATTACGATCGTCGTCCATTACCGTAAACAGACGGAAATCCCGCATCACTTTCGGCGACAGGAACTGGCTGATAAAACTCTCGTCTTTAAACTCGCGCATGGCGAAATGCAGCGTCTTAAGCCAGTCGGAGCCGGCGATGTCCGGGAACCAGTAGCGATCTTCCTCAGTTGGCGACTGACAGATGCGCTTGATGTCCTGGAACATGGCAAAGCCCAGCGCATACGGGTTGATACCGTTATACCACTGGCTGTTATACGGCGGCTGATACACCACGTTGGTATGGCTGTGCAGGAACTCCATCATAAAGCGCTCCGACACTTTGCCCTCATCGTACAGGTGATTCAGAATGGTGTAGTGCCAGAAGGTCGCCCAGCCTTCATTCATCACCTGGGTCTGTTTCTGCGGGTAAAAATACTGGCTGACTTTACGCACAATGCGCAGCACTTCACGCTGCCACGACTCCAGCAGTGGCGCGTTCTTTTCCATAAAGTACAGCAGGTTTTCCTGCGGCTCAGAGGGATAGCGCGCCGCCTCGACCTGAGTAAACTCTTTCTCTTTGCGTGGCAGGGTGCGCCACAGCGTATTGACCTGGCTCTGCAGATACTCTTCCCGGCTTTTCTGCCGCGCTTTCTCTTCCTGCAGCGAAATCTTTTGCGGGCGTTTATAGCGATCGACGCCATAGTTCATCAGCGCATGACAGGAGTCCAGCAGTCGCTCGACCTCTTCCACGCCATAACGCTCTTCGCAATCAGAGATGTAGTTACGCGCGAACAGCAGATAATCGACAATTGAGCTGGCATCGGTCCAGCTGCGGAACAGGTAGTTGTTTTTGAAGAAAGAGTTGTGGCCATAGCAGGCGTGCGCCATCACCAGCGCCTGCATGGTCATGGTGTTCTCTTCCATCAGGTAAGCGATACAGGGATTCGAGTTAATGACGATTTCATACGCCAGTCCCTGCTGACCATGTTTATAGCGCTGCTCGGTTTCGATGAACTTCTTGCCGAACGACCAGTGGGCATAATTGATGGGCATCCCCACGCTGGAGTACGCATCCATCATCTGCTCGGAGGTGATCACTTCGATTTGGTGCGGGTAGGTATCGAGCCCATAGCTTTTGGCCACGCGGTCGATCTCCGCCAGGTAGACATCAAGCAGCTCAAAGGTCCAGTCGGGACCGTCACTGAGTCGTTTGCTGTTGCGGGTTGGCTCGTCAAACATTGTCGTCATAGCGCACCTCTGTTTTGCAAGCGGCAGGCAACAGAGTGTCACCTGTCACGATCGTTTAAGGCTTCATCCTGAGAAAGACAGCCCAAAAAAAACTGAGCGAACACTTCAATGATAGTCCACTGTCGCTTATCCGATGCGGGAACTCAATCGAATTCTTTTGGTACAAAATCATCATAATAGGCGTGCTTTGGTAGCTAATAAGGTTATGTGTTATCTGGGTGATAAATTGCAGCATTAAATCCTGTTTATAAGCGCGCGATATGACTGCGGCGCTTTCTCCTGAAAAAAGTGAGATGCTCTGCCTTTCGCATAATAATTCGCTGGTTAACGCTTTTAAGGCACAAAAAACTCTGATTTTGGCGCGAGCGCATGATTTCAGTGTGCAGTTAAGTGAAAAACATGTGAAATGAAAGGGTCGAATGTAATATCAGTTCAGCCATCGGGTTATGCTAAACCCGATGGTGATACCAGTTAATTATGCTTTTCGCGATGAGGGGCTTATGCGCGTAGTCATTCTGGGTAGTGGTGTCGTAGGGGTAGCCAGTGCGTGGTATCTGGCGCAGGCGGGGCATGACGTCACCGTAATCGATCGCCAGCCCGGCGCGGCGCTGGAAACCAGTGCCGGCAATGCCGGGCAAATTTCGCCCGGCTATGCGGCACCCTGGGCGGCGCCCGGTGTACCGCTTAAGGCGGTAAAGTGGATGTTTCAGAAGCATGCGCCGCTGGCAGTGCGACTCGACGGCAGCAAATTCCAGCTGGAGTGGATGTGGAACATGCTACGCAACTGCGACATGCGTCACTACCAGGAAAATAAGGGCCGTATGGTGCGTATCGCCGAATACAGCCGCGACTGCCTGAAGGCACTGCGCAGCAGCACCGGTATCGCCTATGAAGGGCGCCAGGGCGGCACTTTGCAGCTGTTCCGCACGCAGCAACAGTTTGACAGCGCCAGCAAAGACATCGCGGTACTGCGTGAAGCGGGGGTGCCCTATGAGCTGCTGGAAGCGCATCAGCTGCACAGCGTGGAGCCGGCGCTGGCGGGTACCGCGCACAAGCTGACCGGCGGCCTGCGCCTGCCGAATGACGAAACCGGTGACTGCCAGCTGTTTACCCAGCGTCTGGCGGCGATGGCAGCCGCAGCCGGCGTCACTTTCCGTTATGACACGTCGGTGGATCAGCTGTTGCGCGAAGGCAATCGCATCTATGGCGTGAAGTGCGGCGATGAGGTCATCAAAGCCGATGCTTACGTCGTGGCCTTTGGCTCTTACTCTACGGCGCTGCTGAAAGACATCGTGTCGATTCCGGTCTATCCGCTGAAAGGCTATTCCCTCACTATCCCGATCAAAGATCCGCAGGGCGCGCCGCTCTCCACCATTCTGGATGAAACCTATAAAGTGGCGGTAACACGCTTTGATGACCGCATTCGCGTCGGTGGCATGGCCGAAATCGTTGGTTTTAACACCAAACTGTTGCCGGCACGACGTGAAACGCTGGAGATGGTGGTCCGCGATCTCTATCCTGAAGGCGGGTATGTTGAACAGGCTACGTTCTGGACCGGACTGCGCCCGATGACGCCGGATGGCACGCCAATTGTCGGGCGCACGCCGCTGACCAATCTCTGGCTGAACACCGGGCACGGTACGCTGGGCTGGACGATGGCCTGTGGTTCCGGCCAGTTGCTGGCCGATCTGATTTCGGGACGTAAACCGGCCATCGCCGCCGACGACTTGTCGGTGCTGCGTTACCTGCCGGGCTTTGCGGCCCCGGCATCGCCGCTGCGTAATGCCAGCGCGACGCGCTGATACTTCAGGGAGAGTAAAAACATGTCACGTCCTACGGGTGCCACCATTAATCAACAGGCGCTGCGCCACAATCTGGCGATTGTGCGTCAGGCGGCACCGCACGCGCGCGTCTGGTCAGTGGTGAAGGCCAATGCCTACGGCCACGGCATTGCCCGCGTATGGCAGAGTCTGGCGGAGACCGACGGTTTCGCGCTGCTGAATATGGAAGAGGCGATCCTGCTGCGCGAGCAGGGCTGGAAAAAGCCAATTCTGCTGCTGGAAGGCTTCTTTCACGCCGATGACCTGACGCTGATCGATCGCTATCGCCTGACCACCAGCGTACACAGTAACTGGCAGATTCAGGCGCTGGCGAAGGCGCAGCTGTCGGCGCCAGTCGATGTTTATCTGAAGATCAATAGCGGCATGAACCGTCTCGGTTTTCGTCCGGAACAGGCACAGGCGGCCTGGCACAAGCTGCGTGCGTTGCCCAACGTGGGGGAAATGACGCTGATGGCGCACTTTGCCGATGCGGAAAACCCGCAAGGGCTGGTGGAACCGATGCAGCGCGTCGAACAGGCGGCGGAAGGGCTGAACTGTCCGCGTTCGCTTGCCAACTCAGCGACCACGCTGTGGCATCCGCAGGCGCATTTTGACTGGGTGCGGCCCGGCATTATTCTCTACGGGGCGTCACCGAGCGGCGACTGGCAGGATATCGCCAGTACCGGTCTGCAGCCGGTAATGACGCTCAGCAGTGAAATTATTGGCATACAGCAGATCGGTGCCGGCGAGGGTGTTGGCTACGGTTACCGCTACCACGCGGCCGCGCCACAGCGTATCGGTATTGTGGCCTGTGGCTATGCTGACGGCTATCCGCGCCATGCGCCGACCGGTACGCCGGTCAGCGTTGATGGCATCCGCACGCAAACGCTCGGGGCGATCTCGATGGACATGATGATGATTGACCTCGAGCCCTGCCCGCAGGCGGGTATCGGTTCGCGCGTGGAGCTGTGGGGCAACGAGGTGAAAATTGATGAGGTGGCGAAAGCCGCCGGAACGGTAGGCTACGAGCTAATGTGTGCACTCGCGCCGCGCGTCCCGGTCACGCTTAGTTAAGCGCCGTAACTGTACCACGCATGTTCTTACTGCAGCGCCAGGCGATCAGCGCCAGCGCTGCACCCACCAGCATCATCAGCGCTAACGCTGATTTCTCTGCCACCGGCAGCGCCACCATCGCCAGGCTGCCACCCGCACCGCCCGCCATCTGAATAAATCCCTGCAGCGCCGCCGCCACACCCGCCTGCTGCTGATACGGCTCCAGCGCATAGCTGGTGGCCGGCCCGACGGTGAAGGCCAGGCCGGCCACCGAGATCGCCACCGGAATCATGTACAGCGACCAGTGGGTTTGCCAGGCCGCAGGAAACAGCGTCATCCCCGCCACCAGCAGCAGCGCACCGAGCAGCATGGTGACAAACCCCATGGCGAGACAAAACGGGCGGCCCGCTTTACGAATGGTTTTATTGACGAAGGCACTCACCAGCATGATCCAGAAACCGTTGGCGCCAAAGGCAAAGGAGAATTGCAGCGGCGTCAGGCCACCTTCGGTCATCAACACGTGCGGTGCCAGCGAAACGTAGGTCAGCACCATGCCGAGCGCGCCCGCGTTGGCAAAGGCGAAAGCGAGAAAGCGCGGCTGCCGGGCGATGGCAGCATACTGCGCCAGCGGCAGCCCTTTAACGCGCAGCGTGTCCGCCGGACGCGTTTCCGGCAGTGCGACCACCACAATAACGGCAATCACCAGCGCATAGCCGCACAGGAACCAGAAGGGCGCACGCCAGCCATAGGCTTCCGCCAGAATACCGCCGAGCAGCGGTGCCAGCGCTGGCACGATGTTCAGCGCGCCATTGAGGAAACCATAAGCCCGCGCCGCGGCATCGCCGCTCAGCCGATCGCGCACGCCGCTAAATGCCACCACCGCACTACAGCATACCGCACAGCCCTGAATCAGGCGCGCCAGGAAGAACACCGGCCAGACGGTGGCGGTTGCGGCCACTGCGCTACCGATGATGTAGAGCGCGAGGCCGATCAGCGCGATCGGCTTACGGCCAAAATTATCCACCAGCGGACCAGTAACCAGCTGACCGATACCCATCACCAGCAAAAACAGCGGAATGGTGGTCTGGATCAGACTGACCGGGCTGTTAAGACCGTCGGCAATCTGCGGCAGCGTGGGGAGGTAGAGATCGATGCCCAGCGGTGCCAGCAGCACCAGGCTCAAAAGAAGTAGGGTAAACTTTTGCATTACGAACCAGTAACGTCCTGTTAAACAGGCGAGAAGGGTAATGAGTCTGCGGCCAAAAAGAAAGGGCTAAAACGAAAAGGCGATGTCTGCCGGCACAGCGCAGACATCGCGTCGAGGGTATCAGTAAGCACCGTCGCGGCGCAGCACCACGCCAGCGGTTTTGAACAGAATGGCGATGTCGGTCCACAACGCCCAGTTCTTCACGTACCAGGAGTCAAAATAGACGCGCGTGTCGTAGTCGATATCGTTACGCCCGCTGACCTGCCACAGACCGGTCATGCCCGGTTTGGCCATCAGATAGTAGTCGACATCGCCGGCGTAGCGTTCCAGCTCAGCTTCAATCACCGGACGCGGTCCCACCAGACTCATTTCGCCACGAATCACGTTCCACAGCTGGGGCAGTTCATCCAGGCTGGTTTTACGCAGGAAGCCACCGATTTTGGTGATGCGCGGATCGTTCTTCAGTTTGAAATCACGATCCCACTCAGCGCGCGCTTCGGCACTGTTGGCCAGCAGATTCTGCAGCACCTCCTGCGAGTTGGTCACCATTGAACGGAACTTCAGGCACTTAAATTTCACGCCATCCTGACCGACGCGTTCGTGGCCATAAATGGCATTGCCGCCATCGCGTTTTACCATCCAGCACAGCAGACCGAACACCGGGGCAAGAAACAGCAGCAGCAGGGAGGCAACCACTACGTCGAAAGTGCGCTTGAGGAAACGCGATGAGCGTTTCGCCAGGTTGTTACTGACGCGCAGAATCATCACTTCATGGCTGAAGATAAACGACATATCGGTGCCATACAGCGGCACACCGCGCAGCGTCGGGATAACCGAAATTGAGCGGCATTTCATCTTGGACAAAAACTTCAGCCATTTATCGCGCACCACCTGCTGTTCAAATTCGGTGGCGACGATAAATTGCGTGTTGTCACGGTCCATGGTTTGCCAGTTGATGTCTTTCCAGGTAATAACCGGCACGCCGTTAACACTTTCCTGGTGAGGCTCATCGTCCAGCGAGATAAACGCCTGCACGTTATAGCCGAGGATCTCCTCGCTCTGCAGCGCTGCGTAGGCTTCCATGGCGTTTTTACCGGAGCCGATGATAATGGTCTCTTTTTGCCACTGACCAGCGCGGTTGATGGCACGCTTCACGCCGGCGCGCATTAGCGGCAGCAGCAGCAGGGCATAGGTCCAGCTAAACACCCACACCATGCGCGAGAAGTCCCATTTGGAAAAGGCAATCAGCGCCAGATCCAGCAGCGAAAACACAAACAGCGTTTTGACGATTTCTTTCAACTCAAACCAGAACGGTTTGCGATAGGTGTAGTGGCGCATACGCACCCAGAACCAGGCTGTGCACAGCACTGACAGACCTAACTGTGCGACAAAGCGGTATTCAATTTGCTGCGGCGGAATAAAACTGTCCAGTTCTCCCCAAATACCCTGGACGGTGGCCGCGGATAAAAATAATGCCAGGTTCAGTGCAATTAAATCCGAAAAGCTGAGTGCCACTTTCGCGATGAGATTTTTGCGCAGTCCGCTCCACGAGCGGGTTGCATCGTTCATTACCAATGTACTTGCCATAAAACCTGCTCTCTTTTCTTAAGTAAAAGATGGCCTGACCAGAATCAAGTACGCGCTCAGGAGTCGTCCGCTGAAAGCAGAAATAAAATAATATTCAGCGAGATATGAGTCAGTGCTGCCATAAGCGCTGCATGGAAAGGGCCGTTTGAGACGTGATTTACGTCACGAAAAGCTGCAGCAACGTTTAAGAGTATGCAGGAGTTATTTGACAGAGTTAATATGGAAAGAGTCTGAAAAAACAATATTTGATTAAAGTATAAACTGCCTAATCTCTTGAAAAATAATATTAAAAGTAAAAGGTGCCGAGAAATAACAGACTATTTTAAGACTACTTTTCGGAATGACCGCCAGTCAAAGTGAATGGCGGTGAGGAAAATATCAGGCCGGTTTTTTCAATACCCAGCGGTCTTGCTGCTTGTCATAGTGGCCGATCTGCAGATCGACCGGTTCGCCATCAATCCACGCCGGTACGCTGGTTTCATGATCCCAGCCGTCGAGCTGATAACTCAGGCCGGGGTTGGTATGGCAGGGGATGCCGACGGTATCCAGCTTCTCCACATCCATTACTGCATCGACGATCTCGTAACGACCAATCTTCACCACGTGTCCCATCATCTTCTCCCGTTTGCTGGGTGGAATAGTGATCATAGACGCTGACACGCAGTTTACGAGCGATACGGCCTCAGATTATTCCTTCTCTTCCCGCACGCGCACCCCGATTTTGACGATTTGGTTATCCTCTTTTTCCGCCACTGTCCACGTCAGTTGGTTCCACTCGACCTGATCTCCTACCACCGGCGTGCTGCCGAGCAGACCCATAATCAACTGGCCGAGCGACTGCTGATCGTTGGTCTCTTCATCGAGCTCCAGGCCATAGATCTGTGCGACATCGCGCAGGCGCGCCTCGGCATCAAGGATAAAGTCACCAAAGAAGCGCTGATCCAGCGCCACCGGCGGCGTCTGGCTGAACATTTTGCCCAGCGCCGGCAAATCGCGCTCGCGGCCGATAACGCACAGCACGTCACCCTCTTTCAGACGCGTATTGCCGTTGGGGTGCATCAGCGCGTTATCGCGGAACAGGGCGGCAATGCGCGTTTCGCGCGGCATTTGCAAATCGCGCAGCGCCGCACCAACACACCATTTGTCGGCGCTGAGCTGGTAAACGAACTGCTCCCACGGATTTTCCGGATGGATATCCAGCCCGACGCGGCTGATGGGCGATGCGGTCGGCGGTACCACCACCTTAGCCCGTTTAGCGGCATAGCCCAGCGACGTGCCCTGCAGCATCAGAGATACCAGTACCACGAAGAAGGCGATATTGAAGTAGAGTTTGGAATTCTCCAGCCCGGCCATCATCGGGAACACCGCGAGGATGATCGGCACCGCACCGCGCAGGCCTACCCAGCTGATAAAGATGCGTTCACGTCCGGTAAAGCCTTTAAACGGCAGCAGCCCGACCAGAATCGACAGCGGACGCGCCACCAGAATCAGCCACAGCGAGAGAATCATCGCCGGCAGCGCGATATGCCACAGATCAGACGGCGTCACCAGCAGGCCGAGCACGATAAACATTCCAATCTGGCTCAGCCAGGCCATGCCGTCGAAAGTTTGCAGAATGCCGTGGCGGTTACGAATCGGGCTGTTGCCCAGCAGGAAACCACACAGATAGACCGCCAGAATGCCGCTGCCTTCCATCACCGTGGTCAGGGCAAACACGATAATGCCGCCGCTCAGCGCCAGCAGCGGATAGAGCCCTTGTGCCAGGCTGATGCGATTGATCAGTTGCTGCAGCGCCCAGCCGCCGCCCAGTCCGAGCACAATGCCCAGGCCGAACTGCTGCACCAGATGCACCACAAACATCCAGCTCAGGCCGCTCTGCCCCTGCTGGATCATGTCGATCAGCGTAATGGTAAGAAACACCGCCATTGGATCGTTGCTGCCTGATTCAATCTCCAGCGTGGAACTGACGCGCTCGTTAAGCCCTTTGTCGCCCAGCAGTGAAAACACCGCTGCGGCGTCGGTCGAGCCGATAATGGCGCCAATCAGGAAGCCCTGCATCAGATCGAGCTTAAACAGCCAGGCGGCAGCCAGACCGGTGAGCCCGGCGGTAATCATCACGCCAACGGTGGCCAGCGACAGCGCCGGACCAAGTGCCACCTTGAACGAGCTGGCCTTGGTGCGCATGCCGCCATCAAGCAGAATGATGGCCAGCGCCAGGTTGGACACCAGATAGGCCACCGGGTAGTTATCAAAAGCAATGCCGCCGATGCCGTCCACGCCGGTCAGCATCCCCAGCGCCAGGAAGATCACCAGAATCGGGATACCGAGACGCGACGAGAAGGAGCTCAGCAGAATACTTGCTGCGACCAGCACGGAACCAATAATGAACAAACTGTAAATCATGCTGGCATTCAACGGCGTTCTCCTGCGGCGGGGCGTAAAAAAGCAAATTGCGGGCAATTCACACAGACAAGGTGAAAAGATAATGCCTTATCAATAGCTTGTCAGCGGTTAATTGCACATTTTTTCATTCTGTGGCGCGCTATCCCATAGAAGGTTAAATCCGCACAGAAAAACAGCAGGGTTTTCAGAGGGGTTAAGCCGGGCGGGGGAAAGAAAAAGCCGGTCGGTGACCGGCTGGTAAAATCAGGCTTCAGCGACCTGTTTATGGAAAAGCTCACGAAATACCGGGTAGATGTCTTCCGGCTCGCGGATGTGCTGAATGGCAAAGTTATCAAACATCGCCTGCAAATGCTCATACTCGCGCCACAGGGTCTGGTGCGCCCGTCGGGTAATCTCAATGTAGCTGTAATAGCGCACCACCGGCAGAATATGCTTCGCCAGAATTTCATGACACAACGGTGAGTCATCCGCCCAGTTATCGCCGTCCGAGGCCTGCGCCGCATAGATATTCCACTGCGACGGGTCATAACGCTCTTTCACCACTTCGTCCATCAGCTTAAGCGCGCTGGAGACGATAGTGCCGCCGGTCTCCTGCGAGTAGAAGAACTCCTGTTCATCGACTTCTTTCGCCTGAGTATGGTGACGTATATACACCACATCGACGTTTTTGTAAGTCCGGCTGAGGAACAGATAGAGCAGGATATAAAAGCGTTTCGCCATATCCTTGGTTGCCTGGTCCATCGAGCCGGAAACGTCCATTAAGCAGAACATTACCGCCTGGCTGGACGGTTCAGGCCGCTTCTCGAAATTCTTGTAACGCAGGTCAAAGGTGTCGATAAACGGCACGCGCTCAATGCGCGCCCGCAGTTCCGCAATCTCTTTACGCAGCCGCTCCTCTTCCAGCAGTTGCGCCGGCTCGCTGTTTTCGACTTCGCTCAGTGTGGCTTCAAGTTCGTGCAGCATACGACGTTTGCCTGCGGTCATGGCGGTTCTTCGCGCCAGCGAGTTTTGCAGCGAGCGCACCACGCTGATATTGGCCGGCACGCCATTCGAGGTGAAGCCCGCGCGGTGAGTTTTGTACTCATTGAGCTGGCGATGCTGATTTTTGCGCAGGTTAGGCAGCGCTAAGTCTTCAAACAGCAGATCGAGGTACTCATCCTTCGATATCTGAAACACGAACTCGTCCTGACCTTCTCCGTCCTGGCTGGCATTGCCCTGACCGCTGCCGCCACCACCGCCGCCCTGCGGCCGCTCAATGCGGTCGTTTTGCACAAAGTGGTCGTTCCCCGGATGCACGCGATGACGACTGCCGCCGCGCCCCTGATGGAAAATCGGCTCGTTGATGTCGTCAACAGGAATCGACACCGATTCGCCACTCTCCACGTCGGTGACCGAACGCTTGTTGATGGCCTCGGAGATCGACTGTTTGATTTGCGACTTATAACGGCGCAAAAAGCGCTGCCGGTTGACCGCACTTTTATTCTTGCCGTTAAGACGCCGATCGATGAAATAGGCCATAAATTCCCCCAAACTACGCTGTAAGCCAGGCCGGAACGGATCCGGCCTCCTCAGGCGGCATGTGGATGCCGCGTAGCTTACCGCTGTCGATTATGACGATTTGCGCACGCGCAGATACCATTCGCACAGCAGACGCACCTGCTTGCGGGTATAGCCTTTTTCCATCATGCGATCGACAAAATCGTCGTGTTTTTTCTGTTCGTCCGTGGATGTTTTGGTGTTGAACGAAATCACCGGCAGCAACTCCTCGGTGTTGGAGAACATTTTCTTCTCGATCACCGTGCGCAGTTTTTCGTAGCTGGTCCAGTTTGGATTGCGTCCGTTATTCTGCGCCCGTGCGCGCAGCACAAAGTTGACAATCTCGTTACGGAAATCTTTCGGGTTACTGATCCCGGCAGGTTTCTCGATCTTTTCCAGCTCGGCATTGAGTGATTCACGATCGAACAGCTGGCCGGTATCCGGATCGCGATACTCCTGATCCTGAATCCAGAAATCCGCATAAGTGACGTAGCGGTCGAAGATATTCTGACCATACTCCGAATAGGATTCGAGGTAAGCGGTCTGAATCTCTTTGCCGATGAACTCCGCATATTTCGGAATCAGATAGCCTTTCAGGTGTTCCAGATACTTCTCCGCCTGATCCTGCGGGAACTGCTCGCGCTCAATCTGCTGTTCCAGCACGTAAAACAGGTGTACCGGGTTAGCCGCTACTTCGGCATGGTCGAAGTTAAACACGCGTGACAGAATCTTAAACGCAAAACGGGTCGACAGGCCGTTCATGCCTTCATCCACCCCGGCGTAATCGTGATACTCCTGCCACGATTTCGCTTTCGGATCGGTGTCTTTCAGGCTTTCACCGTCATAGACGCGCATCTTCGAGTAGATGCTGGAGTTTTCCGGCTCTTTCAGGCGCGACAGAATCGAGAAACGTGCCAGCGTTTCCAGTGTGCCGGGTGCGCAAGGCGCGGTGGTCAGCTCACTGTGGTTGAGCAGTTTTTCATAAATTTTGATCTCCTCGGACACGCGCAGGCAGTAAGGCACCTTCACGATGTACACGCGGTCAAGGAAAGCTTCGTTGTTCTTGTTGTTACGGAATGTCACCCACTCTGATTCGTTGGAGTGCGCCAGAATGATGCCGTTAAACGGCAGGGCGGAAATCCCTTCGGTACCGTTATAGTTACCTTCCTGAGTGGCGGTCAGCAGCGGATGCAGCACTTTAATGGGTGCTTTAAACATCTCCACGAATTCCATGATGCCCTGGTTGGCGCGGCACAGCGCACCTGAATAGCCGTAGGCATCCGGATCGTTCTGCGCGTGGTTTTCCAGCTTACGGATATCCACTTTACCCACCAGCGCTGAAATATCCTGGTTGTTCTCATCACCCGGTTCGGTTTTGGCGATAGCCAGCTGTTCCAGAATCGACGGCCACACTTTCACCACTTTGAAGCGGGTGATGTCGCCGCCAAAATCATGCAACCGTTTAGCCGCCCACGGCGACATAATGGTGCCAAGGTAACGCCGCGGCACGCCGTACTCTTTTTCCAGAATATTGGCGTCTTCCTGCGGATTAAACAGGCACAGCGGATGGTCATTGACCGGGCTGCGTTCACCGTCGGCACTCAGCACATAGATCGGCACGCGCTGCATCAGCGCTTTAAGCCGTTCGGCCAGCGAGGATTTACCGCCGCCCACCGGGCCGAGCAGGTACAGAATCTGTTTCTTCTCCTCCAGCCCCTGCGCGGCGTGTTTCAGGTAGGAGACGATCTGCTCAATCGCTTCCTCCATACCGTAAAACTCTTCAAAGGCCGGATAGCGTCCGATGACGCGGTTCGAGAAGATACGGGAAAGGCGAGGCTCCTGGGCAGTATCGACCATCACAGGCTCACCGATGGCCATCAATAGTCGTTCTGCCGCGTTGGCGTATGCACTGCGATCCTGCTTACAGATGGTGAGGAATTCCTGCAGTGTGAACTCTTCGTCCTTGGCAGCTTCATAACGCTGACGATAGTGATCGAATATATTCATAGCGATGCCCGTCCTTTCGTTTTTAGCACAGGTAAAGGAGCGTAATAAGATGCTCTTGCAGCTCCCGGAAGATATTCTTTATTGAGTACAGCAACCCTTATGCCAACCTGACGATTTTTTATCGGGATTCACAATTCTTATGGTTACTCTGCTCGTACAAAAAATTCTCGTCTTACTTTTACTGTAGAAGGCAATCAGAAAAATTGCTCCGTCTTTTCTCCTTATTTAGCGATATATCAATAACAAAGTCTCATAAGCGCTAAGGCCGTCACGCCCTTGCGGCAACAGGTGCGCTGCGTCTCAGACGCGTCTGACAGGATAAAAAGGAAATCAACATTAAAAGTTAAACCAGTGGCAAAATTTGGTTAGACTCTGCGTGTGATTGTTATATTAATGGAATGAATAAATTGTGAACCATTTCAAACTTAAAGCGCTTGCTCTGATGTGTCCTTGCTATTTTGCGGCGTTCAGCACTTACGCTGAACCCCTGTCACTTGGGGCTTCGGTTATTTATGCCCAGTCGCCGTACCGCGGCGGCCAGGACCGTTATCTGCCGATCCCGGTCATCAATTATGAGGGAGAAAACTTTTGGTTCCGCAGCCTGCAGGGCGGTTATTACCTGTGGAAAGACCCGCAGAATCAGCTGTCGTTAACGCTGCTGGGCTCGCCGCAGCAGTATGACCCGAAAGATAACGATCTGGGCGACATGAAAGGGCTGGACAAGCGTCGCATGACGCTGATGGCCGGCGCGACTTATCGTCACGTTGCCGACTGGGGGATTGTGCGTACCGCGCTGCTGGGCGATGTGCTGAATAACAGCAACGGCATGATTTGGGACCTGACCTACCTGTACCGCTTTGATTTCGGCGCGTTCAGCCTGACACCGGGCATTGGCGCAATGTGGAACAGTGCCAACCAAAACCGCTATTACTACGGCGTTTCCGGCCACGAAAGCGCGCGTACCGGCATTGATCGCTATCACCCGGACGACAGCTGGTCGCCTTACGTCGAGATGAACGCCAGCTACCAGATAAGCGAGAGCTGGAACGCCAGCCTGTCAGGCCGATACACCCGCTTCGCCAGTGAAATTAAAGACAGTCCGATGGTGGATAAAGACGGTCAGTTTACGCTGTGGACCGGCGTCAGCTACAGCTTCTGATGACCGCACGAACGCCTCATAGTGAGGCGTTTTTGTTACCCTGCACCAATATTGCGCCCCGTAATGGCGCAACGGGAGGTGAGATGAAGACGATTCAGTTTAACGACGATACGCCGTTACCGGCTATCGGCCAGGGCACCTGGTATATGGGCGAGAATCCGGCACAGCGGGCGCAGGAAATTGCTGCGCTGCAGGCTGGACTGGACGCCGGACTGAAACTGATCGATACCGCTGAGATGTATGCCGAAGGCGGCGCGGAAGAGGTGGTCGGCGATGCGCTGCGCGGACGGCGCGATCAAGCCTGGCTGGTATCAAAAGTTTACCCGTGGAACGCCGGTGAGGTCGATGCGATTGACGCCTGTGAGCGCAGTCTGCGCCGTCTGCAGACGGACTATCTCGATCTTTATCTGTTGCACTGGCGCGGTAATGTACCGCTGGAAGAGACCGTGCGCGCCATGCAAACGCTGCAGCAGCAGGGCAAAATCCGCCACTGGGGCGTCTCCAATTTTGATAGCGACGATCTGCAGGAGCTGTGGAGTGAAGCCGGAGGGATGGGCTGCGCGACTAATCAGGTGCTGTACCATCTGGCTTCGCGCGGCATTGAATTTGATTTACTGCCGCTCTGTCAGCAGCACCATACGCCCGTCATGGCTTACTGTCCGCTGGCGCAGGCCGGACGGCTGCGTCAGGCGCTGTTTGACGATGCGACTCTGCAGCAGATTGCACAACAGAAGGGCATCAGCATCGCTCAGTTGCTGTTGAGCTGGGTGATTCGCCAGCCGGGCGTAATGGCCATTCCCAAGGCGGGCAGCGTGGCGCACGTGCAGGAGAATGCGGCGGCCCTGAATATCACCCTGACCAGCGATGAGCTGGCGCTGCTGGATCGCGCCTTTCCGCCGCCGCAGCATAAACTGGCGCTGGATGTGGTGTAAACGGCGCGTGCGCGCCGTTCAGCATTACTTATTGCGGATTCTCAGCGTGACGCCAAGGCGGGCAGGGGTTTCTCCGGCACTTTTCATCGGCTTGTTAATCCGCGCCGTCTCCACGCACACCATCGTTTTATAACCATCATTAGGCATATCGGCCATGCTGCAGGACAGTGCCGGGCCAGGATTCCAGGTGACAACGTCACTTTGATAATGGTGATAGACTTCAATCTGGCGCTTACCGGCGCGATCGTGAATCACGCTGCAGTCTTCCGCTGCGGTATGAATGCGATCAACCCGCTCGGGATAGGTTTGTTTCCCGTCCGCTGCGCTGCCGATGGCATTGTCCTGCACCTTATCGATGTAGCTGTTGCCGAGCCCGCTAACTTCAACCTGCGCAATGTCCGCCACCTGAAAATAGCTGTGCAGCGCGGCAGTGGCTTCATAATCGCCCCAGGCTTCCAGCTCAATCTCACAGTGTTCAGCAATGCGGAAGCGCGCCAGCAGCGTGAAGTCGTGCGGCCACAGTTTTTTCGTTTGTGCATTACTTTCCAGCGTGAACGTCAGCATGACCGCATCTTCGTTCTCATCATGCGCCGTCAGCGTCCATGGCTGATTACGGGCAAAGCCATGTGCAGGTTCACCTGTCGGACCAAACCACGGCCAGCAGACCGGCACACCGCCGCGAATGGCTTTGCCGCTGACAAACGGCGTCTTGTCGCTAAGCCAGATGGCGGGCTGCTGACCGGCCGGCTGCCATGCCAGCAGGTGCGCACCCTGCAGGGCAATGGCGGAGCACACTTTCGGATGGCTGATCACCAGAATCGGCAATTCACCCATCTGACGCTGCGACAGGTAAGGGGTGATCTGCGTCACCACGGGCAAGTTAAAGAGCGAATTGTGCATTGTCAGACCTTCTCTCATCCAATCGAAAAAAAAGGGGCGACCGAAGTCACCCCTTGTCTGTTTAGCCGGTTAGCTTACTTAGCAGCAACCAGTGCAATCAGATCCAGAACCTTGTTGGAGTAACCGGTTTCGTTATCGTACCAGGAAACCAGTTTCACAAAGTTGTCGTTCAGAGCGATACCGGCTTTCGCGTCGAACACGGAAGTCAGGGTTTCGCCGTTGAAGTCGGTAGAAACCACGTCGTCTTCGATGTAGCCCAGCACGTCTTTCATGTCACCTTCAGCAGCGGCTTTGATGGCTGCACAGATGTCTTTGTAAGACGCTGGTTTTTCCAGACGAACGGTCAGGTCAACCACAGACACGTTTGGCGTTGGTACGCGGAACGCCATACCGGTCAGTTTACCGTTCAGCTCTGGCAGAACTTTGCCTACTGCTTTTGCTGCGCCGGTAGAAGATGGGATGATGTTCTGCGCTGCACCGCGGCCGCCGCGCCAGTCTTTGTGAGACGGGCCATCAACGGTTTTCTGAGTGGCGGTGGTGGCGTGAACAGTGGTCATCAGACCTTCAACGATACCGAACTTATCGTTGATTACTTTAGCCAGCGGTGCCAGGCAGTTGGTGGTGCAGGAAGCGTTAGACACGATGTCCTGGCCGGCATATTTGTCGAAGTTGGCACCACGAACGAACATTGGGGTGTCATCTTTAGACGGGCCAGTCAGAACCACTTTCTTCCCGCCGGCAGTGATGTGTTTACGTGCGGTTTCGTCGGTCAGGAAGATACCGGTTGCTTCAGCAACAACGTCAACGCCCACTTCGTCCCATTTCAGGTTAGCCGGGTCTTTCTCAGCGGTAACACGGATTTTTTTACCGTTAACGATCAGCGCGCCATCTTTCACTTCTACGGTGCCGTCGAAACGACCGTGTGTAGAGTCATACTTCAGCATGTAAGCCATGTAATCGGCGTCGAGCAGGTCGTTGATCGCGACGATTTCGATGTCAGAACGCTGCTGAGCAGCACGGAAAACGATGCGACCGATACGGCCAAAACCGTTGATACCTACTTTGATAGTCATATATTCCACCAGCTATTTGTTAGTGAATAAAAGGTTGGCTGTAAAATTACAAAAACCTTACCAGGCGTCAAGCGGAATCGTGTCAATTGTTGCGACAGGTCAATTCCAGCGCCAGGAATAATTGGGTGCGCAAACGCTTGCGCAGCGCCCTTATTGCGCACCTATCTTACGCCGAATGCAGACTAAAAAGGGATGACTGTTGCAAAGAGTGATCGTCATCACAAAATTGCGCAGTGCTGGTCGGGGCAAAAGCATCCGCACGAAAAAAGACCCGGAAGATGTTGTTCGTTTGTTAGAATACTAGACGATTTTTACAGAATGACACTCCGGAACTCAAAATGGCTAAAGACACCGCACCCGAGGCAAAAATTGCCCAGCTGTCGGAAATGCAGCGCTACGTCACTCAGCATCGTGGAACCGAACCGCCTTTCACCGGCGCGCTGTTGCACAACAAGCAGGAGGGTATCTATCACTGCCTGGTCTGCAACGCACCGCTGTTTCTCTCCGAAACCAAGTATGACTCCGGCTGCGGCTGGCCGAGCTTTTACCAGCCGTATAACGATGAAGCTATCCGCTATCTGGAAGATGACTCGCACGGTATGCACCGCGTCGAAATCCGCTGCGGTAACTGCGACGCCCATCTGGGCCACGTCTTCCCGGATGGCCCGCAGCCAACCGGTGAGCGCTATTGTGTCAACTCAGCGTCGCTGAACTTTACCGACGAGCAGGGCAATCAGCACGAGGGCTGAGCATGAAGCAGGAACTGGAAGCAATGCTGGCGGCGATGACGCCGGAAGTCTACGAGCGCCTCGCCAGCGCGGTGGAAACCGGCAAGTGGCCAGACGGCGTGGCGCTGACGCAGGATCAGAAAGATAACTGTCTGCAGCTGGTGATGCTGTGGCAGGCGCGGCACAACGACGAACCGCAGCACATGACCATCGGTAAAGGCGGCGAGATGGTGATGAAGTCGAAAAAACAGCTGAAGGAAGAGTGGGGAATCGAGTCCGACGTGACGCGCATCAACCTGCATTAACTGGCTGCAGGGCTGGAGAGTTCCAGCCCTGATTTTCAGATAATGACCGCACCCTGCGCCTGCATCTGCGCGATCGCGATCTCGCTGTCGTCCGGATTGAGATTGACGCCCCGGCAGCCTTCCTGCACCACCTCAACGTGATATCCCAGTTCCAGCGCATCCAGCACGCTGTACTTGACGCAATAATCGGTCGCCAGGCCCAGCATCACGAGGTGAGTAATGCCGCGCTCGCGCAGCCAGCTGTCGAGCTCGGTTTTGCGGCGGTGCCCGTTATCGAAAAAGGCGCTATAGCTATCCACATCCACATCGCCGCCTTTATGGAACACCGCATCAATCAGACTGCGATCGAGATCCGGATGGAAATCCGCGCCGTGTGAGTGCTGCACGCCGTGATCCGGCCACCAGATCTGCGCCAGACCATTCAGTTCACCGAGGGTATACACCGGCTCGCCAGAGACCGAGGCAAAGCTGCCGTGATTGGCCGGATGCCAGTCCTGCAACGCCACCACGCATTCACCGCGCGCGCGGAATTCGCGTGCATAGCGATTAGCAACGGCAACCGTCTGGTCACCTTCACGCACGGCCATCGGGCCGCCGGGGCAAAAATCGTTCTGAATATCGATGATTATCAATGCCCGCTTCATGGGATTTTGCTCCGTATCAGTCTTCGGTCAGTTCGCCACGTAAATTCTGCTGCATTTTGGCACGAATTTCAGCGCTGGTGAGGTTCTGGCTTAACAAAAAGTGCAGTTTAGTCAGGGTGGCCTCGACGGTCAGATCAAAACCACTGATCACGCCGGCGTGTTCCAGTGCGTTGCCGGTGGCGTAACCGCCCATGTTGACCTTGCCGGACATGCACTGCGTCAGGTTCACCACCACAATGCCGCGCTCGCTGGCCTGCTGCAGTTCGGCAAGAAACTCGGCGTTTTGTGGCGCGTTGCCCACACCGTAAGAGCGCAGAATCAGCGCCTTCACCGGCTGACGCAGGAAATTGCGCACCACGTCGGCAGAGATGCCCGGATAGATGGTCACTACGCCAATCGGCTGAGGCGTGATCGGATGGACGATCAGCTCACCGCTGCCGCGCGGTGCCGGCGGCGTATTGAGACGGCGAATGTGGATGCCTGCTTCCAGCAGCGGCGACAGGTTCGGTGAAGCAAACGCATTAAAGCCGTCGGCGTGGGCTTTGGTGGTGCGGTTACCGCGAAACAGTGTGTTGTTGAAGAACAGCGCCACTTCATTAATCGGATAGTTGGCCGCGACATACAGCGAGTTCAGCAAATTTTGCTGACCGTCTGAGCGCAGCTCGGCCAGCGGGATCTGCGACCCGGTGACGATCACCGGCTTGGCCAGGTTCTCCAGCATGAACGACAGCGCCGACGCGGTGAACGCCATGGTATCGGTGCCATGCAGAATGACGAAACCGTCATAGCGATCGTAGTTCAGCTGGATGTCGTCAGCGATTGACTGCCAGTCCTGCGGCGTCATATCCGAGGAGTCAATCAGCGGATGGTATTCGTGGATGGTGAAATCCGGCATTTCCGGACGGTGAAACTCTGGCATCATCGCCAGCTGCTGCTGCAGATGGCCAGAGACCGGAATGTAACCCTGCGCGGAGCGTTGCATACCGATGGTCCCGCCCGTGTAGGCTACATAGATATTTTTCTTTTGCATGAATGGACTCAGACTTGCCGTAAAACGCGCAGTATAAGGGGATTAGCGGGGAAAAGCAGCCCGACCAGCGGCCGGGCTGTAAAGATTAGCGTACGTTGCCGCAGGTCAGGCAGAACGCGTAACGGTTTTGCGGATCGTTGAGATTATTCATCAGGCCCGGCTGCGCCTGCAGCGTTCCCATCACTTCGCTGACCGGTGCCGGCAGCCACACTTTCAGCGCGGCCGGCAGTACGGCCTGCACTGACGCGTTCATCTGGTTCAGCAGCAGGTCGATCATTCCCGGATCGTCCTGATACCAGCTCAGTTCAGGTTTCGCGACCTTCGCCAGCTCGGCGGCTTTGGCCACCGCATCGTCGAAGTCGCCCAGCGCATCCACCAGCCCATTGGCTTTAGCATCGCTACCGGTCCAGACGTGACCCTGCGCAATGGCATCAATCTGCTGTGGCGTTTTATGGCGTGACACCGCCACCAGTCCAACAAAGTTGCGATAACCGTTTTCAATGGTCAGCTGCATCAGCTGCTGCACTTCAGCCGGCAGCGCTTTGGTGGTCGACACATCCGCCAGCGGCGAGGTGGCAACGCCATCGCTGTGCACGCCGATGCTGCTCAGGCTATTCTCCACCGTATTGATCACGCCAAAGATGCCGATCGATCCGGTCAGGGTGCTCGGCGCAGCGACGATGTAGTCGGCCGGCGTGGAGATCCAGTAGCCGCCCGATGCCGCCATGCCGCCCATTGAAACCACCACTGGCTTACCGGCGTCATGCGCCGCCGCCAGCTCTTCGCGGATGGCTTCAGAGGCCGTTACGCTGCCGCCCGGGCTGTTGACGCGCAGCACGATAGCTTTGATTTTGTCGTCGAGGCGGGCGTCGCGGATCTGTGCAGCGGTGGTGTCGCCACCGACGTTGCCGGCGCTCTCTTCGCCGTCCATGATGGCGCCGCTGGCGAGAATTACCGCAATGTTGCCATCCTGCTGCGTCGGTTGTTTGACGTTATAGTCATAGATGCTGACGTTGCGGTAGTCGTTGCTGGCTTTATCCCAGCCAAAGGTTTTTACCAGCTCGCGATCGGCGGCAGCGCGCGAATCCAGCACATCCACCAGTTTGTTATCCAGGGCATATTTAGCGGTATCGCCCTGAACGGCCTGCAGACCGCTGATGATGCCCGCCGCCCCCGGGAACAGCTGCTGCGGCGTGATTTGCCGGTTGGCGGACACCGTGTTGAGGTAGTTCTGCCACAGCTGGCCGACCCAGCGGCCATCAGCATCGCGCGCTTCCGGCGACATATCATCACGCAGGAAAGGTTCAACCGCGGACTTATAGGTGCCGACACGGAACACGTGTGAGCTGACTTTCAGCTTATCCAGCAGGGATTTGTAATAGAGGCCGTTGGTGGCGAAACCGTGCAGATCCACCGTGCCCTGCGGCGACAGATAGACCTTCGTGGCGTAGCTGGCGAGATAATATTGCGCCTGGCTATAGCTGTCGCCGAGGGCAAAAATGGGTTTGCCCGCGTCGCGGAATTCGCGCAGCGCCTTACCCACGTACTGCAGCGAAGGCTGATCGCCGCCGGCAAAATCGCGCAGATCCAGCACCATGCCGGTGATATTTTTATCGCTTTTTGCCTGACGAATGGCATCGACCACATCAAACAACGAGTTTTCCTGCAAACGATCGCTGCTGGCACCCAGCAGCTGGCGGCTGATGCGGCTCAGACGATTGCTGACCGACGGTTTGTCCACCAGCACGCCGCTCAGATCGACTTTCAGCGCACCCTGCTGCACTGGTTCACTGCTGCTGGCGCTGGATAGCTGCAGCCAGATGCCGACGCCGGCCAGAATTAACACAATCAGGAACAGATTCAGGATAAATTCCCGGATAAAATTCAGCACCCGCCAGCTCCAGCGGAACAGGCCAGCAATAATTCGCCACAATGTGCGCATAAACTCTCCATATTCACGTAGCCAGGGCAGCCGGTATGCGGTCTGCCCCGATGTCGGGTTCATCCTAAAGAGCAGCGTGCGAAAAGTCAGCAGGAAATCGCGCCAGACTGTTACAAAAGATCGCGCTGTGCCAGGATTAGCCCACGCTTTGTTAATCACGGGAGAATCAAGATGGATGCACTGGAATTACTGGTAAACCGTCGTTCAGCGTCGCGCCTGACCGAGCCGGCACCCGCCGGTGAAGTGCTGCAGAATATTCTGCACGCGGGTATGCGCGCACCGGATCACGGCACGCTGCAGCCGTGGCGCTTCATCATCATTGAAAATGAGGGGCGCGAACGCTTCAGCCATCTGCTGGAGCAGGCCGCACGCGACAGCCAGCTGGATGACAAAGCCATCGAGAAGGCCCGGACGTCACCATTCCGCGCGCCGATGATCATCACCGTTGTCGCGCACTGCGAAGCCTCCGCCAAAGTGCCGCGCTGGGAGCAGGTCGTGTCCGCGGGTTGCGCGGTGATGGCGATGCAAATGGCGGCCGTCGCGCAGGGCTTTAACGGCATCTGGCGCAGCGGGCCGTGGACCGATCATCCGCAGGTACGCGCCGCCTTTGGCTGCCGCGAGCAGGATGCGATTGTGGGTTTCCTCTACCTCGGAACGCCGCAGCTGAAAGCCAATACCACCGTGGTCGCGCCCGACAGCGAGGCGTTTGTCAGTTATTTCTGACAGACAGCAGCGGGTTTCTGCGGCAAGGTGCATGCAACGACACTGATTGCACAGTCGCTGTGCGAAAGATCGCGCTTAGCGGCGACAGCGCTTACCAGCAGCGGGCAGCCAGGCTAACATAGCCCTCTCTGTTCAGCGCACAAGGAACCCGCCATGAGCGAACCGCTTCGTTTGACGCAATACAGCCACGGCGCTGGCTGCGGCTGTAAAATTTCACCTCAGGTGCTTGAGACCATTCTGCACAGTGAACTGGCTGCCTTTCACGATCCGCAACTGCTGGTCGGCAATGAAACCCGTGACGATGCTGCAGTGTACGATCTTGGTAACGGCACGGCGGTGGTCAGCACCACTGACTTCTTTATGCCCATCGTTGACGATCCGCACACCTTTGGCCGTATCGCGGCCACTAACGCCATCAGTGATATTTACGCCATGGGCGGTAAACCGATCATGGCCATCGCTATTCTCGGCTGGCCGGTTAATGTGCTGGACGCGAAAGTGGCACAGCAGGTGATTGAAGGCGGTCGCGCGGCCTGCCAGGCGGCTGGCATCGCGCTGGCGGGTGGTCACTCAATCGATGCGCCGGAGCCGATTTTTGGCCTTGCCGTTACCGGCATCGTTGACGTGGTGCGCGTGAAAAAGAACAGCGCTGCGCAGGCGGGCTGCGAGCTGTTCCTCACCAAACCGCTTGGCATAGGTATTCTGACTACCGCAGAGAAAAAAGGGCTGCTGCGTGCGGAGCATCAGACGCTGGCGGCGCAGGTGATGTGCCAGCTCAATAGCGCAGGGGCGGAATTTGCTAAACTGCCCGGCGTCAGCGCCATGACCGATGTCACCGGCTTTGGCCTGCTGGGGCACCTGAGTGAAATCTGTCTGGGCTCCGGTCTGCGCGCACACGTGCAGGCCGCACAGGTACCGCGTCTGCCCGGCGTGGACCAGTACATTGCGGCCGGCGCGGTGCCGGGCGGCACCAGCCGCAACTTCGCCAGCTACGGCGAGCACATTTCTGCCATGGATGAGGCCACGCGCGCACTGCTGTGCGATCCGCAAACTTCCGGCGGACTGCTGGTGGCGGTGCAGCCTGACGCTATTGCGGCGTTTCACGCGTGCGCCGTGCAGGCTGGCGTCGAGGCCACGGCGATCGGCTCGCTGCTGCCGGCCGACCGCGCCCATCCACTGATTACTGTAGTCACCTGACGTAAAGGAACGACGCCATTCATGCGTTTGTTTATTGCTGAAAAACCCAGTCTGGCACGCGCCATCGCCGATGTGCTACCCAAACCGCATCGACGTGGCGACGGCTATATTGCCTGTGGTAATGACCAGGTTGTGACCTGGTGTGTCGGGCATCTGCTGGAGCAGGCGCAGCCTGACAGCTATGACAGCCGCTATGCGCGCTGGAATCTGGCGGATTTACCCATCATCCCGGATAAATGGCGCCTGCAGCCGCGCCCGTCGGTGGCGAAGCAGCTCAAAGTGATCGAGGGCTTACTGCAGCAGGCCAGCGTGGTGGTGCACGCCGGTGACCCGGATCGCGAAGGACAACTGCTGGTCGACGAAGTGCTCGATTATCTGCAACTGCCGGCTGAAAAGCGCCAGCAGGTGCAGCGCTGCCTGATTAACGACCTCAACCCTGCGGCGGTCGAGCGCGCGGTAAGCCGTCTGCGCGAGAACCGTGAATTCATTCCGTTGTGCGTCTCGGCGCTGGCCCGGGCGCGCGCTGACTGGCTGTATGGCATCAACATGACGCGCGCCTGGACGCTGCTGGGCCGTAACGCCGGTTACGATGGCGTGCTCTCGGTGGGACGCGTTCAGACGCCGGTGCTGGGGCTGGTGGTGAGGCGCGATGAAGAGATCGAAAACTTTGTGCCGAAGGATTACTTCGAAGTTAAAGCGCACATTGTCACCCCGAAAGAGGAGCGCTTCGTTGCCAGCTGGATCCCCAGCGATGCCTGTGAACCGTGGCAGGATGACGAGGGCCGTTTGCTGCATCGTCCTCTCGCTGACCACGTGCTTGAACGTATCAACGGCAAACCGGCGTGGGTTACCGGTTACAACGATAAGCGGGAGTCAGAAACGGCGCCGCTGCCATTTTCCCTCTCCAGCCTGCAAATCGAGGCGGCGAAGCGTTTTGGCCTGAGTGCCCAGACGGTACTGGACTGCTGTCAGCGTTTGTATGAAACCCATAAGCTGATTACGTATCCGCGTTCGGACAGCCGCTATCTGCCGGACGAACATTTTGCCGGACGTCATGCGGTGCTGAACGCCATTCAGGCGCATCAGCCGGACGTGTCGCTGCCAGCGGATTTCAATGCGGATCAGAAAAATCGCTGCTGGGACGATAAAAAAGTGGATGCGCACCATGCCATCATTCCTACGGCGCGCGCCAGCAAGGTGAACCTGAGCGACAATGAAGCCAATATTTACGGTCTGATTGCGCGCCAGTATCTGATGCAGTTTTGTCCCGACGCGGTATTTCGCAAATGCGTCATCGACCTCGATATCGGCGGTGGCAGGTTCGTTGCCAAAGCACGTTTTCTTGCCGAAGCCGGCTGGCGTGCGCTGCTGGGCAGTAAAGAGCGCGATGAAGAGAATGATGGCACGCCGCTGCCGGTGGTGAGTAAAGGCGATGAGCTGTTGTGTGAGCGTGGTGAGGTGCTGGCGAAGCAGACTCAGCCGCCGCGGCCGTTCACCGACGCCACGCTGCTGTCGGCCATGACCGGTATTGCCCGCTTTGTGCAGGATAAAGAATTAAAGAAAGTGCTGCGTGCGACCGATGGTTTAGGAACGGAAGCGACGCGTGCCGGCATCATAGAATTGCTGTTCCGCCGTACATTTCTGGTGAAAAAAGGTCGCTATATTCACTCAACCGAGGCGGGCAGGGCGCTGATTCATGCGTTACCTGAGATGGCCGCGCGGCCGGATATGACGGCGCACTGGGAGTCAACGCTTACCCGCATCAGTGAAAAAGCCTGTCGCTATGATGAGTTTATGCAGCCGCTGGTCAGTACCTTAATCGGACTGATCGGTGAGGCGCGCCAGAGGCCGTCGCTGCAGGCTTTTCGTGGATTAGCCGCGACCGGAGCGAAGACGCGCAGTAAAGGCAAAACGCCCCGGCGCAAAACGAAGGAGACGGAATAATGCGTTACGCAACGCTGTTGCTGAGTGGGCTGCTGCTGTGCAGCCATGCCGCGCTGGCTAATCGCCAGCCGGAGCCCGCGCGAATGGGCAATACCGATGTGGTGGTGGATATGCCGCCGGAAGTGTGGACGCAGGGGCAGAATCGTCAGCAGAACAACTGCCTGCAGTGCTGTATCTATGAAAACCGCAGCTACTCCGAAGGCGCCGTGGTGAAAGCAGAGGGCGTACTGCTGCAGTGTGCGCGTGATGAAAAAGTGCTGGGTACCAATCCGCTGATTTGGAAAATCATTAAATAAGCGAGCGTGGCGCGCAGGCGCCACGCTGTTCAGTTACAGCTTGAAGCTGGACCACACCGGCGCGTGATCGGACGGCTTTTCCATACTGCGAATGTCGTAGTCGATGCCGCTGTCGATGCAGCGTGAAGCCAGCGGTGGGCTGGCCAGCAGCAGATCGATGCGCAGACCGCGGTTGTCATCAAATCCTTTTGAGCGATAGTCGAACCACGAGAAGCGATCGGCGGTTTCCGGGTTTTTCTCACGCCACGTATCGACCAGTCCCCACTGCAGCAACCGGTCCATCCACTCGCGCTCTTCCGGCAGGAAAGAGCATTTGCCGGTGCGCAGCCAGCGCTTGCGGTTCTCTTCACCAATACCAATGTCCAGGTCGGTACTGCTGATGTTCATATCGCCCATGATCAGCACCGGCTTGTCGGCCGCCAGTTGCTGCTCAAGATAGCTTTGCAGGTCGCGATAAAACTTCTCTTTGGCCGGGAACTTGATGGGATGGTCACGGCTTTCCCCCTGCGGGAAGTAACCGTTGATGACGGTGATATCGCCAATCGGGCTGGGAATTTCTGCCATGATCAGACGTCGCTGGGAATCTTCGCCGTCATCAGGAAAACCGCGTCGAACTGCCACCGGCTGCGTCTTGGTCAACAGCGCCACGCCGTAATGGCCTTTCTGGCCGTGATAAAACACGTTGTAACCCAGCTTGCTGACCTCTTCCAGCGGGAACATATCATCGTGCACTTTAGTTTCCTGCAGGCCGATGACATCCGGTTGATGCTGTTCAACCAGCGCCGCCAGCTGATGAGGGCGTGCGCGCAAACCGTTGATGTTAAAAGAGACAAATTTCATTTCGCTGCCATTTTTCGTCGCAAAAGGTTGCGGCGATGGTAACCAGGTTTGCGGCAAAAGTCATGGCTTGCGTCATAAGAGCGTGCCGATAAGAGCGAGAGGCAGCACGCAGGTGATTTGTGGTGGGAGACGCAGGAGAGCGGGCTAAGGCAGGCGGCGCCGTTTAGCCTGAGGGGCGTTTGCGTGAACCTTCTGGTGCGCATTAATGCGCACCCTACAATCCGGGTGACAACTGGGACGATGAGAATATAAACCGGTCACATGGGTAACACTTGAGTCCGTATCACTGTAGATACCGTCTTGCCGGTTACCTGGCAAGACATATTTCGGCATCGAACGGACGACCCGATTTCAGCACGCCATAAGCCAGCTGCAGCAGCTTCTTCATCGCCGCGCACACCACGACTTTTCCC
>NZ_VWXG01000006.1:0-338194 GCF_011752515.1 Pantoea sp. Ap-870
ACGGGAAAAGTCGTGGTGTGCGCGGCGATGAAGAAGCTGCTGCAGCTGGCTTATGGCGTGCTGAAATCGGGTCGTCCGTTCGATGCCGAAATATGTCTTGCCAGGTAACCGGCAAGACGGTATCTACAGGATCACAGCAGGTTTTTGTAGGGTGCGCATTGATGCGCACCGGCAACTGCACGTCAGTCACCGATCACATCTGATTTTAAAGGTCGCCATGAATGGCGCCCCTGCGAGATCACAGCAGGTTTTTGTAGGGTGCGCATTGTTGCGCACCGGCGGCTGCACGTCAGTCACCGATCATATCTGATTTTGAAAGGTCGCCATGAATGGCGCCCCTGCAGGATCACAGCAGGTTTTTGTAGGGTGCGCATTTGATGCGCACCGGCAGCTGCACGTCATTCACCGTCCACATCTGATTTTGAAAGGTCGCCATAAATGGCGCCCCTACGGGATCACAGCAGGTTTTTGTAGGGTGCGCATTGATGCGCACCGGCAACTGCACGTCAGTCACCGATCACATCTGATTTTAAAGGTCGCCATGAATGGCGCCCCTGCGAGATCACAGCAGGTTTTTGTAGGGTGCGCATTGATGCGCACCGGCAGCTGCACGTCAGTCACCGATCACATCTGATGATGCCGGGCGGTCGCAGTTGCTAACGACCGCCCCCGTCATCACCGCTTACAGCCAGCCCTCAAACCACTCGGGCATCACGAACAGGTTGAAATGATTCACCAGCAGCATCAGGCCGACAAACACCACCGACACCGACACCCACTGGCGCGCATACGGCATAAAGCGGATGCCAATCACCGGTTTGATGAAGAACGGATGCGCGAAGGCGGAGATCAGCACCTGTGAAATCGACAGCGTCAGCGCCACGTAAATCACGTTCGGCCAGATCCACGTAGTGGCCAGCACCACCACCACCACCAGGCTGGCGACGATATTCCAGTAGAACTCGACGTTGGTGCGTCCGTTCGCCTGGGAGACCGCGCCGGTCAGGCCGCCCATCGGGCGCAGCATACCGAACAGCAGCATCAGCGGGATCAGGTGATATACCTGCTCGTGCGAAGCGCCATACAGCACACGCACAATCACCGGAGAGAGAATACCAATCGCCAGGTACATCGCACTGCTGAACAGCATGATGACGAAGGTGCCCTTGAGGAACAGTTTTTTCAGCTGCTCGGGATCGTGCTGCTTCTCAGCGAAGCGCGGCAGCGCCAGGCGGTTAATCACCGGCGACACCAGCTTCAGCGGCTGCAGAATCAGCTCTTTCGCCAGTGAGTAAATCCCCAGCATCTCGGCACCCATCACTTTACCGACGATCAGCGCATCGGCCTGAGTACGCAGCTGGTTAATGGTCTGCGAACCCAACTGATAGATACCGTAACGCACCGCGCTGACAAAGGTTTTGCCGTCGAACTCCCAGGTTGGCCGCCACGACTTCTCGCCAAAGTAGATCATGCAGAGAATGCGCGTGAAGGCGTTGATGAACAGCCCGAGAATCGCCGCCGCCACCGTCAGCGAGGTGAAATAGAGCATCGCCACCGTACACAGGAAGGCAAACAGCTTGGTGCCCATCTCAATCTTCGCCAGCGTCACCATGCGTTTGGTTTTGACATAGTGCGCCTGATACTGCGACAGGTGACCGAGCACGAGGAAGTTGAGACTGGTAAGCATAATCAGCGCCGTCAGCTCCGGCAGATGGTAGAACCACGCCACCGGCCAGGCGATGGCCAGCATGATCAGACCGGTACAGAAGCTCAGCGAGACGTTAACCCAGTAAATGGTGCTCTGCTCACGACGTGTAATCTCCTGACGATGCACGATGTAGCTGCTCATGCCCATGTCCTGCAGCACGGTAGCCACCGCCAGAATGGCGTTGATGATCGCCAGCAAACCCAGCTCGTGCGCTTCCAGCTTGCGCGCCAGCACCGCCAGCTGCAGCACCTGCAGCAGCGCGGCAAAGCAGGTGCTGCCAAACAGCCACACCGCCTGTTTTTTTAATCCACTCACACCATGCGCTCCAGAATTTTCGCCAGCTCGCCGTAAGCGATGTGCTGATTGAACTCGGTTTCCACTTTATGGCGCGCTGCGGCCACCACCGGTGCAACTTCAACGTCGCCGCGCGACAGGCGCAGCAGCGTGTCCGCCAGCTCGTCGGCATCATTTTCCGATACCAGCCAGCCGCTGACGTTATTCTGAATCAGCTCCGGGATGCCGCTGTGGTAGGTGGACACCACCGGCAGGCCGACCGCCATCGCTTCCATCAGCGCCACCGGAATGCCTTCCATATCGCCATCGGCGGCGGTTTTCGACGGCAGCAGGAAGATATCGGCCTCGCTCAGCGCCTGACGAATCTCCTCCTGCGGCTTGAAGCCCGGCATGGTCACCATGTCTTCCAGGCCGGCACGTGCGATGTGCTCACGCATCATGCCGTCCTGCTCGCCGTTACCAATGATGGTGAACTGGAACTGACCGCCGTTATCGCGCAGGATTTCACTGGCTTTTACCGCCACGTCCAGCCCTTTTTTCTCGGTCAGGCGCGCCACCGAAACGATGCGCAGCGGTTTGTGGAACGCGTCGCGTGGCTGGAAGTTAAACTTCTCCGGCTCGATGCCCATGCGCGTGACGTGCACTTTCTCGCGCGGACAGCCCATCTCAATCAGCTTGTTCTCCCACAGATGGCTGATCGGCAGCATCAGTTCGCTCTGTCTGAACAGGTTGATGTAATCCAGTTTGTGCTCTTCAAGAATGTGGCGACGCGAGATATCAGCGCCGTGGAACACCGTCGCCTGCTTGCCCTTCAGTACCCCCAGCTCGCGCAGTTTATTTGCCAGCGCACCGGCATAGCCGAAGTGCACCAGGAACACATCGGCGGTAAAGGTCTGCCGGGCGTTTGCGACAATGGCTGGCAGCAGCAGCTTTTTCGCCTGCGCACCGTAGCGGCCAACGTTAAGCGACTTCAGCAGCGCCGGTTTGGCGATTTTCGGCAGCATCAGACCGATGCGCTGGGTCAGTTTGTCGAGGTTTGATACCTTCTCTTCCGGCAGCAGATAGTGGGTTTTCGCCGCCAGATTGTACTCATCGAACGCGGCATGACGGTTGATCATGTCGCCCGGAAACACCGAGATGACCTCGACGTCATAGCCGGCATCGATGAAATGCGTCACCTGATTGAGGACAAACGTCTCAGAGGCAACCGGAAAACGCATGGTGAAAAAGGTTAGCTTCATCACTTACCCCAGGACGTTGAGAATTTCTTCGGTGATGCGGTTGCCGATTTCACGCTCCTGCGCCACCGCGGTGTTCACTTTTTGCTTCACGTTGTCGTAGTCCGCCAGCACCGTCTGCACTTTGTCGATCAGCGAGCCGTCCATCAGGCTCTGCACGTCGGTGGCCATCTGCGGCAGACCCAGCTGGTTCATCACGCCGAGCGATTTGTGCTCGTAGTTGATGGCCACGGCTGGCGTGCCGAAGTTCATGGAGATGATTGCCGAGTGCAGGCGCGTGCCGATGGTGAGATGGCAGTGGCTGAGCAGGATGCCGAGTTCCAGGTCGTTGAACTCGTCCATGATCACATGGTAGTGCTCCGGTTGCTCAACGTGGTCGCGCAGCGTCAGCGCCACCATACGGTCATCTTTGGCATAGCTGTCGATGCCGGTACAGGTGGAGAACGCCACCACCTGATAACCTTCGGCGATCATGGCGTTGATCACCCGGCCAAACGCGGCTTCATACTCTTTCTGCGTAACGCCAAGACGTTTGTCGAACGGTGCCAGCTCACGCACGGTGATGGCGATGGTTTTGCGCGACTGAATGATGTTCTGCCAGTGCAGCAGGTTGTGGCTCGGATTTTTCACCTCGCGCGCCTGCACCAGGAACGCGGTGTCCACGCCCTTCTTCACCCGGCTGGTGGTCACGCCATCCTGCTTCAGGCGATCGAGGCTGACCTCTTCGCGCAGCACCAGGCTGTCGACGCGGTCAAAAACAAAGTTTGCCAGCGCATTGACGCGCGGGTTTTCGAACGGGCCCACCGAGTGACCGATCATGTGCAGCGGCTTCTTCGCCATCAGCGCGCACAGCGCGTGATCGAACTGGGTGACGCCGTACAGATCGACGAAGAACGAGCCGCCGACCTGAATGATGGCGTCATATTTCGCCAGGCTGCGGGTGAATTCCGCCAGATGCGGCGGCACCGAGAAGGATTTATACACGCCACCTTTGCCGAGGTGCGCCATCATGATGTCCGGCATCAGACGGTTGGCGACTTTGCGCTTCAGGCTGCTGACCAGCCCTTTTGGCGCCTTGCTGTTATGCAGAAACAGCGAATCCTGCTGGATGTGCTGCTGCAGTAAATATCCGGAGCTGGTTGGATAGCGGCTGATGACATCGATATCCAGATCCCCACGCGCGGCCTGCAATGAATCAATCAGTCCACGTAAAATCGCGCCATCCCCACGATTTCCACAGGTATGGTTACCCACCAATAAAATCTTCATAAAAACTCCAGATAAATTTTTGTAATTTTTTACAAGCCGCCAGTTCCATACTGGCTAAGTGAACTCTGTAAGAAAAAACTGCTAATGGGCCAGCGGCCCGAAATTAACGACTACCTGTTGTGACGTAAATGCGTTACCTGTTTAGCGGTGCGCATAAATGCGCACCCTACATATCTGGCGCTGCGCCGGGTATCAATCCGCGCCCTGCATCGCCGGTATACGGTGCGCATAAATGCGCACCCTACAAGTCCTGTGCGCGATGATGAGAAGTGCACAGACGTAGGGTCGCCATTCATGGCGACCGCCGCTCACCCTCACGACTTCAGCGCAAAATACGGCAGCGCCACCTGCTCGCCGTTGATCACCACTGAAACAAACCCCTTCGGCTGGCGCGTGTCCACCTCTTCGGGCTTGAGCGCGCGCGACGCCAGCAGCAAATCGCCCTGCTCGTTGCCGCCGATGCCGGCTTTACCGTTGTGCAGGCTAAACCGCTGCGGGGCCGGCTGGCTGCCGCTGGTCGGACTGCCCTGCGCCATGGTGGCGTCAACGCGCGCACAGCGGCCGGTGAGGAAACGGTCTTTGGCGGTGCTCTTAATCAGCACCACCGCCGTCGGCGTCCAGCCCGCCAGTTTGACGAACACTTTGCTATCGGTATCGCTGCGCGCATCGACGCGCACCTCCAGCACCGGCGAACTGCCTTCCGCAGACCAGCTGGCTTCCGCCTTGCTGGTTTTGCGCTGCAGATGAATCACTGCGCGACCGCCGGTCTGTTTACCGCCCATCACGTCGAGCAGCGGCTGTTTATCGCTGCCGTTGCTGAACTGCGACTGACCAAACAGCTCGATCTCCCAGCTGTCACCCACGGTTGGCGAGTAAAAATTACCCAGCTCGAACCAGGTGGCCTGATTGGTGTTGTTGGTCAGACGGAAACGCGACGTGATGTAGTTGTATTTCAGGCTGCCGTCGATGGCCACGCCGTAAGACTCCACCCGCGTTGAGCCCATCTCCCAGATATTCAGCCAGCGCTCACCTTCCAGCGAGTTATCGATCCAGCTGCCAGACTGCAGATTGGTCTGGCGCATGTTGAGGCGGGAATTGCGCGCGTTCAGCGGGTTTTTACAATCTTCCAGGCTCAGCGCATCAATAATCCACTGGCCGTTCGAGATGTCGCCGGGGTGCTCACTGTGCTCAATCCAGCCGTTATGAATGATCGACTGGCTGCAGCGCGGCAGGTTGAGCACCATGCCGCCGGTACAGCGCTGGGCATTGAAGTTCGACAGTTCAATCGCCGTACTGTGGTCCCACGCACCCTGTTTCTGTCCGGACCAGCTGGCTTTGATCACGTCACCGGTACAGGTGTCGGCGTACCACTGGTCGATTTTGCAATCCAGCGTATCCAGCAGGCTGATTGAGGTGCCGCCGACGCGGTTGAAGCGCAGGCAGGCACCGCGGAAGAACTGGCCGCCCGGACAGGTGTTGCGGAACAGCCCCTGTTTGTTTGGCCGCTTGTCGTTCTGACCGTTGAAGATCAGGTTGGAGATTTCGGTCCAGCGCGCATTCACCTGGAACAGGAATTCGGAACGACCGTCAGATACCAGCGTGGTCGCCGGGAAATAGCCGAAGTTAACCATCGCGCCGGAAATGCGGAAGAAGCGCTGCTGCTGATCGCCAAAGTCACAGCCGGTCACGAAGAAGGTGCCTGCCGGAAACTGTACGCAGATCTGCTGGTTAGCCTTGAGCGACCACTGATACATGGCTTTGATCGCCGGTGCCGTATCGGTTTTGCCATCGGCGATGGCGCCGAAGTCAAACAGCGTCAGACGGTTGAAATCTTCCACCACGCGGCGCCAGTAGAACCCGTTGCCGCTGAAAATCACGCCGCCATCATCTTCGCCTTCGCCATACACGCCGACAAACTCGCCGCCGCCCACTTCCAGCCCTTCGTGCCAGCTTTTCAGCTTGATTTTCGCTCCGGCAAACAGCGGTCGGGTTTTACGCAGCTCTTCCACCGACGGGATTTCGCCGATCAGCTGATAACCATTCGGCTGCGCCAGGCGCTGGCTGAAGTTGCTGGCGTTCGGGCGCGACACGTCGCTGATGGAAAACAGCGTATTGCCCTGATTATCTTCCACCACCATCGAGTGCGCGGGATTGGCGATTAACGCGGCATTATCGTGAATAAACTGGGCAAAGTTGCCTTTATTGAGCGCAATGGGCTGACTCACCTGGGAAACCTTACCGCTGGCGTCGCGCAGATACACCGGAATCTGGTTGCCGGCCTGGCTGGCATCTTTGCCTGCTGCGCCAATCCACAGTTTGCCCTCAAAGTTCTGCCAGAACTGCGGTGGCATGGTATAGACGTTTTCCGGCGTCAGAATCGGCACATCGCCCGGCGGGACGCTGGAGGCATCAACCGCTTTCAGCGCCGGCTGACCACTTTTGGCGGCGTAACTGGAAAACGCGCTCACCGACAGCGCGGCAACAATGGAGGAGGCTGCAGTTTGCAAGACTTCTCTTCTTTTCATGCTAACAATCCCGTGGTCATGGGGCCGCATGGCGGCCGAAAAGGTATCCCCGAGGCACGATAAAAGTGGTTATACCAGCGCCAGCCAGCTCTGTTTGATCTGATTACCGTCAAACTTTAGCGCCGTCTCTTTGGTTTTTTCGCTCATGGCAAAGAACAGGCGATCGTCGCTGGCCAACTGCTCCATGCGCGCCAGGAAAGTGGCTTTGTCGTTCATTGGGACCAGGAAGCCATCTTCGCCGTGATTGATGATCTCCTGCGGTCCGGTCGGACAGTCATAGGCCACCACCGGCAGCGACCAGGATTTGGCTTCCAGCAGTACCAGCGGCAGTCCTTCATAACGTGAGGTCATCAGCGCCATGTCACTGTCGCGGTAGTAATCATTGATATTGCTGACTTTGCCGACAAAGTTAACGCTGCCGGTGATGCCCAGCGCCGCGGCCTGATCGTGCAGCTGCTGGCGCAGTTCGCCGTCACCGGCGATCACCAGCTTCCACTCCGGGTGTTTTTTGCTGAAGTCGGCCCAGATATCCAGCAGCAGGTCAAAGCCCTTCTGGTTATCGAGGCGGCCTACCGCCAGCGCCTGACGGCTGCGCGTCTCGCGCTGCCAGGATTTGTACACCACCGGGTTAGGAATTTGCTGGCTGGGGATATGCCAGCGGGTGAAGACCTGATGGTCTTTGTCAGTCAGCACGATCACCTGGTCGTAGTAGCGCAGCAGCAGCCACTTCAGCAGTTTGATCGGCTTGCTGAACGAGTTAATAGCGATGTGCTCGCAGGCGTAGGCTTTGAAGGTTTTTTTCTTCATTGCCATCAGGTTCCAGAAGGCAAACATCACGCTCAGGCGCCCCATACTGATCAGGAATACGCTGTCGAAGCCTTCCTGATGGATACGCGCCACGGCACTTTTAATCGGGTTGCTGTGGCCTTCGAAGCTGACAATCTCTTTCACCCGCTCAAACGGGTAAAAGGTTTTGCCGTGCCCTTCCAGCGAGTAAATGGTGACGGCATGCTCCTCACCGAGGCACTCCGACATGAAGTTGCAGATGTTCTCCGTGCCTGCGTAGGAGTAGGCATCCTTAATAACCAAAACAATCTTTTTCATCTGATACTTTTCACCTCAAATTGCTCAAATCCAGACCCAAGTCATTTGCGTTGCCGCAAGGCGGCAAGTGCGTTCATTCCCGGGAGCTTACTCAAGTAAGTGACCGGGATGGACGTGCGCAGCCAACGTAGCGGCAGCGCGAAGGACACAGGGTCTTAGCGATGTTTAAGGGTGAAAAGAACCCCATTCACCATATACCAGCCGTAATAGTAATAGATTTTTAAAGGATTGTTTTTATAGATAATTCTTAATAATTCGAGGTGCCATTTCGCCGCTTTATTTTTGTTACGCGACAGCGAATCGCCCAGCTCGTAGTAGTTGACCAGCGTCTTCTGGATCACCCGGGCTTGTTTGTAGCGGAGGAACAGCTCATAGAGGAACAGGAAGTCTTCATGGCCTTTACGCTGGAAGAAGATGCCCTGTGGCGGACGACGGAAACACACCGAGGAGAAGCAGACGCGATACTGCTTCTTCACGAAGTTTTCCTGCTGCAGATAAGGTTTGTTGTAATTGATGTCGTGATCGGCGGTTTTGGTTTTGTAGTGATAATGGGTGATCACAAAGTCGTCACCGGCGGCCAGCGCCGCGGCCTGCTCGGCCAGTTTCTCCGCGTGCCATTCGTCATCGCTGTCGAGAAACGCAATGATCTCCTCTTTGGCCGCGCGCAGGCCCACGTTGCGCGTTTCCGCCGCGCCGAGGTTGACCTCGTTGCTGAGGATAGTGATGCGCGCGTCCTGGCAGTGCTCGCGCACAAAAGCGAGTGAATCATCGGTGGATTTATCATTGACCAGGTAGAGATGCCAGTCGCTGTAGGTCTGATTCACGATCGACTCAACCGCACGCAGCACGGTGTTGCGCGCGTTGTACATCGGCATCACGATACCGATGGTGCCAACATGATTTGTCATTTGTATACCCGGAGTGTCAGGAACCGAAAAAATGCTCCCGCTGCGGGAGCAAGTGAAAGTCATAAATCGATCAGGAAACCGCTCTTCGCCCCGTGAAGCGCGACTTCAGCTTATCGACCAGGCGATTGATGAAGTAGGCGCGGTTATCACGGTTGGTGAGGAAGAAGTAGCGCGCAAAACTGACGCTGGCCAGCAGCGAATTGCCATCCATTTTGTAGCGCAGCGGCAGCTTGAACGCTTTGTAGGTATGGATATCGCGCGCCGTCAGGTGCGGCTTCATGGTGTCGAGCCAGAAGAAGGAGTACTTCACCGACTCGCCTTTGTGTTTGGAACCAAATTTGGTCACCAGATGGTAGGTCGCCAGCGGTTTAGCGATCATCACAAATTCGTAGCCCATGCGGTCGGCGCGGATGCAGAAGTCATAATCCTGATGGCGAATATAGCGCGCATCAAACTGGATTCTGGCGGCATCTTCGCGTTTCAGCACGATGGTACTGGTCTGGATAAAGCCGTAACAGCCAAACAGGTACTCCGCCACGGTCTCATTTTTCCCCGGCGGCTGCATCGGCATCACTTTGAGGAAGCTGCCGTCCTGATGAATATTGACCTGGCTGAAGATGACATAGCGCGATTTACCCTGCGCTTCCAGCTTGCGGATGGTATCGCACACTTCCAGCAGCTTGTCCGCGTGCCACTCGTCGTCGGCGTCGAGGAAGCTGATGAAGTCGCCCTGCGCCAGTTCAATACCTTTGTTGCGCGCGCCGGCACCGTTGAGTTTGACCTCAGACAGCTCCAGTTTGATGTCCAGATCCTGATAGCGCTCGCCGCGCACCACCTGCGCCAGTTCCGCGGCATCGGCGGATTTGTCATCCACGATGATGACTTCAAAGTTGCGATAGGTTTGCGCTTTGACGCAATCCAGCGTCGTGACAATCGATTTCGACGCGTTATAAGCGGGAATTACAATTGAGAAGCGGATGTCCTGCATTGCCAGCACCTCTTAAACAGCTGTTCCAGATTCAACGGTAACGCGAGCGGCCTGTAGAAAGGAATCGGCTTTGTTCTGAAAAATCATGCCGTTAGTATTCTTTTTCAATAAGACTTTTCGTACCGTCACGGAAATACCTAAGATTGTGCTGTGTGTATGTTGGATGGTGCAAAACGCACCGAAAAATTTAGTCGCCATGCATGGCGTTATGTTCGAGAAAGCGGTTTGCCGGTCGCCATGAATGGCGACCCTACAGCCTCGGGCACGGTTCTGACCGTCAGTGCATTTATGCGCACCAGCAAAGAGGTCAATTCTCCTGCACCGTCCACGTAGGGTGCGCATTTATGCGCACCTCGCTAACGCTTTTTAGCCATAAAAAGGGGCGGAAAATCCGCCCCCGATAGTGCTTAGCTTTTGCTCTCTTTACCGTATTCGTAGTTGTAATAGTCGTAGCCATAACCATAGGCATTCGACGCTTTACGGACCACGGCGTTGAGGATGACGCCTTTAATCTCGATACCGTTCTGGGCGAAGCGCTTGTAGCTGACATCCAGCTCTTTGGTGGTGTTGGTTTCGAAACGCGCCACCATCAGCGAGGTACCGGCCAGCTTACCGATGATGGAAGCGTCGGTCACAGCCAGAATCGGCGGCGTATCGATCAGCACCAGGTCATAGTTCTTGCTTGCCCAGTCCAGCAGCTCCTGCATGCGACGATGCATCAGCAGCTCAGACGGGTTCGGTGGCACCTGACCGCGCGGCAGGAAGTCAAAACCGTACACGCCCTTCTGAATCATCGCCGGCGAGAACTCGCTCTTGCCTGACAGTACGTTAGACAGGCCGGTCTTGTTATCCGCACCCAGCAGCTCGTGGGTATAGCCGCGGCGCATATCACCATCGATGAACAGTACGCGCTGACCTGCTTTGGATACCAGCGTCGCCAGGTTGGCACAGATAAAGGTTTTACCTATACCCGGGCTGGCACCGGTGATCATCAGGATGTTGTTTTTCGCTTCCATCATGGCGAAGTGCAGGCTGGTGCGCAGGCTACGAATCGCTTCGATGGAGAGGTCAGTCGGGTTACCCAGCGCCAGCAGCGTGTTGTGCGGATCCGACTTCTCTTTGCTGCCGCGTCGCGCCAGCGCTTCGGTGTCTTTCTTACGCTGCCACTCGGAGAGCGGTACGCTGGCATAGACGTTCATGCCCAGCTCTTCCAGCTGCTCCGGGTTGTCGATACCGTGGTGGAACAGCGCTTTCAGCAGCACCAGACCAACCGACAGCATCAGACCCACAATCAGGCCCGCGACAATAATCAGCAGTTTCTTTGGTGCCACCGGGCTGGTGCTGGTTTCAGCACGGTCGATGATGCGCACATCACCCACGGTACTGGCCTTGCTGATGCCCAGTTCCTGCTGACGGTTCAGCAGCTGCATGTAGATTTCCTGACCGGCCTGCACATCACGCGTCAGACGCAGAATCTCCTGCTGGGTCTGCGGCATGGCCGAGATTTTCTTGTTCAGCTGCGCCTGTTCCGCTTCCAGCGTTTTGCGTTTTTCCAGCAGCGCGCGGTACGTCGGGTGGTCTTTGGTGAACAGCTGGGAAACTTCGGCTTCACGGAAGGTCAGCTCGTTCAGCTGGCTCTGGACGCTAACGGACGAGTCGAGCGCCGATTTGGCTTCCAGCGACATGTCGACCGACTCGTTCTGACGACGGAAGGTGTTCAGCTTGTCTTCCGCATCGTCCAGCTTGGCACGCACGTTAGGCAGCTGAGTACGCAGGAATTCGAGGCTCTTCTCTGCCTGCTCAGACTTGCGCTCGACGTTCTGCAGCAGATAGTTGTTGACGATCTGGTTCAGCACGCGGCTCGCCTGCTCCTGATCTTCATCCTGGAACTCCAGGCCCAGCACGCCGGTGGTTTTGCCTTTATCGGCGACGGTCAGCGCGCCCAGTACGGTTTTAATCGCCTGCAGGTCGCTCAGCTTGGTGACGCTGAAGCTGGTGCCTTCGTCAGCCTGTATGCCGCTAACCAGCATGGTGACGTCGCCGTGCTGCTCCAGCTGACCGACGCGACCTTTGAACAGCTCGTCGCCGTCTTTGCTCACGGTATAGGTCTGCGGACCGGTGACTTCCAGCTCAACGGTACGTTTGTCGATGCTGCGCGGAATTTCCAGGCGGGAAATAGCAATCTGCGCTGGCTTGTTGCCCATCAGGCGCGACAGACCTTTACCGATTACCGGGAAGTAGTTTTGCTGAATGACCGTGTCCAGACCAAGGTCGTTAACGGTTTTACCAATCACCATGCGGGATTCGATGATCTGAATCTCGGTGTCTGATGCTGGCGTGGTCGGAATCACATCCTGTAATTCGTTCAGCACCGAGGCGGTGTTTTTCTGCTCCACCTGCACCATAGCGTCCGCGCTATAGATTGGCGTAGCAAACAGTGTGTAGAGCGTTGCCATCAGCATAAAGAAAGCGGTGACCGCCACGATGATCCAGCGATGATCGATCAGCTGTCCCACAAGATGCGCCAGATCCCATCCATTCGAATCTTCTTTTGGCGCAGTCATAACCTTGTTTTTGATATTCATGGATATTCCCAACTATCGGCTTAGTACGTTAACCCATTTCTGGGTAGCGTTTTCCAGTAACCCGTAAACCTCTTCAAAGGCCTCACGGCTTTTTTTGTACGGATCCGCAATTTCCTGTTGGTTAAGCCAGTGGCCCAGCAGCATGGTCTTCCCCCGCGCGGCCGGATCGATGCGATTCACCTGCTCAACGTGGCGCTTCTCCATTACCAGAATCAGGTCAAAGTCACGGCACATGCTGGCCGTTAACTGCTGAGCCTCATGACCGTCCAGCGAGACGCCATGTTCAGCGGCGACGGCGCTGGCCGTCTTATCCGCCGGATGGCCCTTCAGGGCGCCAAGACCGGCAGAGGCGATACGGGTATGCGGAAGTGCGCGTTTGAACAGACGCTCCCCGGTGGGGGAGCGGCAAATGTTGCCGACGCAGACGACTAACACTGACTTAATCATGGTAAAACCTTAGTCCGACCAGTTGCGGAAACGCAGCGCTGCGGAGCTTGCATCGTCGATACCCACGATGGTCGGCAGCAGTCCGGAAATCACGCGGTTCCAGCGGGTGATTGGTGTTGCGGTGACGTAGACAATGTCGTACGGCTCCAGTTGGAATTCGGTGCCCATCACCATCGACGCCGCATCTTTGGTGTTCAGCTGATAGATGTTGGCGATCTTGGTGCGGTTAGCACCGCGAATCGGACGAATGACGAATACGCCGGTGGCGTCAGAGGTGGTTTGATCCATGCCCTGTGCGTTACCCAGCGCTTCAGCCAGCGTCATGCCGCTGCGGTCCATCTTCAGCGTGGTCTGCTGTTTCACTTCGCCCATCACGAAGATCTTCAGATCGTCGTTACGCGGTACGTAAAGGATATCGCCCGGATAGAGCAGATGGTTCTGGCTCAGGTCGCCGTTTTGCATCAGCGCCTGCAGCGAGATGCGCTGCTCGCGGCCGTTGTGCGTCAGCACCACGTTGCGCCAGTCGGCGTCAGCGGCAAGGCCACCCGCGGCGTTCACCGCATCCAGCACGGTCAGCGGCACGTTGGTGATCGGCTGCTGGCCGGAGGTGGTGACCGAACCGGTCACGTAGGCTTTCTGCGAACGGAACGCGGCCACATTGACATCCACCTGCGGACTTTCAATGAACTGCGCCAGACGACGCGCGATTTCACTGCGGATTTCCGTCACGGTGCGGCCTGCAACGCGCACTTTACCGATGTACGGATAGAAGATGGTACCGTCTGCCTGCACCCAGTTACCGGTGTCGCTGGCGCTACGGTACTGACCGGCCGGCGTGGTCAGCTCAGGGTGATCCCATACGGTGACGTTCAGTACGTCGCCGATGCCAACGCGGTATTGATAGCTCTGAATCTCGTTCTGCAGCAGCGGGTTAGCCTGAGCAACCAGCGGCTTCGGACGCATCTGTTCAACCAGACGCGGCGTCAGAGGGAAGACGTTAACGTATTTGTCGATGTCAAAATTGCTATCCTGTTGCTCAATGACATCTTTTCCGCTAGTGGAAAGGTGCGAACCTGGTTCGATGGTGCACCCGGAGAGGAAAGTCGCGGATACCAGTAACGGTATCAATTTAGTTTTCATTATCATCTGGTTCTTCGCTATCAGTTAATGATTGATAGAGGCGAAAACGCCGCTGTGTAAGCGTCTAACAAAAATAAAGGCAAGGAATTAAACACTGAAACTGAGGTTCATTATCATTAGCTCCCTGGTTTATGTTGTCATCCTGATTGCAGACGACTTCAATTAAAGTGGGTTATCGTTAAGCGGCTTAATAACCCGCTCTGTTCGGGCTCGATAATGGCAGTTATCAGTTACAGACACTCCCAGCACCGGCAGTTATCAGGCGGGAACGTTATTTCGTCCCCTGCCCTTGCTGTCTATCAATAAGCGCCGTCGCGTTTGAGTACCACGCCGACCGTCTTAAACAGAATCGCGATGTCATTCCACAGCGACCAGTTTTTGACATACCACGAATCGAAATAGACGCGCGTCTCATAGTCAACGTCGTTACGACCGCTGACCTGCCACAATCCCGTCATGCCTGGCTTTGCCATCAGGTAATAATCAACATCACCGGCATAACGGCAGAGTTCATCTTCAATCACCGGGCGCGGGCCAACGAGGCTCATGTCACCGCGCACGACGTTCCACAGCTGCGGCAGCTCATCCAGGCTGGTTTTGCGGATGAAATGACCGACTTTGGTAATACGTGGATCGTTTTTCAGTTTGAAATCTTTGTCCCACTCGGCGCGGGCTACCGGGTCGGTGCGCAGCACCTCTTCCAGCACCTCTTTCGAGTTAATCACCATCGAGCGGAACTTCAGGCACTTGAACTTGCGGCCGTTGAGACCCACACGTTCGTGACCGTAAATCGGTGGTCCGCCATCACGGCCAACCATGAAGCCGAGTACCAGCAGCGCAGGTGACAGCGCGATGATGATGCTGAGCGCGCCGACGATATCGAATGCCCGCTTCAGGACACGCGAGGTGCGTTTCGCCAGGTTGTTATTCACACGCAGAATCATCACTTCATGGCTGAAGATGTAAGCCATATCAGTGCCGTACAGCGGAACGCCGCGCAACGTCGGGATAACCGAGACCGAGCGACAGTTATGCATCGCCAGCATTTTCAGCCAGCGGTCGCGGTGCTGACTCTGCTCAAACTCAACCGCGACGATAAACTGGGTTTCGCTGTTGGTCAGCTGCCACAGCTCCTGCTCGTTATGCAGCACCGGTACACCGGAGATGCTGGCCTGCGGGCAGCTGCCATCGACGTCGAAGAAGGCGATCACATCAAAGCCCATCACCTCTTCGCTCTGCAGCGCCTGCCAGGCTTCCTGCGCGTTACGGTTGCTGCCAATAATAATGGTTTGCTTTTTCCACATACCGAAATGATTCAGTACGCGTTTGGAAATAGCGCGCGCCAGCGGAATCAGCACCAGCGCTAAAATCCACGTTAATACCCAGACAAAACGGGACATCTGCCATTGTGATAATGCTGAAATTGACAAATCGATGACAGAGAAAATGAGAATGGTACGAAAGATCTCTTTCAGCTCAAACCAGAAGGGTTTGCGATAGGTATAATGACGCAGGCGAACCCAGAACCAGCCTGTACAAATTAAGGACAGACAGACATGGGTGGCGATTTTTAAGTTGAGGTCTTTTTCAGAAATATCTGCCAGTGGAGAATCGGCGAACGAATTAATCAGCGCGAGTGCAATAAACAATGCCGCGTTGAAACAAATTAAATCCGAGCACGCCAGTAAAATTTTTGTCAGAAGACTTTTATATGTAAATTCATTATCGCGCATATTTGACTCTTTTATTTTATTTCCCTTAATCCCTAACGCCTAAGCCTGAGTAATTAATGAGCGATGCACTAACTAAACCAGCGAGACAAACTGCGGCGAACTCCCCGGCATTTAGGCCAATTCTCTTTCAAGTTAAGCAAGAAAATTGTGATAAATACCAACAGATTAGTCTGACTTCCTTTTGCCGCAAGGCCAGACAATTCTTAACCTGTGAAAACCACATCAGGCACGCTACCGCCCTTGGCTGTCGCTGCCAATACCGCTTACAACACCCTATTTTTTGTCCGCGCTTTGTCGCCACGCCGGGAAATACCCGCCTTAACCCGTGCACGATCACAATTCACAACATTAAGAAGCTAAACAGCGCGCTATTAACAACATTGGCGCAGACATTTACTAACACGTTGCTATACTAGTTATTACTGGCTTGTTTACAAGTAGGCCCCGTCTTCCCTGCACTATTTTAGGAAAAAGACTACCAGCCATAAGTATTGATGCCAGCCCCGCCAGGCAATTTCACGCCAAAATTCAGAATAATTCGATACCCGCCTTCAGATTAGTCGCATTAAAAATGTACGCTTTTGCCGCTGGATAAGAATAAATAGTGGTCTTCATCCACACAGGATGTTTATCCATACTTTTCACTTATCGCCCGGCTGAACAAGGTAAGATTAATCCTAATAAGCCGCCAGCCCGCAACATCCGCGCGGCCGGGGCGTATTTGTACCCTGTCTGACGATTAACTATCATCAGACTAAGCTCATTTTTAGACATTATGGTGATGAAAGTATGTGGGAGTGGATCATCGATCCGTCGCTCTGGGCAGGATTAGTCACGCTAATCGTTCTTGAGCTGGTGCTGGGTATTGATAACCTGGTTTTCATCGCCATCCTGGTGGAGAAGCTGCCGCCGACGCTGCGCGACCGCGCGCGAGTGTTCGGTCTGCTGCTGGCGCTGATATCACGGCTGGTGCTGCTGGCGTCGCTGTCGTGGCTGGTTACGCTGACCCAACCGCTGTTCACCCTCTTCCAGCACAGCTTCAGCGCACGCGACCTGCTGCTGCTGGGCGGCGGTATCTTCCTGTTGTTTAAAGCCACCACCGAACTAAACGCCCGGCTGGAGGGCAGCGACGAGGAATCGGGTCAAAATAACTGTGGTGCTAAATTCTGGCCGGTGGTGGCGCAAATCGTGGTGCTGGACGCCATCTTTTCACTTGATGCCGTCATTACCGCCGTCGGTATGGTCAACGACCTGCCGGTGATGATGATCGCCGTGACCATCGCCATCCTGTTAATGCTGCTGGCCAGCAAGCCGCTGACGCGCTTCGTTAACGGCCATCCTACTATTGTGATTCTCTGCCTGAGCTTTCTGCTGATGATCGGCTTTAGTCTGGTGGCAGAGGGTTTCGGCTTCGTCATCCCGAAAGGCTATCTGTACGCGGCCATTGGCTTCTCGATTGTGATTGAGATCTTTAACCAGCTGGCGCTGTTTAATCGCCGCCGTTTTCTTACCGCCGGACGGCCGCTGCGCCAGCGCACCGCCGAAGCCGTGCTGCGCATTCTGCGCGGTGAAGCGCAGCGCGCCGATCTGGATGCCGACACGGCATCGCTGCTGAGCGATAACCAGGGCGCAGCGCTGTTTAACCGTCAGGAGCGGCGCATGATCATGCGCGTGCTGGGTCTGGGTCAGCGCCAAATCAACAGCATCATGACGTCACGCCATGACGTCGAGCATATTGATCTGAGCGAAGACCCGCAGTCGATCATGGATAAACTCGACCGCAACCAGCATACGCGCCTGCTAATCACCGAACAGGGACGCGAGCCGCTGGGCGTGGTGCATGTGATCGATCTGCTGCATCAGTCGCTGCACAGTAAATCGCTGGATTTGCGTGCGCTTATTCGCCAGCCGCTGGTGTTTCCCGAGCGCGTCACCCTGCTGCAGGCGCTGGAGCAGTTTCGCCATGCGCGCACCCATTTTGCCTTTGTGGTGGATGAGTTTGGTTCGGTAGAAGGCGTGGTGACGCTGAGCGACGTGATGGAGACTATCGCCGGCAACCTGCCCAATGAAGGGGAAGAGATTGATGCCCGTTACGATATTCAGCCTGCGGAACATGGCGGCTGGATCGCCAACGGCCATATGCCGCTGGAAGATTTAGCGCTGTATGTGGCGCTGCCGCTCGACGAGAGGCGCAATTACCATACGCTGGCGGGATTGCTGATGGATAGCCTGCAGCACGTGCCGGCCGAAGGTGAGGAGTTGCGCGTCGGGGATTATCTGCTGCGCACCCTGCAGGTGGAGAACCATCGGGTGCAAAAAGTCGAGATTGTGCCGGTCGCGCCCGCACCGTTTATTTAACCCGGTGCCGGGGCGTGATTTATCGCGTGTTGCTTAGCTGGTCGCCATAAATGGCGACCCTACACGGAAAGCATCGGTTTTTTGTAGGGTGCGCATTCATGCGCACCGGCATCGGGTTTTATTGCCGCGGTGCAGACTTCTGGTTATCCAGCCACTGATTGAGGCGCGTTTTGGCTTCGCCCTGCAACTGCTGGCGCACCACGTCATCCACCGGCAGCGAATACTGCAGATTGCCCCAGCTGCCGTACATGCGCAGCGGAATCGGCTGGCCGTTGAGGACTTTCGCCAGCCGGTCATCGCCCTGCCAGCCGCGCAGAATCATATTAATGGTGACATCCAGCTGCTGCTTGACTACATCCACGTTGCCGTGGGTTTGCAGCGCCAGCCGGCTGCTGCCGCCCTGCAGATCCGGCAGCGTGACGTTGCCCTGCTTCAGGCTGATGCGCCCGCTTAACTGTTCAATTCCCTGATCATCCGGCTGATCGTTACTGACGCGATTGCTGACGCGCGCCACGGCGCGGCGCACCATCTGCTGCAGATTCAGCTGCGCCAGCTGCAGATTAGTCGCTTCCAGTTCTGCATTGCCCTGCCAGTTCTGTTTCGCCTCTGCCACGCTCAGCCCGGCACCGCTGATGTCGCCCTTGAGCGAAACCGTGCCCTGCAGCGAAGCCGGCAGTTCCAGCGCTTTAAGCAGTGGCGCGATGGCAATGCTGCTCAGCTCCGGCTGAAACGCCACCTGCGTGACCGGCTGACGGATATCCACCGAGCCGGGAATGGAAAAGTGGCCGTCACCAAATTTGCCCTGCAGCTTGTTGAGCGTCAGCAGCCCGCGCTGATTGCGGGCGTCAATTTGCAGATTGCTGAGCGTCAGACCGCGCCACACGCTGCTGTCAGCGTCGAGCGTCAGCTGTAAATCCATGCTGTTGAGCGGCGAGTCGGCATTATTGTGCGCGCGCGGCTCAGCGATCACCGGCGTGCGCATCACGTTAGCCTGCTGCGTGGTGCTGTTATCGCTGGCGGGCGCGCTGGCCATCAGGTTATCCAGATTGAGCGAGGTCGCGTGCAGCGCGAGGTTGAGCTGCTGCGGCAGGGCCAGCCGGCCCTCAGCGCTGCCGTCGAGGGCGCTGTCGTTCGCGGTTAACTGCAGCTTGTTCAGCGCAAACTGCTGCTGGTCGCCATCCCACTGCGCCTGCCCGCTCAGCGTCCCTTTAATGCCCTGCGGCGGCAGGTTCGCGCCGTCCAGCGTGTAATCCAGCTCATCCAGCTGGCCGCTGATACGGTGCGGATAGTGCGCCACGTCCATCTGCCCTTTCAGGTTCAGGCTGAGATTGCGCTGATTGCGCGACACGCGTGTCGCCAGCTCAACGCTGGCCTGCCGGTTATCGTCCTGATTCAGATTGAGGTTGAGATCGCGGAAGTTATACTCGTCACCGCCCGGCTGCTGCCAGATGAGCAGGCTATCGGCAATGCGCAGTTTACTGATGTTAAAGGTCCAGCCGTTGCTGGCGGCGATGGCCGGTTCACTGTCGCCCGGCTCAATCGGCGCGCCCTGCGGTTTCTGCACCGCGCTGTCCGGCGTAGCGCGAATAATCGCGTTTTTCAGCATCACCTGACTGACGCTCAGCTGATGCGACAGCAGCGGCCACAGATTGACGTCCAGACGCATATTATCGGCGGTCACCATCGGCTGGCTGGCGCCGGGCGCGGTCAGGCTCATGCGGCCCGCCAGAATGCTGAGCTGCGGCCAGACGTGCCAGCGCAGGTCGCCGCTCACCTCAAGCTGATAACCACTGCGCTGTTTTACCTGCTGTACCATATAGGTACGAAAGTCGTTGGGATTGACCAGCAACACCAGTGCCGTCATGCCCGCTACGACCACCACTAACAGGATGGCCAGCGTGGTTATCAGTCTTCTCATTGCATCCTCATCACCGTCAGATTCCGGGCCGCTGGCGCGAAATCACTCCAGGAGAAACGTTAGTCTTTATCAATACGGCTGGCGTCAGCGCCCTGCTGCCCGCGATATTTGGCGTCTTCGCGGCGATTGTAAGGACGCGCCGCCGGCCCGGACAGCGGTTCAAAGCTCAGTGCGCCAATCAGCATGCCGGGACGCAGCGCCAGCGGCAGCTTACCGGAGTTGTAAAACTCCAGCACGATGCGGCCCTGCCAGCCCGGATCGATACGGTGCGCGGTAACGTGCACCATCAGCCCGAGGCGCGCCAGTGACGAACGGCCATCCAGCCAGCCCACCAGATCGTCGGGGATGGTGACGGATTCCAGCGTCACCGCCAGCGCCAGTTCTCCCGGATGCAGAAAGAACGCTTCGCCTTCCGGCAGCACAATCTCATCGCTCATCACGCGATCCAGCGCCGCGCTCACTTCATGCTTTGGACCACTCAAATCTATAAATGGGGCGGTGTGGCCGCTAAAGGTACGGAACTGGTTACCGAGGCGCACATCCACGGTAGCACCGTTGATGCGCTCAACCGGCGGACGGGGATCGATGGCCAGCTTGCCGCTGTCCAGCCAGCTTTCAATATCGCGATCGCATAATCTCATCGCAGAAACTCCATGATTTAAGTGTAGCGAAAGGTGGTCAGGTTGTGACAAACCGTTCGCGTCACGTCCATCCGGACGCACGGTGTCCCGTTCCGGTCCTGCTGAACCGGACAGGCGTCGTCAAAGATACTGGTTAATTTTGGCCTTGAGGATATCAATGGCGATGCGGTTTTTACCACCGCGCGGCACAATGATGTCGGCATACTGCTTGGAAGGCTCAATAAACTGCAGGAACATCGGGCGCACGGTCTTTTGGTACTGGCTCATCACCGAGTCCATCGAGCGGCCGCGCTCGTTGACGTCGCGCTTCATACGGCGCATCAGGCAGATATCCAGCGGGGTATCAACGAAGATCGAGAAGTTAAGCTCCTGGCGCAGCCGTGCATCGGTCAGCAGCAGAATCCCTTCCAGAATAATCACTTTCTTCGGCTTCAGGTGAATACACTCGTCGGTGCGGGTGTGCTCAACGTAGCTGTAAACCGGCAGGTCGATATCTTCGCCGGCCTTGAGCGCGCGCAGATGCTGCAGCAGCAAATCGTGGTCCATCGCGCTCGGATGGTCGTAGTTGGTTTTCACCCTCTCTTCCATGGTGAGGTGGCTTTGATCTTTATAGTAGGCATCTTCGGGGATCACACCGATATGCTCGTCACCGACCTGGTCACGGATTTCACGATAGAGCGTGCTGGCAATAAGACTTTTTCCGGATGCGGATGCACCTGCAATGCCAACGATCACGCACTGATGAGACTTGTCAGTCATACTTTTTTAAGACCTGATAACTGGAGCCGGTTTCTGTCTGCACAAAAACAGGCCGATTGAGAGGGTTAGTTGGCGGCAATTATAGGGATTTCACCGGGTTGATGCCAGTGAAAACCGGCGCGCCGCCTTTTCAGACTATCCCGTTTTGCAGCCAGCGGCTTAATCGATACACTGTTTCTCTGCCCGCCGTGTGACTGGCGGGAGCCCGATAGTCGTTGCAAGGAAAAGTATGAGCTGGAGAACCCTGACCTATTTCGGCGACAGTATGTTGCTGATCCCCACTGCGGTGATCATCGCACTGGTGCTGCCATGGAAAAGCGACAACCGTCGCACCGTCTGGTACTGGCTGCTGGCGTTTGGCCTGGCGGGCCTGCTGGTCAGCATCTCGAAAATTATGTTTCTCGGCTTCGGCATTGGCAGCGCGCGCTACAACTTCACCGGGTTCAGCGGCCATAGCGCGATGTCAGCGACGCTGTGGCCGGTGATGATGTGGCTGATTTCCGGCCGCTGGCCCACGTTCTGGCGCGCCCTGACCATCGGTATCGGCTATCTGATTCCGCTGATGGTGGGATTATCGCGCCTGGTGATCCATGCGCACTCGGTGAGTGAAGTGCTGGCCGGACTGATGCTGGGCTTTACGCTGAGCAGCGCGTTCCTGCTGAGCCAGCGCCGCACCGCGCTGAAGGGGTTTAGCGTGGTGCAGGTGGCGGTGGCATTTCTGATTCCGCTGTTGCTGATGGGCCACGGCCGCGTCGCCACCACTCAGCAGTTCCTCGAGCGTTTTTCCGCTGACCTCGCCGGGCTGGAAAAGCCCTTCACCCGCGCCGATTTGTTTCGCTGAGTGCGTTGCGCGGTAAAGGGTGTAAGGTATGTCCATTACGTTTTGAACACGTTCCACAAATGATTGCACATACGGTAGCGGCGCAATTTATTGCGCGATAAATCGCGCCGCTACAAAATCGTGCAATTTGTCGTGTCCTTCCCTGAATCGCTGCAGATCCAGCAGGCGCGATACTGCCAGCAGATTTCACCGGTTTTGTAGGGTGCGCATTCATGCGCACCTGGATGCAGGCCGCAAAAAAACATTTCCGCACAAAGATATCTGACAGATGTGCTAGCATGGATTAAGAGATTGACTGGCGCATTTTTCTTCGAGTAATCAATGCGCGCTGCTGGATTCGTGCATGACTCTTGAGATAGTAACCTCGCAGGATAATCCGCAAAAAAAGTGGCTCAGCGCCCTGCTGCTTTGCGCGCTGGCATTTTTACTGACGCTGTTCTGTCTGGAACTGATTGTCGTCAGCGGCCGCATTTCCCCGCTCTGGTACTCCACCGCGTTAATGACCGTCGTGGTGTTCCGCGCGCCCTCGCGACAGGTACCGCTGCTGCTGGCCAGCTGCGTGCTCGGCACGGCGCTGGCCAATCTGCTGGTGATCGGCCCGGCCCTGAGCAATGTCAAATTCGCCATCCTTAATATGGTGCAGGCCATCCTCGGCGGGCTGATGCTGCGCGCGCTGCTCGACCGCAAAGCCCCGCTCAACTCACTGGCCGACTGGATACGCTTTGCGCTGGCTGCGGGCCTGATCGCGCCGCTGCTGGGCGGCGTGGTGGCGCTATGGATGCTGCACGTCGACGGCCACGCCTCGCTGCCGTTTTTCTCCACCTGGGTGATCTCTGAAGTGATTGGCGTGCTGGCCTTCGGTCCGGTGCTGCTGCTGTGGCCTGATAAACCGCTGCGCCAGCTGATCACGCCGGAACGTCAGCTGGAGACGCTGCTCACGCTAATCGTCACGCTGCTGGCCAGCTATCTGGCGCTGCGTTTCCTGCCGTGGCCGTTTACCTTCATCGTGGTGATTCTGTTCTGGTGCGCGGTGCGCCTGCCCAAATTCGAAGCCTTTCTGCTGTTTTTCCTCAACGCCAGCTTTATCTCGCTGCTGCTGGCGCTCGACTGGGTCAACCTGGCGCGCAACGATCTGCTGCTCGGCCAGGTCAGCACCTGGCTGCCGTTTCTGCTGGTGCTGCTGCCGAGCCACGTAATGTCGCTGGTGATGGATGCCTTCCAGCGTGAAAAGCACCACATCAGCGAAAGCGAAACCCGCTTCCGCAACGCCATGGAGTATTCCGCCATCGGCATGGCGCTGGTATCGCCGGAAGGCGGCTGGCAACAGGTCAACCAGTCGCTGTGCCGCACGCTGGGCTTCGCGGCGGAGGAGCTGAAAAAACTCACCTTCCAGCAGATCACCCATCCGGACGATCTCAACAGCGACCTGCAACAGCTGGAGCGGCTGATCGCCGGTGAGATCCTGACCTATACGCTGGAGAAGCGCTATTTCCGCAAAGATGGCGAGATCGTCTGGGCGCGCCTCACGGTCTCGATGGTGCGTGATGCGCAGCTGCACCCGCTCTACTTTATCGCGCAGATTGTGGATATCTCCGAGCTGAAGCAGAGCGAGCAGGTCAACCAGCGGCTGATGGAGCGCATCACGCTGGCCAACGAAGCGGGCGGCATCGGCGTGTGGGAGTGGAACCTGCTAAACGGCGAGATGTTATGGGACAAGCGCATGTACGAGTTATTCGCGCTGGAGCCGCACCGGGTGCCGAGCTACGACCTGTGGCTGCATCTGGTCGATGTTCAGGAACGCGAAGCGGCCGCGCTCACCATTCAGCAGGCGATTGAACGCCGCAGCGCCTTCCAGCTGGAGTACCGTATCAATCTGCCGCAGGGCGTGCGCTACGTGCGCTCCGAGGCCAATAGCATCATCAGCAAAGACGGGCAGATCGAACGCATGCTGGGCATTTGTCAGGACATCACCTCGCTGCGTACGCTGAATGAAGCGCTGTTCCAGGAGAAGGAACGTATGGCCATCACCCTCGACTCGATTGGTGAAGCAGTGATTTGTACTGACGATGAGATGCGGGTGACCTTCATGAATCCGGTGGCCGAGACGCTGAGCGGCTGGCCGCAGGCGAAAGCGGCTGGCGTGGCGCTGAGCGAACTGCTGACGATTACGCGTGGCGCGCAGGGGCCGCGCGTGGAGAATCTGTTGCTGTGCAGCCTGCCCGCCAGCAAAACCACACCGGACCTCGAAGAAGAGCTGGTGTTGCATACACCGGATGGTGCCCAGGTCGAGATTCACTACAGCATCACGCCGCTGAAAACCCTGACCGGCAGCGACATTGGTGCCGTAATGGTCATTCATGACGTCAGCGAGTCGCGCCGCATGATGAAACGCCTGAGCTACAGCGCCTCCCACGATATGCTGACGCGCCTGCCGAACCGTCACAGCTTTGAACAGCAGCTGAAGCGACTGGTGAATGACGCCGCCGCGCATCACAGCGAGCACGTGCTGGTGTTTATCGATCTGGATAAGTTTAAAGCGGTCAACGATACCGCCGGCCATGCCGCTGGCGATGCGTTGCTGCGCGCACTGGCCGACCTCATGCAGCAGCACCTGCGCAATAGCGATGTGCTGGCGCGCCTCGGCGGTGACGAATTTGGCCTGCTGCTGCCCTACAGCAATGTTGACCAGGTGCGCGAGGTGGTGCAGGGCATCGTCAGCGCGGTGCATGACTTTACCTTTATGTGGCAGGACCGGCCGTATCACGTCGGCGCCAGCGCCGGTATCACGCAAATCGATCAGCATAACTGCATCAGCAATGTGGTGATGTCGCAGGCCGATGTCGCCTGTTACAGCGCCAAACACGCCGGGCGCGGCCAGTATCAGGTTTACCAGGAAGTTCAGGGATAAACTGCGGCGCTGCCCATTGCCAGCCCGCGTTGGCTGCGCTAAAGTCGCCCCCTTTTTTCTGGCATGGGGGATACAATGTTTATCGGATTCGACTACGGCACGGCTAACTGTTCCATCGCAGTAACGGATAGCGGCACACCGCGGTTACTGACACTGGAAAACGGTCAGCGCCTGCTTCCCTCCATGATTTGCGCGCCCACGCGCGAAGCCATCAGTGAATGGCTGCATCGCCATCATCAGGTCCCCACGCCAGACAGCGAAAGCACCGCGCTGCTGCAGCGCGCGCTGCGTTATAACCGCGAAGAGGATATCGAGGTAACGCCTGCCAGCGTACAGTTTGGTCTGACCGCGCTGCAGCACTATATGGTTGATCCGGAAGAGGTGTGGTTCGTCAAATCGCCGAAGTCGTTCCTCGGCGCCAGCGGCCTGAAACCCCAGCAGATCGCCTTCTTTGAAGATTTGGTGTGCGCCATGATGCTGCACATTCGCCAGCAGGGTGAAACCCAGCTCGACCAACCGATTGATCAGGCCGTGATTGGCCGGCCAATCAACTTCCAGGGGCTGGGCGGTGAAGATGCCAACCAGCAGGCGCAGGGCATTCTGCTGCGTGCTGCACAGCGTGCCGGGTTCCGCGACGTCGAGTTTCAGTTCGAGCCGGTTGCCGCCGGTCTGGAGTTTGAAGCCACGCTGCAGCAGGAGACACGCGTGCTGGTGGTGGATATCGGCGGCGGAACCACCGACTGCTCGATGCTGCTGATGGGTCCGCAGTGGCGTAATCAGTCCGATCGCCGTGCCAGCCTGCTTGGCCACAGCGGCTGCCGCGTCGGCGGTAACGACCTCGATATCATGCTGGCGTTCAAAACGCTGATGCCGCTGCTGGGTCTGGGCGGTAACACGCTGAAGGGCACTGCCCTGCCCGCCCTGCCGTGGTGGAACGCGGTGGCGATTAACGATGTGCCGGCACAAAGCGATTTCTACTCAGCCGCCAGCGGTAAGCTGCTGCGCGATCTGGTGCGTGATGCCGAACAGGGCGATAAAGTCGCGCATCTGCTGAAAGTTTGGCAGCAGAAGCTGAGCTACCGGCTGGTGCGCGCGGCGGAAGAGAGCAAGATTGCGCTCTCCGAGGAGCGCGAGACCGCGGCCTCGCTGGCGTTTATTGCGCAAACGCTGCAGGCGGAGATCAGCGCCGCGCAGCTGGAAGAGGCGATCAACCAGCCGCTGGCGCGCATTCTTGAGCAGGTGCAGCTGGCGCTGGCCAGTTGTGACACCCGTCCGGAGGTGATTTACCTCACCGGCGGCAGCGCCCGTTCGCCGATCCTGCGCGCCGCGCTGCAGCAGGCACTGCCCGACACGCCCATCGCCAGCGGCGATGATTTCGGCTCGGTCACCGCCGGCCTGGCGCGCTGGGCCGAAGTGATGTTCAGATAATTCCCTCTCCCGCTTGCGGGAGAGGGTTAGGGTGAGGGCCAGACAGCTCCGTGCGATTTTCCCCTCACCCTGCCCTCTCCCAAAGGGAGAGGGAAAAGTCACACATTCTGCCAGATTAGAAATTCACGTTCGCACTGATCCCACCCACAAACGCATCTTTCACTTCGCTCACCGCACCCGGTGCCACCACGTATTGCAGGTTTGGACGCAGCTGCAGCCATTTGGTCAGCTGCGCATTGTAATAAACCTCGTAGTTGTACTCGGAACCATCCTGAATCGGCAGATAGGTTGGGCTGTCGAAATCAGTTTCGCCGTTGGCATCATTCTGCTGACGCAGCGAACGGGTATACGCGCTGTTGACGTGAATACGCGCCGCGCCGACGCCAATCTCATCCTGCGGACGCGCATCAAACGGCCCTTTCCAGGTAAAGCTGATCGACTGATAGTTGTCGGTTTTCGAGGTTTTGTGATCGTTCATCACCGCCTGCACCGTCACGCCCAGACCCCGGCTGGCATCGCCGCCCTGCGCGGTCAGCTGCTGCTGTAACAGCACGTAGCCGCCGTAAGCGTGATCCTTGCTCTGATAAGCGCCATCGCGCCAGCTGCCGTAGTTATCGCCGTTGGCCGAAGAGTAGTAATAACCAATGCGGTAGTTACCAGGCAGGTTAGCCGGCCCGAAGGTCGGTTTCCAGCCCAGTTCCACCGGCACCAGGTTGCCTTCGGAGTTGCTGGTATCCAGACGGAAACCGTCACCGCGATCGTAGTTGGCACTGTTCTGGTTGTAGAAGCCCACCTGGAAGAACACTTCCGGCGTGAAGTTAACCTTCACGCGGCCGCCCCACTGGGAAACCGGCCAGTTAAACCAGCGGTCGCCGCGCCAGTTACCCGCCTGGCCGCTGCCGAATGCAAGGTTCTGGAACTTGCTGTCGAAGTTGTCGAAATCTTCCCCGACGGTGACGCGACCGGCTTTCAGGTTGACGGTGTTATCAAACAGCCCTTTGCTGAGCCAGAACTGCGTCAGACGCCAGGTCTGGCCACGTCCGTACACTTCCTGCACCGATGACAGCATGCCGGTACGGCGGTCTGCCACCTGATCGGAGATATTGCGACCGTTACGGTCGGTAATGGTCATCTGGAACTGCGCATCCTGCCAGTCGAGCAGTTTTTGCAGGTCAAGATTCAGGCCAAACGCCCACTGATCGCTGTAGCGCATCGAGGTGTTGGTATCGGCACCGCCGCCCAGGTTCGAGGCACTCTCCATGGTGTAGTTAACGTCGAACTTCACGCCGTCGTTTTCCAGCTGCGTTCGGTTACCGCCCCAGTCGCCAAACATATAGGGAGAATCGTAGCTGAACGCATCGGCTGCCACCGCCGACGCACTCAACATGGCAAACATCAGGGTGCCCGCTGCCAGGCGAGGCATATGCTGCACTGCTTTTTTTCTGTTCATGATGATTATTCTTCTGTGAATTTCCGGAGAGGAACGGGCAGAGAATAATGCTGAGGTTATGTCAATTTTTGCAAATCTGTGCGCAGTGAGTGCAAAGGTGACAGTGACTTAACGCAATTGTGACAGCGATCGATGAATGGATATCTTCTGGAGGAAAAAGGCATTTTTTGCGTGGCGAAAAAATTATTACGTGACGGGACGCCGCAGCGTCCCGCTTCGCGTTACGGCTTGCTGGCGCTGGCCAGCTCTTCAATCTCCTGCTTGCTGAGCTCCAGCTCAGTGGCTTTCACCAGCTCATCCAGCTGCTGCAGCGAGGTGGCACTGACAATCGGTGCCGTGATGCTCGGTCGCGCAATCTGCCACGCCAGCGCCACCTGTGTAGCCGAGGCGTCGTGCGAGGCCGCGACATCTTCCAGCGCTTCAATGATGCGCTTACCGCGATCGTTGAGGTATTTTTCTACAATGCCCTGGCCGCGCGCGCTTTTGCTGGCGTCTTCCGGCTTTTTGTATTTCCCGCTCAGGAAACCGCTGGCCAGCGAGTAGTAGTTAATCACGCCGAGACCGTTTTTCACCGCCACCTGCTCCAGTCCGCTTTCATACTCCTGGCGATCGTACAGGTTGTACTCCGGCTGCAGGGTTTCATAGCGCGCCAGTCCCTCCTGCTTACTGATGTCGAGCGCTTCCTGCAGGCGCTGCGCGCTGTAGTTGGACGCACCAATAGCCCGCACTTTGCCCTCTTTGATCAGCGAGTCGAAGGCTTTCAGCGTCTCCACCAGCGGCGTGCTGTCGTCATCACGGTGCGCCTGGTAGAGATCGATGACATCCGTCTGCAGGCGGCGCAGCGAATCTTCCACGGCCTGGCGGATATAGGCCGGTTTCAGCCCGGTTTTCTCCGGCGTCAGCTCCATGCCTACCTTGGTGGCGAGCACGATACTGTCGCGCTTACCGCTTTTTTTCAGCCACTTACCGATGATGGTTTCCGATTCACCGCCGGCGTTGCCCGGCGCCCAGCGTGAGTAAACGTCTGCGGTATCAATGAAGAACAGCCCCTTTTCCACCAGCGCGTCGAGCAGTGAAAACGAGGTTTTTTCATCGACCGTCCAGCCAAAAACGTTGCCGCCAAACGTCAGCAGCGGCACGCTGATACCGCTGTCGCCCAGCTGGCGGGTTTTGTGTTGACGCATGTGATCCTCCTTAGTGAAACGAGACTGGTCTGTCATTCAGCTTAGCAAAGGAAAAAGTCACGCTTATGCGTATTGCTGCCAAAATATTTACTGAATATGAATACTTAGCGTGCCCGGGGCGATATTCTTAATTCCTTCAATTTTTGCCCGGCCCGGGCGACTACAATCATTTCGTTTGCGCCGCGGTTCGTTTGCGCGCGCATGTGGGGAAAACGAAACCGCCGGAGAGCACACAGAGCAATGAATAAACGATTAAAAACAGGCCTGATTAGCGTGGTGGTGCTGGCTGCGCTGGCGGGCGCTTACTACTGGTGGCAGCATCCGGCCGAGCCTGCACAGGCTACCCAGGCTGATGGCCAGCCGCATCACGGACGCGGTGGCAACAACGGCGGCGGACGCCGTCCGCTGGCACCGGTGCAGGCCGCAACCGCGACCACCGAAAGCGTGCCCTATTACCTCAGCGGACTTGGCACCGTCACCGCGGCCAACACCGTTACGGTGCGCAGCCGGGTCGACGGCCAGCTGATGGCGCTGCACTTTACGGAAGGTCAGCAGGTGGAGGCCGGCGCGCTGCTGGCAGAAATCGATCCCCGCCCATGGCAGGTAGCGCTCACCCAGGCGCAGGGCCAGCTGGCCAAAGATCAGGCGACGCTGGCTAATGCGCGCCGCGACCTCAGCCGTTACGAAAAACTGGCGAAAACCTCGCTGGTGTCGCAGCAGGAGCTGGATACCCAGCGCTCGCTGGTTAGTGAAACCCTCGGCACCATCAAAGCCGACGAAGGCAATGTGGCCAGCGCGCAGCTCAATCTGACCTACAGCCGCATCACCGCGCCGATTGCCGGACGCGTCGGGCTGAAGCAGGTGGATGTCGGCAACTACATTACCGCCGGCGATACCAATGGTCTGGTGGTGATCACCCAGACGCACCCGATTGACGTGGTGTTCAGCGTTGCCGAGAACAACATCAGCCAGATCCTGAAAGCCCAGAAAAGCGGCCAGCCGCTGCAGGTTGAAGCCTGGGATCGCAGCAATAAAACCCTGCTGACCACAGGTGCGCTGCTGAGCATTGATAACCAGATCGACGTCACCACCGGCACCATTAAACTTAAGGCGCGCTTCAGCAATCAGGACGACGCCCTGTTTCCCAACCAGTTTGTTAATGCCCGGCTGAAGGTGGATACGCTGCAAAACGCGGTGGTGATCCCGACTGCCGCGCTGCAGATGAGCAACGACGGCCACTTTGTCTGGGTGGTGAACAGCGATAACAAAGTGAGCAAGAAACGCGTCACCGCCGGGCTGCAGGATAGCCAGAAAGTGGTGATTGATGCCGGGCTGCAGGCCGGTCAGCGCGTGGTCACCGACGGTCTCGACCGCCTGACCGAAGGCGCCACGGTGGAGATTGTCGCCGCACAGAGTACCGCCACGCACAGCACGCGCGCGGCGCAACCGGCTCGCGGAGAACGTCAATAATGCAGGTGATGCCTCCCGACGTCAGCGGCGGCCCGTCACGCCAGTTTATTCTGCGCCCGGTGGCCACCACGCTGCTGATGATCGCGATTTTGCTGGCCGGCGTGCTGGGCTATCGCTTCCTGCCAGTTTCCGCGCTGCCGGAAGTCGATTACCCGACCATCCAGGTCGTCACGCTCTATCCCGGCGCCAGCCCGGATGTGGTGACCTCGTCGATTACCGCGCCGCTCGAGCGCCAGTTCGGGCAGATGTCCGGCCTGAAGCAAATGGCGTCGCAAAGCTCCGGCGGTGCCTCGGTGATTACGCTGCAGTTCCAGCTGACGCTGGCGCTCGACGTTGCCGAACAGGAAGTGCAGGCTGCGATCAACTCTGCCACTAACCTGCTGCCTGGCGATCTGCCGAATCCGCCGGTGTACAGCAAAGTCAATCCGGCCGATCCGCCAATCATGACGCTGGCCGTTACCACCACCAGCATGCCGCTGACGCAGGTGCAGGACATGGTGGAAACGCGGGTGGCGCAGAAGATTTCCCAGGTCTCCGGCGTCGGTCTGGTCACGCTCTCCGGCGGCCAGCGTCCGGCAGTGCGGGTGAAGATGAACGCTCAGGCGCTGGCGGCCCTCGGCCTCACCAGCGAGACGGTGCGCACCGCCATCAGCAACGCCAACGTCAATTCGGCGAAAGGCAGTCTTGATGGCCCAACGCGCTCCATCACGCTGTCGGCCAATGACCAGATGACCTCCGCGGAGGATTACCGCAAGCTGATTATCAGCTACAGCAACGGCGCGCCGGTGCGGCTGGGCGACGTCGCCACGGTTGAACAGGGCGCAGAAAACAGCTGGCTGGGCGCCTGGGCCAACCGTCAGCCGGCGATTGTGCTGAACGTGCAGCGCCAGCCGGGCGCCAATATTATCGCCACCGCTGACAGCATCCGCGCGCTGCTGCCGTCGCTGACCGCCACGCTGCCGAAGTCGGTTGACGTCAAACTGCTCACCGATCGCACCACCAACATTCGCGCCTCGGTAGCGGATACCCAGCATGAGCTGATGCTGGCCATCGGGCTGGTGGTGATGATCATCTATCTGTTTCTGCGCAACGTCCCGGCCACCATTATTCCGGCGGTCGCGGTGCCGCTGTCGCTGGTCGGCACCTTCGCCGCCATGTATTTCCTTGGCTTTTCGATCAATAACCTGACGCTGATGGCGCTGACCATCGCCACCGGCTTTGTGGTCGATGACGCCATCGTGGTAATCGAGAACATCTCGCGCTACATCGAAAAAGGCGAAAAGCCGATGACCGCCGCGCTGAAAGGTGCCGGTGAGATTGGTTTCACCATCATCTCCCTCACCTTCTCGCTGATCGCGGTGCTGATTCCGCTGCTGTTTATGGGCGACGTGATTGGCCGTTTGTTCCGCGAGTTCGCCGTGACGCTGGCGGTGGCGATTCTGATCTCGGCGGTGGTCTCGCTGACGCTGACGCCGATGATGTGCGCGCGCATGCTGAGCGCCGAATCGCTGCGCAGGCAGAACCGCTTCTCCCGCGCCAGCGAGGCGATGTTCGATAAGGTGATTGCCGGCTATGGCCGCTGGCTGACGCGCGTGCTGCGCCACCCGTGGCTGACGCTGTCGGTGGCGCTTGGCACACTGCTGCTGACGGTGCTGCTGTGGGTGGTGATTCCGAAGGGCTTCTTCCCGCAGCAGGACAACGGCATCATTCAGGGCACGCTGCAGGCGCCGCAGTCGGTCTCTTACGCCAGTATGGCGCAGCGCACCCGCGACGTGGCGTCGATCATTATGAAAGATCCGGCGGTGCAGAGCCTGACCTCGTTCGTCGGCGTGGATGGCACCAACGCGGCGCTTAACAGCGCGCGGCTGCAAATTAACCTGAAACCGCTGGACCAGCGTGACGATCGTATTCCGGCAGTGCAGCAGCGGCTGCAGCAGGCGATCGATCGCCTGCCCGGCGTGTCGCTGTGGCTGCAGCCGGTACAGGACCTGACCATTGATACCCAGGCGAGCCGCACGCCGTACCAGTTTACCCTGCAGTCAGGTTCGCTGGAGTCACTGGGCAGCTGGGTGCCGAAACTGCTGGCACAGCTCAACACCTTGCCGCAGCTGCGCAACGTCAGCAGCGACTGGCAGGATCAGGGGCTGGAAGCCTTTGTGCGCGTCGATCGCGACAGCGCCAGCCGGCTCGGCATCAGCATGGCCGACATTGATAATGCGCTGTACAACGCCTTTGGTCAGCGCCTGATCTCAACGATTTACACCCAGGCCAATCAGTATCGCGTGGTGCTGGAGCAGGACAACACGCAAACCCCCGGTCTCGCCAGCCTCGACGCGATTCGCCTGAACAGCAGCGACGGCGGCAGCGTGCCGCTCAGCGCCATCGCGCAAGTCGAAGAGCGCCACGCTGCGCTGAGCATTAATCATCTCGACCAGTTCCCGTCGGCCACCTTCTCGTTTGACGTGGCGCACGGCTACTCGCTCGGCGATGCGCTGCAGGCGATCACCACGGCGGAAGATCAGGTCGGCATGCCGGCAGAGATGATGACGCAGTTTCAGGGCAGCACGCTGGCGTTTGAAGCGGCGCTGACCAGCACCATCTGGCTGATCGTCGCGGCGGTAGTGGCGATGTATATCGTGCTCGGCGTGCTGTATGAGAGCTTCATCCACCCGATTACCATTCTGTCGACGCTGCCCACCGCCGGCGTTGGTGCGCTGCTGGCGCTGATGCTGAGCGGCAACGAGCTGGATATCATCGCCATCATCGGCATCATTTTGCTGATCGGTATCGTGAAGAAGAACGCCATCATGATGATCGACTTCTCGCTGGCCGCCGAGCGTGAACAGGGCATGGCGCCGCGTGAGGCGATCTATCAGGCCTGTCTGCTACGCTTCCGGCCGATTCTGATGACCACGCTGGCGGCGCTGCTTGGCGCGTTGCCGCTGATGCTTAGTACCGGTGTCGGCGCGGAGCTGCGTCGTCCGCTCGGCATCGCCATGGTCGGTGGCCTGGTATTGAGCCAGGTGCTGACGCTGTTTACCACCCCGGTGATCTATCTGCTGTTTGATCGCCTTGCCCACGCCACGCGCCGGCGTCTGAAAGGCACGGAGGCGCAGTCGTGAAGTTTTTCGCCCTGTTTATCCATCGGCCGGTTGCCACCACGCTGCTGACGCTGGCGATTGCGCTGGCGGGCATTCTTGGCTTCCGTCTGCTGCCGGTGGCGCCGCTGCCGCAGCTGGATTTCCCGGTGATTCTGATCTCGGCCTCGCTGCCCGGCGCGTCGCCGGAAACCATGGCGGCCTCGGTCGCCACGCCGCTGGAGCGCTCGCTGGGGCGCATTGCCGGCGTCAGTGAGATGACTTCCACCAGCTCGCTGGGCAGCACGCGCATCATCCTGGTGTTTGATTTCGACCGCGACATCAACGGCGCGGCGCGCGACGTGCAGGCGGCGATCAATGTCGCCCAGAGCCTGCTGCCGACCGGTATGCCCAATCGCCCAACCTACCGCAAAGCCAACCCGTCTGATGCGCCGATCATGATCCTCACCATGACCTCGGACATTTATAATCCCGGTCAGCTGTATGATTACGCGTCGACGCAACTGGCACAGAAGCTGTCGCAGATTGATGGCGTCGGTGATGTCACGGTGGGCGGCAGTTCGCTGCCGGCGGTGCGCGTCGACCTCAATCCGCAGGCGCTGTTTAATCAGGGCGTGTCGCTGGATGCGGTGCGCACCGCCATCAGCAACGCCAACCAGCGCCGTCCGCAGGGTGCCATCGACGATACCCAGCAGCGCTGGCAGGTGCGGACCAACGATGAGCTGCAAACCGCCAGCGTCTATCAGCCGCTGGTGGTGCACTACAACAACGGCGCGGCGGTACGGCTGAGCGATGTGGCGAACGTGCAGGATTCGGTACAGGACGTGCGCAACGCCGGGATGACCAACGGTAAACCAGCGGTGCTGCTGGTGGTGCGCAAATCGCCGGACGCCAACATCATTGATACCGTCGACCGCATCCGAGCGGAAATGCCGGAGCTGCATGAGGTGATCCCGGCAGCTATCGACCTGCAAATCGCCCAGGACCGTTCGCCCACTATCCGCGCCTCGCTGCATGAAGTGGAGCAGTCGCTGGTGATCGCCGTGGCGCTGGTGATTCTGGTGGTGTTTTTCTTCCTGCGCGACGGCCGCGCCACGCTGATTCCGGCGGCGGCGGTACCGGTATCACTGATTGGTACCTTTGCCGCCATGTACCTGTGCGGTTTCAGCCTGAATAACCTGTCGCTGATGGCGCTGACCATCGCCACCGGCTTTGTGGTGGATGACGCCATTGTGGTGCTGGAAAACATCGCGCGCCACGTCGAAGCCGGCATGAAGCCGCTGCAGGCGGCACTCACCGGGGTGCGCGAGGTGGGCTTTACCGTGCTGTCGATGAGCCTGTCGCTGATTGCGGTGTTCCTGCCGCTGCTGATGATTGGCGGTATTATTGGCCGCTTCTTCTCGGAGTTTGCCATCACGCTGTCGGTGGCGATTCTCATTTCGCTGTTTATCTCCATCACCCTGACGCCGATGATGTGCGCGTATCTGCTGAAACCACAGGCGAAGCGCAGCCAGCCGCGCACGCGTGGATTTGGCCGCGTGCTGCTGGCGGTGCAGCAGGGCTATGCGCGCTCGCTGGGCTGGGTGCTGAACCACGCGATCTGGGTGCTGTTGCTGCTGCTCGGCACCGTCGGGCTGACCATCTGGCTGTTTATCGCCATCCCGAAAACCTTTATGCCCGAGCAGGACACCGGCCGTCTCAACGGCTTTATCTCCGCCGATCAGAGCATTTCGTTTCAGGCGATGCGCGGCAAGCTGCAGGATTTCATGAACATCATCAAGGCTGACCCGGCGGTCGATAACGTCACTGGCTTCACCGGCGGCTCGCGCACCAACAGCGGCTCGATGTTTGTGTCACTCAAGCCGCTGTCAGAACGCAGCGAAAGCGCGCAGGAAGTGATCGCCCGCCTGCGTGTGAAGCTGGCGAAAGAACCGGGTGCCAACCTCTATCTCAATGCGGTGCAGGATATTCGCGTCGGCGGACGCGAATCGAACGCCAGCTATCAGTACAGCCTGCTGTCGGATAACCTCGCCGATTTACGTGAGTGGGAGCCGAAAATCCGCCAGGCGTTTGCCGCGCTGCCAGAGCTGGCCGATGTGAACTCGGATCAGCAGGACAACGGCAGCGAAATGGCGCTGACTTACGATCGCGAAAGTATGGCGCGCCTCGGCATCGACGTGTCAGCGGCCAATGCGCTGCTGAATAACGCCTTCGGCCAGCGGCAAATCTCGACCATCTACCAGCCGCTGAATCAGTACAAAGTGGTGATGGAGGTGGATCCGCGCTATACCCAGGATGTCAGCGCGCTGGATCAGATGTTCGTGATCAACAGCGACGGCAAAGCGATTCCGCTGAGCTGGTTTGCCAAATGGCAGCCGGCCAACGCGCCGCTGTCGGTCAACCATCAGGGGCTGTCGGCGGCCTCGACCATCTCGTTTAACCTGCCAGAAGGGGTCTCGCTGTCGCAGGCATCGGAGGCCATCGACCGCACCATCACGGCGATTGGCGTGCCGTCCAGCGTGCGCGGCAGCTTCGCCGGCACCGCGCAGGTATTTCAGGATTCGCAGTCGAACCAGCTGTGGCTGATGCTGGCGGCGATTGCCGCGGTGTATATCGTGCTCGGCATTCTGTATGAGAGCTACGTGCATCCCCTGACGATTCTCTCTACCCTGCCCTCGGCGGGCGTCGGCGCGCTGCTGGCGCTGCAGCTATTTAATACGCCGTTCAGCCTGATTGCGCTGATCGGCATCCTGCTGCTGATCGGCATTGTGAAAAAGAACGCCATCATGATGGTGGATTTCGCGTTGGAGGCGGAGCGCAACGGCAACCTGTCGGCGCGCGACGCCATTTTCCAGGCGTGCCAGCTGCGTTTCCGCCCGATTCTGATGACCACGCTGGCGGCGCTGTTTGGTGCGCTGCCGCTGGTGCTGACCAGCGGGGACGGCGCGGAGCTGCGCCAGCCGCTGGGCATCACCATTGCCGGTGGGCTGGTGATGAGCCAGCTGCTGACGCTGTACACCACACCGGTGGTGTATCTGATGATGGATAAACTGCGCCGTCGGAAAAAGCAGCCGCGGTTGATAACGGAGCCATAACGTCATACCTGCACTAAGCGTAGCGGCGCAATCCAACGCGCGATAAATCGCGCCGCTACGCGACCTGCGGCTGATGAAACTGTTAACACGGGATGACCATGAACGCACAAACCGCCACCGTCCGCTGGCAACTGTGGATTGTGGCCTTCGGCTTTTTTATGCAGACGCTGGATACCACGATTGTGAACACCGCGATTCCGGCGATGGCCCACGATCTCAACGTCAGCCCGCTGCATATGCACTCGGTGATTGTCTCCTACGTGCTCACCGTGGCGGTCACGCTGCCGCTCAGCGGCTGGCTGGCGGACCGCTTTGGCGTGCGCAACATCTTCTTCTGCGCCATCGTGCTGTTTAGCCTCGGTTCGCTGCTGTGTGCCTTCGCCACGTCACTCGAGCAGCTGGTGATGGCGCGCGTGGTCCAGGGCATCGGCGGCGCGATGATGGTGCCGGTCGGCCGGCTGACGGTGATGAAAATCGTGCCGCGTGAGCAGTACATGTCGGCCATGACCTTTGTCACCCTGCCCGGCCAGATTGGCCCGCTGCTCGGCCCGGCGCTGGGCGGCATTCTGGTGGAGTATGCCAGCTGGCACTGGATCTTCCTGATCAACATTCCGGTCGGCATCATCGGTGCCATTGCCACGCTGCTGCTGATGCCGAACTACACCATGCAGACGCGACGCTTTGACTTCCTCGGTTTTGTGCTGCTGGCGGTCGGCATGGCTACGCTGACGCTGGCGCTCGACGGCCAGCGCAGCGCCGGCGGCTCGCCGCTGCTGCTGTGCCTGCTGATTCTGCTGGGGGTGTTTTCCCTGCTGTTCTACCTGATGCACGGCCGCAACAACGATAACGCGCTGTTTAGCCTGAAGCTATTTGACAACCGCATTTACGCCATCGGCCTGCTCGGCAGCTTCACCGGCCGCATCGGCAGCGGCATGCTGCCGTTTATGACGCCGATTTTTCTGCAGGTGGGTCTCGGTTTTAGCCCATTCCACGCCGGGCTGATGATGATCCCGATGGTGCTGGGCAACATGGGCATCAAACGCGTGGTGGTGCGCATCGTAAATCTGTTTGGCTATCGTAACGCGCTGGTGGGCGGCACGCTGGCGCTGGCGCTGGTGGTGCTGCTGTTTCCCGTGGTGGCGCTGCTCGGCTGGATCTGGCTGCTGCCCGTGGTGCTGCTGTTGCAGGGCATGGTCAATGCCATCCGCTTTTCGTCCATGAATACCCTGACGCTGAAAGAGCTGCCGGACGAGCTGGCCTCGAGCGGCAACAGCCTGCTGTCGATGATCATGCAGCTGTCGATGAGTATCGGCGTCACCGTGGCCGGTCTGCTGCTCGGCGCTTTCGGCCATGGCGCGGTGAGCGACAGCGCCGCGACCCATCAAACCTTTATGTACACCTATTTGTGCATGGCGCTGGTGATTGCGCTGCCGGCACTGGTGTTCTGGCGCGTACCCGCCGATGTGAGTAAAAACGTGGACCTGAGAGGCAGGAGAAAAGGATGAAGCAGCCGGTAAAACTCGGCATCAGCGCCAAACTGTTTATGGCGATTTTTTCCACCTGCATGCTGGTGATCATCACCATGCACTGGGGCGTGCGCCTCAGCTTTGAGCATGGCTTTGTCGATTACATCAAAAAGGGCAATGAGCAGCGCCTGACGCTGCTGAGCGATGCGCTGGCCGATCAATACGAACAGCACGGTAGCTGGGATTTTTTGCGTAACAACGACCGGCTGATTTTCACCATTCTGCGCTCGCTGGAACAGAACCCCGGCAGCGGCACTCAGCTGCCGCCACACGGCTGGCGCACCCAGTTCTGGATTATCGATCAGCAGTACAAAATACTGTCCGGCCCGCGCTCGCCGGTGCCGCCGGAAGGCTCGCGCCGCAATATCACCACCAGTAACGGCAAGATTGTTGGCTGGGTGATTGCCTCGCCCGCCGAGCGGCTGACGCGCAGCACCGATATCAACTTTGACCATCAGCAGCGCCAGACCAGCTGGCTGATTGTCGGCCTCACCACGCTGCTGGCCGCGCTGGTCACCTGGCTACTGGCGCGCGGCCTGCTGGCACCGGTGAAACGGCTGGTGGACGGCACCCATCAGCTGGCGGCGGGCAAATTTACCACCCGGGTGGAGGTCGGCAGCAGCGACGAAATTGGCCAGCTGGCGCGCGACTTCAACCAGCTGGCGCGCTCGCTGGAGAAAAATGAGAGCAACCGGCGCGCCTTTATGGCCGATATTTCCCACGAGCTGCGTACGCCGCTGGCGATTTTGCGCGGTGAACTGGAGGCGATGCAGGATGGCGTGCGCAAGCTGACGCCCGACGCCATCAGTTCGCTGCAGAGTGAAGTCGCGCTGCTGACCCAGCTGGTGGAAGACCTGCACCAGCTGTCGCTCTCCGACGCGGGCGCCCTCGCCTACCGCAAACAGCCGGTGGATCTGGTCAGCCTGCTGGAGGTGGTAGCGGGCAGTTTTGGCGAACGCTATCGCAGCCGGGGGTTGACGCTCAGCCTGATGCTGCCGGCGCAGGCCAGCAGCTTTGGCGATCCGGACCGGCTGATGCAGCTGTTTACTAACCTGCTGGAAAACAGCCTGCGCTACACCGATGCCGGCGGCACGGTGCAGCTCAGTATGCAGCTCAGCGGCGAGCAGTGGCAGCTGCAGTTTGCCGACAGCGCACCGGGCGTCGAGCGCCAGCAGCAGGCACAGCTGTTTGAGCGCTTCTTCCGCGCCGAAAGCTCGCGCAATCGCGCCAGCGGCGGCTCCGGGCTCGGTCTGGCGATCTGCAAGAATATTGTTGAGGCGCATGACGGCAGCATTAATGCGGCCGACTCTGATTTAGGTGGGCTGAAAATCACGCTAAACTTGCCGTATGTTCCTCACTAGACACCCTTTATGAGCACGGAAAATAGCGATCCCCTGATTCTTGTTGTGGAAGACGAACCCAAACTGGCGCAGCTGATGATTGATTATCTGCAGGCGTCAAACTACCGCACGCACCATCTCGCCGATGGCAACGCGGTACTGAGTTACGTGCAGCAAACGCCACCAGACCTGATGCTGCTGGATTTGATGCTGCCGGGCCGTGACGGCCTGACGCTGTGTCGGGAAATCCGCCGCTTCTCCGAGCTGCCGATTATCATGGTGACCGCACGCACGGAAGAGATCGATCGCCTGCTCGGGCTGGAGATTGGCGCTGACGACTATATCTGCAAACCCTTCAGCCCGCGTGAAGTGGTGGCGCGGGTGAAAACCATTCTGCGCCGGGTGAAACGTTCGCCAGAAGAGGCGCAGCTGGCCTCGCATCTGCTGATCGACGAAGGGCGTTTCCAGGCCAGCTGGCGCGAACAGCCGCTGGAGCTGACGCCCGCCGAGTTCCGCCTGCTGAAAACCCTGGCGCTGGAGCCGGGCAAAGTGTTCTCGCGCGAGCAACTATTGAACCATCTGTATGACGACTATCGCGTGGTCACCGATCGCACCATTGACAGCCACATCAAGAACCTGCGGCGCAAGCTGGAGAACCTTGATGCCGAACAGCCGTTTATTCGCGCCGTGTACGGCATGGGATATCGCTGGGAAGCGGATGTTGGCCGCCTGCTGTAACCGCTTAGATTGATCCAGGTCAATTTACATCGGGTGTCGCCCTGCCTACAATTCCCCACCTTTTGCAGGGCCGCCTGACGCGGCCGCTGCACGTGCCATCCGTGATGGCATGCTGACCTGACATCAGTGAGAACTTCCCATGCTCAAACCTGAACTGCTTTCGCCGGCAGGCACGCTGAAAAATATGCGTTATGCCTTTGCCTACGGCGCCGACGCGGTGTATGCCGGCCAGCCGCGCTATAGCCTGCGCGTGCGCAACAACGAATTCACCCATGAAAACCTCGCCAAAGGCATCAGCGAAGCGCACGCGCTCGGCAAGAAGTTTTACGTGGTGGTGAACATTGCCCCGCACAACGCCAAGCTGAAAACCTTTATCCGCGATCTGACGCCGGTTATCGAAATGCAGCCGGATGCGCTGATCATGTCCGATCCCGGCCTAATCATGCTGGTGCGCGACGCCTTCCCGCAGATGCCAATTCACCTGTCGGTGCAGGCTAACGCGGTGAACTGGGCCACGGTGAAGTTCTGGCAGCAGATGGGGCTGACGCGCGTGATTCTGTCGCGCGAGCTGTCGCTGGAGGAGATCGCCGAAATTCGCCAGCAGGTGCCGGAGATGGAGATTGAAATCTTTGTTCACGGCGCGCTGTGCATGGCCTACTCCGGCCGCTGCCTGCTCTCTGGCTATCTGAATAAGCGCGATCCCAATCAGGGCACCTGTACCAACGCCTGCCGCTGGGAATATAACGTGGCCGAAGGCCAGCAGGATGAGGTCGGCAACATCGTTGGCTTCCATCAGCCGGTTGCGGTGCAGCCCGCGACGCTCGGCGTCGGTCAGCCTACCGACCGGGTATTCCTGCTGGAAGAGAAGATGAAGCCAGGCGAGGTGATGAGCGCGTTCGAAGATGAGCACGGCACCTACATCATGAACTCGAAAGATCTGCGCGCGGTGGCGCACGTCGAACGCCTGAGCCAGATGGGCGTGCATTCGCTGAAAATTGAGGGCCGCACCAAATCGTTCTACTACTGCGCGCGTACCGCGCAGGTGTACCGCCGCGCAATCGACGACGCGGCCGCCGGCAAACCTTTCGATCCGGCACTGCTGGAGACGCTGGAAGGGCTGGCGCATCGCGGCTATACCGAAGGTTTTTTGCGTCGCCACACCCATGACAGCTATCAAAACTACGAGCAGGGTTTTTCCATTTCGGAGCGTCAGCAGTTTGTGGGTGAATTTACCGGTGAACGGCGCGGTACGTGGGCGCAGGTGGCGGTGAAGAACAAGTTCATGCTGGGCGATAGCGTAGAGATCATGACGCCGAACGGCAATCTCAACTGCACGCTGCAGGCGATGCAGAATGACAAGGGTACCGCGGTTGAGGTGGCTCCGGGAGATGGTCATCGCGTCTGGATCAGCGTGCCGGAGGGGGTCGATCTGGCCTATGCGCTGCTGCTGCGCAATTTTACCGACGGTAACAGCACTTACGATCCGCACGGTAAAAATCGCACTAAATGAAAAGAAAACGGCGAAGTTAGAACAGGATCACAGACCGCCGCTTCGCCGCGCTTTAGAATCGCGCCTGCTGCTAACGAGTAACAACAAACAGCAGGTAGTACCAGGAACCACCTCATTCACCCGCCCGGCTCCCCCGTGCGGGTTTTCTTTTTTTCATCGTTCGCCGATAAAGTTCCCGCCGCAGCTATGCTATAACCACAGCTCTGTCTTACTCATCAGGGAAGCGATAATGCAAAATAAACCCCTCACTTTGCTGATTCTGAATGGAAAAGGCGCAGGCAATGAAGAGTTGCGTGCCGCCGTGAATACCCTGCGCGACGAAGGCTTTAACCTGGCGGTGCGCGTGACCTGGGAAAAAGGCGACGGTGACCGCTACGTGCAGGAAGCGCTGCAGCTGCAGGCGGAAACCGTGGTGGCTGGCGGCGGCGATGGCACCATCAATGAGATTGCCACCGCGCTGGCCGCCCTGCCGCCAGCGCAGCGGCCGGTGCTGGGGATTTTACCGCTTGGCACTGCCAACGATTTTGCTACCAGCGCCGGTATCCCGGCAGAAATGGAAGCGGCACTGCGGCTGGCGGTACTGGGCAAAGCCACGGCCATCGATCTGGCGCGGGTGAACGGCGACCGTTACTTTATCAACATGGCGACCGGCGGTTTTGGCACACGCATCACTACGGAAACGCCGGAGAAACTGAAATCGGCGCTGGGCGGCGTCTCCTATTTTATTCATGGCCTGATGCGCGTTGATGCGCTGAAGCCGGACAGCTGCGAAATCAGCGGACCGGGCTTTCACTGGCAGGGTGACGCGCTGGTGATTGGCATTGGCAATGGCCGTCAGGCCGGTGGCGGACAGCGGTTGTGTCCGGAAGCGCTGATCAACGACGGACAGCTCAATCTCAGTATCGTAACCGCTCAGGAGCTGCTGCCAACGCTGCTGCACTCGCTGACGCGCGACGATGAAAACCCGAACATTGTCGCGGCACAGCTGACGTCACTGACCATCCGTTCACCGCATGAGATGACCTTTAACCTCGACGGCGAGCCGCTGTCCGGCAGCGAGTTTGTGATTGAGGTGCAGCCCGGCGCGCTGAGCTGCCGCCTGCCGCCGCAGTGTCCGTTGCTGGCGTAATCATTGGAAATTCCTGCATTATCCCGGTGCGCATAAATGCGCACCCTGTGAGGCTCGCCATCCCTGCACGCACCGTGTAGGGTCGCCATTCAAGGCGACCGGTTACGTGCGTCTGCGGCTGACGCTCTGCATCACACCTTCATCCAGCGGCGCTCCACGGCGGAAATCGCCACCGCTTCCAGCACCTTCTGCACCTGCAGCCCTTCGGCAAAATCCGGCCACATGCGATCGCCGGCGGCGATGCCGTTAATCAGATCGCGAATCTCAACCGTTTTCTGGTCGTTAAAACCGATGCCGTGACCGGCCGAGACGCAGAAGCTGGCGTAATCCGGGTGCGCCGGACCGGTGAGAATGGTTTTAAAGCCCTGGCGACCGGCCGGATCGTCGTGCAGATACAGTTCCAGCTCAGCCATGCGCTCCTGCGTATAGCGCAGCGTGCCTTTGGTGCCGGTCACCACATAAGTCAGCCCCATCTTGCTGCCGCAGGCGATACGCGAGGTTTCAATCACGCCGTGCGCGCCATTCTTGAAGCGCAGCAGCGCGCTGGCCTGATCTTCATTTTCCACCGGCAACATTCGTGACGGCGCCTTCGGATCTGGTCGCTGTTTGATCACCGTCATCATGTCACCGCTCACCTCATCAATATCACCGACCAGATAGTGCGCCATGTTGACGATATGCGCCGCCAGATCGCCAAGCGCGCCGAGACCGGCCAGCGCTTTCTGGCAGTGCCAGTCGAGCGGCGTCTCCGCGCGCGCCAGATAATCTTCGTTATGGGTGCCGTAAAAGTGCACCACTTCGCCGATCTCACCGCGCGCGATAATCTCCCGTGCCAGCTGACTGGTAGGGTTTTTCATGTAGTTGAAGCCCACCAGGGTTTTCACTCCCGCCTGCTCTGCCGCCTGCACCATCTCTTCGGCATCCGCCACCGAGAGCGACAGTGGCTTTTCGGAGTAGACGTGCTTGCCGTGGCGAATCGCCTCCAGCGCCATCTCTTTGTGCAGGAAATTGGGCGCGCAGATATCGACCACGTCGATGTGCGGATCGCGCACCAGCTCGCGCCAGTCGCCCGTCGAACGGGCAAAGCCAAACGTCGCCGCCTGCTGCGCCGCCAGCGCCGGATTCACCTCTGCCAGCATCTCGCGCACAATCTCACCCTTCAGGGCGAACACCGTGGGTGCCTGCGCATAGGCAATCGCGTGACAACGCCCAATATATCCACTGCCAATCATACCGATTCTGACTTTGTTCATGCTGCACCTGCGGTTCACGGGGATGAGTTTCCCGGAATATATGTTTCGTTTTGGGTGGCGACAACGGCGAAATGAAATATCTGTGATCATACATGCGAGGTATCTGACAGAAGCGACAAATCAGAATGTAATTTTGCATAGCATTGGTGACATCTCTCACAATCAGGCGCAGTGCTGGCGCGAATTCGCGCCATCGCGCGGGCCCGCGTCGGGCAATTGACGCTTTATTCAGCAGTCAGAAAAAATTGTGAAAAAGAGCTTTGACAAGCCACAGCCTGCCCGATAATATGCGCCCCGTTCCAAACGATTCCTCTGTAGTTCAGTCGGTAGAACGGCGGACTGTTAATCCGTATGTCACTGGTTCGAGTCCAGTCAGAGGAGCCAATTTCCTGTTTTCATGCCTCCTTGCGAATCTTTATCTGATACTGATTCAAGAGGTTAGCGTGAAAATTCTTCCCGGTGTATTTTGATTTAATCCTCCGCATCGGGAAAAATTGGTGGTCAAATCTGGGGTCAGGTTAGTTCGATAATGGAGTGACCCCCATATGTCCCTTACCGATGCGAAAATCCGCACTCTTAAACCTTCTGATAAATCCTTTAAAGTCTCCGATTCTCACGGTCTGTATCTTCTTGTCAAACCGGGCGGCTCACGTCACTGGTATCTCAAATATCGTATAAACGGCAAAGAATCCCGCATTGCACTGGGTGCCTATCCTGCCGTTTCCCTGTCTGATGCCCGCCAGCAGCGCGAAGATATCCGTAAGATGCTGGCGCTGAACATCAACCCGGCACAGCAGCGGGCAGTTGAACGCGGAGCCTACACATCGGAGAAAGTATTTAAAATCGTGGCACTGGCGTGGCATAAAAGTAATAAAAAATGGTCGCAGAACACCGCTGACCGTCTGCTTGCCAGCCTGAACAATCATGTATTTCCGGTTATCGGCCACCTGTCAGTCTCAGAGCTTAAACCCCGGCATTTCATTGGCCTGCTGAAAGGGATTGAGGAAAAAGGACTGCTTGAAGTTGCGTCCCGCACGCGGCAGCACCTCAGCAACATCATGCGTCATGCAGTTCATCAGGGGTTAATCGACAGCAACCCGGCGGCAAACCTTGACGGCGTAACGGCTCCTCCCGTCAGACGGCATTATCCCGCCCTGCCACTGGAGCGGCTGCCTGAACTGCTTGAACGTATTGAGGCATATCATCAAGGCCGTGAACTGACCCGGCTTGCCGTCCTGTTGACGCTGCATCTGTTCATTCGCTCCAGTGAGCTGCGCTTTGCCCGCTGGTCAGAAATAGATTTCAGAAATAGAACCTGGACGATACCCGCCACACGCGAAGCCATTGCAGGCGTGCGTTATTCCGGGCGCGGTGCCAAAATGCGCACTGCTCATATCGTACCCCTCTCAGAACAGGCCATCGCCATTCTGAAACGGATTAAAGATATCTCCGGTGATGGTGAGCTGGTCTTCCCCGGCGACCATAACCCATATAAACCGATGTGTGAAAACACCGTGAATAAGGCACTGCGCCTTATGGGTTACGACACTAAACATGATATCTGCGGTCACGGCCTCAGGGCAATGGCATGCAGCGCCCTGATGGAGTCCGGTTTATGGTCGCAGGATGCAGTGGAGCGCCAGATGAGCCATCAGGAGCGCAACAGCGTGCGGGCGGCTTACATACATAAAGCGGAATACCTTGATGCTCGAAAAGCGATGATGCAATGGTGGTCGGATTATCTTGCAATTAATCGAAAGGTTTTTATTTCACCATATCTTTTTGAAAAAAATTAAAATATTCATAATATCTTAGCTTTACAGAACGGCCCATTATCGTATTAATCATGGGCCTTTTTTATACTGCCATGCCGCAATCTCCCCCCCTCAAGCTTACTCGGTAATTATTTAAGTAAGCAGCTGATCTTTAATGGTACTCATTGATTCGCAAAGCCCAGTTTAATCAGGATTTTACTATCGATGGACCCAAAAACCTGGCAAACGACAACTGGAGAAACAAACTAATGAAAAATAATTCCAATAGTTTTATTTTTTTATATCTTATTGATTTTAAATAAATTAAATATCAATAAAAGATGTTTGAGTACATTTTATTTCTTTTAAAAGAAAAAATAATCTTTTTGTTGACTTTGATGATTCATGGCGATTAATTAGTAGACAGACATATCAACATTTCTTAAGACTCAAGGAGACTAAGATGGTGATGTTGAAAGAATGTAATGAGAGTGGACTGTCTGGATTCACCGTTGATGGGTTATCGGTCACTGATACGCAAAACTTCTTTACTCAAACTGCACCAGATATTCGGGAAGCAGTGCTCAATAACGGAGCGTTGCTACTACGCGGCGTTGTGCAAAGTGCAGAACCCGCTGTGTTTGAAGTGATAATGAATGCGCTAGGTTTTCGCACCAGAGATTACATTGGTGGTTCATCTCCCCGTTCAACCATAAAAGGTAAAGTGATGGAGGCAACCCGAACGCCTCCGGCATGGTCAATCATCCTCCATCAGGAAATGGCCTATGTAAAACACCCACCGGAAATCATTGCCTTCTCTTGCGTCAAACCCGCCACAGAGGGCGGAGAATCTACCATTGGCGATATGCGCCGAATAACAAAACTGGTCGAGCCTTCAACATTACAACTTCTGACAGAACGCGGCCTCAGACTGCGTAGAACACTGCCGGATGAAAACCGAGTTCATCTGAAACCCGGAATAAAAAAAAGCTGGCAGGAAGCGCTTTCTGCAAAAACAAAAGAAGAGGCAGAGTTTGCCTGCCGCTCCAGGGGTTGGGAATTTGAATGGTGGAATGATGATTTAATCCTTTGGCAGGACTGTATTTCACCGGTGCGTCAGCATCCTCGTAAAAATGAGTTGATCTGGTGCAATCAGGCACATTTCTGGGGTGCTGCTGCGATGATTGAATGGGCACGGGTGGATTCCAGAAACGAAGACGAAGAAGAGTTAAAAGAAGCTGCTCAGAATTGTCCTGAACTTCTCGAATCCATGTGTTTCGGCGATGGAGAACCGCTACCGGAAGAACTGACACTTAACTTATTTCATCTGGTCAAGGGGTTAGAACAGGACGTGAATCTCAACACCGGCGATATTTTGCTGCTCGATAACCTGCAGTTTGCTCATGGCAGGCATGCATTTTCAGGAAACAGAGAGATTAACGTCATTATTGCCGACTGGACTGAACATTAATTCAAACAAACAGAAGGAAAATGGTCATGAATATTACACAGCATAATAGCACATCCACAGGCGATACCTTCATTCTCAGCCCAGGCCGTAACGTCAGTCTGAAAGACTTTATTGAATTCTCTCAGTTCAGTAAAAAAATAGTTGCTTCAGAAGAAACCAGAGAAAGAATTGCCGCATCAAGACGAGCCCTTGAAAAATTAGTGAAAGAAGGCTCGGTTATATATGGTGTCAACACTGGGATGGGTGGGTTTGTCGATCATCTCGTTCCGCTCGAAAGGGCTGAAGAATTACAAAAAAACCTTATCCGTGGTGTTGCGACAAATGTTGGTGAAAGATTTTCAGATATAATTTGCCGGGCAACTATGTTCGCCCGAATTATCTCACTTTCTCGCGGCAACTCAGCATTATCTCTGGAAAATTTCGATCGATTTATCGCAATCTACAACGCTGGTCTGATTCCTGAGATACCACGTAAAGGGTCATTGGGCACCAGCGGAGATCTGGGGCCACTGGCAGCCATGGCCCGTATGCTCACTGGTGAGGGCAATGCCTGGTTCAATGGTGAACGCTTGGCTGCAGAAGATATTCTGCACCAGCTGGGGCTCGCACCGCTTGAGCTAAGTTATAAGGAAGGGCTGGCACTCATCAACGGCACCTCCTGCATGGTTGCGCTTGCCGCCCTGAATGTCATCGAAACCAGGTCACTTCTTGAACAATATGCGTCAATCTCCGCCTTTGCCTCAGAAACGCTTCTTGCCCGGATTCGGCCATTTCATCCCGACGTTCATCAACTAAAACCGCATACAGGCCAGCAAAAAATTGCAGAGATGATATGGAATAACCTCCAGGGAACAAGGCTGGCGGTTGATGATATACAGCTTTCATCAGAACTCGGAAGCAGGCTTACGAATAGCATCAAACAAGAAGATATGCCGATTGAAGATGCCTATTCAATTCGCTGCACACCACAGATACTTGGCCCGGTTTTGGAGACAATAGAATTTGTGGAACGAATAGTGAGTAATGAATTAAATTCGTCAAATGATAACCCCCTTATCACACCCGAAAACGGTCAGGTTTTCCATAACGGTCATTTTCACGGACAGTATATATCCGCCGCGATGGACTATTTGACGATAGCAATCATTACCATGTGTAACTTATCTGACCGGCGAATAGACAGATTGCTGACCAGTGCGAACAGCAACGGGCTCCCCTCTTTTCTATGTGCAGAAAATGGTGGGCTGCGGTTTGGTTTAATGGTGGGACAGTTTATGTCATCTTCTGTCACAGCGGAAAATCGTTCTCTGGCTACACCTGTATCAATACAAACACTAACAACAACAGGTGATTTTCAGGACGTAGTCTCTTTCGGTCTGGTTGCTGCTCGCAGGACGGCGGAGGTGCTCCAGAATACCCGCTATGTTATTGCTTTTGAGTTGATCTGCGCCGCTCAGGCAGCTGATATCAGGGATGCTACAAAATTAGGAAATTCAGGTCGCCTGTGGTACGCAAAAGTGAGGGAGTCAGTCCCTTATCTGGACCATGACGAGTCAATAACACCTTATCTGGAAGAACTCGTATCCCGGATACTTGGAGGCCACTCATGATGTTCTCTAAAAAAATCCGGGAATGTGTTGAGGGAGCAAATAATAATGCTTCCATCCGCCTGCACGCCAATGAAAATCCGTTGGGTTCACCAGACATAATACAAACAGGACAATATGATCTGTCTTTGCTGAGCCTGTATCCCGATCCCACCTACAATGCACTGAGAGCAGCAATTGGAGAACGCTGGAATATTAATCCGGAACAGATCATCACGGGTAATGGCTCTGACGAACTGATTGATATCACACTGCGTAGTCTGCTGAAACCGGGTGCACGGCTTACCGCTCCTCGTCACAGTTTTATGATGTACAAAAAGAGAACTGATATTCTCGGAGCCTTATACAGTGAGATCCCAGTGAAAAGTGGGCGCATCCTCCCTGAGGATTTAAAAGAGGCGGTCAGTCATAAACCTGACATTCTGGTCCTAGTTAATCCTTCTAATCCTTTGGGTCACTATATTGCACCTTCAGAAATGATATCTTTAGTTGAAACCATACCGCCAGAAACGACCATTATCATTGATGAGGCCTACGCAGAATTTACACCTGATATCGAAAATACGGCAGGTATTCAAATAGTTCATAAACGCGTTAACTCAATATGCTTACGAACATTTTCAAAAGCGTATGGACTTGCCGGATTGCGTCTTGGCTGGGCTTACGTCAGCACAGATCTGTATCCACAACTGGAAGCTCGCCGGGCGCCTTACAATGTCAGTGCTTTATCTGCTCTTGCTGGTGAACATGCACTACAGGATCGTGAGCATCTTTTCAAAACAACAGAATATTGTCTTAGCTGGGGAAGAAAACTGGTAGATTTATTTGAAGATTACGGAGTCAAAGCCAGTGCCCAATATGTCAATTTCGTCTTTGTTGAATTTGACAGTGAAGAACGCAGCCGGGAGATCCAGAACAGTCTTAACAGTGAAGGTTTCCTTATAGCCAGGCTGACCGATTATTCTTTGGATCATTGCCTGAGAATTTCATTCGGACCCCGGGAACAAATGGAAAAGTTACTCTTTGTTTTAGAGAAAGAACTAAAAGCATAGATTCTGCCAAGGTTATTTACATTCATTCAAATAAATAATTAAAAGTATCTATTCAATTGAGGTTTAAGAATATGAATAAAGTACCTGGGCTATACCATACAGCCCCCTATCTAAGTCAAACCCAAACGCGACTCCTTCATGTTAACCTTGATGAGTCAAATTCTCCCTATTGTGTCCTCAGTCCGACCATTTTTTACCCACAGGGTGGTGGGCAATTGGGTGACAGAGGTTATCTTGTTTTACCGGATATGCTGACATCACAACAAAAAATCGGTGTTCTCACAACAAAACGAAAAGATGAAGAGATCAGACACTATCTTGATATTAATGAGATCGGTTTTGACTTGCTGAAAAAGCAGGCAGGTCAGCAAGTGACTGCTATTCTTGATTGGGATCTGCGATATCACCAGATGCGTATACACTCGGCTGTACATCTGATCCATTGTATACTCGAGCAGGTAACAGGCCATTCAATCCCTTACCCTGTTCGTTCACCACTCAATGATGAAAGCGGAGAGAATCATTATCAACTTCTTGACTATATTGATAAAGATATTCTTGAAAAGGCAACAACAGAACTAAATGAATTTTGTTCATCGGGACATGAGATACAAACTGTAAATGTTCCCGAACAGGGAAATAACTTTCGGATATGGAAGTGTGGACGATGGTCAATTCCTTGTGGAGGTACACATGTAAAAGATACAAAAGAGATCGGGATGATATTTTCCACGTTGAAAATCAAAAAAAACATGACGCGTATAGCACTCAGGCTCTCTGATAATTCAGGTTAACCTGGTAGATGTCTATAGAGTCAATATCTAATCAACAAATAACGATGGTAGCCTCTGGTATGAGAACAGATAAAAACGAAACAAAACACGTAGATAGTCTCCCTGGTAAAACGTCTAACAAGACAGATGAAAAACATGCTCTTGGTTCATTCCTGACACAACTTCGTGTTGAAAGGGGACATCTTAAAGTTTCGACATTTCTGGAAGGGATAGATATTCCTTTTTCTGCTAATTATTATCGTGATATCGAAGCAGGCAGGAAATATCTCAGTATAGACTCAGCAGTAGAACTCCACAACTCTCTTGGTATAGAAACATCAAGCAAATCAAGCTTTGATTATTTCTGGCATTATTTTAAGGATTTATTACCTTCTGATATGCATGAAATGCTATTTGGGAAAGGAATAGAAACAAGAGATCTGTCTTCAAGACTAGAACTGAGAGACCATGATTCCAAAATATTACGCCGCGCACTCAGCCTAAGTCGATATGAACGCGAATTTATTATTTCTGATGAAATAATTAGAGGATTTAAGAACAATTTTGATTTATGGCCGCTTATGACATATCTATATATGGTTGACACTGCATCCGTGGCTGAAATTAAACAAGTTTGCCATCAACTTGACATTGCATTCGATTCTCGTGTGGTCGAATTTTTGAGTCTTGTAGCAAAAGAACGAAATCATGAGGAAGCCCCTTTTGTTCGCCTTGCACCGACACTCAGAATGCCAAGGACCCCAGAATCTATTAATCTTAAAGACAAATTTATGTGTTATGAAACTGAGAAATCCCTGTCCAAACCCGAAAAAAGTGAATATTTTGACATAGATGGGACATTTAAATTTAGTGCAATGGTTACGCTTAAATCGCCGGAAATTGAACAAATACAGGACAGACTTGTTGATCTCTTTTCCGCTATTGAGGTACACACTAAATCCGGACGACAGCTTGAGGATGAGAATGCACATCCTTATTTTTTGGAATTGATCATTTCAGGCAGACCAGAATATGACGGTCGAACTGCCAGAAAACCATCAGGGTTTAAAAAGCCAGAATAGTTCCACCATAAAGACCTGATTTTATATTTACAATGGAGGCAATGAATGAACATATCAGTTATCGAAAAATTACAGGAAAAATTTGGCGATCATTTTCATACGGAGCCGACATTCAGAGAACAGTACTGCCAAGCTCCGACGGGAATTACTCTTAGTCCTCCCGATGGGGTTGTGATCGTCCGAAATGAGCAGGATATCGTGGATATCGTGACGTTCTGTTCTGTTGAAGGACTGCCCATGATACCAAGTGGTGCCCGGACCTCGATCGAGGGACAGATCAATGCCCCGCAAGGAGGTATATGCATTGATTGCTCTGAAATGAATGCCATTACGGACATCAGCATTGAAGATATGACCGCGACAATCCAGCCCGGTGTCACGCGCGAACAATTGAATGAAGCTCTCCGGGGAACAGGGTTGTTTTTTTCAGTTGACCCAGGTGCAAATGCCTCAATTGGCGGTATGGCCGCAACCCGTGCCTCAGGAACAAACTCAGTGCGTTATGGCACGATGGCAACGAATGTCCGGGCTGCCCGTCTTGTCATGGTTGACGGGTCTATAGCAAACATAGGATCCAGAGCGGTGAAATCAGCTATGGGGCTTGACCTGCTTTCACTTGCCGTTGGTTCGGAAGGCACACTAGGCATTTTCAGTGAGTTAACCGTTAAGCTTCATCCACTCCCTGAAGTTATTCTTTCCGGTGTTTGTGCGTTTGACTCAGTAGAGAATGCCGTCAGGGCTGTGACAGACACCTTGAAATCTGCACTACCTATTGCACGTATTGAACTCCTTAATGTTTCCGCAGTTCGGGCATGTAATGCTTATTCAAAACTGGGATTATCAGAAAAACCGCATTTGTTTGTGGAGTTACACGTTAATAGCCTGTCAATGCCAGGTAATATTGCGTTATTTGAAGAACATGTGCACAGGTACGGGGGGGAAGTACAGCTTTCTTCTCATCCAGAAGAAAGAGAAGCACTGTGGGTAGCACGTCATGATGCGTGGTGGGCATTCCATGCCTTTTATGAAGGTTGCCAGGGGATCCCTACGGATATCTGTGTCCCTCTGTCATGCCTGAGTGCTTGTATTTCTGCAACAGAAACGGATATCGCGAATACAGGGCTCAAGGCTCCCTTAATAGGGCATGTTGGAGACGGTAATTTCCATCTTTTACTTATGCTCCGTGAAGGAGAGGAAGAAACTCCTGTTATACAGGGATTTCTGAGTCGTCTGGCTGAACGAGCTTTGTCATATGGTGGAACCATCAGTGGCGAGCACGGTGTCGGACAGGGAAAAATAAAATGGATGCCAGTGCAGCATGGTGCAGCCCTGCATTTGATGAAAGCCATTAAGTCTGCTTTGGATCCACATAATATCATGAATCCAGCAAAAATGTATTGAGCGGATTCAGCAGAACTATTCTGGTTACACTAAAACGGGAATATTTAGTATGCAATACATATTAATCGTAGGAATAAACAAGATATCGGTGAAATATATTAGTGACGCTATTCGCAATGCAGGTCACGACCTTATTCTTTCTATTGATAAATCTGCACTTTGTGGCGATGCCCTACAAGCAATTAGTGATGTTCAATGTATTCCTCTTTTTTCTGACCATAATGCTCTGTCTGACTATTTGAATGCCAATCCGGATGTCACTCAGAATATCCACAGCATTACTACTTTTTTTGATGAATTATTCCCGATGGTCAACAAAATCGCGGAGGAGTTTAACTTTAGAGGACCACCCTCCGTCTTTGCTGAGCTGGCGTCAAAATATGCGGTCGGTAAGATCGTCCCTGAGCATGTTCCGGAAGAGGTACAAATCTCATTTTCCGAAGATAAATTCGTTCTACCTTGGCTTAAGGTACGTGAAAACAATACGATCATATTGAAACCAGCGATCGGTTCAGGCGCGCTTGCTACATCCACACTGCATATTGAAGCAGACCGGGACCCGACGCATACGATCAAGTCAGCGATAATAGCAAGCGGTGCTAAATCCTGTGAAACCCTTCCCTGGATTATCCAAGAATATTGTTCAGGAACGCTAGTGAGCATGGAAGGATTTGTGCAGGGAGGTAAAACTATTTACCTAGGGTTGTCCAGACGTGAAAGAGTTCGGTTTACTGAGGTGGCAAACCATTTTCCAAACGACTGCGGTATTGAGCCCATCGTACATGCAAAAATTCAGGCGGCTATTCACGATCTTGTCTTACGTTCAGGATTTGATAACGGATTCTTCCACTGTGAATTTATCGCCACAGATACGACAGCATATCTTATTGATGCCAATATGGGACGTTTAGGTGGGGCAACTATCGTAGAACAGGTTGCTCTGGCCTATGGATATTCTCCTTCAACTGTTTTGCAGCATGCAGCATTACTCCCATTAGGTCTGGCAGAATCCGTCCCCGCATATGACCAAGCAGCGCAGATCAATAATACCTTGAGCTACTGGTATGGTCTGGCAGAAGAATCGGTTATCCGTGGATGGGACGTTCCGGCGATTTCATCCATTCATACCCCGATAGCCAGTCCAGGCAGCCGCATCCAGCCTGTGGGGGTATCGGATTATTCGTGGGTCGGGATGCTTACCGGGTACACCGACATTGTTCAGCAGGAAATCAACCTGATACGCGTAAAAACTGACCATGGGGACAGGATACCTGTATTCAAATGATATACATTATTCGCTTTTTCTCAGCTGCGGCCTGGAGCTTTTTTTATCCCTTCATGGCTGTCTGGCTTAATAGCGTTGTGGGACTCAGCAGTAGCGCTGCCGGTATCGTCGTCGGGTTTGCTATTGTGGCGAACCGTACAGGCGCGCTCGCTTTCCATCGCCTGCTGGACAAAACAGAACGAAAAGCAGAGATCGCACTGACGCTGTTGGGTGTTGCCATATCAGCATTCCTGATGCTCGTTGCAGCAGCAATGGGCGTTTCTGATATCTTTGTCTGGATTGTTCTTGCAACGTTATTTGGCCTGACTAACTCTGTATCAGTCATATCGCAAATTTCATACATCGTGCATGTTTTCCATGACGGCGAGCATGAGCGTGTGCTTTCATATGAAAACGTTGCAGCCAATGCTGGCGCTGGTATTGCACCATTTCTGGCGTCCTTCATGCTTTCAGGTACAGGTTACTGGTTTGTTGCCTTTCCCTTGTTACTTGGGACACTGGGCGCAATAGCCACCCGTCCTCTACCCTCTGCAACCCATCCTGAGGTGGCTGACACAAAAAGTGAAACAGCGAATTCATCAGAGGATACTGGTAATCACCAAATTATCGCTTTTATGGTGATTAATTTCCTGACGATGGTTGGCTATGCCCAGTTTTATTATGTATTGCCGACCTATGCGGTGGAAAAGTTTTCCAGTGAACTGGTAGGCACTCTATTTCTTCTATCAAGTATTATCATCATTATCGGACAGGTTTATATCACTTCATTCTCACAGAGGATAAGCCGACTATGGCGGGTTGTTATTTCAAACTTATGTATCGGTTCAGGATGTGCATTATTAATATTCTCATCTGAGCAGCAAGCCGTTCTGTATATCGTTGTCGTCCTGATAGTAACCGGAGAAATGATTTGTGGTCCGTTGTATCAGGCGCAGGCAGTTAGAATCTGGCGAGGACGTCGATCTGTTGTAATGGCAATACAGACCTGTGTCTGGGGCGCTGCTGAAGCCACTGCTACAGTAGCAGGGCTGTTACTTATTGCAGGAAAGCTGAGTGTTATTTCCTTCCTGTTGGGAGTTTTGACCTGTTTTATTGCAGCAGCTGGAGCATGGTTATCAATACTCCAGAAACGACCTTTAATCGGTATTGATACGGATAAAAATTTCGCAGACTCTTCATAATCAGACGAGGCCAACACTATAACATAATGATTGTGGTAACAGTTGTTACCGCAACGTATGTGAATGCTGCGGAAAACGGCATCATTAACTTTACGAACATCATGCATGACAATCTTAAAACTTTCTGAGTATATAATCTGATTTATCCGTAGGCAGTGGCACACGATTTTTTAAAATACATCAAAGATTACAAGAGTAAAATTATTAAGCATAGCAAGTAATATCATGTTTACTCTGTGATATTCAAGGAGTTTATTTTATGCAAAATGATGTTAGTAAAGTCAATACCTTTTTCCCTAAGCCAGCCTGGGTTACCATCCGTGAAGCAGTAAAAATAACCAATAAACTTAGGGATATAAAAATAGCAGAATATGATATTTATCGACATGCCTTATATGGTAACATTTCACTTTCGATATACTTTCAGTCACCTGTTATACTGAGAAAAATTCGTTCCTCAGTGAACAAAATAAAACTACGCCCAGTAGGCGATTCTCTACCATATCGGCTTTGCATGCTTGAACGAAATGTATTTTTAAATGGTAAAGGTTTAATTCTCAGTACAGAGGGGGAATATATCTCACCTGCTCAATTAGTCATGAACATAGGTATGCTGGGACATGAATTCGTTCTCATTCAGCGACTACTTGCACATTCTCTAAATATGCCGTTACCTATTACAGGTGCAAATAATGCCAATTATGGTATTACAATTGCTTTGGCAGGCCAATCATATCAGATTTTTGAAAAAAAGACATGGCAGGACAGAATTAATCAGCAAATCACGCGATTACCGGCGCATATCATTGCAGATATTTATGAGGATGAATCAGTAAACAGATTCATGAATTTTTCCGGTAAAGGATATTTTCCTGTTTATGAACTCCCGGAAGATGCCTGCTTTGTAATACGACAAGAGGAACTTGATAAATTACTCGGTACACATGCAGATCGCTTTACCCACACTTCATCCAGTAGGCTTTCCACACCTCTCTCACGCTTATTCTGGTTAGCATGCAAACATAATGATTCGATCAGTCCACTGCTCAGGCATCCCTATAAACTTCTTCCCATTTTTGAAGAATGGGCATCAGTCGATGGTATTACCGATCATCTGAGCGCGGACACGCTGAAAAGAGCGCTTGAACGCGGATCCCCGAATCAGAGTTCAAAATAATATGGCATACCCGAATAATATCCATATCAATTGTAAAACCATTCATAATACGTGCTCACACTCCCACTAATTTTTTTCATTCCCTGTCGAATCCCATTTCTTTTCATATCAAACCTGCCTTATCTCTCACCTAATAGAATAATCAAACTATCAAATCGATTATCTACTAAAAAGGACAAGCCACTACTCTGGCAATTAAACGCAAAAGTTAAGACATTTCATTCATCCTAAAAACTCGTAATAAGGGTATTGTAACCCTTAATAAGGGTTCAGAAACTTTCCCTCCGCTCTTACCTGTGTTTTTTATGATTGTCGGATACCTCGGTTAATTTTGATGCAGGAGCAGACAATGACAACACACCAGTTATTACGTTTAAAACAGGTCGAAGAAAAAACCGGCCTGAAACGCTCGCAGATCTACCTATATATGAAAAATGGCGACTTTCCTCGTTCCATTAAAATCGGCCCTGCCAGTGTGGCATGGCTCGAATCGGAACTTGATGAATGGATCAACCGGAAATTATCCAGACGTGAGAGTAGTTAAAACATCCGTTTATGTACTCAACTTTCCTCCCAACAAATTGAGGAGATAACAGAATGATCCCATCAATTAATTACGCCATCATGACCGATGCACTGCATGCACTAAAACAAGGCAATATTCGCCACTGCGAAGCTCTGGGATTTACTTTCGACGAAATAAATGCTCTCGATCAGTTATCTCTTGATGAACTGTTTACTGTCAGCCGGACGGCGGCACCCTTCATTTCGATTACTGTCAGCCATGATGTTCTGTCTCATTTACTGACACAGGCACGTCAGGAATATCGGCGACAACAGCAGATTAAACGCGCTATCCGCCTGGGTGGTTCTATCGCTTTGCTCAACCGCTATTTTGGCCTGACGTCAAATGAGGTCAGCCTTCGCCGACGGTTACTGGGTATCAGCGTGCCATATGGGCGCACACCTGAGCCAGATGAAGAGACGGATACCGAGATCTGGCGGCAATGGCAACGATGCCGGGTGGACAACCTGGAATCGCCCGACGCGCTGATAGCAATGATGAAGGTGACTGAATCCCTGCTGCCAAGGACCGAAGGACTGTCACTCACAACGGTCTGGAAGCGTATTACGCTGTGCGAACAGGAGGTCGTCGCTAACAGGAGGGTGCCCCATGCCGGATGAGATTGATCGCGATCAGGAATTTAATGAACAGCGACTAGAGGAGATGATTGAACAGAATCGTTTTAAACCTGGGTTAGAACCGTCATTACTCCACTGTCGTGTATGCGGTAAACCCATTCCTGAAAAGCGACGACAGACATTGCCGGGCGTAACCACCTGTACGGAATGTCAGGAAAAACTTGAGCGCCGTAGACGTTAATCATGGCAACAATGACGTGCGAAGATATTATTTCTCTGCACGTCCTTATCATTCTCATTAAATTTAAATGAGTCTCTATTTTCTTTTTTATACTTTTATCCTTCTCATAGCATCTTAAATTCCCCACTTATTAATCTCTCTTCTTTTTATTTTGAGTTTGTCGTTTATATCCTGCGATAAATATCCGATCCTGAAATTGCCATTACAGCATGGTTGCCAAGATAGACGTTAATTCGTCCGGGCCGGGTATTGCTCTTTAAAAAAATGGATCGGGCTGTCACGTGACCACAATTCAGGGTGCCGCTGAATGTTCTCGCTGCCCCGTTAAAACCGGAATGCAGAATTGGGATGTGACATTTATTTAACTCATCGATGTTTTTATTAGAGGAGACTTCATGCGAAAACCCATTTATCACGTATTTGTCACCCAGGAAAGTCAGCCCGATGCACAGGGTGAAAAAAACACGTACTGGACAAAAGTTGGCGTTGCCTTCGCGCATAACTGCAAGCCCGGCCTGAATATCGTGTTGATACCCGGTATTGCGGTTTCCGGCAGGCTGGTGCTGCTCGAACCGAGAGAAGAAAGCGACATTTCACAGGATGCCTCTGCCGCTTAATCCATTTTCTCTTCTTCTCCACCGGCGGCGTACTTTTCTATAAGCCGCCGTTCTCTCTGTTACGAGGCCAGCATGCTTTCCACCACTGCCTTTCTGGCACTGGCGGTGCAGTGCGCCGCCAGTATTCACCCGGCCACGTCACTTGATGTCGCACGGGTCGAATCCGGTTTCCACCCTTACGCCATTGCTGAAACTCTGCCAGACAGCCGGGGCGTGATTTCACATTTCCCCACGAGCCTGCCGGAGGCGATCCACCTCACCAGACAGCTGGCTGCACAGGGCCGACGCTATTCGGTCGGCCTGATGCAAATCACCAGCACCAATTTCCGCCATTACGGCGTCACGGCCAGCGACCTGCTTAACCCTTGCATCAATCTGTCGGTATTTGAGCGCATTCTCGCCGACTGTTACCGGCGCGGCGGAACACTGAAACGGGCGCTCAGTTGTTACTACTCCGGCAACTTTGAAACCGGCCAGCGACCGGAATCGGCCTTTAACCAGACCAGCTACGTGCAGCGCATTGGCTATGTCGTCCCGTCCACCCGGGAAGACCGGCAGCGTGACCCTGACCGGAACGCGCAACCGCCTGTCCGCTATCCCGCCGTTGTGCTGCGCGACGAGCCAGCCGGTGCCACTGCGCCGATCCTGACTTCCCTGCATTATCCCGGTTCCGTCATTCGCGGCGCTATCCCTGTTATCCCTGATGAGGAGAAATGATCATGCATAAACGCCGTTACTACGCTGTTGTTTCCGTGCTGCTGTCTTCCCCGGTGCTGGCGGCGGACAGTGGTTTTAACAAGGCCAATGAAACACTGAGCAATACCTCGACCGGCCTGCTGGGACTGGCCGCCGTCACCATCACGCTGGCGACCATGTGGGTGGGCTACAAGGTGCTGTTCGACGGCAAGAGCCTGCACGACATGCGTAACGTCATCATCGGCGCGATCCTGATTGTCGGCGCGTCCGGCTTCGGTGCCTACTGGGCGTCATAAGAGAGGCAACGATGGCTACGCTGAATAAAGCACTGACGCGGCCTGCCGCCATTATGGGTATTCCTCTGGTGCCGTTCGTTCTCGTCAGCGGGGCCATCGTCCTGCTGGCGGTCTATGTCAGCTATTACCTGGCGGTTCTGCTCATTCCTGCCTGGGCGGAAATGAAAAACAAAGCCCGAAAGGATATTCATTATTTCAGTCTGCTCTGGCTGGCGTTTAAAACCCGTGGACGACTTTTCACCAATACCCATTTTGGCGCGAATGCCCTGCTGGCAAACCAGTACGATAACGTTGATGTCTCGGAGTTTATTCAGAAAATGAAATTAAACGAGCGTATTACGCTGGATAAATATATTCCGTATTCCTCCCATATTCACCCCTACGTCATCAGAAATCGTCACCGTGATTTGGTTGCCACCTGGGAGCTGGGCGGCACAGTCTTTGAATGTGAAGACGAACATCTCCTGACCCTGATGGCCACGCACCTGAATAACGTTATTCGTTCGTATGAGGGGCTGCCGGTAACATTCTATATTCACCGGCTCCGTGAAAAATATCATGATGTCTTTGAGGCGGATTCCGGCATTCCCTTTTCCGATGAGGTAACACGTCGGTATTACCAGCCGGTAAAAGAAAAACCGTTCTGGCGGCACCGGCTCTTTTTCACCGTCTGCTACGCGCCGTTCTCTCAGATTGAGAAGAAAACCATGAAAGCGCAGTCGCACGGTAAACGCCTGGCAGCACTGGATGACGCGCTCAAAATCATGCTGGAATACCGCGAAGCACTGGAATCTTCATTATCCCGCTATATGGCAATGCCGCTGGGGATATATGAAGAAAACGGGCGGGTATATTCCTCGCAAATGGCGTTCTTCCACCGCCTGATCACCGGCCAGTGGCAGAAAGTGGCCGTAACGCGCTCGCCGTTTTATGAAACGTTAAGCACGCCGGACGTGTTTTTCACCACCGACACCGGTGAATGCCAGACGGTCAGCGGTTCCCGCTTCTTCCGCAGCCTTGAGATTAAGGATTATTCCCCGGAAACCCATACCGGTATGCTGGATGCGCTGCTGTACGCCGAAAGCGAGTATGTTCTGACGCAGTCCTTTACCTGCATGGCACGGGATGAGGCGCAGCATCATATCCGGCTGGCGGAAAAACGGCTGAACTCAGCGGACGACGACGCGATTTCCCAGCGCGAAGAGCTGATTGTCCTGCGCGACCTGCTGCAGTCCGGGCATGTGTCGTGCGGTAAATTCCACTTTTCCCTGCTGATCTCCTCAGAAAGTCCCGGACAGGTGGTGAAGGACACTAACGTTCTGGCCCAGCCCTTCGCCGATCTGGGTATTATGACGACGCTCTCCACCCTGTCACTGCCCGCCGCATATCTGGCGCAACTGCCGGGCGTCTATACGCTGCGTCCCCGACTGGTGGCCGTCAGCAGCCAGAATTTTGCCGATATGGCCTGCCTGCATAACTTCCATCCCCACAAACGCAGCGGCAATCCGTGGGGGGAAGCCATCGCCATCCTCACATCTCCCGGCGGTGGCGGGTATTACCTGAACCTTCACGACAGCCAGGCCGGGCGGGATGATACCGGTGAGAAAACGCCAGGGAATACGGCGATTATCGGGAAAACCGGCTCCGGCAAAACCCTGCTGATGACGGTCATGCAACAACTGATGCAGAAGTACCGCAACCCGGCGACGTTTGCGCCTTCTGCCACCATCAAACGGCTGACCACAGTGTATTTCGATAAGGATCGGGCGGCGGAGATGGCGATCCGCCAGGCGGGCGGGCGTTATTTCCGCATCCGTACCGGCGAGCCCACCGGCTTCAACCCGTTTACGCTGGAGCCAACCCGCCGGAACATCAGTTTCATTAAACGTCTGGTGCGCATGCTGTGCCGCCGCAACGGTAAGCCGCTCGATCCGCGCGATGAGGAGCGGATCAATGCCGCCGTTGACACCATCATGCTGGACTACCCGCCGGAGTACCGCCGGTTCGGGATCACCCGGCTGCTGGAAATGCTGCCAGAGCCGCCGACTGCAGATGCCCGCACAAACGGGCTGCGTATTCGCCTGAAACAGTGGGCGCAGGGGGGCGAGTTCGGCTGGGTGTTTGATAACGAGGCTGATACTTTCACCATCAGCGATGTCGATAACTTTGGTATCGACGGCACCGAATTTCTGGATGATGACGATATTCGCGGCCCCGTGACCTTTTACCTGCTGTATCGCGTGACCAGCCTGCTGGATGGTCGCCGCCTGGTGATGTTTATGGATGAGTTCTGGCGCTGGCTGGCCGATGTCGAATTTTCCCGCTTCTCGCTCAATATGCTGAAGGTCATCCGCAAGCTGAACGGTATCTTCATCCCGGCAACACAGTCACCGGATGAAATCGTCAGACACCCCATCGCCCCGGCGATTATTGAGCAATGCGGTACCCAGATTTTCCTCGCCAATCCAAAAGCCAGCCATGCGGATTACGTGGAGAAAATGAAAGTGCCGGACAGCGTTTATGAGACGGTCAGAAACCTTGATCCGGGCGAGCATTATATGGTCATCCTGAAAACACCGTTGCAGGCCGGAGAAACCCGCCCGTTTGTGGCAATGGCGAAAATGGATCTGTCCGGACTGGGTAAACTCACCCGGCTTCTCAGCGGCAGTGAGGACAACCTGAAAATATTCGATGCCATTTATCAGGACGGTATGCGACCTGATGAATGGAAAGACGCTTTCCTTGAGCGGGCAATCTGAAAGCCAACCGGAGGTAATATTAATGCGTACCCGGGATCACCTTCTGGCATTATCGTTATTTTTCTCGACGCAGGCTTTCAGCGCCGGAATACCGGTTTTCGACGCCGTGCAGAATACCGAATCCATTAACCAGTGGATGCAGAAATTACAGCAATGGGAGAATACAGTTACCCATTATAAAAGTGAACTTGATGCATATAAGAAGCAACTGGCTACCGCAACCGGCGTGCGGGATATTCAGAGTTTTCTCAGTGATGCCCGAAGCCTGAAAACCGATATTGATAATCTCCGTAAGAACGGTATTTCACTGGATGATCTGCTGACCACGCAGAACAGTTCATATTCTTCTGAACTGCAACACCTTTACAGTAAATACAAATCGTTCAGCGTATGCAGCGAGGAACAGGAAGGAATAAAATATCAGGCCCTGGCCGACAGTTGCAAACAGATAATCCTCAATCAGGCAATGGCGATCGAGAATACCACTGACGTTGAAAACAGGATCAACAGCACACTCAGCGATATATCAGACTTATCTGACCGTATATCGAATGCGCAGGACTCGAAAGAGTCTCAGGATCTGGCTAACGCCATCGCGGCGAAAAGCGTACAGTTAAATGCGCTGACGAATCAGTGGGAGATGTCTGTCAGACAGGCTCAACAGCGAACGACATTGCTGGAACAGCAAAGACAGAAAGCCTTTGAACAGCAGCAGCTAACGGCACCTGTTGCTGACCTTAATAATTTATAAGGAGGTTATCCGTGCTCAGATCCTTATTCACCTTATGCACACTCTCAGGCGTGATATTACTGTCCGGCTGCAAGGAAACCAAATCCGAAGCCTGGTATAAGCAACATCCTGACGAAACTTATGCGGTTTATACGCAATGCCTGAAGGATGGCGAGGCAAGCGATAACTGCGAGTTTGCTCAACGGGCTGCCATTATGTTCGCTCAAATTGGCAAGCCCAGAATAAAAGAAAAATTTGAGATAATCTTTCAGCAGGAAGCCGAAAAGAGAAAATCCGTCACACAGTAATATCTCCTCCAGCAAAACAGGGAATTCTCCCTGTTTTCTATTTCCTTTCTTTATATATCAGGTGAGGCACCATGTCCGGTGGTATTTTTGTGGGTATGGACAAAAACATCATGGATGGACTTAATGCCGTACTGGAAGGTCAGTCTTCCAGTTACGGTACGATGATCAGTGTCATCATCGTCAGCTCTTTTACCTTATTTATACTGTATCGCGGTTATCAGACGCTGGCTGGCAAACTCCGGGCCCCGGTTGAAGATGTCGTCTGGGATGTGGGGCGAATGTTGCTGATCACCACCTTTGCGTTAAACCGGGATGGCTGGCTGGATATGGCGGTAGCGGCTATCCAGGGACTCAAAGACGGTGTCAGCGGCAATGATAACGTCTGGGCGCTGCTTGATACCGTCTGGGAAAAGGCACAGACACTGGGGCAGACACTGTTCAGTATGGACACCTCGACTTACGTCAAACTGAATGGTGGCTTTGCCGAAGTGCTGGTATGGGGCGGCGCGATCGTTCTGTTACTGGCTGCCACCTTTGTCAACCTGCTCGCTGAAATTGTCATCCTGTTAATGACGACCACCGCGCCGCTCTTTATTTTCTGCCTGCTGTACGGTTTTCTTAAGCCGATGTTTGATAACTGGCTGAAAACGATTTTCGCGGCAATATTAACGATCATGTTTTCCGCCTTATCCATCCGTATCGCCATCAATTACCTGAATAAAATCCTTGATGCAGCGACCCGGACATCCAATGTCAGCAACATGGTGACGCTGGCGGCACAGTGCCTGCTGGCCGGGATTGCAGCCGGTGTGGTGGTCTGGTTCTCGGCGAAGCTCGCCAGCGCCCTCAGCGGAGCCGCTGTACAGGCGGTGTTACAGGGGGCGGCCATGAGTGGTCTGACCGGACTGGCGAACAAATCCGCCGACCTTGCCGGGCCGGGGATAAAGGGTGGTGCCCGCCTGGCTGCGAAAGGCGGTATGGCCGTCGCAGCGGCGACCGGCACACTCACTGGCGCAGGCGCGGGTAAAACCGTGAGCGCCTGGCAGAAACGCGCCGCCGCCATCGAAAGTATGAAACGCCTGAACCGGCAACGTCACCGTTAATCCTCCCGTCTCTTAATTTCCTTTCCCCGTCACGCCGTGGCCTGCGCCACCGGTGCGGCATTCCTGCATCCATACGATAAGGGGCTTCCATGAAATTCAGCATCTTCCTTCTGATGCTGTGCGCGCTCACGGGCTGCGCACGGCATCAGGGCGACCTCCCGCCGGTATCCGGCGAACTCGAGCCGGTGAATTCCCCCGCCATCATTCAGGAGCTGACTAACCATGTCTGATATTCAGAACATTGTTAATGTTTCCCGCTCTTTTGAATCCATCCTGCTGGAAAAGGAAGAGCGTTCCCGAAGAACCGCCTGGCGGGTGGCCACTGCCGGACTGATTCTGGCCGCAATGGCGATTACGGCCATTATTATTCTGCTGCCGCTGAAAACCACCGACACTGAATTATGGTCAGTGGATAAACAGACCGGGCGCTATGAATATATGACCCGCGTGAAGGAACGGGATATTTCGTCTGAAAAGGCACTGGCGCATTCACTGGCAGCACACTATGTCAAACTCCGCGAGGGATATAATTATTTCTCCCTCCAGCGTGATTATGACGACGTACAGTTATTCAACAGCGACAGCGTAAACCGGGACTATCTGTACGGGTTTAACGGCGACCAGGCACCGGACGTTATTTTTAACAAGGCGGAATATGTCGTTTATATCGACATTATTTCCAATGTGCATGCGCCTGCCACTAGGCCGGATAATCTGGCAACCCTGCGTATCAAACGCACTATCCGCCGTATTGCTGATAATTCCGTGAAAACGGATGTCTGGAATATCCGTCTCACATACCGCTACGTCCCGCACCGGCAACTGACCGACAGCCAGCGCGAAGTGAACCCGCTGGGCTTTATCGTCACCAGCTACCAGCGCGATAAAGAGCTGAGGGGGGAATGATGCTTAGACATACCCTGCTCCTCTCTGGCTTACTGGCGTCATGCGTGGCATGGAGCGCAGCGACACCGCGCGGCAGCGCGTATGACAGCCGGATGCAGAACGTCACATACAACAGCCAGAACGCCACGGTCGTCAGTACCCGCCCCGGCTACGTTACCATGCTGGTGTTTGATGACGATGAAACCGTTATCGATGCGCAGGCGGGTTTTCCCAGAGGCTGGACCGTGACGAAAAGCGACAACCGGGTGGGCGTCAGTCCGAACCCGATTACCCAGCCGGTCACGGATGCCAGCGGCAACACCGTCAGCCAGGTATTTCTGCCGACAGCAAAAGACTGGAAAACCAATCTGTTCGTGGTGACATCGAAGCGCGATTACAGCCTGGAGCTGAACGTCCTGGATAAAGACTCGCCCGCTCAGGCATTTGTTATCCGCTACCGCTATCCCGATGAGCAGAGGGAAAAGTCAGCCGCCGCCAGCGCCCCCCGTCAGCAACGACAGCAGGAAACACTGGACCGCAAGCGGATAGCGGCGGCATTCGGGAAGGCTACCACTCCGCGCAACTGGCGCTATACAAAACGGGTGGCAGCAGGCTCAGCCTTCATCGCCCCGGACTTTACCTGGGATGACGGCCGTTTTGCGTATATCGGTTTTTCCCCCACGAAAACCCTGCCTTCTGTCTTCCGGGTGGTTAATGGTCAGGAGCAGGCGGTCACGCCGCAGACAGTTCAACAGGGCAACTACACCGTGATGGTGGTTCCGGCATCGCCGCAGCTGGTACTGCGTTACGGCACCTCGGTGGTGGGGATCGAAAACGACGGATTCGGGCGTTTCCCGCTGACCAACAGTGACACCGTTTCGCCGTCCGTTACGCTGGAGGCAAAATGACCGACAAATCTTTCCCGGACGAACCGGAAAAAACCACCGCAGAACGGGAAGCGGAAGCCCGTGAACGCGCCCGCGCGGCAATGACATATCAGGAGCCGGAGCAGAAAACGCCGCCCGGCCAGCCGGAAGTGACCCGTTTCCGTAAGGCGTCCGGTCGCCGCACGCTGATCGTCAGCCTGCTGAGTCTGGTCCTGGTCATCGCGCTGGCATCCGGTGGCGATCGTCTTCTCAGCGCCCTGAAAAGGGATGATGAGAAAAAATCTGACACCGCGCCGCCGCCCTCCTCCGGGGCGGTGCAGCAGGAGCGTAAGAATCTGGGCATGGACAGTAACCCGTTTGGCCTGTTCGGGCCAGGGAGGCAGGAAAGCGCAGGCCCTGCCAGTCAGAGCGACACTGCTCCTCCCTTATTACCGCCGGAACCACCCGCCCTGAACAAGGCGGCAGCACTGGCCGATGGGCTGAACAACGGCAGTACAACAGCTGGCGGCAATACCCGCACGTCCCGTAGCGAACCGCACAGCGGCACGGGAACGTCGGGCAGTCCGGCATCATCCACGGCGTACACATCTTGTCAGTTGGTACTGGTCAGGGGGAAGGATGGCCGCCTGCACTGCCCGGATGGGGTCACATCGGCAGCCAGCAGTAACAGCGACGATCCGGGCCTCGCCAGCGTCACCGGTGTCAGGCGGCTGGGCCTCGATCCTGATCTCTATATCCCGGTGGATCGATATATTCCCTGTTCGATGATGCGGCGCTTCGTGTCGGATGTTGGCGGCCATATCTCCTGCCTTATCAATGAGGATGTCTGGAGCGCCAGCAACCATGTAAGGCTGATCCCAGCGGGAACAGTTGCCCGTGGTTTCTACCGCACCGGGGCACTGCATCACGGACGCAGCCGGATGTTTGTGCTGTGGACGGAGCTGCGCACACCGGAGCCCGGCAGCCTGCAAATCCCGCTCACCGATACGCAGGCTACCGGCCCGCTTGGTGAGGCGGGGATCGCAGGCTGGATCGACAGCCATTTCTGGGAGCGTTTCGGCAACGCCCTGATGCTGAGTACCGTGCAGGACGTGGCGGCAGCGGCATCAGATGCCGCGCCGGGTAAAGACCGCAATACCGACTATACCGAAAACACCCGTGCCGCCACGGCTGAAATGGCAAAAACGACGCTGGAAAACAGCATCAGTATCCCGCCCACCATGTACCTGAACCAGGGTGATGTGCTCGGCATCATGACCGGCACGGATATTGATTTTTCCTCTGTTTATCAACTTCGACTAAAAAAGAAATGGTATGAACGCTGAAAACCTGTCACTGGACTTTATGAAAAACCGGCTCTTTGGTGATTTTCTTGCGCAGGATGGCCTGACAGAAATTGCCGTTAACCGGCCGGGCGAACTGTATACGAAAATCCGGGGGAATTGGCAAAAACAGGCATCCCCGATCACGCTGCGTCAGTGTCATGCCTTTGCCAGGGCGCTGGCATCCTGGCATGACGATAATATTGACGATACATCACCCATCCTTTCTGCAACATTAAGATCCGGCGAACGTATTCAGGCGATTATTCCTCCGGCCTGTGAGCGTAATACGGTATCCATTACGCTGCGCAAGCCCTCGTTTGAGCAGAAAACACATCAGTCATGGATTGATGCGGGATTTTATCAGCGTGTGGCCGGTCAGGAGAAAACGGAAAGTCAGGATGATGCACTGATTCAGTTATATAACAGCGGGAATATTCCCCGCTTTATGGAAAAAGCGGTGGAATATGGCAAAACGATTTTTATTGTGGGTGAAACCGGCTCCGGTAAAACCACCTATATGAAAACGCTACTGCATTATATTCCGTTGCATCTCCGGCTAACCACCATTGAGGATAATCCTGAAATCCGTTTTTATCACCATGCCAATTATGTTCATCTTTTTTACCCGGCGGATGCCAATGAGAAACCAAACCATAGATTACGAGCTGATTTCCGACTCAATCTCATATGCTAAAACATCAACAGACATTGATAGTTCATATTATAACAATCATATTGCTGAATATCGGAATGAGTTATATTTCAACAGTCTAATATCATCCATTTATGCTTCATCGACTTTAACTCCTGAAATAAAAATAAGAATATGTAATAATGATCTTTTTAGCCTGGTTTCAGACATAGGTAAAAACATTAGAAATAGTAATATATCAAAAATACAAAAAATGATGAAGATTTTCTCATCTAAAGTAATTGATAAATCTGACACTATGTTTGATTATTTTTCTAAAACATCAAATAAGCAAATAAAAATAATATCAAACTTCCCTTTGGAATGGACTAATGTAAATGGCCTACCGTTGATGATAAGGCATAACACAAGTCGTATATTCAACACCCCGGGATTTATAAAACAAAACATTCTTCTCAATAATAACGAAGTTTCAATAAGCCTAGATAGTTTTAAAAAAATATTAGTCATCAGTTCCTTTAAAGCTGGGGAACGTATAAGTAATGATATAAAAAATGAATTGCATCGGGTAATAAAAGAATGCAACGACCCTAGTATTAATTCAGTAGTAAATGAAAAAGTTTCTAAAAAAGGGTCTTACATCCCGAACTTTGAAATGGAAGTAATATTTAAAGATGTCACAAATAAAAATGAGCTAGTGGATTCTTTGAATTCATTTAAATTCGCTCTTGTAATATTTGATATGCACGGTAGCCATGATTATGATGGGCATGGATTCCTTGAGCTATCAGGTGAAATTTTGTATCCTTATGAGTTAATGGGTTTAGCTAATATCCCACCAATAGTCGTATTAAGTGCTTGTGATACAAGCCCAGCCGATAGAAATCATTTTAATGCAGCAAATGCTTTTCTATGTGCAGGAGCAAAAACGGTACTGGCTAGTACATACCCCATATTAAGTAGAGATGCGGCTATCTATATAGGCCGATTATATAAACGCCTAAGATACTATCTACCTGAAAGAATTTTATTCACTAAAACAAGTTTAAGATGGTCAGAGTTCATTACGGGACTTAACCGCCGAGTTTATTTCGATTATTTTTTAATGTACATTTTCAGAAAATATAAAATTAATGATAAGTCCATATTAATAGAGTTACGGAATTATATAAATATCGCATTAGAAAATCACCCTCACGATTTTTTAGATGGAGTTTATTATTTCTTTGAAAATTTAACAGACCTATCTAAAAATCAAATTAGTGATGAACTTAATAATCACTTCTTGTTTGCTGAATGCCTGAACTATGTGCAAATAGGCTCTCCTGAAAAAGTTTTAATTTATGCAGAAGATCTAAGCATAGAATAAAAAACTTACTGATATAGGATCTGCAGATAAAAATCACCTGCAGATCTTAGAATCCAAACGAGGTAGGTTCAGGCCGTACAACAACCCAAGTTTCATAAATTAAATAGCGATAACCAAATGTACAAAAATGATCACCAGCTTCGATTGGTGGTCATTCTGGTGGTCTTGACAAAAAGGAAATTCAGGATTAGCTTAATTATTAGCCAGTTACTGGCAAAGGCGATCCCAGTCAGAGAGTCAAATTCTTGTTTTCATGTCGCTTTGCGAATCCCTGTACGATTTTGATTCAATAAGTTAGCGTGAAAAGCCTTCCCGATTCGTATTCAGTTTACCCCCCGCATCGGGAAAAAGTGGTCGTCAAATCTGGGTCATTTCAGTTCGATTGTGGAGTGATCGCCAAATGCCCCCCTTAACGACACGAAAACCCGCAGCCTCAAACCTTCTTGTAAAGCCTCTGATTGGTCTGTAGCTGCGTGTCCATCCAGACGGTTCACGTCTTTGGTATCCCAAATACCGTATCAACGGTAAAGCATCCCGTCCTGGCTTAAGTGCTTACCCTGTTATGTCGCTGGCTGGTGCCCGACAGCAACGCGAGGGGATCCGTAAGTTACTGGCTCGGAACATTAATCCCGCTCAACAACGCATTTTCGGCCACGGAATAACTACGTTCGATTATCTGGCGGACAGCCTCTTCTTAATTCGGGAGTAAAACGCGGTGTACCCATAGATTTCTTCAGTGCTCAAACTACAGGGCAGATTTGTCTACGGCTCGGGGCGCTCCAGTCTTGTCCATTTCTCAAATGCCAAAACTTTTGGTTATTAATAGGGAAAGGTTTACTCACGTCGGGCGCAGAGAGGTGTTAACGTCGCACCATATTGATTTGCTGCGTCACGAATGCGCTGCGGAAATACTCGCGCAGCGCCGCCATCGCCGGGGTTAAGTGGGCGTCATGACGCCATGCCAGGCCGACGCTCATCGGGTGCACATGGTTCACCAGCGAACGGGTCTCAATGCGCCGCCCTTCCAGCGACCACGGGCGATAAACCAGGTCCGATAAGATAGCAATCCCCGAACCATTAGCCACCATGCTGCGCACCGCCTCGACCGAACTGGTGCGCAGGATGACGCTCGGGCTGGCTCCGGCCTCTTCCCAGTAGCGCATGGCACTGTCTGCGGCTTCATCCACCGTGAGCATAATGAAAGGTTCCCCGGCCACATCCTCCAGCGTCACGTGCGATTTTTCACATAACGGATGCCGCGATGGCAGCCACAAGCGGCGCGTAGAATTAAACAGGGTTTCGGCATAAATCGACTGATGGCGTAAATTGCCAGTCAGCACCAGTGCCATATCCAGCTTCTGGTCAACCAATCCTTGTTCAATATCCTGCCGCTCATACTCAAACAACTGGATATCAATGTGCGGGTAATCCTGCGCCAGCCGTTGCAGATGGAACGGCAGAAAATAGCCAATCACCGTGTAACTTGCCGCCAGGCGCAGCGTGCCTCGCACACCCGTGTCATTAACCGGCATACTACGCACGGCATTATCCACGGTCTGTAACACGGTATAGGCATGGTTAAGAAAATGGTTCCCGTAGTCGGTCAGCATCATGCCGTGCACCGAGCGGGTAAACAGCTTCTTGCCCAATAGCTGCTCCAGCTCCTGAATCGCCCCGGTGACCGCCGACTGAGAAATATTGAGATGCAAGGCCGCCAGCGAGATCTGCCCCATTTCGGCGGTGGCAACAAAATAACGAACCTGGCGTAATGTCAGCATCTCTGCCCCTCTTTTTATTTAAGCAAAATGTTTGCCCATGAGCGTTCTGTTTTTCTGATATCAGACTATCTAAAAATAATACTTTTCGGATACAAATAAATCTTCATATAGTGAATTGACGTCCCCAACGGAAATAAGAAATTATTATGATGAAAACGGTCGATATCAACTCCGATATAGGAGAAAGTTTTGGCTCATGGATAATTGGCGATGATGTTGATAATGAACTTATGACGATAATCAGCTCCGACAATATTGCCACCGGGTTTCACGCTGGTGATCCCAGTATTATGCGAAAAACTGTCGAGTCGGCCAGAAAAAATGGCGTAGCCATTGGCGCACATCCGGGATTTAATGATTTACAAGGATTTGGTCGCCGCCATTTATCTATTCCGATGGACGAACTGGTTAACGACATTATTTACCAACTGGGTGCATTGCGGGAATTCGCACGTTTATACTCCTTGCCATTACAGCATATTAAACCGCACGGCGCGTTATATATGCACCTGGCGCGGGATGAAACGGCAGCGCAATGTTTTGTTGCCGCCCTGCATCAACTCGACGCCGGCCTCTATCTTTACTGCATGGCGGGCTCCGCCGTCTGGCAGGCAGCGCAGCGGCTGGAGCATCCGGTAGTCACCGAGTTTTACGCCGACAGAGAGTATGACGATCAAGGGCTTATTGTCTTCACCCGCAGTACCGGACGTCTTAATGTGCAGGCGATCACCGAGAAAGTGTTAATGGCCTGTCTGGAGGGGAAAGTCAAAACCGTTACCGGCAATACCATCCCGATTCGTTTCGATTCTATTTGTATCCACAGTGATACGCCCGGCGCACTGGAAATTATCAGCTCGGTAAAAATGGCGCTCATTAATGCAGGTATAAACGTCTGCTCACCGGGTATGGTTTAATCATTCCCGCTTATCTGGAGAGAAATACGATGTCTGATATTGAAATTTTTTCGCCATTGCCAGGTATTTTTTACCGGCAACCCTCACCGGAGGCTGCACCTTTTGTTAAGGATGGCGATAAAGTCGAACCCGATACCATTATTGGTTTAATTGAAGTGATGAAGCAGTTCAGTGAAATATTCGCCGAGACTCGCGGCATAATAAGCGCCATCACCATACAAAATGGTGATGCCGTCGAACCCGGACAGGTGATCGCCATAATAAAAACCGATAACGAATAATCACTGCGGAGGATTTATGACGGGGAAAATAAAAAAATTATTGGTCGCTAACCGTGGGGAAATAGCGGTGCGTATTATTCGTGCTGCGCAAACACTGGGGATCCCAACGGTGGCGGCATGCAGCGAGGCGGACAGCGAAAGCCTTGCGGCAAAACTGGCCGATGAGGTGTGCATTATCGGCCCGGCACCTGCCGCGCGCAGTTATCTCAACATTAATGCCTTACTGGATGCCGCCGCGCAAACCGGTGCAAATGCGATCCACCCTGGCTACGGTTTTCTGTCGGAAAATGCCCAGTTCGCCGAGCGGGTTGAACAGGCCGGGTATATTTTCGTCGGCCCCGACGCGCAAACCATTCGCGTGATGGGCGATAAAGCCGCAGCCCGCCGCACAGCAGCAGAAGCCGGTGTGCCGGTCGTTCCCGGCTCCCGGGTGCTGGAAACGGTACAGGCAGCGCAAGTTCGCGCCAGCCAGATCGGTTATCCCTGCCTGATTAAAGCCGCAGCCGGTGGCGGTGGTCGTGGTATCCGCGTGGTAGAAAATGATGAGGCACTGGCGCGGGAATTCCCCGTTGCCCAGAGCGAATCGAAAGCCGCTTTTGGCTCAAGCGCAGTCTATCTCGAGCGTTTTATCGCCCGCGCCCGTCATGTTGAAGTGCAGATCCTCGGCGATGGCGAGCGGGTGATCCACCTGTTCGACCGCGAGTGCTCGTTACAGCGCCGTCGGCAGAAAATCTTTGAGGAAGCGCCCTCGCCTGCCCTGAGTCCTGCCCAGCGGGCCGCGCTCTGCGACAGCGCAGTGCAACTGGCGCGGCACCTACGCTACCGCGGGGCAGGCACGCTGGAATACCTGTTTGATGAAACGCGCGGCGAGTTCTGGTTCATTGAAATGAATACCCGTATCCAGGTGGAACACCCGGTAACCGAGATGGTAACGGGCATCGATCTGGTGCAGTGGATGTTACGCATTGCCAACGGTGAACCGCTAACGTTGGCGCAGTCGGATGTGCACCTGAGCGGCAGCGCTTGCGAAATGCGCATTAACGCCGAAGACCCCGACAAGAACTTCTTCCCTTGCCCTGGCCGGATAGACGCAGTGGTGTGGCCGGGTGGCGAAGGGATCCGTGTCGACAGCCATGTCTTCAGCGGTTACAGCGTTCCCCCGTGGTATGACTCCTTGCTGGCGAAGGTAATTGCCTGGGGCCCCGATCGCGCCGACGCGCTGGCCCGCGCCCGCCAGGCACTCGGCGGGCTTGAACTACGTGGCATCAAAACCACCGCCCCGCTGCATCAATGGCTGCTGCAACACCCGCAATTGCAGGCGGGAGAATTTACCACCACCACCCTTGAGCAGTGGCTGGCGGAGCGCGACAGTGCAGCCACGCCGCCGCTACAGGAGAGGCGCTATGGCCAATAATCCGATTCGCTACTCGTTTGGCGGAGATGAGCATCTTTTTGCCGAAATTGACCAGTCAATGTCGTTAAATGCTTTTTTCCACGGCCTGACACTGACACGGGCACTGGAGGCATGCCAGCTCCCCGGTGTGCTGGATATTTGCCTGGCGAACGCCTCTTTCCAGGTACGCTTTAACCCGGACGTGCTGGCACCGCAAACGCTGCTCGACAAGTTGCAGGCGCTGGAAGCCGATAGCGAAGCCGACGCAACGCTGGCGACACGCATTATTGAGGTGCCGGTGCTGTACAACGATCCGTGGACACACGAGACGTTAATGCGTTTTCGCGATCGCCATCAGGCACCGGAAGGCAGCGACCTCGACTATGCCGCACACATCAACGGTTATGCGGATAAAGACGACTTTATTGCCGCGCACAGCGGTACGCCGTGGTTCGTGTCGATGGTGGGTTTTGTCGCCGGATTGCCGTTTATGTACCAGATGGTCGGGCATGACAAACAGCTCCAGGTACCGAAATACCTGCGCCCGCGTACCGATACGCCCGGGTTATCCCTCGGTCATGGCGGCTGCTTCGGCTGTATCTACTCGGTGCGTGGCGCTGGCGGTTATCAGCTGTTTGGTATCACGCCAATGCCGATCTATGATCCGGCGCAACGTCTGCCGTATCTGCAAAGCGAAATGGTGTTCTTCAAAGCGGGCGACATTGTGCAGTTCCGCGCCATCGATCATCAGACTTATGACGACATCAGCGAACAGGTGAAAAAAGGCATATTTTCCCCGCGCATTCGCGATGTGACATTTGTGCTTGCAGACTTTGTCGCCGATCCGCAGGGCTATCCTCAGTTATTGAAAAGGGGGTTGTATGACCATCAATGTGATTAAGCCTGGCCTTGCCACCACGGTACAGGATGCAGGGCGTGAAGGCTATTACCACCTGGGCATTCCCCCCTCCGGCGCATTGGATCCGTATTCAATGCAGATGGCGAACCTGCTGGTGGGTAACGCAGCCGATGATGCGGTGCTGGAGATGACGCTGCTCGGCCCGGAGTTACATTTTTCCACCGATGCGCTGATCGCGGTGTGCGGCGCGGCGATGACGCCGATCGTTGACAATCAACCTGCTGCTGCGCACAGCGCGCTGTATATCCACGCCGGGCAACATCTGCGCTTTGCCCCGGCCCGCCAGGGATGCCGTGGCTATCTGGCGATTGCTGGCGGCCTTGATGTGCCGCGCGTCCTGGGAAGCGGCTCGACCTATACGCTGGGGGCGCTGGGGGGCTTTCAGGGGCGGCGACTGGCAGCGGATGATGTGTTGAACGTGCATCCAGTAAACGCAGATCGCTTCCGCCGCGAGGGGAACACTGTTCCTGAGGCATTACTGCCGGTGCTGGAGAAATCCGTCACTCTGCGACTGGTACCGGGCCTCTATATCCACCGACTGACGGATGCCGCGGTCGATACCTTCTTTGCCGACGACTGGTATGTCAGTACCGAAGCCGACCGCACGGGCTACCGTCTGAAAGGCGGGCAGCCGCTGGCGTTTAACCCACGGACGCCACCGTTTGGCGCAGGCTCTGATCCCTCCAATATTGTCGATGCCTGCTACCCCATTGGTTCCGTTCAGGCACCGGGTGGGCTTGAGCCAATTGTCCTGCTGCGCGATGCGGTGGGCATTGCATTCACTGCCTGACAGTCTGATTGCGCTCTTACTCCTTCCAAAATCTTGCGCTTTGCCATTTGAACTGCTGCTATTTGTACTGTATAGTACAGTACAAATATCTATCCAGACCGGAAGAATAAAATGGTAGCTGACGAAAGAACCTCCGCTCCTAAGCACAGAACTGCCAGAGGAGCCCAACGTGTCCGTGACCTGACTGAGGCCGCCGCCGAGTTGTTCCTTGAACGGGGCTTTGATGCAGTCGCTGTTGATGACTTGATTGCGCGTGTTGGTGGATCACGAAGCACCATTTACAGCCACTTTGGAGGAAAAGAAGGTCTTTTCAGGCATGCAATGATCGACCTCTGTACCGAGGTTGCCAGGCCGCTGGAGCAACTGAACATCGCGGACGGAGAGCCAGGCGAGGTGCTGCCAGTTCTTGGCCGGCAACTACTGAGATCTGCCCTGTCTTCACGCACCCTTGCGTTGCATCGACTTCTGGTCAATGAAGGCCGGCGCTTTCCGGACGTTGCCAGAGCTATGTGGGACGTCAGCTACGGTAAAGCCATCCAAATTCTTTCAGTCTGGATTGCCGCTCAACAGCAGCCGGGAAAAGGATTAGGCCGCGACGTCCCCGCCAAAGCGCTGGCGGAACATTTTGTCAGTCTGGTGGCCGCTAACACCAAGCTTCAGGCTGCGTCTGGACTTCGATCACCAACATTGACTGATGCTGAAATCGAGGAAATCGTTGGTCATGCTGTACAAATTTTTCTTCATGGCGCAGCGGGTGGGCAAACGGACGAAGACAGTAAGAAATGAAACATTTTTTTAACCACGTAGCAACCAGCAAGAAGAATGGAGGTAGAAATGTATGAATACTCAAAGTAGTCAGTCCGGAAAAGAGCAGGCTAATACGAATGCGGCCAATGTAAAAGTTGCCAGCCCGGAAAAAAAACACTGGGCACAACCGAGTTTCTTTAACGACAACGTGCTGCTCGATGCGCTGATCAAGCACATCCTGGGCCTGATGCCCTATGGCATGACCGACTTCGGCGAGGTCATGGACGTGGTGCACCAGCTCAGGGGCAGCGACGAAGAGACCTGGGTCAGTGCCTGGGCCGCGCTGGCGACCCGGCTGCAAGACAGGGCCGAAGATGCGGACAGAAATAACAGGTCTGTCACCGCGGCCAGTGCCTACCTTCGCGCTTCGACGTACTGGCGCTGCGCGTTGCTTTATTTCAGCGACTTCGGGGACAAGCGTATGAAGGAGTACGCAGTCGCCAGCGCATCGTGCTACGAGCGACACATCTCTCTGTCCGGCTATCCCGCCGAACGCATCGAAATCCCCTACGAAGGCAGCTTCCTTCCCGGCTATTTCTACAGATCACCTCATGCTGACGAGAAAGCCCCGCTACTCATCGTCACACCGGGCCGGGATACCTGGGCCGAGGACACCCGGTGGGTTTGCGAAGGTGCGCTTCAGCGGGGCATTCACTGCCTGACCTACGATGGCCCTGGCCAGGGGTTCGCGCTGCGTCTGAACAACCTGACCTTCCGCCCCGACTGGGAGAAGGTTGTCAGCCCGCTGATTGACTTCGCGCTGGAGAAGTTTACGGAGATAGACGCCTCCAATATCGCGCTGATGGGCCTGAGCTTCGGTGGCTATCTGGTGCCTCGCGTGGCTGCGTTCGACAAACGTATCAAGCTCTGCATCACTGATCCGGGCAACATCAGTTGGGGACGTCAAATCATCGCGCAGCTGGAGCGTTTCGCCGACCGGCCGCTGGCCGAGCTTCCTGATCAGTTACGGAATCTGGTGAGTGATTACGCCTGGAAGCATGGCGTGCCCAACTCGATCAAAGATGTAGTGCAGGCCCTCCAGCCCTATGACAACTCAGCCATCCTGGACCAGGTGACCTGTGAAACGCTGGTGCTGGATGGAACCGGCGAGGTCTTCCACGGTGCCAGGCCGTTCTTCGACGCCTTGAATTGCCCCAAGGAGTATCTGTTGTTCGATGAGTCTTCGACGGCGCAGTCGCACTGCCAGATAGGAGGCTATGCCACGGCCACCGAATTCATCTTCGACCGGATTGCAGACCGGCTTGGGCGCGGGTAAATCGCGCGTCTCGCTGAACCTTGTGGTCTTCTCAAATTTTCCCAGGAGCATGACATGGACTCATCCGCTACCCCCTCCCCTGAATTCCGTCTCGGCGGGGATCTGTCGATCAACCGGCTCGGCTTTGGCGCCATGCGCCTGCCTTGCAATGGTTTCCGCGGTCCGGCTCGCGATCCGGAGACCGGCCGCGCGGTGCTGCGCCGCGTGGTTGAACTTGGCGTCAACCTGATCGACACGGCCGATTTCTACCAAAGCTCCGATGGTGTAGTACGAGCCAATGCGCTCATTCGTGAAGCGCTGCATCCCTATCCTTCAAATTTGGTGATTGCAACCAAGGTCGGTGTTGTATTCAACCCGGATGGCAGCCACCGGCCCGCCACGGGCGGAGACATGCGTAAGCTTGTCGAGGAGAACCTGGCAAGCCTCGGCGTGAACCGCCTCGACCTGGTGTACCTGCGCATCGGTGAGATGACGGTACCGCACGGCGAGTCGCTTGCAGAGCGCTTCGGGGCGTTGGCCGCACTTCGCGAAGAAGGCCTGATTCGCCACCTCGGCATCAGCAATGTCGATATCGGGCATTTCAATGAGGCCCGCGCCATCGCTCCGGTCGTGGCCGTGCAGAACAACTTTCACTTCGCCCGGCGCGAGGATCGGAGCCTGTTGCAGACCTGCGAAGAATCCGGCATCGCCTTCTGCCCGTTTTTCCCGCTTGGCGGAGGTGTGGGCGAGATCGACGACGGGCGGCTTACCCGAGTGGCAAAGCGGCACGGTGCCACGCCTGTTCAGGCCGCGCTGGCCTGGTTACTGGCGTCCTCACCGGCCATGCTGGCAATCCCTGGCACAGGGTCGGTCAGGCATCTTGAAGAGAATGTCGCCGCTGGCGGCATCCGGCTCACTGAAGAAGATCATGCCGAACTCGCGTGAAGCGGTTTGCCGCACGATACCGGGCCACCCGAGGCACCGTTTTATACTGATCGCAGCGACCCTTGTTACAGCGGGCATATTGACCGGCTGCGCCAGCGTAAAACTGAGCGCCCCGCCCGCTGCAGCAGTGAGCTTCGAGGACTATCGACGCGAAACAATCCAACATATACAGGCTGGTCGCCATTTTCAGCTTGCCGACCACGATGCCGAACTGACGTGGAATACACCTCAGGAGTGGCGACCCGCGTCGTCGGAGAAAGGAAGTTATCCCCGCAAAGGGATCCTGCTCGTGCATGGCCTGGGCGACTCGCCGTGGTCATTCCGGGACCTTGGCCAGCCGCTGGCAATGCAAGGGTTTCTCGTGCGAACGGTGCTTCTCCCCGGACACGGAACCCGCCCCGAGGATCTGTTGCAAACCACAGCAGAGCAATGGCAGCAGGTCGTGTGGGAACAGGCCAACGCACTGCAGAAGGATGTCGAAGGACCAGTCTACCTGGGGGGCTTCTCCACGGGCGCCAATCTGGCTCTCGACTACGCTTACTCCCATCCAGAAATCGCAGGGCTGGTGCTGTTTTCGCCAGGGTTCAAGAGCATGCCATTCGACTGGCTTGCGCCACTGGCAGCCCGTATCAGGCCCTGGCTCATCACACCGGACGGCAACGTTCCGATGCAGAATGCCGTCAAATACTTCAATGTACCGGCCAACGGTTTCGCACAATTCTACCGGACCAGCGCCAACGCGCGCCGGCTATTGCGAGAGCGGGCCTATGACAGGCCGGTATTCATGGCGGTCGCCGGGCATGACTCGGTGCTGGATACTGGTTATCTGCTCGACGTTTTCCAGCGGCGCTTCACACACCCGGACAGCCGCCTGATCTGGTACGGCAAGGCACCGGACAGTCTGGTGGATATGCAACGCGTTCTAGTTCGTCCCGACAGGCTCCCCGCATGGCGCATCAGTCAGTTTTCGCACATGAGCCTGACATTTGCCCCGGCCAACCCCGTGTATGGCGAAGGCGGAATTATTCGTATCTGCCTGAATGGCTTTAGTGCAAAAGACACGCAGGCCTGCGAGCAAGGCGTACCGGTCTGGTATTCGGACTGGGGCCACCGTGAGCAGGGAAAAGTCCACGCGCGGCTGACTTTCAATCCCTATTTCAACTGGCAGAACTCGGTTATGGCGACCGTTCTGGGCAGGTCGCAGACAGCTGATGCCTCTGCCGAAAGGCCGGCGGCTGCCAGCGTCAAAGACATCGACATCAATACTCCGCCGCGCGACGCGGTGACGTTCTAAATCCCATTGTCATTACGAGGCATCCATGAAGAGAGTCCAGTTCAGCCGCTACGGCGGCCCCGAAGAAATGTCGCTTGCAGAATATTCGCTGCCAGCCCTTGAACCCCGGCGAGTCCGCGTGCGCGTAAAGGCCGCAGCAATCAACCCGCTCGACTGGAAGATTCGCCGTGGCGTCATGAAGTTCGTTACTGGCAACCGGTTTCCCCAGGGCATGGGCTCTGACTTTGCAGGCATTGTCGACGAGGTTGGCACCGCCGTGACAGACGTCCGGGTTGGCGATGAGGTGTTCGGCACGGTAGAAATCAAAAGGCAGGGTGCGTTTGCCGAGGTCGTCGATGCTGACGCGAGGCTGGTTGCCCCCAAGCCCGCCGCGCTGTCATTCAGTGAAGCTGCGTGCTTACCCATTCCATTCGCCACCGCCTGGGCGGCCATTGTGGGCGCAGCGCGTGCTGGCAGCGAGTCGCGGATATTCATTCACGGCTGCAGCGGCGCGGTCGGCAGCAGTGCTGTGCAACTGGCTCAGGCCTGTGGAGCACAGGTTTCCGGCGCCTGCGGCGAAGCCTCGCTGGCAAGCGTGGAGCTGGCCGGTGTCCGCCCGGCCTTTACCTACCCGGACAAAACGTCCTTCGCCGCTTATGGCCCGTACGACGCGGTGTTCGACACGCTCGGCACGCTCGACGTCGCCGAGGGTCTGGCGATGCTGAAGTCCGGGGGACGCTTCATCGACATTAATCCGACACCTGGCAGAATGCTGCGCGGCTTTATTTCAGGGCGCTACCGGATGGTGTTCGCAACAGGGGGATTCAGGAACCTGCGGGAGATAGCCCGACTGGCCTGTGAAGGCAAAATCCATGTATCCATTGGACTGGAAGCGCCGTTCACCGACGCGCTGACTGTCATCAGGAACGCAGAACTCGGCCGGCGGCCTGCCGGGCGGATTGTGCTGATCATGTAATCAGCGACGGACCTGTCTCAGGAACCCGGCAATGGCAGAAAACGGCCATTGCCGAACATGATATCAACTGAAACTCAGTGGCGATCATGACGGGACATGGCGACTCTGGTTAAACAAGATTGTTCATGTATAGCTATGCCACAGCAATATCGCATGGACTGAAGCAACGAAACGACTCCAGCCTAGCCCGGGCGGCAAGGTACACGGATCGCCAGTGGTGCACGAGAATACGGGTTTTACAGCGACACAGGTATCAGTGCCTCCTGCTTTGCCGTGACGAAGGAGCCGGGCAGCATGTTGCCGGTGGTGACCTGTGCTCCATCGCTCTGGATTTGGACTTTGCGATGAGAAGGTCAGACCGAGAACAATAGTTACTGTCCCCCGCCGTTGCTGACATAAGCCCGAAGGAACGCATCGACCGCTGTTGCTACAGCTTCCTTTGGCGTAAACCAGGGTTGAGCACCAAATAACAACGGTTCAATAAATCCGATTTCGAGCAAACCCTTTAGATGCGCCGCGGCAACGCGGGCGTCTACCGGACGAATCACACCATTCTCCTGCTGACGGGCAATATAGTTTGTCATATGTTCCCACGCCCGCCCGGCCCCCATCTCGTAGAGCGTGGCTCCCAGCGTAGAACTTGCGCCTTCGGCAATGGCAGCTCGCATGATGGCAAGCGTATCTGCAGAAGTCAGCAAAGCAAGCAGGGCCTCACCAAAACGCCGAAGTGCCAGTGAAACATCCGGCTCGGACAGATCAAGCAGTCCCATAATCTCATCTGCTTGTTCTTCCATCACTGCCATCATGGCAGCAGCGAATAACGCTTCCTTGGATTTGAAGTAGCCATACAGGGTGCCTTTCGATCCTCCGATCCGCGCTGAGATCATCGCCATGCTGGCGCGCGCATAACCGACATCGCGAAATACCTCGATTGCCACATCAAGGATCGCCTTACGCCGATCGTCTGTCTTTACTCTCATTCGAAACCTCACTTTTTCATACAGCACTGTACGATTTTGCATTGACACCTGCAAGAACATATATCTAAAATGACCGTACAGTATGGTTATGTAGGGCATGTTATGGGGTCATCAAATTTCCAATGGCGGACCACGGCGTCGGGAGGTGTCACCGCCTTTGTGGTTGTGCTCATGCTAAGCAGCTGTGCTCCCCTGCCACAAAAAAATGACGTGGTGCCTGCAGGACCAGAAAGCTTCGCGAGTGCTACAAGCTTTTCCGCACCCGGGAGGGCCTGGCCCTCGGATCGCTGGTGGGAAGAATTTGGCGACGCCCAGCTCAATGCACTGATCACCGAGGGGTTGAAGGGAGCGACCGATTTGCGCGTGGCTTCAGCACGTTTTGCCCGTGCCGAAGCACTGGTTCAGGAGACCCGGAGCAGGTTGCTTCCCGCCATCACAGCAAATGGTGAGGTCGGATCGACCAAGCAAAGCTACAACTATCTTTCCCCGGCAAGTGGGCTGCCCGAGGGCTGGCGTGATTATGGTCAGACAACCCTCAATCTTACCTGGGAGCTCGACTTCTGGGGCCGCAACCGGGCGGCATTAGCAGCAGCGCGTTCACAAGCCGAAGCAACAGGTGCCGAAGCTGCGGCCACTCGTCTGGCTGTGTCAGCAGGCATCGCCAGCGCCTACGGAGATCTGGCCGGAGATTACGCCGAACATGATGCCGCCGAACATGCTATTAAAGTGCGTAAGCGCACACTGGAACTGATAGAGGGTCGTAATAAGCAAGGGCTGGAAAATAAAGGTGCGGTTGAGCGCGCCCGTTCAGCACTCGCCACAGCTCAGGGCGATCTGGCTGAACAGAATGAATCCCTCTCCCTCACTCGTCACCGGATTGCAGCACTGATTGGGGCTGGCCCTGATCGCGGACTGACTATAGCGCGTCCGGGCGCGACCATTACTGGCAGCTTCGGCCTGCCAGCCAATCTACCGGCCGAATTAATCGGACGACGCCCTGACATCATTGCCGCACGGCTCCGGGCAGAAGCTGCTGCGAGCCAGATCAAGGAAGCCAGGGCGGCCTTCTATCCAAACGTCAATCTGACAGGTCTGATTGGCCTGCAGGCTCTCGGCATCGGAAATGTGTTTGAGTCAGGGTCCGATTTTGGAACAGTCGGCCCGGCCATCAGCTTGCCGATCTTCGACGGCGCGCGTTTGCGCGGACAGTACCGTGCCGCCGAAGCCGATTACCGGGTGGCCGTCGCCCAATATGACGGCGCATTAACGCAGGCGCTGCGAGATGTGGCTGATGCAGCCACAAGCACACGCGCGCTGGACCTGCGGCTTGAACACGCACAGGAAGCAGAGCGCTCTGCCAGTGCCGCATGGTTCGTTGCCAGCAATCGTTATCGCGGCGGCCTTGCGACCTATCTTGATGTGCTGGCTGCCGAAGACGCCCTCATCAGCACCCGCCGCACGGTCGCGTCTCTGAAAAGCCGCGCCCTTGTCCTCAAGATCGCCCTCATCCGTGCGCTCGGTGGCGGCTATCGCGCATAAAGGAAATCCGAGCCATGTCTGAATCCACCAATACCATTGAACAAGATGTTCCCGTTGCCAACAATACTGCTGCGGATAGCAGAGCGCAAAACGCCAGGCGAAAGCGGCTATTTCTGGCCCTGCTGGCGAGCGTCGCTACGCTCGGGGGTGGCTATTACGCATATGATCTTTTCGTCGCATCCCGCCATGCTGAAACCGACAATGCCTACGTCGGGGCTAATATCGCTCAGGTGACCCCTCTGATTGGGGGGCCTGTGCGCGAAGTCCTGGTGGATGATGCGCTGCACGTGAAACAGGGGGATGTTCTCGTTCGACTGGACGATACGGATGCCAGGATAGCGCTAAAGCGCGCCGAAGCTGAGCTGGCGTTGACTGAACGCCGCGTGCGCGGTCTTATCGCCACGGATGGCGGTCTTGACGCGCAAATAGCGGCACGGGCTGCCGACGAAGTGCGCGCCCAGGCGCAGGTCTCTTCTGCACAGGCTGATCTTGCCAGAGCGAAAATCGATCTTGACCGCCGCAACGCCCTGGCTGAGTCGGGCTCCGTCTCAGGCGAAGAGTTGACCACAGCGCGCAATGCCTACAGCACTGCGCTCGCCAGTCTGAGAGTTGCTGAAGCAGCCCGTACGCAGGCCGCGGCCAATCGTGCCACTGCCATCGGGAGCCGTGACGCCAACCGGGCACTTATAGACAAGAGTACACCTGACACCAATCCCGAGGTGCTGGCAGCACGTGCTGCACGGGAGCAGGCTCAGGTCGACCTCGAACGCACCATTCTTCGTGCACCCGTTGATGGGATCATCTCCCGTCGCCAGGTGCAGGTTGGTCAGCGTGTGCAGCCTGGCGCAATGCTGATGGTCGTGGTCCCGATCCACGCCAGCTATGTGGACGCCAACTTCAAGGAGGGTCAACTCAGGAAGGTTAAGCCAGGCCAGTCGGTTAAGCTCACCTCAGACCTCTACGGTAATAGCGTTAAGTATGACGGCAAAGTCGTCGGTTTCTCCGGCGGTACCGGCTCGGCCTTTTCTGTAGTGCCGGCGCAAAACGCAACCGGCAACTGGATCAAGGTCGTCCAGCGCCTGCCAGTAAGGATTGCACTCGATCCCCAACAGCTTGCAGAGCATCCTCTTCGTGTCGGTCTGTCTATGACCGCCGATATCGACGTCTCCAACTGATTGTGAGGAACCAGACGATAATGGTTGATTCCATCTCTCAGCATGAAAATCCAGCCGCCCGGTCATTAAGGGGCGGGAAACTCATCCTCGCCGCTATCCTGATCGGGCTGGGCAATTTTTTGGTCGTGCTGGATACCACTATCGCCAACGTCTCGATCCCCCATATCGCCGGCGGGTTAGGGGTCTCGTCCAGCCAGGCAAGCTGGGTTATCACCTCCTACGCAGTGGCCGAAGCGATCACTGTGCCGCTTACCGGGTGGCTCATGCGCCGCTTCGGTGGTTATCGTGTGTTCATTACCTCTTATCTGGCCTTCGGCGTGCTCTCGCTAGTGTGTGGCCTGTCGGGCACGCTTGGCATGCTCGTCGCCGGGCGCATATTCCTGGGTTTGGCCGGTGGCACGATCATTCCCCTTTCGCAGACCCTTCTGCTGCGTATCTTCCCACCTGAGAAGGCGACAATCGCGACAATCATATGGGCGATGACAACCACAGTCGCACCGATCGCCGGTCCCATTCTTGGCGGCACGATCTCCGATAACGTCGGGTGGGAGTGGATATTCTTCATCAATGTGCCAATTGCTGCCGCCGGTGGCCTAGGACTTCTGTACCTGATGCGAGGCCAGCAGGAAACGGTCACCCGGTCTCCGATTGATGTAGTGGGTCTTGGCCTGCTTATTGTGTGGGTCGGTGCGCTCCAAATCATGCTTGATGAAGGCCGCAACCATGACTGGTTCGCTGCAACAGAAATCCGCGTGCTTGCAGTGATTGCAGTAATCGGCTTTGTCGCCTTCCTGATGTGGGAACTGACCGAAAAGAATCCCATCGTTAATCTGCACGTGTTTCGCCATCGCGGCTTCGTTGCGGCTTCCATTACCTACTCGGTTGCGTTTGGTGCGTTCTTCGCCAGTATTGTTCTGATCCCGCTCTGGCTGCAGCAGAACATGGGCTACACCGCCACGTGGGCAGGATATGCCACCGGGATCATGGGGATTCTCGCAGTAATTAGTTCCCCCATCATCGGTCAGGTAGCGGCAAGGCTCGATCCACGGCTGATTGTATCGGTCGGATTGCTGGGACTTGGTGGCATATCTGCGTGGCGGGTGGGATTCACGCCGGATATTACCTTCATTCAGATGGCCTGGCCGATGCTGCTGACGGGCCCATTCCTGATGATGTTTTTCATCCCTGTAACCGGTCTGTGTATGGCGAGCGTCACAACAGCAGAACAGGCCGACGCGGCCGGGATCTCAAATTTCATGCGAACGCTCGCCGGCGCGTTTGCGACTTCAATAGTTCAGACCGGGTGGGCCAACGCGACACGTGAGAACCAGACTGAACTGGCAAGCGCGATGACTCAGGGACAAACCACCCTCGACAGCATGATGGCCAGTGGAATGTCGAGAGAGGTTGCCACATCTACGCTGAGCAGCATCGTTGAGGGCCAGAGCGTCATGCTCGCAACACTCAACATGTTCGCTGCGATTGCTTTCTGCTTCGCCTTCGCCGCCGCATTAATCTGGTTCTCTCCAAAACCAAAGGGACCCATCGACATGAGCGGCGGTCACTAAACAACAGGGCATAAAACCATGGCAAAGAAACTGAGTCTCTCCGCTAAACTCATCGTGTTTCCAGACCTCGTTGTCTGCGAGCACTGCGACAGGGTGTACCGGCGCATCGCGCTGGCCCCGGGCGAGGTTGCACGCTGCGAGCAATGTACTGCCATCCTCTATCGCGCCAACCGTCTGGATGTCGATCGTTGGCTGGCGCTGACCGTCGCCGCAGCAATCGTGTTCGTGATCGCCAACGTCTGCCCGGTCGTTCGCATCAGTATGCAGGGGTTGCACAACGAGACCACGCTCTGGCAGTCGACGGCGGCGCTCGCCTACGGACCTGGCGCTCCCATTGCAGTACCAACTGCAATATCAATCATCGTGGCACCACTTCTACAGATCACTCTGCTGGCCTGGGTGCTGGCTTTTGCCCGCACTGGTCGGCGTGCGCCAGGCTTCGCGCAGGCGATGCGGATGCTGGTCGCGTTGCGCCCCTGGAGCATGATTGAGGTCGGTCTGCTCGGCATTCTGGTGGCGGTCATCAAACTGTCAAGTTTCCTCCAGGTAGCACCCGGACCGGGGATCTGGGCCACGGCCGTGTTAGTGCTGCTGATTACGCTGATCGCGAGCCGCGATATCCACTGGCTGTGGGAGCTGACCGAATACAACCAGCAACGGCAGGCGGGCCGCACATGAATCTGCCTCCCCGCGCGTGCCACCTGGGTGTCATCGGCTGCCATATCTGTAGACTCGTTTGCCAGGACAAGCTCGACGAAACGAAGCACGTACACTGCCCTCGCTGCGGCGCATCACTGCATCGTCGGCGCCCCGACAGCATTGTGCGGGCCTGGGCCTTGTTGATCGCTGGCTTGATTTTCTACATTCCGGCCAACGTGCTGCCGGTTATGTATACCAGCCTACTCGGCAGTGGCAGCGGTAGCACCATCATGAACGGCGCTATCGAGTTCTGGAAATCCGGGTCTTATGGCATCGCTCTGGTGATTTTCATTGCCAGCGTGGCAGTTCCCTGCACCAAGTTTCTTGTCCTCACACTGCTGCTGATAACTTCACAACGACGCAGTAACTGGGCGAGACGCGAGCGAGCCAGACTCTACCGGCTCGTTGAGGTGATCGGCTACTGGTCAATGCTCGACGTACTGGTGGTGGCTGTAGTTGCCGCGCTGGTCAAGTTCCAGGGCCTGAGTGATATCGAGCCACGAGTTGGCATCTTCTTCTTTGGCGTGGTGGTGATCCTTACCATGCTCTCAGCTATGACCTTCGACCCCCGTCTGATATGGGATGATAAACCGGAATGAATAACGAACCCGAACATATCCACCAGCCCGGCAATCCTGCAGTGGCCCGCCGTCGCTGGCGTATTTCCCTGGTATGGCTGGTACCAGCCATCGCTGCACTGGTCGGGCTGTCAATGCTGGCGCATACCTGGCTGTCAGCTGGTCCTGAAATCACTATAGCTTTCCGTACAGCGGCAGGACTGGAGGCAGGCAAAACACCGGTCAAGTACAAGGACGTGACCGTGGGCACAGTAACGGCAATCACACTCAGCGACGACGGCTCGCACGTTGCCGCCACGGTCTCGTTGGCCAGGAGCGCGGAAAGTCTGACCCGCAGCGACACGCGGTTCTGGGTCGTGCGCCCGCGTATTGGCACCGGCGGTATATCAGGCATCGACACACTTCTCTCCGGCGCCTATATTGCGGCGGATGCTGGATCGGAACATGCATCCAGCAAAGTCTTTACTGGCCTTGAAACGCCGCCAACGGTTATTGGTGGTATGCCCGGAAAGTCATTTGTCCTGCATACCGAAGATCTGGGGTCGCTGGATGTTGGCTCGCCGGTCTACTTCCGGCGTATCCAGGTGGGCCGGGTAGCCTCCTACAAGCTTGATGATGATGGTAATCACGTCAGCCTGCAGGTCTTCATCGACAAACCCTACGACAGCTTTGTCACTACCGATACCCGATTCTGGAATGCCAGTGGGATGGATGTTTCGCTGGGTGCTGACGGACTCAAGCTCAAAACGCAATCCGTGGCCACAATTGTGGCGGGAGGAATTGCTTTCGCCGCCTCTGCACGCGGCAAAGATCACACGCAAAAGGCACCTGAAAATACCCAGTTCAGTCTTGCACCGGATCAAGCCAGCGCCATGGCTGAACCCGACGGGCCGGAGCAGTTCGTCCAGCTACGCTTCGACCAGGCACTACGCGGTTTATCTGTAGGTGCTCCGGTTCAATTCTCGGGGATGGATCTGGGCAGGGTGGTATCAATAAACCTCGACTACGATCCAAGTACGCTCCGATTCCCCACAACCGTTGGCATCGTGGTGTATCCACAACGTCTTGGGCGTCTGTTGGATAAATTGCCTGGTACAAATACAGAGCAACAAGCCGCTCAATTTCTGAGAGAACTGGTCGAACATGGCCTGCGCGCGCAGGCGAGATCAGGAAATCTGCTGACCGGACAGCTCTATGTTTCGCTGGAATTTGTTCCGGATGCACCGAAAAGAACCATAGACATATCGGCACGCCCACTAAGCGTTCCCACAATCAACGGCAGTTTCGATCAGTTGCAGGGGCAGGTGGCCAGCATCGTCGGCAAGATAGAGAAGATGCCCCTCGACTCAATCGGGCGAAACCTCGACAGCACATTAGCAGAACTTGACAAGACCCTTAAGCAAGTCAACAGCCAGACGTTACCGCAAACCACGCAGACCCTGCTGCAGGCCCGGCAGGCCTTTGGTGCGGCACAAGGTGTGCTGGCCGAAGATGCGCCATTACAGCAAAACCTGGGCCAGACGCTACAGGAAGTTCAGCGGGTATCTCGCTCACTACGGGTGCTGACAGACATGCTTGGCCGGCATCCTGAATCACTGTTGCGCGGACGCCCGGAATCTCCCTCGCCTCCTGCCACAGGAAAAGACAACACAGTAAGTCAACAGGAATCGCATCAATGAAAAGTTACCGTTTTTCTGGGCTTCTCGTGCCGGTCTTCTTTCTGAATGCCTGCGCGTCTCCGCCAGTACATTACTACTCACTTCTCGCACCGTCCGGGGAAACAATAACGACGAAGCCACCGGCCCCCTTCATGGTTGATGTATTGCCGGTCGGTATCCCGTCACAGAACGATCAGTCACAACTGGTCGTACGACAGGGCGCCGCTGGTGCCGTTGTCCTTGATAACGAGCGCTGGACTGGCCCGCTGGATGACGAAATTCGTAGTGCCTTATCGTCAGTACTGACGCATGAGTTGGCCACCCAGGATGTGGCCGGGCTGCCACAGACCTCTGCCAGGCCTGTACTCAGAATCAAACTCCAGTTGCGTCGGTTTGATGCCTGGCCCGGACAACGGGTTCAGCTTGATGCCGACTGGAGTTTGGGATTCGCGAATGAGGCGGGAAAGCCACGGCTGGTCTGCCGGGGCTATCTGGATGAGCCCGCGCCAGGAGGCTATCCGGAAATGGTTCAGGCCCAACAACGACTGGTCGCTGCGTTAGCCAGGAGGATAGCGACAGATGCACGAGCCTGGGCACATTCTCGTCAGGCAGCTTGCGTGGACCCACAGGAGTAACCCCGGGAGTATTGCGCGTCCTGCCCGTGATCGACGGAGGATGTGATCGGGAGTCCGACGATAGTAGATTGATAGACAGCATCCGCAATCGCGAGAGGGTGGACCTCGCCTTCTTGAACCACCTCCCCATAAACATTGAGGGTTGAATGACAATGGATACACCCAAGAACCTGACAAACGGTGCAACGCAGGTAGCGCCGGTGGGATCAATCGAAGCCTCTGAAGACCTGACTGGAATTCCAGGCACGCATTGGCTGATCGTGAGCGTGAGAGCGTTGGCACCCGATGGCGAAGGGCGACTGGATTTGGTGAACACATCCACGCATGCAATCCGTGCCCTTTATCCCTCTCCGGAGGCGCAGGTACGCTTCGACGCGCACACCTTTCACGGCCAGCCCGACCGGCCGCCAGAGCGCTTCAATCCACACGGACTCACCATTCGTCGTGGCGCGAACGGTGTCCACCAGCTCCTCGTCGTGCATCACGGCGTCCGCGAATCCGTGGAGATTTTCACTGTCGATACCCGTGACGTTCTGCCCCGCATCCACTGGCGGGGTTGCGTGCTTACACCGGGTTCTGTGACCGGCAACGGGGTCGCACCAATGCCCGACGGATTCGTGATGACGCAGACCACGCTGCCCATCCCCAAGAAGGGAGGTCGTGCGCTGAATTTCGAGGAAATCGAGGGTGGGCGCAGCATCGGTGAGGTGCTGGCCTGGAGTTCCCGTTCCGGATGGAGCAAGGTCGATACCGGAGGCGACCTGATGCCGAACGGAATCGAAACGTCGGCTGACGGAGAATGGCTCTACTACGCAGATTCTGTCCGCCAGACCTTTAACCGCTTTTCGTTCAGAGCCGGTGCCGCGAAGAAACATGTAATTCAAACCGGTTTCCACAGCGACAATGTACACTGGGCGCCGGACGGTAGTCTTTTGCTCGCGGGCCAGCAAGGCACCCTACGGGAAATCGTTGAGTATTTCTCCGGGAAGGAAGGTGCTGCGTGCGGGAATGCGCGCGTGCTACGCATTGACCCACAAACAATGAGCGTGCAGCCGCTGGTTGACTGCGCGGATTTTCCTCTGGCGAGCGGCGCAGTCGAAATTCAGGGCACCCTGTGGCTGGGACGCATCAGGGGGACAATCGGCCGGGTGGATTTACGTCAGGTGCATACCGCATTGCCAGACTAGCGTGGGACGCCAGGGCTTGCAGGATCCACCCAGGCTTCCGCCAAGAAAGCGTGGGGACCGGGCTGCCAGCGGAAATCGTCAAGGCCTTACTCATTTTCTGTCTGTACGACAATGCGCTGACTGCCCGGCGGGTATGAGATTAGTCATTCGGATAACGCCACACGTCCGCGGTTTCGCCAACGGCAAGAACCCGCTTTTCCGATGCGGGAAGTCCAAGGCGCTCCCACTCTGCTGCCAGGCGAACCGGCGGTTCGTCTAGCGGCTCGTAGGTCAGCTTGAAAGTCCCCCAGTGCATGGCGAAGAAGCACCCGGCACCAAGATCCCTGTAGGCCCGGGCAGCCTCCTCGGGGTTCATGTGCTGGCGGCGCATGAACCAGGACGGCTCATAGGCGCCGATGGGCAAAAGTGCAGCATCGATCACCGGGAAACGGCGGCCGATTTCCCGGAACCCGTCAAAGTAGCCCGTATCGCCCGAATGGTAGATGCAGGCGGAAGCTCCCTCGAGAATGAATCCGCCCCACAGCGTTTCGTTTACGTCGGTCAAGCCGCGACGGCTGTAGTGCTGGGCGGGCACGAAAGTCACCCTCACGGGGCCGATGTCGATGGACTGCCACCAGTCCAACTCGCTTGCGGAAATCCCTTTTTTTGCGAGGAACGACGCCATGCCCAGGCCGGCGATCACCGGGGCATCGACGCTCTTCACGGATGGAAGGTCGAGATGGTCGTAGTGGTTGTGACTGATCAGCACCGCGTCGATGGATGGCAGATCCTCGGGGCGCAGGCCAGCCGGAACATTCCGCCCCCCTGGCCCCAGGGCAAGCTCACCGAAGACCGGATCGACGAGGAACGACTTCCCTTCGATCTGCACCAGCCAGCTCGCATGCCCGATCCAGGTCAGGCGCGCGCCTTCACCCGTGCCCGGTGGAGTGGCGATCGCGACGAGATCGGGCACCACACACGGCACCGAAGCCTTTCTCGGTACACCACGGCCCCGGCCTGCAAGACTATCGACGACCAGCATCCGAAATGCCGGCACCACGGTGCCGGGAGCTTCGCTCCCGTCAAGATTCCTGAAACGTCTGGATTTGCCGAAAATTGCCATAGCCACCCCTTCCACATTGACGATGAGGATGAACGCCTATGGCATGAGTCGCTCGATGAACACACCAATCGGTGTTCCAGAAGACCTTCCCAATACGTTGCATCCCCCTCATTTCGAGTCGAATGCGATACCCGGCAAACGCCAACAACGGGCGATGCCATCAATCGCTTCTCAGAACCGATAGAGGTAGCCGAGACCAAGGCCATACTGCGTGCTCTTTTCCACCAGCGGGCTGTTGCGGATCGAGCTGCCCATGTGCTTGGCGCCCATGTCGAGGAACATGGTGTGACTGGACACGGGCTGCCAGTCCACGCGAAGCCCGATTTCGGTATTGAGCGCGGAACTACCGCCGTAGGCCGGGCGCCAGCTCCGTGCCTCGTCTGACCTTACGCCGTATTAATAGTCCACGTACTCGCCATCCACCCACTCGGCCGCCAGCCGCGGGGCCAGCCCGATTGTGCCTGCGGTAAATCGCCTGTCGATCTGCAGCGTCGTCCGCATCCCCCCGCTGTTGCTCATGGCATCCGTGAGCACTTCAGCAGAGAAATTGGCAATGCCGGTACGCCAGATGGCGGCGGCGCCGAGCCAGAAACTGGAGTCTCGATCGCGCATGCCCGCGAAATATGGGGAATCGCCCGAATCGAAGCCTTCCCCGATGTACCGACCACGCAGCCTGAATGACACCGGCCCGACCGACGGAAGCTTGACGTCCAGGACAGGCCCGGCCACCTGAATCCATTTGTTCTCATAGGTAATCATTGGCAAGCCTCGAACGCGGTCGTCGAAGTCGCGGTAGACGCGGTACTGTATGCCACCGGCAACGCCAATCCCCCACGTCGGTTCACTGCGTCCGGCTTCGGGCATCGCCTGACCTCTCGCCGACTTATTCGTATCGTCGGTCTGAGCCCATGCAACGGGTGTTGAAAAAATGCCAGCGACCAGGATCGGTAGCGCAGCGTAAGACGGCTGCCGGCGCAGGCGGACTGCGCATTGAGGACGAGATGACATGATTGATCCCTTTTAAGGAAAACGTGAAAATGCCTCCCCTGTACTGGGGAATGGCAGCTCGCGGACCACGCCATCGGGCCATCTCGATGAGTTCGCGGACCATCACCAGCAGACGGCCGCACTGCACCGTCTGCCTGATTTCCATACCGTCCGGACGACACTGGGTCGTCCCGCACGGGTCAGTGCAGGCGCTGCGCATCAAGTTTCGATGTGACGAGTGAATTGCAGGACTGTTGAGTCGTGACGAGGTTAGTTGCGTCATCGCTCAACCTCGTCAGCGGTAGCGCGTACGGTGTGTCGAAAAAAACCAAGCGATGCCAGCCATTTCTCGATCCTGTCCACATACAGGAACACGGCTGGCACGACCAGCAGGCTCAAGGCAGTCGATGTGATAAGGCCGCCGATAACCGCCATGGCCATCGGCCGGCGGAAGCTAGAATCCGCACCTAACCCCAGCGCGATAGGCAACATGCCGGCGATCATCGCGATGGTGGTCATCACGATGGGACGGGCACGCTTGTGGCACGCATCCAGCAGCGCCTCGTGAACAGGCAATCCGCGCTCGCGTATACCGATAACCGCGTACTCGACGAGCAGGATGGAGTTCTTGGTGACGATACCCATAAGCATCACCAGACCGATCATCGAAGGCACACTCAACTGGCTGCGCGTGACCAGAAGCGCGAGGAACGCGCCACCTATGGACAGAGGAATGGCAGAGAGGATGGTGATGGGCTGAAGGAAATCCCTGAACAGCAGCACCAGAACGCAGTAGATGCACAAAACACCGACCACGAGCGCCATGGCAAAGCCCCCGCCGAGTTCGGCAACGATCTCCGCGTCGCCGGCCTCAATCACCTTCACACTGGACGGAAGGGACTTGATCGAAGTCAGGTTGGCCACAGCCGCCTGCGCCGTCCCGAGCGCGGTACCTCCCAAATCGGCCGAAATGGTGACGTTGCGAAGACGGTCATGGCGGTCGATCTGCGCGGGGCCACTTTGCACAGTCAGGCTGGCGACACTTGCCAGCGGCACCGACCCGTCGCGCCCCGGCACGCGCATGTTGCCGAGCGTGTCGATGTCCTGCCGCGCGGCATCGGGAATGCGCGCGCGGATATAGACCTGGCGGTTGTCGAGGTTCAGGCGCGCCACCTGAGCGTCGAAATCGCCTCTGGTTGCCACCCGCACTACGTCCCCGATCGCCTCGGTCGTCACGCCGCGCTCGGCGGCGCGCTCCGGGTCGGGACGGATGATGATCTCCGGGCGCTCCAGGCTGGCCGTCGAGGCAATGCCAGTAAGGCCCTTGACGTCGCGCAGTTCGGCTTCCACCGCATCCGCGCTCGCCTTAAGTGCCTCGGCATTGTCGCTGGCGAGGATGATCGTAAGCTTTTCGCCCGGCCCGCCGCCGCCGATGGCAAAGCGCGCCCCGGGAACATCGAGCAAGCGTTCCCGCACGGCTTTCTCGATGACCTGCTGCGAAGGGCGATCATTACGCGGCCCCAGCGTGAGCGTGAGCGACGCGCGCCGAACTTCGCCCGCCTGCGCCCCACCGGGGCCGGCACTTTGCGCCTTGCCCACCGTGGCGAAAACATGGGCGATGCCGTCAACATCGCCGATGGCTTTGCGGGCCGACCCGGCGACCGCCAACGTGTCCTCCAGCGAGCTGGCTGGCGGCAATTCGATGCTCAGGGTCGTGCTGCCGCTATCAGAGGCGGGGATAAAGCCCGTCTCGATGAAAGGCACCAGGGCGAGCGAAGCCGCGAGAAAGATGACCGCTCCGCTCAGGGTCGTCTTGCGATGCTTCAGGCACCAGCGCGCCGTTGCCATGTACCAGCGCATGACCCGGCCATCTTCCTTCTCGGGGATCGGCTCGGGCTTGAGCAGGTAGGCCGCCATCATGGGTGTGAGCAGGCGCGCCACCAGCAGCGAAGCGAGCACGGCGATCACGGCGGTCCAGCCAAACTGTTTGAACACCAGGCCGCCGATACCACTCATCATGGCCGTCGGTAGGAAGACGACCACCAGGCTCATTGTGGTCGCCATCACCGCCAGGGCAATTTCGGTCACGGCGTCCTCTGCGGCTTCCCGGACCGACTTGCCCCTGTGCCGGTGGCGCTCGATGTTCTCGATCTCCACGATGGCGTCATCGACCAGGATGCCGACGATCACCGCCAGCGCCAGCAGCGTCACGGTGTTGAGCGTGAAGCCCAGCCAGGCCATGGCCGCGAATGCCGGAAGGATGGACAGCGGCAGAGCGGTCGAGGCTATCAGCGTCGCCCGCCAGTCGCGCAGGAACAGCCAGACGACGATCATCGCGAGGATGGCCCCCTCGTACAGCATCGCCATGGAGCCCTCATACTGCTCAAGCGTCTGGCCGACCGACCCCGAAATCTCAGTCAGGCTGAGCGCCGGGTCGGCCTGTTGAAGGCCGGCCAGGGCCTCGCGAACGCCCTCGGCCAGCCGTACCTCGTCAAAGCCCCTGGCGCGGTACACGCTGAAGCCGACCACATGCTCGCCATCGAGCAGGGCCGCCTGCGTGGGGTCGGCCTGACCATCGACGATGGTCGCGATTTGGTCCAACCTGAAGCTCTTGCCGTTGGACAACGCGATTCGCAGGTCCGCAAGCTCCGATGCCTGGCGAACCGTGGCAATCGTGCGAACCGACTGCTCCTGGCCGCCAAGCTGACCACGGCCGCCGGAAGATTCCTGCTGAACCTGGCGCAGTGCACGGGAGACATCCGCCGCCGTGATGCCGAGGGCAGACATGCGCGACGGATCGAGCTCAATCCGAACCTCACGTTCGATTCCGCCAAGCCGCTCGAACCGACCGACTCCGGGAAGCGAGAAAATAGTCTTGGCAATGGTGTCATCCACAAACCACGAAAGCTGCTCCTCATTAAGCCGGGACGACGATATGGCGTAGGTCAGAACGGGCGAACCTACGCTCGTGGAAGCACTGACGGTCGGTTGCAGAAGATCATCCGGCAGATCAGACCGGATGCTGTCAACCGCGTTCTTGGTTTCGATCAGCGCGTCCGACAGGTTCTTCTCCAGCACGAATTCGACCTGGATTGAAACCAAACCATCCGTGATCGATGTGCGCAGATGGTTCAAACCACTCAAGGTCGCAAGTGAATCCTCGACCTTGCGCGCGACCTCCGTCTCCAGCTGCGCAGGAGCCGCCCCCGGCTGCGTCAGCATGACCGTGACCATTGGTAGATCAAGGTCTGGAAGATCCTGCGTAGGCAGCTTCTGGAACCCCCATAGCCCTGCGAGTGCCAGCAGTGCGAACAGCAGGATCGAGGGGATCGGATTGCGAATGGACCAGGTAGCGAAATTCATGGTCTGCCCGCCCCAGCAGGCTGCCCCTGCGAAACCCGGACCAGATCGCGATCCTTGAGGAAGCCGGCTCCCCGGACAACAACACGCTCGTCCTTGCCAAGCCCCTCGGTGACCTCGACCTCACGGCCATTACGCCGGCCGACGCTGACGCTTCGCAGCGACACGCGGGACGTGGCACTGGTGTCGGCCAGCACCAGGACGTGGCTGCGCCCATCGCGGATGACAACGCTCTCGGCGGGCACGACCAGCGCCGGCTCTGTCCCGAGTCCGAGCCTGCCGTTGGCGTACATACCAGCCCGTGCCGTGCTTCCAGGGTGGATGTCGGCGTAAACAGTGGCCAGGCGAGAGGTGCTATCCAGAATCGGCGAGGTCTGGCGAACCGTCGCCTTCGCTGTCTTGCCGTCGGGAAGGTCTAATGTTACCTGCTGCCCGATCTCGACCTGAGCGAGTTGCTCGGCGGTCAGTTCGCCACGCCACTCCAGGCGCCCCCGGCGAATCATGCGAAACAGTTCCTGGCCCACCGTAACGACGCTGCCGAGCGTTGCAGTCCTGTGGCTGATGACACCATCGTCCGGCGCAGTGACGTCGGTGTAACGCAGCCGCAACTGATTGGCAGCGAGCAGCGCATCCGCGGTCCTGGATTGAGTCACCAGCTGGAGCACGTCCTGTTCACTCATCGCGCGGCTGCTTTGCAACGCGAGCGCGCGCTGCCGGTTGGCGGCAGCCTGATCGGCATTCGCTTTCAGTTCCGCGCGTTCCGCCAGCAACAGATCCGGGTCAAAACGAGCGATAATCTGTCCCTTCCTGACGATATCGCCGACATTGACGCGAACATCGATGAGCTGATAACCACCAATCTGAGCACCGATGCTGGCTTCTTCCCATGCGGCAATCGCACCCGAAGCCCTGATCTCTATGGGCCACGAGACTTCCCGGGGGATGGTGCATGTGACGGTCAGCGCCGGCGTCGCCGCGGCAGTCGCTTCCTCCAGCGTCGTATCGCCCCTGCCGACGACTATCGCCAGCGCCGTCACAACGAGGGCCACTCCCCCCACGAAATACGCGATCCGGTGCCGCCGGAGGTGTCCCCGGGTGGGCTGGTTACGGTGTTCTTGTTCCTGACTCATGGCGATAATTTTCCTTACGGGCGATACAGGGGTGGCAGACGGAGCGTCGTCCATTTGCTCAGTCGTTGTGGGCTGCGGTACTGCGGCCCATAACGGCGGGTTCCCTGCGGCGCGCACAAGGAGACCCGGGATGGGTGCGATCGTAAGCAGCGGCGATGGCGCTTTCCTGCGCGCCCCTGAGCTGTCAACCCGGGCCTTCCTGCCCGAATAAGGTGATTACATCCGCCTTATACCGGACTTCGTTCGCGTGCGCGCAACTGCAGACGCATCGGCGGTCTGGAGAGAGGTATCCGCATCCAGCCACGCGGGGAACATAGCCGTCAGGGAACTCACGTCATTGGCGTTGCGCGCATCAGGCTCACTGCGGGCCACTTCTTCTGTCGCAGGGGCATCTCCCCACAGGTCTGGCTCTCACAAGAACCTGGCGCCAGAGAACCCCGAAGTGGTGCTGATCGTGTCTGTGCCACCTGTCTGGGTTTGCGATTTGTCTCGCGACACCGCGCCGTTGACCCCGGGCCATTGAGCGCATCTGGTCTGGCTGGGACCAGGGCCAGGCGCAGCGACCAGCACGCTCGTCATGAGCCGGGGACGATAGCGTTGCTGATGGCCCGACAAGACGTGCATAGCTGCCATCACAGTTCGCCCACCAATGAAAACGCCCTGGCCACGATGGAGCGCAGGTTCTGCCTGCCGCCATCCGCATACCACTCGTCAAGGGCAGCCGTCCATGCGGACGTCACCGCGCCCACGATGATGCGCGCTTTGAGCATGCTCAGCCCGGTCTCGCTTTCTCGTTCCACGAGTGCGGCAGCGAGCGACACCTCCCGATCCATCCGCTTTTCGCATCCCTTGGCGAGCAGAGCCGGCGTTTCCTTCAGCAGGCGCACCAGTGCAAAAGCCATGTCAGGATTGGCGTCATACCGCAGGAGCGTCGTGGCCAGCGTCTCTCTGACCGCATCCAGTGGCCCCTCGTGGTCGGGACGCCCCCGCAATTCATCGACCAGCTCATGCGTCTTCTCGTCGTGCCACAGGAAGATCAGATCTTCTTTAGTCTTGAAGTAGCGAAAGAACGTACGCCTAGCCACACCAAGCGGCTCGACGATGTGTTCGATGGTCGTGTGGGTAAAGCCCTGTTTCAGAAACAACTCAAGCCCGAGGTTGGATAGCTCCCTCCGGGTGCTCTCTTTGTGCCTTTCGCGAAGGCCGGGATTTTTATTTGCCATGAGAGTATTCTGTCATATCTGGCACCAAGTGACAATAAGGCACTTAGTGCCATAAGGCATCTGGTTTGCTCTAAACCGACGCTTCGAAGCGCTTCATTGCTGCCATATAATGAAGGTTTATAAAGACCGACCGGGAGACGCGGCTAGCACCAGAGATCAATGTGCCGGGAGGCTTCTTTCACAAGATCTTGGCCGCAGGTATAATCGAATGCTAAATCGCCTACATCAACTCAAGCGCTGCTTCGAGTCTTCCGTCGAAGTTCTGCACGATATCTGCGACACCATTGTTACGTGAGCTAGTGATCCGCTCCGCAAGTTTCTCTATGTTCTATCCAGAGGGCAGAAACACATCTGATTAGTTTACTTTTAGGTGAAATTTAGGTGGTACCAAGGGGGAATCTTCGCCTGCCAATGCCGCCCGATGTGCGACTGCAGAAGATCTCATGGAAGCCCCAATACACCGCGGGACCGTCCGCACTTGGGCTATTCGTGTCGGCCTGAGTGAACGCACTCTCGCACGGTTGCTTATTCAGGAAACCGGTATGAGCTTCGAACGCTGGCGCCAGCAGATCCAAGTCATTCTTGCGGTGAAATGGTTGAGTACTGGAATGTCGGTTCGACAGGTCGCCGATAGTCTGGGTTAAGAAAGTGCCGGTAACTTTGTGACTATGTTCCGCAAATCACTCGGCACTTCACCGAGGCGCTACATAGCTGAACGCAACCTCCGGCTCAGTTGATCGAGAGCAACGGCATCTTCGAGTGCCGTGGATGGATAGAATGATCTGTTTTATCGGGGTACCGCACGTTACTCCGACCGCGCATGACACTTCATGGCTGTGGAATGTGGCAGTGGTTTCCCGCCCCAGCCGTGGCTCGTTCACCGGCCTCCGTGGCAACAGCGAGAAGCTCGAAAAGGAATACACAGTCTGCTGCGGATTCTTGAGACCGGTTTGCAGGAAATTTATTCGCCCAAGCCATCGCGCAGACGATCGATAAGCCACTCTAGTGAAACAGACAAGCGGTTGTTCTCGGAGCGAAGCAAGTAAATAGTCAAAGCCGATTCGACTGCCAGGTGACGGATAACGACATCCGATCGTTGGCTTACCGGGATCTTGGTCGCAGTCATCAAGCCGATGCCATAGCCTGCGCCGTCCAATGTAAGCATCAGATCCAGCGAGGGACACTTCCCTCGATTAATCCTACCCTGCAATAGTGGACACGGGACTAAGTGAGAAAACTCTCAACCAGAGGGACTCATGACAAGATCATTATCAATAAGCAAAAAGCCCCGTAAATTACACACACCTGAATTCCTCAATGAAGCTCTGATTGTAGTGGCATAGAAAATTTGGCCACCTGATTAAAGGTTATATTCTCATTCAACACAAAACAAATGACTTAATGAGCAAGAAAACTAAGCGTACTTTCACCCCCTGAGTTCGTGGCATAATGTACTGACTTTCGTTTCTGGCCGTCCTATTAATGCCATTGCCGGTAGCGATTTTATTGGCGTCATTTTTTAGGCCGCCCCTTCTTCCCTCGGGTCCCTTCTGAGGCCTGACCTGCTGTTGTTCGCTCGGCAATCAATTCTCGCTCAAACTCCGCCTGTGCGGCAAAGATTCCAAAAACAAGCTTGTCACTGGCTTCCCTGAGGAATACACGAACCCCCTTCTGACGCTGCTGGGCTATGAAACACTCCGTTGTCGGGAATTGCCGCTGGCGCTGAAGCTGCCAACAGAACGCAGGGCGCGCAGCGTTGCAGACAAGCTGCTGAGCCAGCCGGCCTGCATAATGGATCAGCAACAGCCTGCCCATGAAGCGGGGCTCAGCATCAGAAGCATCAACTGTCTATTCAGTCAGCAGACCGGGCTGAGTTTCAGTCATTGGCACCAGCAGGCAAAGGTGGTGGCTTCACTGCGCTGGGTGTCAGAGGGATTGCCAGTCAGTGAAATCGCATCGCTGAGCGGTTATAGTAACGTCAGCGCCTATATTGACGTATTCCGTCAGAGCTTCGGTAAAACGCCCAGTCGGTTTAACTGAGAGCACGGCAGTACGGTGCATATCCGGTAAACATAAGTATATTCCCTGATTAACGAGAATTTACATACAGCCTTATAAAGCCTGAACAGAGCTTTGTGACGTGCATATATTAACCGCGCGCCTTATGCCGACTGACAGAGCGGCTGCATCCGTTACTCATCTGAATCCTGCTGCATCAACCAACGCGCGCACGTTGTCAAAGACATCGTTACCTTTATAATCACCTTCGTCTGGAGTTGTTGATAAAGCCTGCAGCGATACGCTCAGCGCCAGTATCAGTTTAGCGCGTTCTTCAGTTAGCATCGCTCTGGCTCAGTAAGAACAGTCCCCATGATTTCACTTTGACTAGGCTTAAACGTAGCTTTAAGACTCGCCTCCCGTTGTTTGCCAGGCATTGTACTTGATGACGGACAGGACGATTGCCGGCCTTAATGCAGCAATTGTTCTGCCGCGGGCCTTAATGAAATCCGCTGGCCCACATCTCACAATTACCTCAGCGAACTCAACGTTCGGAAGTCTTATCAGGTTTGGTGAACCACGGTCTGACCTGTTTTGGCATTACATTACACTGCCTGCACAACCTGTTGACATTCTCTTTGTACTCCCAAGCTCCGAGGCTTTGTGTTGCCAACTGTTCAGTTATGGGACCGCGCATGCTTGCCGCACTGGATGATAACCGCGACCGCTTCAACAGCGCCGAAGAAATTCAAAACTACGCTGGCGTTGGCAGTGTGCGAAGTTCGTCCGACAGACATTCGTGGAATGGACTGCGAAGACGGTTAACTCATCGTACTGGGCCAGCGAGAAAAAGGAAAATCGCATCAATCCGCTATCCGAGCTCTGGCGTTCAAATAGATCCGGATAATTTATAGCTGCTGGAAAAACAGAACCTGTTACGACGAAGCAAAGTATTTGCTGGCTCTCCAAGCGCGAAACTCGCCCTTACTGAAGCCATAAAAAGCTTGTCGAATGTCTCAGCGCGTGAAGCGGACATCACCTCCTGAGTGAGCCAGCGCACAAACCCGCACGAAACTCTTCGACGTGAATTTACATAACCTTATGAAATTTTATAACTGTATGGCATTTGCCTAACCCTTCCAGGGCAAAAATACATAACTACTCACCAACCCTGCTGCGTATAACTATAGCGGTGTTTTTCTCTCACTGAAGGTGACGCATGACACAACAACGCCATGAATTATCAGCCGATCATGAGGCGCATATCGCTTCTGCGATTGGCAAATTCTTCCGCCGCATTATCCCGATGCTGGCGCTGATGCTTATTATTAACCAGATTGATCGCGCCAACATTGGCTTCGTCAAAGCCCAGCTGCAAACCGATGCCGGAATCAGCGCGGCGGCCTTCGGCTTAGGCGCAGGACTGTTCTTTATCGGCTATGCGTTGTTTGAAGTGCCCAGCAATATGATGCTGAAGAAGTTCGGCGCAAGGGTGTGGCTCACGCGCATTATGATCACCTGGGGAACGGTGGTGGTACTTACCGGTTTCGTCAGCACGCCAATGCATTTTTATATGCTGCGTTTCCTGCTTGGCGTGGCGGAGGCGGGCTTCTTCCCTGGCGTGCTGTTCTATTTTCGTCAGTGGGTGCCCAATGCCTGGCGAGGCCGCGCAACCGCAATGGTATTGAGTGCAACCGCAAGCGCGTTTCTATTCTCTGGCCCGCTCACCGGCGCAATCCTGATGATGCACGATGTCGGCGGACTTGCGGGTTGGAAATGGGTCATGTTTCTGGAAGGCGGCGGATCGATAGTGATCGGCCTGCTGGCGGCGTTTGTACTGGTATCGAAGCCAGAAGGGGCGAAATGGCTCAGCGACGCGGAAAAACAGGCGCTCGCGCAGCAACTGGCAATTGAAGACGCGACGCGTGACGAGCGTGCCGTCACACAGGGACGCTGGGGATTGATCACCGATCGCAGCCTTATATTCTACTGCCTGATCTTCTTCACCATGACCATGACCGGTTACACGCTGGTGTTCTGGTTGCCGCAAATTATCCAGCGTATTCAGGGGTTCAACAGTTTCGAATCCGGACTGCTGACCGCCATCCCGTGGCTCTTCGCCATTGTTGCGCTGTTTCTGCTGGGCAAAGCCACCGACCGTTATCGCGATAAGCTGGAGAAAGGGCTGGGCATCGCCATGCTGATCGCCGCATGCGGCACCTTTATGGCCACGCTTGGCACGCCGTGGTTTGGCTTTGTGGCGATGATTGTGGCTTGCATCGGTTCCAAAGTCAGTGCCGCGTTCTTCTGGCCGATGCCGCAAAGCGAACTGCCCGTCTCGATAGCGGCACCGGGCATTGCGATGATCAACTCTGTCGGCAACCTTGGCGGATTCTTCGCACCCACGGTGTTTGGCTATCTGGAGATGCACACCGGCAGCACCACCGGCGGCCTCTACGCGCTGACCAGCGTGTCCGTGGTGACCGGCCTGTGGCTGTTGCTGCGCACCAAACCTGTTCCCCCCGCTTTAGGTCACAAGGAGAGACTTCATGTCAGACAGTCCAGTCATTAATACCATGCGCATCGTCCCAGTTGCTGGTTATGACAGCATGCTTTTGAATATCGGCGGTGCCCATAACTGCTTCTTCACGCGCATTATCGTGATCCTCACCGATTCTGCCGGGCATACCGGGGTGGGCGAAACGCCCTGTCATGCCTCGACGTTGCAGTTGCTGGAGCAGTTTCGCCCGCTGATTGTAGGCAGCTCGCTGCTGCGCCTGAATGCCACGCTGAGCCAGCTTTTCAACAGTGAGGCGCGTCAGAAGCACACTTCACACACCAACGACATCCACATTCCGCAGATGAATCCGGAGAAGTTTTATAACGCTGCGGCGGCGATTGAGGCCGCGCTACTAGACCTGCAAGGCAAGCTGTTTAACCTGCCGGTCGCCGATCTGCTTGCCAGCGGCAAACAGCGTGAGCGTATTCCGGTGCTGGGTTATCTGTTCTATATCGCCGATCGCAAGCGCACCACAATGCAGTACCGCTCGGGCGATAACGCGGCGGATGGCTGGTTCCGTCTGCGTCATGAGGCGGCAATGGACAGCGCTGGCGTTCAACGGCTGGCGGAAGCGGCAGTGGAGCAGTACGGCTTTCGTGACTTCAAGCTAAAAGGCGGCGTGCTGGCAGGCGAAGCGGAAGTGGAAACGGTTGAAGCGCTACTGGCGCGGTTTCCCGGCGCGCGCGTCACTGTCGACCCCAATGCCAGCTGGTCGCTGGATGAGGCGATTCGCTTTGGTAAACAGTTGGCAGGAAAGGTGCCCTATCTGGAAGATCCCTGTGGTGCTGAGCAAGGGTATTCAGGGCGGGAAACGCTTGCCGAATTCCGTCGCGCCACGGGCGTGGCGGTCGCGACCAATATGATTGCTAACGACTGGCGCCAATTACATCATGCGCTGCAACTTAACGCCATCGACATTCCGCTTGCCGATCCGCACTTCTGGACGATGCGCAATGCCAACGTGATAGCGCAATTGTGCAACGAATGGGGGCTGACCACCGGCTGCCACTCCAATAATCATTTTGATATCTCACTGGCAATGGTGGCGCACCTGGGCGCAGCGGCGCCTGGCGATCGTCAGACCGCCTTTGATACTCACTGGATTTGGCAGGATGGCCAGCAACTGACGCATCAACCGCCGCAGATCCGCGATGGCTATCTGGAATTACCGCCAGGCCCGGGTTTTGGCATCGAATTGAATATGGAACGCGTCGAGGAGGCGCATGCGCTTTACAACGCGCTGCCGGATAAGAACCGAAACGATGCGCTGGGGATGCAATTTTTAATTGATAACTGGCGCTATGATGCCAAACGTCCGTCAATGGTTCGCTAAGGAAGCGAAATGAAGAGAATATTACGTGCGGTGGCGCTCATGGCATCGATTGCCGCCAGCGCGCCACTGCTGGCGCAAACTTTTGTCTACATATTAGAAGCCAGTGATGGCACCATCGCACGCTACGCGCTGAACGAGTAAACCGACGCGCTGCAACTGCTGGGGTGACACTGACCCAAAATCCTGCTCCATTCAGAAACAGAATTCCGGCATGATAAACACTCCCCTGAACGGAGGTGGTGCCGATGAAAAAGTCACGATTTACCGAAGAGCAGATTGTCTTTGCCCTGTAGCAGGCCGAGCTGGGGATGTCCGTACCGGACGTCTGCCGCAAGCTGGGCATCTCCGACGCCACGTTTTACACCTGGTGTAAGAAATACGGTGGCATTTCACCCTCAGAACTAAAGCACATGCGCCAGCTGGAAGAGGAAAACCTGCGTCTGAAGAAACTGGTGGCCGATCTCAGCCTCGACAAGGCTATGCTGCAGGACGTGCTGGCAAAAAAGAACTGACGCTGGCACGCCTGCGCGAATGGATCAGGGATTTACAGGCCCGATACGGTGCCAGCGAAAGACAAATCTGTTTTGCGCTATGGCTCAGCCGCAGCTCGTTCCGGTACCATTCCGTTGCGGCAGACGACAGTGCGCTGCGCCTGCGCATCAGGGAGATTACCTAAACCAGGGTTCACCATGGCTACCGCAGGGTACACGTGATGCTCAGGCGGGAAAGCTGGCGTGATAACCACAAACGCATTTGCCGCCTGTACAGTGAACAGGGCCTGTCGCTGCGCCCCAAGCGTCCACGCCGTAATAAATCCGCACAGCGGCGACAGCCGCAGCCTCAGGGGCTGTATCCGAATCACGTCTGGGGCATGGATTTTGTCTCTGATGCGTTGTTTGACGGAAGGCGACTACGCCTGCTGACGGTTATAGACCTGTACACCCGCGAATGCCTGGGGATCTGCGTGGTGCAGAATCTGCGTTCAACAGAAGTGGCGGAAATGCTGAACAGCATAGAGCTCAGGCGTCCGTTACCTCAGATGCTGAAAACCGACAACGGCTCTGAATTTGCGGGGAAAATGCTGGACAGCTGGGTGTATGAACGGGGTATCCGTATCGACTTCTCACGCCCCAGAACGCCGACGGACAATGCGACGGTAGAGTCCTTCAACGGCAGGCTGCGACAGGAATGTCTGAACGAGAGCTGGTTCATGTCCCTGGAGGATGCGCGGTGCAAAATCGAAGCCTGGCGCATACACTATAACCAAAGTCGTCCCCATTCTGCGCTGGGCTGGATGACCCCCTCCGAATTTGCCGTAAAATCTGCCGGTTGCCAGAATATGCAGCCAGAATGAAGCCAGTTATTCCTGATTATGAATGGATCACATACGGGGAGCGGTTCAACAAACCGACATTATGGACTGACGGTTGTATCTAATACCGGGGGCAGGTCAAATCCTCTATGAGCTGTGAGTTCAACTGATGGATGCAACACACTGATTGAACCGTTCTGCGGGTGATTCATAGTCTAGCGTTTTTCTCGGTCTTTCGTTGAGCTGTCTGGCAACGCTGTTTAGTCTCTGCTGGCTGTGAATCGATAAGTCAGTTCTCTTTGGAAAATATTGTCTGAGCAACCTATTCGTATTTTCATTTGAGCCACCTGCCAGGGAGATTGAGGATCACAGAAGTAAATCTGGATGTCTGTAGCTACAGTAAATCGGGTGTGGCTGGTCATTTCAGCTCCTCGATCCCAGGTTAATGTTTTATAAAGCTCAACAGGTAATCCCCGGGCTTGCCTGATGAGTGCAGATATAACGGTTATGGTCTTGTTGTCCCTGATTTTGGCCAACATAACAAAGCGGGAATGGCGTTCTACGAGGGTGACGATACAGGAGTTTTTCGAGCCCTGGATCAGGTCACCTTCCCAGTGACCCGGTATGGCTCTGTCTGCGGCTTCAGGTGGCCTCTCGCTTATCTGTACCGCATTCGAGATTGATCCTAATCCTTTCCCTTTAAGCGATGACGTTCTGGATCTACGCACGGCTCTTCCGCTTCGGAGGCATTGCTGCAGTTCTTTTTTTAATGCCCCCCGAGTTTGTATGAAAAGCGTTTTATATATCGTTTCATGTAACACATGCATTTCCTGATTATCCGGATAACAGCGTTTCAGCCAACCGGCGATTTGTTCCGGCGACCAGTCCTGATGCATCTTCTCTGCGATGATTTTACAAAGTGTAGGTCTTTCAATTAGCTTGCAAGGTTTTGGTCTCAGAGCATTTTCCCACGCAGCAGCATCCGCTTTTGATGCACGATATTGTTTTGCACCACCGTGCCTCTTAATCTCGCGGCTAATCGTTGAGGGAGCTCTCGATAGTTTGTTTGCGATCGCTCTGATGCTGATTTTTGCTACAAGCGCTCTGGATATTTCCTCTCTTTCATCAAGTGAAAGCGCTAACGGGTGCCGCTTTCCGACAGGGGGACGGTATCCACCAGTCTGGTGGATAGTGGGCATAATAGAAGAATGATATCTGTCGAACATTCTGGCGATATCATGCACGGAATCACCTTGTTTGTATCTGTCTTGGATAATCGCTTTCTGTTCCGACGTTTAGTAAATCCGCGTTCTTCGTTTCATGGCAACGTCCCCCTTGATTAAGGATAGCGTTGCATCGACCCGTTGAACTCACAGCAAAAAGCGAACAAACCGCTTTTTGCTAACAAGTCTTATTGGCCTCAGTCAGTACTATTTTTATAGCAGGTACGACCGCACAAGTAGGCTTCCCAGCGCCACAATTAGGGAACATTGAATGCCTATAAACAGATTTATTTAACCCACAACTAATGGTGGTCATTTTGGTGGTCTTGACAGGATGAAGATTCAAGTTTAGCTTCCTTATTAGCCAGTTACTGGCAAAGGTGATCCCAGTCAGAGGAGCCAGATTTAGAAAAGCCTGCTTTTACAGCAGGCTTTTTGCTTTTCTGCGTTCTGACGTTCAGATACCGCCATACCACTCGTAACCGCGATCTTCCCAGTAGCCGCCGCGTCCGCCCCACAGCTGGGCAAACGAATCCACCACTTTAATTTCCATCAGATACTTGGCGTGCTTGTAACCGAGCTGGCGCTCGACCCGGAGACGCAGCGGCGCACCGTGCGCGACCGGCAGCGGCTGATCGTTCATACGGTAGGCCAGCAGCGTTTGCGGATGCCACGCATCCTGCAGATCGATACTTTCGTAGTAGCGCCCGCTGCCGTCCAGCGTCTGCTCCAGCTCGTCGGCACACAGGAATACCACGTAGCGGGCACCTGGCCGCAGGCGCGCCGCATCCAGCACCAGTCCGAGCGGTACGCCCTGCCATTTGCCAATCGCGCTCCAGCCCTCCACGCAGTCGTGACGGGTGATTTGCGTGCGACTGGGAAACCGCTGCAGATCGCTGAGCGATAAACTCAGCGGCTGTTGCACCAGCCCGGTGACGCGCAACCGCCAGTCGGCAAACCCGTTCGCCAGCAAACGCGCATATTCGTCGGAGTCGGGCATTTGCGTGCCGTTGGCGCGGAACAGCGGCGAAATATCGGCCTCGCTGAACTCCGGTGCCAGCCGCTGGCCGCCCAGCAGGCGCTGGCTGGCACGCGTCAGCCGCTCGGTCTGATTGAGCCAGCCGCTGACCGTGTCGTTTTGCGTCAGTTGATCGCAACCGCTCAGCAGCGCCGCGCCGGCGCCGGACAGCGCGCCCAGCAGCAGGCGGCGACGCGACAGCTCGATTTTCATGATGGGGTATCCTCTTTGTCGATCGCGTAACGTCCGGTGATCATCGAACGCAGGTTATTGAACACGCCTGACACCAGCACCATTACCACATGCACCAGCACAAACAGCACCAGCAGCATTGCGGTGACAAAGTGCACCGTGCGCGCCGTGGGACGGCCGCCAAACAGATCGGGTAAAAACGGCAGTGCCGCATCCAGCGCTGGCGACAGGGTTAATCCACTGAGCAGCATCAGCGGCAACAGTATGAAGATCACCAGCAGATAGCTGAGTTTCTGCAACGCGTTATAGCGCCGCGCCGCTTCACCGCGGGCGAAGCGCAGCCGGGCGTGGTCGCAAATCTCCTGCCACAAATGACGCGCGCCCAGCTGCTGACGGTCGGGCAACAGATCGCGGCGAAAGTGCCGGTGCCAGAAACCGTGCAGCAGATAAATCACGCCGTTGAACAGCAGCAGCCAGGCAAAAAAGAAGTGCCAGTGGCGACCGGCTCCCAAATCCTGCCACGACGGCAGCGTCAGCCAGCCGGGGAACGCGCGCGCCGTCAGCGTGCCCTCCAGCTTCGAGACACCGAGCACGCCGGTGGTATTCAGTTGCAGCGAGCCGAGCCGGACAAATCCCTGCTGCTGACGATTGCCGATTTCAAACACCGGCTGCTCATGGTCCGCGCCATACAGGCCGACATACAGACGTGGATGCGCATTAAAGATTTGCAGTCCGCTCATCAGCAGTACGGCAAAACACAGGGCGTTGACCCAGTGCGTCACGCGCACCAGCAGCGAATGACGACGGATTAGCGTTTTACTGCGGGAAGGTGAAGGCTGTTGCATCATCGAGCCCCTTACCAGCCAGGCGAGGCCTGGCTGGAGCCGGATTACATCGGCGGCACTACGCCGTTTTTGCCGACAATGATATTGCCTGCGGTGAGCTTACCGTCGGCGCCCTTCTCGGCAGGAACAAACACCGTGGTGCCGGGTTTCAGGTCATCCGGGGTAGCGGCGGCCAGCGTCACCACCGGCGTACCGGCCGGAATGGCAATTTTTTTCTGATGGCCGTGATAGCTCACCGTCACTTCGCTGTTGTCCACCGAGGTGACGCTATTGGCGACCGTGGCGTTGGTCATTGAGCTGCCCGGCTTCAGATCCCAGCTGAAGTTGCCCTCGCCAGCACCTTTCAGCTGCGCCGGGAAAATCAGCACTTCGAGCGCGCCATCACCGCCGCCCGCTTTCGGCAGCGAGGCTATGCCCACGTAATCGCCCTTTTTAATGTCGCTGATGCTGGCCTTCGCCACCGCAGACACCATCGCGCCTGGCTTCATGGCCACGCTGACCTCCGATCCTTCGCGTGACTTGATAGTGAGCTGCTGCCCGTTTACCGATTCAACAACGCCACGTACCTGCACTTTTTGCCCTGCCATCTCTGCCGCCATCGCCGGCGACAGCGTGGCGCCGGCCAGCAGTGAACCGGCAATCAGCAGTGAAAGGCGTTTGTAATGTGATAAGACCGTCATGGAGTGTTCCTTTTGATGATAAGCGCTGCCTCAGCGGCAGCCCTGTGCCAGAAATCATTCAACCTGAAGCGCAATAACATTGCGGCAAAAGGCGCTGGAAAACAAACCTACTAGTTGGTAGATTAAAAAACAAGATAATTTTTCACCCTGTACTTTGTCATGTCATTATTTTGTCTTAGCCTGAGCCTCGCGCAGATCCAGCGCCTGGGTTGAACATTGGGAGCATCAGTATGGAAATGCAGTTACGATCGGCCACGTTAGCGCTGCTGATTTGCAGCTGTTCCGCCGCCGCGGCAGAACTCAGCAGTCCTTCGCCAGGCCAGCTTATCAACACGCGTTTGTCTTACATGAAGGATGTGGCGGGCTATAAAGCGCAGCATCATCAGCCGATTGAAGATTTGGGTCAGGAGCGCAAGGTGCTGGACAAAGCCCTGGCGGAAGCGCGTCAGCTGGGTCTGGATGATGCCACGGTGCAGCCGTTTATTCAGGCACAGATGGATGTGGCGAAAGCGGTGCAGTATCGCTATCGCGCCGACTGGCTGGCAACGCCGGAGCCGCACTGGCAGCCGCGTCCGCTGGATGAGGTGCGCAAAAGCATTGGTCATTACAGCGACGCGATTCTGACGCAGCTTGCCGCGCAGTTGAAACAGGGCGCGACGCTGCAGGCACCGCAAAAGGCCGAATTTATGCGCGACATTCAGCAGCGTAACGTGTCGCCGCAGGATAAAGAGTTATTGTGGCGCACGCTCAGCGCGGTGACGTTACGGCGGCCGTAATGTTGCGCGGCGAACGTGCCGTCGATCGCAGCAGGCCTGTCATTTTGCTGCGTTTATTCCGGTCGCCCTGAATGGCGACCCTGTAACCGGTTAACGACTTTCAAGGGTGTGCAGTGATGCGCACCGCAACGCCATTCTGAAACTTCTCTTTCCAACTACCCCATGCGCTCTGTGATTGCGTTCACAACTCTGCAACAGCAACTTGTATGGTAGTATTATTGCGCGTATTTTTTCGTCATTACTGTCGCATTATTACTGGTGTGCCGCGCCTTCAGGCCACCAGCCAGGAGTGAATGATGAAAAGTGTGGTGATTGAACAACCGGGTAAACTGCTGCTGGCCGAGCGCGCGCTGCCACAGCCCGCCGCTGATGAAGTGCGGGTAAAAGTGAAATTTGCCAGTATCTGTGGCTCTGATGTGCACATCTGGCACGGTCACAATCCATTTGCCCGCTATCCGCGCGTGATCGGCCATGAGTTCTTTGGCGTGATTGACGCGGTCGGACAGGACGTTGATGCCAGCCGGCTGGGCGAGCGCGTGGCGGTCGATCCGGTGGTGAGCTGCGGCCACTGCTATCCCTGCTCCGTTGGCCGTCCTAATGTCTGTCAGTCACTGCAGGTGATTGGCGTCCACCGCGACGGCGGCTTCAGCGAGTATGCGGTGGCGCCAGCAAAAAATGCCCATCGCCTGCCGGCGAGCATTCCCGACCAACTCGCCAGCCTGGTTGAGCCCTTCACCATTGCCGCGAATATCACGGCGTTCCTCAAGCCGCAGCCACAGGATGTGGCGCTGATTTACGGTGCCGGTCCGATGGGGCTGACCGCCATTCAGGTGCTGAAAGGCGTATACGGCGTACAGCAGGTACTGGTGGTGGACCGCCTGCCAGAGCGGCTGGCGCTGGCGCAGCAAAACGGTGCCGATCGCCTGTTCAACAACAGCGAGATCCCGCTGGCGGCGCAGCTGGAAGGCGTTCAGCCGACGCTGCTTATCGACGCCGCCTGCCATCCGGCGATCCTCGCTGAAGCGGCTGCGCTGGCCTCGCCGGCAGCGCGCATTGGCCTGCTCGGGTTTTCTGCTGAGCCGTGCAGCCTGACGCAGCAGGCGTTGACCAGCAAAGAGCTGTCGCTGTTTACCTCGCGCCTGAACAGCAACCGCTTCCCGGAGGTAATTGCGTGGCTGGAACAGGGGCTGATCCAGCCGGAGAAACTGGTCACCCACTATTTCCCGCTGGCGCAGATCGAGCGCGCCATGACGCTGTTTGAACAAGACCCGCGCACCTGCTGCAAAGTGATCCTGCAAATGGATTGAGTGATGCGCCACACCAGATGTCCCTGATACCGGTGCGTACCCGCCGGCCACAACAATAATCCCCTGCATAAATCAGGCGCAGCGCCGCGGTCATCAAGGTCATCTCCCCGTGACGCTGCAGCCTGAAGAAGAACAGGGAAACGGAGTTTCTATGCTGAAGAATCTACGCTGGACCCTCGTACTGCTGCTGTTCCTGGTTTATATGATCAACTACCTCGATCGTATTGCCCTGTCGCTCACCGTGCCGCTGGTGGAAAAAGATCTGATGATCAATGCCGAGCAGTTCGGCCTGATCTTCGGCAGCTTCTTCTTCGGCTATGCGCTGTTCAATTTTATTGGCGGTTTAGCCACCGATAAATTCGGCCCGACGATTGTGCTCGGCACCGCCGTCGGCATGTGGTCGCTGTTCTGCGGCATGACCGCACTGGCGACCGGTTTCTGGTCGATGATGATTCTGCGCGTACTGTTCGGCATGGCGGAAGGTCCGATTTGCGCCTCGGCCAACAAAGCCATCAATGGCTGGTTTCCGAAAAAGCAGGCCGCCACCGCCATGGGCCTGCTGAGTGCCGGTTCCCCGCTCGGCGGCGCGGTCGCCGGGCCGATTGTCGGCTACCTGGCGCTCTCCTTCGGCTGGCGTCCGGCGTTTGTGGTGATCTGCCTGATTGGTCTGGTGTGGATGGCGCTGTGGTTCTTCTTCGCCGCCGACAATCCGGCGCGCAGTAAGCGCGTCTCTGCGCAGGAGCGCGCGCTGGTAGAGAAACTGAAAGCGGAAGAGCCGGCAGATATCATCGACGCGGACGGCAAAGCGCACGGCATGGGCTACTATCTGCGTCAGCCGATTATCCTCGTCACCGCGTTCGCCTTCTTCTGCTACAACTACATTCTGTTCTTCTTCCTGAGCTGGTTCCCGGCCTATCTGGTGCAGGCGCACGGGCTGGATATCAAAGCCATGAGCATCACGACCATGATCCCGTGGATTGTCGGCTTCATTGGCCTGGCGCTGGGCGGCTGGATTTCCGATAAAATCTTTAATATCACCGGTAAGCTGCTGCTATCGCGCAAGATTGTGCTGGTAGTGTCGCTGCTGGCGGCAGCGATATGTGTGGCGCTGGCGGGCACCATCAAAGAGGTGAATTCGGCAGTGATCATGATGTCGATCTCCATCTTCTTCCTCTACATCACCGGTGCCATTTACTGGGCGATTATTCAGGATGTGGTGCACAAGAGCCGCGTCGGCAGCATCAGCGGCTTTATTCACCTGATTGGCAGCCTGTCCGGCATTATCGGCCCGATCGTTACCGGCTTCATCGTGCAGCACACCGGCAAATTTGACAGCGCCTTTGTGCTGGCGGGCGTGGTAGCGGCACTTGGCGCGCTGCTGGTGCTGTTTGTGATTCGCAGCCCGAAAGCCAGCGACAAACCGGTTTCCGTTTAATCGAATGACTCTGCCGGGGCGCCGCGCGCCCCGTTTGCCACAAGGATTATGCATGTTACAACCCGATCGCCTTCCCGCTGACGTACAGCGCCCCACTTACGACCGCAGCCAGCTGAAAACCCGCATGGTGCACATCGGTTTTGGTGCCTTTCACCGCGCGCATCAGGCGCTGGCCACTGACCAACTGGCGCAGCACGGCAGCGACTGGGGCTACTGCGAAGTGAATCTCAACAGCGGCGCGCTGATCGCCGCTCTGCGCCAGCAGGATTTGCTGTACAGCGTGACCGAAATGGCCGACGACAGCCTGCACACGCGCATTGTTGGCGTAATTACCCAGGCGCTGCACGCGAAAAGTGACGGTATTGAGGCGGTGATTGAAGCGATGAGCCAGCCGGAAATCGCCATCGTGTCGATGACGGTCACGGAAAAAGGCTACTGTTCGCTGCCGTCGAGCGGCCAGCTCGACCTGACGCATCCGGACATCGTGCACGATGTGGCGCATCCTGACGCGCCGCGCTCGCTGCCCGGCGTGATCCTGGCGGCGATTGAACGCCGTCGCCAGCGCGATCTGCCGCCGTTCAGCGTGATGTCGTGTGACAACATGCCGGAGAACGGCCACGTTACGCGCAATGTAATAACCCAGCTGGCGCAGCGTCGCAGCCCGGCGCTGGCGGATTACATTCAGACCCACCTCACCTTTCCCTCAACCATGGTGGATCGCATCGTACCGGCGATGACCGATGAGGCTTTCGCGACGCTGGAAGCGCGGCTGGGCAGTCGCGATCCGGTGGCGGTGGAAGCCGAACCTTTTTTCCAGTGGGTGATTGAAGATAACTTCGTCAGCGGCCGCCCGGCGTGGGAACAGGCCGGTGCGGAGCTGGTGCGTGATGTGCTGCCGTACGAAGAGATGAAGCTGCGCATGCTCAACGGCAGCCACTCGTTCCTGGCTTATCTCGGCTATCTGGCCGGGTATCAGCACATCAGCGATTGCATGGCCGATGCCAATTTTCGTCAAGCGGCGCGCGCGCTGATGCTGCAGGATCAGGCACCCACGCTGCGCACGCAGAATGTCGATTTGGCCGCCTATGCCGACTCGCTGATCGCCCGTTACGAAAACCGGGCGATTAAACATCGCACTTATCAAATCGCCACCGACGGCACGCAGAAGCTGCCACAGCGCCTGCTGGATAGCGTGCGCTGGCATCTGCGTAACGGGACGGCCTGTGATTATCTGCTGCTGGGCGTGGCAGGCTGGATGCGCTATATCAGCGGCGTCGATGAGCAGGGCGCGGCGATTGAGGTTCGCGATCCGCTCAGCGCGCAGCTGGCCAGCATTGTTGCCAATAGCGAGGATGGCCCGCAGCGCGTTGAGGCCTTACTGCGCCTGCAGGCGGTGTTCGGCGACGACTTACGTTATCACACGGTGTTTGTTACGCGGCTTACTGAGCTGTATCAGCAGCTGCGGCTTACCGGTGCACGCGCCACGGTGCAGGCGCTGGTCACAGAAGGCTAAGCCGCCTGCACAAATGTGTAGCGCAGACGCAGCGTGCTGATTAGACTGACGCTTTCTCATCGGGCTGGCGGCGGCCAGCCGTAATACGGATATTGCTGCATGTCGATTGCCTATACCATAACCACCAGCGAACCGGTAAATCAGCAGATTTATCGCTATCTGCGGAAGGATATCGTGACCTGCGTGATCCATCCGGGCTCGCTGCTGTCGGAGAAAGAAGTGTCGGCGCGCTTCAACGTGTCGCGGCAGCCGGTGCGGGAAGCCTTTATCAAACTGGCGGAAGCCGGCCTGGTGCAGGTTCTGCCGCAGCGCGGCACCTTCGTGCGCAAAATCTCCGCTCAGCGCGTCGCCGATGGCCGTTTCATCCGTGAAGCGGTGGAGATCGCCGTGGTTCGCCGCGCCGCGCTGGAGATCGCTGCCACCGGACTGATGGCGCTGGAACACAATCTGCAGCTGCAGCGACTGGCAGCGGAACGCCACGACAGCCAGGCGTTTCTGGCGCTCGACGATGAGTTTCACCGGTTGATTGCCGAAGGCATTGACTGTCTGCTGGCGTGGGAAACGGTGGAGAACATTAAAGCGACGATGGACCGCGTGCGCTTTCTGACGCTGAGCGAAGTGTCGCCGCCGGAGAGCCTGATTCAGCAGCACGAAGAGATATTTGCCGCGCTGAAAGCGCAAGATGCCGATGCGGCGGAGAAGGCGATGCGGCGACATCTGCAGGAGATGATTCTGACCATTACGCCGATTGCCGAGCGCAACAGCGAATGGTTTGAAGGGCCGTAGTGTTGTGCGCTGAGCTTGCGGTGGGGTGTGATGCGGTGCGGTTTGATGCGGTGCGGTGTGATGCCCTCACCCCGACCTCTCCCACCGGAAGAGGGAGCTGTTTCAGTAAGCTGTCAGAGAATTAACGCATTAAAAACCGCACAAAACAGTCCCCTCTCCCGCTCGTGGGAGAGGGTTAGGGTGAGGGGGAAAAACGCCCCTCACCCCATCAGGCAATTGTCACATCCTTCGCCAGATACACATCCTGCACCGCATTAATCAGCGCCACGCCCTCTTTCAGCGACTTCTTAAACGCCTTGCGTCCGAGAATCAGCCCCATGCCGCCGGCGCGTTTATTGATCACCGCCGTACGCACCGACTCCGCCACATCGGTCGCACCGGCTGAAGCACCACCGGAGTTAATCAGCCCGGCGCGGCCCATGTAGCAGTTGGCCAGCTGGTAGCGCACCAGATCGATCGGATTCTCACTGGTCAGCTTGCTGTACACGCGCTCATCGGTGTGGCCAAACTTCACCGCGTTATAACCGCCGTTATTCTCCGCCATTTTCTGCTTCACAATGTCGGCACCAATGGTGGCCGCCAGATGGTTAGCCTGACCGGTCAAATCGGCGCTGGCGTGATAATCCACCCCATCCTTCTTGAAATCGTTGTTGCGCAGATAAGCCCACAGCACCGTCACCATGCCCAACTCGTGCGCGCGCTCGAAGGCCGCTGCAATTTCCTCGATCTGCCGGCGTGACTGCTCAGAACCAAAATAGATGGTGGCGCCGACCGCAACCGCGCCCATGTTGAACGCCTGTTCAACGCTGGCGTACAGCGTCTGGTCATACTGCGTGGGATAGCTCAGGGTTTCGTTATGGTTCAGCTTGACCATAAACGGAATGCGGTGCGCGTAGCGACGTGACACAGAGGCCAGCACGCCATAGGTTGATGCCACACAGTTGCAGCCGGCTTCAATCGCCAGCTCGACGATATTCTTCGGGTCGAAATAGGCCGGATTGGCGGCGAACGAGGCGCCAGCAGAGTGTTCCACGCCCTGATCCACCGGCAGAATCGACAGATAGCCGGTACCCGCCAGACGGCCGGTGTTGTAGAGCGTCTGCATATTGCGCAGTACCGCAGGAGAACGATTGTTATCAATCATCACGCGATCGACATAATCCGCGCCCGGCAAATAAAGGCTGTCCGCTGGAATGGTCATGCAGCGATGTTGAAGAAGCGTATCCGCCTCTTTACCCAATAACTGTACGATGTCCGTCATGTTCGCTCCTGATAAATGGCTGGAAAAGAACCGGCACCTGCCGATTCGCCCCCACAGCCTGGACCGAAACGCGCCAGGCTGGCAAATTGCTGACTCCATTTTTCAGACGGATACGCAGTGAAAAAACGGCAATCTGGCGTTACGCCCTACCACCACTGATGGAAATGATGCACCGGCCCAATGCCGTGACCGACCTCCAGCGAATCGGCGTGCAGCAGCGCCTGCTGCAGCCAGGCCTTGGCCTCCGCTACGGTGCCCGCCCAGTCCGCATGGCGCGGTCGCAATGCCGCCAGCGCCGCCGACAGCGTGCAGCCGGTGCCGTGCGTATGACGGGTGTTAACGCGCGGCGCGGTAAAGCGCTGGCGGCCGGCGCGGGTGATCAGCCAGTCCGGGCTTTCCGCATCGCTGAGATGACCGCCCTTCATCAGCACCGCTTCGCAGCCCAGTTCCAGCAGCGCATCGCCCTGCTGCAGCATACTCGCCTCGTCCTGCGCCATGCGGCAACCCAGCAGTGCCGCGGCTTCCGGCAGATTGGGCGTGATCAGCGATACCTGCGGCAGCAGCCGTTCACGAATGCTGGCTACCGCATCGGGCGAAAGCAGCGCATCGCCGCTTTTGGCAATCATCACCGTATCCAGCACCACAAACGGCAGGCTGGCGCGTTTCAGCTTCTCTGCCACCACCTCAACGATCGCCGTCTCCGCCAGCATGCCGATTTTGGCGGCGTCAATGCGCACGTCGTCCAGCACCGAGTCGAGCTGCGCCGCGACAAATGCCGGTTCGATGCGATACACCGACTGCACGCCGCGGGTGTTCTGTGCCACCAGCGCGGTAATCACGCTGGTGCCGTACGCGCCGAGCGCGGAAAACGCTTTCAGATCGGCCTGGATACCCGCGCCGCCGCTGGGGTCAGTGCCGGCAATGGTCAGGGCATTAATGCGTTTCATGCCGCCACCTCCAGCGTCCACAGCGCATCGAGAAAAGCGGCGACGAAGCTGCCGGGCCCTGCCACGCTGCGCGCGGCCTGCTCTCCCGCCAGTGACATTACGCGGCAGGCCGCTGCCACGTGCTGGATGCGCTCGCCCGGCAGGCTGCTGCACGCCGCGACTACGGCGGATAGCGCACAACCGGTGCCGACCACGCGCGTCATCAGCGGGCTGCCGCCGGCAATCGCCAGCGTCTGGCGGCCATCGGTGACGTAATCGACTTCGCCGGTTACCGCAACGATAGTGGTGCAGCGTTGCGCCAGCTGCTGCGCGGCGTTCAGTGCGGCATCGGCCTGATGCACGCTATCCACACCGCGTCCGCCTGTGGCCTGGTGGGCTAAGGCGAGAATCTCTGAAGCGTTGCCGCGAATGGCCGCCGGTCGCAGGCTCAGCAGCTGCTGACAGAATTCCGTACGCAGGGTTAGCGCGCCTACCGCCACCGGATCGAGCGTCCACGGTGTGCCGGCCTGGTTAGCGGCCTGTACCGCCGCCAGCATCGCATCGCGGCGCTCACGGGTTAACGTACCGACGTTGATCAGTAGCGCATCGGCAAAACCGGCAAACTGCGCCGCTTCATCGCCATCAATCACCATCGCGGGCGAAGCCTGCAGTGCCAGCAGCACGTTGGCGGTAAAAGTTTGCACCACGTCGTTGGTCATACAGTGCACCAGCGGTGCCTGCTGCCGCAGCAGTTGCAGAGAGTGCGCGAGTTGCGCCGGGGAAAGAGGGTCAGGCTGTGTCATAAGGCTCCCAACCGGCAATCAGGAAGGCGAATGCGGTCAGGCATCTGACTTCCCTACGCTGGCATTATCCAGATCAGGTATTACGGGTCTTTCTCAGCCTCCACAAAGAAGGGCACCCCGAGTCATGCACGTCCGTGTCAGACGTGCCTTCACAGCATAAAGGGTCAGCTTAAAGTTGTAAATCCTGCGGCGGGTGCGCTTTTTTTGCCGGACAACGAAGAGCAAAAATACGTGCGCCATCAATTTTCATGATTTTGTGTTCATCAGGAAAATATAAACAAATCGATGGAGATCAATTTTCACAAAATCCCTAAAATTCATCAGGATAGTTAATTTAATCTGCCGGGGCAGTAGTCGGGAAATAAACAGGAGAAAGCGCGCAACTTGATTAATATCAAACCGGCCGGCGGCATAACGCGGCCTAATTCCCCTCCGGATTTGAAGACCGCTGTTTCACCTTCACCCGGAATCGCTAATGACTTTATTCAGTTTTCTTCCGCACGCGCATCACTGGCACAATATCACCATTTCCCGTCAAGGCGCCGTTGCCCCCGGCGGCCGTTACCGGTACTCCACGTACCTCGAAGCCGAATGCAAACGCTGCGGCGAGCGCATCCATAAAATTTATTATCGCGATATCAGCGATGAACAGGCGCGTCGCTGGCTGGGATAAAAAAAAGCCCCGCAACACAGGTTGCAGGGCGCTTGCGTGGCTATCGCAAAACTTATTCAGCCGGTTTGGTGCGGATCAGGTAATCAAACGCGCTCAGTGATGCTTTGGCTCCTTCCCCGCTGGCAATGATGATCTGCTTGTAGGGCACCGTGGTGCAGTCGCCGGCGGCAAATACGCCTTTCAGGCTGGTTTCGCCTTTGGCGTCGATCAGGATCTCGCCCATGCGGTTGCGCTCTACCGCGCCTTCCAGCCAGTTGGTGTTAGGCAGCAAACCAATCTGTACGAAGATACCGCTCAGCGCCAGTTCGTGGCTGGTCTGGTTATTGCGGTCGATGTAGGTCAGACCGGTAACTTTACTGCCGTCGCCTTTTACTTCGGTGGTCTGCGCGTTGAGGATCACATCGACGTTTTTCAGGCTGCGCAGTTTATCCTGCAGCACTTTATCGGCGCGCATTTCGCTGGCGAACTCCAGCAGCGTAACGTGCTCGACAATACCGGCCAGATCGATGGCCGCTTCAACGCCAGAGTTACCGCCGCCGATCACCGCCGTGCGTTTGCCTTTAAACAGCGGGCCGTCACAGTGCGGGCAGTAGGTAACACCTTTGGTGCGATACTGCTCTTCGCCCGGAACGTCCATGTTGCGCCAGCGTGCGCCGGTAGCAATGATGATGCTGCGTGATTTCAGCACTGCGCCGGAAGCGGTTTCGATGGCGTGCAGACCGCCCTCTTTCGCTGCCGGAATCAGCTTGATGGCGCTCTGGGTGTCGATCACGTCAACGTCATAGTCATCAACGTGCGCACGCAGGGAACCGGCAAGCTTCGCCCCTTCGGTTTTCGGCACGGAGATGTAGTTTTCAATGTCAACGGTGTCCAGCACCTGGCCGCCAAAGCGCTCGCCCATCAGGCCGGTACGGATGCCTTTACGCGCCGAGTAGATGGCCGCCGCAGCGCCTGCCGGGCCACTGCCGACGATCAGCACTTCATAGGCGTCACGCTTGTTCAGCTCTTCAGCCGCACGCTTATCCGCGTTGGTGTCTACCTTACCGACGATTTCTGCCAGGCTCATGCGACCCTGACCGAACTCTTTACCGTTGAGGTAAACCGCCGGCACGCCCATGACGTTGCGTTCGGTGATCTCGTTCTGGAACATGCCACCGTCGATGGCGGTATGACGGATGCGCGGATTGAGCACCGCCATCAGGTTCAGCGCCTGTACCACGTCAGGACAGTTGTGGCATGACAGAGAATAATAGGTTTCGAAATGCAGGTCGCTGTCCAGCGCAACAACCTGATCCAGCAGGCTCTGCGCCTCTTTCGACGGATGTCCACCGGTCTGCAGCAGAGCCAGCACCAGTGAAGTAAATTCGTGGCCCATTGGCGAACCGGCAAAGCGCGGACCGCTGTGGCTGCCTGGGTTAGTAATCAGGAATGATGGCTTACGTACCGGTTGATCGTTCTCTTCACGGAAGCTGACTTTATCAGACAGACTCGCGATATCGGTCAGCAGAGTACGGATCTCTGCGGATTTTGCGCCATCGTCCAGTGTGGCAATCAACTCAACCGGTTTCGTTAGTTTCTCAAGGTAGGCCTTGAGCTGGGTTTTTAAATTGGTGTCGAGCATAGTGAGTTCCTGTGAAGAAAATCGGGTGCCGCAGCACCCGATGGAAGAAAGATCAAAGGGCGTAGGTGACTTAGATTTTGCCAACCAGGTCCAGTGATGGAGCCAGCGTTGCGTCGCCTTCTTTCCATTTAGCCGGGCAAACTTCACCTGGGTGAGAAGCCACGTACTGAGCCGCTTTCACTTTACGCAGCAGGTCAGATGCGTCACGGCCGATGCCTTCTGCAGTGATTTCGATGGCCTGGATGATGCCTTCCGGGTCAACGATGAAAGTACCGCGGTCAGCCAGACCTTCTGCTTCACGCATGATTTCGAAGTTACGGGTCAGAGCACCGGTCGGGTCGCCGATCATCGCGTACTGGATTTTCGCGATGGTGTCTGAAGAACCGTGCCAGGCTTTGTGGGTAAAGTGCGTGTCAGTTGAAACGGAGTAGATGTCTACGCCCAGTTTCTGGAACTCTTCGTAGTGGTCTGCCACGTCACCCAGTTCAGTCGGGCATACAAAGGTGAAGTCAGCCGGGTAGAAGAAGAAAACACTCCATTTACCTTCAACGTCTTTCTCGGTTACGTCGATGAATTCGCCGTTTTTGAATGCAGCGTTTTTGAACGGTTTGATTTTGGTATTGATGATAGACATGGGTGACCTCCGTTAAAAAGATGTGATGCAGGCTACATAATTTTCGGGCCAACTTCTAATATGCAGACGTTATCAATCAGATAATCAAAAGCTATCAAAGTGCCGACGCCAGATTTGATGCGGCTTGCCGCGGCATTCTACACAGAAAAGCCGCAGAGTTAACAGGCTTTATCTTTGCGCACGGCAACTGCTATTTTTTTATAAACATTCAATCATCTTTGCTGCACGATTCAACTGCGTGCGCAACGCCGCTAAAAACGTGCCCGCTTACTCGTCATGGAGTCTGGAAGTGAAAATTCGTCTTTTTGAAGAAGCCGACCGCCCTTTTCTACGCACGCTGTATCTCGCGGCGCGCCGTCATAACTGGACATGGCTGGCCGGCGACGACTGGCAGCTGGAAGATTTCGACGCGATTATTCCCGGTGAAACGGTACTGGTAGCGGAGATCGACGGCCACCGCGCAGGGTTTGCCGGCGTGATGGATAACGATAATTTTCTGCACAGTTTGTATGTCGATCCGGCCTTTCAGGGCCAGGGCGTCGGCAGTGCGCTGCTGAACGCGGTGCAGCAGCGTTTTACCTCCACCGGCGCGCTGAAATGTCTGCTACAGAACGAAGCGGCGCTGCAGTTTTATCAGCAGCACGGCTGGCAGCGCGAAGCGCTGGGAGAGAGCGAACAGGGCCAGTACGTGTTGATGCACCTGCCGCTGGCGTCACGCACCAGCGGCAGCTAAGGCTTAAACCGCGCGGAAGGCGATGTCGCCCGGAATCACCTCACCCTGCCAGTAAAGCTGGGCGGCAACCCGGCCCGCAAGTTCACGATACAGCGCGGTGAATTCACTCTCCGGACGGCGAATCACGGTCGGTTCACCGTCGTCGAGATCTTCGCGCAGATTAATGTGCAGCGGCAGCTGAGCCAGCAGACGGGCGTGATAATCCTCAGCCAGCTTCTGCGCACCGCCGGTACCAAAGATTGGCTCATGATGCCCGCATTCGCTGCAGATGTGCATGCTCATATTTTCCACCACGCCCAGCACCGGAACGCTGACTTTTTCGAACATCACCATGCCCTTGCGCGCATCAATCAGCGCAATGTCCTGCGGCGTGGTCACCACCAGCGCGCCGGTCACCGGCACGTTCTGCGCCAGCGTCAGCTGAATGTCACCGGTGCCCGGCGGCATATCCAGAATCAGGTAATCGAGATCCGGCCACAGCGTTTCATTCAGCAGCTGCATCAGCGCCTTGCTGGCCATCGGTCCGCGCCACACCATGGCGTTATCGTCGGTCACCAGATAACCGATAGAGTTGGTTGCCAGGCCGTGCGCCATGATTGGCGCCATGTGCGTGCCATCCGGCGAGGTGGGGCGCTGCTTTTCGGTGCCGAGCATGTCCGGGATAGACGGGCCGTAAATATCCGCATCAAGAATACCGACGCGCGCCCCTTCGGCCGCCAGCGCCAGCGCCATATTCACGGCAGTGCTGGATTTGCCCACGCCACCTTTACCGGAGCTGACGGCGACGATGTTTTTCACGCCGTTGACGCCCGGCTGATTTTTCACGCGTTTCAGGGTGGCGATGTCATGACGCAGCCGCCAGTCGATGGCGCGCGTGTTGGTCAGGCGCAGCAGTTCCGCGCTGGTCTGGGCTTTCAGCGCCTCAAACGCGCTGGCCCAGGCAAATGGCATCACCAGTTCAATGTGCAGCTTGTCGTCGAGCAGCGCCACGTGGCGTAGCGCTTTGAGGGTAGTCAGATTGTGTTGCAGCGTCGGATGCTCAAACTCGCTCAGCACGCCGATAACCACGGCGCGCAACGCTTCAGGTGAATGATGGTCCCGGGATTGTGCGGTCATCCCAACTCCTTATTTAGTCATGACGCCAGACGATGGCGGTGTGCCATCAATCATATCAGATAGGCGCTAAAAGTGACGTGGCCGAGCTGCTGTGTTTACGCCAGAGGGTGCTTCGGTTAACATCTAAGCCCGATTTTTTATTCACGGAATGCTACGCAAATTATGACTCAAGTCGCTAAAAAACTACTGGTAACGTGCGCCCTGCCGTACGCAAACGGCTCTATCCACTTAGGTCACATGCTTGAACACATTCAGGCTGACGTGTGGGTCCGTTACCAGCGAATGCGTGGCAATCAGGTGTTCTTCATCTGTGCGGACGACGCCCACGGCACGCCGATCATGCTGAAAGCCCAGCAGCTGGGTATCGCGCCAGAGCAGATGATTGCGGAAATGAAGCAGGAGCATGAGACCGATTTCGCAGGTTTCAACATCAGCTATGACAATTATCACTCCACGCACGGCGACGAAAACCGCCAGCTGTCTGAGCTGATTTACACGCGCCTGAAAGAGAACGGTTTCATTAAAAACCGCACCATTTCGCAGCTGTACGATCCGGAAAAAGGCATGTTCCTGCCTGACCGCTTCGTCAAAGGCACCTGTCCGAAATGTAAATCGCCCGATCAGTACGGCGATAACTGCGAAGTGTGCGGCGCGACCTACAGCCCGACTGAGCTGATTGAGCCGAAATCGGTGGTGTCAGGTGCAACGCCGGTGATGCGCGATTCTGAACACTTCTTCTTCGATCTGCCGTCCTTCAGCGCGATGCTGCAGGCGTGGACGCGCTCCGGTGCGCTGCAGGAGCAGGTGGCAAACAAGATGCAGGAGTGGTTTGAAGCCGGTCTGCAACAGTGGGATATCTCCCGCGATGCGCCGTACTTCGGCTTCGAAATCCCTGGTGCGCCGGGCAAATACTTCTACGTCTGGCTGGATGCGCCCATCGGCTACATGGGGTCGTTTAAGAACCTGTGCGACAAACGCGGCGACATCGATTTCGACGAGTTCTGGAAGAAAGATTCCAGCACCGAGCTGTATCACTTCATCGGCAAAGACATCGTCTATTTCCACAGCCTGTTCTGGCCAGCGATGCTGGAAGGCAGCAATTTCCGCAAGCCGACCAACCTGTTTGTGCATGGTTATGTCACGGTGAACGGCGCGAAGATGTCGAAATCGCGCGGTACCTTCATCAAAGCCAGCACCTGGCTGCAGCATCTTGATGCCGACAGCCTGCGCTACTACTACGCGGCCAAGCTCTCTTCGCGCATCGACGATATTGACCTCAATCTGGAAGATTTCGTCCAGCGCGTGAACGCTGACATCGTTAATAAGGTGGTGAACCTCGCCTCGCGCAACGCCGGCTTTATCACCAAACGCTTTAACGGCCAGCTGGCAAGCGAACTGGCAGATCCGGCGCTGTATCAGACCTTTGTTGATGCGTCAGAGAAAATCGGTGAAGCCTGGGCCAGCCGCGAATACAACCGTGCGATCCGCGAGATCATGGCGCTGGCCGACCTGGCCAACCGCTACGTTGACGAGCAGGCACCGTGGGTGGTGGCGAAACAGGAAGGCCGCGATGCCGACCTGCAGGCGATTTGCTCCATGGGCATCAACCTGTTCCGCGTGCTGATGACCTGGCTGAAGCCGGTGCTGCCGTCGCTGAGCGAGCGCACAGAAGCCTTCCTGCAAAGCGAACTGAGCTGGGATGGCATTGCGCAGCCGCTGCTCAACCACAGCGTAGCGCCGTTTAAAGCGCTGTATGGCCGTATTGAGATGGCAAAAGTGGAGGCGCTGATTGCGGCTTCGAAAGAGGACGCAGCAGCGGCGAACCAGCCGGCGGCAAGCGGTCCGCTGGCCGATGCACCAATTGGCGAGACCATCACCATTGATGACTTCGCCAAAGTCGACATGCGCGTAGCGCTGATCGAGCAGGCTGAGCTGGTAGAAGGTTCCGATAAGCTACTGCGTCTGCAGCTGGATCTGGGTGGCGAGAAGCGCCAGATTTTCTCCGGCATTCGCGCCGCTTATCCGGATCCGTCGGTGCTGGTGGGCAAGATGACCATCATCGTCGCTAACCTGGCGCCGCGCAAAATGCGTTTTGGCGTGTCCGAAGGCATGGTGCTGTCTGCCGGCCCTGGCGGCAAAGATCTGTTTGTGCTGTCAGTGGATAGCGGTGCCCAGCCGGGTATGCCGGTGAAGTAAGGGTTGGTGCGTGCTGGCCCTCACCCTAACCCTCTCCCGCTTACGGGAGAGGGAACTGCTGAGTGCGGGGTTTGGGTTCAGAGCCAGGCCTGCACATAGCAAAACCCCGCACAAGACTACCTCCTCTCCCGCTTACGGGAGAGGGAACCGCTGAGTGCGGGCTCTGGGTTCAGAGCCATGCCTGCACCTCGTTCGCTTGACTCACTCTCCCGCATTAAAAAGGGCCGAACAGCGCACGTTGTTACCCAGGTATCAAACCTGCACATAGCAAAACCCCGCACAAGAATACCCCCTCTCCCGCCTGCGGGAGAGGGCTGGGGTGAGGGGAAAACCGCACCGCGCTTATCGCGCCAATATCAGACAGCGATAAATCTCCGCCATCACCACCTCAAACTCATTAAATACCTGATGATTCCAGAAGCGAATTACGCGCCAGCCGCAGCGCTGTAAATACGCCGTGCGCCGGGCATCGTAAGCCTGATCTTCAGGCGTATTGTGCTGTCCACCATCCAGTTCCACGATCAGCGATTGCTCAACGCAGGCAAAATCAACGATGTACCCTCCAACTGGATGCTGGCGGCGAAACTTCGCGCCACACACATTTCGGTTGCGTAAATAGCGCCATAGTTTTTGCTCCGCTTGCGGCATCGCCTTTCGCAGCGCGCGCTGCGGTTGGACGGTGTGGTTCATCGCTGCTCCTTCGCTCTGGCCACCAGCTTACGCCGCTTTACTCAGCTTCAAAGCAGAGGTGTTGAAATCCTGAATCTGCATTCCAGTGTGATCGCTAGCACGCTAAGCGCTTAATGCGTATGATGAAGCGCCACGAAAACAGGAGCCTGACATGCCCACCGTGCTATCTGCCTGCTGGCGCTATCTGCGCGCCTTTGCCATCGTCTATGCCGCGCTGTATGCCGGCAACGGCCTTGCTGCCCTGCTGCCATTTACCATTCCCGGCAGCATCCTTGGCATGCTGTTGCTGTTTGCCCTGCTGGCGCTGCAGATTATCCCGGTAACGTGGGTGAAACCCGGCTGTCAGCTGTTGATCCGCTACATGGCGCTGCTGTTTGTGCCGATCAGCGTTGGCGTGATGGGCTACACCGATATCCTCAGCGCACAGTTTGGCCCGATTGTCGTCTCCTGCATGGTCAGCACCCTGCTGGTATTACTGATTGTCGGCCTGAGCGCCGAGCGCCTGCAGCGTCCGAAGGAGTCCGGCCATGAGTGACGCCTGGTGGTCACTGCCACTTACCGTAGTGGCGTATCTGCTGGCACGCCGTCTGGCAGCCAGAATCAACCTCTCTATCGTCAATCCGCTGCTGGTAGCCATGGCGATCATTATTCCACTGCTGCTGCTGACGCACCTGCCCTACGCGCGCTATTTCGCCGGCAGCGCGCTGCTTAATCAGCTGCTGCAGCCCGCCGTGGTGGCGCTGGCGCTGCCGCTGTATGAGCAGATGCACCAGATTCGCGCGCGCTGGAAAACCATCATTAGCGTCTGCTTTATCGGCAGCATTACCGCCATGGTGTCCGGCACGGCGATCGCGCTGTGGATGGGGGCGACGCCGGAAATCGCAGCCACCATCCTGCCGAAGTCGGTGACCACGCCCATCGCCATGGCAGTATCGGGCTCGCTACACGGTATTCCGGCCATCAGCGCCATTTGCGTGTTGATTGCTGGCGTGCTGGGCGCGGTGTTTGGTCACATGCTGCTGAATCTGTTTAAAGTGCGCAGCAAGTCATCACGCGGGCTGGCGATTGGCAACGCGTCTCATGCGCTCGGCACAGCGCGCGCCGCGGAGATTGACTATCAGGAAGGCGCCTTCAGTTCACTGGCGCTGGTAATCTGCGGCATCATCACCTCGTTACTGGCGCCTTTCATTTTTCCTTTGCTGATGCGCTTACTGGGGTAAAACTTGCGAGAGATCTCGCAAAGTTGAAACAAGCCAATCAGCTTGCATTGTCATAGCGACATGGATCACATATAAATCTTGAGGCGGCGCTCCGCCGCTGACGAGTTAATGAGGCCATAACATCATGCATGCACGATTCACTTCCGCTTTCTCTGCCCTGCCCGCTGCGCTGCAGAGCGCGCTTCAGCCGCTGCTGGACGCTGCTGATTTTCATGGCGTGCTGCGACCGCAGGAAGTGGCTCAGCTGCAACAGGCAACCGGTCTGGATGATGATGCGCTGGCACTCGCACTGCTGCCGATTGCCGCCTGTTGTGCCGTGGCACCGGTTTCGCACTTTAACGTGGGCGCTATTGCGCGCGGCATCAGTGGCCACTGGTATTTCGGTGCCAACATGGAGTTTTTACATGCGCCGCTGCAGCAAACGGTCCACGCCGAGCAGAGCGCAGTCACGCATGCCTGGCTGCGGGGCGAAGCGCAGCTGGCGACCATTACCGTCAACTACACGCCGTGCGGGCACTGCCGCCAGTTTATGAATGAACTGAATAGCGGTACGGCGATTCGCATCAGCCTGCCGGGCCGCGCGGTCAGCACGCTGGCCGACTATTTACCGGATGCCTTTGGCCCGGCCGATCTCAATATCAGCGAACGGCTGCTGACGCCGGTCGACCACGGTTTCCTGCCGCAGGGCGATGCGCTGCAGCAGGCCGCGATTGATGCCGCCAGCCGCAGCCATGCACCTTATAGCCAGAGTTATAGCGGCGTGGCGTTGCAGAGCCGCAGCGGCCAGATTTACCCCGGGCGCTATGCCGAAAATGCCGCCTTTAACCCGAGCCTGCCGCCATTACAGGCCGCGCTGATTCTGATGAACATGCACAACGAAGCGCTGGAAGAGATTCAGCAGGCAGTGCTGGCAGAAAGCGCCGACGCCACGCTGAGCCAGTTTGATGCCACCCGCACCACCCTCGCCGCGCTCGGCTGCAGCAATTTCTCAGTTACTTTAGTTTCGAAACCAACAGTTTAGTGATCCTTTTACCGCTTTTGTGACCTTCTATTAACAAAAGCTGTACATCTGCAGGAATTTTCATAGGATCGGGCGCCAGAACTTCACAATAAACGGGTCTGGCGTTACCTTCTTGCTGGCGACACGTCAGAAAACACTGCAACCGGAGCAAACACTGCATGGAACTCGAGTACGAAAGTAAACGTCCGCTGTATATTCCTTACGCGGGTCCGATCCTGCTGGAATTTCCGCTGTTGAACAAAGGCAGCGCCTTCTCGCTGGAAGAACGTAACGAATTTAACCTCAATGGCCTGCTGCCAGACGCCGTGGAAACCATCGAAGAGCAGGCCGAGCGCGCCTGGCGTCAGTTCCTGGACTTCAAAAACAATAACGACAAGCACGTCTACCTGCGCAACATCCAGGACACCAACGAAACGCTATTCTATCGCCTGCTGGACAACCACCTGGAAGAGATGATGCCGATCATCTACACCCCAACGGTTGGCGCGGCTTGCGAACACTTCTCAGAAATCTACCGTCGCGCACGCGGGGTGTTTATCTCCTATAACAACCGCGACCGCATTGAAGACATGCTGCAAAACGCCACCAAGCAGAATGTCAAAGTTATCGTGGTCACCGACGGCGAGCGTATTCTCGGCCTCGGCGACCTGGGCATTGGCGGCATGGGCATTCCTATCGGCAAGTTGTCGCTTTATACCGCGTGCGGCGGTATCAGCCCGGCCTACACCCTGCCGGTGGTGCTGGATGTCGGCACCAATAATCAGCAACTGCTGAACGATCCGCTCTACATGGGCTGGCGCCATCCGCGCATCACCGGCGAAGAGTACGAAGCCTTCGTTGATGAATTCATTCAGGCGGTGAAGCGCCGCTGGCCAAACGTGCTGCTGCAGTTTGAAGATTTCGCGCAGAAAAACGCCATGCCGCTGCTGGAGCGTTACCGCGATGAGATCTGCTGCTTCAATGATGATATTCAGGGCACGGCCGCTGTCACGGTAGGCACGCTGATCGCCGCCAGCCGCGCCGCAGGCAGCCGTCTGTGCGAGCAGAAAGTGGTGTTCCTCGGTGCCGGTTCCGCCGGCTGCGGTATCGCCGAGCAGATCGTCGCACAGATGAAATCCGAAGGCCTGAGCGATGATGAAGCGCGCGCGCGCGTGATGATGGTAGACCGTTTCGGCCTGCTCACTGACAAATTGCCTAACCTGCTCGATTTCCAGAGCAAGCTGGTGCAGAAGAGCGACAATCTGAAAGACTGGGACGTCACCAGCGATTCGATTTCACTGCTCGACGTGGTGCGCAATGCCCAGCCGGATATCCTGATCGGCGTTTCCGGCCAGCCGGGACTGTTCACCGAAGAGATCATTCGCGAGATGCACAAGCACTGCAAACGCCCGATCGTGATGCCGCTCTCGAACCCGACCTCACGCGTGGAAGCGACCCCGGCTGATATCATCGCCTGGACCGACGGTGACGCGCTGGTCGCCACCGGCAGCCCGTTTGCACCTGTCACCTGGAAAGGCAAAACCTACCCGATTGCCCAGTGCAACAATTCCTATATCTTCCCGGGTATCGGTCTCGGCGTGATCGCTGCCGGCGCCACCCGCGTAACGGACTCGATGCTGATGACCGCCAGCCGCGCGCTGGCTGACTGCTCACCGCTGGTTAACGACGGTGAAGGTCCGGTGCTGCCTGAGATTAAGGACATCCAGGGCGTCTCCAAAGTGATCGCCATGGAAGTGGGCAAAGCGGCGCAGCTGGCGGGCGTGGCGGTGGTTACCTCCGAGGACGTGCTGTCGAAAGCCATCAACAACAACTTCTGGCTGCCGCAGTATCGTCACTACCGCCGTACCTCGATTTAATTGCAGACCGACGCTGCCGCACGCTTCAGGTGCGGCAGCGCTTAAAAAAACGCCAGCCGACCGGCGCGAACTTGCTTAGCCGTGCCGCCTCAAGTAGCCTTGACCCATCTGAATTTTCGTCAACCGAGTGCCCGTGCGCATACTTAAACGCGTTTTCTTTGCTCTGTTTATCATCATCTTACTGGTGATGGCGACCGCGCTCGGCCTCGATCGCTGGATTAGCTGGCGAACCGCGCCGTTTATTTATGAAGATGTCGCTTCGCTGCCGCATCGTCAGGTCGGCGTGGTGCTGGGCACCGCCAAGTATTACCGCACCGGCGTCATCAATCAGTATTACCTGTATCGCATTCAGGGCGCGCTCAACGCTTACAACAGCGGCAAGGTGAATTATCTGCTGCTGAGCGGCGATAATGCGCTGCAGAGCTACAACGAGCCGATGACCATGCGACGCGATTTAATCAAAGCCGGCGTCGATCCCTCGGACATCGTGCTGGATTATGCCGGTTTCCGTACGCTGGATTCGATTGTGCGCACGCGCAAAGTCTTCGACACCAACGACTTCATCATCATTACCCAGCGCTTCCACTGTGAACGCGCACTGTATATCGCCCAGCATCTGGGCATTCAGGCGCAGTGCTACGCCGTGCCGTCACCGAAGAATATGCTGTCGGTGCGGTTCCGCGAGGTGGGTGCGCGTCTCGGTGCGCTGGCGGATCTCTATCTGATGAAGCGCGAGCCGCGTTTCCTTGGCCCGCTGGTGCCGATTCCGGCGGTGCATGAAGTGCCGGAAGATGCGCAGAGCTACCCGGCAGTTACACCGGAACAGTTGCTCGAGCTGGAAGAGAAGCTGCGGAAATAGCAGAAGCGAAACAAATAAAAAAGGGCCGCGTTGCCGCAGCCCTGATGGTTGACCTTGTTCTCTGCTATTTCTTACGCGCGTATTTCAGCGAATCAAGCGCCACGGCGAAGATGATGATGCCGCCCTTGATGATGTACTGCCAGTACGGGTTCACGCCGATGTAGGTCAGACCGTAGTTGATGACGGTGAAGATGATTACACCGGTCACCACACCCGCGACGGTACCTACCCCGCCAGCGAACGACACGCCGCCCACCACGCAGGCTGCAATCGCATCCAGCTCATACATAAAGCCGAGGTTGTTGGTGGCGCTGCCGATACGGCCCGCTTCCAGCATCCCGCCGAAGGCATAGAACACACCAGACAGCGCATACACCAGGATCAGGTTAAGCGGAACGTTAACGCCAGAGACTTTCGCCGCTTCCGGGTTACCGCCGATAGCAAAAATGTTTTTACCGAAGCGGGTTTTATTCCACAGGATCCAGACGAACACGATGGCGATAATCGCATAGAAGGTGATGAACGACAGCTTGAAGTCGCCGAAGCGCAGGAAGCCCTGGGCAAACTTCGAGAAGCCAGCGTCAAATCCGGCAATCGGTGAAGCGCCCACGAAGTCGTAGTACAGCGAGTTGATGCCGTAAACGATGATCATGGTGCCCAGCGTGGTGATAAACGGCGTCACCTTCAGGTAAGCGATGATCACGCCGTTAACCAGACCAATCACGCCACCGATGATGCACACGGTCAGAATCACCAGCGGAATCGGCACGGTTTCCAGATGCGGGAACACCTTGTTGGCGTTATCCATCGACTGCAGCAGCGTTGCCGCCACCACCGCCGCCAGACCCACCTGGCGCCCTGCCGACAGGTCGGTGCCCTGAGTCACGATCAGACCGGCTACGCCGAGGGCGATAATAATACGGACCGATGACTGAGTCAGAATGTTACTCAGGTTCATCAGGCTTAAAAAGGTCGGATCCTGGAAAATAATAATCGCCAGCAGTACCAACAGGACAACATAAATGCCGCCCTCTTTTAACCAGGTTAGCGCATTCTTTTTAGTAGTCGCTTTCATGTTAAAGCCCTTGCTTCATTAAAGGTGTAATGACGCTAAACGCAGGATTTCATTCTGCGAGGTCGTTTTAGTATCGACAATGCCCGCTACCTGACCATTACTCATTACCAAAATACGGTCGGTAATGCCCAGCAGCTCTGGCATTTCAGAAGAGATAATAATGATGCCCTTTTCTTTTTTCGCCAGCTCCGAGATCAGCTGATAAATCTCGAATTTAGCGCCGACGTCAATACCGCGCGTCGGTTCATCAAGCATCAGTATTTCCGGCTGCGTCAATAACCAGCGACCAATAATGACTTTTTGCTGGTTACCGCCGGAGAGCGATCCAATTTGGGTATGATGGCCGGGCGTTTTCACCCGCATGGCATCAATGACCCACTGGGTATCGCTTTTCATGCGTTTATTATCCAGCAGACCCATACTGGATTTATATTTCTTGATATTGGAAATGAGCGAGTTAAAACCAATATCCAGGTAGGCATAAATCCCGGTGGAACGCCGCTCTTCCGTCACCAGCGCAAAACCATGGTTGATGGCCTCGTTGGCGCTGTGGTTATTAATCGCTTTGCCGTGCAGTTTAATGGTGCCGCCCGACTTCTCACGGATACCAAATAAGGTTTCCACAATGTCAGTACGCTTGGCGCCCACCAGACCGGCAATCCCGAGAATCTCGCCTTTGTGCAGGTCAAACGAGATATCACGGATCGATGGCTGGCGCAGCGAGGTCAGATTGCGCACCTCAAGAATCACTTCACCCGGCACGTTAGTTTTGTCCGGGAAGCGCTGGTTGAGTGAACGGCCGACCATCATGGCGATGATCTTGTCCATGTCCAGCCCTTCCAGCGGCTGAGTGGCAATCCACTGGCCGTCACGCAGAATGGTGATCTCATCGCACAGCTGGAAAATCTCTTCCATTTTATGCGAAATATAAACAATACCGCAGCCGCGATCTTTCAGCTTACGGATAATGGTGAACAGGTGGTTAACTTCTTTTTCGGTCAGCGATGACGTGGGCTCATCCATAATGACGATTTTCGCGTCATAGGAAAACGCCTTGGCGATTTCAATCATCTGCATTTGCGATACCGAAAGCGTCGCGACTTTATCGCGCGGATCGATATCAATATCTAATTCATCAAAGATCGCTTTGGTATCACGATACATTTTATCCTGATCGACAAACGGACCTTTGCGCGGATAGCGCCCCAGCCACATGTTGTCCATCACGTTGCGCTGCAGCACCAGATTTAATTCCTGATGCACCATTGAAACGCCATTTTCCAGCGCCTCTTTGGAGGATTTGTAATCTATTTCCTCACCCTGAAACAGGATGCTCCCCGTATCCTTTTTATAAATCCCAAACAGGCATTTTAATAAAGTGGATTTACCGGCGCCGTTTTCACCCATTAAGGCATGGACGGAGTGCGGCCGCACTTTTAAATTCACATTATCTAAGGCTTTCACCCCTGGAAATGATTTCGAGACATTCGTCATCTCCAGCAGATATTCTCGCTGTGTGGTCGGATTCTCACTGGCCATAATTTACCTGGCTAAAAAAAGCGTTGGTCAGATGCAATAAGGCGCGGCAGAAAAGCCGCGCCCGGGACGAATTACTTCACAAACTGCGACAGGTTTTCTTTATCAACCGGTACGTACGGTACACGTACTACTTTGCCATCCATCTTGAAGTTGGTACCTGCGGTTGGCTCTTTGCCATTGGCCAGGTTGTTAGCAATGTCCAGCGTGGCTTTCGCCTGGTTTTCCGCATCGTTCAGCACGGTACCGGCCATCGCACCGGATTTCACCAGCGCCAGCGCTTCTGGCAGGGCGTCTACACCAAATACCGGAATGCTGGTTTTGTTGTGCGCCTTCAGCGCTTCAACCGCACCCATCGCCATCGCATCGTTGTTCGCGATGATCACTTCAATTTTGTTGGCGTTCGGGCCAGACAGCCAGGCGTCAACTTTGTCTTTCGCCTGCGCGGTATCCCACATTGCGGTATCCATCGCTAGCTGCTGGGTTTTGATGCCGTCTTTGTTCAGGGTTTCGATGACGTATTTGGTACGCGCTTCAGCGTCCGGATGGCCCGGTTCACCTTTCAGCAGCACGAACTGAATCTGACCATCTTTGTTCAGATCCCAGGCTGGCGTGGCTTTCCAGTGTTTCTCGATCAGCTCACCCTGCTTGATGCCGGACTCTTTGGAGTCGGTACCGACATAGTAAGCTTTGTCGTAGCTGGCCAGCACTTTCGCGTTAGGCTCTTTGTTGAAGAACACCACCGGCACGTCGTTCGAGCGCGCTTTGTCGATCACCACTGCCGCAGCAGCCGGATCCACCAGGTTGATAGCCAGCGCTTTCACGCCTTTCGCCATCAGCACGTCAATCTGGTCGTTCTGTTTGGATTGGTCGTTCTGTGAGTCGTTCATCAGCAGCTGAATGCCGCCAACGGCTTTCGCCTCTTTTTCGATGTCTTTGCGCACCATCGACATGAAGTTGTCGTCATATTTATAAATTGTCACGCCAATGCGGGTATCGGCGGCGTGCGCAGTTGCACCAAACATCATGCTGGCAACCAGTGCTGTGAGCGTGAAAACCTTCTTATTCATGGTATCTCCGGTTTTTTTATGCAGGGTATTTCATCGCGCCGTATTGCCTGCGGGCAGACAGCGCAGTCGGTTGAAACGCTATTTTTTATGGGGCAGGCGCTGCTACCAAGCCGGACCACCATCGCTATCCTGACTTCCCTGTAGGTAAACGCTTCCTGAAGTGTGTTGTGAACCATTTCAATCGGCTACTGAAACCAGACCGGGGAAGGAAAGCCCGGCGTTACATAATGTTTCAGTCCGGTAAGACGCTGCCATCATAGTGAGCGCCATGTTAATTAACTGTGAATACAATCACAGATTGGAAACGGTTACACGGCGCTATCGCCTGAATTAGTGACCGACTCCACAATTTGCCGCTGCGCCACCGAATGGCGCCGCACCAGCGTAGGCATGAAGCAGTGCGCGGCGTGCGGATCGAGCGTGCCTGCTGCGCCCTGCAGGGCCAGCTCAGTCGCCAGTTTCGCCATAGAAACAATGGGATAGCGCACCGTGGTCAGTTGCGGGTCGGTGTAACGGGAAATGGGGATGTCATCGAAGCCGATGACAGAGAAATGCTGCGGCACCTGAATACCGTTATCTTTCAGCGCGGTGAGCGCACCGGCCGCCATGCCATCGTTATAGGAGAACACCGCAGTGAGGTGCAGATTGCGCCCCAGCAGTTCCACCATCGCGGCTTCACCGCCCTGCATGTCCGGTTCGGCATGCGCAATCCAGCCCTCCGGCGGGCGGATGCCCTGCTCCGCCAGCGCCTGCAGCCAGCCGTCGCGGCGCTGCGCCACGTCCTCAATCGGATGGCTGGAGCTGAGGTAACCAATGCGCTGATGGCCCTGCTGTAACAGCATGCGCGTCGCTACCTGCGCCCCGGTGACATTATCAAGGCAGACGCAGCGGTGCTCGTAACCGGGAATAGTACGATTAATCAATACCATACCGGGAACCTGGTCCATAAACCGGGCCAGCTCCGCGTCTGTAAGCGTTTTCGCGTGTACCACCAGCGCGTTGCAGCGCTGGCGGATCAGCACCTCAATGGCATGGCGCTCTTTCTCTTCCTGATGCCACGAATTGCTGATGAGCACATGCTTGTGCATGCGCTGCGCCACGGTATCCACCGCTTTAACCAGCGCACCAAAGAAGGGATCGGAAACGTCCATGACCACCACGCCGATGGTATCACTCACCTGGGTAGCCAGCGCCTGCGCGTTGGCATTCGGCCGGTAGCCGAGCGATTCAACCGCCTGCAGCACGGCTTCGCGGGTATCAGAGGTGACTGCACTGCTGTTATTGAGCACCCGCGACACGGTGGCAACGGAAACCCCGGCCTGACGGGCGACATCACGAATCGTTATCATGCAGTTGTTCCACAGAGGAGAAAATGCGCGACTGGCGCGTAACGGCGCTATTCTGTCAGGGCATCGGAAACAGCTGCGTGAATTACGTCACACGGATGAAAACGGTTACATACAATTATGCAACCTTTGTGATGAACATCATTATCTGCCGGCGGACGCGTTATCCACTTTTCCGGCGGCGAGCTGCGTCAGCCGGCGCCAGACCCACTCCATCGGTCCCTGCGGGAAGACGCGCAGCCACAGCACGGAGAACAGAATATTGACCAGCCAGATAGCCGGTACAAAAGCCAGTAGTTGCAGGCGGTCAAATTTGAGGAACAGATCGAAGCGGTAGAACAGCGTGGTGCAGATTAGCGTCTGCAGCAGATAATTGCTCAGCGCCATGCGTCCGACGCACTGAATGGCGTAACTGATCCGCGTGGCGGCGATGGCCGGCCAGTAACCGAGACAGAGTGCAGCGTAGCCAAGGCTGATAAACGGACTGGCAAGATCGCGTGGCACCTGCAGGAAAAAGCCGCTCCAGCGAAATTCCCACTGTAGCAGCCATTGTGCCAGCACGCCGGGTATGGCAATCAGCCAGCCGATGGTGAGCAACAGCGCCGCCGCGCGTCGGTAGTGTTGCAGACTAAACTGGCCGCTCAGCCAGCCGCTGCGCATCAACGCGGCACCGATCAGCATCAGCCCGGCCAGCTGCCAGCCATACTGCGAAGCCAGCGCCATCAGGCCGGATGACAGGTGTTCGAGGCGATTCTGCACCGCTTCCCAGCCGCCGACCAGTTTCCAGTAGCTCTCATACTCCAGATCTGCCGCGCCCGGCAGCCACGAACGCGTCGGCTGCGGACTGGAGATGACGCCAAACACCAGCAGCACGGCACAGCCCACCAGATAGAGCAGCACGCCGGTATGTAATAGCGCCCGCTCCGACGGCACTTCACGCAGCATGCGCCAGACAATCAACCCAATCAGGCCATAATCCAGCAGGATGTCGCCTTCCCACAGGAACACCGCGTGGATGAACCCGATGAAGACCAGCAGCGTTAAGCGCGAGGAGATCCAGCGACTGCCGCGCGGCACTTGCAGTGCCAGCCCGGCACCAAACAGCAGCGCAAACAGCGTCAGGAATTTTAGCTGTGCCAGGCCATCCATGATTGCCCAGGTCCAGGCATCAGAAACGGAGGCTTCACCCTGCCAGGCCGGATTGAGATAGGCCGCCGAGGGCAGACCAAAGCCGACGATATTCAGCAGCAATATGCCGAGAATGGCGCAACCACGAATGAAATCCAGCGCGAGATAGCGTTGCATCGAGTGCCCTGACGATGAGAGGAACACGGGCGACAACGACGCCGCCCGTGCTGCTTAGCTGTGGCGTACCGCGCGCAGGAACTCCTGACGCGTGTTCTGGCTCGATTTGAACAATCCGCCGAGTGAAGTGGTGGTGGTCGCGCTGGTCGCATCTTTGACGCCGCGCGCTTTCACGCAGTAGTGCACCGCATCGATCGACACCGCCACGTTATTGGTGCCCAGCAGGGTTTGCAGCGCCACCAGCACCTGCTGGGTCAAACGCTCCTGCACCTGCGGACGCTGGGCGAAGAACTGTACGATACGGTTGATCTTCGACAGGCCAATTACCTTGTCTTTAGGGATATAGGCCACGGTGGCTTTGCCGTCGATGATCACGAAGTGGTGTTCACAGGTGCTGGTCAGGGTGATATCACGCACGGTGACCATTTCGTCCACCTTCATCTTGTTTTCGATGACGGTGATTTTCGGAAAGTTGGCGTAATCCAGACCTGAAAATATTTCGTCGACATACATCTTGGCGATGCGGTGCGGCGTCTCCATCAGGCTGTCGTCTTCCAGGTCCAGATTCAGCAGCTGCATAATCTGGGTCATGTGGCCGGCGATCTCGCGCTTGCGTGACGCGTCGTCCATGTCGCGCACCGGGGCGCGTAATGGCGTTTCCAGGCCACGCGCCAGCAGTGCTTCGTGAACCAGGGCGGCTTCCTGACTTAAGGTGCTCATCGTACTCTTCTCCGGCAGGTGATGCGCCCGCAGGTCTGCGCCTGCGGGGGAAATTCTGAGCGCGTATTGTGAAACACAACGCGCGCTTAATCCAGCAATCAATCCGATTGGAAATGAAAGCGTTTCAGGTGGGCGATCGCCGCATCACCAGCGCCCCCGCCAGCAGCAACCCGCCTCCGGCCACCCACAGCGCCGGATCGAGCCGGTGCCACAGCAGGCTGGAAATCCAGGACAGCAGCGGCCCACCGAGCTGTCCGATGGCATAACCGGTCGTGAGCAGGCCGGCGAGATAGCGCGCGTGGTGCGGTGCCAGCTCCCGGCTGTACTGCAGCGACAGCTGCACCACGCAGAGAAAGCCGCCGCCAATCAGCAGCGCCGCCAGCAGCAGACCGTTAATGCCCGGCAGTACGATGGCGGCGATCACGCCCAGCGCCTGCGCCCACAGCACCAGCGCCAGCCGCCGATGGCTGCTGCCCCAGTGGCGCGTCACGATTCCCAGCACGATGCCGATCACCGCCGCGCCGCCAAACACCGGCCAGACAAACTGCGCAAAAGCGCTATCAGGGAAGCGCGCCGCCGCCATTTGCGACAGGAAGGTGGCGGGCAGAATATAGCCAAAGCCGGCGAGGCTGTAGCTGAGGATCAGACGCTTCAGATCACGCGTCAGCAGCAGCGGTGCGGCGGCCTGTTGCGGGCGATGCAGCTGTCCGCTGCGCGGCAGGAAGCGCGCAATCGCGGCAATCAGCAGCAGCGCCAGCACACCGTACGCCGCCCAGGCAAACGCCGCGCTCACGCCGCTGGCGTGCAGCAGTACCGCCAGCATGCCGCTGATGAAGATGCCGGTGCCGGGACCGGCAAATACCGCTGCCGACAGGCCCGGCCGGCCGTGATGCAGCAGTTGCTCATTGCTCCATGCTGCCACCAGCACCATTGCCCAGCCGCTGGCGACGCCGATCAGGAAACGCACCACCGCGTGCAGCCACGGCCCGCTGATACAGGCGGACAGCAGCGTCAGCGCGACAGCACCCCAGACGCCCAGCTGCAGCCGCCACTCCACGTGCCGCTGCGCGCGCATCGCGTCAAACGATCCGGCCAGATAACCGAGATAGTTCAGCGCCGCGACCAGGCTGGCGCTGGCGAGCGTGAGCTGACCGTCGTGAATCATCAGCGGCACCTGCGGGGTAAACGCAAATCGCCCAATCCCCATTGCAACCACTAAACTTAAAAACGCGCTAAGCGCGACTCGCCACGCCATTCTGACTCCGGATCGATTGGATTATCACTTGTCAGCAGCATGCATGACGTTTAGACTCACGAAAAGTGAATAATATTAACCAAGTTGTTTACGAGAAGAGAATATGGATTTAGTACAGCTCCGCATGTTCTGTTCCGTGGCCGAAACCGGCTCACTGGCGCGCGCTGCCGAAATGCTGCATCGCGTGCCGTCTAATCTCACCACGCGACTGCGACAGCTGGAAGAAGAAATCGGCGTCGATCTGTTTATTCGTGAGAAGCAGCGCATTCGTTTGTCGCCGATGGGCCACAATTTCCTCAATTATGCGCAGCGCATTCTGGCGTTGAGCGACGAGGCGCTGAACATGGCGCGCGCCGGTGAACCCGGTGGTAACTTTGCCTTCGGTTCGATGGAGAGCACCGCCGCCACTCGCCTGCCGGGATTGCTGGCCGCCTATCATCAGCGCTTCCCCAACGTCGCGCTGTCGCTGGTGACCGGCACCTCAGGCGATATCATCGATAAAGTGCGTGCCGGCACGCTGGCGGCGGCGCTGGTGGACGGTCCGGCCAGTCATGACGATCTGAATGGCTGCATCGCCTTTCGTGAAGAGATGGTGCTAATCACCAGCCTCGAACACGCGCCGATTCACAGCGCCCGCGATACGCAGGGCGATACGCTGTTTGCCTTTGGCAACAGCTGCTCGTACCGCACCCGGCTGGAGTCCTGGTATCGCGACAGCCAGAGCGCACCGCACAGCGTTATGGAGATTCAGTCTTATCACGCCATGGTCGCCTGCGTAGCCGGTGGCGGCGGCGTGGCGATGATTCCCGCCTCGGTGCTGGCGCAGATGCCGGCCCGCGCGCGCGTGCAGCAGCACAGCCTGCCGCCGACCTGGCGCGACACGGCCACCTGGCTGATGTGGCGCCGCGACGCCTTTACGCCCAACGTTGAGGCGCTGAAGTATCTGATTATTGAAATGTTTGATGACCGCCCGCTCAACGATGAACTGCTGCATCCGCTGCAGGCCGCTGAGTAAGCGTTATTTTTTATCCAATCACGACATCACAGGAAGAGGGATTGTATGAACATGATTAAAACCCGCGCGGCCGTGGCCTGGGCTGCTGGCGAACCGCTAAAGATTGAAGAAGTGGATCTGATGCCGCCACAGAAAGGGGAAGTGCTGGTGCGCATCGTTGCCACCGGCGTGTGCCATACCGATGCTTACACCCTGTCAGGTAAAGATCCGGAAGGCGTATTCCCGGCGATTCTCGGTCACGAAGGTGGCGGCGTGGTTGAAGCGGTGGGCGAAGGCGTTACCAGCGTGGCGGTCGGCGATCACGTGATCCCGCTGTACACGCCAGAGTGCGGCAAGTGTAAATTCTGTCTCTCCGGCAAAACCAACCTGTGTCAGGCAATCCGCACCACGCAGGGCAAAGGGCTGATGCCCGACGGCACCACCCGCTTCTTCAAAGACGGCAAGCCAATCTTCCATTACATGGGCACCTCGACCTTCTCTGAGTACACCGTTGTACCGGAAATCTCCCTGGCGAAAATCAGCAAAGAAGCGCCGCTGGAAGAAGTGTGCCTACTCGGCTGTGGCGTGACCACCGGCATGGGCGCGGTGATGAATACCGCCAAAGTGAAAGAAGGCGACACCGTGGCGATTTTCGGCCTCGGCGGTATTGGCCTGTCGGCGATCATTGGGGCGAAAATGGCCAAGGCCGGTCGCATCATCGGTATTGATATCAATACCAGCAAGTTTGACCTGGCGCGCAAACTGGGCGCAACCGACCTGGTTAATCCGAAAGATTTTGCTAAGCCAATTCAGGAGGTTATCGTTGAGATGACCGACGGCGGCGTGGACTTCTCGTTTGAGTGTATCGGTAACGTCAACGTGATGCGTTCCGCGCTGGAGTGCTGCCATAAAGGCTGGGGCGAATCAGTGATTATCGGCGTTGCCGGTGCCGGCGAAGAGATTTCTACCCGGCCGTTCCAGCTGGTTACCGGTCGCGTATGGCGCGGGTCGGCGTTTGGCGGCGTGAAAGGACGTACTCAGCTGCCGGGCATCGTGCAGGATTACCTCGACGGTAAGTTTGCGCTGAATGATTTCATCACCCACACCATGCCGCTGGAAGAGATCAACGAGGCATTTGAGCTGATGCATGAAGGCAAATCGATCCGTTCCGTGGTGCATTTTAATAAATAAGCAGGAGGCGACATGGCATCCACTCTGGAGCTGCTGGAAGAACACCGTATTTTTGGCGGCTGGCAGCAGCGCTGGCGTCATCAGTCCGCCGTGCTCAACTGCCCGATGACGTTCAGCATTTTTCTGCCACCGCCGCGCGACGACGCGCCACCGCCGGTGGTGTGGTTTCTCGCCGGGCTGACCTGCAACGATGAGAACTTCACCACCAAAGCCGGTGCGCAGCGCGTGGCGGCCGAACTCGGTCTGGTGCTGATTATGCCGGACACCAGCCCGCGCGGCGATGCAGTGGCCAATGACAGCGGGTACGATCTGGGCCAGGGTGCCGGGTTTTATCTCAACGCCACGCAGCAACCGTGGGCGGCACATTATCGCATGTACGATTATCTCAGCGAGGAGCTGCCGGCGCTGGTGGCGGATAACTTCAAGCTGAGCGATCGCCAGTCGGTAATGGGGCATTCGATGGGCGGCCACGGCGCGCTGGTGCTGGCGCTGCGCCTCGGCGGGCGCTTTGCGTCGGCGTCCGCGTTTGCGCCAATCGTCAACCCGACCGAAGTGCCGTGGGGACAGAAAGCCTTTGCCGCCTATCTGGGCGACGATCGCCAGACGTGGCGCGAGTGGGATAGCTGCCTGCTGATGCAGAACGCTGAACATCGCCTGCCAGTGCTGATCGATCAGGGCGATAGCGATCAGTTCCTCGCCGATCAGCTACGCCCGGAGCGGCTGGAAGCAGTGGCGCGCGAGCAGAACTTCCCGCTGGAGCTGCGTATCCAGCCGGGGTATGACCACAGCTACTTCTTTATCGCCAGCTTCGTGGAGGACCATCTGCGGTTCCACGCGCGGCATTTACTGGCGTAGTGCACTTCTCTGCCCCTCTGATGCTGAGGGGCAGAACGTGTCTGGCGTCAGGCCAGTGATTCCGCCACCAGCCCATCAATCATTACCTGCGGCATGCCCTGTGAGCAGTGCTCAATGCGGCCGCGCACGCCATACACCTGCGCCAGCGTCTCCGGCGTAATCACCTGCGACGGCACACCGTCGGCCAGTAATTGCCCCTGCTTCAGCATCAGCGCGTAATCGGCATGACGCAGCGCGATATTGATGTCATGCACCACCACCACCGTCACCATATTGCGCAGCCGGGTTTCGCGCCGCACCAAATCCATTACATGGAACTGATAATTCAAATCCAGCGCGCTGAGCGGCTCATCCAGCAGCAGCAGTTCCGGACGGCGAATCAGCGACTGCGCCAGCCCGACCAGCTGCTTCTGGCCACCGGACAGCTGATCGAGGTAGCGCATCGCCAGATGGGCAATGCCCAGCTGCTCCAGCAGGTGCATGATCTCCGCTTCACTGGCCGCACTGTGTAATCCGCCGGAGGCACGCTGCGCCACGATGATCGACTCCAGCACGTGCAGATGCACACCGGCTGGCAGCGTCTGCGGCAGATAGACCACGCGCTGCGCGCGCCGGGCAAACGGCTGGCTCATCAGCTCTTCACCGTTGAGCCACAGCTCGCCCTGCCCTTTGCTCAGACCGGCCAGCGCGCGCAGCAGCGTCGATTTGCCGCAGCCGTTGGGCCCCAGCAGCACGGTGATTTTGCCGCGTGGCAGTTGCGTGACATTGAGATCGTCGATGACGTTCCGCTTCGGGTAACCGGCGTAAAAGTGGCTAACGCGTAAGCCCTGCTCCATCACACCGTCCCCCGATGCCGCAGAATAATGCTGAGAAAGAACGGCACGCCCACCAGCGAGGTGACGATGCCGACCGGAATGATGACGCCGGGAATGAGGTTTTTCGAGGCCACCGACGCCAGTGACAGCACCAGCGCGCCGGTCAGCGCACTGGCCGGCAGATAGTAGCGGTGATCTTCACCAAACATCATGCGCGCAATGTGCGGCGCGACCAGGCCGATAAAGCCGATCGGGCCGACGAATGCCACCGCCAGCGCCGAGAGAATGCTGATGCGCAACAGCGTCGCCAGCCGCAGACGCCGCACATCAATGCCGAAGCTCACCGCGCGATCTTCACCAAGGCGCAGCGCCGTGAGTTTCCAGCTGCTGAGCATGGAGAACGGCAGCAGGATGGCAAAGGCGGCGCTCAGCACGCCCAGTTTTTCCCATGAGGCACGCGCCAGACTGCCCATGGTCCAGAACACCAGGCCCTGCAGCGTATCTTCGCTGGCGATGAACTGCATCATCGAAACCAGGGCGTTAAAGGTGAACACCAGCGCGATGCCAAACAGCACCACGCCGGAGGTTGAGACTTTGGTCCAGCGCGTGATGCCATCCAGCATCAGCGCGGCAAACAAGGCGAAGACAAAGGCATTTGCTGAAATCAGCCACTGGTCCGGCACACCGGGAATACCGATGCCGAGAATGATCGCCAGCGCGGCACCAAACGCCGCTGCCGACGAGACGCCGAGCGTAAACGGGCTGGCCAGCGGGTTATTGAGGATGGTTTGCATTTCTGCACCGGCCAGGCCGAGTGAAAAGCCGACCACCACCGCCATTAGCGCATACGGCAGACGGATGTCCCAGACGATCACGCGCGTGCCGGCGTCCACCGCTGCGGGATGGAGCAGCGTTTGCCACAGCGTGTCGAGAGTCAGGCCGGCCGGGCCAAGGGTGAAATCGAGGATAACTGAAGCGAGGATCGCCAGCACCAGCACACCAATCAGCAGCAGTCGCTGACGCAGAACCTGACGATAACGGGTCAGGGTATCGGCTTCGGTGCCATGTTCCGCCACCAGCGCGGAGTCCGTACTACGCATTGTTCTACCTGTTTCCTGTCGCCTTATAACGGCTGCCACAATAGAGCAGGTGATAATAATTATCAATGCTGTCTCTGTAACAAAGCCCGAATGGTTTGCACCAGGTTTGCATAGCGTAATAGATCGCAAAAAAACGCGGCCGGGGCCGCGTTGTCAGGCATTACTGCCTGTTTGCCAGCGCAATAAATTGCGCCGCTACAGAGGGTTGCACCGATTTGTAGCGGCACGATGCATCGCGCAAAAACGCCACCAGGCCGCGTTGTCAGGCATTACTGCCTGTTTGCCAGCGCAATAAATTGCGCCGCTACAGAGGGTTGCACCGGTTTGTAGCGGCGCGATTCATCGCGCAAAACCGCCTCCAGGCCGCGTTGTCAGGCATTACTGCTTAAAGGATGGGAATTCCATCTCGCTGTATTTCACGAAGCGGGTGCCGCGCGTCAGCTTATAGCCCAGCCAGATCACCAGGAACAGCGGAATGCCGATATAGGTTGCGGCTACGCCGTACCAGTCGATGCGATCGGCGAGAAATGCCTGATAATTCTGCCCCAGCGTAATGATCAGACACAGCGCGAACGCAAACATCGGACCCAGCGGGAAGAAGCCGGAGCGGTAAGGCAGATCGGCCAGATTCAGCCCCTGTGCCACATAGCCGCGGCGGAAGCGATAATGGCTGATAGCAATGCCGAGCCAGGCGATAAAGCCAGTCATCCCTGACGTATTCAGCAGCCACAGGTACACTTCCTGATTGCCAAATTTCGAGGTCAGGAAGCACAGCGCTGCCACCACCGTGGTCGCCAGCAGGGCATTGCGCGGTACGCCGCCTTTCGACAGTTTCGCAAAAATGCGCGGTGCCTTGCCTTCCTGCGCCAGGTTAAACAGCATGCGCGTTGAGGCGTACATGCCGGAGTTACCCGCCGACAGCACCGCCGTCAGGATCACCGCGTTCATCACCGCCGCCGCGGACAGCAGACCGGCATTCTGGAACACCAGCGTGAACGGGCTGACGCTGATATCAGTGACATCGTTATGCAACAGCTGCGGATCGGTATACGGCAGAATCAGGCTGATGATCAGGATCGCGAACACATAGAACAGCAGAATACGCCAGAACACCTGGCGCACCGCGCGCGGGATATTCTTCGCCGGGTCTTCTGATTCACCGGCGGCAATCCCGATCAGTTCGGTGCCCTGGAAGGAGAAGCCGACAATCATCGCCACGCCAATCATCGCCGCAAACCCGCCGGCAAACGGCGCATCTCCCACCGTCCAGTTGTGCCAGCCAGCATTTTCTGCGCCGCGCAGGATGCCGGTAATCATCAGCACACCGACCACAATAAAAATGATAACGGTGGCGACTTTGATCAGTGAGAACCAGTATTCCGCCTCGCCGAAGCCTTTGACCGAAATATAGTTGAGCAGGAACATCAGACCGAGGAACAGCGCGCTCCAGATCCAGCCCGGCGTGTCCGGGAACCAGTAGTTCATCACCAGCTGTGAGGCGACGAGGTCAACAGCGATGGTCACCGCCCAGTTGTACCAGTAGTTCCAGCCCAGCGCGAAGCCAAAGCCCTCTTCGACATATTTGGCGCCGTAGGTGGCAAAGGAACCGGAGACCGGCATAAACGCCGCCAGTTCGCCGAGGCTGGTCATCAGGAAGTAGACCATCAGGCCGATCAGCGCGTAGGAGAGTAACGCACCGCCAGGACCCGCCTGAGAGATAGTGGCACCCGACGCGACAAACAGGCCGGTGCCGATAGAACCGCCAATGGCGATCATGGTGAGATGGCGCGCTTTTAATTCACGGCGCAGCCCAGGTTGTTGTGTTGTTTTTGAGTCATTATGCATGTGTAAACGCTATGCTGGATAAAAATAAGGCGCGATTGTAGCAGCAAAGCCTGCACTGTATAGCATTCGCCTCGGGTTATTAGTTACCTTCATAATCGGCCGGGAATTATTAGCCACAGCACAGGGCAGACAGCAGCTATTCCCGGCAATAGGCGAGGAAGCGGCTCAGCGCTTTCGACAGATGTTTCTGCCGGTGATGGATGCGATACAGGGTGCGCGTCAGGCGCGGCAGGGGCACCGGCACTTCCGTCAGCGTGCCCGCCTCCAGCAGATCGGTAATCACCCGGCGCGATAAGCAGCTGATGCCCATGCCGTGGCGCACCGCGTGTTTAATTGCCTCCGAATTGCCTAACTCCATCCCCAGCTGAAACTGCGGCAGGTGCGACAGCAGCAGGTAATCGACAATCTCACGCGTACCGGAACCGCGCTCGCGCAGGATCCACGGCGCAGCGGCCAGCGTCTCCAGCGTCACTGGCTGCTGTAACAGCGGCGCATCCGGCGCGGCGAACACCACCAGTTCATCTTCCAGCCACGGTTCGCTGATGATATCCGGCTCATGGCACGGCCCTTCAATCAGGCCGATATCGACGCGAAAATCGGCCACCGCATTGATGGCGTCCTGGCTGTTGCCAACGCTCAGCTCCAGCGGCAGCGTGGGAAAATCGCGGCGATACGCGGCAATCATCCCCGGCAGCAGATAGTTGCCGATGGTGCTGCTGGCAAACAGGCGAATCGCTCCGTTGTCCTCTTTAAACAGCTGTTCGATCTCAATCGCCTGCTCCAGCAGCCCGACCGCACGCGGATAGAGCAGCCGGCCGTGCTCGTTGAGCACCAGCCGTTTGCCGACGCGATCAAACAGCTGCACGCCGAGCTGACTTTCCAGATCGGCCAGGGCCGCGCTGACCGCCGACTGCGACAGCGCCAGCACCTGCGAGGCCTGAGTAGTTGAGCCGCTTTTCAGCACCTCGGTAAACACTTCAATCTGACGCAGCGTAATGTGCATGCGTGCTCCTTACATGGCGTACCGCTTCACCAGATAGATCACCACCGCCAGCCAGATCAGCAGCATCAGAATCAGGCCGCTCCAGCTGACGATCTTTTTGCCGCGCGCCCGCTGCACCTCGGCGCGTTCGGCGCTGCTGATGCGCACGTCGCGCGGCAGCAGACGCAGCAGGATCATCACGCCGAGCGGGATGATAATCGCGTCATCCAGCAGGCCAATAATCGGGATGAAGTCCGGAATCAGATCGATGGGGCTGAGCGCATAAGCGACGATGCCAAACGCCAGCAGCTTAAACCACCACGGCGTACGCGGATCGCGACAGGCAAACCACAGCGTCAGCACGTCCCGTTTGATGAGCTTCGCCCAGCGGCGCAAGCGCATGAACATTGTTGCCCTTCCTTATCACTTATTCCGGTTGATTATAAATATATTATCAATTTCACTTTTAAGCCAGCCAGGCGCACGCTAAAGCCTCACTGAGGAGAAGCGTATTATGGCTGAACTAAGCGTCAACAAAACCCCTTTTCATGTTCATCGCTGGCTGCCGGGACTGCTGCTGACCGCCGCCATCGCCGCAGGTGCCGCGTGGCTGGCCAGTCAGCCGTGGCTGGCTGGCGCGGGATTCGGCGCGCTGACGCTGGCCATCATTATCGGCATCGTGCTGGGTAATAGCCTGTATCCCCGCGTTGCGACCCCGTGCGACAGTGGGGTGCTGCTGGCCAAACAGCGACTGCTGCGCCTCGGCATCATTCTTTACGGCTTCCGCATCACCGTGCAGCAGATCGCCGATGTCGGCGTCAGCGGCGTGCTGATTGATGTGCTGGTGCTGAGCTCAACCTTTCTGATCACCTGCCTGATCGGCATCCGTTTACTGAAAATGGATCGCGAAACCGTGTGGCTGATTGGTGCCGGCAGCAGCATTTGCGGTGCGGCAGCGGTGCTGGCAAGTGAACCGGTGATCAAAGCCGCACCGTCGAAAGTGGCGGTCGCGGTGGCCACCGTGGTGCTGTTTGGCACCGTCGGCATTGTGCTGTACCCGTTTCTCTGGACGCTGCTGCCGCAGGTCAGCGCGCAGCACTTTGGCGTCTTTACCGGCTCGACGCTACACGAAGTGGCGCAGGTGGTGGCGGCTGGCCATGCGATGGGCGCGGAAACGGAGAACACGGCGGTGATCGCCAAGATGCTGCGGGTGATGATGCTGGCACCGTTTCTGCTGATCCTCGGCAGCTGGCTGCAGCGCCAGCGCAGCCACCAGCGTCAGGCACAGCAGCCGATCCGCTTTCCGTGGTTTGCCCTGCTGTTTATTGTGGTGGCGCTGTTTAACTCGCTGCATCTGCTGCCACCGCCGATGGTAGCGGGACTGAATCAGCTGGCGAATCTGCTGCTGGCGATGGCGATGGCGGCGCTGGGCTTAACCACCCGTTTTGGCGCGCTGAAGCAGGCGGGCGTCAAACCGCTGCTGCTTGGTCTGCTAATGTTTATCTGGCTGATTCTCGGCGGCGGCGCACTGAATGTGCTGGTGCAACATTTCATGGCGTAAGCGCATCCGCTATCATGGGCGTTTTGCATCAGCAATCGCCCATTCAGGAGAGCGGCATGAAATATATCGGCGCACACGTAAGCGCATCCGGCGGCGTAGACCAGGCAGTGATCCGTGCCCATGAAATCGAAGCCACAGCCTTTGCGCTGTTCACTAAAAATCAGCGCCAGTGGAAAGCCGCGCCGCTCTCTGCGCAGGTGATCGACGCCTTTAAAACCGCCTGCGATCAATACAACTTTAGCGCCGCGCAAATCCTGCCGCACGACAGTTATCTGATTAACCTCGGCCACCCGGTGATGGACGCGCTGGAGAAATCGCGCGAGGCGTTTATCGATGAGATGCAGCGCGCCGAACAGCTTGGTCTGACGCTGCTCAACTTCCATCCCGGCAGCCACCTGCAGCAGATTGATGAAGATGCCTGCCTTAAGCGCATCGCCGAGTCGATCAACATTGCGCTGGATAAAACCCACAACGTGGTAGCGGTGATTGAGAATACCGCCGGCCAGGGCAGCAACCTCGGTTTCCGCTTTGAACACCTCGCGGCGATTATTGACCACGTCGAGGATAAATCGCGCGTCGGCGTATGCATCGACACCTGCCACGCCTTCGCTGGCGGATATGATTTACGCAGCGAAGCTGCCTGTGAAGCCACCTTTGCCGAGTTTGAGCGCGTGGTGGGCTTTCAGTATCTGCGCGGTATGCACCTGAACGATGCCAAAAGCACGCTCGGCAGCCGCGTGGATCGCCATCACAGCCTCGGCGAGGGCAACATTGGCAAGACCGCGTTTAGCTGGCTGATGAAGGATGCGCGTTTTGACGGTATCCCGATGATTCTCGAAACCATCAATCCGGATATCTGGAAGGATGAAATTGCCTGGCTGAAGGCCGAGCAGCAGGCGTAACGGGTTTCACCGGGGCCTGTCGTCAATAAAAAAGGGAGCCGCGGCTCCCTTTGTTGTTCCTGGCTGCCGTTACGCGGCTTTGGCCAGTTCCTCTTCCGGACGTTTCAGAATCGCATAGCCCAGACCCGCAATCAGCGTACCAATCACAATCGCCAGCAGGTAACCCAGCACCGGCGTAATGGCGCCTGGAATCAGCAGGACGAACAGCCCGCCGTGCGGCGCCATCAGTTTGGCACCCATCGCCATGGAGATCGCACCGGTCACTGCGCCACCCACGATACAGCATGGCAGCACGCGCATCGGATCACGCGCCGCAAACGGAATGGCACCTTCGGAGATAAAGCACAGGCCGAGTACCAGCGCGGCTTTACCGCCCTCCTGCTGACCTTTATTGAACTTACGACGCGCTACCAGCGTTGCCAGCCCCATCGCCAGCGGTGGCACCATACCGGCCGCCATAATCGCGGCCATCGGCGCGTAGGTTTGCGAACTCAGCAGACCAACACCAAACGCGTAAGCCACTTTGTTCACCGGACCGCCCATGTCGGTACACATCATGCCGCCCAGAATCGCGCCCAGCAGGACCGCGTTAGCAGTGCCCATGTTCGCCAGCCAGCTGGTCAGGCCGCTCATGATGCCAGCAACCGGTTTGCCTACCACGTAAATCATCAGCAGGCCGGTAATCAGACTGGCCACCAGCGGAATGATCAGAATCGGCTTCAGCGCCTCCATACTTTGCGGCAGCTTCACTTTGCTGCTTAGCAGTTTCGCGGCGTAACCGGCGATGAAACCGGCGATGATGCCGCCAAGGAAGCCGGCGTTGATGCTGGTGGCGATCATGCCGCCAATCAGACCCGGGGTCAGGCCCGGACGGTCAGCAATCGAGAAGGCGATAAAGCCCGCCAGCACCGGCACCATCAGCGCAAAGGCGCTGCCGCCACCGATCTGCATCAGCGCCGCGGCTAAGGTGCCCTGCTCTTTAAACGCGGTAATCCCAAAGGCGAATGACAGCGCAATGCTCAGACCGCCGGCGACCACCATCGGCAGCATATAAGATACGCCGGTCAGCAGATGCCGATAGGCACCGGCTTTCTCTTTGCTGTCGCTCTGGCTGGCTGCCGCCTGGTTGCCGGAAGGCTGCCAGACTTTGGCTTCCGCCTGCGCTTTATCCAGCTCCTGTGCGGTTTTCTTCAGCGCCAGACTGGTGGAGGTGCGGTACATTGGCTTGCCGGCAAATTTCGCCAGGTCAACGTCGATATCCGCCGCAACGATCACCAGATCGGCCGCCGCCACTTCTTCCGGGGTGATCGGGTTGCCGGCGCCGACTGAGCCGCGGGTTTCCACTTTTACCCACCAGCCGCGCTTGCTGGCTTCCGCTTCAATCGCCTCGGCTGCCATGAAGGTATGCGCCACGCCGGTCGGACAGGCAGTGACGGCCACAATACGTTTCTGCCCGGAGCTCTGCGCCGGTGCACTTGCCGCCGGGGTTGCCGCAGCCGGCTGCCACGGTTGCGCCGCATCTTTAGCCAGCGCCAGCGCCGCCTGCGGATCGCGCAGCGCCTGCTGCACGTCCACGAGGGCAACGGACTTGCCGGCGAGCTGCGCGTTGTCGGTAACCTGCTGGCCAATCACCAGCACCAGTTCGGCGTCCGCGGCGCTGTCGACCAGCGTCAGTCCCGCCTGCCCTGCCGCCGCCTGCAGACGTTCCGAGGCTAAATGGCCTGATGCCAGGCCGAGTGAAGAATCTTTTATCAGCAGCGTTTTCATTATCGCTCTCCTGCTGTTAGTTAACGGGTTGTAAGTCGACACGCGCCATCATCGCGGCCAACTGGGTACGATCGGTCACGCCGACGTTGCTCTGGCTGACGGCCATGGCCGCCACCGCCGTCGCCAGACGCAGCGTGTGTTCACTGGATTCCCGCATCAGCAGGCCATAAATCAGGCCGCCAACCATCGAATCTCCGGCGCCTACGGTGCTGACCACTTCACACGCAGGCGGTTTGGCGATCCATTCGCCAGAGGCATTGACCCACAGCGCGCCTTCCGCACCGAGGGAGATCACCACGTGGGCAATGCCCTGCTCGCGCAGCTGGTGCGCGGCGTCAATCACATCCTGCAGCGTCGGCAGCTTGCGGCCGGCCCAGATCTCCAGCTCGCGGCGATTGGGTTTAACCAGCCACGGTGCCGCTTTCAGACCGGCCACCAGCGCTTCACGACTGCTGTCAAAAATGATGCACGGACAGTGGGTGCGCAGATCGCTCATCCATTTGGTGAACGCGTCCGGCGCAACGCCGGCTGGCAGGCTGCCGCTGACGCACACCATATCGAACTGGCCCAGCCAGGTCAGCGAGTCGGCGGTGAAGCGGTCCCAGTCCTGTGGCGTGACGTCAAAGCCCGAGAAATTGAGGTCGGTGACGTCGCCGTCTTTTTCCGTCAGCTTAACGTTAATGCGGGTACGGCCCTGCACCACCTGAAAACGATTAGCGATGCCGAGTTCGCTGAACAGCTGCTGAAAGCCGTCCTGATTCTCTTTGCCGAGGAAGCCGCCGACGGTGACGTCGATGCCGAGATCTTTCAGCACCTTGGCGACATTGATGCCTTTACCCGCAGCGTGCAGCCCGGTGGTTTTGACCAGGTTAACTTCGCCGCGCTCGATCTCCGGCGTGTAGCCGACCAGATCGTACGCCGGGTTCAGGGTGATAGTGGCAACGCGACGACTCATGCTGCCCCCTCGCCCAGACCGCTATTAATGGCTTCTTCGATAGCGTGCAGTGCCTGCTGCGCATCGTCACCGCTGGCGGTGAAACGCAGACGATGGCCTTTCTTCACGCCCAGCGCGACCACCTTCATCAGGCTGCGCCCGTTAGCCGGCTTACCGCTGCCGTCGAGATTGGTGACGGTGATATCGCTGTTGAACTGCTTGATCACACTCACCAGCGCGGTGCCCGGACGCGCATGCAGACCGTGCTCGTTGCGGATGGTGAATTCCGCGGTTAAGACGTCCGCAGCTTCATCCACTTCGCTGGTCAGCAGCGCGAGAATGCCTGCCGCGTCCGCCTTCAGCAGGCGTTCAGCCTGCTTGTTCAGCAGCAGATTGCTGAGGTAGCCCAGCACCTCAAGCGGGCGCTGATCGGTGGCGGCGACCGTCAGCAGCAGCGCTACCGGTTCGCCCTGATGCGTCAGCGGCGTCGCGCTGCGGCTCACTGCCACCGCGCTGTTGAGGTTGCCGTGCGTGCTGTCGCTCAGCCAGATGCCCTGACCGAGGCTGAGCGGTGCGTGCGAGACGACGTCCGCGACAAAGCTGGCGTCGACGGCACCGGCCGCCTGCAGACGACCGGCGTTCAGCGCCTGCAGCGTCATCAGATCGCTGGCGGCCACGTCAGTGGCGATCAGCGACGTATCGAACTGGAATTCAGCGGCCTGCTTTTCACCCATCAGCAGCGCGCGCAGCTCTTCAGCAGAGGCAGATTTCAGCTGCTCCGCGATGCTGTCATCGCTTAATACGTGGGTCAGCTGGCGCAGCAGCGCGAGGTGCTCGTCAGATTTGGCGGCAATGCCGATGGCGACGTATGCTGTCTGGCCATCGCCCCAGTCCACGCCCTGCGGGAACTGATGAACCTGCACGCCGGTTTTCAGCACCAGATCGCGGGTATCGGTGGTGCCGTGCGGAATGGCGATGCCGTTGCCGAGAAAGGTGGTGGTTTGCTGTTCGCGCGCCAGCATGCCGTCGACGTAGCCTTCGGCCACATTTCCGGCTGCGGTAAGCGCAGCGGCAACCTGACGAATGGCCTGTTCTTTATCGGACGCGCTGGCGCCGGTGTGAATGGCCTGAACTTCGAGCTGGAACATATTTCTCCTCGCTTGCTGAAAGTGAATCGTTTCAGCCTGATGGCGAAAAAATACGCTGTGCGACACGGACTTAGCCGGGAGGACAACGCTGAAACGTTTCAGGGAATATGGTACAGCACCCGGTTACAGGCAAGAAAATGCGCAATCGGCGTAGCAGATTTTTGATGCTCCGCACACTTCGCGGCGGATTTAGGATTTTTCACAGCGGGCGCGCTGACGCGTTGCTGTAACGCGGCACCTGCGACGAGCGTGCTGTTCAGCTCGCGTCAGCTTAAACTCAGGGCGCGGTATCGGCTTCCAGCTGCAGCAGGTAGATCATGGCATCGGCGCGGCTGTTACCACACATCTCCGCCTGTGGCTGTAAACCGGCACACACCGCCGGACGCAGCGGCGAGCCAAAAATTTTGCAGCGCTGCTGTTCGTCGAGCTGAACGCAGCAGGTATTGGCCGGTTTGCCGTCAGGCATACCGGGAATGGGGGAAGAGATGGAGGGGGCTGTGCAGCAGGCACCGCACTGGTCTCGACATAACATCATGCGCTCCTGCAAAGATTAGCGGCCGACAATAGCAGTCTGCACCGCGGAATTCCATGCGCGACCAACAATTTTCACCGGCCTCACTTGCCTGTTTTTCACCGCGCGAGTAAGTTGGCGCGCATCTACCTGGTTATAGCGAGTCAAGCATTATGCCAAAGGCAAACGAAATCAAAAAAGGAATGGCCGTCACCTGGAACGGTAAACTGTTGCTGGTGAAGGATATCGATGTCCAGAGCCCAAGCGCGCGCGGTGCCGCCACGCTGTACAAGATGCGTTTCACCGATGTGCGCACCGGCCTGAAAGTTGAAGAGCGCTTCAAGGGCGACGACATTATTGATGCCATCCAGCTCAGCCGCCGCGCGGTGACCTTCTCATACATCGACGGCGACGAATACGTGTTTATGGATGACGAAGATTACACGCCGTACAGCTTTAAAAAAGATCAGATCGAAGAAGAGCTGCTGTTTATTCCGGAAGGCGGCATTCCCGGTATCCAGGTGCTCACCATGGATGGTCAGGTGCTGGCGCTGGAACTGCCGCAGACGGTAGACATGGAGATCGTTGATACCTCACCTGGCATCAAAGGGGCATCCGCCAGTGCGCGCACCAAACCGGCGGGCATGAGCACCGGGCTGTCGATTCAGGTGCCTGAGTACCTGAGCAATGGCGATCGCATCCGTATCCATATTGCCGAGCGTCGTTATATGGGACGCGCCGATTAAGCGCACGATTTTCTCCGGCGGCGGTTGATTGTTATAGTATAACAACGGCCTGCGCGCCGGATGCGGTTGTCCGGCGCGGCTATTTTAACGGAGTAAATCATGACGCGCGTGAACCTGATTACCGGTTTTCTCGGTAGCGGTAAAACCACCACCCTGTTACATCTGCTGGCGCACAAACCGGCCAATGAAAAGTGGGCCATTCTGGTCAACGAGTTTGGCGAGATCGGCATTGACGGCGCCCTGCTCGCCGACCGCGGCGCCACGCTGAAAGAGATCCCCGGCGGCTGCATGTGCTGTGTTAACGGCCTGCCGCTGCAGGTTGAGCTGAATATGCTGCTGAAGCAGACTCAGCCGGACCGCCTGATTATCGAACCCACCGGCCTTGGCCATCCCAAACAGTTACTGAATATGCTGCGCGCGGCGGTCTATCAGCCGTGGATCCGCGTGGACGCCACGCTGACGCTGCTCGATCCGCGTCAGTTAGCCGATACGCGCGTCACGGAGAATGAAAACTTTCGCGACCAGCTGATCGCCGCAGACATCATCATCGCCAACAAGAGCGACAAGTGGGATGCGGAAGATCGCCAGCGGCTGGCGAGCTGGCAGCAGCAGCATTTGGGCGACCGTCAACTGGTGGAAGCCAGCTGGGGCAATATTGATCCGGCGTTGCTGAGTCAGCCGGCATTGGCGGATCGTGCGGTACCCGATGCCGCGCATCATCATCATTCGTCACGCCCGCAGGGGCTGGCGGCGCTGAAACTGGAAGGCGAAGCGCGCTGGCGTCGTGCGTTAAATGAAGGTCAGGGCTATGCTTCCTGTGGCTGGATTTTCGATGGTGACACGGTGTTCGATACCATTCCGGCTTTAGAGTGGGCGCGGCTTGCGCCGGTGGATCGCGTGAAAGGCGTGCTGCGTACCGCTGACGGTCTGGTCAGCATTAACCGTCAGGGCGAAGACCTGTTCATCGAAACGCGCCCGGTCACGCCACCCGATAGCCGTATCGAATTGATCCACCATCAGGCCGCCGACTGGAACGCCTTGCAGACTGCCCTGTTGAAGATTCGTTTAAATTAGCTGCGGTAGGTTTGCCCGTTATTTTTTTCTTTTTGAGTTACTTTTATGCGCACTACTCGTTTGATCACCATCCTGCTGCTGAATGCGCTGGGTGTGATGCTATTTATGTCGTGGTATCTGCCGCCGGAGCACGGGTTCTGGTTCGCTCTCGACAAAGGCATCTTTTTTGGCTTTAACGACCAGATGGTCGACCATCACGGCTTTGCGCTGCTGGTGGCGATCACCAATTTCCGCGGTTTTGACGCGGTGTCGCTGCTGGCGATGGGCCTGCTCTATCTGTGGTTCTGGCGCCGCGAAACGCCGCAGGGCCGACGTCGTATGCTGGCGATTGGTATCACCATGCTGCTAACGGCGGTGATTCTTAACCAGCTGGGCCACCTGCTGCCGGTTAAGCATGCCAGCCCGACGCTGTTCTTTGATAATGTGCATCGCGTTAGTGAACTGACCGGCATTCCGGCAAAAGATGCGTCCAGAGACAGCTTCCCCGGCGACCACGGCATGATGCTGATTATCTTCGCCTGCTTTATGTGGCGCTATTTCGGCTTCCGCGCCTTCCTGATGGGCCTGCTGATTGTGGTGCTCTTTTCCCTGCCGCGCGTAATGGCAGGCGCACACTGGTTTACCGATATCGCGGTCGGTTCGCTGTCGGTGGTGCTGGTAGGCCTGAGCTGGTGGTTATTAACACCGGCCAGTGACAAACTGGTGAACTGGCTCTATCGTTCGCTGCCCGGAAAATATAAACCCCAGGCGTAATTGTTTAGCGCGGGCGATTATTCCCTGTTTTTAAGATCGCCTGCGCTTATTTAATCCTGCAATAAATTATTAGCGGACTAAGCGTTTTCTGATAAAAGAAAAACCTATGCGTCAAATCGTCTGACAATGGTGTTATTCCTGGCCTGTCCAGTCAGAACCCTCTTAAAATCTCCCTTAGCGCCAGAATTAGCCGCTGTTCCTGCCGTTAATTGACGCTTAAATCGCTACCAGTTGTTGATAAAGTAACCGTTGTGTTACAGATTGATTTCACATCAAAAAAACCTATAAAAATTTATATAAAAGCACTCGCCACGCGGTCTGTAATCGGTTAACCTCAACTCCGATTACTACCGTGCAGCATAAAATTCGGTACCTTAAGCAACAAAAATGTGTGCATTAACACATTTTAGTAATTAAGGAATTGTCTTAGAGGGTCGCACTTATTAATCTCAACCCGTTTTGTCATCTGGCTGGCGACATTCTGTCGTAAGGACATCGAAGGAAAACACGTACAATGGTCAAGTCTCAACCAATTCTGAGATACCTCAGGCGGATTATTCCCGCAGTAGCATTAGCAACCCTCTTATCGGCATGTAGCAGTACCCATAACGGTCAGAACGCGAATAACGAGAATCATGAAGTTAACAACCAGAATGGTTTTTTACTTCAGGCGTCTCAGGACGAATTTGAACAAATGGTGCAGAACGTGGACGTTAAGTCCCGCATCATGGAGCAGTACAGTGACTGGAAAGGTGTGCGTTATCGCTTAGGCGGCGACACCAAACGCGGCATTGACTGTTCTGCTTTTGTTCAGCGCACCTTTCGCGAACAGTTTGGTTTAGAGCTGCCGCGTTCCACATCGGAACAGCAGGACAGCGGTAAAGAGATTTCACGCAGTAAACTGCGTCCGGGTGATTTAGTGCTGTTCCGCGCCGGCTCCACCGGTCGCCATGTCGGCATCTATCTCGGCAACGACAATTTTGTACACGCGTCTACCAGCAGCGGCGTGATGATTTCCAGCCTTAACGACAGTTACTGGAAAAACCGCTACCGCGAAGCGCGTCGGGTACTGGCAAAAAACCCCAGTTAACCCCCTTCCTTCCTGATGTTCTCAGCCAGAGAATCTGAAAACGCTGCCCCGGCAGCGTTTTTTTTCGTCTGCGGTTGCTTAAGCCAAATCCATGGCGGAAAAAGTAATTGTGAATCAAAAATATAACGAGACTTTTCGCGCAGCCTCGTTATATTCTCGTTGCCTTGAACCAGCACAGTTGTATGCGTTTTTATAATAAAAAGGGCAAGATCAGGGGAACCAACTCCATGCCACTGTCGGGGACGTTAAATCGTCATGCCAGCTACTCGCGGCGCATCGCCTGGAGTAGCGTAATTATTGGGGTCGCGTTTTTTATCCTGTTTGTCACCGTCCTGCTCACGCTGACCTGGCAAAAACGCGTCCAGCAACACCAGCAGCTGCTGGCTCACAGCCGTGACGATCTGCAACAGGTGATGTCAACCCTGGTCGAGAGCCTCTATCCGCTGCAGCAATACACTCAACTCAGCTGCAACAGCGTCAACCGTGAGCTGACCTCTCGCGCCGCCTTTGCCGGCAACATTCGCGCGATATTACTGGTACGCGACGGCAACGCTTACTGCTCTTCGGCCACCGGCGCATTTCTGCTGGCCGCCAGCGCCATCTCACCCGATTCAGAGCTGGAGCGCGACCGTGACGTCCGCCTGCTGCCCGGCACACCGCTGCAGCCCGCCAAACCAGCGCTGGCGCTGTGGCTGAAAAGTCCGGGAGCGAGCGAAACCGGCATCCTCGCCACCATGAACCTCAGCATGACGCCTTACCAGCTGCTGGCCTCTTACCATCCCGAAATCACGCGTATGGCGCTGGTGGCAGGCGACAGCGCGCTGCTCAGCGGCACCAGCCAGGTGGTACGCAGCCGCGATCTGCCGCCCTCCCTCACTGACCTGACGCTTGATGACGGCAGCATGCGCTTTGTGCTTTACGGCAGCACGCTGGCCTCACGCGATTACACGCTGGCGTTGCTGACCGGCCTGCTGCTGGCGCTGCTGGTTGCCGCAATCAGCTGGCTGCTGCTGTCGCTGCATCAGCGACCGGGACGTGAAATCCTGCTCGGCATACGGCGCGGTCAGTTTCACGTTGAGTATCAGCCGCTGGTAACGGCACACAACGGCAAACCCTATGGCGTTGAAGCGCTGCTGCGCTGGACTCACCCGGTTGAAGGCATGATCCCACCCGATGTATTTATCAGCCACGCCGAAGCGCAAAACCTGATTATTCCTTTGACCCAACATCTGTTCAGCCTGGTAGCGCGCGACGCGCGTTTTCTCTGTCAGCAACTGCCGCGCGGCACCCGTCTCAGTCTGAATATGTCACCGCAGCATCTGGCATCGGCCAGTTTTCGCCGCGACGTGCAGGCATGGATCGCCAGTATGCCCGCCGATCATTTTAACTATGTATTTGAAATCACCGAGCGCACCATGGTGCGGGAGAAGAACGCCGGCGAAATCTTCGCCTGGCTGCATGAACACAATTTCAAGATTGCCATCGATGATTTCGGCACTGGCCATAGCGCGCTGATCTACCTGGAAAAATATCCGTTCGACTACCTGAAAATCGATCGCGGCTTTGTGCAGAGTATCGGCACCGAAACCGTAACCTCGCCGGTACTTGACACCGTGTTGCTGCTGGCAAAGAAACTCAACCTGAAAACCGTGGCGGAAGGCGTGGAAACCGGCGACCAGGCGGCCTGGCTGGTTAACCGGGGCGTCACGCATCTGCAGGGGTATTTGTTTAGCCGCCCGCTGCGCCCGGAAAAGCTGATCAGCTACTATCAGAGCCAGGCCAGTTTGGGTTAACGTCACGCACCGCGCATGAAACTGCTACCATACAGTGCGGATTACCACAGGAGAGCGCCCCACTTATGCTGCTTCGTCTTGCCACAGCACTACTGATGTGCAGCGCCATTGCGCCGGTGCACGCGGTCACTATCCATGAAAGCTATGCCTTTGCGAAGCTGGGCGAACCTAAATACGCGGTCAACTTCAGCCATTATGATTACGCCAATCCGGCGGCGCCAAAAGGCGGCAAGATCACCCTCGCCGTGGTGGGCACTTACGACAACTTCAACCGCTATGCGTCGCGCGGCAACCCCGGTATCGGCACTGACACGCTGTACGACGGCCTGTTTACCACCTCAGACGATGAGCCCGGCAGCTACTATCCGCTGATCGCCGAATCAGCACGCTATCCCAGCGATTATCACTGGATGGAGGTGTCGATCAATCCGCACGCGCAGTTTCAGGACGGTACGCCGATCACCGCACAGGATGTCGCCTTCACCTTCAGCAAATTCATGACCGAAGGCGTGCCGCAGTTTCGCGTGGCGTTTCGTGGCGTGCAGGTGAAAGCGCTGAACCGGCTGACGGTGCGCATTGAGATGCCCAAACCAGATAAAGACCTGGTGCTGAGCTGGATCACGCTGCCGGTGCTGCCGGAAAAATTCTGGCAGAACAAAAAATTCAATGAGCCGATTGGCTATCCGCCGCTCGCCAGCGGGCCTTACCGCGTCACTTCGTACAAATCCGGCCAGTTCATTCAATATAGTCGGGTGAAGAACTACTGGGCGGCCGATCTGCCGGTGAACCGCGGTCGCTTTAATTTTGATACCCTGCGCTACGACTACTATCTTGATGACAACGTGGCTTTTGAAGCGTTTAAGGCCGGTGCCTATGACCTGCGCGAAGAGAGTTCGGCGAAGAAATGGGCCACACAATATCGCGGGCGCAACTTCACCAGCCACGCCATTGTGAAAGCCACCACGCCGAATGACGTCGCCACCGACACGCGCTGGCTGGCGTTCAATAACGAGAAAGCATTGTTTGCCGACCGCCGCGTGCGCGAGGCGCTGACGCTGGCGTTTGATTTTGAGTGGATGAACAAAGCGCTGTTCTACGGCGCTTACAAGCGGACCGACAGCTACTTCCAGAACACCGCTTATGCCGCCAAAGGCTATCCTGACGCCGCTCAGCTGGTCCTGCTCGCGCCCTACAAGGCGCAGCTGCCTGCCGAGGTCTTTAACAACGCCTACGCGCCGCCGCACTCTGACGGCAGCGGCTTTGACCGCAACAATCTGCTGCGGGCGATGGCGCTGCTGAAGCAGGCCGGCTGGCAGATCAAAAATCAGCAGCTGGTGAACGTGAAAACCGGCCAGCCGTTTCAGTTTGAACTGTTGCTGCGCAGCGGTTCTCAGAACGACTGGGCGCTGCCGTTCCAGCACAGCCTGGCACGGCTTGGCATTACGATGACGCTGCGTCAGGTGGACAGTTCGCAATATCTGCGCCGGCTGCGCGAAGGCGATTACGACATGATTCCGTCGCTTTATCAGGCGATGCCGTGGCCCTCCACCAGCCTGCAATATGTCTGGCAGTCGGATTACATCAGCTCCTCATGGAACACCGCGCGGGTAAAAGATCCGCTGGTCGACCATTTCGTGCAGCAGATCGTGGCGCATCAGGGCGATGAAAAAGCGCTGCTGCCGCTCGGTCAGGCGCTGGATCGCCTGCTGCTGTGGAACGCCTACATGATTCCGATGTGGTACAACGCCGAACAGCGGCTGGCCTGGTGGGACAAGTTTTCCCATCCGCAGATTAAACCGGCGTTTGCCACCGGGCTGGAAAACTGGTGGTACGATGTGAACAAAGCCGGTCGTTTACCGGCCGATCGACGCTGAGGAGAGCGGTTTGGGTGCTTATTTCCTGCGCAGGCTGTTGCTGATTATTCCCACGCTGTGGGCCATCATCACCCTGAATTTCTTTATCGTACAGATTGCGCCGGGCGGTCCGGTCGATCAGGCGCTGGCCAACATCCAGTTTGGTCATAGCACCGGTCTGCCTGGCGGCGGCGGCAGTGACAGCGGCGCGCGCGGTGCGCTGGTGCGCGACAATCCCGGCGACAGCCAGTACCGCGGCGCGCGCGGGCTGGATCCGGAGGTGGTGGCAGAAATAACCCATCGCTACGGCTTCGATAAGCCACTGCTGCAGCGCTATGGCGAAATGCTGTGGAATTACCTGCGTTTTGACTTTGGCGACAGCCTGTTTCGTAACGCCTCGGTGCTGCAGCTGATTAAAGAGAGCCTGCCGGTGTCGATCAGCCTCGGGTTGTGGAGCACGCTGATCATCTATCTGGTGTCGATTCCGCTGGGCATCAAAAAAGCGGTGCGCAACGGCAGCGCGTTTGATATCTGGAGCAGCATCTTTATCATCATCGGCTACTCAATTCCGGCGTTTTTGTTTGCCATCATGCTGATTGTGCTGTTTGCCGGCGGCAGCTATCTCGACTGGTTCCCGCTCCGCGGCCTCACTTCGCCGCAGTTTGATACGCTGCCGTGGTACAGCAAAATCAGCGATTATCTGTGGCATATCACCCTGCCGGTGCTGGCTACGGTAATTGGCGGCTTTGCCACCCTGACCATGCTGACGAAAAATTCGTTCCTTGATGAGGTGCGCAAACAGTACGTCGTCACGGCGCGCGCCAAGGGCCTGGATGAGAAGCGCATCCTGTACGGCCACGTGTTCCGCAACGCCATGCTGCTGGTGATCGCCGGGTTTCCCGCCACCTTTATCAGTATGTTTTTCACCAGCTCGGTGCTGATCGAAGTGATGTTCTCACTCAACGGCATGGGGCTGCTCGGCTATGATGCCACCATTCAGCGCGACTATCCGGTGATGTTCGGCACGCTGTATATCTTTACGCTGATTGGCCTGCTGATGAATATTCTCAGCGATCTGACCTATACGCTGGTCGATCCACGCATTGATTTTGAGGGCCGATGATGCGTTTATCTCCCGTTAACCAGCAGCGCTGGCAGCGCTTTCGTCACAACCGGCGCGGCTACTGGTCGCTGTGGCTGTTTCTGCTCATCTTTGTGATGTCGCTGGGCGCGGAATTATTAGCCAATGACAAACCGCTGCTGGTGCACTATCAGCAGCGCTGGTACGCACCACTGCTGTTTAACTACAGCGAGAGCGATTTAGGCGGCCAGTTTGCCACGGCGGCGGATTATCAGGATCCGTGGCTGAAACAACGTATTGATCAGCAGGGTTGGGCGCTGTGGGCTCCCATCCGCTTCAGCGACAGCACCATTCATTTCGCCACCGACGTGCCCTTCCCGTCACCGCCGTCCGCGCAAAACTGGCTGGGCACCGATGCTAACGGCGGCGATGTACTGGCGCGTCTGCTGTACGGCACGCGCATCTCGCTGCTGTTCGGTTTGCTGTTAACGCTGTTCTCCAGCGTGATTGGTATTGTGGTGGGTGCCCTGCAGGGTTACTTTGGCGGCCGCGTTGACCTCATCGGTCAGCGATTGATTGAAGTGTGGTCCGGCATGCCGACGCTGTTCATGCTGATTCTGCTCTCCAGCGTGATTCAGCCCAACTTCTGGTGGCTGTTACTGCTGACAGTGATCTTCGGCTGGATGAGCCTGGTGAGCGTCGTGCGCGCCGAGTTCCTGCGCACGCGTAACTTTGACTATATCCGCGCCGCACGCGCGCTGGGCGTGAGCGATAGCCGCATCATGCTGCGCCACATGTTGCCCAACGCCATGGTTGCCACGCTCACCTTTCTGCCGTTTATCCTGTGCGGTTCGATCACCACGTTGACCTCACTGGATTTTCTCGGCTTCGGCCTGCCGGTGGGCTCGCCGTCGCTGGGCGAACTGCTGCTGCAGGGAAAAAACAATTTACAGGCACCGTGGCTTGGCCTTTCCGGCTTCTTCGCCCTCGCCCTGCTGCTGTCGCTGCTGATTTTTATCGGCGAAGCGGTACGCGATGCCTTTGATCCGAGCCGGGGGCGCTAAATGAGTTTGTTAACGGTGAAGCATCTGGCGGTGGCGTTCGGGCCGCGCCGCGTGGTGGAAGATATCTCGCTGCACATCGACGCCGGCGAAACGCTGGCGCTGGTGGGCGAATCGGGATCGGGCAAGAGCGTGACTGCGCTGTCGATTATGCGTCTGCTGCCGCAGCCGCCGGTGAGTTATCCGCAGGGCGAGATCCTGTTTGACGGGCGCGATGTGTTACAGGCCAGCGAACGTGAGATGCGCGGGCTGCGCGGCAACCAGATGGCGATGATTTTTCAGGAGCCGATGGTATCACTCAATCCGCTGCACAGCGTGGAAAAGCAGCTGTATGAAGTGCTGTCGCTGCACCGTGGCATGCGGCGTGAAGCGGCGCGCGCTGAGATTCTCAGCTGCCTCGATCGCGTAGGCATTCGCCAGGCCGCGACGCGCCTGCAGGATTTTCCGCACCAGCTGTCCGGTGGCGAGCGCCAGCGCGTGATGATCGCCATGGCCTTGCTGACGCAGCCCAAACTGCTGATTGCCGATGAGCCCACCACGGCGCTGGATGTCACGGTACAGGCACAGATTTTACAGCTGCTGCGCGAACTGCAGCGCGAACTGAACATGGGCATGCTGTTCATTACCCATAACCTGAACATTGTGCGTCAGCTGGCCCACAGCGTGACGGTGATGCGCAACGGGCGCGAGGTGGAACACAACCGCTGTGACGTACTGTTTCGCCAGCCACAGCAGCCTTATACCCGCGAGCTGCTGGCCGCCGAGCCGGACGGCGCACCGGTACCGCTGATCGACGCGCCGCCGCTGTTGCAGGTAACTAATTTGCAGGTGGGTTTCCCGATTCGCCGTGGACTGCTGAAGCGCACCGTGGCGGAAAAAACCGCGCTACACAATCTCAGTTTTACCCTGCGGCGCGGCGAAAGCCTCGGGTTAGTCGGCGAATCCGGGTCAGGCAAAAGCACCACCGGCCTGGCGCTGCTGCGCCTGATTGCTGCGCGCGGCGAGATCTGGTTCGACGGCCAGCCGCTGCATCAGCTGAGCGCGAAGCAGCTACTGCCGCTGCGCCAGCGCATTCAGGTGGTGTTTCAGGATCCCAACTCTTCACTCAATCCGCGCATGACGGTACAGCAGGTGATTGCCGAAGGGCTGGCGGTGCACCAGCCGCAGCTCAGCGCTGCCGAACAGGAAGCCAGAGTCATTGCGGTGATGGAAGAGGTTGGCCTGGAGGCAGCGAGCCGCAGCCGCTACCCGGCGGAATTCTCTGGCGGTCAGCGCCAGCGTATCGCCATTGCCCGCGCGCTGATCCTGCAGCCGCAGCTGATCGTGCTGGATGAACCCACCTCGTCGCTGGACCGCTCGGTGCAAAAGCAGATCCTCACCCTGCTGCGCCGTTTACAGCAGCAGCATCAGCTGGCATATCTGTTTATCAGTCACGATTTGCAGGTAGTGCGCGCGCTGTGTCATCAGCTGGTGGTGTTGCGCCAGGGTGAAGTGGTGGAACAGGGTGAATGCGAAGCGCTGTTCAACGCGCCCGCAGCGGAGTATACGCGTCAGCTGCTGGCCTCCGCGCAGGGCGAGATCGGGCCTCAGTGACCGTCAAAGGTTTCGGCGATCGCCACGCCCTGATTTTTCAGACAGCAGTTAGTGGCGCTCTCGTCGCCGCGCTGAATCAGTAAACACGGCTGCCCTTCACATTCGGCAATTTTGCACTCGACCTGAATCTGCGCCAGCGTTTCCTGTAGCTGCTGCAGGATCTCCAGCGCCGGATGGCCATCATGGCTCAGCAGGCGCAGCGCGACCAGATCCCCGTCATGCGCGCCGTTCGCTGCTTCCTGGCGTTCAATGGCGCCGGCATGTTCCAGCGACCAGCGGTAAAGTTGTGGTAAACGATGCACAACCGAGAGTTGCAGCATAGTGTTTCGGTTCCCAGAGACAGTAACGTTATTCACAACGGACGGCTTCATCGCGGTGAATCCCCACCTGGCAAGCTCAGCATACGGACGTCAAGGATAGCCTTCTCGTTTTAAGCACAAAGCGTGATGCAACTTTATTATTTGCGAGCTTTCTCGCATTTATGCCTATGTTTACCGCGTTACGCGGCGCTTAACAATCATTTTAGACGCAATGTCGTTACTTTTTTATCAATTAATTTTCACAATATGGAAACATTAAGCAGAGCGAGAGTGCGGAGAGGGGCAAATCAGGAGGTGAAATAACAGCAGGCTCAGCATAGACCCGCCGCCATCACGCGGTGTGGCGCGGACGGGCGGCGTAGCTGAACAACACGATTGAGACGGTAGCGCACAGCGCGATGGTGGCGACCATCGGCCAGGCGCTGTTGACGCTGACCAGCGACAGCAGCGCGCCAACCAGCGCACCGACGCCAAAGCGCAGCGTACCGGCCAGCGAGGATGCGGTGCCGGCCATATGGGGAAATTCGTCGAGGATCACCGCCATCGCATTGGAGGAGACGGTCGATACGCAGCCAATGAACATTGCCACGCCAAACACCAGCGGCAGGAAACCGAGGTTGAGCGCGCTGACAATCAGCAGCCAGATGCCCATGGCAAACTGAATCAACAGACCGAGGCGGAACATCGCCAGCGGTCCGAAACGGCGCACCGCGCGGCTGTTAATCAGCGTCATGACAAACAGAAACACCACGTTGAGGCCAAAGTAGTAGCCGAAATTCTGCGGCGACACATGGTTCACTTCAATGTAAACAAACGGCCCGGCGTTAAGAAAGGTAAACAGCCCGGCAAACGAGAAGCCGCTTGCCAGCATATAGCTGAAGGCGCGTTTGTGCCGCACCAGCGCGACAAAATTGCTCAGCGTGGTGCGCAGGTGAAAACGCTGCCGCTGCTCGGGCTTAAGCGTTTCGCGGATCTGCGTTACCACCAGCACGGTGGTAATCAGTGCGGCCAATGCCAGCGTCCAGAAGATGGCGTGCCAGTTCCACAGCAGCAGCAGCCAGCCGCCGATGATCGGGGCCAGCAGCGGCGCAATGGTGGTGATCAGCATGACAAACGACATCATGCGCGAGAAATCTTCTTTCGAATAACTGTCGCGCATCAGGGCGTTAATTACCACGCTGGCCGCGGCGGCGGAGAGCCCGTGCAGGAAACGCATCAGAATCAGCTGGTCAATGGATTGCGACAGCGCACAGGCTGCCGCCGCGCAGGCAAAAATCAGCGTGCCAAGCACAATCACCGGTTTACGTCCGTAGCTGTCCGCCAGCGGGCCATACACCAGCTGACCAATGGCGAAGCCGAGGATGTAGAGATTCAGCGTCATCTGTACGCTGCCGGCCGACACCGCGAATTCACGGGCGATTTGCGGCATTGCCGGCAGATACATATCAATGGAGAGCGGCATCAGCATCGCCAGCAATCCCAGAATCACCACTAATCCCACCGGTGAATTTTTTTCCTTACGCACGCTGTCTCCCGCTATTTGCGCTGTTTCAGTTCGTCCGGCAGGCCGATGCTGTTGATTTCCGCCTCGGTCAGTTCACGGTATTCGCCTTCACCGAGCTCGTCATCCAGCACAATCTCACCGATGCTTTCGCGATGCAGCGCCGTGACGTGGTTGCCCATCGCCGCAAACATACGTTTCACCTGGTGATAGCGCCCTTCACTGAGGGTGAGGCGCGCGGCTTTCTCATCGAGGATTTCCAGCTGCGCCGGTTTGGTCAGATCTTTCTCATTGTGCAGCTGAATGCCGGCAGCAAATTTTTCGATCAGCCCCGCGTCAAGCGGCTGCTCCAGTTCCACCAGGTAGGTTTTCTCCAGGTGATGGCGCGGAGAGGTAATGCGATGCGACCACTGACCATCATCGGTCAGCAGCACCAGCCCGGTGGTATCAATATCCAGCCGCCCTGCCGCGTGCAGTTTGAACGCCGCCGGCTCCTCAATGAAATAGAGAATGGTGGGATGATCCGGATCGTCGGTGGAGCAGACATAGCCCTGCGGTTTATTCAGCATGAAATAGCGCGGGCCCTGCTGCACCGTCAGCGGATTGCCGTCGTACTCTACGGCATCGTCCGGCAGGACTTTATAGGCGGTGTCGCGCACCACTTCGCCATTGATGGTGATCTTTCTGCCACGTATTTCACGGCCGGCGATGGCACGGCTAACTTCCAGTTGCTGAGATATGAATTTGTCGAGTCGCATGAATTCGTTTTTTTGCCTGTTACTGCGGAGGGGAACTGAAACGGCATTTGCCCGGTAAATCATTTACAGCGTAGCGCGGCGGCCACGGCATAATTGAGAGCAGGGTTAACCGTTGAAAAAGTGTGGGCAGTATAGCCTGAACCTTCGCCTGCTAATAGTGCCGATCCTGCGTTTCAGCCACTTTCATGGCATAATGCGCGTCCGTTCCAGAAAAAGCCGGTTCCCATGTCGTTTACCCTGCGCCCCTATCAGCAAGAAGCCGTTGATGCCACCGTTGCCCATTTTCGCCGCCACGCCACGCCAGCGGTGATTGTGCTGCCGACCGGCGCCGGCAAAAGCCTGGTGATCGCTGAACTGGCGCGGCTGGCGCGCGGTCGCGTGCTGGTGCTGGCTCACGTCAAAGAACTGGTGGAGCAGAACCACAGTAAATATCAGGCGTATGGCCTGCAGGCGGATATCTTCGCCGCGGGCCTGCAGCGCAAGCAGAGCGAAGGTAAAGTGGTATTCGGCAGCGTGCAATCGGTGGCGCGCAATCTGGCCAGTTTTGACAGCGCCTTTTCGCTGGTGATCGTCGATGAGTGCCATCGCATCAGCGACAACGAGGAGAGCCAGTATCAGCAGCTGTTCGCCCATCTGCGCCAGCACAATCCGCAACTGCGTCTGCTGGGGCTGACCGCCACGCCATTCCGTCTGGGCAAAGGCTGGATTTACCAGTACCACTATCACGGTATGGTGCGCGGCGACGATAACGCGCTGTTCCGCGACTGCATCTACGAATTGCCGCTGCGCTATATGATCAAACATGGGTTTCTGGTGCCACCCGAGCGGCTGGATATGCCGGTGGTGCAGTACGATTTCAGTCGGCTGATCCCGCAGAATAATGGCCTGTTCAGTGAGGCCGATCTTAACCGCGAACTGAAACAGCAGCAGCGCGTCACGCCGCAGATCATGCGACAGATCATTGAGTTCGCTGAGACGCGCCGCGGCGTGATGGTGTTTGCCGCGACCGTTGAACACGCGCGGGAAATCCTCAGCCTGCTGCCGGAAAACAGTGCGCTGGTGTCGGCGGAAACCCCGGTGAAAGAGCGTGACCGGCTGATTCAGCAGTTCAAAGCGCAGCAGCTTAAGTTTCTGGTTAACGTGGCGGTGCTGACCACCGGCTTCGACGCGCCGCACGTCGATTTGATCGCCATTCTGCGCCCGACCGAATCGGTCAGCCTGTATCAGCAAATTGTCGGTCGCGGGTTGCGGCTGGCACCGGGCAAAACCGACTGCCTGATCCTCGATTACGCCGGAAACCCGCACGATCTCTTTACGCCCGAAGTCGGCGCACCGAAAGGCGCCAGCGATAACCAGCCGGTGCAGGTGTTTTGTCCGGCCTGCGGCTTTGCGAATACCTTCTGGGGCAAGGCGACCGAAGATGGCCACGTCATTGAGCACTTTGGCCGCCGCTGTCAGGGCGTGCTCGACGATGACGAGGGCAATCGCGCGCAGTGCGACTACCGTTTCCGCTTTAAAAGCTGCCCGGACTGCGGTGCAGAAAATGATATCGCCGCGCGCCGCTGCCAGCAGTGCGACAAGGTACTGGTCGACCCCGATGATATGCTGAAAGCGGCGCTGAAGCTGAAAGACGCGCGCGTACTGCGCTGCAGTGGTATGACGCTGGCGCACGGACGCGATGATAAAGGCGAGTGGCTGCAAGCCACCTATTATGATGAGGATGGCACCAGCGTCAGCGAGCGCTTTCGCCTGCGCACCCCGGCGCAGCGCACCGCCTTTGAGCAGCTGTTTATGCGGCCACATCAGCGTGCGCCCGGCGTGGAGCTCGGCTGGCAGACCGCCGCTGATGTGGTGGCGCTGCAGCCGCTGCTGCGCCATCCCGATTTTGTGGTGGCGCGCGCCAAAGGCCACTTCTGGCAGGTGCGGGAAAAAATGTTCGATTATCAGGGACGCTATCGCCGCGCCAACGAGCTGCGCTAAGCGGCGGAATCATTTGCCCCGCTGTGGCAATCCGGCTATAATGCCGCCCGCTTTTGCATCCGTAAAAGCGTATTGAATAACCGTCCTGTTGCTGGGTCGCCTGTAGCAGGAACTATAGAAGAGATCTTAAGATGTTCACTATTAATGCAGAAGTACGTAAAGAGCAGGGTAAGGGTGCGAGCCGCCGCCTGCGCGCAGCGAACAAATTCCCGGCCATCATCTATGGCGGTAAAGACGCTGCGGTTTCTATCGAACTGGACCACGACGCTGTGATGAACATGCAGGCTAAGCCTGAGTTCTACAGCGACGTGCTGACTCTGGTTGTTGACGGTAAAGAAACCAAAGTTAAAGTTCAGGCTGTTCAGCGTCACCCGTTCAAGCCAAAACTGCACCACATCGACTTCGTTCGCGCTTAATCGCTAACGGGTTGACGAAAAAACGCCGCATCTGCGGCGTTTTTTTATGGCGCAAATCGGGCGATCACTGACCGCCGGTACGACGCTGCAACTGATCGCGCAGATTCGGCGGTGTGCCTTTAATGGTCAGCGTATCGGTGGCCGGATCCCAGAAAATGCGCTCGCCCAGCAACATGGCATCAAAGTTAAGCGTTAATCCCCCGCCGCTACCGGCAAATTTCGTCAGCTGACGCAGGGTGCTGCGGTCGGCCGGGAAATGCTCTTCCAGCTCATAACCCTGCTCCTGGGTAAACGCCTGAAAGGTTTTTTCGCCCAGCGGCGGCAGCTCGCTGGAGAGATCTTCCAGCGCAATCTCCTCGCCCGCCTGCAGCTGTTCATTGCAGTAGCTGTAGACCTGTTGGCGATAGTTCTGGCGCTCATTTTTATCCAGGCTGGACTCGGCACAGTAATCATCTACCGCCTGCAGCAGCCCGCGGTTCTGTGCTTTGGTATCCAGACCGACGCTGGCACCGAGAAAATCCATGAAGAAATCGGCCACTTTGCGCCCCACGCGTCCGCGCAGGAAGGTCAGGTAGCGCGTGGATTCCGGATTGGTTTCCCACTCGGTGAGATCGATACGCGCCACGATATCGGCATGATTGATGTCCAGATAGTGCGTGCTGCTGATGTCGAGCTGCTCATTGACACGCATGCTCGACTGGCTGTTCAGCACCGCCACCAGCAGATACTCCACCGCCAGATAGCGATAGTGCAGAAACAGCACCACGCCGCCTTCGGCGAACGGGTATTTGCTCAGCTCGTCGCGCAGGCGTCCGGTAGCCGCACGGCTGAACGCCAGGAAGTCATCCTGCCCTTTGAGGCAGTTGCGCAGCGCTTCTGCCAGCTCGCTGTCTTCATTAAACAGGCCGTAAGCCTTGCTTTTGGCGCTATAGACGCGGTGTAACTCTTCCGCCATCTCTTCCACCGCCTGCGTGGCAGGTAACAGGGTATCGCGCAGCACCAGTTCCAGCTGGTTTTCATCACGTTTGACTAACTGATGCAGGGCAATCTGGTCGATATCCAGACTCATGGTAGACTCTCCTTTTGGCTCAGGCGCGTATTCAAACACCGCCCGCAGCCGCTTTCAACTGCGCGCACAAACTGATCGTTCTGCTTGCGATAAAATTGCGGAAAAAAGTGCGTTGTTACGGTAATATACCGCGTTTTCACACTTGATTAGTCGACGATATGCCACAATCATCCCGTTACAGCGACGCGCGCGTCGAACAGCTTCTCGCGCAGCTGGCGCAGGTTCTTGAAAAAGACAAAGCGCCAACCGATCTTTCCCTGATGGTGTTGGGGAACATGGTGACCAATTTGATCAACACCGACATCGCACCGGCCCAGCGCCGCAGCCTCGCCCGCTCGTTTGCGGAAGCGCTGCAGTCTTCCGTGCGCGATGACAACGCCCACTAAATTGCAGATTTGACCTCATAAATATGGTAACCAACCGGCAGCGCTACCGTGAAAAAGTCTCCCAGATGATCAGCTGGGGGCACTGGTTTGCCCTGTTTAATATTCTGTTTGCGCTTATTTTAGGCAGCCGCTACCTGTTGGTCGCCGACTGGCCCTCTTCCCTCGCCGGCCGTATTTATGCGTTTACCAGCTGGATTGGCCATTTCAGCTTTATCGTGTTTGCCGCTTATCTGCTGATTATCTTCCCGCTGACCTTTGTCGCCATGTCGCAGCGGTTGCTGCGCGTGCTCTCCGCCGTGGTCGCCACCGCCGGGCTGACGCTGATTATGGTCGACAGCGCGGTGTTCAGCCGTTTCCATCTGCACCTCAATCCGGTGGTGTGGGAACTGGTGGTCAACCCCGATCAAAGCGAGATGGCGCGCGACTGGCAGCTGATGTTTATCAGCGTACCGCTGATTTTCCTGGTTGAGATGCTGTTTGCCACCTGGAGCTGGCAAAAGCTGCGCAGCCTGAACCGGCGTTCGTTTGGCAAGCCGCTGGCCGCGCTGTTTATCAGCGCCTTCTTTGCCAGTCATCTGCTGTATATCTGGGCGGACGCCAACTTCTACCGGCCGATCACCATGCAGCGTGCCAACCTGCCGCTCTCCTATCCGATGACCGCACGGCGCTTTCTGGAGCGACACGGTCTGCTGGATGCGCAGGAGTATCAGCGCCGTCTGGTGCAACAGGGCGATCCGGAAGCGCTGTCGGTGCAGTATCCGCTCAGCGATATTACGTTCCGCGATGGCGGAACGCGTCACAACCTGCTGATTCTGACGGTGGACGGCCTGAACAATGCCACGGTGGATAAAGCGCTGCCATCGCTCAATCAGTTCGCCAGTGAAAATGTGCGCTTTACCCAGCATTACAGCGCCGGACTGCAGCCGGAAAAAGGCCTGTTCGGCCTGTTCTACGGTATCTCCTCCAGCTACATGGACGGCGTGCTGGCGGCGCGCATGCCCTCTGCCCTGCTCGGCGCGCTGAACAGCCAGGGTTATCAGTTCGGCCTGTTCTCTTCCGATGGCTTTAGCCAGCCGCTGTACCGTCAGGCGCTGCTGGCGGATTACAGCCTGCCGCAGGCTGATACCCAGCCCAACAGCACCACGGTGACGCAGTGGCAGAACTGGCTCAATGGTCAGAAAGGCGGCGCGGCCTGGTTCTCATGGATTGCGCTCAACGGCGTGACGGTAACCGGCGACAGCACCAAAGCGCGCCAGCGCAGCTATATGCGCCAGGCGACAGGCGTGGATGAACAAATCGCGACGGTGCTGCATACGCTGCAGCAGAATGATGCGCTGAAAAATACCGTGGTAGTGATCACGGCGCAGCGCGCCATCACCTTCGACAACAGCGATAATCCGGGCAACCGCGCGACGCTGCAGGTACCGCTGGTGGTGCACTGGCCGAATACTCCAGCGCAGAGCATCGATCGCCTGACCGATCAGCAGGATGTGATGACCACGCTGATGCAGCGCCTGCTGCACGTGCGCACCAATCCGGTTAACTATTCACAGGGTGAAGATCTGTTTGCCGCGCAGCGCAGCCATAACTGGGTCGCCAGCAGTGAAGATGGCAAACTGGTGGTGACTACGCCAACGGTGACGCTGGTGCTCAGCAACAACGGTAACTACAGCGCGTACGATGCCCAGGGCAAAGAGCTGAAAGATCATAAACCTCAGCTGGCGCTACTGTTGCAGGTGCTGACGGAAGAGAAACGGTTCACGGCAAACTGATTAATTATGAGGCAGTTAAGCTGCCGGCATATTGCAATCGCCAACGGAACCAGTAGTATAACCCTCCACGTTCGGCACGTAGCGCAGCCTGGTAGCGCACTGTCATGGGGTGTCAGGGGTCGGAGGTTCAAATCCTCTCGTGCCGACCAAAATCCCAAAGAAAAGCAGCCTTTATGGCTGCTTTTTTATTTTCTGCTGTAAAATCGCGGCGTTAAGCACAGCGCGGTAATAAATCCTAACGCTTTCCTTCATTGCATAATGACCAATCCTTTCCAGGATTAAACGGTTAATCACCAATGCAAGGAGGAAACATGCTTGATGAATATAAACGCTGCGTGGAGGCTTGTTATCTGTGCGCAGCCGCGTGCGACCACTGCGCAACATCCTGTCTGGATGAGGAAAATGTGGAGATGATGCGCGAATGCATCAGGCTGGATATGCAGTGCGCCAATACCTGTCGCCTCACGGCGCAGTTCATGGCGCTAAACAGTGCATCGGTGCAGCAGCTCTGTCAGTTCTGCGCCGACATCTGCCAGCAGTGCGCGCAGTCGTGCCAGCAGCATCAACACCAGCACTGCCAGCAATGCGCTCAGGCCTGTCAGCGCTGTGCAGAAGAGTGCCGTAAAATGGCGGCATGATGCCAGCCGGATTGAGATTCGCTGCGGCGAATCTCAATCGTTGACGCTGAGTGAAACCTCTGCCTCGCAGGGTTGCACCAGAATCAGCGGGCATTTCTTCACCTTACACGCCTGCGAATAAGCCAGCTCGCACACTTCGCAGATATCGCGCACTTCCGACTCATATTCATACTCCATGAAGTAGCGAAACGTACCGCTGCGCGTGTCGCTGCGCCAGAAGCGTTGCGGTTCCAGGATTTCATCCAGCTGCCTGAAGGTCAGGGCTGAGGGGTTGTGAAAACCCACTCTTACACGATATTTAGTCATGCCCTGATAATTATCGAGATTTGGCCGCGTTGCCAGCCGGAAACAATTCTCGCTGGGATAGGGAAAATCTTTGCTAACGCTGGCACATCGGGCGCCGCAACCCGATCCGTAACGGTTGCGGCGCAGAGGGGAGGCTTTGACCGTCAGCGCTGGATTTTCAATTCATCATCCCAGCGGTCTGGCGCCGCGTTTGCGGGATCGTGATCCTGCAGCAAAAACTCGCCGTTTTGCTGGGCGATCTGCTCACCGGTATCGGTAATCGCGTTTTGAATAAACACCTTTGCCTGCGCGCCATTCACAAAGGTGAGCTGATGGAAGGCGGTTTTGTTGCCCCAGTCTTTTGACGGCGCTGAAATATAGCGGATGGTGTAACTCTGGTCCTCAACGCTGCCCTGCATCACGTAGAGGCCATAATGATTTTCGCCCTGCGACAGGATTTTATACACCCCGTTGCTGTAGTAATAAATCACCGCATCCGGGAACGGCTTTTCATCATAGAGTTTGCGGTAGTGCAGTTTATGCACAAAGGTGGGTTTGCCGGGCACCACTTCAATATTGCCCTGCGCATTCTGGAAGCTGAGATCCGCTGCCTTTGCAGCGCCTACGCTCATGCAACCCAGTAACATTATGCCAGCCAGTTTTTGCATCGTTCGCTCCTTAGCCTCTTCGTCAGCCACCAGCATGTTACGCCCACGCTTTACCCCGGTTAAACGAAGCGGCTATCGATGTGTGATGGGCTTCATAATACAGCCACCACAGGAAGGATAGAGGTTTAAGATGACGGCACCATTACCGCGCCAGACGCGGCTCTTCGTCACCACTGCGACAGGCCCTGACCTTACTGTTCAGGGTGCAAAATCCTGCAGCATAATCTCGCATCTCACTTCATTCATGCTGCGAATCAGGTACTTAACTGAAGTCAGCAAAGCCGACCGGGATCACGTTTTTACTGATTTGTGACAGCAATTCATTAAAGTGAAACAAAACTGTCACAGATTTACCCTACCCTAAAGCTCCCGTTTATTTGATGGAATCTCGTTATGGTCATCAAAGCAAAAAACCTGCAGGATGCGGAAGAACTCCTGCACTCAGGCATCAGCAAAGTGGAGCTGGCGTATGATATTGGCAGCGATGATTTCTTCCGCCTGGCGAGCCACTGGTGCGACCGTGGTGCACGCATTACCAAAGGCCACCACCATTTTGTGGTGCAGATGAAGAGCTTCGCTATCCCGCCAAATCGCTAACCCGCAGCAGCCTTTTCGGCTTGCTCTGCCCGCGGCTGACTGGTAAAACACGCTTTTCCATCAGCCGTTACTCGTTATGTTCTCAGCCGAAACATCCCTGCCGCTGCCCGCTTGTGGTTTTATCACCGCCGCTGGCCACACCGCTGAATCGCTGTCGCTGGCGTGGTGCCGCTTTGATCGGCAACAGTGGCACGCCGCTTTACCTGCGCAGTGGCAACTGCCGCTGCCGTCTGCACTACAGCAGGCAACCAGCAAACGCAAAATTGAATATCTCGCCAGCCGCTGGCTGGTGCGGCAACAGCTGGCGCAGCTGGGAATCACTGATTTTGTGCTGCACAACGCGCCGGATCGCTCACCGTGCTGGCCGGCAGGCATCCGTGCTTCGCTGTCGCACAGCCATGACTGCGTGGTGATGGCCGCGACGCGCGAGGCATTGTATGTGGGTATTGATGTTGAGCAGGTGATGGCAGAGGAAACCGCGCAGGACACGGCGGAACTGCTGATGAACGCGCAGGAGCGCGCGCTGCTTGAGGGCCAGCCGCTGCCCTTTGCGCAGACGGCAACGCTGCTGTTTTCGCTGAAAGAGAGTCTTTATAAGGCGCTATGGCCGCGGCTGCATCAGCCCATGGCGTTTCATCAGGCTGCGCTGATCGATCTCGACCTGCCGCAGCAGCGCGCCAGGCTGCAGCTGTGTCAGGATTTCAGCGCGGAATTTACCCACAGCACCGTGCTGGATGCACGCTTCTGGCTGCAGCCGGCGCGCGTGGTCACACTGCTCACTCACCCGGCCTGCACGCAATAAAAAACCGGCGCGGAATGAGCCCGGGCCGGTGACAACACAAGACGACAGAAGTGTTCCAGGGAGGCAGAGACGAGGATCTCTGCTGCCATTCACTGTATCCCGCTGACAACGTCCTGCCCAATAAGGGTTTTTGCTAAGCTTTGCCGCCAGCCGTCAATGGCCGGTATCGGTGCGTTTGACGGCGTCCAGCGTGGCCATTTCGCGCTCGCGGCCGGTCAGCTCGCTTAACTGCCCATCGCGCATTTCCAGCAGCCGATCGGCATGAATAAAGTAGTGATCGTCATGGCTGATGGCGAACACGGTTTTGCCGGACGCCTGAAGCCACGGCAGCAGCTCGCGGTAGAAGATGCGGCGGAAATGCGGGTCCTGATCGGCCGCCCACTCATCAAGCAGCAGGATATCGCGCTCCTCCGCCGCCGCCAGCAGCAGAGCAAGGCGCTTGCTCTGCCCTTTCGACAGCTGCAGGTTAAGAACCCGGTTGCCTTCCAGCTTCAGCTTGTCCTGCATTTTCAGCCGTTCCAGCCACTGCTGCACCAGCGCCGGATTAGCCGGCTCACCACCGCGACGAATCAGGCGATCAAACAGGTGCACGTCAGTGAACACCGCCGAGAAGTGCTGGCGATAAGCATCAAGGTTATGCCAGTCCACCTCTTTACCGTCCAGCAGCAGGCGGCCTGAATGCGGCTGATACAGGCCGGTCAGCAGCATCGCCAGCGTAGATTTACCGCTGCCGTTACCGCCAATCAGAAACACCAGTTCACCGCGGCGCAGCGTCAGGTTGATCGGCCCGACGGCAAAACCGTGCTCGCCATAATGGAAACAGACATCGCGCAGCTCCAGCGTCTGCCAGTCGCTCACCGTCGGCAGCGCGTTGAAACCGGCGCTATAGGGGGCCAGATCGAAGGTATTAATTTTCCGCAATGCCACCTGTGCGCTGAGCAGCGTCGGCAACGCGCCAACTGCCGCCAGCAGCGGCGTGCGCAGGAACAGCAGCGTCAGCGAATAGGTCGCGGCGACAGCGGTATTGGCCCAGCCCAGACCGTTGGCCATGAAGAACACAATACCAATCGCGCCGAGCATCATAATGTTCGACCAGTTCACCGCGCTGAGATGGAAGGTATCGGCGCGCACAATGTGACGACGATAATCCGTGGCATTTTCCTGATACACGGTGTCGTAAATCAGCCGGGCACGCTCGCGGTTAAGCTGCAGCTCTTTGCGCCCTTCAATGATGGTCTGAAAATCGCGGTACAGCTCGTCCTCGATGTCGCGCAGCTTCGCCATGTGCTGATAGACGCGCGACACCAGCAGCCAGCCGCCGATCAGCGTCACCACCAGCCACAGCGTAGTGATCAACAGCATTTGCGGTGACAGCCACGCCAGATAGATCGCAGAACCCAGCGTAATAATGATGCCCTGAATCAGCTCCGGCAGGCGCACAAACGCGATAGTGATGGCACGCACGTCGCTGGTCAGGCCGGCCAGCAGCTGAGCGTTACCAATCTGCTCAATGCGTTCAACCCGGGTATCCAGAATACGTTTGATAAACTCACCGCGCAGCCGCCAGACAAAATGGTGGCCGAGCTGAGTCAGCGCCAGCTGCGACGCCAGCGTCACCGCCATCAGCAGAAACAGCTGGGCGAGAAAGCCCGGCAGCACGGTGAGCGAGGTATTGACTGCTACGATCAGTTCATTATTGATGTAGGCGATTAGCCCGATACCCAGCGCGGCGCTGAGCAGCGTCAGCACAATCACGCCGATAAACGGCCAGCGGTACTGGCGAAAAACAACCTGAAGCAATGCCATTAAAAATTATCCAGAGGTCAACCAGGCAGCCTGCAGTTTAATGGCGCTTCGGGTGAAGGCAAGAATAATTCTCATCCGTTTTACGGTTACTGGGCGCGGCGGAAGGTCAGGTTGTAACGGAACGCGCCAGCCTGCGGATGGATGCCCGCTTTTAGCGGCAAAATGCCGTGATAGCGCAGGCGCGACGGACCGCCCCACACCACGATATCGCCGTGCTCCAGCAGCACGCGCTGCGTTGCATCGCCGCGCTCGAAACCGCCAAACTGAAAAACGGCCGGCAGGCCAAGCGACACCGAGACAATCGGCTGGCGTAAGTCTTTCTCATCCTTATCCTGATGCAGCGTCAGTTTGGCGCCGGGCTCATAGCGGTTAATCAGGCAGGCGTCCGGATTGAAACCGGCAAAGCCGGCCTCCTGCGCGGTCTGCTGCGCCAGCGTGCGGAACAGCGCGGGCATCGGCGGCCATTTACGGCCGCTGCTGACATCCTGTTCGGTGTACTGGTAACCGCGCGAATCGGTCGACCAGCCGAAATCGCCGCAGTTGGTCATGGCGACTGACATGCGATGTCCACCCGGCGTGATGCGATGGGCAAACGGGTTAAGGGCCGCGACGTCATGAATCGCCGTCAGCAGCGCATCGGCCTGCTCGCGCGCCCGGCGACGCAGAATCACCGCGCCCTCGGCCAGCGGTTCCTGCCATGGCGCATCCTCACTAAATAGATCCAGCACAGTTACCTCCTGTCAGGTCAGGGCTGATCGATAAGAAACGATTTGAACTGTGGCGACATCCAGTGGCTGAAGCCGTCGCCCTGCTTCGTAATCAGATACACCGCCAGATGCTGTTTCAGCGCCAGCGCTTTGGCACGCTCGGTGCCGAGCACCATCAGCCCGGTGTCCCAGCCGTCGGCTTCCAGCGCGGTGGTGGCAATCACCGTGGCTGAGACCAGCCGGTGATCGATGGGTCGGCCGCTGGCCGGATCGATCACGTGCGAGATGCGTTTGCCATCCAGTTCATAATAGTTGCGATAGCTGCCGGAGGTGCTGATTCCGTGCCCCTGCAGATCGACGCGTGCCTCCACCGCGTTCTCGCGATCGGTCGGTTTCTGGATGGCGACCCGCCACGGCTGCTGGCTGGCATTCAGGCCGCGACTCAGCACCGCCCCGCCCACCGACACCAGATAATTAGTGATGCCCTGCTGCTCCATCAGCCGCGCCAGGTGATCGGTGGCGTAGCCTTCGCCCATGGTGGAGAGATCAACATACAGGCCAGGCAGATCTTTCTGCAGCCACTGGCCGTTCACCGTTTCAATCACGCGCAGGTGCTGCAGGCCGGTCTGCGCTTTGGCGGCGGCAATAGCGGCATCCGATGGCGTATGCGCCGGCTGCTGCGCCGGGCCAAAGCCCCACAGATTCACCAGCGGTCCGACGGTAATGTCCATCGCGCCGCCGGTCAGCTGGCCGATGCGCAGCGCGCGGGTGACGATATCGGCCATATCGGCACTGACCGGCTGGGGATCCTGCCCCTGATACTGGTTGAAGCGCGACAGCACCGAGTCCTTTTTCCAGGTGGAGAGTTCGCCATCGTCGCGATCGAGCTGCTGCTGAATCGCCTGCTGCAGCGCGGCTTTACGCTGAGAATCCACGCCCGCCAGACTCACGCGCCACACCGTTCCCATGGTTTTGCCTTCCAGCACCAGCGCCTGCTGCGCCGGTTTTTGCTCGCACCCGCTCAGCAGCAGTGCTACCATGCCTGTCAGCAGAATGTTCTGAAAATTCATCAATTCCTCGTCTGTAACTCATTACTACAGCCTATTACAAAGCATAACTCGCTTGTAAAACCGTCTAAAGCTGCTTGAAGTTGATCGCTGGCTGGCACAGCATACTGCGTTCCTGCACGAGAAACCTTACAGGAGCGACAGATGATTTATATGATTCTTGCTATTACCGCCGGGTTATTTGCTTACGGAAGTTTCCGTTGCTGGCAGCACTATCGCCACCGCCTGATTCAGCACTATCCGTCGCGCCGACGTTAAGGCAATGCACCAGCGTCGTGCATCCTGCACCGCTTCAGCGCTGGCGCAGTGTAACAAAGCGGCCACGGGGCGCGTGGCGTTGAGAGCGGTAGCATGGCATGAATTGTGCAGCGTTGATGGTGGGTTGAACATCAGCGAGGTGCAATATGAGTAAGGCAACAGAACAACAGGATAAATGGCAGCGCTGGCTGAGCTTTTCCGCCTTTACGCTGGCGGGCGTGGCGCTGGAGGGCAGCCTGCCGCCTGCCACCACATCCCCGCAGCAGGCGGCAAAGGCCAGACGCTGGCGCAACGCGCCGTAAATTACAGACCCAGCTCGCTCAGGCCCGGATGATCGTCCGGGCGTTTGCCAGCCGGCCAGTGAAACAGCCGCGCTTCAGCGCTGATCGGCAAATCGTTGATGCAGGCGAAGCGCTGAATCATCAGACCATCGGCACCAAAGTGCCAGTTTTCATTGCCGTAGCTGCGGAACCAGTTGCCGCTGTCATCGCGCCACTCATAGGCAAAACGCACCGCCAGCTTATCGTGGTGCCACGCCCACAACTCTTTAATCAACCGATAATCCAGCTCGCGGGCCCATTTGCGCTGCAGAAAGGTCACGACGTCCGCGCGGCCGTTAACGAATTCGCTGCGATTGCGCCAGCGGGTATCTTCACTGTAAACCTGCGACACGCGCTGCGGATCGCAGCTGTTCCAGGCATCTTCCGCCATACGCACTTTTTCTAAGGCACTTTGATGATCGAACGGGGGGATGAGCATTTTTTATCTCCTGATGATGTAGACAGGTCTGTCTACTTGATTCATCCTGCCGTATGTAGACAATTCTGTCTACCCCCGTAAACAGGAATTTTTTCTTATGCTCGCACCCCTGCTGTTTGATGCCAGCGCCAGCGCGCGTGACCGCATCCTGCTCAGCGCGCAACAGTTGTTTTATGCGCAAGGCATCCGTGCTACCGGCATCGATAAAGTGATTGCCGCGGCTGGCGTGACCAAAGTGACCTTCTACCGCCACTTTCCGGCCAAAAATGACTTAATTCTGGCGTTTCTGCAGCAGCGCCATCAGCGCTGGATGAGCGGCTTTCGCAGCGCGCTGGCGCAGCAGCCTGCCATCAACGTGGCGCTGCCGGCGGCGTTACTGAGCTGGTTTCAGGAGGAGGATTTCCGCGGCTGTGCGTTTATTAATAGCGCGGCAGAACTGGCTGATACCCTGCCGGAAGCGAGCGCCCTGATTCGCCAGCACAAGCGGGAGATGGCGGCCGCCATTGCCGAAAGACTCAGCACAGCGCAGCAGGATAAAACCGGGCAGATCGTGTTGCTGGTGGATGGCGCAATCGTGCAGGTTCAGATGGGGGAAGCGGCGCAGCAGGTGACGGCAACGCTGCAGGCGGCGCTGAACGCGCTGCTGGAGAGCAGAGCGTGACCCGCAGGCCACGCTCTCCGGCTTAGAACTGGTAAACCAGGCCCAGCGCAACGATGTCGTCGGTGTTGATACCGGCCGCATCGGTGAAGTTGTTGTCGTCCAGCAGGTTGATCTGGTAATCAACATAGGTCGACATGTTTTTGTTGAAGTAATAGGTCGCGCCCACGTCGACATATTTTTTCAGGTTCTGGCTGCCGTAACCTTCGATATCGCTGCCGCGTGAGGAGACGAAGGCCAGCGACGGACGCAGACCGAAGTCAAACTGATACTGTGCCACCAGTTCCCAGTTGTCCGCTTTGTTGGCATAGCCGTACGCAGCGGAATCCACCGCGCCGAAGCGGGTTGCGTTGTAAGAACGGGTGTACATCGCCGCCAGATACACGTTGTTAGCGTCATATTTCAGACCGCCGGTGTAGGCTTCGGCTTTATCACCGCGACCAAGAATGCCTGGCGCGTTGCCGTTCTGATTGTTGGTACGGTCAGACTGGAACATCGCCGCACCCAGACCGAAACCGGAGCCCAGATCATAGGTGGTGCTCAGACCCCAGCCGTCGCCGTTCTCACCCAGGACATCACGACCGGAAGAGGATTCGGTTGGGTTGTCGTTTTTGCCCTGATACTGCACGGCAAAGTTCCAGCCATCCACAAGCCCGAAGAAGTTACTGTTGCGGTAAGTCGCCAGGCCGTTGCTGCGCTGGAACATGAAGTTGTCCGCGCCGTAGGTGTCACCACCAAACTCCGGCAGCACGTCAGTCCAGGCGCCGATGTCATACAGTACTCCGTAGTTACGGCCGTAGTCGAACGAGCCCGCATCACCGAATTTCAGACCGGCGAAGCCGACACGGGTGTAGCTGTTAGCGGTGCCCTGCGATTCTGCGGTGTTCAGCGCAGCCTGGTACTCCCACTGACCGTAGCCGGTCAGCTGGTCGGTCACCTGAGTTTCACCTTTAAAACCAAAACGCAGGTAAGACTGGTCACCGTCCTGGCCATCGTTGTCCGAGAAATAGTGCAGGCCGTCTACTTTGCCGTAGAGGTCTAATTTGTTGCCATCTTTGTTATAAATTTCAGCTGCGCTTGCTGAGCCTGCCACCAGCAATGCAGGAATCATCAGGGAGAGAACGCGACGTTTCATTTTATTACCCTCTGTAATGTGCCTTTTATATGTGCCACTGCTAACTGAATGCTTAAAAATTCAGCCGGCAAGCCATTGTTATTTTATGGAGAGCAATAATCTATCACGAAAATGATACTAAATTTCCGAAAGTGTTTCATTGTATTAAATAGTTATTTCTAAATGTAAATTTCGCGGAACTAATAATCAGCACACATCGGCAAAAAATATCGCACTAATTGATAAACCGAATTTTATTCATTTAAATACATAGAGATAAGATGAGATAAGCTGCCGCACTGAATGATAAAACTTAACGCCACTCAGCGCATACAATTACTCCCGCTATCATCATTTATTTCATTATTACCTTCATTCACCCCGAATGAGAGATTTACCCTAATTCCCGCCGGACATGATTGTCCGGCATTTTTTTGCCTGCCATTTTTCTTCCGCTGTGTAATTTTATGTAAACCTGTTTACTGAGGTTAAATTAACCGCCACTCAGGACGCCATTATTTGTTCGTTTTCGCACTTTTTGTTCATTACTTAGCCATGATTGCACAATGTTAATTTCCGGGCGTAATAAAGTTGAACAGGAATATAGCCGATGCGTTTCCCCAACCGTTTGCGGAATATTCTTTACCACTATTCAGTCAGTTAGCGTTGCCGCAGTAATCGACTTTCACCCCAACTTAAGCCAAATTTTCACTGAATCTGTCGGTTTACTAAGAGCCAGAGAGCTTATGAAGTCCAGGAAATGTCTGGAAAAGCGCAGCGCCTGGCAAAAGATCGGTAATATGCTCGTTTCTGGCGACCATTTTTGCCCTGCTCTTCGCCTTCATTGAGCGGTGCCGCGCCAGCTTTAATGCTAAACTTCGTCGCTCGAACGACTTATGACAACGACACCTTTATGACAGCACTGGACGCCGCACAGCCCAACAAATTGCATCAGCGTGTCAATCTGGGAACACGCCTCGTTTTTCTCATCGCCGGTTTAAGCATGTCTGCGTGGGCACCGCTGGTGCCGTTTGCCAGCCAGCGTCTCCAGCTGACGGGCGCGTCGCTGGGCGGCCTGCTGCTGTGTCTCGGCATTGGTTCACTGGCAGCGATGCCGGTGACCGGTGCGCTGGTGGCACGCTTTGGCTGCCGCCGCGTTATGCTGTGCTCCACGCTGGTGGTGCTGGCAGTATTGCCGCTGCTGGCGACGCTGGATGTGATGTGGCTGATGGCCGCTACGCTGATGGTGTTCGGTGCCGGGCTCGGCATGCTGGATGTGGCCATGAATGTGCAGGCGGTTGAGGTTGAGAAAGCGGCGGCGAAGCCGATGATGTCCGGTTTCCACGGTTTCTTCAGCCTTGGCGGTATTCTCGGCGCCGGCACGGTCAGCCTGTTACTTGGCGCGGGTCTGACACCGCTGCAGGCAGTCGGCGTTATCATGCTGCTGATGGTGCTGCTGTTGCTGTGCAGCCTGCCGACGCTGATGACAGAGCGCCTGCATCAGCCCGATCAACCCTGGCTGGTGATCCCGCGCGGCTGGGTCGCCTTCCTCGGTTGCCTGTGCTTTATTTTGTTCCTTGCGGAAGGCGCGGTACTCGACTGGAGCGCCCTGCTGCTGCTGCAAAGTCCGGGCATGAGCGTGGCGCACGCCGGTCTGGGTTACGCCATCTTCTCCATCGCCATGACCATAGGTCGTCTGACGGGCGATAAAGTGATTCAGCGCTTTGGCCGCTATCCGGTGATGCTGACCGGTGCGCTGGCGGCGGCAGCCGGCATGACGCTGGCGGTGCTGCTGCCGTGGCCGCAGGCGGCGCTGCTGGCCTTTTTGCTGGTGGGCTTTGGCCTGGCCAATACCGTGCCGATGCTGTTTAATGCCGCCGGTAATCAACAGGATATGCCGGCCAATCTGGCGATTTCCGCCATGACAACGCTTGGCTATGCGGGTATTCTTTCAGGCCCGGCTTTAATCGGCTTTATTTCCCAGTGGCTCAGCCTGAGCGGCGCGTTTTTACTTATCGCCCTGCTGCTGCTGGCGGTTGCCGCCAGCGCCCGGCTGGTCGCGCGTTAATTGCAGGATCCTGAGACACCTATGCTGCCTTATAAATTTCCGCTGACCTCCGGCAACGTAACGCGCTTTTTCGTGGTGTTTAACCTGGTGCTGTTTCTCGCGCTCGGCGCCATGGTGCATAACAGTGTGAATGCGTGGATCATGGAAAAGCGCTACGCCATGACCGACCTGGCGCGCGCGATGCAAAAACGCATTGATGCTTACCGCTTTGCCACCTGGCAAATCTATGAAAATCTCGCCACCAGCGCCGCGGGCTCGACGCCGAGCAGCAGCCTGCAGGAGACACGCCTGCGCCCGGATGTTTACTATCTGGAGAAAACCCGCCGCAAGACCGAAGCGCTGATTTTTGGCTCGCACGACAGCAGCACGCTGGATATGACGCTGCGCATGTCCAATTATCTCGATACGATGTGGGGCGCTGAGAATCCGGCGTGGTCGATGTACTTCCTCAATGGTCAGGACAACAGCCTGATCATGATCTCGACCCTGCCGCTCAAGGATATGGCGACGCGCTATAAAGAGAGCGCGATCAATACGCTGGTGGACAGCCGCCGTGCCGAAATGCTGCAACAGGCCAATGCGCTGGACGAACGCGAAAGCTTCTCGCCACTGCGCCACTTTGCCTGGCAGAACGATCACTACTTCACGCTGCGCACCACGTTTAACCAGCCAGGTCATTTAGCCACGGTGGTGGCGTTCGATCTGCCGGTTAACGATTTGATTCCACGCAGTATGCCGCTGGAGAACTTCCAGTTACGCCAGGATGCCAGCCAGCCCGGCAGCGCCACCAGCGATGACGCCAGCAGCGAAAGCACCGCGGTGACGCTGGTTAACCCGAACCTGGAGATTGCCGCCACGCTGCCCAGCACCTCGCTCCAGCTGGTATACCGGGTGCCGCTCGCCAGCCTGGCGATGGATACCCTGCATAACCTGATGTGGCCGCTGCTGATCAACCTGGTACTGTTCCTGCTGTCTATCGCCGGCATTACGCTGCTGCGCCAGCAGTCACTGCGACCGAATGAGAACCAGAGCGCTGAGCTTGATTCGCTGCGTATGCTGAATGAGGAGATCGTCGCCAGCCTGCCGGTCGGGCTGCTGGTGTATGACTTTGGTACCAATCGCACCCTGTTGAGCAACAAAATCGCTGAGCATCTGCTGCCGCATCTCAATCTGCAGAAGATCATCAATATGTCCGATCAGCATCAGGGCGTGCTGCAGGCTACCATCAATAACGAAGTGTATGAGATTCGCCACGCGCGCAGCATGCTGTCGCCGCACACCCAGCTGTTTATGATGCGCGATCAGGATCGCGAGCTGCTGGTGAATAAGAAGCTGCAAAAAGCGCAGCAGGTGCTGGATCGCAATCACCAGATGCGTCAGCAGCTGATGCAGAATCTTGGCCATGCGCTTAATCGTCCGCTGCAGAGCATGGTGACGCAGCTGGTGCAGCTCAGCCAGCGCGATGACGACGAGGGCGTGCTGGATCTACTGGATGAGAGCCAGGGTCTGGCACGGCTGGTGGATGATATCGTCCTGCTCAACCGGCTGGAAGCCCACGACTGGTCGCCGGATGCGGGCGTGTTTAACCTGCAGGATCTGCTCGATGAGATTGCGCTGGAGAGCCTGCCGCTACTGCGCCGCAAAGGACTAACGCTGGTGGTCAACAATCAGCTGGCCAACGACGAGATGCGCTTTGGCGATCGCCGCGCGCTACGTAAAGTCCTGACCACGCTGATGCACTACGCGCTCACCACCACGCAGTGGGGCAAGATTTCCCTTGATATCAAAGCCAGCGACAGCAAAGCCAACAGCGTACTGTTCCAGCTGGTGGATACCGGCTCAGGCCTGACCGGCGACGAGCTGGCCAACGTCGATTTCCCTTACCTCGGCGAAACCACGCAGGACCGTTACGGTCAGGCGTCTGGCATGGCATTTTTCCTGTGTAAGCAGCTGTGCAAACAGATGGGCGGCCAGCTGGAGATTATCGCCAAACCGGATATCGGCACGCGCTATAACATTCAGCTGCCGCTGGCGCTGGAGCAGCAGAGCGAGCAGGAAGAGAAACTGCTGGAAGGCGTGACGGCGCTGGTGGATATCGCGGTCGAAGACGTACACAAAATTGTCTGCCGCCACCTCGAGAACTGGGGGGCAAATTGCCTGACCTCGGACGAACGCTTGTCCGGGCAGGAGCATGATGTGCTGGTGACGGACGATCCGGCGCGCCTGCAGGGCTGGGCGCTGTTGCTGGCGGGCGACGAAATGGGGCATCACGCCCTCAACGACCAGCAATTCCGGGTCAATTTCAATCTCAGCAATGCGCTGCTTGATGCGCTGCTGGCCCTGATTGAGAAGCAACTGGCTCACGATTCGATAGAGGAGAGCGACGACGATGAGGCTGCCACGCCGCTGCTGAGCGGCGGCTATTTCCAGCTGTTTACGGAGACAGTACCGCCAGATGTGAAGAGACTGTATACTGAGTCGGCGGAGAAGGACTATCCCTCGCTTGCTCAGACAGCGCATCGCCTGAAAGGCGTGTTTGCCATGCTCAATTTACTGCCGGGTAAACAGCTTTGTGAAGAGTTAGAACAGCACATTAAACTGTGCGACGATTTAACCATTAAAAATACCACCAGTGAAATTGACGCGTACGTCAACCAACTGCTGCAGCAAGGTAACCAATAAGATGAATAACCTGAATGTAATTATTGCCGATGACCATCCAATCGTTCTGTTCGGTATCCGTAAATCTCTGGAACAGATCGAATGGGTGAATGTGGTAGGTGAGTTTGAAGACTCAACAGCACTGATCAATAGCTTGTCCAAACTGGATGCCAACGTCCTGATTACCGATCTGTCGATGCCGGGCGAAAAATACGGCGACGGCATCACGCTGATCAAGTACATCAAGCGTCACTATCCGGATCTCTCCATTATTGTTCTGACCATGAACAATAACCCGGCTATCCTGAGCGCGGTACTGGATCTGGATATCGAAGGCATCGTGCTGAAGCAGGGTGCACCAACTGACCTGCCAAAAGCGCTGGCAGCCCTGCAGAAAGGCAAAAAGTACACGCCGGAAAGCGTGGCCAAACTGCTGGAGAAAATCAGCGCCGGCGGCTACGGCGACAAACGTCTGTCACCGAAAGAGAGCGAAGTGCTGCGTCTGTTCGCCGAAGGTTTCCTCGTTACCGAGATCGCCAAGAAGCTGAACCGCAGTATCAAAACCATCAGTAGCCAGAAGAAATCAGCAATGATGAAGCTGGGCGTGGATAATGATATCGCGCTGCTGAACTACCTCTCTTCCGTCAGCGCCACTCAGGTCGACAAAGAGTAATCCCTGCGGCGGTGCTTCGGCACCGCCTCTCCTCTGCCCTGCTTATCCTTCCCGGCTTTTGCGAACACGTTCTGCATACAGCGCCAGCGTGGTTTTCAGCACATCCAGCGTCACCGGTTTTGACAGGCAGTTATCCATGCCGGCATCCATACAGCGCTGTTTCTCTTCCGCCAGTGCGTTAGCGGTCACTCCAATCACCGGGAAAGCATGCCCCAGCTGGCGCAGACGCTGCGTCAGCCGGTAGCCGTCCATGTTTGGCATGTTGACATCGCTCAGTACGATATCGATATGGTTACGGCTGAGCACGTTGAGCGCATCCACGCCGTCCTGCGCCGTTTTGGTCTGATAGCCCAGCGTGCCGAGCTGTTCAGACAGCAGCATGCGGTTAATCGGATGGTCATCAACGATCAGCACCATGATGTCTTCATAGCTGGAGGCCTGCTGCGGCACCGGCAGTTCCAGCGTAGTCGCCGTTTCACTGTCGATGGCAATGCGATAAATCCGGCCCAGCAGCAGCGGCAGATCGTGCAGCGTCGCGCTGCTGTGCACCCACTGTCCCGGCGTCGTTTCCTGCGGCATATCAATGTGTTCACCGCAGATACGGATGCGCGCGCGTACCGTCTGCGCTGGCGCGTCGTGGTGATCGCAGATCATCACATCGTCCGCCCCAGCCCGCCCCTGATAGTGCGCGACCTGGATGCCCTGCTGCTGAAGCAGACGCAGCAGGAAGGCCGCCAGATAGTCGTTGCGCAGGTCAAGCCAGATGGCTTTTTCCTGCAGACCATCCAGCAGCGGCGGCGCGGGTTGCTGTCCGGCGTAGATCGGGATACGCACCACGAACTGGCTGCCCATGCCCGGTTCAGAGTCGACTTCGATGTCGCCATCCATCATGTTGATGAGCTTTTCACAGATCGCCAGTCCCAGCCCGGTGCCCTGGAAATTACGCTGCACGCCGGAGCCGACCTGGAAGAACGGGTCGAACAGGCGCGTGATCTCTTTTGCCGGGATTCCCACGCCGGTGTCGCGCACGCGAAACGCCAGATATCCCTCTTTCACATAGGCGTGCAGGATAATGCAGCCGGTGTGGGTGAACTTGATGGCGTTGTTCAGCAGGTTGGAGATCACCTGCTGCAGGCGCAGCGGATCGCCATCCAGCGCCAGCGGCACATCGTTCTCGATAAACACATACAGCGTCAGGCGCTTGCGCACCACCAGCGACAGATAGTTGCTGGCAATATGGTTGACCACCTCACGCGGCGAGAAGGGACGCGGCTCAATCTTCAGCTGCTCGGACTCGATCTTCGAGAAGTCGAGAATATCGCTGATGATTTTCAGCAACAGGCTGGATGAGTTGTTCATCGCCGTGACCAGCGAATCCACGCCCTTCGGCAGCGATTTGGTCTGCAGCAGATCGAGGTTACCGATAATGCCGTACAGCGGCGTACGCAGTTCGTGACTGACGGTAGCAAGGAACATCGATTTGGACTGGCTGGCCTGCTCGGCGGCGTGCGCCATCTCCTGCAGCGACTGCTCCATGCGCACGCGCGCCGAGACGTCGACCAGCACGCAAATCGCCACGTTCTCGTTGCGGTAGCGCGAATGCACAAAGCTGATTTGCAGGTTAGTGTTACTGCCGGTCAGCATATCGACAAAATTAACCTGCTGGCCGCCGATGATTTCATTCAGCCGCAGGCGATCTTCCTGCGTCAGCAGCGTCAGATAGTTATGCGCCAGTTCATTACTGAGGATGTTGGTGCCATCGCTGGTACGCAAAATACAGATGCCGACCGGCGCTGACGCGACAATCTTGCGGTTGAACTGCTCGTGCTCCTCCAGCCGGTGGGCGTTGTCTTCCGCCGGCAGGAACATGCGGCGTTCGAACACCCACGCCAGGGTAAACAGAATCAGCGCGCTGAGGATATTGAGCAGCAGCGCGTTGATCAGCATCAGCTTGAGCTGATCCATCAGCACATCGGTCGACAGCGACCACACCACATTGAGGCTGGACGGCGGCAGCGGCTTTTTCAGCACCAGCTGACGATAGCCGTCAAGATAACCAAACCAGGTGCTGTTATCCGGCAGATCGTCCAGTGAATAACCGGGTCCGCCGCGTCGTGAGCTGATCAGCGGGCGATAGTTTTCGTCGGTGATGGTGGCCACCAGCGGCAGCCCGCCGGGCTGAATAAATTCATCCAGGCGAATGTTCTGTTCCACGCCGAGCAGCGCCTGCAGTTTGTTGGCGACGTAAACCGGCACCACCATGTAGAAGTTGCCGATGCCTGGCTGGCTGCTGTTGGTAATCCAGTACATCGGATTACGCCGCTCTTCCTCGTTGCCGCTGCGGTAGTGCAGCACGTTTTCGCGCAGCGCCTTCAGGCTGCGTTCGCGATCGACCGGATTATTGTTACCGATGGTGAAATCTGCCAGGCACTGATTTTCGCCGCCAATAAAGAACACCCGATTGAGTTCATAGGCTGAGGCGAAATTGCTTTTCCAGTAGTTAATGAAATAGCTCAGTGAATCGAGCGAGTTACGCCAGGTGTTGCTCATTGACGTGCAGTCACCGTCGGTAAACAGCGGCGTAAACTGCGGCAGCGTGCTTTTGCCGCCCGGCATGCCGTTGAGCATATCCAGCCCGTTGACGCTGCTGCTCAGGCGATTCTCAGTGATGTACTTCAGCTCGCGCATCACATCCGCGGAGTGGCGCACATACCATTCGGCCTGACCATAATTGGTGGCAAACTCCTGGCGCACCGCGTTCTCTTTCTCGTGCAGCACATTGATGATGTAGAAAGTGGTCAACAGTGCACCCAGCGACCAGAGCAGCAGTGCCAGCGCACGAAACAGGTAGCGCGAGATGCGAAGCGTGGTGCGAAAGGAGACGAGATATTTCAAAAGAGACTCACTGGCGGCAAGGGTTATCGGGACGTTGAAAAGTTCTCATACACTAGCTTTATCAGGGCGAAAAAGCCAGTTGGCACGCGACTTTGGGAGTGAAAGTCAGACAAAAAAAACGGCAGGTCGGTTGCCCTGACCTGCCGCTTGTGACAGACAACGAACGGTTACTCTTCGTCGTCTGTTTCCGGTGCGTCGTCGTCGCTGTCGACTTCCGGCGCGATATCGTCTTCGCCTTCTGCCACGCTGCCGTCGATGGCGTCGAGTTCTTCCTCTTCCACCGGTTCAGCGACGCGCTGCAGGCCGACCACGTTTTCATCTTCCGCGGTACGAATCAGGATCACGCCCTGCGTATTACGGCCCACCACGCTGACTTCCGACACGCGGGTACGCACCAGCGTACCGGCATCGGTGATCATCATGATCTGATCGCTATCTACCACCTGTACCGCGCCAACCACTGGCCCGTTACGCTCGGTGACTTTAATCGAGATCACGCCCTGCGTGGCGCGCGATTTGGTCGGATACTCGCTGTTAGCAGTACGCTTGCCGTAGCCGTTCTGCGTTACGGTGAGAATCGCGCCCTCTTCACGTGGCACAATCAGCGACACCACTTTGTCGCCTTCTGCCAGCCTGATGCCGCGTACGCCCGAAGCCGAACGGCCCATGGCGCGCACCGCGCTCTCCGCGAAGCGCACCACTTTACCGGCGGCAGAGAACAGCATCGCTTCGTCGTTACCGTTGGTCAGCGCCACGCCAATCAGCTCATCGTCTTCACGCAGGTTGATGGCAATGATGCCGGCACTACGCGGACGGCTGAACTCCTGCAGCGCAGTTTTCTTCACGGTACCGTCTGCGGTCGCCATGAAGATGTTGAAGCCTTCGGTGTATTCGCGCACTGGCAGAATCGCGGTGATACGCTCGTTGGCTTCCAGCGGCAGCAGGTTGACGATCGGACGACCGCGCGCGCCACGGCTGGCTTCCGGCAGCTGATAGACCTTCATCCAGTAGAGGCGGCCACGGCTGGAGAAGCACAGAATGGTGTCGTGGGTGTTGGCCACCAGCAGACGATCAATAAAGTCTTCTTCTTTAATGCGCGCCGCCGATTTGCCCTTACCGCCGCGACGCTGGGCTTCATAGTCTGACAGCGGCTGGTATTTGACGTAGCCCTGATGCGACAGGGTGACCACCACATCTTCCTGGTTGATCAGGTCTTCGATGTTGATGTCAGCGCTGTTAGCGGTGATTTCCGTACGGCGCGCATCGCCAAACTGATCGCGCATCGCCACCAGCTCTTCACGGATCACTTCCATCAGGCGCTCGGCGCTCTGCAGGATGTGAATCAGTTCGGCGATCTGGTCCAGCAGCTCTTTGTACTCGTCGAGCAGTTTTTCATGCTCAAGGCCGGTCAGTTTCTGCAGACGCAGATCAAGAATGGCCTGTGCCTGCTGCTCGGTCAGGTAGTAGCGACCGTCGCGAATACCAAACTCCGCTTCCAGCCACTCCGGACGCGCGGCGTCGTCACCGGCACGTTCCAGCATGGCGGCGACGTTGCCGAGATCCCACGACTGCGCCAGCAGGCCGCTTTTCGCTTCGGCTGGCGTCGGAGCCCGACGAATCAGCTCGATAATCGGATCGATGTTGGCCAGCGCAATCGCCAGACCTTCAAGGATGTGCGCACGATCGCGCGCTTTACGCAGTTCGAAGATGGTACGACGCGTCACCACTTCACGGCGGTGGCGAACGAAGGCTTCAATGATCTCCTTCAGCGTCATGATCTTCGGCTGGCCCTGATGCAGGGCAACCATGTTGATGCCGAAAGAGACCTGCAGCTGCGTCAGCGAGTAGAGGTTGTTGAGCACCACTTCGCCGACCGCATCGCGTTTCACTTCAATGACGATACGCATGCCGTCTTTGTCAGATTCGTCACGCAGGCCGCTGATGCCCTCAACGCGCTTCTCTTTCACCAGCTCGGCAATTTTCTCGATCAGGCGCGCTTTGTTCACCTGATACGGGATTTCATTGACGATGATGGTTTCACGACCGGTTTTGGCGTCGGTTTCGATCTCGCCGCGCGCGCGGATGTAAATTTTACCGCGCCCGGTGCGGTAGGCTTCTTCAATGCCACGACGACCGTTGATAAAGGCGGCGGTCGGGAAATCCGGCCCGGTAATGTGCTCCATCAGCCCTTCGACGCTGATGTTTTCATCTTCGATGAACGCCAGGCAGCCGTTGATCACTTCCGTCAGGTTGTGAGGCGGAATGTTGGTCGCCATGCCGACGGCAATACCGGAGGAGCCGTTGATCAGCAGGTTAGGAATTTTGGTCGGCAGGACTTCTGGGATCTGCTCGGTGCCGTCATAGTTCGGCACAAAGTCGACCGTCTCTTTTTCCAGGTCAGCCAGCAGTTCAGAGGAGATCTTCGCCATGCGCACTTCGGTATAACGCATCGCTGCGGCGGAGTCGCCGTCGACCGAACCGAAGTTACCCTGACCGTCGACCAGCATGTAGCGCAGGGAGAACGGCTGGGCCATGCGCACGATACTTTCGTACACAGCGGAGTCACCGTGTGGGTGATATTTACCGATAACGTCACCGACCACACGGGCAGATTTTTTATAGGGTTTGTTCCAGTCGTTACCCAGTTCGCTCATGGCAAAAAGCACACGGCGATGCACCGGCTTCAGGCCATCACGTACATCGGGTAAGGCTCGGCCAACGATGACCGACATGGCGTAATCGAGGTAGGAGTTTTTCAACTCTTCTTCGATATTGACCGGTGTAATTTCTCTCGCAAGGTCGCTCATGGAGCCGCTATCCCTCTACATAATCCCGGATTTTAAAGGTGCGAAAGTATATCACATCGCTTGCGTACGGTGAACGTAAAGCAGGGTTTTGTGGCGCTTTTCCTTTGCGCTGAGAGATGCCTCGCAGGGTTTATGCGTTTATACTGGTGGCATATTTTGTCAGGAGTCATGATTCAATGAATGAACAACCGCAGGAAAGCCGCCAGAACGTTGACCACGCCGAAATTGCCAAGTTTGAGGCGGTTGCATCACGCTGGTGGGATTTAGAGGGTGAATTTAAGCCGTTGCACCGCATCAATCCCCTGCGTCTTGGCTGGATTGCCCAGCACAGCCATGGGCTGTTCGGTAAGAAAGTGCTGGATGTCGGCTGCGGCGGCGGCATTCTTGCCGAGAGCATGGCGCGCGAAGGGGCGGAGGTCACCGGTCTGGATATGGGCGCCGAGCCGCTGGAGATCGCGCGTCTGCACGCGCTGGAGAGCGGTGTGAGCGTCAATTACGTGCAGCAGACGGTTGAAGCGCATGCGGCCAGCCATGCCGGTCAGTACGACGTGGTGACCTGTATGGAGATGCTGGAACACGTGCCGGATCCGCGTTCCGTGGTGCTGGCCTGCGCGCAGCTGGTGAAACCGGGCGGCGAAGTGTTTTTCTCCACCATCAACCGTAACCCTAAAGCCTGGCTACTGGCGGTGTTTGGTGCTGAATACGTGCTGCGCATGGTGCCGCGCGGTACCCATGACGTGAAAAAATTTATTCGTCCTGCCGAGCTGCTGAACTGGGTGGATGAGACCGCCCTGCGTGAACGCAATATGACTGGCCTGCACTACAATCCGCTGACCAACCAGTTCCGCCTTGGCCGCGGGGTGGACGTCAATTATATGGTGCATACCCACCGTCAGGCGTAAACGACCTGTTTGGCCTGCCTGCCCGTGGGCAGCGCTGTTGTAGCGGCGCGATGTATTACGCGAGAAATCGCGCCGCTATGGAATCTACGACCGGCAATTTACTTAACTGAACGGCATAACGCCCTACTAACTGCCAGTCCTCCTCTCACTTCCGACCGCCCCCGGTTTATCACGCGCTGGCCCTATCCAGATCAATTTCCTTTTAGACGCTGCGATGCGCTTTTTGTAAGGTGAAAAGGTCATAAAAAATTCATAAGCAAACGCAGATAAGTTCGCTGCTGACGGAGCGGCGCGGGCTTTTTTCGCCTGGGAAATTTCCCGAATCGCAGCGGTTGAGCAATAAACACGCGCTCGATCAAAAATTGAAAAAAAACCTGTTATCCGTTGACACCAGGTGCAGGCCTTGTGGCGTGGGGATCCAGGATTTTCCCCACCCCCCAGGGCGTAAAATTTTGTGAAAATCAACTCTTGTGATGATCCGATTGCTGACTAGAATACTCACCATATTGTTGTTCAAACTTTCCGCACCCCCTATATATAGTGTTTATCCACAGGCTTACTCACAATGAGCCGCCTGTGAATAGACGGGGGATAATTTTGTATTTCATGGACAGGTAAACACGCGACATGAACCAAAGTCTGCTCGTTACGAAACGCGATGGCCGCCAGGAGCGCATCGACCTCGATAAGATTCACCGGGTGCTGGACTGGGCAGCTGAAGGGCTGAACAATGTCTCCGTCTCGCAGGTTGAGTTGCGTTCGCACATCCAGTTTTACGATGGCATCAAAACCTCGGACATTCACGAGACCATCATCAAAGCGGCTGCCGATTTGATCTCCCGTGACGCGCCTGATTACCAGTACCTGGCCGCGCGTCTGGCGATCTTCCACCTGCGTAAAAAAGCGTACGGTCAGTTTGAGCCACCGAAGCTGTACGACCAGGTAGTGAAAATGGTCGAGATGGGCAAATACGATCGCCATCTGCTGGAAGACTACAGCACCGAAGAGTTTGAGCAGATGGACGGCTTCATCGACCACTGGCGCGACATGAACTTCTCCTACGCGGCGGTGAAGCAGCTGGAAGGCAAATATCTGGTGCAGAACCGCGTCAGCGGTGAAATCTACGAGAGCGCCCAGTTCCTGTATATTCTGGTCGCCGCCTGCCTGTTCTCCGGCTATCCGCGCGATACGCGTATGGATTACATCAAGCGTTTCTACGATGCGATCTCCACGTTCAAGATCTCGCTGCCTACGCCTATCATGTCCGGCGTGCGCACCCCGACCCGTCAGTTCAGCTCCTGCGTACTGATCGAGTGCGGCGACAGCCTGGATTCCATCAACGCCACCTCCAGCGCTATCGTGAAATATGTTTCACAGCGTGCCGGCATCGGCATCAACGCGGGTCGCATTCGTGCGCTCGGCAGCCCGATCCGCGGCGGTGAAGCGTTCCACACCGGCTGTATCCCGTTCTATAAGCACTTCCAGACGGCGGTAAAATCCTGCTCGCAGGGCGGCGTGCGCGGCGGTGCGGCAACGCTGTTCTACCCGATGTGGCATCTGGAAGTGGAAAGCCTGCTGGTGTTGAAAAACAACCGCGGTGTTGAAGGCAACCGCGTGCGTCATATGGATTACGGCGTGCAGATCAACAAGCTGATGTACACCCGCCTGCTGAAAGGCGAAGACATCACCCTGTTCAGCCCGTCCGACGTGCCAGGCCTGTATGACGCGTTCTTCGCCGATCAGGATGAGTTTGAGCGTCTGTATACCAAATATGAGAAGGACGACAGCATCCGCAAGCAGCGCGTGAAAGCCGTCGACCTGTTCTCGCTGATGATGCAGGAACGTGCCTCAACCGGCCGTATCTACGTGCAGAACGTTGACCACTGCAACACCCACAGCCCGTTCGATCCGGCCATTGCGCCAGTGCGTCAGTCTAACCTGTGCCTGGAGATTGCGCTGCCGACCAAACCGCTGGAAGACGTCAACGACGAAAGCGGCGAGATCGCGCTGTGCACCCTGTCCGCCTTTAACCTCGGCGCGATTGAAAGCCTGGACGATCTGGAAGAGCTGGCGACGCTGGCAGTACGCGCGCTGGATGCCCTGCTCGATTACCAGGATTACCCGATTCCGGCGGCGAAACGCGGTGCAATGGGCCGCCGTACCCTGGGTATTGGCGTGATCAACTACGCCTATTACCTGGCGAAACACGGTGTGCGCTACTCTGACGGCAGCGCCAACAACCTGACGCACAAAACCTTTGAAGCCATTCAGTACTGGCTGCTGAAAGCCTCCAACGAACTGGCGAAAGAGCAAGGTGCCTGCCCGTGGTTTAAAGAGACCACTTATTCGCAGGGCATTCTGCCGATCGATACCTATAAAAAGGATCTCGACAGCGTATGTAATGAGCCGCTGCACCTTGACTGGGAAGCGCTGCGTGAGTCGATTAAAACCCACGGCCTGCGCAACTCCACGCTGTCTGCACTGATGCCGTCTGAGACCTCTTCGCAGATTTCGAACGCCACCAACGGTATCGAGCCGCCGCGCGGTCACATCAGTATCAAAGCGTCGAAAGACGGGATTCTGCGCCAGGTAGTACCGGAGTATGAGCGTCTGAAAGATCAGTACGAACTGCTGTGGGAGATGCCATCAAACGACGGCTATCTGCAGCTGGTTGGCGTGATGCAGAAGTTTATCGATCAGGCGATTTCATCGAACACCAACTATGATCCAGGCCGTTTCGCCAATGGCAAAGTGCCGATGAAACAGCTGCTGAAAGATCTGCTGACCGCGTACAAATTTGGCGTGAAGACCCTGTACTACCAAAACACCCGTGACGGTGCCGAGGATGCGCAGGACGATCTGGCGCCGTCTATTCAGGACGATGGCTGCGAAAGCGGCGCCTGTAAAATTTGATCGAAAGGCGCCTGCGGGCGCCTTATCGTGTCTGGGCCAGCAGCGGCTGGCCCGTTTCACTTTTGGACTTAGTCATGGCTTACACTACTTTCTCACAGAACAAAAATGACCAGCTGAAAGAGCCGATGTTCTTCGGCCAGTCAGTGAACGTTGCCCGTTTCGACCAGCAGAAATACGACATCTTTGAAAAGCTGATCGAGAAGCAGCTCTCTTTCTTCTGGCGTCCGGAAGAGGTTGACGTCTCGCGCGATCGCATCGACTATCAGGCGCTGCCGGAGCACGAGAAGCACATCTTCATCAGTAACCTGAAGTATCAGACGCTGCTGGATTCCATTCAGGGCCGCAGCCCGAACGTAGCGCTGCTGCCGCTGATTTCGATTCCCGAACTGGAAACCTGGGTAGAAACCTGGGCGTTCTCCGAGACCATCCACTCACGCTCGTACACCCACATCATCCGTAATATCGTCAACGATCCGTCACTGGTATTTGATGACATCGTGACTAACGAGCAGATTCTGGCGCGCGCGCAGGATATCTCGAAGTATTACGATGATCTGATCGAGATGACCAACTACTGGCATCTGCTGGGTGAAGGCACGCATCAGGTGGCGGGCAAGAGCGTGACCGTGAACCTGCGTGCGCTGAAGAAGCAGCTGTATATCTGTCTGATGAGCGTTAACGCGCTGGAAGCAATCCGCTTCTACGTCAGCTTTGCCTGCTCGTTCGCCTTTGCCGAGCGCGAACTGATGGAAGGTAACGCCAAGATCATTCGTCTGATCGCCCGTGACGAAGCGCTGCACCTGACCGGCACCCAGCATATGCTGAACCTGATGCGTACCGGTGAAGACGACCCTGAAATGAAAGAGATCGCCGCAGAATGTCGTGACGAGTGTTTCGATCTGTTTAAGAAAGCGGCCGAGCAGGAAAAAGAGTGGGCTGAGTATCTGTTCAGCGGCGGCTCAATGATTGGTCTGAACAAGGACATTCTGTGCCAGTACATTGAGTACATCACCAATATCCGCATGCAGGCGGTGGGCCTTGATCTGCCGTTCCAGACGCGTTCTAACCCGATTCCATGGATTAACTCGTGGCTGGTGTCAGATAACGTGCAGGTGGCGCCGCAGGAAGTTGAAGTGAGCTCCTATCTGGTGGGTCAGATCGACTCCGAAGTGGGCGAAGACGACTTCAACGATTTCCAGCTGTAAGCATGAGCCGTTCCGTGGTAATCCTGCGCAGCTCCGGCTCCCGGCTGGAGTGCGCAGACGAACACCCTAATCTGCTGACGACGCTGGAAGCACACAATGTGTGCGTCGAGTTTCAGTGTCGCGAAGGCTACTGCGGCTCCTGCCGCATGCGTCTGCTGAAAGGCGAAGTGGATTATGCGGAAACCCCACTGGCGTTTATTCAGCAGGGCGAGATTCTGCCCTGCTGTTGTAAGGCCAGAGGGGAGATTGAGATCGAGCTGTAACCTGCCGCTACACCAAACCCAAAAGTCCTTTAATGCTGCAACATCCATACAGGTCGTCAGAGAGGTTGCCGCTTGCTGCACCGGCGTAAATCCATCCCTGGAGCCTGCCGCCGCGCCGTCCTGGCGCGGAGGCTGCTGCAAGCGGCAACCTCCCCCACGCCCTATCAGGCTTCTTCATTGCGGTAACAGAACGTCACCCTGCAGCGACACCAATGCTAACGGGAAGAGGGGATGTTGAGCTAAGCCGGACGTCACGCGGCAAGGATGCCGCGTGTCGAGGCCCGCAGGGAGCGGGTTTTGCCGTTCCGGGCGTGCTCAACTTCCCCTCTGACCTTGCTGATGATGACCGCCAGCACAATCGGGTTAGCTCTTCACCGTCTCCAGAACATCAATCCAGCCGTGACCGGTACTGACTTCACTGCCGTGCAGCCAGCGGCGCAGCATATTCATCGCCATCATCGCTACCACTTTCTGCCGGGTTTCCAGATTGTGCCGCCCGTGGGTAAATTTCACCCGCTGGCCCCAGCTGGCTTCCGGTGTGTGCAGCGCAATCGACACTTCCCCTTCCTGCAGATCGCCAACCGACAAGGCCAGCACTGTACCCTGCTGAGCGGCTAACTGACGCGTGCGCGTAACCTGCGCTTCCAGCGACTCCTCACGTGCCGGCAGCAGCTCAGCGGCGCTAAGCGGCACCTGCGCGGCGGCCAGCTGCCAGTGCAGCAACCCGGCCGTGTATTGTTCGCTCAGAGCAAGGCGGAAGCCGCGATCGTGCAGTTCCCGCGCCAGCACGGCCGGCAGCCCTTCAAAGCCTTCAAAAATGGTGCACTCGGCCAGCAGTAACTTAACCTGCTGCCACACCTGCTCCATCGCCACGCGCTGGCTGGCCGGGCCGGTCAGTTTGATCTCAATGATGGGCATCGACGAACGGTAGCCCATCACGACGCCTTCCGGCAGCGGCAGCGGTTCAAGCTCGGCGGCAATATCGCTCTCGCCGCGGCCAAAGGTGGTCAGACGCAGGCACAGCGGGGGTTCTGGCAACGCAAAACGCGCCTTAAGACGCGGAATAATCTGCTGCTCAACCATCACTTTGAATTCTGACGGCACGCCGGGGGTAAAGAATATCCAGCAGCGATTAAGCTGCAGGGCAAACCCACAGGCGGTGCCGACCGGGTTATCGATCAACTCGGCATTGGCCGGGATCTCCGCCTGCTTGCGATTACTGGGTGCCATGAGCCGCCCGCGGCTGGCAAACCAGGCTTCCATCTTCTCCAGCCACGCCTGCTGCAGCACCAGCTCGCTGCCACTGGCGGTGGCCGCTGCCTGGGCGCTGAGATCGTCGCTGGTCGGCCCGAGACCGCCGTTCACAATCAGAACGTCGGCAATCTGACTGCGACTCTGTAGCGCTTCAACCAGCGAGCTCATCGCATCGCCGACCGTACTGCGACTGGTCATCGGCAGGCCGTGCTGAAACAGCACATCGGCCAGCCACGCAGCGTTGGTATCGACAATCTGCCCATGTAACACTTCATCGCCCGTTGAGAGCATTTCGACACGTATCACGATCTCTTCTCCTTATCCCTGTGGCTTTCACTGTAGGGAGCGCGCAGGCGAAACACAATCGCCGCCGGTGCGAAATAGCGGGTTAATCGCGATGCGGAAAGGAAACAGCGGGAAAGCAGGAATCGGGCGCGACGGACATCGCGCCCACGGGGATTAACGGCGCGCCAGCAGCAGGCCAACAAACAGACCGGCAGCCGCACCGATACCAATGCCCTGCCACGGTTTTTCATGCACGTAATCGTCGGCACGATACGCTGCCTGTTTGGCACGATAGTAATAGCTGTCGGACGCCTGGCTCACGCGATTCTTCACGTCTTCCAGCGCCTGCTCGGCTTTCTGCTTCAGTTCGATATATTTCTGGTCCGCCGGATCGCCCGAGGAGCGCAGCACTTCTTCCAGCGTTTCCGTCAGCAGCGCCAGATCGTCATCAAGACGGGTTTCAAATTGATCGGTAGATGACATGTTCACAATCCTCCATGTTTAAATGCGGTGTCGATTAACTATAGTCATAAATTGCGTTTTTGCGCCGCGCCGTCATCCGCTGACTGCGCTTTTTGCCGCGCTGAACGCAAAGTTATGTCATCCGGGGCGTTGCACGCGGAATTGTGCTTCGTTTATTTGATTAATCTGATAAATTTTCAGCGGACTGAATTTTTTATTTTCGCCACTGTCGTAACCCCCTGTAGCCTGACGCTAAATGTCTTGCGACAGCCTCAATACACCCGAGCAGCTAAGGAAAAGATTTCCGGCATGAATCGTAGAAAATTTATGAAAGCGTCCATGGCCCTCTCTGCCGTTAGCGGCATGACCGGGCTCTCCTCGCTGTTTGCGCAGTCCGCCTGGGCCGATGATGGCATCGCCGACGGAACCGCCGTGCGCTTCGATTTCGATGTGCTGAAAAAGAAAGCCGCGGCGCTGGCCAAACAGCCCTGGGGCGGCGCGCCCGGCCCCCTGCCCGCGACCCTGGCCAATCTGACACCGCAGGCGTATAACGAAATTCAGTACGACGCTAACCACTCACTGTGGAACAACATCGCCGACCGCGAGCTGGATGTGCAGTTCTTCCACGTTGGCATGGGCTTTAAGCGCCGCATTCGCATGTTCTCCGTGGACGCCGCCAGCCGCGAGGCGCGGGAAATCCACTTCCGTCCGGAACTGTTTAATTATCACAACGCCAACGTGGATACCCAGCAGCTGGTGGGTAAAACCGACCTCGGCTTTGCCGGTTTCCGCGCCTTTAAAAAGCCGGAGCTGGCGCGACGCGACATCGTTTCTTTCCTCGGTGCCAGCTACTTCCGCGCGGTAGATGAAACCTACCAATATGGCCTGTCAGCCCGTGGCGTCGCGGTTAACACCTTCAGCAATGGCCAGGAAGAGTTTCCCGACTTCACTGCCTTCTGGTTCGAAACACCCAAAGCTGAAGACACCACCTTTGTGGTGTATGCACTGCTGGACGGGGCCAGCGTCACCGGTGCCTACAAGTTCACCATCCACTGCGAAGAAAAACGCGTAGTGATGGAGGTGGAAAACCACCTGTTTGCGCGCAACGAGATTCGTCAGCTCGGTATTGCGCCAATGACCAGCATGTTCAGCTGCGGTACCAACGAGCGCCGCATGTGCAATACCTATCATCCGCAGATTCATGACTCCGATCGACTGGCAATGTGGAGCGGTAGCGGCGAGTGGATTGCCCGTCCGCTGAATAACCCACAGCGCCTGCAGTTCAATGCCTATCAGGATGAAAACCCGCGCGGCTTCGGTCTGCTGCAGCTGAATCATGATTTCAAAGATTATCAGGATGTGATTGGCTGGTATGACAAACGCCCCAGCCTGTGGGTGGAGCCGATCGGTAAATGGGGTAAAGGCGCCATCAACCTGATGGAGATCCCGACGACCGGGGAAACGCTGGATAACATCGTTTGCTTCTGGCAGCCGGCCGAGCCGGTCAAAGCTGGCAGCGAATTTAATTTCCAGTACAAACTCTACTGGAGCCAGCTGCCGCCGGTACGCAGTGGTCTGGCCCGCGTTGATGCCACGCGCACCGGTATTGGTGGCTTCCCGGAAGGCTGGGCACCGGGCGAACACTTCCCGGACCAGTGGTGCCGCCGCTTTGCTATCGATTTCATTGGCGGCGACCTGCAGGCGGCCGCGCCGAAAGGCATTGAACCGGTAATCACCGTGTCGTCCGGCACCTTCAAACAGGTGGAGATTCTCTACGTCGAACCGCTGAAAGGGTACCGTATCCTGTTTGACTGGTATCCGAACAGCGACTCAACCAAACCGGTGGATATGCGCCTGTTCCTGCGCACCAAAGATGAGACGCTGAGCGAAACCTGGCTGTATCAGTACTTCCCGCCACCGCCCGATCAGCGCAAGTACACCGACGACCGGCAGATGACGCCGGGCTAACCTGCACGGCGAGGCCAACACCTCGCCGTTAGTTTTTCTGCATGCCGACGTGCGGAATATTATCTTCCAGATAAACATCCGTGACCGCCCGGAAGCCCAGGCGACCATAAAAGCCTTCCAGATGCGCCTGCGCGGACAGATACACCGCCCGCTGCGGCCAGTGCTGTTCGCAGCTGTTCAGCGCCTGCTCCATCAGCCGATAGCCCAGTTTCAGGCCGCGCGCCTCTTGCGATACAATCACCCGACCAATGGTCACCGGCGAGGAAGCCAGCGCGGGCGTCAGCAGACGCGCATACGCCAGCAGTTTGCCATCAAGAAAGCCCAGCAGATGGCGGTTATCAGCCGTCAAATCCTGGCCATCTATGTCCTGATACGGACAGGCCTGTTCGACGATAAACACCTGATTGCGCAGCGCCAGCACGGTATACAGCTGCTGCGCGGTCAGTTCACTGTGGTGGCAATCAAGCCATTGCATATCCATCGTGCTTCCTTGTCTGAGCGAAAAAAGTGATCTTTACAGCCTATCACAGCGCATGCGCTAAACGCAGTGGGCAGCACGTAACAGGGGCTGACACGCGGAGCTATGTGATCAAACTCTCAAATTGCAGGCAAAAAAAATCAGGCCCGCAGGCCTGATTGTGAAGATGACGCGCTGTTTACATCAGCGGCTGGGCCAGCTGCACCAGCGTGATGAGCGGCTGCGGATAAACACCGAGCAGCAACACGAGGATAGCGGAGATCAGCACCACCACACCACCGGCGGTGAACGCCCAGTTGGCTGGAGTATCACGAGTGTGCAGTTCCGGCGGGCTGAGGTACAGGCTCACCGTAACGCGCAGGTAGTAATACAGACCAATAGCGCTACCGGCGACAACCGCCGCGGTCAGCCACCACAGATGCGCGTTAACACCAGACGCGATGACGTAAAACTTACCGATAAAGCCCAGCGTCATCGGGATACCGGCCAGCGACAGCATCATCACCGTCATCACGGCGGAGAGAATCGGACGATGCCAGAACAGACCGCGATACGAGTAAAGCGTATCCGCATCCGGACCACGGTACGGGCTCGACATCAGGCTGACTACACCGAAGGCGCCGAGGCTGCTGAACAGGTAACCGGCCAGATAGACACCGGCGGTTTCCAGCGACAGCTGATGGGTTTTCACCGCAATCAGCGCCACCAGCAGATAGCCAAGATGCGCGATAGATGAATAGCCGAGCAGACGCTTGATGTTGCTCTGCGAAATCGCCATCAGGTTACCGAACAGGATCGAGACGAAGGCAATCACACCCAGCACGGTGCGCACCGCTTCACTGTCGGTTACCGGTGCGTACATGAACAGACGCATGATGACCGCAAAGATAGCGATTTTGCTGGCGGTGGCGAGGAAGGTCGAGACCGGAGCCGGCGCGCCCTGATAAACGTCTGGCGTCCACAGATGGAACGGCACCAGCGACAGCTTAAAGCCAAGACCGATGATCATCATGCCCAGCCCGACCAGCAGCAGCGGCTGCTGAATCATGCTGTCATTCAGGCTTTTGCCGAGCTGCACAAAGCTCAGGCTGCCGGAATCGGCGTAGACCAGCGCAATACCGAAGATCAGGAACGAGGAGGCCGCAGCCGACAGAATCATGTACTTCAGCGCCGCTTCCAGCGAGCGCTTCTGACGGAAGGCGTAGCCGATAAGACCAAACAGCGGCAGCGACAGCAGTTCGATACCGATGAACAGCGCCGCCAGATGGTTGGCGCTGGCCAGCACAATCCCGCCCAGCGCAGCGATCAGCACCAGCAGATAGAACTCATCTTTGTTGTCCGGGAAACCGGCCAGCCACGGATAAGCAAAGGTGCAGGTTGCCAGACTCGCCAGCATCACCAGCGCGGTATAGAACATCGAATAGCCATCCACGCGCAGCAGCGGCGTGACATCCATGGCGCCCACGTGGCCCACAAACCACAGCGACAGCAGCGCGAGGTTAAGACCGATGACCGTCAGCGTGGCATTAACAAAGTGGTTGCGTCGCCACGCAATGGACAGCATCACAACCACCACCGTCAATCCGACGATTAACAGCGGTAGCAACGCGATCAATTGTTGAGGAGTTATTGTCATGGCGAATTACGGCCTTGTAGTTGAAATTGAAGCGGTAAACCACTGCTGAATATTGCTCATCGCAGCATGGGACGTGTCGAGGATTGGCTGCGGGTAAACGCCCAGCAGCACCAGCAGCACGACCAGTACACCGATGGTCAGGAATTCGCGCGGCGACATTCCAGCCAGCGGCTCTTTTGATTTGGCTTCGCCGTAGTAAGCGCGCTGCATCATGATCAGCGAGTACACTGAGGCAAATACCAGGCCGAAGGTGGCAATCACGATAATCAACGGCACCACCTGATAACTGCCGGTCAGAATCATGAACTCACCCACAAAGTTACCGGTGCCCGGCATACCGAGGTTAGCCACGGCAAAGAACAGCGACAGGCCCGGAATCCACTTGATGCGCGACCACAGGCCGCCCATCTGGCGCATGTCACGGGTATGCAGACGTTCATACAGCTGACCGCACAGGATGAACAGCGCCGCGGCCGACAGGCCGTGCGCAATCATCTGCACCACCGCGCCCTGGAACGCCAGCTGGCTGCCGGTGTAGATGGCAATCAGCACGAAGCCCATGTGCGAAATCGAGGTGTAGGCGATCAGGCGTTTAATATCGGTCTGCGAGAACGCCATCCAGGCGCCGTAGAAGATACCGATGATGCCGAGCCACATGGCGATCGGCGCGAACTCCGCCGAGGCATTCGGGAACAGCGGCAGGCTAAAACGCAGCAGGCCGTAAGCCGCAGTTTTCAGCAGGATACCGGCAAGGTCAACCGAACCAGCGGTCGGTGCCTGGCTGTGGGCATCCGGCAGCCAGCCGTGCAGTGGCACCACCGGCATTTTCACCGCAAAGGCGATGAAGAAGCCGAGCATCAGCAGATACTCAACGGTGTGTGACATTGGCGTTTTCAGCAGCTCTTCATAGCTGAACGTCCAGACGCCAGTGGCGTTGTAGTGCACGAACACCAGCGCCAGAATGGCAATCAGCATCACCAGACCTGACGCCTGGGTATAGATGAAGAATTTGGTTGCCGCGCTGATACGGGTTTTCCCGTCAGACGCTTTGTGACCCCAGAGCGCGATGAGGAAGTACATCGGCACCAGCATCATTTCCCAGAAGAAGAAGAACAGGAACATGTCGATGGCGAGGAACACGCCGATCACGCCGCCGAGAATCCACATCAGGTTGAGGTGGAAGAAGCCCTGATACTTTTCGATTTCATTCCACGAGCAGAGAACCGCCATCAGACCCAGCAGGCCGGTCAGCACCACCATCAGCAGCGACAGGCCATCCAGCGCCAGATGGAAATTAATGCCAAAGCGTGGGATCCACGACACCAGGAAAGTCGACTGCCACTGCGGCAGGCCCGCAGCCTGCGTCAGCGAATAGCCGCCCTGCAGCCACAGCTGCAGGCCCAGCGCCAGCGTCAGCCCCATGGTGATCAGGGCAATCCAGCGCGGCACCTTCGCGCCAAGGCGCTCAGCCAGCCAGCAAAGCAAGCCCCCAACAAAGGGTATAATTATTAGCCAAGGTAATAACACGGCGTACATTCCCTATTTTCGTCTTCGTTCAGGCTATCGGACGCGCCTGTTTCGCCTCGCCCGCGCGGGCAACGTTCACGTATTACTACGCGCCGGTTGCTGCGCTAACGAACACCAAACTGACTGCGTTGATCTCACCCGTGCATCAGACAATTTTGAACATTCTTACGTGGGGCGCTAAACCATCGCGCGCCCCGCTCATCAATCGTTAAATCACCAGCATCAGCGCCAGTACCACCACGGCACCGACGCTCATCGACGCGATATACCAGCGCAGATAGCCGTTCTCACTCACCACCAGACCTTTATTACCGATGCGCGACAGCAGCGCCGGCAGGTTCATCAGTGAATTGAGCGGATCGCGCTGCAGCAGCCAGGCAATGCCAAGGTACGGTTTAACAAATACCTTGTCGTACAGCCAGTCGAAGCCCCAGGCCGCGAACCACCAGGTGCCGAAGAAACGGCCCGGCGCGCTGTTGGCGATGCGGGTGACCAGCTGACGTTTGCCCAGCCACAGCGCGGCGGCAATCAGAATACCGATAATCGCCACGGCACCCGAGGTGATTTCCAGCGCCACTTTGCCGGTTTCACCAAACTCGTTCTGTGGCAGCACGCCCGCCAGCGGAGGCGTAATCAGCGCGCCAACGAAGGTTGAGAGTACCAGCAGCACAATCAGCGGCAGGTGATGCGTGATGCCTTTACCGGCATGCGCATGAATTTTCTCTTCGCCGTGGAACACGATGAAGATCATGCGGAAGGTGTAGATTGAGGTAAGGAATGCACCCACCAGACCGGCGACCATCAGATTGATGTGACCGTTAGCCAGCGCACCGAACAGAATCTCGTCCTTACTGTAGAAGCCGGCGGTAATCAGCGGCAGCGCAGCCAGCGCGGCACCGCCCACCAGGAAGCAGACATACACCAGCGGGATGCTCTTACGCAGACCGCCCATTTTGAAAATGTTCTGCTCGTGGTGACAGGCCAGAATCACGGAACCGGAAGAGAGGAACAGCAGCGCCTTGAAGAACGCATGGGTCATCAGGTGGAAAATCGCGGCGTCCCACGCCTGTACGCCCAGCGCCAGGAACATGTAGCCGATCTGACTCATGGTGGAGTAAGCCAGCACGCGTTTGATGTCGGTCTGCACCAGTGCGGCGAAGCCCGCCAGCACCAGCGTAATCGCACCAACGATACCCACCAGATGCAGCACTTCCGGCGTCAGCAGGAACAGACCGTGGGTGCGGGCAATCAGATAGACGCCTGCGGTTACCATGGTGGCAGCGTGGATCAGCGCGGAGACCGGCGTCGGACCGGCCATCGCATCGGCCAGCCACGTCTGCAACGGCAGCTGTGCCGATTTACCCACGGCACCACCCAGCAGCATCAGCGTCGCCCACTGCAGCATGTGGTTGTCCGCCGCGAAGTGCGCCGGGGCCAGCTCCATCAGCTCACGGAAGTTCAGCGTACCCAGCTCGTTGTAGAGAATGAACAGCGCAAAGGCGAGGAACACGTCACCGACACGGGTGATGATGAAGGCTTTCATCGCCGCTTTGCCGTTTTCCGGATTGCTGTAATAGAAGCCGATCAGCAGGTAGGAACACAGCCCTACCCCTTCCCAGCCAAGGTACATCAGCATCAGGTTATCGGCCAGCACCAGCACCACCATGCTCGCGATGAACAGGTTAGTGTAGGCGAAGAAGCGTGAATAGCCCTCTTCACCGCGCATGTACCAGGAAGCGAACATGTGGATGAAGAAGCCGACGCCGGTAACCACCGACAGCATGGTCAGCGACAGACCGTCCAGCACCAGGTTCACTTTGATGTCAAAGTTACCCACGTGCATCCAGGTCCACAGCGCCTGGGTAAATGGCTGCTGGCCGTGACTGAAGAAGTCCACACCCACAAATACGGTGGTCAGCGCCGCAAGGCCCACTGAACCCATCCCCACCGCAGCCGACAGGTTCTCCGACCAGCGACCACGGGAAAACGCCAATAGCAGGAAGCCAATCAGCGGAAATAATACGGTTAAATAGAGAAGATTCATCCGCGCATCTCGCTCACTGTGTCAATGTTCAGCGTCTGACGACGACGATAGAGCTGCAGCAGCAGCGCCAGACCAATACTGGCTTCCGCCGCCGCGAGGCTGATTGCCAGGATGTACATCACCTGACCGTCGGCTTGTCCCCAGTAGCTGCCTGCCACCACCAGCGCCAGCGCCGCGGCGTTGATCATGATCTCCAGACCGATCAGCATAAACAGCAGGTTGCGGCGCAGTACCAGCGAGGTCAGGCCGAGAACAAACAGCACAGCAGCCAGAATCAGGCCGTGTTGTAATGGGATCATGCGTGCTCCTCCTTATTGGCCGCCGCGTCTGACACGCGGTTGCTCAGCACTTCGCCCTGACGATCTTCACGTCCGATATGGAACGCCACCACCAGACCGGCCAGCAGCAGCATTGACGCCAGCTCAACCGCCAGAACATACGGGCCAAACAGACTGATGCCCACCGCTTTGGCATCGATGACGGTGCCATCAATACCCTGGTCGGTCGCGGTCAGGATGGCGTAGATCATCACCACCAGCAGCAGCAGCGAGACAATGCCCGGACCGATCCACAGCGACGGCTTCAGCCATTCGCGCTCCTGATCCTGCTGGGTTTTACCCAGGTTGAGCATCATCACTACGAACACAAACAGCACCATGATGGCACCGGCATAGACGATGATCTCCAGTGCACCGGCAAAATAGGCACCCATTGAGAAGAACACGCCGGCAATCGACAGCAGCGAAACAATCAGGTACAGCAGCGCATGTACCGGATTGGTGTGGGTGATGACGCGCAATGTCGTCAGCACCGCCACCAGTCCGCAAAGATAAAACGCAAATTCCATACCTGGCTCCTTAAGGTAATAAGCCTTTAACGTCGATCGGTTTGGCTTCGTTTTCCGCGTCGCCTTTATCTTTACCGTCGATCGCCATACCTGCCATGCGGTAGAAGTTGTACTCCGGATATTTACCCGGGCCGGAAATCAGCAGGTCTTCCTTCTCATACACCAGATCCTGACGCTTGAACTCACCGAGTTCGAAGTCCGGCGTCAGCTGAATCGCGGTGGTCGGGCACGCTTCTTCACATAAACCACAGAAGATGCAGCGCGAGAAGTTGATGCGGAAAAATTCCGGATACCAGCGGCCATCCTGCATCTCCGCTTTCTGCAGCGAAATACAGCCGACCGGGCAGGCAACGGCGCACAGGTTACAGGCCACGCAGCGCTCTTCGCCGTCCGGATCGCGCGTCAGCACGATACGGCCACGGTAGCGCGGCGGCAGATAAACCGGCTCTTCCGGATACATCTGGGTTTCGCGCTTGGCGAAGGCATGCATGCCAATCATCCAGATACTGCGCACTGTCGTGCCGAAGCCAACGACAATATCTTTTAAAGTCATCTCAAAACCCCTTACTGCGCGTTGTACAGAATCACTGCGGCAGTGGCCAGCAGGTTCAATAACGTCAACGGCAGACATACTTTCCAGCCGAACGACAGCACCTGGTCATAGCGTGGACGCGGCAGCGCAGCACGAATCAGGATAAACATCACCATAAAGAACGCCGTTTTCAGGGCGAACCAGATGAACGGCGGCAGGAACGGACCGTGCCAGCCACCGAAGAACAGGGTGACGATCAGCGCCGATACGGTAGTAATGGCCACGTACTCACCGACAAAGAACAGGCCGAACTTCATCCCGGCATATTCGATGTGGTAACCGTCGGCCAGTTCCTGCTCCGCTTCCGGCTGGTCAAACGGATGACGGTGGCATACCGCGACGCCGGCAATACAGAAGGTCACGAAGCCAAAGAACTGCGGGATGATGTTCCACAGGTGCGTCTGGCTCTCGACGATGGCGTTCAGGTTAAAGGAACCCGCCTGCGCCACCACGCCCATCAGCGACAGGCCGAGGAACACTTCGTAGCTCAGGGTCTGCGCGGAGGCACGCATTGCACCGAGCAGCGAGTATTTGTTGTTACTCGACCAGCCCGCGAACAGTACGGCGTATACCGCCAGACCCGCCATCATCAGGAAGAACAGCAGACCGATATTCAGGTCGGTGACCATCCAGCTCGGCGAAACCGGCACAATCGCAAACGCCAGCAGCAGCGAAACGAAGGCGATGACCGGTGCCAGGGTAAAGATGAAGCGATCGGTAAACGGCGGAACCCAGTCCTCTTTAAAGAACATTTTGATCATGTCCGCCGCCAGCTGCAGCGAGCCGCCCCAGCCTACGCGGTTTGGTCCATAACGGTTCTGCCACAGGCCGAGCAGACGACGCTCGGCAAAGCTCATGAAGGCACCACAGGCCACCACCACCAGCAGGATGACAATGGCTTTCACCACCTGCAGGATGATGTCAATAACGTCCGGTGTCAGCCAGCTCATTGCGCTGCCTCCTGCAGTTTGTCAATTTGCGCACCCGCGAGGAACGGCGGTACACCCGGCATGCCGAGCGGCAGACCCACCTGCCCCGCCTGCAGTGCCGCAGAGAAGCGCACCGGCAGACGCAGCGTTTCACCGGCGCAAACCAGCTCCACGGATGCACCATTGTTAACCCCCAGCTTCTCAGCATCTGCCGGGTTGATCACCAGCGTGGCCGGTGCCATACGTTTCTGGAAGGTTGGCGAACGCTGAGTCATCTCTTCACTACCAAACAGCTGATAGTAAGGAGCCACGCGATACTGGCTGCCGCCCACGAAGCGTGCCGGAACCTGGCTGAACCAGTCCAGTGCACTTTCGCTGGCTTCAAACAGACGCACGCCCGGATCGCCATGACGCAGTTTACCGCCCACTTCCGCCTGGAACTTGTTCCACGCCTGCGGTGAGTTCCAGCCTGGTGCCCAGGCAAAAGGAATCTGCGAACGCGGTGCCGACGGCTGGTTGTTACCTTCCATGGAGAAGGCAAACATGGTGTCTTTATCCTGCGGCTGACGCGGTTCGTGCACGCTGATGTTGGCGCGCGCGGCGGTACGGCCACTGGCACGATGCGGTGAACGCGCCAGTTTCTGGCCACGAATACGGAAGCTGGCGTCCGGCGCCGCGTCCTTAATCCCTTTCAGCTGCGGCAGCGCCACAATCGCGGCATCAATCACGTGATCGAGCTGCGTCCAGTCAATCTGGCGGCTCTCGACGGCGCTGTGCAGCGAATGCAGCCAGCGCCAGCTCTCCAGCATCACCACGCTATCGTCGTAGTAGGCCGGATCGTAAACCTGGAAGAAGCGCTGGGCGCGACCTTCATGGTTGATGGAGGTGCCATCGCTCTCAGCAAAGCTGGCGGTGGAGAGTACCAGACCGGCTTTCTCCAGCGTGGCCGTGCGTTGATGATCAACCACAATCACGTGCGCGGTGTTGTGCAGTGCCGCATCGACGGTGGCTTTCGGCGCGTGACGGTAGAGATCGTTCTCCAGCACCACCAGCGCTTCCGCTTCGCCTTTATCCAGCTGCTCCAGCGCGCTGTCCAGCGACTGGCCGCCCATCAGGCCGAGACCAAAGCTGTTGGCCGCGCCGGCGAGGAAGGTAATACCCACGTCGGCACCGCGCGCTTTCAGCGCTTTAGCCACGTTGGCTGCCGCTTCAATCATTGCCGTGCTGCCTGAGTGGGTGCCGGAAATGATCAGCGGTTTTTTCGCGCCGGCCAGCGCCTGAACCACCACGTCCAGCTTGCCGTTTAGGCTGCTGTCAAAGTCGCTAACCGCCGGTGCGCTGTCATCCAGCGCGTGCGCGATGGCGAAGCCCAGGCGTGCCTGATCTTCCACCGGTGCGCGATAGCTCCACGCGGCAATATCATCGAGACGGGTTTCATCAACGTTAGTGACAAACAGCGGATGTTTGGCGTGCTGACCAATGTTGAGGATGGCGGCGATCTGCCAGTCCGCAACTTTCTGAGCGGCGGCCATTTCGCGAGCTTTGCCTTTAACGGCCTGACGCACCGACAGCGCCACGCGGGCACCGACCTGAGTCAGATCTTCACCCAGCACCAGCACGGCGTCATAGCTTTCAATTTCACGCAGCGATGGCGTGTAGATGCCGCCCTGCTGCAGCACTTTCAGCATCAGCTCAACCCGCGCCTGCTCAGCTGCCGGCATACCGGTTGAGAAGTTTTCTGCGCCCACCAGTTCGCGCAGCGCGAAGTTGCTTTCAATACTGGCGCGTGGTGAACCGATACCGATCACCTTCTTCGCCTGACGCAGGATATCCGCGGCGGCATTAACCGCCTGTTCTGCGTTCAACGTGATACGGTCAGTGCCGCGCAGCTGTTCCGGATGACGCGGACGATCTTTACGGTTCACGTAGCCATAGCCGAAACGGCCACGGTCGCACAGGAAGTAGTGGTTCACCGATCCGTTGTAGCGGTTTTCGATACGACGCAGCTCGCCATAGCGCTCGCCCGGGCTGGTGTTACAACCCACGCTGCACTGCTGGCAGATGCTGGGCGCAAACTGCATATCCCACTTACGGTTATAGCGTTCAGAGTGGGTTTTATCGGTGAACACGCCGGTCGGGCAGATTTCTACCAGGTTACCGGAGAATTCGCTCTCCAGCGTGCCATCTTCCGGACGTCCAAAGTAGACGTTGTCATGCGCGCCGTACACGCCAAGATCTTTGCCATCGGCGTAATCTTTGTAGTAGCGCACGCAGCGGTAACAGGCGATACAGCGGTTCATCTCATGCGAGATAAACGGCCCGAGATCCTGATTCTGATGGGTACGCTTGGTAAAACGGTAGCGACGGAAGCTGTGTCCCGTCATTACCGTCATATCCTGCAGGTGACAGTTACCGCCCTCTTCGCACACCGGACAGTCGTGCGGGTGGTTGGTCATCAGCCACTCCACCACGCTTTCACGAAACTCTTTCGCTTCGCCATCGTCGATGGAGATAAAGGTGCCGTCAGACGCAGGCGTCATGCAGGACATGACGAGGCGACCACGGGTATCTTCGGCATTCTGGAATTGCTTCACCGCGCACTGGCGGCAGGCTCCCACGCTTCCCAGCGCCGGATGCCAGCAAAAATAAGGAATATCAAGGCCCAGAGACAGACACGCCTGCAGCAGGTTGTCCGCTCCGTTCACATCATATTCTTTACCGTCTACATGGATTGTAGCCATAGTGAACATGCTTCCGTAAGGCTCGTCCGCAGACGAGCGTTAAACATCTAATTCCTGCCCCGCAGCCTCAGGCCCGGGCGATTCCGTGTACGACGGCGGCTTACCAGCGCGCTTTCAGCAGGTTAGGCTGAATCCCGCCAATCGCGCGGGTATTGCCAAACACCTGCGGCGCAATGCCAGCTTCAAACTCGTCACGGAAATATTTAATCGCGCTCTGCAGTGGCTCAACGGCACCCGGTGCGTGGGCGCAGAACGTCTTGCCCGGACCGAGCTGGCGGCACAGCTGCAGCAGGGTTTCGATATCCCCCGGCTGGCCTTTTTTCTGCTCCAGCGCACGCAGGATCTTCACGCTCCACGGCAGACCGTCACGGCACGGCGTACACCAGCCGCACGACTCGCGCGCAAAGAACTCTTCGAGGTTGCGTACCAGCGACACCATATTGATTTCGTGGTCGACCGCCATCGCCAGCGCGGTACCCAGACGGCTGCCGGCTTTGCCGATGCTGGCAAATTCCATCGGCAGGTCGAGGTGCTGCTCGGTCAGGAAGTCGGTACCGGCTCCGCCCGGCTGCCAGGCTTTGAACTTCAGGCCATCGCGCATTCCGCCGGCATAATCCTCGAGGATTTCACGCGCGGTGGTACCAAACGGCAGCTCCCACACGCCCGGATTTTTCACCCGACCGGAGAAGCCCATCATCTTGGTGCCTGTGTCTTCGCTGCTGGAGATGTTTTTGTACCACTCCACGCCATTCAGGAAGATCGCCGGGACGTTGGACAGCGTCTCAACGTTGTTAACGCAGGTCGGTTTGCCCCAGACGCCGGCACTGGCCGGGAACGGCGGCTTGGAACGCGGGTTAGCGCGGCGCCCTTCCAGCGAGTTGATCAGCGCGGTCTCTTCGCCGCAGATATAGCGGCCCGCACCGGTGTGAACAAACAGCTCGAAATCGAAGCCGGTACCAAGAATGTTTTTACCGAGATAGCCCGCGGCAGTGGCTTCGGCGATGGCACGACGCAGATTTTCCGCTGCTTCGATGTATTCACCGCGCAGGAAGATGTAGCCACGGTAGGCTTTCAGCGCAAACGCACTGATCAGCATGCCTTCCACCAGCTGGTGCGGCAACTGCTCCATCAGCAGGCGGTCTTTATAAGTGCCAGGTTCCATCTCATCGGCGTTACACAGCAGGTAACGGATGTTCATGGATTCATCTTTGGGCATCAGGCTCCATTTCAGGCCGGTGCTGAAGCCCGCACCGCCGCGCCCTTTCAGGCCGGAATCCTTCACTGCAGCGACGATCTCGTCCTGGCTCATGCCCTTCAGCGCTTTATCGGCGCCAACGTAGCCGTTTTTACTGCGGTATTCATCGAACCATACTGGCTGTTTGTCTTCACGCAGACGCCAGGTCAGCGGATGGGTTTCCGCAGTACGAATGATCTGTTTAATGGTCATTGATACTGCTCCAGCAGGTTGGCGATGCCTTCCGGCGTCAGGTGAACGTGGGTATCTTCATCCACCATCATGGTCGGGCCTTTGTCACAGTTGCCGAGGCAGCAGGTTGGCAGCAGCGTAAAGCGGCCATCCGGCGTAGTTTGTCCCGGCTTAATGTTCAGGTTCTGCTCCAGCGCCGCCTGAATGCCCTGGTAACCGGTGATGTGGCACACCACGCTGTCGCAGTAGCGGATCACGTGGCGGCCAACCGGCGTACGGTAGATCTGGCTGTAAAACGTCGCCACACCTTCTACGTCGCTGGCCGGAATGCCCAGCACCTCAGCAATCGCGTTGATGGCACCGTCCGGCACCCAGCCGCGCTGCTTCTGCACGATCTTCAGCGCTTCAATCGACGCCGCGCGCGCATCTTCGTAGTGATGTTTTTCATGCTCAATAGCGTGGTGCTCGGCCTCGCTCAGCACAAAGACCTCAGTCGGGTCGATGGTTTGAATGGCAATTTTTTGATCGTGCATAATTAGCGGTCCACGTCTGACATAACAAAATCGATACTACCGAGGTACACGATCAGGTCGGATACCAGGCTGCCGCGGATCACCGAAGGGATCTGCTGCAGATGCGGGAAGCTCGGCGTACGCACGCGGGTGCGGTAGCTCATGGTGCTGCCATCGCTGGTCAGGTAGTAGCTGTTGATCCCTTTCGTCGCTTCAATCATCTGGAACGATTCGTTGGCCGGCATTACCGGGCCCCACGAAACCTGCAGGAAGTGCGTAATCAGGGTTTCAATGTGCTGCAACGTGCGCTCTTTCGGTGGCGGCGTGGTCAGCGGATGATCGGCCTTGAACGGGCCTTCCGGCATGTTCTTCAGGCACTGCTCAAGGATACGCAGCGACTGCCACATCTCTTCCATCTTCAGCTGCACGCGGGTGTAAGCGTCGCTGATACCGGCGCCGACCGGCACTTCGAAGTCGAAGTTTTCATAGCCGGAGTAGGGACGCCATTTACGCACGTCGAAGTCCAGACCGGTAGCGCGCAGACCGGCACCGGTGGTGCCCCACGCCAGCGCTTCGTCCATGTTATAGGCGGCCACACCCTGCGAACGGCCCATCAGCACGGTGTTGCGCAACGCAGCTTTGTCGTACTCTTTCAGACGCTTCGGCATCCAGTCGAGGAACTCGCGCAGCAGACGTTCCCAGCCTTTCGGCAGATCGTGCGCCACACCGCCGATGCGGAACCACGCCGGGTGCATACGGAAACCGGTGATCGCTTCCACCACGTCATAGATTTTCTGACGGTCGGTAAAGGCAAAGAACACCGGCGTCATGGCACCGACGTCCTGAATAAAGGTGGAGATGTACAGCAGGTGGCTGTTGATACGGAACAGCTCTGACAGCATCACGCGAATCACATTCACGCGATCCGGTACGGTGATGCCCGCCAGCTTTTCCACCGCCAGCACGTAAGGCATTTCGTTTACGCAACCGCCGAGGTACTCGATACGGTCGGTATACGGAATATAGCTGTGCCACGACTGACGCTCGCCCATCTTCTCCGCGCCGCGATGGTGGTAACCCACGTCCGGCACGCAGTCGACGATCTCTTCGCCATCCAGCTGCAGAATGATGCGGAACGCACCGTGCGCTGAAGGGTGGTTCGGACCGAGGTTGAGGAACATGAAGTCCTCATTGGTGGTGCCACGCTTCATGCCCCAGTCTTCCGGCTTGAAGGTCAGTGACTCCATCTCCAGATCTTCTTTCTGCTTAGTCAGCGTGAAAGGATCGAACTCGGTGGCGCGCGCCGGGTAGTCTTTACGCAGCGGGTGCCCTTCCCAGGTCTGCGGCATCATGATGCGCGTCAGGTGCGGGTGGCCGTTGAAGGTGATACCAAACATCTCCCAGGTTTCGCGCTCATACCAGTTGGCGTTAGCGAAAATTTTGGTGATGGTGGGCACATTCAGATCGTTTTCAGACAGCGCCACCTTGAGCATGATGTCGCGGTTGCGTTCAATCGACAGCAGGTGATAGAAAACGGAAAAATCCGCGGCGGGCAGACCGGCGCGGTGGGTACGTAAACGCTCATCGAAACCGTGCAGGTCATAGAGCATGACGTACGGCTTCGGCAGCTTACGCAGGAATTCAATGATTTCCAGTAGCTGTTCACGCTTCACCCAAACGACCGGAATGCCGGTGCGGGTGGCCTGAACGGTAAAGGCATCCGGCCCAAAACGGTTACGCAGCTCGCCGATCACCGGATCATCCAGGTGATCCCGGGTTTGCCATGCAGGCTGAGCGAGATCTTGCGTGGTTAAATCTGTCATACGTTACTCACCATTCCGGCCTGTAATCAGGCACTCAAAAGAAGGCGTCAGGATGGCGGCACACACTACGTTGTCATTATCTGCTGCGGCCGTGGCTCCATCCGTGTACGGGGTGCTTAAACTTCGTCTGGGGTTCTCAGGTTGGTGACGGCAATACGCTCACCACGCTTTCTTTCACGCTCAGACTGCATATTGGCGCGATACACGCCCTGATCGCCAACCACCCACGAGAGTGGACGACGTTCTTTGCCGATGGACTCACGCAGCAGCAGCAGCGCCTGCATGTAAGCTTCCGGACGTGGCGGACAACCCGGGATATACACATCAACCGGCAGGAATTTATCCACACCCTGCACCACCGAATAGATGTCATACATGCCGCCGGAATTGGCGCAGGCCCCCATCGAAATCACCCATTTTGGTTCCAGCATCTGGTCATACAAACGCTGAATCACCGGCGCCATTTTGGTAAACGGCGTACCGGCGATCACCATAAAGTCAGCCTGACGTGGCGAGGCGCGCATTACTTCTGCACCGAAACGCGCCACATCATGTACTGCGGTGAATGACGTGGTCATTTCCACGTAGCAACAGGAAAGGCCGAAGTTATACGGCCAGAGAGAGTTTTTACGACCCCAGTTCACCATGTCATGCAGGGCGTGCTCGAGCTTGCCCATATAGACGCTGCGATGAACGTGCTGCTCCAGAGGATCGGTAACAATCTCCTGTTTCTGCAGGGGATAACGGTCGTTATCGCCCCCGTTCGGGTCTACGCGTGTCAGCGTGTAGTCCATCTTATTGCCTCGCTTTTACTGCTTATGAGGGTTGGTGTGACTGTGGCTGACCGGGCTCGATTTAACGACTACGCGACGACGCGCAGGCGCCCAATCCAGCGCACCGATGCGCACCAGATAAACCAGGCCTGCCAGGAGCACCAAAATGAAAATTGCGGCTTCGACAAAGCCGACCCAGCCGCTTTCGCGAATGGAGGTCGACCATGCGTATAGATAGAGGGCTTCGACGTCGAAAATGACGAAAAACATCGCAACCAGATAGAATTTTGCCGAGAGGCGGATATGGGTATCACCGACGGATTCGATACCGGATTCAAACGGCGTGTCTTTGTGGCGCGCGCGTGCACGTCCACCTAACAACCAGCCACCGGTTAACATAAAGGCACACAGGCCAAACGCGATAACAATGAAAATAATAAACGCCCAGTGATGAGCGATGACTTCTGTGGTTGTTGACATACTCTTTGCTTACTCATCAAAAGTGGCGATGGCATCCTGCACTGTCGCAGCAAACACACCACATCGATTCAAGGGAAGGATAAAAAACCTTATAAACTTTGCTGTCTTTATCAATTAAGCAGCAATTTTATGGGGTTTTTTACTCCTTTCTATAACCTTTTGTCAACTTTGACAAAAGTATCCAAACATTAATTTACACCCGCATCATATTATTAACATATGCACCCCTGAGCGCCAGCTAAATCGCTTCAGTTTGTACGGTTAATTTCAGTGTAGCGGGTATTCACATGCATGGATCGTGCATTTAACAATCATAGTTTGACAGGTCTTGCGCGGATTTCCCCCCCCTTATCGGGGGTATTTTTTTGATCCAGAACACATATTGACGTTTTTTGCTGGAAAAACCGGCAGGCGGTCCGACGAAAGACGGAGATAAAGTTGGCACGAAATGATAAATAAATTCCGCGCAGGATGAAAATGAAACACATTTCACTTTTCAGGAAGTTAGTGAAATTATCAGGTGCAAATCGTGCTAAAAAAGCGGAAATAACCGCCATAAAAAAAGCCTTAGCTGATTTTCATCAGGCTAAGGCTCTTTTCTCTAACTTTTAACAATTATCTGGCATGCCGGTTGTGACGGATTACCAGTAACGGTCAACCTTACTCTTCATCATCCAGCAGCAGCGTACCGTCCGGATTCGCGCTCAGATTGTAAGGATCGTTAGTGGACTGCATCGCGTTGAAGATGGCCAGTGCCAGCTCATTATCGCTGTCCGGATTACGGCACAGCAAATATTGCGTATCCGGCAGCACCGGCAGGCCTTCTGCCGCCCCCATCACGCGCAGCTCCGGGCTCATCATTTCAACCGGACGCGCGGTGACACCCAGCCCCGCTTTTACCGCCGCACGTACCGCCGCCAGCGTGGAAGCCACGTAGGAGATACGCCACGGGATACCCGCTTCGTTGAGATGATCGATCGCCATGTCACGGTACGGGCTTGGCTCGTCCAGCAGCACCAGCGGAATGGCTTCACCGCGCTGGAAAATATAGTCTGCCGCGCAGTACCACAGCGTTGGCGAGGTGCGCAGCACCTGGTAGGTGAAGTTACCCGGACTGGAGGTGGTCACCACCAAATCCACTTCGCCCTGGTTCAGCATCTCCATCATAAACGGATTACGCTTCACGCGGACGTCGATTGCCAGTTTCGGATACACTGACGTTACGCGGTTAAGCAGAAACGGCAGAATGGTATCAGAGGTATCGTCAGACGCGCCAATCGTCAGCACGCCCTGGATATTGCTGTACATTAAAGAAGTGCAGGCTTCATCGTTGAAACGCAGGATCTTCCTGGCGTAGCCAAGCAGCTGAATGCCATGCTCAGTCAGCAATTTGTTACGTCCATGTCTGGCAAACAGCTCTTTACCTACCAATTGTTCCAGACGTTGCATCTGCTGGCTTACGGCTGATTGCGTTCTGCATACTGCTGCAGCGGCGGCAGCAAAAGTATTCAGGTCAGCAACGGCGACAAAAGTACGCAGCAGATCGAGGTCGAGATTCAGTATCGGACGATTTGCATTAGTCATGTTATTTCTTCACTTATAAGATTTTTTGAAACTTCTACCCTGGTGTATTACCATACTTATCAAAGAGATAAGTGGTAATGGTGCTTAATGATCGCCCTGTGTGAAGGCGCTCATGAAAAAATCGAGTCAGGCGGATGCCGACGAACACATCACCGCAAAACGGGCAATGGCGTCGTAAAAGTCAGAACAACTTCCTGGGCCAGGGACGTCAGTAGAACGTTGCTGGAAGCTGTGTAGTTGCCTGGTTTCCCGCCAAACTGTCCTGCGGGGCAAAAAGGAATAACATCTTGTTATGCTGATGCGAAGCGATAAAGTGCATCAAATAATAAATTATACTTAATCATTTTTACGCTATAAATGGAAATGTTTTTGTTCAAAACATCGTAATTTTTGACCAAAAGCCATTTCCGGCACATCCTGCCACAACGCTGCTGATTTTTTAACCCGCCTGGTTCTTAAACTGAATGATAAGCGTTAAAGTGACAGCGTAAATGCTATTTAAGCCGCTGCCACGCGGTTTTATCCCCGGCTGACGGGGCCTGGTTTCAACCGCTTCGCAAAGCAAATAACCATCGTCATCGCCTCATGCCAGATAGTGCTTAATCATTGCTGCACATTTTTTCGGCATCTAACAAGATTCCTTTAACTATTTCATCAAGTCGCTAACCATTCCTCAGACCGCAGTTAAATGAAAAATTGCTGAATGGCGCGGCGCGCGGCTGGATATCCCGGTTTACAGGCGACCCGATCAGGGCAAGCATTTAATGTTGATTCCTGCCATTTTAATAGATAATTAAACCAGTTTTAATAGTTAAAAATGCGTTTCGCGCCACTGAATCCGGCAAAGCCTGGCTATCGCGCCAAAACCCAGCGCTGCCCTTCTTTTGTTACGGTGAGAGGAGTAAATTGAGCAGGTTTGATTTTAGTGGCAGGTTAAAAGGACTCTGCCCATTAAGGCGGTAACGATGAATTTTCAAATTGATAAATCCGGCAAGCTGGAAAATGTCTGTTACGACATTCGTGGCCCGGTACTGAAAGAAGCTAAACGTCTCGAAGAAGAAGGCAACAAAGTTCTCAAACTCAACATCGGCAACCCTGCCCCGTTTGGTTTTGAAGCCCCTGATGAAATCCTGGTAGACGTGATTCGTAACCTGCCGAGCGCGCAAGGCTATTGCGACTCGAAAGGTCTCTATTCAGCACGTAAAGCCATCATGCAGCACTACCAGGCGCGCGACATGCGCGACGTTACGGTAGAAGATATCTATATTGGCAACGGTGTGTCTGAACTGATCGTGCAGGCGATGCAGGCGCTGCTGAACAGCGGCGATGAGATGCTGGTGCCCGCGCCAGATTATCCGCTGTGGACGGCGGCGGTTTCGCTGTCGAGCGGCAAAGCGGTGCACTATCTGTGCGACGAATCCGCGGGCTGGTTCCCGGATCTGGATGATATCCGCAGCAAAATCACACCGCGTACCCGCGGGATCGTGATCATCAACCCCAACAACCCGACCGGTGCGGTGTACAGCAAAGAGCTGCTGCTGGAGATCGTGGAGATCGCCCGCCAGCATAACCTGATCATCTTCGCCGACGAGATCTACGACAAGATTCTGTATGACGAAGCCCAGCATCATTCGATTGCCGCGCTGGCACCGGATCTGCTGACCGTGACCTTCAACGGGCTGTCCAAAACCTACCGCGTGGCGGGTTTCCGCCAGGGCTGGATGGTGCTGAACGGACCGAAGAAGCACGCCAAAGGCTATATCGAAGGTCTGGAGATGCTGGCCTCGATGCGTCTGTGCGCTAACGTGCCAGCGCAGCATGCCATTCAGACTGCGCTGGGCGGCTATCAAAGCATCAGCGAGTTTATCGCGCCGGGTGGACGGCTGTTCGAGCAGCGCCAGCGCGCCTGGGAACTGATCAACGATATTCCCGGCGTCAGCTGCGTGAAGCCGCAGGGCGCGCTCTATATGTTCCCGCGCATTGATGCGAAGAAATTCAACATCATGGACGACCAGAAAATGGTGCTGGATTTCCTGCTGCAGGAAAAAGTGCTGCTGGTGCAGGGCACTGCCTTTAACTGGCCGTGGCCGGATCACGTGCGCATCGTTACCCTGCCGCGCGTGGACGACCTCGAGATGGCCATCAACAAGTTTGGTCGCTTCCTGCAAGGCTATCGCCAGTAATCTGTGACGCGTATACTGTTTGACTTTCGGGGAGCCGCACAAGCTCCCCGCCGTGCAACAGGAACCGTCCATGACCCGTAGCCACTTTTTCGCCCACCTCTCCCGCCTGAAACTCATCAACCGCTGGCCGCTGATGCGCAATGTGCGCACGGAAAATGTCTCCGAGCACAGTCTGCAGGTCGCCATGGTGGCGCATGCGCTGGCCATCATTAAAAACAAAAAATTTAACGGCAATCTGAATGCCGATCGCATCGCCATGCTGGCGCTGTATCACGATGCCAGCGAAGTGCTGACCGGCGATTTGCCCACGCCGGTAAAGTACTACAACGCGCAGATTGCCCATGAATACAAGAAGATTGAAAAGATTGCGCAGCACAAGCTGATTGAGATGCTGCCGCCTGAGTTGCAGGACGCATATCGTCCGCTGCTGGATGAGCACCTGCATAGCGAGAGCGAGCAGGCGGTGGTAAAACAGGCTGATGCGCTGTGCGCCTACCTCAAGTGCCTTGAAGAACTATCGGCCGGCAACAACGAGTTTCTGCTGGCCAAAGCCCGTCTGGAGAAGACGCTGGCGCAGCGGCGATCGCCGGAGATGGATTACTTCGTTGAAGTCTTCATCCCCAGCTTCAGCCTGTCGCTGGATGAAATTTCCCAGGATACGCCGCTGTAACCTGCGCCGCTCAGCGTGGGCTGTTTCAGGCGCGGAGCGTCACGCTGAAGTAACCGTCCAGCTGTTTACTGATGTGCAGCGGCTGCAGATTTTCCACCTGCAGCGCCACTTCACTCAGGCGTGGCGCATCGGCCGGCGGATTGACCGCCACCACCGCGCTGCCCGCTTCCAGCCCGGCGATAATGCCCGCCGGTGCATCTTCCACCACCACGCATTCTGGCGCAGAAAGCCCGAGCCGCTCAGCGCCCAGCAAATAAGGTTCAGGATTGGGCTTACCGAATTTAATGTCCTCGGCGGTAATAAACACCTCCGGCAGCGGTAAACCGGCCGCTTTGTGACGGGCATGCGCCACCGGGATCGATCCCGAAGTCACAATCGCCCAGGGAATGTCGAGTGCGTTCAGGGTGGTCAGCAACGCGTGTGCACCGGCAATCGCCTGCACGCCTGCCGTGTCTTCTGCTTCCAGCTGCTCCAGCCAGCGAAATTCGGCCTGGATCGCTGCTTCAGACTGGCCCGCCATAAAGTGGCGCAGCGAGTTGATCGCCGGTTTGCCGTGAATGTAGTCCAGCACCTGCTGCGCAGCCAGGCCGTGGCGTGCGCCCCAGCTTGACCAGGCGCGATTCACGGCCGGCAGTGAATCCACCAGCGTCCCGTCTAAATCAAACAGAAAACCCCTGTACTTCACACGTTGCTCCTTATTCAGGCATTGAGGATTTGCGCGATCTCATTCTCGCTGAGGTGATACTGACGCGGACAAGTGTGCCACACCGCCAGCATGCGTTGGTATTTTTCCCACATCGGGGTTTGCGCATTGAAGCCGTGGGTGCCGGAATCGAAATGGGTATAGCGCCCTTCCACGTTAACCATAAAGCGTACGTAGCCGAGGTAACGCGCTTCGGTGGCCGCGTCGAAGCCGAGAAACGCCAGGCGACGCTCTTCAATGTTGCACGGCGCCTTGTGATTGGACCAGGAAACATGCAGCGCATGATGCATTTCCATAATGTCGATCAGCGTACGGCAGGTCGCCTCGCTCAGCTCGCCGAACTCTTTGTCCAGCTCGCGCAATTGCAGTCCATAGCCGCGTTCAATAATGGTCTGATAGCGGCGATAGCGCTCGGCGTTATCCGGCTCAAGCATCGCCATCATCTGGTATTGATTAGAAAGAATCAGTCGCTGTGCATGGGTCATTTCCATGGTTTACTCCCGGGCCGCAGGGCCGCTTAAGATTTAAACAATGCAGAAATGATTACACAACGAAAGCGATGCGTGTATGTCCGCATCACTATTCTTTGATTTGAACCGGGATTGGGCGCAAATTCTCTGGCAGAGAAAAGCGCCATTTGATCAAAGATCGTCGAGGAAAGTACGGTCGAGCTGCTTAAAAGCACGCTTGAGCACATCCGCCAGCGCCTGGTAAGTCGGCTTGCCGTCGACGGGGGCAATGGCCTGTCCGGCCTCTTCCAGTTTGGCGCGCACTTCGTGGAACCAGTGCAGCAGCGTTGGCGGCAGCGGCGTGACGGAACGTTTACCCAGCCACCATAATCCCTGCATCGGCAGGCTACAGGCAAACAGCGCGGTGGCAATCGCCGGACCGAGCTGCCCGCCGAGCGCGATTTGCCACGTCAGCGTAAAAATGGCCAGCGGTGGCATAAAGCGAATCGCAAAGCGGGTTGCCGTCACCACACGGTTCTCAGGAAACACCGGCGCCAGACGTTTGTCGGCGGGCCAGGTTTTCATGTAGTGCTGGCCGCGCTGAAATAAGCCGAACCAGCCTGGATTGCCTGCGTCATTCGCCATGGTAGACCTCAACTATTACTGCAACATTTAAAAAAATTTTATAACTACACAACTTTACGTGACATCCTTCAAAAGATTTTGTCTTTGCGGGTCACAGTGGGTATTCTGACGCCGTTTTTGCAACATTACCGGAAGCCGCAGCTCAATAAAAGAGCGCGCTGGAGCCATGTTTCGCTTCGTGGATTTCAAAAATCTGCGTAAAATTACCGAAATTTTTTGCGTGTCGTTTCTTTTTTGACTAGCGCATGATGTTAATCATTAATCTACCAGCTTTCATAGGCTACGCTGTTAGTCTGATTGCGTTATTTTTAGCCACTATTTAACAAAATAGGTACTTCCATGTCGACGAAGTTAGTACTGGTCCTCAACTGCGGCAGCTCCTCTCTTAAGTTTGCCATTCTCAATCCAGCCAGCGGTGACGAATACCTTTCCGGTCTGGCGGAGTGTTTCCACCTGCCGGAAGCGCGCATCAAGTGGAAACTGGACGGCAGCAAACAGGAAGCCCCGCTCGGCGCGGGCGCAGCGCACAGCGAAGCGCTGAACTTCATCGTTAAAACTATTCTGGCACAAAAACCAGAGCTTTCGGCACAAATCGCTGCAATCGGCCATCGTATCGTTCACGGCGGCGAGCAGCTGACGCAATCGGTGGTGATTGACGAGTCCGTCATTCAGGGCATCAAAGACGCGTCGTCCTTCGCGCCACTGCACAATCCGGCGCACCTGATCGGTATCGACGAAGCCATGAAAAACTTCCCGCACCTGTCGGATAAAAATGTCGCCGTTTTCGACACCGCCTTCCATCAGACTATGCCGGAAGAGTCCTATCTCTATGCCCTGCCGTACAACCTGTATAAAGAGCACGGCGTGCGCCGCTACGGCGCGCACGGCACCAGTCACTACTATGTGACGCAGGAAGCCGCCAAAATGCTGAACAAGCCGGTCAGCGAGCTGAACATCATCACCTGCCATCTCGGCAACGGCGGTTCTGTGGCGGCCATCCGTAACGGCCAGTGCGTAGATACCTCAATGGGTCTGACGCCGCTGGAAGGTCTGGTGATGGGCACCCGCAGCGGTGACATCGATCCGGCTATCGTCTTCTTCCTGCACGATACGCTGGGCATGAGCGTGGATGCGATCAACAAACTGCTGACCAAAGAGTCCGGCCTGCTCGGCCTGACCGAAGTCACCAGCGACTGCCGTTACGTGGAAGATAACTACGCCACCAAAGACGATGCCAAACGTGCGATGGATGTGTTCTGTCACCGCCTGGCGAAGTACATCGGCAGCTACACCGCACTGATGGAAGGCCGTCTGGATGCGGTGGTGTTTACCGGCGGTATCGGTGAAAACGCGGCGATGGTGCGTGAGCTGGCGCTGGACAAACTGGGTCTGCTTGGCTTCGAGGTTGACCACGAGCGCAACCTGGCTGCACGCTTCGGCAAGTCCGGCTTCATCAATAAAGAAGGTACCCGCCCGGCGGTGGTGATTCCAACCAATGAAGAGTGGGTCATCGCCCAGGACGCCGCGCGCCTCACCGCGTAATGTTTCTCTCCGTCAGCTTCGGCTGACGGTGTTGTTTTTGACACCCTGTAACACCGCGAGGTTTCTATAGTGTCACGTACAATTATGCTTATTCCTACCGGCACCAGCGTCGGCCTGACCAGCGTCAGCCTTGGCGTGATTCGTGCCATGGAGCGCAAAGGCGTGCGCCTGAGCGTGTTCAAACCGATCGCCCAGCCGCGCGCTGGCGGCGATGCGCCAGACCAGACCACCACCATCATTCGCAAAAACTCCGCTATTCCGGCCGCGGTTCCGCTGCCAATGTCTCGCGTTGAGTCGCTGCTGGGTTCTAACCAGCAGGATGTGCTGATGGAAGAGATCATCGCCAACTACCACGCCAACGCCAAAGATGCGGAAGTGGTGCTGGTGGAAGGCCTGGTTCCGACGCGCAAACATCAGTTTGCCTCGGCGCTGAACTATGAAATTGCCAAAACGCTGAACGCGGAGATCGTCTTCGTCATGTCGCTGGGTAACGACTCACCGGCACAGCTGAAAGAGCGCATCGAACTGACGCAGAGCAGCTTCGGCGGCAGCAAAAACAAAAACATCACCGGCGTCATCATCAACAAACTCAACGCGCCAGTGGATGAGCAGGGCCGTACCCGTCCGGATCTGTCAGAAATTTTCGACGACTCCTCGAAAGCCAGTATCGCCAACATCGATCCTAAGCAACTGTTCGCCAACAGCCCGCTGCCGGTGCTGGGCTGCGTGCCGTGGAGCTTTGATCTGATCGCGACGCGCGCCATTGATATGTGCCGCCATCTCAACGCGGAGATCATCAACGAAGGTGAAATCCACACGCGTCGCGTCAAATCCGTAACCTTCTGCGCGCGCAGCATCCCGCATATGCTGGAGCACTTCCGTCCGGGCTCGCTACTGGTGACCTCAGCCGACCGTCCTGACGTGCTGGTGGCGGCCTGTCTGGCGGCGATGAACGGCATCGAAATTGGTGCGGTGCTGCTGACCGGCGGCTATCAGATTGAAGCGCCGATTGCCCGTCTGTGCGAACGCGCCTTCCAGACCGGCCTGCCGGTGTTCATGGTAAAAACCAACACCTGGCAAACCTCGCTCAGCCTGCAGAGCTTTAACCTGGAAGTGCCGGCTGACGACACGCAGCGCATCGAAAAAGTGCAGGAGTATGTGGCCGGCTTTATCAATGCTGACTGGGTTGAATCACTGACCGCCACATCCGAACGCAGCCGTCGTCTGTCACCGCCGGCATTCCGCTATCAGCTCACCGAACTGGCGCGTAAAGCCGGCAAGCGCATCGTCCTGCCGGAAGGCGACGAACCGCGTACCGTTAAAGCGGCGGCGATTTGTGCCGAGCGCGGCATCGCCACCTGTGTGCTGCTGGGCAATCCGGATGAGATTCAGCGCGTGGCCGCAGCGCAGGGCGTTGAGCTCGGTAAAGGCATTGAAATTGTCGATCCGCAGGTGGTGCGTGACAACTACGTGCCGCGCCTGGTTGAGCTGCGTAAGAGCAAAGGCATGACCGAAGTGGTCGCGCAGGAGCAGCTGGAAGATAACGTGGTGCTGGGCACCATGATGCTGGAAAGCGGCGAAGTTGACGGTCTGGTCTCGGGCGCGGTTCACACCACCGCCAATACCATTCGTCCGCCGTTGCAGCTGATCAAAACCGCGCCGAACAGCTCGCTGGTCTCCTCGGTATTCTTCATGCTGCTGCCAGAGCAGGTGCTGGTGTACGGCGACTGCGCCATCAACCCGGATCCTAATCCGGAGCAGCTGGCCGAGATCGCGATTCAGTCCGCCGACTCCGCTAAAGCCTTCGGCATCGATCCACGCGTAGCGATGATCTCCTACTCTACCGGTAACTCCGGTGCCGGTAGTGACGTAGAGAAAGTGCGTGAAGCAACGCGCATTGCGCAGGAAAAACGCCCGGATCTGGTGATTGATGGCCCGCTGCAGTACGACGCCGCAATCATGGAAGACGTCGCCAAGTCTAAAGCACCGAACTCAGCGGTGGCCGGACGTGCGACGGTATTTATCTTCCCGGATCTCAACACCGGTAACACCACTTACAAAGCGGTGCAGCGTTCTGCCGACCTGATCTCCATCGGGCCGATGCTGCAGGGCATGCGCAAACCGGTTAACGACCTGTCACGCGGTGCGCTGGTCGATGATATTGTCTACACCATTGCGCTGACGGCGATTCAGTCGCAGCAGGCTGAAGGCTAATCCCCTTCCCCGCTCCGCATCAGCACGCCCGCCCGGGCGTGCTTTTTTTTATCCTGCGCCACAACCCTGCCCGTATAAACGCACTGGCAAAATCCCGCCTGCGCGCTAACACTGATTACACTCTCCCGCGACTTACGAGGTCAGCAATGAGCAACAGTGATGTGCACAGCCGTCGGTTACAGGCCACGCCGCGAGGCGTGGGCGTGATGTGTGATTTCTTTGCGGCGAAAGCCGAAAACGCCACGCTGTGGGACCAGCAGGGGCGGGAATATATTGATTTCGCCGCCGGCATTGCGGTGCTCAATACCGGACACCGGCATCCCAAAGTGCTGGCGGCGGTACAGCAGCAGCTGACGTGCTTCACCCATACCGCGTTTCAAATCGTGCCCTATGAGAACTACATTCACCTTGCGGAGCGTCTGAATGCGCTGGTGCCGATTGAAGGCGCCGTGAAAACCACCTTCTTCTCTACCGGCGCCGAGGCGGTTGAGAACGCGGTGAAAATCACGCGCGCAGCCACCGGCCGCCCGGGGATTATCGCCTTCAGCGGCGCGTTCCACGGTCGCACCAATATGACCATGGCGCTGACCGGCAAAGTGCTGCCTTACAAAACCGGCTTCGGCCCGTTTGCCAGCCCGGTGTTTCACGCGCGCTACCCCAATGCGCTGCATAACGTCAGCGTGCACGATGCGCTCGACAGTCTGGAGACGATTTTCCGCAGCGATATCGCGCCACAGCAGGTGGCGGCCATCATCTTTGAACCGGTTCAGGGCGAAGGCGGATTCTATGTCGCGCCGCCAGAGTTTGTGACGGCGCTGCGTCAGCTGTGCGATCGCCACGGCATCCTGCTGATCGCCGATGAAGTACAGAGCGGTTTTGCGCGCACCGGCAGGCTGTTTGCCAGCGAATATTATGAGGTGCAGCCGGATCTGATCACGCTGGCGAAAAGTCTGGCAGGCGGGTTTCCGCTGTCGGCGGTGAGCGGCCGGGCCGCGGTGATGGATGCACCGGAGCCGGGCGGTCTGGGCGGCACTTATGCTGGCCATCCGCCAGCAATTGCCGCCGCGCATGCGGTGCTGGATATTATCAGTGAAGAAAACCTGTGCGAGCGTGCGCAATGGCTCGGTACGCAGCTGGCAGAAGCGTTGAACGGCGCCGGCTGCCGTGCGCTGGCAGAGGTGCGCGGCTATGGCTCGATGATGGCGGCGGAGTTTCATGACGCCAGCGGCCGACCCTCAGCGGAGATCGCCAAAGCGATTCAGCAGCAGGCGCTGGCCGAAGGATTGATCCTGCTGACCTGCGGCGTGCACAGCAACGTGATCCGCTTTCTTTATCCGCTAACCATTCCGGACGCCCAGTTCAGTACGGCGCTGAACATTCTCACCCGCATTCTCAGCCAGCATTAAACACAAAAGGCACCCTTAGGGTGCCTTAATGCGGAAGCGCAGGAATCAGGCTTCGCTGCTTTGCTTACTGCGCACCGCGTCACTGTTGCGGCTCAGCCACAGCGACAGGGCTTTGAGTGAATCATCGGTGAATTCATCACATCGGGCGGTGATCTCTTCCGGCGTCATCCAGAACACTTCATCCACTTCCTCTTCCTGCATGGCAAACGGACCGTGCGACACGCAGCTGAACAGCCCACCCCATACGCGGCAGTGCTGATCTTCGAAGTAGAATTTGCCGTGCTCGGCGAACGGGACATCGGCGATGCCGAGCTCCTCTTCCGCTTCACGACGGGCGGATTCCAGCAGGTCTTCACCGCTTTGCACTACGCCACCCGCAGTGGCATCCAGCATACCCGGCATGAAATCTTTGCTCTCGGTACGGCGTTGCACCAGAATCTTGCCCATGCCGTCGTGCACTACAATATAGGTAGCGCGATGGCGCAGACATTGCGCACGCATCTGCGCACGGCTGGCCTGCGCAATCACTTCGTTTTCTTCGCTAACGATATCCACCCACTCGATACCGTCACCTGCCGTTTGATCCACCATCCGGTAACCCTTTCTCTGTTTTCGGCGTGCCCAGCACGCGCCTGTTTGCGATGCTTTATTAGAATGAGCGCTAAGGTAAAGCGTTCTTTTCGCCGCCGCAAGGTTTTAGCGTGCTTTACCCGACTCGGCCAGCCACAGCTGCACCGAGGCGCGCTGCCACTGGAATTCTGCATAGTGCTGCAGCTTCACCGGCAGCGGATCGCCGTGCAGCGCCAGCCGGTTAATCATCACCGCCAGGTCGGTGTCGGCAATCGACCACTCGCCAAACAGGTTCTGTTGGCCGTCCGGCAGCAGGCGCTGCACCGCGGTAATCAGTTTACTGGCGGCCTGTTCGCCAGCGGGCGTGAGCGGAGCAAAGCGTTCAGCAGCAAACAGCACTTCGGTAGGTCGCTCCGTGCGCAGCGCCAGTAAATCGCTGCGCAGCCATGCCTGCACTTCGCGCGCGTGAGCACGTTTTTCGCGATCGCGCGGATAGAGGCGCTCAAACTCCGGCGCCGGAAAACGCTCTTCGAGATATTCGGCGATGGCCGAGGATTCATTCAGGCTGACATCATCAATTTGCAGCGTGGGCACACGGCAGGTCAGCGACAGGCCGCGGTATTCATCGTCAAGCTGTGCATTGCGCGACAGGTCAACGCGCCTGACAGTAAAGGGAATGCCCTTCTCGGTAAGCGCAACATAAACTGACATGGCATACGGGCTAAAAAAACAGGAATCGGACCACAACGTAATGGCGGGATAGTTCATCAGCTGCCTCGGCTAAGCGTCAGGTGTGCATCATGTTTACCGATTTTTGCCGGCTAAGGCAATGGCGCGCTGGTCCGATGTTTTGCCGCAGGACCACGGCAAACTGGCGGTTTTTCATCATAAGCGTAAGCGCTGTCACGCCGCAGCGGCACTTCTCTTCTATGCTCAATTCAGAGCAGATAATTAATGACAGGGAGACTAAACATGCACCTGCTTATTACCGGCGGTACCGGCTTGATAGGTCGCCATTTAATTCCGCGCCTGCTGCAGCTGGGCCATCAGGTGAATGTGGTAACGCGTGACGTGGCGGCCGCGCGGGAAAAACTCGATGCGCGCGTGATGCTGTGGTCGGGCATTAACCAGCAGTCCGATCTCAATGCTATTGACGGCGTCATCAATCTGGCGGGAGAACCGATTGCCGACAAGCGCTGGACCGAGCAGCAGAAGCAGCGCCTGTGCGAAAGCCGCTGGCAAATCACTGAACAGATCGTCTCGCTGATCCACGCCAGCAGCAATCCGCCGCGCCTGTTGATTTCCGGCTCGGCCACCGGCTTTTATGGTGATACCGGCGATGTGGTGGTGACCGAGGACGATCCGGGCCACGAGGAGTTTACCCACACCCTGTGCGCCCGCTGGGAGCAGCTGGCGATGAAGGCGCAAAGCGAGCGCACCCGCGTGTGCCTGCTGCGCACCGGTGTGGTGCTGGCGCGCGAAGGTGGCGCGCTGAGCAAAATGAAGCTGCCGTTCAAACTTGGCGTCGGCGGACCGATTGGCAGCGGCAAACAGTACCTGCCGTGGATCCACGTGGACGACCTGGTCAACGCCATCCTGTGGTTGATCGATAACGATCAGTTGCAGGGCCCGTTTAACATGGTGGCGCCTTACGCGGTGCGCAACGAGCAGTTCGCCGCCACGCTGGGCCAGGTGATGCATCGTCCGGCCTTTATGCGCACCCCGGCCAGCGCCATCAAACTGATGATGGGAGAATCCGCCGTGCTGGTGCTGGGCGGGCAGCACGTGCTGCCGAAGCGGCTGGAGGAGTCCGGCTTTGGTTTCCGCTGGTACGATTTGCAGGAAGCGCTGCAGGATGTCGCCGGCTGACGCACCTCCGCTCAGGCTTACCGCGGCGCCACGGCGGGCGTGAGGCAAAGCTGCTGCAGAAAACGCGCCGTCAACGGTCGGGTATCCTGCCTGCGCCAGACGGCATACAGCACAATCTCCAGCGCCAGATCGGGTAGCGGCATCAGCACAACGTTATCCGGAACGATGCGCGCCAGGCTGTGCTGGATCAGGGTGAAACCCAGCCCGGCTTCGACACAGGCAAGCGCGGCCAGCGGACCATTCACTTCAAAACGAATATCCGGCTGAAAGCCGGCACGCTGGCAGGCTGCCAGCAATCGCGCCCGCGCGGCAGGGTTGAGATTTTCCTGGTCGGCAATCCACGCCCGGCCGTGCAAATCAGCCGCCAAGGGCGCGGTCAGCGCACTGGACGCCGGCATCGCCAGCAGCACCGGTTCGGTCGCGATCTTCTTATGCACAAAATCCGCGTCGACGTGCGGCAGCGTATGCACAATGGCAATATCGATCGCCCCCGCCTCTAACCGGGCAATTTGCTGTGCGGAACGTAACGCATGCAGCCGGACATCAATGCCCGCCCCCGGTGCCAGCCGCGCCAGCGCCGCGGGCAGCAGGCGCGAGTGAATAGCCGCCTCCACATATCCAATATCCAGCCGCCCAACGTCACCCTGCTGCAGATGCTGCGCATACTCTTTTAGCCGTTCGTGATGCTGCAAAAAGGGCGTCACCTCGGTGAGAAAGCGCTTACCCTCGTCCGTCAGGCGCAGACGTTTCTTTTCACGGTGAAACAGCACCATGCCCAGTTCGCTTTCCAGCTGCTGAATTTGCCGGCTAAGCGGAGACGGCGAAATATGTAACCGTTCCGCAGCCTGACCAATATGCTCCAGCGCCGCGACAGTGGCAAAGGCGCGCAAAATTTTTATGTCCATGACAATCCGGGTCTCAACTCTGTCAAAAATGACACTGGTCACCTTAACGGTGTTAGCGTCATTATCGCGCTGACAGCCACTGACGCAGCATTATCATCGCGCTAATCCGCCGCGAAAATTGCCGCGTTATTTTGTTTAACGTGAACGAATAAATTAGCGCACAGAGATCATTATGAGCCAGGCAATATTTTCATACACCACAGGGAAATATCAGGTCAGCGCCATCAGCGACGGCACTATGCAAGCCAGTCTGAGTTTATTAACGGATATTCACCACGACGATGCGGTCGAACTGCAACGTCAGGCAGGCATAGCACAGCCGGGCGACATCCATGTGTTTTGTTATCTGATTCGCGGTCAGGGACGCGTGATTCTGGTGGATACCGGGATGGGAAAACGCGATGCGCAGAGCGGCAAATTACTGCCTCATCTGCAGCTGGCCGGGGTGACGCCGGACGACATCGATACCCTGTTATTAACCCATGCGCACCCCGATCATATTGGCGGCTTGCTGGACAGCGCGGGTCAGCCGGTCTTTCGCCATGCCCGGCTCTGCCTCAGCCACAGCGAAGCCGCCTTCTGGCAGGATGATGCGGCGATCAGCCAGCTGAGTGAACGCGCGCAGTTAAACGCGGCGCTGGTGCGGCGCACGCTGCAGGCTTATAGCCCGCGGCTGCAGCTAATGGCGGATGAGGAGATCAGCCCGGGAATCCGTGCGCTGGCGTTGCCCGGTCATACCCCGGGGCATTGCGGGTTTCGCATTGATTCAGACGGCGAGCATTTATTGATCTGGGGTGATATTGTGCATTACCCGCCTGTTCAGCTGGCCTGCCCGCAGGTTTCCATTGCCTTCGATATCGATCCCGTCATGGCCAGAGAGACGCGCCAGCGTATTTTGCAGCAGGTGGCAGCGGAAAATACGGTGATTGCCGGCATGCATTTTGGCGCGTCTGGCTTTGCCAGAATCGTGGCGTTAGAGAACGGCGGTTATACGGCCAGCTATGTGTCAGCGTGTCACGATGGCGAAGCGGGTGAGCCATGACCGACTAACAGGCGGATTGACGGTGACAGTACACCTGACTCTCCGCCTGCTATGACTCACGCCTGTTTCGGCTGGCCGTTCGACGCCGTCAGACCGCCATCGACCGGCAGGTTAACGCCGGTGATATAACGCGCGTCGTCGCTGGCGATGAAAGCAATCGCGCTGGCGATATCTTCCGGCTCACCGGCGCGGCCCAGCGGAATACGGTCATAGAAGCGTGCAAGCAGCGCCTCATCGTTTTTCATCTCTTCGGTGAGATCGGTAAAGGTAAAGCCCGGGCAAACGGCGTTAACACGCACGCCGTCGGTGCCATAATCCATCGCCAGCGCGCGGGTAAAATTGGTCACCGCGCCCTTGGCGGCGTTGTAGACACTCATGCCCCAGTCGCCGCCCAGTCCGGATACCGACGAGGTATTCACCACGTTGCCTTTACTGTTGAGCAGCGCGGGCATAAAGAAGTGGGTGCAGTAAAATACACCGTCGAGGTCAGTGCTCATCAGCGACTTCCAGTCCGCTATCGACACTTCGTGAATTTTGCCCTGCACGATGCTGCCGGCGTTATTCACCAGCACATCCACGCGCCCATACTGGCGCTGCACCTGCTCTGCCAGCTGTTTAACCTGATCCGCATCGCCGACGTCGCAGGGTGCCACCAGATGATTCTCGCCGCTCAGCGTGCTCAGCACCTGTTCCAGCTTGTCACGGGTTCTGCCCACCAGCACCACCTGTGCGCCTTCACTGGCGAAACGCTGCGCCGCTGCGGCACCAATGCCGGATCCGGCTCCGGTAATCACCACCACTTTCTCTGCAAAGCGCGACATATTTCCTCCTGGTTATTTCGTGGTTGAAACGGTTAAGCCTGGCAGCCAGCGCGCTGAGTTCAAGCGAAGCCTGCAGATTTAACGTGGCGCTTAGTTCAGGAAATAACCGGCGGATTATCAAATAGTGCACTTTTTTGTACGGTTATTGGTCGCCACCACCCAGCCCGTCTACAGTTAACATTCGCCATAAAAATTTACAAAAACTGAAGATTCCGGCCCGTTGTGTCGCCGTGCACGCCGGCCGGTTACGCCTTATCTTGTTACTCTGTCTGGAAGCGATGATGAAAAAACGAGCCAAAACCCTGCCCGGTGTCACACGACGCCAGGTCCTGACCTGGTCGACGCTGGGCGTTGCCGCTGGCGTCACCCGCGCCGCCGATGCTGACTCCCTCAAGGGCTCCCCCGGCTGGACGCCCTTCGCCGATAACCCACCGGAACAGTTCCAGGCTCAGGGCTGGCTGTTCTTCACCGAGGAAGAAGCGCGCACCGTGGAAGCCATGGTTGACCGCATTATTCCGGCGGACGAGCTGAGCGTGGGCGGCAAAGAAGCCGGCTGCGCTGTCTTTATCGACCGCCAGCTGCACGGCTTTTATGGCACCTTCGAACGCCTCTATATGCAGGGCCCGTTTCAGCAGGGCACCACCGAGCAGGGCGACCAGTCGCCGCTGGTGCCGCAACAGCGCTATCGCCAGGGGCTGGCGGCGCTCAACCGCTACGTGCAGCAAACCTCGCAAAAGAACTTTGTCGATCTGACGCCGGCGCAGCAGGACGCGCTGCTGGCAGACATGGAAGCCGGAAAGGTGCATTTCAGCGGCTTTGATGCGCAGTCGCTGTTTCTCGAGGTGCTGAACAACACCATGGAAGGCTTCTTTGCCGATCCGATCTACGGCGGCAACAAAGACATGGTGTCGTGGAAGATGCTGGGCTTTCCCGGCGCGCGCTACGACTATCGCGAATACATTGAGCGCCATAACGAAAATCTGGGCTTAGAGCCGATCAGCATTGCGCAATGGAAAGCACGGGGATAGATGATGAAGAAATTACCGAAAACCGATGTGGTGGTGATTGGTCTCGGCTGGGCCGGATCGATTATCGCCAATGAACTGGCCGACGAAGGCCTGGAAGTGATCGGCATTGAGCGCGGCCCGTGGCGCGACACCGCGCGCGACTTCAATATTGGCACCGTCACCGACGAGCTGCGCTACGTGATGCGCGAAGAGCTGATGCTGCGTACGCGGCAGAACACCTGCACCATGCGCAACAATCCGTCGCAAACCGCCCTGCCGATGCGCACCTGGGGCTCGTTCCATCCGGGCAACGGCACCGGCGGCGCGGGCAACCACTGGGCCGGCATTACCTTTCGCTTTCAGCCGGAAGAGTTTCGCCTGAAAAGCCACCTGACCGAACGCTACGGCGCCAGTGCCATTCCGGATGAGCTGGTGCTGCAGGACTGGGGCACCAGCTGGGAAGAGATGGAGCCGCACTACATGCAGTTTGAGCGCGTGGCCGGCACCTCGGGTTACGCCGGTAATATTCAGGGAGAGAAACGCACGGGCGGCAATCCGTTCGAAGGTGCCCGGTCGGCCGACTATCCGACGCCGCCGCTGCGCCAGCCCTATGGTCCGACGCTGTTTGCCGAAGCAGCAAAAAATCTCGGCTACCAGCCGTTTCCGGTGCCCTCCTCGCTGGTCTCCGAGGCGTACACCAATCCCTATGGCGTCACCATGGGTCCCTGCACCTTCTGCGGCTTCTGCACCAACTACGGCTGCGCCAACTACTCGAAAGCCAGCGCCATCACCACCGTGCTGCCGGCGCTGATGCGCAAAGAGAACTTTACCGCGTACACCAACTGCGAAGTGCTGGAAGTGCTGACCGATGCCAGCGGCAAACAGGCCACCGGCGTTACCTACATTGACTCTTCCGGCGATAAGTGGGAACAGCCGGCCGATCTGGTGATCGTCGCCGCCTTTACCTTTGAAAACGTGCGCCTGATGCTGCTCTCTGGCATTGGCCAGGCTTATGATCCGGTCACCAACAAAGGCACCACCGGCCGCAATTACGCCTACCAGACCGCCAACGGCGTCACGCTGTTTTTCGACAACAAAAACTTTAACCCGTTTATCGGTGCCGGCGCGGTGGGCATGGGCATTGATGAATTCAATAACGATAATTTTGACCACAGCGGTCTGGGCTTCTTCGGCGGCGGCAGCATCCGCGTGACGCCCATCGGCTCGGCACCGATTGGCTACCGGCCGCTGCCGCCCAACACGCCCAAATGGGGCTCGAAGTGGAAGCGCGCGCTGAAAGACAACTACCTCAGCACCATGTCAATTGGCTGCGAGGCCAGCAGCTACACCACGCGCACCAACTATCTGTCGCTCGATCCCAACTACAAAGATCCGCACGGCCGACCGCTGCTACGCATCACTTTCGACTTTGCGGCGAACGATCTGAAAATGGCGCAGTACTGCACCGGTAAAGTGGCGGAAATCGCTAAATCGATGAACCCGCGCGAGATGATTGTCAAACCGATGACCGGCCACTGGAGCAGCGTGCCGTATCAGTCGTCGCACGTGGTTGGCGGCTTCATTATGGGCAGCGATCCCTCAACCAGCTCGGTCAATAAACATCTGCAGGTGTGGGATGTACCGAACCTGTTCGTGGTGGGCGCGTCAGCCTTTCCGCAAAACCCGGGCTATAACCCGACCGGCACCGTCGGCGCGCTGGCATTCAAAGCGGCGCATGCGATTCGTCACTACTATCTGCAACGTCCCGGGGAGATGATTACCGCATGAAAACACGCCTCTCTCTGTGCGCTGCCGCGCTGCTGCTCACCAGCTTTGTGTCTCACGCCCAGCCGGAATACGATCAGTACGCGCGCGGCAGCTATATCGCCACGCTGGCGGACTGCACCGCCTGCCACACCGCCGATCCGCAGCAGCCGTTTGCCGGGGGCGTCAGGTTGCAGACGCCGTTTGGTACGCTGGTCGGCGCTAATATCACGCCGGATCGCGAAACCGGCATCGGCAACTGGCGCTATGAAGATTTCCGCCGCGCCATGACCGAGGGCATCGGCCACGGCGGCAAGCGGCTGTACGGCGCGATGCCGTTCACCGCGTACACCAAAATGTCGGATAAGGATCTGCAGGATTTGTGGGCATGGATGCAGACGCTGCAGCCGATACACAACCCGGTCGAGACCAATCAGCTGCCCTTCCCTTTCAACATCCGCACCAGCCTGATGGTGTGGAACTGGATCAACTTTGACCAGGGCGCGTTCCAGCCGGACGCCCGTCAATCCGCCCAGTGGAATCGCGGTGCGTATCTGGTGCAGGGCGCGGGCCACTGCGGCACCTGCCACACGCCGAAAAACCTGCTCGGCGGCGATAAAAATGGCTCGTTCCTGCGTGGTGAAGTGGTCGAAGGCTGGATGGCGCCGGACATCACCGCGAACCCGCACAGCGGGCTGGGCAAATGGAGCCAGCAGGATATCGTCAGCTACCTGCGTACCGGCGTGAACCGTTTCGATATCGCTTCCGGTCCAATGGCCGACGCGGTGCGTCACTCCACGCAGCACTGGCGCGATGAAGATCTGCAGGCGGTGGCGGTGTACCTGAAAAGCGGTGAATCACGTGATGAGCAAGCGCCCGCCGCACTTGCCGCGACGGACGATCGCATGAAGCTGGGCGCGCAAATCTATGCGGCGAAGTGTTCAGCCTGCCACAGCCCGGGCGGCCGCGGTGAGAAGAATATCTTCCCGCAGCTGGCGGACAATCCGTTGCTCAATCAGGAGGATGCCACCTCGCTGATTCGGGTGGTCGCCGCCGGCAGTCGCGGTGTCGATACCGATGCCCGCCCCACGGCACCGGCAATGCCGGCCTTTGCCGGCACGCTGGGTGATGAGGAGATCGCCGCGGTGGTGAGCTACATCCGCAACAGCTGGGGAAATGCCGCCGCACCGGTCAGCGCTGACGACGTGAAGAAAGTGAAACAGAAGCTGGAATAGCGCCATGTCAGCACCGGCAGTCCTTGCTGCCGGTGCGACAGATTGACACTCAGCTTTAGCTACGCTGCTGCACCACCGACGACTTCACCGCTGACGCTTCCCGTGTGTGTCCCGGCTGCGGCACGCGGATGATAAAGGTCAGCACGCCGGCGAACAGGTAGAGCGCGGTATAGGCCCACACCACCCCGACGATATCGAAGAACGGCAGCAGCAGCGAAGCAATCGCCGGGGCAACAAAGTTACTCAGCCCGGCCGACAGATTGTAAATCGATACCGCTGCGCCCTTATGATGCGGTTCCAGCGTCGGGAACACCGCGGTCATTGGCACAAAGGCAGCGACAAAGATCCCCAGCATGATCGCCGGAATCAGCGCCACCCAGAAGTTATGCCCGGCATACAGCGGCAGGTAGTAAAACGCCAGGCTGGAGATCGCCATACCGAGGCAGCCGAACCAGCGCACCTGACGGATCCAGCCCAGCTTCTCACCGGTAATGCCCCAGAAAATATTGGTAAAGATGGTGACGAAGAAGAACACCGCCCAAATCTGCAGCCATTCGGAAATGGTAAAGCCGAGCCGATCGACAAACAGCAGCGGCATGATGATGGCAAAACCAAACAGCGACAGCGTATTGATGATGCGGATCAGGCAGGCATAAAACACATGCTGGTTGGTGAACAGAATGGTTACGGCACGCGACATCTCCGTCATCTTATCCCGCAGCGGCAGATTAACGCGGGAACGGTCCACCGGCACGTTGCGCAGGCTGAAGTAGGCCAGCACGCCGCCGCACGCCACCCAGACAATCGCCAGCCATAAGGTGCCGGTTTCGCCCAGCATCGGGATGGTCAGGCTCGGCAGATAGCTGCCCACCACGCCAATCCCCACGGAATACATCGCCCAGAACCAGCCGGTGGCGGCGGCCAGCTTGTCACGCGGCAGCACCTGCACCAGCATCATCATGAACGAGTAGATAAACAGCGGATAGGCCAGGCCGCGAATGCCGTAGAACAGCACCATCAGCGGATAGTTACGCAGTCCGAGCCCCAGCGACATAAACAGCGCATGCATGACGATCCACAGCACAAAGCCAATCATCATGGCGCGCTGCGGCGTAATCAGCTCCGCCACCACACCGGAGGCCCACGCCGCCAGCGCGGCGGCCAGACCATAAAACGTAAACACCACCGCCGACTGGGCCGGCGAAAAGCCCATGTCAGTGATGTGGCGCGAGAGAAACGCCATTTCGAAGCCGTCGCCGGCCATGAAAATGGCGATGGCCAGAAAGCCCCAGAACATCTTTTTCGGTAAGCCAAACCAGTATGCGTTCGATTGCATGACAATCTTCCTTCCGTTCGCTAATCCGATCAGGCAGGCAGCAACGCGCGCGCCTGCTGTTGTTGTACATAGAGTTCACGGAACAGGCGCAGCCGCTGCTGCAGCACGGCCCCGCGCGCCGCATCGGGCTGATAGCGCGCCTGCACCGGCGGCTTCAGGCACACGTCGGCTTCACTGCCGCCGTCGGCCAGCCACGCCAGTCGCGCCGCCCCCAGCGCGCCGGAGGCGCTGGCCGGATGGGTCACTATCGGCAGCTGCAGCACGTCGGCAATCAGTTGCGCCCACAGCGTGCTGCGCGCGCCGCCGCCGGTCAGGCTGCACTGCTGAATCTGCTGCTGCGTATCGCCCAGCACCGCCAGACCATCCGCCAGGCCAAACGCCACGCCCTCAATCACCGCATAGCCGAGCAGCGCGCGCGGCGTTTCGTGGCGCAGATGGAAAAATGCCCCGGTCGCCTGCGGATCGTTGTGCGGCGTGCGTTCACCAGAGAGATACGGCAGAAACAGCGGTGCCTGACGCAGCTGTTCCGCGCTGAGCTGTGCCATCTCGTCCATCAGCTGGCTTTCGGTGACCGACAGCAGATTGCACAGCCAGCGCAGACAGCTGGCGGCGCTGAGCATCACGCTCATCTGGTGCCAGCGTCCCGGCAGCGCATGGCAGAAAGCGTGCACGCCGGATTGCGGATCGGCACGCAGCCGATCGTTAACCACAAAAATCACGCCTGACGTGCCGAGCGAGATAAAGGCATCGCCCGCATTAACCGCACCGACGCCCACCGCCGACGCGGCATTATCACCGCCGCCGCCGGCCACGCTCACCGTGGCGGCTAAGCCCCATTCGCTGGCCAAATCGGCGCGCAGCGTAGCGCTGACCGCGCTGCCCTCAACCAGTTCGGGCATCTGTGCGCGCGTCAGCCCGCTAATTGCCAGCAGTGCGTCAGACCAGTCGCGCTGCGCCACGTCGAGCCACAGCGTACCGGCGGCGTCCGACGGCTCGCTGACAAAGCGCCCGGTCAGACGCCAGCGCAGGTAATCCTTCGGCAGCAGCACCTTGTCGATGCGGCGGAAGATTTCGGGCTCATGTTCCGCCACCCAGTGCAGTTTCGGCGCGGTGAAGCCGGGCATAATCAGGTTGGCGGCGATCTGCATCATCTGCGGATGCTGCTGGCGCAGCGCATCACACTGCGCCGCGCTGCGCGTGTCGTTCCACAATATGCACGGCCGCAACACCTCACCGGCGGCATCCAGCAGCACGGCGCCATGCATCTGACCGGAGAGACCGATGGCGCGAATCGCGGCCCACGCGTCCGGTGCCTGCTGGCGCAGCCCGGCGATCGCCTGACCACACGCCTGCCACCAGCGCTCGGGATCCTGCTCCGCCCAGTGCGGATGCGGGCGCTGCACGCTGAGCGTGGCGTGATTCGACGCCACAATCTCGCCCTGCGGGTTAACGATCAGCGCTTTGAGTTCAGAGGTGCCAATATCAATGCCGAGATACATGCTGTGCGCTCCTTACACCGTCGCCGGCTGCAGCAGTTGCTGCTCTATGGCGTCTACGCTGCGCGTCACCAGCGCATGAAAAGCGCGGTCATCGGCCAGTTCGGCAAACAGCGCGCGGTCGCTGAGGAACCGCTGCAGTGCATCCTCACCGGCCAGCTGCTGGCGCAGCGCATCAGCATTGAGCACGCCATCCTGATACGCATACGGCAGCTGGTTACTGGCCCAGCGTTGCAGGAACAGGTAGAACAGCGCCGGCAGCACGGCGGTAGCGGTCGGTTCTGCGCCGCGCTGATAGCATTCGCGCAGCGTTGGCGTCACCATGCCGGGAATCTTCGACAGCCCATCGGCACCAACGCGCTGGTTGGTGTCTTTGATGTAGGGATTGCTAAAGCGCGCCAGCACCACGTCGCGGTAATCCGCCAGATCGAGCGGGCTGGGCGACAGTGACGGGATCACGTCCTGCGTGATGTAGTCATACGCCAGCTGATAGATCGCGGGCTGCCGCGTGCTGTCATCAATGTAGTCATGGCCGGTGAGCGTGCCGGCCCAGGCAATCGCCGCGTGCGTGGCGTTGAGAATGCGGATTTTCGCCTCTTCCCACGGCAGCACCGACGCCACCAGCTCCACGCCCACCTTTTCCAGCGCCGGGCGTCCGGCGATGAAATCATCCTCAATCACCCACTGGATGAACGATTCCGCCATTACCGCCGCGCCATCGTCTTTGCCGGTGGCCGCTTTGACGCGTTCGGCAACATCCGGCGTGGGGCGCGGCGTGATGCGATCCACCATGGTGTTTGGCGAAGTGGTGTTATCGCGCACCCAGCTGGCCAGCGCGTGGTCGCCCTGCGCAGCAAGAAACGCCAGCATGCCGTGACGGAAACGTTCGCCGTTGTGACGCAGGTTGTCGCAGTTGAGCAGCGTGACCGGCGCACCGCCGCTGGCCACGCGCTGGCGCAGAATGCGGGTCAGCGCGCCGTAAATAGTGCGCGCCTCACCACGGAGATCGGCCTGAATATCCGCCTGGCTGAGATCGAGTTCATGCGCCGGCGTCAGGTAGTAACCCGCTTCGGTCACGGTAAAACCGATCACTTTTGTCTCAGCGCTGGCGCCCTGTGCCACCAGCGCGCTGATCTCCGCGTCCCACGGCAGGATGGTGCGCAGCGAAGTAATGGTTTCATACGCGCGCTCGCCCTCCGGCGTCACGGTTTCCAGTACGTACTCGCCGTTTTGCGCCTGCAGCTGGTTGAGCAGCGCTACCGCATCGCCGCGGATGTTGCCAAGTGCGATGCTCCAGCTGTCATCGCCCTGCTGGTACAGCTGGTGCAGATACCACGCCTGATGCGCGCGGTGAAAAGAACCTGCGCCGATATGCATCCACACTGATTTCGTCGTCATAGTCGCCTCGAAATAAACATTTGCCACAATGGAGGGCATTTGCCCGATGAGGCGTAGCATAGTCGCCGGCGGGGCGATCGTTCTGCGATATCCATCACATTTAATACTTTTGCTCTTTTTTAGGGCTTTTGCTCAGTTAACGCTTCAGGGGCAAGACGCGATAAACTGGCGCATCGGAGTTTGACGGAACAAGGCGATGAGCAGAGAAGAGAAGAAGCAGGAGCTGGCAGCGCGGGCAGCGTGGATGTATTACGTGGCGGGCGTCACGCAGCAGGAGATTGCGCGCGCGCTGGGCTTATCGCGGCAGGTGGCGCAGCGGCTGGTTTCCAGCGCGCGTGAAATGGGCATGGTCAGCGTGAAGATCGACCATCCGGTCACGCACTGCCTGCATCTGGCGCGCGAGATCGAACAAAAGTTTGGCCTGACGCTGTGCCGCGTGGTGCCGTCAGCCGGGCTGGATGATGAGGCGATTCAGCAAATGCTGGCGGTTGAAGGTGCGGCGGTGATGGCGCAGTTTATCAACGAAGAGACGCCGCAGGTGTTTGGCATCGGTTCCGGCAAAACGCTGCGCTCAATGATTGATGCGCTGCCGTGGGTTGAACGGCCACAGCATCAGTGTGTGTCGATGATCGGCGCGATTGCGCGTGACGATTCCGGTACCCGCTACGACGTACCGCTGAAAATGGCGGAGAAGATGCAGGGCAAATATTTCTTCATTCCGGCGCCGCTGTATGCTGACACGCCGCAGGATAAGATGATGTGGGTGCAGCATCAGGTCTATCAGCGTGTCACCCAGCGTGCGCTGCAGGCGAACGTGGCGTTTGTCGGCATTGGCGAAGTGATGCCGGGCTGCCCGCTCAATGCCGAAGGCTTTATCACCGATGCGCAGGTAGAAGCGCTCAACGCACGCGGCGTGGTGGGTGAAATGCTGGGGCATTTTTTCAATCAGCAGGGAGAGCGGGTGTACGGCGAAACCGATGAGCTGCTGACCAGCGTGCTGCTGGAGAGCCAGACGCAGCGCAATATCATCGGCTTTGCCGGCAGCGCGCGCAAATACGCAGCGATTCACGCCGCGCTGCACGGCAGCTGGATCTCCGGGCTGGTGACAGATGAAGACACCGCGCTGAAACTGCTGCATGATTAATTAAATATTTCTGTGATTCGTCACGGCGCGATGTATCGCGCGGGTTTGACCGCCACATCGCCGGGAAACGCGCAGTATATTGCGCCGCAACGGTTCAGAAACCTATTTCAACGATCCCTTCAAAAACTGCTGCAGGCGCGGGCTTTTCGGGTTGCCGAACAGTTCGTCTGGCGCGCCCTGCTCTTCGATTTTGCCCTGATGCAGAAAAATCACGTGGTTGGATACGTGACGGGCGAACTCCATCTCGTGCGTCACTACCACCATGGTTTTGCCCTCTTCGGCCAGCTTCTGCATGATGCGCAGCACTTCGCCTACCAGCTCCGGATCGAGCGCCGAGGTGGGTTCGTCGAACAGCAACACTTCCGGCTCCATCGCCAGCGCGCGGGCAATCGAGACACGCTGCTGCTGGCCGCCTGACAGATGCACCGGGTATTTGGCACGCGCGCGCGCATCAATACCGACTTTATCGAGATATTTAATTGCCCGCTCGCGTGCTTCGGCTTTGCTCAGCCCCAGCACCTGAATCGGTGCTTCAGTGACGTTATCCAGCACCGTCATGTGGCTCCACAAATTAAAGTGCTGGAACACCATGGTCAGCCGGGTACGCAGCGAACGCAGCTGCTCCTTGTTGGCCACTTTCAGCTGGCCATCGGTGTCGCGCACCAGGTTTATCGCCTCGTTGTTAACCGCGATGGTGCCTTCACTCGGCTTTTCGAGGAAGTTGATGCAGCGTAAAAAGGTACTTTTCCCGGAACCGGACGAGCCAATAATGCTGATCACATCGCCGGCGTTGGCCTGCAGCGACACGCCCTTCAGAACTTCATGTTCACCGTAACGCTTATGCAGTTCGGTAACGCTTAATTTATTTTCAGCCATAGTCATACTCAGTGCGACGAAGAGGGTTTCACATGCGCGAGGAAGCGGCGCTCCGCAAGGCGGAACAGGCTAATCAGCACGTAAGAGATAATCAGGTACAGCACCGCAGCGATGCCGAACGCGGTGAACGGCTGATAGGTCGCCGAGTTGATATCGCGCGCGATTTTTAGCAAATCCGGCACGGTGGCGGTGAACGCCAGCGCGGTGGAGTGCAGCATCAGAATCACTTCATTGCTGTAGGCGGGCAGCGCGGTGCGCAGCGCCGACGGCAGAATGATGCAGCGGTAAAGTTTAAACGGCGAGAAACCATAGGCGCGCGCGGCTTCGATTTCACCGTGTGGCACGGCGCGAATGGCACCGGCAAAAATCTCGGTGGTATAAGCACAGGTGTTCAGGGTAAATGCCAGCAGCGTACAGTTCAGGCCGCTGCGGAAGAAGGCGTTCAGCAGCTCGGAGCCTTTCACCACCTCCAGCGTGTACATGCCGGAATAGAACACCAGCAGCTGCACATACAGCGGCGTGCCGCGAAACACATAGGTAAACAGCCACACCGGCGTGGAGATATAGCGATTTGGCGAGACGCGCGCGATGGCCAGCAGCACCGCAAGGCTGCCGCCAATCACCACGGACAGAATCAGCAGCCACAGCGTGATGGCCACGCCGGTAAAACGGTAACCGTCGGTCCAGAGCAGTTGTTTCCAGTACTCCTGAATAATCTCGATCATAACTCTGCCCTTTTCACCCCTACCGAGTAGCGGCGTTCAAGCCACCACAGCACGCCGTTGGACAGCGTGGTAAACACCAGATAAATCACCCCGGCAACAATCGCGAAGTAGAACGGTTGCCAAGTACTTTTGCCGGCCAGCTGCGTGGCTTTTACCACATCTTCAAGGCCGAGCAGCGACACCAGCGCGGTGGCTTTGAGAATCACCTGCCAGTTGTTGCCGATGCCGGGCAGCGCAAAGCGCATCATCGCCGGGAACAGAATGCGACGGAAAGTTTGCGCGCCGGTAAAGCCGAAGGCGGTGGCGGCTTCAATCTGCCCTTTCGGCACCGCGAGAAACGCGCCACGGAAGGTTTCAGTGAAGTAAGCACCGTAGATGAAGCCGAGCGTAATAATACCGGCCACCATCGGGTCGATATCAAACTGTGCCATGCCGAGCGCATCGGTTACGGCGTTGAGGGCAATCTGCAGACCGTAAAAGATCAGCAGCATCAGCACCAGGTCGGGCACGCCACGGATTAGCGTGGTGTAGCCTTCAAAAATCATCGCCAGCGGGCGATTGCGGGAGAGTTTGGCGCCGGCCCCTATCAGGCCCAGCACCACGGCCAGTACCACCGAGCTGAGCGCCAGCTCAAGAGTCACCAGCGTGCCTTTGAGAATTACTTCAGAATAGCCATACAACATGGGTTCGATCCTGTCGTGAGGGAAATAAACAAACGCTGTCCAACAACACACGGACAGTCCTGACCAGGGATGTGAATCACGGAAGGATGGTGGCAAGCGTATGAACTCCGGGAGTTTACATAAGTAAGCGCCCGGAGTGAATAGTTATGACCCACGTTAGCGTGACTCAATACACCCGTTCAGGAACAGGAGTCTTAATCGCCGTAAACGTTGAAATCAAAGTACTTCTTCGCAATCTTGTCGTAGGTACCGTCTTTGCGCATGTCGTTAAAGGCTTTGTCGATGGCAGCTTTCAAATCAGCGTCATCTTTACGCAGGCCCATACCGGTGCCGACGCCAAAGATTTTGTCATCTTTCACCGCCGGACCGGCGAAGGCGTAGTTTTTTCCGACCGGCTGCTTAAGGAAGCCTTCGCTCGCCTGCACTTCATCCTGGAACGCCGCGTCAATACGGCCAGCATTCAGGTCCTGATACACCAGATCCTGGTTGGCATACGGCGTGACGGTCACCCCTTTTGGACGCCAGTATTCATTGGCGTAGGTTTCCTGCGTGGTGCCCTGCAGCAGACCAATGTTCTTGCCCTTCAGCGACTCAATGGTCGGCTGCAGTTTAGACCCCTTCGGCGCCACTAAACGCGCGTTCGCTGCATACAGTTTTTCCGAGAAGGCGATCTCTTCCTGACGTTTCTCGGTGATTGAGAGTGAAGAGATGATGGCGTCGATCTTCTTCGCTTTCAGCGACGGGATCAGCGCATCGAAATCACTTTCCACATAAGTACATTTGGTCTTGATACGCTTACAGATCTCGTTGGCCAGGTCGATATCAAAGCCAACCAGCTGGCCCTGCGCGTTCTTGGACTCAAACGGCGGGTAAGTTGGATCGGTCCCGATGCGCAGCGACTGCGGTACCGCCGCGAACACGCTCGCAGCGCCGGACATAGCCAGCATCAGAGAAAGAGCCAGAACTCGCTTTTTCATAGGTAACCCTCAAGTGAAGTGCTTATTGTTATGTGGTGCGTGATGTGTTTGCGCTGAATGTTTTGCAGGTTTCATGCCAGTTGTGCAAATCGGCGAAACTGTGCGCAGGCGCACTAAATACCGCGTCCATCTGGGACGCAAGCACTTAGTTTGTGAGGGAAATATAACAGCGGTGTGAGGAAGAAAAAGTGAGATTGTTAACTTTTGGTGCACAAGATGCACGAACAGTGATCGGCCCCGCGCTTTTGCACGCATTCAGTGCATTATTGCACCATCATGCACCCTGCCAGCGGGTAAACAGATCTTCCGGCAGCTCGATATCAAACTGATCCAGCACGCGGTTGACCGTCTGATCAATCAAATCGTCGATGCGCTGCGGGCGGTGATAAAATGCCGGCACCGGCGGCATAATCAGCGCCCCAAGCTCGGCGGCGGTGGTCATCATGCGCAGATGACCGAGATGCAGCGGGGTTTCCCGCACGCACAGCACCAGCCGGCGCTGCTCTTTCAGCACCACGTCGGCGGCGCGCGTCAGCAGACTGTCGCTGTAGCTGTGCACAATGCCCGACAGGGTTTTCATGGAACACGGCACAATTGCCATACCCAGCGTTTTGAACGAGCCGGACGAGATGCTGGCGGCGATATCGCGCACATCGTGCACAACATCGGCCAGCGCCTGCACGTCACGCAGGCTGTAGTCAGTCTCCAGCGCCAGCGTTTGCCGCGCCGCCGGGCTCATCACCAGATGGGTTTCCACTTCGGCTAACGGTTGCAGCACCTGCAGCATACGCACGCCGTAGATCGCGCCGCTGGCGCCGGAAATACCAATGATGAGTCGTTTCATAATTCAGCCTTGCTGCAAAAGAGTGCGCCAATAATAGCCGCTCCGCCGCCATAAATACAAAAACAAACAGGGCGGGATTGCGCCCGCCCTGTTTCGTCTGCCTGAGACTGACCTTAACCTTCGTTATGCAGTTCCAGGTTCTCCACTTCGTTCTGACGCGCAATCGCTTTAGCATCGTCGTTACGCAGCGACTGCAGATATTCCAGATACTGCAGGTCAACGTCTTTGGTGACGTAGATGCCGTTGAACACCGAGCATTCGAACTGGGCAATATCCGGGTTCTCTTCACGCACCGCGTCGATCAGATCCTGCAGATCCTGGAAAATCAGCGCATCGGCTTTAATCAGCTGACGAATCTCTTCCACTTCACGGCCGTGCGCAATCAGCTCGGTAGCGCTCGGCATATCGATGCCGTAGACGTTAGGGAAGCGAATTTCCGGTGCCGCCGACGCCAGATAGACGCGTTTCGCGCCCGCTTCACGCGCCATCTCGATAATCTGCTCAGAGGTGGTGCCGCGCACAATCGAGTCATCCACCAGCAGCACGTTTTTATCGCGGAACTCAGCGCGGTTGGCATTGAGCTTACGGCGTACCGCACTGCGGCGCAGCTGCTGGCCCGGCATAATAAAGGTACGGCCCACGTAGCGGTTTTTCACAAAACCCTGGCGGTACGGCTTATCAAGAATACGGGCGATCTCCAGCGCAGTATCGGTCGAGGTTTCCGGAATCGGGATCACCACGTCAATATCGAGATCTTCCCACTCGCGGGCAATTTTCTCGCCCAGCTTGGTGCCCATGCGCACGCGTGCGCTGTAGACGGAGATCTTGTCGAGGAACGAGTCCGGACGCGCAAAGTAAACGTACTCGAACAGGCACGGATTGCTTTTCGGGTTCTCTGCGCACTGGCGCGTCGAGAGCTGACCCTGCTCGGTGATGTACACCGCTTCGCCTGGCGCAACGTCACGAATAAATTCGAAGCCGAGCGTATCCAGCGCCACGCTCTCTGAGGCCACCATGTATTCGGTGCGGCCATCGGCCAGCTCACGCTTGCCCAGTACCAGCGGACGGATACCGTTAGGATCGCGGAACGCAACCATGCCGTGACCGATAATCATCGCCACCACGGCGTAAGCGCCGCGCACCTGCTGATGCACCGCCGCCACGGCAGCAAAAATGTTGTCAGCTTCCAGCGGATAGTGCTGAAAACGATCCAGCTCCTGAGCAAAGATGTTGAGCAGGATTTCGGAGTCTGAGGTGGTATTCACATGACGGCGACCGACTTCGAACAGCTGCTTGCGCAGTTCATGGGCGTTGGTCAGGTTACCGTTGTGAGCCAGCGTGATGCCGTACGGCGAGTTCACGTAGAAGGGCTGCGCTTCAGAGGCGCTGGAGCTGCCGGCAGTCGGATAACGCACGTGGCCGATACCCATATTTCCCTGCAAACGCTGCATGTGGCGCGCTTCAAACACGTCGCTGACCAGGCCATTGGCCTTACGCAGACGGAAGCAGTTCAGCGCATCGATGGTACAAATGCCGGCGGCATCCTGCCCGCGGTGCTGCAGCACCGTTAACGCGTCATAGATCGACTGGTTTACTGGCATAAAACCGGTGATACCAACAATACCGCACATGTTGTCATTTCCTCATTAGCCGCACTCCCGGTGTTACCGGGGTAAAAAACTCGACGTGCTTTTCAGGTAATCGAAAAACCACCTGATGATGTAACTGAACTGGGGAATGAGTTGAGACTGTTGCCAGTCCGGACTTTTTGAAAAGCCGGTGAATGTATCAAGGAAGAAGAGAATGGCGGATACAATCAGCACGCCACGCAACGCCCCGAAACAGACCCCCAACACCCTGTCGGTTCCCGACAAGCCGGTTTTCTCAACCAGCGAGCCGATCACATAGTTCACGATGGCACCCACAATCAGGGTGGCAACGAATAACACCGCGATGGCGATGCCGTTGCGAACCAGTTCGTCGTCAAAACCTGTAAACCAGACTGCAAGGTAGGCGTAGTAATGACTGGCGACAAAAAACGCGCATCCCCAGGTAACAAGAGATAAGGCTTCCCGGACAAACCCGCGAATCAGGCTGACCAGAGCCGAAAAACCAACTACCGCAATAATGACGTAATCAATCCAGATCATGAACGCTTCCAGTACAGTGCATTTGCACCCCTGCATCCAGTTCGGGGCGCATTCTAACAGAAAAAGAAAACGTTTGCGTAGGGTTTTCCGGTTCTGTCCCGAGAAAAAGGGCGATGAAAAAAACTTTCCTCGCCCTTGTTGATGTCAGCCATTTAACCTGCTGATATTCCATAAATTTTCATTAATGCTTCACTAAAAAACACGCCAAAAGCCGCGCCTGTTTCTGCTATCGGCGCGGCTTATCAGTTGATCAGCGTGTGCTGTACGGCTTCACAACGCCGCCGAGGCCGGAGATGCCTTTCAGCTCGCCGAGTGCGCCCTGCAGTTTCGCTTTGGACGCATCCGGCCCCACGTAAATACGGGTGATCTGCCCCTGCACCGGCGTCGACGGCACGGTAAAGGCGCGATAGCCGGAGAGCCGCAGCTGCGCCACGATCTCATTCACTTTGGCGGCGTTCTTCAGCGCGCCGAGCTGTACCACATACGCCTGTCCTGCTGGCGCGGCCGGTTCGCTCTGCTTCGGCGTTTCCGCCGCTTTAGGTTGCTCTGTAGTTTTTGGCTGTTCTGTCGCTTTCGGTTGTTCTGCCGGCTTCGGTTTCGGCTGCTCCACCGGTTTAGGCTTCGGCTGCTCCACCGGCTTCGGCTTCACCTGCTCTGCCGGTTTCTGCTGCTGGTGCACCGGCGGCGGCGTCACGACGCTGGGCTGGCTGTTTTGCGCTGGCTGCGTGCTGCCGCTGGCGGCACTGCTCTGCGTTGCGCTGCTGGCGGGCGCCTGCTGCGCCGCGCTTGCCCCTTCCGGCGGCTGCGACGGCAGCGGCTGCGTCACCGGCGGCACCATTTCGCTGTCCTGCTGATCGTCAGGCTTTGGCACCAGCGGAATCGCCGCGAACTCCTCTTTATAATGCTTTTTCTTACCGTCCAGCAGACCCGGCAACACGATGACGCCAATCGCCACCAGAATCACCGTGCCCACTAAACGATTCTGAAACTTACTTGCCACTGCCGTTCTCCGCTGCCATCGATTGCATTACCTGCGCCACGGTGTGGAACGAGCCGCACACCAGAATCACATCGTCGGGCTGAGCCTGCTGCCGCGCCGCCTGCCACGCGGCTTCAACGCTCTGCCAGGCGCTGCCGCCCTGCAGATGCGCCATCAGCTCATCAGCGGACGCCCCGCGCGGGCCGTCGAGCGGCGCGCAGTACCAGCGGTTGACCTGCGGTGCCAGCGCAGCCAGCGTCCCGGCGATATCCTTGTCGTGCAACATGCCAACCACCGCATGCACCGTGCCGTGTGCCGGCAGCTCAGCGAGACGTGAAGCCAGATAATAAGCCGCATGCGGATTGTGTGCCACATCAAGGATCACGCGCGGCGCGGTGCTGACCGTCTGGAAACGTCCCGGCAGAATCGCCAGCGGCAGATGCTGACGAATCAGCGCCTCGCTCACCGTCAGGCCGGAAGCGCGCAGCGCAGCAATGGCGGTGGCCGCGTTAGGGAGCGGCACCTGGGGCAGCGGCAGATCGCGCAGTTCACCCTGGGCATCCTGCAGCGTCCAGCTGTCGCCCTGGCGCTGCCACTGCCAGTCGCGGTTAATTTGTAACAGCTGCGCACCCTTCTCTGCGGCCACCTGGGCAATGGTGGCGGGCATATCAGCCTCGCCGACCACCGCCGGTTTACCGCCGCGGAATACGCCGGCCTTCTCGCGGCCAATGCTGGCGCGATCCGGCCCCAGCCAGTCGGTGTGGTCCAGCGCAATGCTGGTGATTACCGCCACGTCGGCGTCGACAATGTTCGTCGCATCCAGCCGGCCGCCCAGCCCCACTTCCAGAATCACGACATCCAGCTGCGCTTCACGGAACAGATTAAGCGCGGACAGCGTGCCAAACTCAAAGTAGGTAAGCGAAATATCGCCGCGTCCGGCCTCGATGGCGGCAAAGCTGGCGCTGTGCCGGGCTTCATCCAGCTCAGCGCCCTGCACGCGCACGCGTTCGGTGTAGCGCACCAGATGCGGCGAGCTGTAGACGCCAACGCGATAGCCTGCGGCCATCAGCAGGGTTTCCAGCGTACGGCAGGTAGTGCCTTTGCCGTTGGTGCCGGCGACGGTGAAGACAAACGGAGCGGGTTTTAGCAGGTCGAGGCGTGCGGCGACGCGCTGAATACGGTCCAGGCCCAGATCGATAGCCTGAGAATGCAGATGCTCAAGATAATGAAGCCACGTGGCCAGAGGCGACGTGGCTTGCGGGAGGTGAAGAGTGTCCATGTGCCCTGTTAGCTCTTTACGATGTGATGCATGAATAAAAAGGCGCATCACTCTGCGCCTTTCGGTTGCCTGTCAGGCTTCGTTGCTCTCCGGCTCAGCCGCAGTCGGGCGATCACCATCCTGCAGCGGTGCCGGCAGGTTCATCATTTTCGCCAGCAGGCTGGCCAGCTTAAAGCGCATTTCCGGACGACGGATAATCATGTCGATCGCGCCTTTTTCGATCAGGAACTCACTGCGCTGGAAGCCCGGCGGCAGCTTTTCACGTACCGTCTGTTCAATTACGCGTGGGCCGGCAAAGCCGATCAGCGCTTTTGGCTCAGCGACGTTCAAATCGCCCAGCATCGCGAAGCTGGCGGAGACGCCACCCATGGTCGGATCAGTCAGTACCGAAATATACGGCAGACCGCGCTCCTGCATTTTTGCCAGCGCCGCACTGGTTTTCGCCATCTGCATCAGCGACTGCAGCGCTTCCTGCATACGCGCACCACCAGAGGCGGAGAAGCAGATCAGCGGGCAGTTGTCTTCCAGCGCCTGCTCAACCGCACGCACGAAACGGGCGCCAACCACCGAGCCCATTGAGCCGCCCATAAAGGAGAACTCAAATGCGGCGGCCACTACCGGCATACCGTGCAGCTGGCCTTTCATTACCACCAGCGCATCTTTCTCGCCGGTCTCTTTCTGTGCCGCAACCAGACGATCTTTGTACTTCTTCGAGTCGCGGAACTTGAGCAGGTCTTTCGGTTCCAGCTCGCTACCCAGCTCTGTCATCGAACCTTCATCCATCAGGCTATGCAGACGCTCGCGCGCGTGCATACGCATGTGGTGGTCGCACTTCGGGCAGACTTCAAGGTTGCGCTCCAGCTCGGCGCGGTACAGCACCTGACCACAGCTATCGCATTTGGTCCACACCCCTTCCGGGATGCTGGCTTTGCGCGAAGGCGTGGTAGTGCTTTTATTCAGTATGCGTTCAATCCAGCTCATTGATGACCTTTCTGTTTAATGCTGACCTGGTCCAGTCTTGTCGTTACTGCTGAAATCACCTTCAGCAGGCCGTAAATGTCGCTCATTAAACCACAACCCGTTCACGCTGTGGATAAAAATCTGGTAACAGGCTTACTGCGACTTGTGCTGACGCGCCTGGCGGCGGTGACGCCACACTTCAATCACGCCTGGCAGTACCGAGACAATGATGATGCCGACAATCAGCAACTTAAGGTTTTCCTGCACCACCGGCAGGTCACCAAACAGGTAACCGGCATAGGAGAATAGCAGGACCCACAGCAGCGCGCCTGTCACGTTAAAGAGCGCGAAGTGGCGATAAGACATGTGTCCCATTCCCGCCACAAAGGGGGCAAAGGTTCGCACGATTGGCACAAAGCGCGCAAGTATAATGGTTTTACCGCCGTGGCGATCGTAAAACGCGTGGGTTTTGTCGAGGTAGCTGCGGCGGAAAATTTTCGAGTTCGGGTTGCTGAACAGCTTCTCGCCAAACAGCCGGCCAATGGTGTAGTTAACCGCGTCGCCGAGGATCGCGGCAATCACCAGCAGCGTCACCATCAGGTGCACGTTGAGGTCGTTGCCCGGCAGCGCCGCCAGCGCACCGGCGACGAACAGCAGCGAATCGCCCGGCAGGAACGGCGTAACCACCAGCCCGGTTTCACAGAACAGAATCAGGAACAAAATGGCGTAAATCCAGATGCCGTACTGCGCCACCAGCTCGGCCAGATGCACGTCAATGTGCAGAATGAAATCGACGATAAAGTGGATAAACTCCATAACAGCTAACTCCCTGACACTTTCCGATTAAAATGAATCCGCGAGGAACAACGGTCCCAGCGCAGGCTGAGGTAACGCAAACTGAGCAGGGTAATCCACCGCCACCAGATACAGCCCTTCGGCTTTCGCCGTTGCCGCCGCCAGCGTACGATCTTTTGCCGCCAGCAGCGTGGCCATCCACGTTTCCGGCTGATTGCCGCAGCCAATCTCCAGCAGACTGCCGACGATATTGCGCACCATGTGATGCACAAAGGCGTTGGCTTTGATATCCACAATCACGTACGGCCCCAGGCGCGTGACGTTGAGATGCATCACGTTGCGCCACGGCGTGCGCGACTGGCACTGCACTGCACGGAACGAGGTAAAATCGTTCTCACCCAGTAAAGCCTGGGCGGCGCAGTGCATTTTTTCCGCATCCAGCAGATGGTAAAAATGGGTAATGCCTTTACCGAGAATTGCCGGGCGCAGCCGCTGGTTGTAGATCACGTAGCGATAACGGCGCGCGGTAGCGCTGAAGCGCGCGTGAAAGCTTTCCGGCACCGCTTTCACCCAGCGCACCGCAATATCGTCCGGCAGGTTGGCGTTCACGCCCAGCGTCCAGGCGCTGTCGGCACGCGAGGAGGTGGTCTCAAAATGCACCACCTGGCCGGTGCCGTGCACGCCCGCGTCGGTGCGTCCGGCGCAGAACACGTTCACCGGGTGATTGGCCACTTTCGCCAGCGCTTTTTCCAGCTTTTCCTGCACGCTGCGTACTTCATTCTGGCGCTGCCAGCCGTAGTAACGGCTGCCGTCATACTCAATGCCGAGCGCCAGCTTAAACGGGGTCGCGTCTTCCAGCATTAATACAGATACTCCTGCACCAGCTTCTCTGCGGTTTTCACCGCCATCAGCGCGCCGCCGAAGCGGATGTTGTCGGCCACCGACCAGAACTGCAGCAGCTCCGGGATGCCGTAATCGTTGCGCACGCTGCCGATGCTCAGTGCTTCACTGCCGGAGGCGTCGCTGACCGGCGTCGGGTAATCACCGTCGTCGCTCAGGCTGATATCGTCGGCGCGCGCCAGTTCGTCACGCGCTTCCTCCGCCGACAGCGGCCGCAGGTTTTCGATATAGACGATCTGCGCGTTGCCGTAGAACACCGGCGCCTGCACGCTGCTCACCGCAATCGGTAATCCTTCGTCCTGCAGCACTTTACGCACCTGATCGACCAGCCGGCGCTCGCTCGCCACGCTGCCGGCACTGTCCGCCTGCTGCGGCAGCAGGTTGAACGCCAGCTGGCGGCCAAAATAGTGCTCATCGGCCGGTACGCCGTTCAGCAGCCGCGCGCTCTCACCGGCCAGGCCGTCTACTGCTGCTTTACCGTGGCTGGAGACCGACACCAGGTTGGTCACCTGCAGACGGCCTAAACCGGCGGTATCCACCAGCGGTTTGATGGCGCTTAACAGCTGGCTCACCAGCGCATCGGCCACGGTAATGATGTTGCGATTACGGTAATCCGCCAGCACCTGTGGATTGACATCCGGCACCACCAGCGGCACGTCCGGCTCCAGCGCGAACAGGTCGCTGCTGTCGATTACCAGGCAACCCTGGCTGGCGGCTTCTTCGGCATAACGCGCCGACGCCTCGCGACCGGCGGTAAAGAACGCCAGCTGCGCCTGCGACCAGTCAAATTCCGCCGCGTCCTGCACGCGCAGCGAGCGGCCATCAAAGCGCACGCTTTCACCGGCGCTGTTTTCACTCGCCAGCAGATACAACTCACCAACCGGGAACTGGCGTTCCGCCAGCAGTTCCAGTACAGCGTTCCCTACTGCGCCTGTCGCGCCCAGTAGCGCAATATTCCAGCCGTCAGACATGTTGGTTTACTCCAGACAATGACATAAAAAAGAGAGGCGATGACATGCATCGCCCATTAATTCAGAAAAATCAGAGATTAGTGATTCGCCTGCAGCGTGGCGCTGAAGCCAAGCTGATTGAGCAGCGCCGCGCTCTCCGCCTCATCACAGATCACCTGCAGCGAAGACCACTCGCGGCGCTCGACATACTGCTTGCGCAGGCGATCAAATTCGCCCGGCTGCGCGGCCACTTTGCGCAGCGGCGCATCGTCGCGGCGCACATCATACACCAGATGCACCAGGCGTTTCAGCGTCGGCTGATCGAGCTTGCCGTGCAGCGTAAGGGTGCCAAACTCGGGGCGCGGCAGCAGCGTGTCCAGCGCCACCTGCTGCGGCTGACCAATAAATTCGCTCCAGGCCTCAAACACCTGAGTGGTGCCGCGCGCTTTCCCTTCAAGGGTATAACCGGCGATATGCGCGGTGGCGATATCGACCTTGTCCAGCAGATCGAGGTTGAGATCCGGCTCCGGTTCCCACACGTCCAGCACCACGCTGAGATCGTTACGCAGTTTCAGCACCTCCAGCAGCGCGGCGTTATCCACCACCGGGCCACGACAGGCATTGATCAGAATGGTGTTGGGGCGCAGCGCCATCAGCAGCGCGGCATCCGCCAGATGCCAGCTTTTGTAGCGGCCGTCTTTAAACAGCGGCGTGTGAAAGGTCAGGATATCGGCCTGTGCCACCAGCGCGTCGAGCGAGTGGAAATCTTCGTCATCGCCGCGATCGGCGCGCGGCGGATCGCACAGCAGGGTTTTTACTCCCCACGCGGCGAGGCGTTTAGCCAGCCGTCCGCCCACGTTACCGACGCCGACGATACCCACGGTGCGATCGCGCAGATCAAAGCCGTCGCGTTCGGCCAGCAGCAGCAGCGCGGAGAACACATATTCCACCACCGCAATCGCGTTACAGCCCGGCGCGGCCGAGAAGCCGATACCGGCCGCCGCCAGCGAGGCATCATCGACATGATCGGTGCCGGCAGTGGCGGTGCCGACAAACTTCACCGGCGTGCCGGCCAGCAGTGCGGCATCCACTTTGGTGACGGAGCGCACCATCAGCGCGCTGGCATCCTGCAGTTCGGCTGCCGGCAGCGGGCGGCCCGGCACCGCCACCACCTCTCCGGTGCGGCTGAACAGTTCACGGGCGTAGGGCATATTTTCATCGACGAGAATTTTCACGGCGGCGGTCCTGTCTGCTTGAAATAAACGGGGCATATCATGGCACAAAGCCGGGGATTAACCTAACCGACTGCGATAGCGATCCGGCGTGGTGCCCGCCTGCTGCTGAAACATCACGATCAGCGCAGAGGCGGAGCTGTAACCCAGCTCGTGGGCGATGCCCTGCACGCTGCAGCCCTGCTCAAGCAGCGCAATCGCGCGCAGGAAACGTAAACGCTGGCGCCACTCGCTGAATGACATCTGCAGCTGCTGCTGACAGCGCCGCGCCAGCGTACGCTCGGTGGTAAACACGCGCTTCGCCCATTGTGCCAGCGTGGTGTTATCACCCGGGTTCTCTTCCAGCGCGCGCAAAATCGGTGCGAGGAATTTATCGTCGGACATCGGCAGATAGCTGGTGTTCACCGGTGCAAGACGCAGCCGATCAATCAGCACTTCGCACAGCCGCCAGTCGGCGTCGCTCTGCGGCTGCTCCAGCGCGCGGCGGGCAAAATCATTCATGATGGCGTGCACGATGGCGTCCACGCTCAGCAGGCAGGCTTTCTCTGGCATGCCGGCGCATAAATCCGCGGCAAGGTTGAAGGTGCGAAACTGCGCCTGACAGTGGTTGTAGCTGCTGTGGCGCTGGCCCGGCGGGATCCAGATCGGCATTTCGGCCGGCGTCAGCAGCCGCTCGCCCTCCACTTCCATCTCCAGCACGTGGCTGGTGACAAATATCGCCTGGCCCCAGTCGTGCTGGTGCGGCAGGTATTCGGTTTTGGCGTTGGTTTGCTCATAGCGCATGAAAAAACGCAGCAGCGGCGCGTCGCGCGGTGGCTGATACTCAACCTGAAGATTCATTCTGTCCGGTCACTAACGAATTTTGTCCGATTTTAACTATCTGCTTTAAACCGGTCAAACGTAAGCTAGTCGCGATTCACATTTGGAGCCGTACTATGAACTTATTGTTACCGCTGGTGGCGGTGCTGATCTGGTCGATCAACACCATCGTCAGCAAGCTGTCTGCCGGCAGCATCGATCCTGCTGCCATCTCTTTTTACCGCTGGTTGCTGGCGCTGCTGGTACTCACGCCGTTCTGCCTGCCGGGCGTATGGCGCCATCGTCACACCATCAAAACCCAGCTGTGGCGACTGCTGGTGCTGGGCCTGCTCGGCATGGTGCTGTATCAGAGCCTCGCCTATTACGCGGCGCACAGCGTCTCGGCGGTGATGATGGGGATTCTTGGCGCCACCATTCCGCTGCTGACTATCCTGCTCAGCCTGGTGGTACTGCGCCTTGCGCCGACGCGCGGCATTCTGATTGGCGGCCTGCTGTCGTTTGCCGGGCTGGTGTGGCTGGTGAGCGCCGGCAACCCGGCACAGCTGCTGAGTCAGCGCCTCGGCAACGGCGAGCTGATGATGCTGGCAGCCTCAACCTCCTACGCGCTGTATGGCGTACTGACGAAGCGCTGGGCAATCCCGCTGCCGACGTGGCAAAGCCTGTACGTGCAAATCTTCTTCGGCGTGCTGTTGCTGCTGCCCGGCTTCTGGCACGCGCCGGAGGTGGCGCTGAATGCCGACAATATTCCGCTGGTGCTGTTCGCCGGGCTGTTTGCCTCGATTGTAGCGCCGTTCCTGTGGATCCTCGGCGTGCAGCGCCTCGGCGCCAGCACCACCAGTATTTTCATGAACGTGGTGCCGGTGTTTACCGCCCTCATTGCCGTGCTGTTCCTGCACGAACAGTTGCATGCTTATCACTGGATTGGCGGCGGTCTGACGCTGGTCGGGGTGATCCTGGCGCAGCGGCTGAAAACCCCGCTGCGTAAAGCGCGCGCGATGACTCCACCGATCAGCGAAAGCTAACCGTCACCCGCAGGCCACCCAGCTGCGGGCTGCGGTCCAGCTGCAGCTGCGCGCCGTGCCAGGCGCAGATATCCTGCACCAGCGCCAGTCCAATGCCCGCCCCGGGCTGGCTGGCGTGATCGAGCCGGCCAAACGGCTGCAGCGCCTGCCGCTGCTGATCCGCCGCGATGCCCGGCCCGCTGTCTTCAATCTCCAGCACCTTTTGCCGCAGCCGCGCGGTCACCGTGCCGCCGTGTGGCGTGTATTTGATAGCGTTGTCCAGCAGATTGGCGCACAGCTCGGCCAGCAACAGCGCATCGCCCTGCACCTGGCTCGCCGCCTGCTCTTCAAACCCCAGGTCGATCTGTTTACGCCGCGCCGCCGCATAACCGCTAAAACAGGCCTGCTGCACGATGTCGCTGAGATTGACCTCACTGAAAGGCTTGTCTTCGCCGTGACGCGCCTTGATTTGCGCCAGCTGCAGCAGGCGATCGGTGAGCTGAACGGTGTCGTCCAGCGTGTGGCGCATGCCCTGCAGGCTTTCGCGCCACTGCTGCGGGTCGTCGCTACTGAGCGCGACGCCAACCTGGGTTTTCAGGATGGTGAGCGGCGTGCGCAGCTGGTGCGATACATCGGCGCTAAAGCGTTCCTGCCGCGCCAGCAGCCCGCGCAGCCGCTCCAGATGGCGGTTGAAGGCGACGATCAGCGGCTGCAGTTCGGACCACGGCAGCAGCGACGGCAGCGGCGTCAGTTCGCCCGGCGCGCGGCGCAGCATCATGCGCGACAGCCGGCGCAGCGGGCGCAGCACTTTCCGCAGCAGCAGCCCGGCCAGCAGCAGCGTAATCAGCACCAGAAAACTCTGGCTGATCAGCGCGGTGCGCAGCAGACTGTCGGCAAAGGCGTGACGCGAATTGAGCGTTTCCGCCACCAGTACCAGCGCCATGCCCTGCACCCCTTCCTCGTTCACCGGCTGCCACAGCGCGGCCACGCGAATCGGCTGCTTGCGGTAGTGCGCATCGTAGAAATGCACCAGCGCCGGATAGACATCGGACAGCGGCGCGTTGCCCGGCACCAGCGGTAAATCCGGGTAGCCGGACAGCGTGCGACCTTCGGGCGAAATCACCTGATAGAACAGCTGATCGTTCATGTTGCGCTCAAAGCTGTCCAGCACCACCCAGGGCACATCCACCTCCAGGCGTTGATGACGCACCACCAGCCGCTCGGCCACGGTGCGCGCCGAGGCCAGCAGCGAGCGATCGTAAGCCTGATTCGCCGCCTGCAGCGCGCTCTGATAATGGGTGTAGACCGACAATCCCCACAGCAGCAGCAGCGGCGCGCCCAGCCACGCCAGCAGTTCACCGCGCAGCGAGTGGATCAGTCGCACGGCTGGCACTCCAGGCTGTAACCGAGGCCGCGCAATGTGACGATCGCCACGTCGCTGCCCGCCAGCTTTTTACGCACCCGATGCACATACAGCTCAATGCTCTCCGGGCTGGCCTCATCCGCCAGCGTGAACGTTTGCTCGTACAGATGCTGGCGCGACACCGGCCTTCCCGGGCGCTGCATCAGCGTCGACAGCACGCTGGCCTCGCGCGGCGTCAGCGGCAGCGGCTTGTGATTCAGCAGGAAATAGCCTTCCGCATCGCGTTCCAGCTGGCCGAGGCTTTGCGTCTGCGTGGCCTGGCCCTGACTGCGGCGCAGCAGCGCGCGCAGCCGCGCGTCCAGCTCGTCCAGCTCAAACGGCTTGGTGAGGTAATCATCGGCGCCCGCATTCAGCCCCTGCACGCGCTGTTGCAGCGCGCTCTGTGCGGTGAGCAACAGCACCGGCACGCGTTGTCCGCGCTTGCGCAGGCGCGCCAGCACCGCAAGGCCATCCAGCCGCGGCAGCGACACATCCAGTACCACCAGCGCATAATCCTCACTCTGCAACACATGATCCGCCGCCACGCCGTCGGCCACCCAGTCCACGGCGAAGCCTTTTTGCGTCAGCGCTTTCTGCAGCCAGTTGGCCAGCTCCACGGTATCTTCCACCAGTAAGAGACGCATATCACATCCTGTTAGTTTTGCCGATGGCTGAAAGGTAAATGAAAGGTTGCTGTTTTAACAATTCAGCAACCCCGAATGTTCGGTGGCAATCACACTCTGGAAGAAACAATGGAGCGACAGATGAAAAAAACAATGCGCACCGCCTTTGCCACAACCCTGCTGGCTTTTTCCCTCGCGGCGGCTCAGGCCGCAGCACCCGAGCGGACCGAATGTATCGCCCCGGCCAAACCCGGCGGCGGTTTTGATCTGACCTGTAAACTGATCCAGGTTTCCCTGCAGGAAACCGGGCAGATCACCACGCCGATGCGCGTCACCTACATGCCGGGCGGCGTCGGTGCCGTGGCATATAACGCCATCATTGCGCAGCGGCCCGCCGAAGCAGGCACGCTGGTGGCCTTCTCCGGCGGGTCGCTGCTGAACCTGTCGCAGGGCAAGTTTGGTCGTTACTCGGTGGATGACGTGAAGTGGCTGGCGGCCATTGGTACGGACTACGGCATGGTGGCGGTGCGCGCCGATGCGCCGTGGAAAACGCTGGGCGAGCTGCTGGAGGCGATGAAACAGGATCCGACCAAAGTGGTGGTCGGCGCCGGCGCGTCGATCGGCAGCCAGGACTGGATGAAAACCGCGCTGCTGGCGCGGGAAGCCGGTATCGATCCGCGCAAAATGCGCTATGTGGCGTTTGAAGGCGGCGGCGAACCGGTTACCGCGCTGCTCGGCAACCACATCCAGGTGGTATCAGGCGACATGAGTGAAATGGTGCCGCACCTGCAGGGCGGCAAGATGCGCGTGCTGGCGGTAATGAGCGATAAACGTCTGCCGGGTGAGCTGGCTGACATCCCGACCGCCAAAGAGCAGGGCTTCAACGTCGAGTGGCCGATTATTCGCGGCTATTACCTCGGCCCCAAAGTCAGCGATGCCGATTATCAGTGGTGGGAACAAACGTTTAAAAAACTGGTGACCACCAAAGAGTTTCAGCAGCAGCGCGATCTGCGCGGCCTGTTTGAGTTCAACCTGTTTGGTAGCGAGCTGGACGCCTACGTCAAGAAACAGGTGGCGGATTACCGTGAACAGGCGAAATCGTTCGGCCTGGCGAAATAACGGAGGCACAGATGAGCGATCGTATCTTTGCGGCGGTGTGGCTGGTGCTCTGCATCGTCGGGATGGTTATCGCCTGGCAGATTCAAAGCGAGTACAGCTACGAGCCGGTTGGCCCGCGCCCTTTCCCGCTGCTGCTGCTCGGTCTGATGGCGATCTGCGCGGTGATGATGCTGCTGCGCAAGCCGGACGCCGTACAGTGGCCGGTGGCGGCAACGCTGAAAAAGCTGCTGGCGCTGTGCGTGATGCTGATGGTGTACGGCTGGCTGTTTGAGAAGCTGGGTTTTGCCCTGTGTACCACGCTGCTGACCTTCGGCATCGGCATGCTGTTTGGCGCACGCTGGTGGGCAGCCGTCCTCTCCGGTGTGGTAATGGGTGTGGCGCTGTTTTACGCCTTCGATCGTCTGCTGGACGTTACGCTGCCGGTCGGCAGCTGGTTCAGTTAACAGGAGTCAATTATGGATACCTGGTCTTTTCTGATGCAGGGTTTCGCCGTCGCCATGACGCCGGAAAACCTGATGATCGCCCTGATTGGCTGCTTTATCGGCACCATCGTCGGCCTGCTGCCGGGGCTTGGGCCGATTAACGGCGTCGCGATTCTGATGCCGCTGGCGTTTGCGCTGCACTTACCGGCGGAATCCGCGCTGATCCTGCTGGCAACGGTGTACATCGGCTGCGAATATGGCGGGCGCATCTCGTCGATTCTGCTTAACGTGCCGGGGGATGCCGGCGCGATCATGACCGCGCTGGATGGCTATCCGATGGCGCAGCAGGGCAAAGCCGGCGTGGCGCTGTCGATCTCGGCGGTCAGCTCATTCATCGGCTCAACCATCGCCATCATCGGCATCATTCTGTTTGCGCCAATCCTCGCCAACTGGTCGCTGGCGTTTGGTCCGGCAGAGTACTTCGCGCTGATGGTGTTCGCGATTGCCTGTCTCGGCAGCATGATGAGCCACAATCCGCTGAAGTCGTTCCTCGCTGCGCTGATTGGCCTCGGCATGGCGACGGTGGGCGTTGATGCCAACACCGGCGTCTATCGCTTTACCTTCGACAGCGTGCATCTCTCGGACGGCATTCAGTTTGTGGTGGTGGTCATCGGCCTGTTCTCGGTGAGCGAAATTCTGCTGATGCTGGAATCCACCAGCAGCGGCCAGAAAATGGTGCGCGCCAGCGGCCGCATGCTGTTCAACATGAAAGAAGCGGCGCAGGCTACCGGCGCAACGCTGCGCTCCTCGTTCATTGGCTTCTTTGTCGGCGTGCTGCCGGGTGCAGGCGCCACCATCGCCAGCGCCATTGCCTATATGAGTGAGAAGAAAATCAGCGGCAGCGATCAGTTTGGCAAGGGCGACATTCGCGGCGTGGCAGCGCCGGAAGCGGCGAACAACGCCTCAGCCTGCGGATCGTTTATCCCGATGCTGACGCTGGGCATTCCCGGCTCCGGCACCACGGCGGTGATGGTCGGCGCGCTGACGCTGTATAACATCACGCCCGGTCCGGCGATGTTTACCGAGCAGCCGGACATCGTCTGGGGGCTGATCGCCGCGCTGCTGATCGGTAACGTGATGCTGCTGATCATGAACATTCCGATGATCAACATCTTTGCACGCATGCTGACCATTCCGCTGTGGTTCCTGGTACCGGCAATTGCCGCGATTTCGGCGGTGGGCGTGTATGCGGTGCACAGCACTACGTTTGACCTGCTGCTGATGGTCGGGCTGGGCATTTTCGGCTATATCCTGCGTAAGATGGATTTCCCGATGTCGCCGCTGATTCTCGGCTTTGTGCTGGGCGAAATGCTGGAGCAGAACCTGCGGCGCGCGCTGTCAATCAGCAACGGCAACCTGCCAATTCTGTGGGAAAGCCTGATCTGTAAAGTGCTGCTGGTGCTGGCTGTCGCCGTGCTGGTGGTGCCGCCGCTGTGGAAGCGCTGGCGTCGCAAGCGCATGAAGCTGGCCGCCGCCGAATAAATCCGTGTCTTATTGTTTTTCTCCCTGCCGCCCCCGTGGATTTCCCGGGGGCTTTTGCTATCATGTGCCATCGTTTTTCCGGCGCACCCGGATCTGACTCGTTTTCAAGGATTCCGCCATGCAACCTCTCAGCGGTCCCGGTGTGCCCGCGGGCGATCGTTCCTCTGTTAACCCGGCTAACGGCACCGGCCGCCCCGGCGCGGTACTGGGCGACCAGCCGCTCTCCCCGGCCCAGCGCACCACGCTGGAACGCCTGATCGTCCGTATCATGTCACTCAGCACGCTGAAAGCGCCCGAACTGTGGGCTGGCATACGCCACGAAGTGGGCGTGAAAAATGATGCCGAACTGCAGTCGCGCCACTTTCCGGCGGCGGAGCAGCATCTTAACAGCCGTCTGACGCAGGTGCAGAACAGCCACGCCACGCGTCAGCTGTTGCAGCAGCTGCTGGAAAAGCTGCCGCAGGGCAACAATCGCCAGGCGGTGAGCGACTTTATCCGCCAGCAATTTAACCAGACGGTGTTAAGCGCGCTGAGCCAGGATCAGCTGCGTCAGGTGCTGACCATGCTGCAGAACGGCCAGATGGCCATCCCGCAGCCGCAGCAGACGCGCACCACCGATCGCACCCTGTTACCGGCCGAACAGCAGGCGCTTAACCAGCAGGTCACGCGCCTTGCCGCCGCGACCGGGGAATCGCCGGTAAAAGTGCTGGCCGACACGCTGAAACTGGTCAATCTGAAGAGCGGCGACCCGGTTCCGTCGCGCCACTTCCCGCTGCTGACGCAGTTTTTACAGGTGCGCCAGACGCTGAGCCAGCACAGTGCGCCGACGCTGCAGCTGCTGGAAAGCTCGCTCAAACAGCCGCTGAGCCACGACGAGCAGCGTATGCTGGAGGATTACAGCCTGCAGCGCTTCCAGGCCACGCCGCAGACGTTGCTGACACCGGCGCAGAGTCAGGATCTGCTGATGCTGCTGTTCAGCCGCCGCGCCGAGCGCAACAGCGAAACGCCGCTGGCCGACAGCGAGCTGCGTCCGCAGCCAATCTGGGCACCGTTTGTCGAAATTCTGCCGCGTCCACTGGCGCAGCGCCCGGCGCTGACGCTGGTGCTCGGCCTGGCGCTGTTCTTCTTTTTGCTCTGGCTGCTGCTGTAGTTAAGCCATCGCGCTCAGCAGCCGCACTCCGCCGCGGATGTCGCGGCGGGCCACTCGCCTGCCGCCGCGCCCCACGCCATCGGGTGGCCGTCGCGCTTCCAGAAATCCAGCCCGCCAATCAGCTCTTTAACCTGAAACCCCAGCTCAGCCAGCTTTAGCGCCGCTTTGGTCGAACCGTTGCAGCCAATGCCGTCGCAGTAAGTCACATAGACGCGGTGACGATCGAGCCGAGCGGTGCTGGCCGCATCCATCTCGCGATGCGGCAACGACAGCGCGCCGCAGATATGTCCGGCCTGATATGCGTCGCGGCTGCGGGCATCAATCACCACAATCTGCGTGACGCCCTGCGCCAAATCCGCCGCCAGATCCCAGGCATCGGTGTAGTAGCTCAGTTTGTGCTGCAGATAAGCCACGCTGTGCTGCGGGCTGGCGGGCGGATAAAACAAAACGGCTGACATGGCATTCTCCTGTTGTGATGTCCCTGCAGTGTACGGCAAAGTGGTCTGCACTCTGATACCACTTCAGCCGGAACGATAAGACCATTATGCACCACGCCTTTTTGCCGCTGTTTCGTCATCAGACGCAGGGCGGTTTACGCCAGCGGCTGTGCGCCACGCTGCGCCAGGCCATTGTCAGCGGCCATTTGCACTTCGGGCAGAAGTTGCCGTCCAGCCGCCAGCTGGCTGCCGATCTGGCGCTGTCACGCGTGACGGTCGAAGCCGCTTACAGCCAGCTGGAGAGCGAAGGCTACCTGCAGCGGCACAGCGGACGCGGCACCTTTGTCGCCATCGCCCTGCCGCCGCCGGCGGAAAAGGCCACGCAGCAGCGCGCACCGCGCTTTTCGCGCCGCGGCGAGCAGGTGCTGGCCACCGGTGGCTGTCAGGATCCCCCTTTCCCCCTCGCTTTTGCCGCCGGATCACCGGATCTGCGCGCGTTTCCGCACCGCCAGTGGCAGCGGCTGAGTCACAGCGTGCAGCGCGCGCTGGGCAGTCAGGTGATGGGCTATGGCGATCCGCTCGGTTATGCGCCGCTGCGCCAGGCGGTGGCGGATTATCTGGCGCTGTCGCGCGGCGTGCGCTGTACGGCTGAGCAGGTCATCATGCTCACCAGTTCACAGCAGGCGCTGCAGCTGCTGGCGCTGATGTTTCTGGATGCAGAGGATGAAGTGTGGCTGGAGGAGCCGGGCTACCGTGGCGCGCGGAACGCCTTTCTCGCCGCCGGTGCCCGCTGCCGCGCCATGCCGCTGGACGATCAGGGCGCGCTACCACTCAGCGGCCGGGCGCAACTGGTGTATCTGACGCCCGGCCACCAGTATCCGACCGGCACACCGATGAGCCTCGCGCGGCGGCTGCAGTGGCTGGCGTGGGCACGTCAGCACGATAGCTGGCTGATCGAGGATGACTACGACAGTGAATTTCATTATGACGGTCGCCCGGCGCCGGCGCTGCAGGGCATGGAAGCCGATAGCCGGGTCATCAGCCTGGGGACTTTTTCCAAAACCCTGTTTCCATCGCTGCGGCTGGCGTGGATGGTGGTGCCCGCGGCGCTGGTGACGGCGCTGGGTCGCGCGCGCAGCGTACTGGACGGCCACAGCGCCCTGCTGCCGCAGGCGATCACCGCCGAATTTATCCAGCAAGGCTATTTCGCCAGCCACCTGCGGCTGATGCGTCAGCTCTATCATAGCCGGCGCGATCGGCTGCTGGCGCAGCTGGAACAGCATCTGCAGCCGTGGCTGCGGCCGCTGCCGGCAACAGGCGGGTTGCAATTGACGGTTGAGTTATTACAGGGAGATGAGGCGCGGCTCACGCAACAGGCGCAGGCCGACGGTCTGCTGCTGCCGCCGCTGTCACCCCTTTACGCCGGCGCATCGCCACAGCAGGGCTGGATACTCGGCTTTGCGGCGTTGACGCCCGGCGAAATTGACCGCGCTTGCGCGAAGCTGGTAAGGCTGCTGGCAACCTGAATCCATCAGCGACAAAAACAACAAAGGCCGGATTAACCGGCCTTTGAGCATTAGCGTAAGCGTTACGCCTGGTATTTACGCAGGGTCAGCGTGGCGTTGGTGCCACCGAAGCCGAAGCTATTGGACATCACCGTGGTCAGCGCTTTTTCGGTTGGCTGCGTCACAATGTTCATACCCTTCGCTGCGTCATCCAGCTGTTCCACGTTAATGCTTGGCGCGATGAAGCTGTGCTCCAGCATCAGCAGGGTGTAAATCGCTTCCTGCACGCCTGCCGCACCCAGCGAGTGACCGGTCATGGCTTTGGTCGCAGAGATGTATGGCGTGTTGTCGCCAAACACTTCGCGAATCGCGCCCAGCTCTTTCACGTCGCCGACCGGCGTTGACGTGCCGTGGGTGTTGAGGTAGTCGATTGGCGTATCCAGACCCTGCATCGCCATCTTCATGCAACGCACCGCGCCTTCGCCTGACGGAGCCACCATGTCAGCGCCGTCAGAGGTTGCGCCGTAGCCGACGATCTCAGCGTAGATGTGGGCACCACGCGCCAGCGCATGCTCCAGCTCTTCCACCACCACCATACCGCCGCCGCCGGCGATCACGAAACCGTCACGGCTGGCATCGTAAGTACGCGACGCTTTTTCCGGGGTTTCGTTGTATTTAGTCGAGAGCGCGCCCATGGCGTCGAACTCACAGGCCATTTCCCAGCTCAGCTCTTCGCCGCCGCCAGCAAATACCACATCCTGTTTGCCCAGCTGAATCTGCTCTACCGCGTTACCGATGCAGTGTGCAGAGGTGGCGCACGCCGAGCTGATGGAGTAGTTGACGCCGTGGATTTTGAACGGCGTGGCCAGGCAGGCAGAGACGCCGGACGCCATCGCTTTGGTCACCACGTACGGGCCAACGCCTTTCAGGCCGCGCGGGCCACGCATCGCGTCGGCACCGAACACCTGATAACGCGGGGAACCGCCACCGGAACCAGCAATCAGACCGACGCGCGGGTTGTTCTGGTACTGCTCATCCGTCAGCCCGGAATCTTTGATTGCTTCTGCCATCGACAGATAGGCATAGATTGAGGCATCACTCATGAAACGCACGATTTTGCGATCGATGAGCCCGTTAGTGTCCAGTTTGACGTTACCCCATACATGGCTGCGCATGCCGGCATCTTTCATCTCTTCGGAGAAAGTGATTCCGGAACGGCCTTCACGCAGGGAAGCCAGCACTTCCTGCTGGTTATTACCAATACTGGAAACGATACCCAGGCCAGTAATCACTGCACGTTTCATTCAATAGTCCTCATTCCACTTCTTTTGGATTGACGTGCACTCTAGCTTACAGTTGTACGCCGAACAAGTCCGATCAGCCATTTCCTTTTGTAAATTTGCGTCATGTGACGCCACTCGCTAAAATCGCGCCACTGCCTGAAAAATGAGCCTTTCCCGTGAAGTTATCCCCGGTTGAACACGCGCAATTAAACTGGAACGATCAGGGTACACCTGTTTCCCGAGCGTTCGACGACGTCTATTTCTCCAACGACAACGGACTGGAGGAGACGCGCTATGTGTTCCTCGACGGTAACCATCTTCCACAGCGATTTGCCGCCCATCCGCGCGATCTGTTCATCGTTGCCGAGAGCGGTTTTGGCACCGGACTCAACTTTCTTACCCTGTGGCAGGCGTTCGATCGCTTCCGCGCCGCCCATCCGCAAGCCGGCTTGCGCCGCCTGCACTTCATCAGCTGCGAAAAATACCCGCTGACCCACGCCGATCTGGTGAGCGCGCACGCGCACTGGCCGGAACTGGCCCCGTGGGCCGGACAGCTACAGCAGCAGTGGCCGCAGGCCCTGCCCGGCTGTCAGCGCCTGCTGTTCAATGGCGGCGAGGTGACGCTGGATCTGTGGCTGGGTGATATTAACGCGCTGATTGATACTTTTGATGACAGCCTCAACGGCCAGGTCGACGCGTGGTTTTTAGATGGCTTCGCGCCGGCGAAAAACCCGGAGATGTGGACACCGGCACTGTTCGCCGCCATGGCGCGGCTGGCGCGTCCCGGCAGCACCTTCGCCACCTTTACCTCGGCGGGCTTTGTGCGGCGGGGCTTACAGCAGGCCGGGTTCAGCGTGGCGAAGCGCAAAGGCTTCGGCCACAAGCGTGAAATGCTGACCGGCGTACTGGACAGCGCCCCCGGGCAGCTAGCGGCTCAGCCGTGGTATGCGCGTCCGCAGGCCACCAGCCGCGAGGTGGCGCTGATTGGCGGCGGCGTGGCCAGCGCGGTGCTGGCGCTGGCGCTGCTGCGGCGTGGCTGGCAGGTTACGCTGTACTGCGCCGATGCCGCCCCGGCGCTCGGCGCATCGGGTAATCGTCAGGGCGCGCTCTATCCGCTGCTTAACCAGCACGATCCGGCGCTCGCCACTTTTTTCCCGGCGGCATTCAGCTTTGCCCGCCGCCTGTACGATGCGCTGCCGGTGATGTTCGAACATCAGTGGAGCGGCGTGCTGCAGCTCGGCTGGGATGCCAAAAGCGCGGAGAAGATCGCGCAGATGCTGAGCATGGATCTGCCGCACGAGCTGGCGCACGGCGTCAACCCGCAGCAGGCGCAGCAGCTGGCCGGCGTCGATCTCGACTGCGGCGGTATTTTCTATCCGCAGGGCGGCTGGCTGTCGCCGTCGCAGCTCACCAGCAATCTGCTGGAGTATGCCCAGACTCAGGGGCTGCGCATGCACTGGCTGCATCGCGTGACGCAGCTGGTCCGCCAGCAGGCAGGCTGGACGCTGCAGTTCGCCCAACAGCCTGCGGTAAGCCATCAGCAGGTAGTGCTGGCCAACGGCCATGCGCTGCAGGCGATTGAGCAAAGCCGCGATTTGCCGGTGTATGCGGTGGCCGGTCAGGTCAGCCATGTGCCGACCAACGCGGCGCTGAATCCGCTGCGCACCGTGCTGTGTTATGACGGCTATCTCACGCCGGTCAGCCCGAACTTTGCCACGCACTGCATCGGTGCCAGCTACCATCGCGGTGAAACGACAACCGCTTTCCGCGGCGACGATCAGCAGGAGAATCGCCAGCGGCTGATTAACTGTCTGCCGCAGGTTAGCTGGCCGACGCAGGTTGACGTCAGCGCTGATGAAGCGCGCAGCGGCGTGCGCTGCGCCACGCGCGATCATCTGCCGATGAGCGGCAGCGTGCCGGATTACGCGGCGACGCTCAGTGAGTATGCGGATTTACCGGCGCAGCGCGCGCGCGGCGAGCAGATTGCGGAAGCGCCGGTGCATCCCGGCCTGTTCGTGCTTGGCGCACTGGGGTCGCGCGGACTGTGCAGCGCGCCGCTGGCAGCAGAAGTGCTGGCGGCGCAAATGAGCGGCGAGCCACAGCCGCTGGACAGCAGCACGCTGGCGGCGCTGCATCCCAACCGTTACTGGGTGCGCAAATTGCTGAAAGGGAAAAAGGCAGGACGCTAAAGCGCGGGGCGAGCGATCGCCCCGGCCAGTCAGGCAGTGAGGCGCGCCTGGGTAAACAGGTTATCCCACATGCCCACCACCAGCGCCTGGTCGCGCGGCGACAGTTCACCGGCGGCGATGGCGTTTTGCAGGCTGTTGGTAACCTGAATCTGCAACGCTTCCGGCGTGTGTTCGCCGCTCTGCTCAATTTCCGCTACTGCCAGCGTCAGATGGCCACGCAGATAACCGCTGGCAAACAGTTCGTCGTCGCTGGCGTGTTCGACCATATCGTCAATCAGCGCCAGAATGCGGGACTCGAATTCTACGATCATCTTCTCATCATCCTTCATTTATCGGAGTGCGGCTCACAGATCTTCCGGCCACGGAAACTGTGCCGCCGTCAGTGCAGGCGTACCATAATAGCTGGCTAACGCATCAATAAAGCGCGCCGGACGCGCCGGAATGCCGTGCTGCAGATAATGCATTACCTGCGCATGCACCTTGCGCTGAAACGCGATGCGATCCGGTTCACAATCGCCGTCGAGATTGTCACAGCTGACGTTGAAGGGAAAGCCAGCTGCCACACAGAACAGCCACTCCAGCGCCTGCGGCTTAATCTCCACCGCTTCAAACTGGCCCTGCGTTTGCGCATCGCGCCCGTCCGGGCAGTACCAGTAACCAAAATCTACCAGTTTGCGCCGCGCTTCACCGGCAATACACCAGTGCGAAATTTCGTGAAGCGCGCTGGCGTAAAAGCCATGGGCAAACACCACGCGGTGCCACGGTGAGGTGTCATCCGCTGGAAGATAAATAGGTTCATCATCGCCTTTAATTAGACGCGTCTGAAAATCGTCAGCAAAACAGCCGTCAAAAATCTCCACCAGCTGCTGATAATGGTGCTCTTTACTCATAATATTTTAATCTTTAAACAAACCGCCGCCATTGTCGCACTGGCGGCCGGTTTTGACGAGTGCGGATTACAGTGCGGCAAACCAGGCGAGAATGACACTGCCGTGGCTGTCCCACAACAGCTTAGCGCTCATGACGGCAGACACTGTCACCACCATCGGGCGAATCAGCTTCTGACCGCGGCTCAGCACCAGCCTGGCGCCGAGGCGTGCGCCAATAAACGCCCCCAGCAGCATAATCACGCCGGTGCCCCACACCACCTTGCCGCCGAACATAAAGAACAGCAGACTGGCGAAGTTGGAGGTGAAATTTAGGATTTTGGCGTGGGCGGTGGCTTTGGCCAGATTGAAGCCGCAAAGCGTGACGAAGGCCAGCGCATAAAACGAGCCGGCACCCGGGCCGAAGAAGCCATCGTAAAAGCCGACGCAGCCGCCGCCCACCAGCGCAAACGCCAGGCCGTGCAGACGCTGCTCGCGATCGGCCTCGCCGAGACGCGGCATCAGCAGGAACCACAGCCCGATGCTGATCAGCAGCAGCGGCAGAATCTGGCGCAGTATCTCAGCCTGAATATGCTGAATCAGCAGCGTTCCGCCAATCGCGCCGAGAAAGGTCATGGCGATATTCAGCCGCTGCTCGCGCAGTTTCACCGCGCCGCGCCGCACAAAATAGAGGCTGGCCGAGAAGGAGCCGCCAACCGACTGCAGCTTGTTGGTCGCCAGCGCCTGCGCCGGTGAAAGACCGGCTGCCAGCAGCGATGGCACGGTCAGCAGACCGCCACCGCCGGCGATGGAGTCGATAAAGGCCGCCAGCACCGCGACCAGAAACAGCACGCCAAGCACCATCGGGCTGACAACAAACAGATCCATCTCAGGTTCCTACAGTAGATGCTTATCAAGTAACGCCTGGCAGGAAGGCGGCAACGGCGGCGGGGATTTCTTCACCGGCGGCGTGCTGCCCGGCTTCTTCGGCAGGAACCAGCTCTCCAGCTCTGCGCCGCAGCCATCGCCCGGCGGCGGTGGCGCCTGATCTTCGCACTCCAGGCTGCCAGGCGGACAGCGCAGGCGCACGTGCATGTGTGCCCGGTGGGCGAACCACGGCCGCACTTTGTGGAGCCACGCACGATCGTTACCGGCATCGGCACAAAGCTGCTTTTTAATTGCCGGATTGACGAAGATGCGCGTGACGTCGTCATCTTTCGCCGCCAGCTTGATCAGGCTGTCGATCTGCGGCTGCCAGTGACGCGCAATCACCTGGCGGTCGTCCGGCCCAACCAGATCGAGCGGCTGCGGCTTCAGCAGCTGCTGTGCCGTCCAGCGGCTCTGCGGCAGCTGCAGCCAGATATCCACGTCGAGACCGGTCTGATGGCTGGCGTGGCCGCTGCTAAAACGTCCGCCGGCGGCCATGCCCATATCACCAATCAGCACCTGGCCCAGCTGCAGCTGATGCGTCTGGGTGCTGAGGCGCTGGATAAAGGCGATCAGGTCCGGGTGGCCGTAATAGCGGCGCTGATCCTGACGCATCACCTGATAGTTAGGCGAGTTGAGCGGCAGCTGCTGCGCCCCGACGATACAGCCGTTGGCAAAGCTGCCGATGGACTGCGGGCTGCCGGCAATCGGTTGATGGATTTGCTGCCACGGCGTGGCAGCAAGGCTGACCGCACTGCACAGCAGCGCGGCAAGGGAGAGAAGCAGGCGACGTATCATGCGGCTTACCAGCGCGGGACGCTGCTGTTGACGTCAGCGTTCTGCCCACGCTGGCGCAGCAGGTGATCCATCAGCACAATCGCCATCATTGCTTCCGCGATCGGGACCGCGCGGATGCCAACACAGGGATCGTGACGGCCTTTGGTAATCATCTCCACTTCCGCGCCGTCGCGGGTGATGGTGTTGCCCGGCACGGTGATGCTGGAAGTGGGCTTCATCGCCAGGTTGGCGCTGATGGTCTGACCGCTGCTGATCCCGCCGAGAATGCCGCCGGCATGGTTGCTTTGAAAACCGTTGCTGCGGATTTCATCACGGTGCTGACTACCGCGCTGGTTGATTACCGCGAAACCATCACCGATCTCCACGCCTTTCACCGCGTTGATGCTCATTAGCGCGTGCGCCAGATCGGCGTCAAGGCGATCGAACACCGGCTCACCGAGGCCCGGCGGCACGTTTTCGGCCATCACCGTGACTTTGGCACCGATGGAGTCACCCTCTTTTTTCAGCGCGCGCATCAGTTCGTCCAGCGCATCGAGTTGGTCGGCATCGGGGCAGAAAAACGGGTTATCTTCCACGATACTCCAGTCTTTCAGCTCGCAGGCGATGTCGCCAATCTGCGCCAGATAGCCGCGCACCACGATACCGTGCTTCATCTGCAGATACTTTTTAGCAATGGCACCGGCCGCTACGCGCATGGCGGTTTCGCGGGCCGAGGACCGGCCGCCGCCGCGATAGTCGCGCAGGCCATATTTCTGTTCGTAGGTGTAATCCGCATGGCCGGGACGGAACAGATCTTTAATCGCGCTGTAATCCTGCGAACGCTGGTCGGTGTTTTCAATCAGCAGACCGATGGAGGTGCCGGTGGTGAGGCCTTCAAACACGCCGGACAAAATCTTCACCTGATCCGGCTCGCGGCGCTGGGTGGTATAGCGCGAAGTGCCGGGACGACGACGATCGAGATCGTGCTGAATATCGGCTTCGGTCAGCGGGATGCCGGGCGGCACGCCATCAACAATGCAGCCAAGCGCAATACCGTGCGACTCGCCAAAGGTGGTAACGCGAAAAAGTTGTCCGATGCTGTTTCCGGCCATGGGGGTTCCTTGTTGCGATGTTGCGGGCGAGCGCTCGCCCCGATTTTTAGTCTTTATAGAATGAGAAGTGCGACTGCGCCGCGACGATTTGATCGCGCGTCAGCATGAACACGCCGTCACCGCCGTTATCAAACTCCAGCCAGGTAAAGGGCACGTCCGGATACTGCTCCATCATGTGCACCATGCTGTTACCAACTTCGCAAATCAGCACGCCCTGCTCGCTGAGGTAGTCCGGCGCGCAGGCCAGGATGCGGCGCACCAGCTTCAGGCCGTCGCTGCCCGCGGCCAGACCGAGCTCCGGCTCGTGGCGATATTCGTTCGGCAGGTCGTCCATGTCTTCGGCATCGACGTACGGCGGGTTGGTGACGATCAGATCATATTTAACCTGCGGCAGATTGCGAAACAGGTCGGCGCGAATCGGCGTGACGTGATGCAGCAGACCGTGCTCTTCAATATTCTGTTCAGCCACGGCCAGCGCGTCGGTGGAGATATCGACAGCATCCACTTCCGCTTCCGGGAAGGCGTACGCACAGGCGATGGCGATGCAGCCGCTGCCGGTGCACATGTCGAGAATATGGCGTGGCGCACCGTTGATCAGGCCGGCAAAGCGGTTTTCGATCAGCTCGCCAATCGGTGAACGCGGCACCAGCACGCGCTCATCGACGTAGAATTCATGGCCGCAGAACCAGGCTTTGTTGGTGAGATAGGCCACCGGAATGCGCTCGTTAACGCGACGGATCACGCGTTCCACGATGCGGTGACGTTCGCTGGCGGTCAGACGCGCGTGGCGCATGTCTTCCGGAATATCCAGCGGCAGCCACAGCGTCGGCAGCACCAGTTGGACCGCTTCGTCCCAGGGATTGTCCGTGCCGTGGCCGTACCAGATGCCCGCCGCCGAAAAGCGGCTTACTGCCCAGCGCAGCATATCCTGAATGGTGTGCAGTTCGTTCACTGCCTCATCGACGAAAATCTTGTCCACGTAGCCCTCCGCAGGCCATAAAATCAATCGGCCGATAGTGTGCCATGAAGCCGGGCAGAATTCAGCGCAGCGAGGTGAAAAAGCTGACATTTGTTGACGCTTAGCGGTAAGGTAACGGCCAGACACCCGCCATTTCTGATGATTCACTGAGACATGAGTAAAAAGACGCCGCTAAGCCAGGACGACCAGGCGCTGTTCCGCCAGCTAATGAGCGGTACGCGCCAGCTGAAACAGGATACGATCGTGCACAAACCGGCAGTGAAAAGCCGTGAAGTGCCGCTGAAACGGCTGCTGTCTGAGCAGGCCGATAACAGCCATTATTTCTCCGATGAGTTTCAGCCCCTGCTCTCCAGCGACGGGCCGACGCGCTATGTACGCGCCGACGTCAGCCATTACGAGCTGAAAAAATTGCGGCGTGGCGATTACACGCCAGAGATTTTTCTCGATCTGCACGGGTTAACCCAGCTTCAGGCGAAACAGGAACTCGGCGCGCTGATTGCCGCCTGCCGCCGCGAGCATATTTTTTGTGCCAGCGTGATGACCGGCCACGGCAAGCACATTCTCAAGCAGCAAACCCCGCTGTGGCTGGCACAGCATCCGCACGTGATGGCGTTTCACCAGGCACCCAAACTGTTTGGCGGCGACGCCGCGCTGCAGGTGTTGATTGAAGTCGAAGAGTGGCAGCCGCCGGAGTTACCCTGACAGGGCAGGATTAGGGAACATTGCGCACATCATTCCCCGAAATAATTCAGGTTGCAGCAAGGCGGCAAGGAAATGAATCCCCAGGAGCTTACATTAGTAAGTGACTGGGGTGAATTGACGCAGCCAACGCCGCTGCGGCCTGAAGTATGACGGGGAATCCCCGGGAGCTTACATTAGTAAGTGACTGGGGTGAATTGACGCAGCCAACGCAGCTGCGGCCTGAAATATGACGGGGAATCCCCAGGAGCTTACATCAGTAAGTGACTGGGGTGAATTGACGCAGCTAACGCAGCTGCGGCCTGAAGTATGACGGGGAATTACATGGCTTTGGCTAATTTGGCCGGACTCACCTGCCACGCCAGCTTGCCTTCACAGGCGTCGGCATCAAACTCCACGCAGGCAATGGCGGAGGTGGCGAACATCGGTGGCGCTTCCTGCGGGCAGAGTTCGGAAACCAGATAGCCGACCAGCGGCAGATGCGAAATCACCAGCACCGCGTGCGCACCCTGCACCGCCAGTGCCTGTAAATGACAGGCGACCATGCCCGGATCGCCGCCTGGCGTCAGTTCTGGCAGCACTTCCTGCCCTTCCGGCAGTTTCAGCGCTTCACGTACCGTGGCGAGCGTTTGCCCGGCGCGCAGATAAGGGCTGACCAGCACCTTATCGATTCCCGGCGTCTGACCATTCAGCCAGCTCGCCATCTGACGTGATTCGTCGCAGCCACACAGGGTGAGAGGACGAACCGCATCACTCGCTGCTTCCAGAGCTGCGTCGCCGTGACGCATGATAAAAACTTGCATAAAGCACCGCTGTTGTTTGTCGATATCGCCGGGTACCACAGCACCAGACGCTTCATTCTGCGAATGAACGCTGTGTTTTACCCCAATGGCTTGAGTATAGTCAACCGGTTGTTTATTAAATAAGCATATCTCAGAATGGTGCCGCGCCAGGCACTGCGCGGCCCCGATTCTAACCCGCTGAATCCGTGCGGCTATTCATGAATGTGCAGAAGTGTAAAAATTCGTTTGCCCTTCTGACATAGCCACCAGCGCCTCACACGGCGCGAAACGCTCACCGTATTGCTGCATTAATGTGCGTAATGTATTGACGATCTCGCCCGCATCACGCTGGTCAATATAGCGGAACGGCCCGCCTAGAAACGGCGGAAACCCGATGCCAAACACTGCCGCGATGTCGCCATCTCGGGCGCTGCGGATCACCGCTTCGTCGAGACAACGTACCGCCTCGTTGAGCATCAGCATCACACAGCGCGTGGCGATCTGCTGCTCGCTCTGTTTCGCCTGGGGTTTTAACTGCAGCAGGCGGTACAGACTGGCATCGGCCTGACGTTTGCGCGGCCAGCGCGTGCGCTGATAATCATAAAAACCTTTCTGGTTTTTGCGCCCTTTGCGATCGTCGGCCAGGATAGCGCTCACCGCCTGCGGCGCGCTGAAGCGTGAACCGTAGGCCTGTTCAAGAATCGGGCTGATTTTGCTGCCGACATCAATACCGACTTCATCCAGCAGCTGCAGCGGGCCGACCGGGAAACCAAATTTCACCAGTGCGCTATCAATGTGTTCAATGGGCTCGCCCTCCAGCAGACAGCGCATGGCTTCATTTATATAGGGCGCGAGAATGCGGTTAACATAAAAGCCGGGACGGTCAGCCACCACCACGGCGGTTTTGCCCTGACGACGCGCCAGATCCACCGTGGTGGCCAGCGTCTGTGCTGAAGTGCCGCTATGCGGAATCACCTCGACCAGCGGCATCTTGTCTACCGGACTGAAGAAGTGCAGGCCGATAACATTCTCCGGGCGCTGCGCGCCGGCGGCGATCTGCGCAATCGGCAGCGACGAAGTGTTAGACGCAAAGATGGTGTGCGGTTGACAGTGTTCTTCAATCTCGGCCACCATTTGCTGCTTCAGCGCCAGATCCTCAAACACCGCTTCGATCACCAGATCGCGCTGGCGGAAGCCCTGATAATCGGTGCCGCCGCTGATGCGCGCCATCTGCTGCTGGCGTTCCGCCGGCTTGAGCTGGCGCCGTTTCACCTTTTTGCTCAGCAAATCCCAGCTGTACTGCAGCGCGTGGTTAACGCCGTTAAGGTTGATATCGCGAATTCGCGCCGGCAGACCGGCTTTCAGCGCGGTGACGCTGGCAATCCCACCGCCCATCAGCCCGCCGCCCAGCACGCCAATCTGCTGCAGCGGGCGCGGCGGCGCATCTGCCATCGGCTCTTTCTTCAGAGCGGTGGACGTAAAAAACAGGCTGCGCAGTGCGGCCGACTGCGGCGTCATCGCCAGTTCGCCAAACGCGCGCGCTTCGGCAGCGTGACCGGCGGCGCTGCCCTGCTCCAGCCCGATGCGCACCACCTGCAAAATACGGTCGGTGGCCGGATAGTTACCGTGGGTTTTACTGTCGGTCTGGCGTTTGGCCAGCGCAAACAGCAGCGGACGCGCCAGCGGCCCCTGCAGCAGGCGATCGCGGCGCGACAGGCTGCGTGCGGCGTGCTTTCCTTTATGTACACGTGCCACGGCGGTTGCCAGCAGAATCGCCTGCGGCACCGCATCATCCACCAGGCCAAGCTTTAGCGCCTGCTTAGCGCGCAGCTGTTTGCCACTGAGGATCAGCGGCAGCGCCTGCTGCACACCTATCAGACGCGGCAACCGCTGGGTGCCGCCGGAACCGGGTAACAGGCCGAGCTGCACCTCCGGCAGGCCGAGACGGGTTTTCTCATCCAGCGAGCAGATGCGCGCATCGCAGGCCAGCGCCAGCTCCAGCCCGCCGCCAAGACAGGCTCCGTGAATGGCGGCGACCACCGGGAACGGCAGCGCGGCGATCTCCGCCATTACTTCCTGTCCCTGCCGCGCCAGCGCTTCAGCCTGCTGCGCCGTTTCACAACGGGCGATCATGCTGATGTCCGCACCGGCGACGAAGTTGTCGCGTTTGCCCGAAATCAGCACGATGCCCGCCAGCTGCGCATCGCTGCGCGCCTCCGCCAGCACCGCGCGGATTTGCGGCACAAACTCCGCTTTCAGGGTGTTCATCTTTTCGCCCGGCACATCAATGGTGATCACCGCAACGTGATCCGGACGCATCTGTAAATGGAATGCAGATTCGCTCATTATTCGGCCTCCAGAACCATCGCGCTGCCTAATCCGCCAGCGGCACAGGCGGTCACCAGCCCTAAGCCGCCGCCGCGCCGCCGCAGCTCATGCAGCGTTTGCGTGATCATGCGCGCGCCGGTGGCGGCGAACGGATGACCGTAGGCGATGGAACCGCCCAGCACGTTGAAACGCGTCTCGTCGACTTCGCCCAGCGCGCGATCGCGCTTCAGCACCTCGCGCGCAAAACGTTCATCGTTAAACAGCCTGAGGTTGGCCAGCGTCTGCGCGGCAAAGGCTTCATGCATGTCGATCAGGGTCAGATCGCCGAGGGTAATGCCGGCGCGATCCAGCGCCAGCGGTGATGCGTAAGCCGGTCCGAGCAACATGTCCTGCCAGACATCAATCGCGGCAAACGCATAGCTGCGCAGGTATCCGAGCGGTGTAATGCCCAGCTCACGCGCGCGCCCTTCGCGCATCAGAATCAGCGCCGCCGCGCCATCGGTCAGCGGCGTGCTGTTGGCCGCGGTGACCGAGCCGTGGCGACGGTCAAACGCCGGACGCAGCTTTGCATAATCCGCCGCACTGGCGTTAAAGCGAATGTTGTTGTCCTGCTCTATCGGTGCTTTCCACGGCGGCACAAATGCCGGCATCACTTCCTGTGCCAGCACGCCGGATTGCCAGGCCTGCGCTGCACGCTGGTGCGAGCGCAGCGCCAGCGCGTCCTGCTGCTCACGCGTAATGCCGTGCGTTTTGGCCATCTGCTCGGCGGTGTCGCCCATGCGTAAACCGGTGGAGTATTCCGCCACGGCCGGCGGCACCGGCAACAGATCGCGTGGGCGCAGGCGGCGTAAGATGTGTAATTTTTTGCTCAGGGTGCGGGCTTTGTTGAGGTCAACCAGCGCGCGCGCCAGCGTTTTGCTGACGCCAATCGGCAGCACCGAGGAGGAGTCAGCGCCACCGGCAATACCTGCATCAATGGTCCCGGCCATCAGGCTTTCCGCCACGTTGGCCACCGCCTGAAAGCTGGTGGCGCAGGCGCGGCTCACGCTGTAGGCATCGGTGTGCACGCTCAATCCGCTGCTTAGCACGATTTCACGCGCGATGTTGGGGGCTTCCGGCATCTGCACCACCTGGCCGAACACCAGCTGATCGATCACCTCCACCGGCAATTCGCTGCGCGCCATTAATTCGCTGACCACCATGCGCCCCAGCTCCAGCGCCGGAATGCCATGAAAGTCGCTTGCCTGGCGGGCAAACGGGGTGCGTAATCCGTGGGTAATGGCGATACGTTCGCCCTGACGCGTCAGCAGCGGCTGCGCTTTGCTCATTGCACTCACCTGTAATTTACGACCTGAGCATCATTGCCCAACAGGTCTGACCTGATCATCAGTGTTAACCAGGTGTTGCTAAGTCGCCAATAACAGAAGAAAAAAAGTGCGAGGAGTAACACGAAAAAGAGGCAACGCTGCCGAAAAAGCGGGTCGGCAGCGGCGGGATTAGCGTAAGCCGAGCTGGAAAATCAGGGTTTCGGCCTGGCAGGCAAAGGTGAAATCGACGTCCAGACGCACGCCGTCTGCTTCGTCGGTAAAGCGCGAATGAATCTCGCACGGATCGGACTCGACCTGGCGCGCTTTGGCGCTCAGCTCGGCCAGCATTGCTTCTGCCGCCTGACGGTCAGCGAACACGCCTGACCAGCTGGCGCTGCAATCGGTATTGTCCATCACGGTGCCCACGTCAACGCAGCAGCAGGCTGCCGTTTCGTTCGCACTACAGTTTCTAATGGCATCAGTCATGTTTTTCTCCTGACGATAAATCAACACTATCGGATCATTTTCTGCTGCAAAGTGTACGCCGGATGCCACGTCGCGGCTATCTTCCGCCCGCTAAGTGACGAATATCATACTAAAATTTGATCCAAAACAAATTTGACTCGCTATGCTGGAGCAGAACCGCAAGGATTTTGTTAAGCAGATCTGATTTTATCGATCAAAGCAGAAATATTTTAAAAACAATATTGCAACAAATACACAGGTCGGACCTATACTCGTCGCACTGGTCTGATATGTGTCTGTATCGTCAGTCCCTACAATCCGCCGTCCTTTGTTACGCGACGTAACTACGTTTAATAATAATTTAGATGAGGTTGTGGTCATGAACCATAAGAACCTGTTTGCAAAGTCAGCTGTGGCAGCTGCAGTGGCGCTCGTCTCTTCTCACGTCTACGCCGCAGGCTTTCAACTTAACGAATTCTCAGCAATCGGCCTGGGCCGCGCCTATTCCGGTGAAGGCGCCATGGGTGATACCGCCGCCTCTGCCAGCCGTAACCCAGCCACGATGGCCCTGATGGACCGCCCTTCTTTCTCCATCGGTGCCGTCTATATCGACCCGGAAGTGGATATCAGCGGTAACAGCCCGACCGGCAACAGCCTCAACGCCAGCAATATTGCGCCTAACCAGTGGATCCCGAACATCCATTATGTGCATCCGATTAACGATCAGTGGTGGATTGGCGCCTCGGCCACCTCGAACTACGGTCTGGCCACCGAATTTAATAACGGTTACACCGCGGGCGGCTTTGGTGGCAAAACCGATCTGATGACCGGCAACTTCAACCTCAGCACCGCTTATCGGTTAAATGATAACTTCAGCTTCGGCGTCGGCTTTGACGCGGTGTACGCCAAAGCGAAAATTGAGCGCTACGCCGGTGAAGCCGGTGCCCGCGCCGGTCTGCCGGCCGATACCCAGGTCGCGCACCTGAAAGGTGACGAATGGGGCTACGGCTGGAACGCCGGTATCCTGTATGAAGTGGATAAAAACAACCGCTTCGGCTTCACCTATCGTTCCAAAGTGAAGATCGACTTCGACGGCGACTATAAGAGCAATATCCCGCGCGCCTTTAACGCCACGCCGCAGGCGATTGCGCTGGGTCTGCCGTATGGCACCAGCGGCGCCACCATTCCGGGTTCGCTGACGCTGAACCTGCCGGAAATGTGGGAAGTGTCCGGCTGGCATAAAGTGGCGCCACAGTGGGCGGTGCACTACAGCCTCGCTTATACCAGCTGGAGCCAGTTCCAGGAGCTGAAAGCCACCGGCAGCAACGGCCAGACGCTGTTCTATAAAGATGAAGGCTACCGTGATGCATATCGCATCGCGTTAGGTACCACCTACAACTACGACGACAACTGGACGTTCCGTACCGGTATCGCGTTTGATGACAGCCCGGTGCCGGCGGATAAACGCTCTATCTCGATTCCGGATCAGGATCGCCTGTGGCTGAGCGCCGGTGCGTCTTACGCCTTCACGCCGGACGCGTCGGTGGATGTCGGGGTTTCCTATATGCACGGTCAGCACGTGACGGTGAAAGAAGGTCCTTATACCTTTAATTCCGAAGGTAAGGCCTGGCTGTACGGCGCTAACTTTAACTACAAGTTCTGATAATCAGTGCAGCGGCCCATGCGGGTCGCCAGCTGAAAACAAAACGGCGACCTGTTGGTCGCCGTTGTCATTTATTGAGAGTCGATATCTTTTAAATCGTCCTGAATCGCGCTGGCGTTCGGGTTCTCCTCCGGCTTCAGCTTGCCGCCGCTGGCGAGGAAATCGTTACGCTGGAAATAGGCGTTGCGGATAAAGGCGTACGGATCCTGCTGCTGTCTGAGCAGGCCGTCGGAATCAAGCAGCTGCGCGCGCGTTTCCACCCCTTCCAGCGTCCATTTACCGATCGACATTGGCCAGGTAAGCCAGCTCAGCACCGGATAAAGCGTATCGACGTAGTCGCCGCCATCCTGACGCACGGTAAAGCTGCCGTAACCTGGCAGCACCACGTACGGACCGTAGCCAACGCCATAACGGCCCAGCGTGCTGCCAAAGTGGTGCGGCACTTCACGCGCCAGCTGGGGATTAGCTTTGCCTGCGACGTCGATGAAACCGCCGAGGCCGAGCACGGTATTCAGGAAGAAACGGGTAAAGTGAATGCCCGCCTGACGCGGCTCGCCGACCAGAATCGAGTTCACCATGCTGGCCGGTTCATCAAGGTTACCGAGAAAGTTGCTCAGCCCGGTACGGGCCGGCACCGGCACGTAATCACGCCAGGCAACCGCCACCGGACGCACCACATAGGGATCCAGCACGTTGTAGTTGAAGTTAAACATCGTGCGGTTGAACCCTTCGAGCGGATCGCTGCGCTGCGCAGGCGTCGTCTCGTCGGCCGGTTTGGAACTGGCACATCCCACCAGCAGTAAACTGGCCAGCGCCAGGCCGGTCAGGCGATTATTCATTCTTCTCTCCCTGTGCAGATAAAAGGTGTATCGCTTCAGGGCTGCTGCTGATTGACCTCAACAGCCATCGGCTGGTGACCATCCCAGGGGGTGACCGCGCTTAAACCAAACCAGTCGCCGGACTGCGGATTAGCACTACCATCGCGCGAAATGCGCACCCTGATCTGCACCTGATGCTGCGCCGAAAGCAGGCGATCCGGCATCATGGCGTTGCTGTCATCCAGCGTAAGCGATAGCGGGAAGTGGCTGAGCGGTAAACGCTTTACAGCCACAGGCACCGGTGAAACACCGTCAGACACAGAAATATACAACACTCCGCCCGGCGGTAACATTTTTTCTGCCTCTGGCGTTAAGCTCACCGTCAATGCCAGCTGGCTATTTTGCTGTCCCGCGTCGGTTTTCGCTTGTTCAATGCTGCGCTCTATCATGGTAATACGTCGATCGCCGGCCGGCAGCAGCTTCAGCATCACCTGCCACGCGCCAATCGCTTCGCCATACTGCTGCTGCTCAAAGGCATTGAACGCCAGCAGACTGAGGGTGCGCACGTTGCTGTGGTCGCGCTTCAGCAGGTCTTTCAGCAGCATATTGGCCTGGCGGTTATCCTGCGGATCGCTGGAGCGCGTCAGTACTTCGGCATAATCCTGCTGCAGTTCAAGGTTGTCCGGCGCCAGCTGCAAAGCGTGCTCAAAGGCCTGGCTGGCATCGGTGGCGTTGTTCAGCACCATGCCGAGGCGACCCAGCATTGCCCAGTCATTGAGGTTTTGCGGATCGTTTTGCAGCGAGGTGCGCAGACCGAGCTGCAGACGCGCCAGCTCTTCCATGGTCAGCGGCTGCGCATTGGGATCCATCACCCGCGCGCGCAGCGCCGGGTACTCCTGCTGCACGCTCTGCCAGCCCGCCAGCTGGGCGAGGCCACCGGTTTTCAGATAAACGCCCACCGACACCAGCACCAGGACGATCACGCCCGGCAGCAGTACCCAGCGGCTGCTGTGATGCGCGCGTGCCGCCGCGTCGCCCGGCACGTCGGTCAGCAGCGTTTGCTGCAGTTCGCGCACCATCTCCGGACGTTCACTGACCACGCCCTCGGCTTCATCATGCTCCAGCTCGCGCAGGCGCTGCTGATAAAAATCGGTGTTCAGGCGATCGCGATCGCCGCTGCTGGCCTGACGCTGCCGCCAGCCGGCACCGACAAACAGCGCCGTCGCCGCCGCCAGTAAAATAATCAGGGTAATCCAGAATCCAGTCATTACGGCTTCCCGTCACGCTTCAGAATCGCCGCAAGGCGCTGTTGTTCATCGTCATCCAGCTCGCTGCGCGCGTTGCCGCGTCGGCTGCGCAGAATAATAATCAGCCCGCCGAGCACCACAAACAGTGCCGGTCCGACCCACAGAATCAGCGTCGACGGCGTCACCGGCGGTTCATAAGTGACGAAGTTGCCATAACGCGCCACCATGTAATCAATGATCTGCTGGCGGCTCTGGCCCTGCTTCATCAGCTCATACACTTTCAGCCGCATGTCGGCGGCAATCATCGCGTTGGAGTCGGCAATACTGTTGTTCTGGCACTTCGGACAGCGCAGCGATGCGGTGAGCTCACGATACTGCTCCTCCTGCTGGACCGAATCGAACTGATAAGTATCGATCGCGGCCCACAGGCTGGTGCTCAGCAGCAGACCCGCGAGCAACATAAGCAGCTGTTTCATACGCCGGCCTCCCTGCTGTATTTCTGCCACAGCGGCTTCACCTCTTCATTCCACACCCGGTCGTTCATGTCGCCGGCGTGGCGGTAGCGGATAATGCCGTGGCCATCAATCAGGAAGGTCTCCGGCGCGCCGTAGACGCCGAGATCCAGACCGAGCATGCCGTCGCCGTCATACAGGCTCAGCGCATACGGATTGCCGAGCGTGTTAAGCCAGGTGACGGCTTTGCTGCGATCGTCTTTGTAATTGAGGCCAACCACGCGAATGCCCTGCTCCGCCAGCGTGTTGAGATATTGATGCTCGGCGCGGCAGGTCGGGCACCAGGTGGCCCAGACGTTCAGCAGCAGCGGTTTGCCATCGGTCAGCACCTGCTGGTTATAGATTTTACCCGGCTGATCCAGCGCTTCGAGTTTAAACACCGGCACCGGTTTACCGATCAGCGCCGATTCGAGTCGCGTAGGATCGTCACCGCTGGCGTTGCGCGTCAGCTGCCACAGCAGCGCCGCCGCCAGCAGCAGAAACAGGACTAAAGGAATAAACAGGATCTTTTTATTCATGCCAGTTCCTCGCGCTGCGCTTTTTTGCGCGAGCGATAGCGCGGATCGAGCAGGCACAGCAGGCCGCCCACCGCCATAAACACGCCGCCGAACCAGATCCAGCGCACAAAGGGTTTGTAATAAATACGCACCGCCCAGGAACCGTCATCCAGCTCTTCGCCCAGCGCCGCGTAGAGATCGCGCGTGAAGCCGCCGCTGATCGCCGCTTCCGTCATCATGGTGCGCGCTGCGGTATAGAAGCGCTTCTCTGCATGCAGCACCGCTTCTGGCTTACCGTTGCGTGTGACATCGATAATCGCCACGCCGCCGCTGTAGTTGGGGCCCTGCAGATTGTGCACGTCGCGGAAAATAAAGTGATAGTTGTGGATATCCACGCTGTCGCCGGCCTTCATGCGCACGTCACGCTCAACGCTGTATTGGGTGCTGAAGGCAATGCCCACCACCGTCACCGCCACGCCAAGATGGCCCAGCACCATGCCCCAGTGGCTGCGCGACAGATGGCGCAATCCCGCCAGAAAACGATGCCGATGGGTAGCGCGTTCGTGCAGCTCCATCAGCGTCAGCAGAATCACCCAGATGGCCATCAGCAGGCCAATCACCGTCATCGCTTCAATGCGATCCTGCAACAGCCACGGCAGCACGATCGACAGGATCAGCGTCACCAGCAGACCCACGCCGAGCCGCTTCCACAGCTTTTGCGGCTCATCGCGGCGCCAGCGCACCAGCGGCCCGATGCCGAGCATCAGCGCGAACGGTGCCATCAGCCAGGTGAACATGGTATTGAAGAACGGCTCGCCAACCGAAATGCTGCCCAGCCCGAGCTGTTTATGCACCAGCGGCAGCAGCGTACCGAGCAGTACCACCAGCATTGCGGCAATCAGCAGCACGTTGTTGCCGAGCAGGAAGGATTCGCGCGACCAGGCTTCGCTCTGCACGCGGCTGCGCACCTGGCCCCCTTTCAGAGCGTACAGCAGCAGCGAACTGCCGATGACAATCACCAGGAAGGCGAGGATAAACATCCCGCGCGCCGGATCCGAGGCGAACGAGTGCACCGATACCAGCACGCCGGAACGCACCAGGAAGGTGCCCAGCAGGCTCAATGAGAACGCGGTAATCGCCAGCAGCACCGTCCACGACTTAAAGCTGCCGCGTTTTTCTGTCACCGCCAATGAGTGCATCAGCGCAGTACCGGCCAGCCACGGCATAAAGGACGCGTTTTCAACCGGATCCCAGAACCACCAGCCGCCCCAGCCGAGTTCGTAATAGGCCCACGCGGAACCGAGCACGATACCAATAGTCAGAAATACCCATGCCGCGGTGGTCCACGGACGTGACCAGCGCGCCCATGCAGTATCCAGCCGGCCCGCCATCAGCGACGCGATGGCAAAGGCAAACGCCACCGAGAAGCCAACATAGCCCATATAGAGCAGCGGCGGATGGAAGATCAGCCCGATATCCTGCAGCATCGGGTTGAGGTCGCGCCCATCAATCGGAAAGTTCGGCAGCGTGCGGGTAAACGGATTCGAGGTGAGGATGATGAACAACAGGAAGCCGAGGTTGATCATCCCCATCACCGCCAGTACGCGCGCCAGCGCATCCTGCGGCATGCCGCGGCTGAAAATCGCCACCGCTAATGTCCAGGTGCTGAGCAGCAGCACCCACAGCAGCAGCGATCCTTCATGCGCACCCCAGGTGGCGGCGATGCGGTAATACACCGGCAGCAGTGAATTGGAGTTGGTGGCAACGTAGCCGACGGTGAAATCGTTGACCACAAACGCGTGCACCAGCACGAGGAACGCGGCGGCGATGCACAGGAACATGCCCCAGGTGAGCGGACGCGCCAGCGCCATCAGCCGGCCATCCTGACGCGCCGCGCCCCACAGCGGATAAATACTTAATAACAGCGCTAAGCCCAGCGCCAGACACAGCAGAAAGCTGCCAATTTCCGGCATCATGATTGCGTACCCGCCTGCTGATAGGCCGCTGCCGGTCCGTTATGATTCTTCTTCATTGCGTCCTGGATTTCCGGCGGCGTGTACTTCTCATCGTGCTTCGCCAGCACCTCTTTGGCGTTGACCAGATTCCCGTCCTCCAGCACGCCCTGCGCCACCACGCCCTGCCCTTCGCGGAACAGATCCGGCAGAATGCCTTCGTAGCTGACGCTGACCACGCCGTTGGCATCATACAGTTTGAACGACACCGCCAGCGTTTTCGGATCGCGTTTGACGCTACCGGGCATCACCATGCCGCCGACGCGCAGGCGCTGTCCGGCCTCCGGCTTCTGGTGATCCTCACCTTTGCCGTACAGAATTTCACTCGGGGTGTAGAACAGGTCGATGTTGGAACGCAGCGCGTACATCACCAGCGACGTGGCAAGGCCTAAGCCCACCAGCACCGCCACCACCACATACAGGCGGTTACGACGACGGATATTCACACGGACTCTCCTGCTGCTTCACTGGCAGCTTGTTTAGCTTTTGCCGCGCGGATGCGGCGCTCGCGGGACTGACGCTGGCGAATCTCTGCCAGCAGGCGGCGACGGAACAACACGGTGTGCAGCACCAGACCGATCAGCGGAATCAGCGTAAAACACACGGCCAGCCAGACGTAAAAGGCATAGCCGCCCATGGCGAAAAACTCGCTCCACGATGAGAAGGCAGGCGTCATGCTTTGCGTCCTCCCTGCGCCACGTCAATCGCCCACGGGCGGTGACGCTCGGTAAACAGGATCAGGTTGCGCAGACGCATCAGGGTGAGCGCACCAAACACCAGCAGATAGCCAAGAATCGACCAGCGCAGCGGCGTGCGCATGCTGGGATCGATCGCCTGTTGCAGAATGCCCGACGAGCCCTGATGCAGCGTGTTCCACCACTGCACGGAGAAGTGAATAATCGGCAGGTTAACCACGCCGACCAGAATCAGGATGCCGGCCGCGCGTCCGGCGGTGCGGCGATCGTCGAAAGAGTGATAGAGCGCAATCACGCCCATATAGAGGAACAGCAGCACCAGTTCAGAAGTCAGACGTGCGTCCCAAATCCACCAGGTGCCCCACATCGGCTTGCCCCACGCCGAGCCGGTCACCAGTGCGATAAAGGTAAATACCGCCCCAACTGGCGCCATCGCCGCAGCCGCCAGATCGGCCATTTTCATCTGCCACACCAGACCGATAAAGGCGGCGATGGCCATCGAGGCATAGACGCCCATCGACCACATCGCCGCCGGCACGTGAATGTACATGATGCGGAAGCTGTTGCCCTGCTGATAATCCGCCGGCGCAAAGCCGAATCCCCAAATCCAGCCGAGCAGCAGCGCGCCGACGCCCAGGACTGCGAACCAGGGAATCAAGCGACCGCATAGCTGGTAAAGCCGCTCAGGCTTTGCCCACTGGTGTAACCATTTCCACATTGACATTGCTCACACTAAACAAGAATTCGGATGGCGGCCTCTCTGCCGGAGGCCCGCCTTAATGCAGACTGATGCGCAGCGCGGCAGCAGTCGCAAACGGCGACAGCGTGGCGCTGACCGCCAGCATGGCGCCAAGAATCGCCAGATAACCGCCGATCGGTAACCCCTGACCGGCCGCATCAATCGCCGCGCTGGCAAAAATCAGTACCGGTATCGACAGCGGCAACACCAGTAAACTCAGTAATACGCCGCCGCGCCGCAGCCCGACGGTGAGGCCGGTGCCAATCGCACCGAGAAAACTCAGGGTTGGCGTGCCGATTAGCAGCGTCAGCGCCATTGCCCGCCAGCCAGCAAAATCCAGCGACAGCAGCAGCGCCGCCAGCGGCGAGAGTAAAATCAGCGGCAGCCCGGTAATCAGCCAGTGCGCAATCACTTTGCCCAGCACGGTGATCGGCAGCGGCGTCGGCAGCAACAGCAGCTGCTCCAGCGATCCATCGAGAAAGTCGTCGCGAAACAGCCGCTCCAGCGCCAGCAGCGATGCCAGCAGCGCGGCTACCCAGGCGACACCAGGCGCGATGCGCGCCAGCTGCTGCGGCTCAGGGCCAATGCCTAACGGGAACAGCGTAATCACGATCAAAAAAAACCACAGCGGATTAACCACTTCCGCGCCGCTGCGAAAGGCAATCTTTAACTCACGCTGAATAACCCGGCCAAGCATCACGCCCACTCCGATGTAAGACGAATTTTGCGCACGCGCGCATGGCTGTCCGGCAGATCCTGATGGGTGGTCAGAATCACCACGCCACCGTTATCGGCATGATCGGCGAAGCGCGCCATTAATTTTTCCACGCCGTGTTTGTCGATGGCGGTCAGCGGCTCATCCAGAATCCACACCGGAGCCGGGCTGAGCCACAGTCGCGCCAGCGCCACGCGCCGCTGCTGCCCGGCGGAAAGCTGAGCCACCGGCACCTCTTCATAGCCCAGCAGATTGACCTGCTCCAGCGCGTCATAAAGCGTGTCTTCGCTGCGATCGCCGTGCCAGAAATGCAGATTCTCCCGCGGCGACAGCACCGATTTCACGCCCGGATGATGGCCGAGATACAGCAGGTTTTGCTGCCATATTTCGCGCTGCCGGCGAATCGACTGCTGTTGCCAGCGTACTTCGCCCTGCTCTGGCCGGCTTAACCCGGCCAGCAGTCGCAACAGTGAAGTTTTGCCTGCGCCGTTGGGCCCTTCGATTTGCACCACATCGCCCGCCTGCACCTGAAAACTCAGTCCGTGGAACAGGGTTCGCTCATCGCGAACGCAGGCGAGATTAATCACTTCGAGCATAGAAGGGAGATTCATAGCAATAAATGAGGCGGGAATAATACCACACTCAAACCAGGGGCCGAAGTCTGTGCGCAAGCTCCCCCTTCCCCCAAATGGGGTATTCATGCGCATCAGATCAAGAAAGCGCTCAAAAAACCACCTTTGCTAATCTCTTGTTACTCTTAATTTGAATCTTTGTAACATTTCGACCTTGCTAAAAGCGTCTACGCTTATTACGCACTGGCATTATCACCGGGAGAAAAAATGAAGCCATCGCCATCAAATAACACGCATGACAATGACGTGGACAGTGAAGAAAAAGAACAGGGAACGGATATCGAAGTGGACGAAGACGCCCTGCCCTCGCGGGCTGCGGCGATCCATGAAGAGATTCGACAGGACGGTGAAAAGGAGCTGGAACGCGACGGTATGGCGCTGCTGTGGTCAGCGATTGCCGCCGGCTTATCGATGGGTGCCTCGCTGATGGCGAAAGGCATTTTCCAGGTGCACCTTGCTGGCGTGCCCGGCGCTTATCTGCTGGAGAATCTCGGCTACACCTTTGGTTTTGTCATCGTGATTATGGCGCGCCAGCAGCTGTTTACTGAGAATACCGTCACCGCCGTGCTGCCGGTGATGCATAAACCCACCGGCGGCAATTTTATGCTACTGCTGCGGCTGTGGAGCGTGGTGCTGATCGGCAATTTGATTGGTACCGCGCTGGGCGCGCTGGCGTTTAATCATATGCCGATTTTCGATGACGCTACGCGCCAGGCCTTCACCGCCATCAGCGAAAAAGTGATGGAGCACACGCCGGGCGAAATGTTTGCCAACGCGGTGATTTCGGGGTGGATCATCGCCACCATGGTGTGGATGTTTCCTTATGCTGGCGGCGCCAAAATTGTGGTGATTGTGATGATGACCTGGCTGGTGGCGCTGGGCGATCTGGCGCACATTGTGGTCGGATCGGTTGAAGTGCTGTATCTGGTGTTTGCCGGCACGCTGCCGTGGCAGGAGTTTTTGTGGCCGTTTGCACTGCCCACCCTGCTGGGCAACATCACCGGCGGTACGCTGATTTTTGCCCTGATCAGTCACGCGCAGATCCGTAACGACATGAGCGAAGCGGCCAAAGCCAAAGCGCGAGCCGAACAGAAGCGTAAAGAGAGGCAGGAAAAGCAGAAAAATCAGGAAAATGCGTGATCGCCACCGCCTGATTGCTGACACTTTGAGCAAACAGGCGGCCTACGGTTAAAATCCCCTGCACGGTGCGCTATACTGCGCGCCGCACGTCTCCTTAGTTAAATGGATATAACGAGCCCCTCCTAAGGGCTAGTTGCAGGTTCGATTCCTGCAGGGGACACCAGTAACAGCTCTTCTGCTTTGGTTTACCGCTTCGTTTATTGGTCCTCTCCCTCTGCCACCCCAATGCTGTTTTTCATCTGCCACAAGGTGTAAATCTGCGATCGCAGGTGTTGTTCGAGCTGGCGGATAAGCTGTTGCCGCTGGGGGGCACTGGCTGGTAGCGAGTGGACTTGCCGCAATTGTTCCTCAATGGGCTCAGCCTGCTGAAAACGGGTCATCATGCCAAATACCGAGGACTTCAGCTCACTCACCGTGATGTATTTGCCTTTTTGCTCATCCAGTCCATTCAGCCGCTCGCTTAATTGTGCCAGCTTCATCATTCCCTGATGCCAGGCCGCAAGGTTTTGCGATGGCAACGTGCTGGCCTCAAGCTGATGCTGCCACCGAGCTGATAACGAACCCGCCTGTTCCGGCCACAGCACCTGCGCCTGCTCCACCAGCTGCTGGCCATACGCAATATTCCAGTCGGGCGCGAGTTGTTCCAGACGAGATAACTGCTGCTGTGTGTCGGCAAGCAAAGCTGGTGGTAAGGACGTCCGCTGCCGCAGCACATCCCGCTGCTGTGACGTGAGTGTGGCGGGCACAGGAGCCAGCGATGCCACCAGCTGAGCCTGCAGTGGATCGGGCCGGTGAAGATATTGCCAGCCACCCACCGCGGCCATGCTGATTAGCAGCATGGTAAACATCCCGGCACTGAAAAATTGCCACTTATTACGACGGGCCAGCGCCGCTGTCTGCACCTTTATCTTCGGCTGATGTTGCTGCTGCGCGACATAAACCCATCTGGCGCTATGCGGAGTTTTCGTTTCATGCGGGTGTGCGGATATCGCCCCGTTATCTAGCGTGGTACCGGGCAAGATGTCGCTGGTCGTATCGTCACGGCTTTCCAGCCTGGCGGCACTGTTATGCATCAGAGCACGCAACGTATCAAGCTGGCTAAGATGTTTAAGCTCCAGCCGCTGTAATACGGTCCCCAGGCGGGTAAGCAGTTGTTCAGCACGATAAAGCTGACTCAGATCGTCATAATTCAGGGAAAGGGTGCGCATCTGCTGCTGCACGCGCTGGCTCAGGCTGGTGAGAATGTCCATGCGCGCGTGGATCGGTTGCGGCCACAGCGCCCCCCACTGGTGGCTCACTAGCGCTTCCAGTAGCGCCAGACCTTCATTCAACCCGACCAGGCCGGCCAGCTGCAGGCGGGCAAGCGTGTACCAGGCCGCGGTCTGCAACTCCACTCCATTTTGTTCGAACAGAGAAAGGCAGCGTTGTTCAACATAAAGCCAGTCTATATCTGGCCGTGCCGGATGGGTCAGTTTGCTCAGCTCTTCACGCAGAGCAGCATAATCCGGCAGCTTACGCGGGTCGCTGCCGGTTTTAATCCGACGGGCAGGCATGTCATTCATGACTTATTGTCCCTGTGAGGTATGTACAGCGTGGGAGGATAATTACTTATGCAGTTTGGTTTTCTGCCTGTTCTGAGCGATGAACGATGCAAATATTTCTTTACCGCCCCCCTTCCCGCCTTAATTAATATTGATTACCGGTGCAAATAGGTAAATTCGTATAGCCGGGTTTGCTGGCCATATAAAGCGGGGCGCAGGTTGGTTTTCGTGGTAGCAAATCGTTCTGATCCTGAGCCACTGGCTGTGGCTGTTTCTTTGATGTGGCGATCTTTTTGGTCTGCGTTTTTCCGCTGTTAAGCGGTGATTTTGCCTGCTGCGTGCTTTCTGACGAATCATACCTGGAGCAAATTTTCTTCGACTGGCTCAGGCTTCCGTCATTACAGACAAAACGTCCATCTGAGGTACAGTGTGCAATACCACCCTTTGCACCAGAACAGGGTTTTCTGCCTCTGGCCGCCTCTGCCTGCAGAGTCACTAATAAGCTAAAAACCAACAGCGGTATCAATTTTTTCATATTCAAATCCATGTGTTATTTTATTATTCAGCCTCGTTCGTAATAATGCCGCTTAGATTTGCGCTTTACCATCAAGATATTGCTGCTGCCTGAGATGCCGCAACAGAACGCGCCCCTCGGGCATAAATTCAGTGCCGTACCGCACCAGACCGAGTCCCTTCAGTTCCGCATCAATCGCGTAGCGCAGTTCGCCGGGCTGCGCCTGCTCCAGCAGCACCACTCTGATGCTTTTCAGGCGCGGCTCATACCTGAGCAGAACAGCAGACAGGGTGCCAATCAGCTCATGGGCAGTACCCGGCATGCCCTGCAGGATTTTGGTCATATCGGGCAGACCATAGTCCGGCAGATGTGCCAGCGTGCCGGCGCGGCAGTTGAGGATGCGCTGCATGTTATCGAGCACGGACAAAATCACCTGATTTTGTTCGCTGACCTGATGCAGGTCGAGGCCGCCGGTGAAGTTGCCGGTGAGCATTTCATACAGCGAAGGTGTGTTATGTCCCTGGGGCATCAGTCGTCCTTGAGCGGTTGCAGTGTCAGATGATTGTTACCGGCTTCCAGAATGCGCGGCTTATCCGGGTCAAGGTCTTCACGCCCTATCACCAGCTTCCAGGTGTTGTTGACCCTATCCGGATGGCGGAACAGTCCTGCCACGGCGACAAACTGCGCATCTTCTTCCATTGGCATATCGAGGTTCGCGTCACCGCCAGGTTTTACCACCACATCCCGGGTCGCCAGCAGATCGGCTTTCAGGATCGTGTCGCCATCCCGGAGTAGCTGCTGATAGACCGTTTTGTCGAAGGTTTTACGGTCTTTCAGCTGCCAGACCCGAATAACCACCGGCTCAGACAGCGAATTACTTTCACGGGAATCGGTGTTCAGCGCCTCACGGGCGGTGAAATCCAGGTGCAGCACCTTAATCTTTTTGTAAAACACGGCGTTAAATGCCGATTTGGTGCCATCGGTGATACCCTGCGTCACCCCACACCCCGTCAGGCTGAACGCCAGTAGCGCAGGTAGCCAGCATGCGGATTTAATCAAACTTGTACGTAACACGTCGGTTTCCTTGTTGTGATGATGCAGGCTCCAGCCCGGCGTAATAACCCAGTTCCGTGGTAAAGGTCTGCGGAATATCCTCCGGGAGATCTTCATCTTGCGCGCCCAGTACGCCATTCATCCCCAGCCAGAATGGGCCTTCGCCGAGCGGCGGCGCAACCAGCAGGCGGGTTCGGGTGGTCAGGGTGATTTTTGCTTTAAAGCGCCAGCCGAGATACACCCGCAGCATCACCAGAAAGTCCTGATACAGCAGGCCGTCCGGTTTCCAGCCCTGTGATTCCTGCTCGTTATCGGTGGACAGAGCAATCAACAGCTGGCTGTTGGCATCCATCGCCTCTTCACCCAGCGGTGTGTTGCCATTCAGCAGAAAATCGTCATCGCCGTAAAAGCCCAGCGGCTGGCTGACTGCCACTGGTCGCAGGCAATACGGGCTCACCTGCACCGTCGTGTCGGGTGCCAGCAGGCTCACCAGGGCCTGTATTCCCTCCTGGGTTTTACCTGGCTGCTGCAGCACACCCAGCAGCGCCAGAAATCGGGATACCGGGGTGGCGATGTGCCCTGCGGTGCCCGGTATCCCCAGTCCCACCAGACCCAGCAGTGACTGCGAGATAGTGTCAGTACCGCCGGGCTCAAAGGTGGCCGGGTAGGAGTATTTACGCCAGATACGGTAAAACTGCGTCAGGATACGGTGGCTGAAGATATCCAGAAAACCCTGCAGCGCTTCGTGACCTTCGCGACGCTGAGTGATGTCGTCGAGATAGGCGGTCGGCAAGGGAGAATCAACTCCGTACATCCCCATAAAGGTCGTGCGGATGAGCGGTGGCTTGCTATCATCCTCCTCGTCATATTCGACAGTCTTTATTTCGCTGGCCGGAAATCCCATCCCCGGATGTGGCGCAAACCGCACCGGGTCATCCGTCGGGTGGCTGGTCGAGCCCATCAGCGGCCTGCCAGGATTACGCTTCTCCAGCAGCTGGCATAAGCGGTAAAAGTTGATACGGTGAAGGTCGGCTTCCAGCCGCGGGGTCAGCCGGGAATGCGGCGGTTGTGCTTCTCTTCCCATTCCAGGCGCTCTCCAGTCGGTTGCAGGATGATAATCAGGCGGTTGAACAGATAGATATCGGTATACAGCGCAAAGAAGCGGCTCAGCATCTCGCCGAACAGACAGATGTCGCCGCGCCCGGCAAAGCCGTGACTGTCCAGCGTCACCTCAATCTGCACACCACGTACCAGATAGCCCTGTTCGAAACGCTCGGTTTCGCGGTGCTTCACGTCAATGATGGCTTCCAGCCGACGGCGGTTCATCTCACTGTCGGTCCATTCGTACAGCGCCAGCGTCCCGCGTAGCAGGTCGGCATTGTCCATCATCGACAGGAATCCGCTGCCGAGATGGCTCAGCACGCGCCAGTGGAAACGGTCCTGCGCCGGTGGATAACAGGGTAGTGTCGGCGCACACAGGTTACGCACGGCGATGCTGGCTGAGGTGGTTTTCATCACCGTATCAAGCACCGTGCTCTGCAGAGCACGTCGTGGCAGTTGGCCATTGGTGCCAGTGAGCGTCAGCGACAGGCTCTCGTCTTCCGGCACCGTGTGGTTATCAAACGCTTCACCGCCAAGGATAAGCCAGGTATTATGCAGTCCGGACGGACCGCGACGTACGCGCGTGTGGTAGTAATATTCCGGGGCCTGATGGCGCATCATGCCGCCTTTGTGGCGAAAGCTCGAAAACGGAACGTAGCTATGCTGGCTGGATGACATCACCGAATCCACCGCATAAACCTCGGTATGGCCATCCTGCACGCGCATCGGGCGCAGCATGTATTCGGTCTGCAGAGAGTTGAGCGTCAGCGGGTCAGATTCCAGCGGGAACAGGTTAATCACCGGCACACAGTTCAGGCGCAGATGCTTTTCGGTAAAGCTGAAGTCATGCTCCCAGCGCTCCGCCAGCACCACGTCAATTTCAAACCAGGGGAGCTCAGCCGGAAAGACCACGGTCTCCAGCCCACGCAGGCCCGTGAACATGAATTTCTCGCGGAAGGTGAAATACTCCAGCAACAGCTGATAGCCGCTGAAACTGCTGCTGCCCTTCGGCCACAGGTCGTCGTTATCGCCAAAGCCCAGCGCGGTGAAATACCCGTCGAGCGGTCTTCTGTCCATGTCACCCGGCAGGCGCAGCCACAGGCGGGCGACATTCATGGTGAAGGCTTCATGCATGGCACAGGCCAGCGGCGCGTCGGCGTTGAAATACAGCGGAATACAGCTCAGGTCGATGCGCGTCCAGTCAGCCAGGTCACTGCAGTGAAAACGCAAAGTAATAACCGAACGCCCGTCAGGGTCAGTCGACAGACGGGCATGTTCCAGCGACAACGGCTGAAGCGTCATCTCTTTGGTGGTGGTATACCGGCAGCGCGTGCCCTTCTCGCCGATCGGCCGCGAGTTCACCTCAAAACCTTTGACGATGCGCATCGGCTCTTTCATCTCGCGCCAGTCAGGGGTGAACTCGACCACCGACATGGACGGAATGGTGCGCAGGTAATGTGGCCACAGCAGACTGACCAGCCCTTCGGTTAATTCGGGCAAGTCGTCATCGAGCTTCTCGCGCAGCCGGCCCATCAGGAAGGCAAAGCCCTCGAACAATCGCTCCACGTACGGATCGCGCGCCCCCGCTTTATCGAGATTGAGCATTGCCGCCTGCTCGGGGTGAGCACGGGCAAACTCTTCACCGGCTTCCAGCAGGTAGCGCATTTCAGCGTCGTAGTAACGCAGGGTTAAATCATCCATAAAAACCTGAATATGTGTGTTTGAAAGGTATGCCTGGCGTTTTAGCCGCAAAGCACCGCGCTGCTGGCCGGATCGAGCGCAATCAGACCCGCCAGAAGCTGGTCCATCTCTGGCTGTAACCGTGATTTATCGGTTTCACTGCGTGTGGCTTTCATGCGAAGCAGTCTGAGCCGTCGGGATTTCACTTCAAACAGCAGTGCCGGTGTCCACTGTATGAGGGTGATGGACTGGGCGGCACTGTCGAGCTCTCCCAGCAGATGCAGTGCCAGTTCATTTTTGCCCTTCTGCTCGGCCACGCGGGCCATCAGCAGACGCAGCAGCCATCTGTCTTTTGTCGAGTCGGTGCCCGGGCGTGTCTGTAGCCAGTGGAGTGTGGCATCCAGACCGTCGGTGTCCGCTTTCTCCAGCGCTTCCGGCTCGAGAGCCAGGATATCGTTATCTGTTTCACCGGCGGCGCTGACCGGCTCATCCCGCCAGCCGGAGATGTCGTCCAGTACGCTCTGGTTTATCCAGTTCAGCGTCACTTCATCGGCAAACGGCGTACCGTCATTAAAGGCCAGGGTTTCAAGCCCGGTAAGGCGACGCAGCAATCCTTTCAGGTCGGCGGCGATGATCCCGGCAAGCACCTCCTGCCCCGATTTCATCAGCGCCTGGTGGATATACCACTGCAAATCCAGCCAGAGGTGATTAGCGCCACGCGAAAAGGCGCTGTCTGCCTGCTCCAGTATTTCGCACCAGCTCTGCTGCAGATACAGACGTTTGAGCATGGCACGCTGGTCTGCGCGAGGCGGATCTATACGGGTTTTGCCTTGTGCATCCGGGGCAGGAATGCTATGCAACGTGTCATGACGCAGACTTTTCATCAGCCGGTGTGCGGCAAGCCAGCCATCGGGTTGCTCACGCAGATATCCGGTCAGGGTGCGGGCCTGGGCCAGCAAATCCTGACCGGAGGTGATGCGGCTCAGCACTGGCGCATCTGGCTCCGTCACAGGCGTGGAGAGCTGTGACGGAGCCTTATCACCTGCGTTCTGCGGTACCACGGCATCCACACCTCCGGCCTTTATCAGGCGGGATTCCAGCGCGCTGTACAGGGCATTCAGCTCTGGCCGCGACGCTTCCGGCTCTGTGTCCAAACTGTCGCGCAGCAGCAGCAACGCACCGGCAGTGCGTAGTGCATCGTCGCGAACCACTTCCGGCCAGAGTGACAGGCTGTCCAGAACACGGGAGCCTGCGAGCCACTCCAGCGCCGATTTACGGCTCCGCTCGCGCTGAGGATGAAGCTGCGTGCCATAGCGCTGTAGCAATCCCGCCAGCAGCTCAAGTCCTTCGGCAAAACCGGCTTCGCCGTCCTGGTGCAGGCGCGCCCAGCAGTAATAAGTTGCAACCCGGATATCTTTGGCCGCAGTGGTCAGCAGTTTTTCGGCAAGCGTACAAATCAACCCGGTATCAATGCCGGAGAGCTTATTGACCTCTTCGCGGATACGCTGAAAATCATCATCATAGCCCGGGTCCTCACCGGTCGGACTGGCGCTACTTACCGGCGCAAGCCAGGGCTGCCAGTTTTCCGTGCGTACCTGCGCCTGCCGCCGCAGCTGAGTTTCGTCAGCCTGACAGGCGGTAACCAGATTCTGCAGTGTGCTCATTCTTCGACCTCCTCCATGTCACTGTTTGCGGTGTTAGCCATCAGCGCCTGCGCGGTGGCCGCGCTGTCGACACTGAATATCTGATCCGGCAGCGTGAAACCGCGCAGATCCAGCAACGCCAGCGGACCTTTCCCGAGTTGTGAGCGCAGCACCCACTGCAAAGTGCGACCGTCCGGGGCAGTAAAGCTCATCATCCACTGGCTGCGGTCAAGCTGCTGGCGTTTGCCCTGGTCCAGCCAGCGAATAAAGCCCCAGGTCCCGCTGTAATCCCCGAACAAACGCGCACCAGCGTTGACCGAGGTCCAGGTCAGCATCGTCCCCGGCTTGTAAGTGTCACCCGGCCAGCGGAAGCTCTGCCAGTCGGCCATCTGGTTGAAGTAGTGCAGCTTTTGTCCATCAATAATCAACTGGGTCTCCACTACCTGCGGTACAGGACGCGCCTGCAGCTCAAAGCTGATGCCCTGGCTGCCATCGGTGAACAGAATGTCTGACAGTTGGCTCAGCTGATTAATCGCCCGCAGCAAGGCCGGGTTGAAGCTCAGCCCCTGGCTGTTGACCTTATCCGGCACCCACTGGCTGCCCTCTTTGTGCAGCACCCCGTTGAGCTCTGTGGTCAGGAAGCGCTCGATACGCCCACTGTCCTTGCGCACAAATTCAGCCAGCATGGGTAAAGAGGCATCACTTTTGCTGGCGGCAAACGGGAAACGTCCGTCAAAGGCAGTTTGCCAGTTAGCGACAACCGAGCGGCTCCATTTATCATTCAGGCTCGCCGCCGACGGCTGAAGCACGGTCTCCCAGGCCTGAGTCAGAGGCTGGACAAACATCGTGCTGCCAAAACCACTCCACTCTTCGCCCAGGCTTGCCGAAATCAGACTGCCGTACTGCTGGGTGTCGGTCAGATCCACACTTTTGCCCTGGAACACGGTCTGCGCCAGAGTCTGCATCATCGCCTGCGGATCAGAGGCGCTGGCCACCTGCTGCAGGCGCAGACGCACGCGGGTGATGCGGGTCAGATATGTCTGCAGACTCAGTGACGTGTCCGCAGACATAACGTTGCTGCCTTTGTTTTTACCTAAAAGCTGAAGCAGCGGGCCAAAGGTGTCATCCAGCGGGCCCTGCGGCCCTGATGCAGACTGGTCAATCGCTGGCTTGTCCTGTCCACTTACGAGATCTTTAGCCGATTTGATAATGGAATCCGAAAGACTTTCGCTGTGCTGGCCGGTCTGCCCCTGCCAGGCAATGGTATTCATCAGGGCAATCAGTGGAGACTGGCGGACATCGCTCATCAGCGTCACCAGCATCTGATCCAGCCAGTGGCTCAGTCCCCACCACAGCGCAGCCACCAGCACCACGCTCAGGCCAATACGCACGGGCCATGACGCCAGCCAGCCGCCCATTTCTCGTCCGGTACGGCTTTCCGCCAGAACCGGATGGGTTGGTGGATAGCTGAACGGCGTGACATGTTCACTGAGCGCGTTGATAAGCTTCTGGCGCTCCGGATCGTTCAGAGAGCGGAAACTGCCGAGGAACCCCAGCATCATGACCCGCTGAAAGCAGGTCATGACAGCCTGGTCAGGCGCTGGTTCACGCAGCACATCACGCATGCGATCGCACAGCGTATCACCGGCATCCATGGTGCCGAGGAAGTGCCCCTGCAGGGGAATGTCATACCACTGCACGCAGGCGTCATCCTCCACACCACGACCTTTGACCGCCTCATCAAGCAGCGCACACTGTGCGGTGAGAATATGCTGACAGCTGACTTCATCGAGTTCGCTCGCTTTCAGCTCACGCTGCACACGTTCAACATCGGCAATGCAACGCTCCCACAACGTGCGCCCTTCTCCATCCTGAAACGTCGGACCGTGACGCAGGCTGATGACCTGCAGCCAGGTATCCTGCAGCAGAGCATCAATATCAATGGGCGCAGCAGTACTGCGTTTAGGCTCACTCATGTTCTCAGTACCGCAAAAAGTTCAAGTTCAGGCTCGCCGAGCATGCCCGGAACGTAAAACATACAGGTGCCGCTCTGAAGCATTTCACTGGCCAGGGGATGCGAGACATCAAGGCTGAAATACTGGTTTTCCAGACGCAGCGGAATGGCTGCCGGCACATGGCGCAGTGGCGTCAGTGGCACGCCCACCCGTGAGGAATTGACGATACTCCTGACATGATCGGGACTGCCGATCTTGCACTGGCGCGGGAACTGCTCCTGCAGTTGTGCCACCGGCATCGGTGAACGCACGGAAAGGTAGTAATCCGCCCCTTCGCGCAGACGGGAGTCATGCAGACGGGCCTGCCAGACGTGTAGCCGGGCATCGTGCTCAAGCTCAATCGCCACCACCCGCGACGGCAGGCTGGCTTCCAGCAGATCGCCCAGTAAGTCGAACAGCGGCGGGAAGACGCTATTCAGCTGTTCATGCTGCCAGACCGGAATAGCACTCACCTGATGTTCCAGCGAGAAAGTCAGCAGGCTGCCCGCAAGCCGCGCCAGTTCCGGGTACAAACGCTCCGGTGGGCTTTGCAGGTTACGCTGAAACTGGCCGAGCACCGGTTCTGCGCTGTTCAGGGCATTGAGCAGCCAGAACAACGACACATCAGCCACGGCAAAGTCGGCCATGCGCTCGTTACTTTCACGCCGCATGGACATCAGTCGACTCAGACGGGCACGCAGTTGCGTCATCAATTGTTCCAGCTGGGTTACCAGCCAGCGGCTGCCCTGCAGAGCCAGCAGTGGCGGAAGCCAGGTTTCATCGAGTGCCCAGCTGCCCTGGGAATCCTGCTGCAGACGGGCGACCGGACAGGTCAGATAATCACTGTTGTTCTGATGGGCAAAACGCAGCGTCAGCTCTGGCTGCATCACTGCAATCTGCCGGGTATCGTCGCCAAAGGTGTTGCGGACATCCCGCCAGCGCTGGCGATAACGCACAGGGCGCTCGGCCACCTCATCGGGTTTAAGACAGTTGCCGCCATTTGCCCGCAGCAGCGGAAGTGCCAGAACCACCACCACGTCCTGTGATTCGCCCTCAAGCATCAGCACCGGCGGCAGGTCATCGGCGTTCTCGGTGTCGATAAGCGTGCCATCAGGAAAACGGATGTGCAGATGACGGGCCTGCAGGCGGCCCAGCTTCAGTGCATCAGGTTCGAAGGTGGCAGTAATCATCCCCCAGGGATGGCAGAGGCCCAGCCGGGCGATGCATTCCGCAGACCAGGCCGCATAGGCGACCTGTTGCTGGAAGTGCTGGGGAGAGACCATAACGCCCCTGCCCCATAACGGTTGTTCCGTTTTCATTGGCTTCCTGCCTTCGCTTACGATTTCGCCTTCGGCATCTGGGAAACCAGTGACAGGTTGACGTCCATGCCCTCTACCTGGAAGTGTGGGATGGCGTACAGCCTGACGCGGAAGAAGCCCGGGTTGTCGTCGATATCTTCCACTACCACCTTCGCGTCGCGCAGCGGGTGAGAAGCCTGCAGCTCATCGCCCGGATCGGTCATTTCGGTCACCAGACTGCGCACCCAGGTGTTTAACTCCAGTTCCAGCAGACGCCGATCCTTGGTGGTGCCGATGTTTTCACGCTGAATCAGCTTCAGATAATGCGCGATACGCGACAGCAGGAAGATATACGGCAGACGGGCGTTAATGCGGCTGTTGGCGGTGGCATCCGCAGTGTCATACAGCGCAGGTTTCTGGGTGGAGTTGGCCGAGAAGAAGCAGCTGTAGTCGCGGTTTTTGTAGTAGGACAGCGGAATGAAACCGAGATTGGCGAACTCAAATTCGCGGGTTTCCGGGATCATTACCTCACTCGGGATCTTCACCTGATTACCGGTGCCCAGATCGTACAGATGAATCGGCAGATCCTGCACCGCACCACCGGCCTGTGGACCACGGATTTGCACGCACCAGCCATTGTTAATGAAGCTGCGCACCATGTTGGATGCGAAGGCAAACGAGGCGTTGGTCCACAGGTATTTGTCGTGATCCGGGCCTTTGACTTCTTCAACGTAGTTGAAGCTGCGCACCGGTACGGTGTCCGGGCCATACGGCAGGCGACCCAGCACACGCGGCATCACCAGACCGATGTAGCGCGAATCGTCCGTCTCGCGGAAGGATTTCCACTTGATGTATTCAGCGCGGTCAAAATAGTTACCGATATCTTTGATGGCCGCCACGTCTTCCATTGAATCCTTGAGGAAGAATTGCGGGCCGGCAGAGCCGATAAACGGCATATGCGCCGCAGCAGACACTTTTGAAATATTGCGCAGCAGGGCAACATCCTGCGCAGACGCATCAAACTCATAAGCGGAAATCAGCGCCGCAATCGGCTCGCCGCCTGGTGTGTCATACTCATCAATGTAGGTGTGTTTATACAGGCCGCTCTGGATAATTTCCGGGCTGTCTTCGAAGTCCTGACGCAGGTCTTCTTTAGACATATCCAGCAGTTCGACTTTCACGTTCTGGCGGAAATCGGTTTTATCAACCAGCGATTTCACGCCGCGCCACAGGCTCTCCACTGCCTGGAACTCTTCGCTATGCATGACCGCATCCAGCTGACGACTGATCTGGTGATCCAGCGCGGCGATATGATGGTCAATCAGGTTTTTGTCGAGTTTTTCAACTTTTGCGCCTGATTTTTTCAGGCACTCCAGAAATACCTGCATGCCGGCGGTTAAACGCTCATCCGCCGTTGCATCCGACATCGCCTGCGCATCCTGCCAGATATCCAGCGCGCTCAGCTCAGAAACCGGGTTGAGATTGATCTTTTCAAACAGGGTGGCATAAACCCCACCGGCTGCCGGACGTTCCAGCACCACGCTCTCGCCACCCGTCGCATTCTCATTATTTACAGACATCAGCATCTTCCTTATTAATCCGTTAAATCATCGTGATGGTTATGGCTGTTTTGGTGCCAGGGTTGAGAGCTCAGCGCGCAGCTCTGCACTTAACGCCGGGTCCAGCAGAATTTTTTCCAGCTCTTTTCGGAAGGCCTGGTTATCCAGCAGGTTGGCTTTTAAATCACGCAGTAAATTACGCATGGAAAGCATGGCCTTCAGCTGAGGTATTTGCCGGGAGACCTGTTCCGGAGAGAAATCTTTCATGCTCTGGAAAGTCAGACTGATGCTGTCTTCGCTGCCGTCATCGGCCAGCGTATTTTTAACGGCAACCGTGACTTTGGGCGAATATTCGGAAAGCACTGCGTCAAAATTATTTTTATTCAGATTAACTTTGGTTCGCTCTGATAATGGTGCGGACGCCTGACCATGACTGAAGTCGCCCGCCACCAGTAATTTCAGCGGAAGCTCGGTTTTCTTGCTTGCGCCCCCGGTATGCAGGTCAAGTTTTAAGTTAATACGTGCCTTTGGCACTTCATTCTGGAAACTATCTGCCATTTCATCATCCCTCTGTTTATCTCAGCGCACATTTTTCGCGCCATACTACTTTAGAGGTAACAACAGAGCAATGATCGACAAAAAAGCAAATAGCCAGATCTTTAAGCTATAAAAGTGACGAACACAGGCCATTAACACTAAAAAAGGCAGATCATTGTCACCTGAAACCAGCTAAAAAAACTGGCAAAGACATTAAAGACCGCACATTAATGCCAATAAAAATAAAGTTGTGGATTAATATTAACAAAGCGTGAATTTGTTGATTCAGGTCAAAATAAAAAATCCGCCAAAAACAATCACACCATCAAGAAAGAAATGACATAAAAAGATAAAAATTGCGGATAGCAGCAGTGCGGAATCTCATACAGGAGGGTAATGAAATGAAGTAAATATTTCAGGTAAAACAGAGCGCACTTAAGCCCCGTGCTACATCCGTTCAACGTAATCGTATAAATCATCACCCATGCGGGAAATTTCGTATAAATAACGTTCGGGAGCGACCAGAGGGAATCAATCAGGATAGCGTGGTTCACGACATAATGACGTATGCGATCAATCGCGCCGCTGCTAATTCAGTAATCTATTCCTCACAAACTTCATTCCAACTGCCCCGTCAGCGCTGACGCCATGCCGAGGGTGCCATGCCGTGCAGCTGGCGGAAGCGGTTGCTGAAATGGCTGGAGGAGTGGAAACCGCAGCGCAGGGCAATCTCGGTGAGCGACAGCGCGCTGAATTGCAGCAGTTGCTGCGCGGCTTCCATACGGCGGCGCATCACATACTGGTGCGGCGCTTCGCCGGTGCTGCTGCGGAACATACGTGCAAAATGGTATTCGCTGAGCGCCGCCTCTGCCGCCAGTTGGGCCAGCGTTAACGGCTGATCCAGCTGCGTATCGATCAGCGCCAGCACGCGGCGCAATACCACCGGTGCCAGTCCGCCGCGCACCTGCGGCAGCTGCCACTGTACCTGACTGTAGCGCTGCAGCAGATGGGTCATCAGCAGTGTTGAGGCGCTGCTCAGCATCAGCTGGTTAGCCGGCTGCTGCCAGTCGGCGCTCAGTAGAAAATGGCGATACAGCTGGGTGATGCGATCATCGTCGGCAAAAATCTTCTCATGCAGGTTAAGCTGCGCCGGGCTGCGATCCCACACCTGCTCACCGAGGTGACGCAAATGCGCATCGGTGCAATAAAGGTGCACGAAGGATAAATCCGCGCGCAGATCCCAGGTCGACTCGGTGCCAGACGGCATCAGGCAAAAGCGATCCGGCGCGCCGCCGTTGCGCCAGCCGTGCGGTGTTTTGTGCCAGGTGTCGTAACCATCGGCAACGTACAGGCTAAGCGTATGGTGATCGCTGAGGTTGGTCACGCGATCGCCACTGTTGAACCATGCCGCCAGCCGAATGCCGCCGCTCAGCTGCACGCTATCGCGCAGCTGCGCTTTGTGACGCTGAAGCATAGTAAACGTCTGATATTCCGGCATGGTCTGACATCGCTCTCTGGGTTGATGTCCTGTAGTTTACGCAACTGACCGGACAGAAAACAGGCCAATGCCGGACCAGGCGGGAAAAAGCGCAAGAATTTGCAAGTGCTGCGCAAAGTCATGCAAGCCGCGCTCCTGTCGCTCAGGCACACTGCGAGCCTGATTCCGCCGGAGAGTTTCTGATGAACCTGATGTTATACCTCGCGGTGGTGCTGATTTGGGGCACCACCTGGATTGCGATTTTTCTGCAGCAGCAGGCCGCCGATACGCCGGTACTGGTGGCGGTGTTCTGGCGCTTCCTGTTCGCCTCGTTGACCATGCTGGTGCTTCTCCGGCTGCTGAAACGTCTGCGTACGCTGGATGCGCGTGACCACCTGTTTTGTCTGTTACAGGGCGGCTGCGTATTCGGTTTTAATTTTGTCTGCTTTTACCATGCGGCAGCGATGATCAGCACCGGACTGGAGTCGGTGATTTTTTCGATGGCGGTGCTGTATAACGCGCTCAACAGCTGGATCTTTTTCTGCCAGCGCCCGCCTTTCCGCCTGCTGCCCGCCGCCGCGCTGGGCCTCGGCGGGATTGTTGCGCTATTCTGGCAGGATATTCAGTCAGCCCAGGTTGCGCCGCAGCTGCTGTGGGGCGTGGGGCTGAGCGCGCTGGGCACGCTCGGTTTCTCCTTCGGCAATATGATTTCTACCCGCCATCAGCGTCGTCAGCGCGACGTGCTGACCACCAACAGCTACGCCATGCTATACGGTGCGCTGATCATGGCCGTGCTGGCGCTGGTGAATGGCGACGCGCTGGCACCGGCACTCAATCTGCAGTGGCTGGGCGCAATGAGCTATCTGGCTTTGTTTGGCTCGGTGCTGGGCTTCGGTGCCTACTTCACGCTGGTGGGGCGCATCGGTGCCAGCCAGGCGGCTTACAGCACCCTGCTGTTTCCACTGGTGGCGCTGACGCTTTCGACGCTGTATGAAGGCTATCAGTGGCATAGCAATGCTATCGTCGGGCTGGTGATGATTCTGGCAGGGAACATGGTGATGTTCGTGCGCTGGCCGGCTCATCGCCGGTTACGTCTGGCCTGAAGCAAGAGCGGGCATAGCGCCCGCTCTGTCACTCCTCTAGCGCCAGCCCCCGACGCCGATGTTGAGCTGGTGAGGTTGGTTAATGGCTTTTCTGGCAATCCAGTAAAGCAGAACGCGTTCATCATCTCTGTCGCGGTCGGCCATCGCCAGTAATTTCAGCGACAGGGTGGACTTGGTCACAGGCTGCTGTTCATCGCTTAACTCGATAACCGCCTGACCGATGATGCAGCAAACCTCATCCCCGCTGGATACGGATTCATATGCCCGGTCTTTCATATTTCCTCCTGTTGAGTGAACTATAAGCCTGGCAAAGTTCCTGTGTTTTGCCGCGCAGATGCTGCGCTTAAAACACCCTGTTACACATGCTCACCTGTCGCAATGCCTGTTCATGTGACGACATCCGCGCTGCGCTTAAGCAAAGGCGCAATGCCATTCATACCGTTTTCACAGCATTTCATTCCGTCTCCCGCTCCGTTCACGCCCGTCCGCACCACCCGCGCCCGCGTGAGGCTTATTATCGCTGCAGATTCCGTATTCCCGGATGGGAGAGAGAAAAATGACAACAGCCGTTACCCCTAATCATCAGCGTGTCCGTATCCTTACCCTCGCAGGCACCATCATTACCCAGTTCGCGCTCGGCTCGGTTTATACCTGGAGCCTGTTTAATGGCCAACTGGCACAGAAACTGGATGCGCCGGTCAGCCAGGTGGCTTTTTCCTTTGGTCTGCTCAGCCTCGGTCTGGCGATTGCCTCCTCGCTGGCCGGCAAGCTGCAGGAGCGCTTTGGCGTGCGCAATGTCACTATCGGTGCAGGCATTCTGATGGCGATTGGCTTCTGGCTGACCGCCCATGCTGACAACCTGATGATGCTGTACCTGAGCGCCGGCATTCTGGTCGGGCTGGCCGATGGCGCGGGCTATCTGATGACGCTCTCTAACTGCGTGAAGTGGTTTCCGCAGCGCAAAGGGCTGATTTCGGCCTGTTCGATCGGCGCTTACGGCCTCGGCAGTCTCGGCTTTAAATTTATCTGTGGCGCGCTGCTCAGCACTCAGGGGCTGGAAAATACCTTTGTGATTTGGGGTGTGCTGGCGATGACGATGATTATTGCCGGTGCACTGATGATGCGCGATGCGCCGCTGCAGCAGGCTGGCTCACGTCAGCAACAGGCCACACAGGAGTTTACGCTGGCGCAGTCGGTGCGCCTGCCGCAGTACTGGATGCTGGCGCTGATGTTCCTGACGGCCTGCATGAGTGGTTTGTATGTGATTGGTGTCGCGAAAGACATTGGTGAAGGCCTGGTGCATCTGAGCACGCAAACGGCGGCCAATGCGGTGACGATAATTGCCATTGCCAACCTGAGCGGACGACTGATTCTCGGCGTGCTGTCGGACAAAATGGCGCGCATCCGGGTCATTTCGCTGGCACAGCTGGTTTCGCTGAGCGGTATGAGCATCCTGCTATTCACCCACATGAATGAAACCACCTTCTTCCTGTCGCTGGCCTGCGTTGCATTCAGCTTTGGCGGCACCATCACCGTCTTCCCGTCACTGGTCAGCGATTTCTTCGGCCTCAACAACCTGACCAAAAACTACGGCCTGATCTATCTCGGCTTCGGCATCGGTAGCGTGCTTGGCTCGCTGGTAGCTTCGGTGTTCGGCGGCTTCACCGTGACCTTCAGTCTGATTATGACGCTGCTGGTGATCTCGCTGGTGCTGTCGCTCAGTATCCGTCTGCCAAATCGTCAAAACCTGGTCGCGCCGGTACTGCATAATTAATTCACCACCCTGCCGTGTAAATGCACGGCAGGCTTTTTACTGATAAACACAGAATTGATCACGCGTTGAGAATGACTGTTATTTAACCTTGCATTTCAGAGTAATCGGGTTATTATCAGGCGCTATTCAGCTTATTCCGATTGGTTTATTTCCCGCCCTGTCACTTTTAGCTTTTAATTGACATATCTGGTAATAATTACGGAAATAACTCTACATTCACTGCATCTTCACTCCACTTTTCCCGGTTAATCTGGCCTCATTGGAAAAGAGGAGGACTCTCCATGAAGAAGTTAATAAAAGTCGCTTCGGTGGTGGCGATTATGACCATGCTAAGCGGGTGTATTATCGAACACGATCATGGACGCGGTCCCGGCTGGGGCCACGGGCACGGCGGCGGCTGGCATCACGGCCATGGCGGCTATCGTCACTGGTAATTGGGCAAAGCACACACAGCACATAATAAAAAATGAATAAAGAAAGGGCGGGAATCAATCCCGCCCTTATTTTTTAGCTTTTCACCGCGTAATTACATTGATACCAGACTTTCTTCAGGCCAGGCAAATTGCTGTCCTGCGCCGGAAGCGATTCGACTTTATCGAAGCCGCGCTGGTTACAGTAATTCGCCAGATCAAGTTCCAGCGCATCTTTATCCAGCTTCTGTGGATCGTAACGATACTGTACGGTATTTGAACGGGCATCTTCATCCACGCGCTCAAAACCCCCGGGTTTGCTGACACTACAACCGGCCAGCATAAAAAGCGCTAACGCGCTAATAAGCATTTTATTCATTAGGGTGTCCTCATCAGACGTTGCAGTGTAAAAGGCAACGCCACACGCCTCTATAGGAAAAAGACGCGAAATGTCCGATTAATGCAAAGTTTTCGCCAATCAAATCAATAAAACCAAACGGTTTTCCTTATCACATCAGCAGTGAGAAGATGACTTCAGACAAAACGAAGTCTGCACCACACCAGGTGATACCCACAAAAAGACATACTGAAAGTGACCTTTATGCCCGTGCTGAGCGGGCTTTTTTTCGCCCGTTATCCGGTAAGGCTGACCATCTTACGCAAAAGATTGGCCGCTTGTTTGTCCGGCAATGCGAGAATTCCGCTGTAAAGATCTATCGACATCGCGCACATCGTGCCGCGATCCACCGCCGTATCCGCCGGCATATTCAGCTGCTGCAGCTTATCGCCCCACTTGCCATACAGTTTTTCCACCACGCGCTGCAGATCGCGCTGCGCCTGAGGCTGATCCACCGCCAGCTCATCGCCGGTACTGTTTTGCAGCAGTGCCTCGAGCGCTTCACCATCGCGCTGATTAAGCTCCGGCGACAGCACCTGTTGCAGATTGACGCCACCGCTGACCTGCGGATAGAGGAAACGGAAGCAGCGCTGCGTATCCTGCTGCTGCAGCGCCTGCATCTCCTGCACCGAAACGCGGATGTAGTTGATGATCGCCGCATCGCTGGCGCGCGCCATGCGCTGATTCACCAAATCCATCAGCCAGCCGCGCATATCGCCCAGCGCCTGCTCCGCAGGTACGCCCTCTGCCAGCTTGTGCTGCAGCTCGCGATTGAGCAGTTGCCACAGCGCCGGCTCCTGCACTTTCAGTACGCGATAACCCGGCGCGTCGCTCAGTTGGGTAGCCACCTGCGCCGCCAGCGCCTCGCGCTCCTGACGCGGATGCAGCCAGCTAAACCACAGCAGATTAGCCAGCAGCACAGGCAGCAAAAACAGCAGGACACCCTGCCAGACGCGCAGCGCGGTGGTGCGCAGCAGTACCACGATGATGATCGCCAGCAGCACAAAAGCAGCCAGCGTGAGCGGGAAAAGCGAGAACATGGAGCGACATTAATCCTTGCGAACGTCAATTAAAACCGGACAGCTGGCGCGTTCAATCACTGCTGCGCTTACCGAGCCTTTCAGCAGGCGGTTGAGCGGCGACAGGTGACGACGGCCCATTATAATCATACTGGCGTGCAACGCCTCAGACTGCGCCACAATGGTTTCCGCCGCTTCACCGGCCAGAATCAGCCCGCGTGCGTCAATGCCAGCGCGCAGCAGCGGTGCCAGCGCATGGCGTACCACCATTTCAGCCGTGTTTTGTTCATCCTGCGCCACGACAAAATCGTCCGGGTCTTCCCCGGCGTCGATCTCAATCGGCTGATTGCACGACGAATAAGCCGGATCGACACAGCACAGCACGGTGACCTGCGCCTGTTGCGCCAGAGCCTGTTCAATGGTCAGGGCGATCACTTTTTCCGCCACCGGTGAGTTATCAATGGCCATCAGCAAGGTTTTCATCAGTCGGTTATCCTTCCGCAGCAGTTATTTTGCCAATTTCGCGAATCAGCGCCTCTTTACACTTTATCAGCGCTGTCCGGTAATGCGCTTCCTGGCGGTGAAAACGTGCCGTCGGCACCAGCAGTGAGATCGAGAAGCGCCCGAACAGCGTATCAATCGCTACCGCCATGGTGGAAATGCCCTCCAGCGTTTCGCCGCGATCGATAGCCAGTCCGCTAGCGCGCACCTCCGCAATCAGCGTCAGCAACTGCGGCAGCGTTTTTACCGTCATTTCCGTCAGTTCCGCATAGGCTTCACCGACCATCACCCGCACATCTTCGTCGCTCTCCAGCGCCAGTAGCGCCCGACCACCGGACGTACTGTAGAGCGGCAGATTCAGGCCGATGTGGGGCACCACGCGCAGCTCACGCGTGGCCACCACGTAATGGACAATCGCCAGCTGCGTCCCGCTGGCCCGCGCCAGCGACACCGTTTCATTGATTTCCGCCGAGAGTTGTTCGAGGAACGGCCGGACAATTTCCACCACGTCACTGTGCACGCTGGAGATCAGCTTCAGCAACGCCGGACCGAGGCGCAGCCCGCCAGCCCCGCCGCTGCGCACCAGCTGCGCGCTATCCAGCGCCGCCACGATGCGCTGCACCGTCGAGCGCGGCAGATCGACCACCTGCGCAATTTCACCCAGACTCATGCCGCCCGGATGCTCACCGAGCGCATTTAAAATTTTTGCCGCACGCGCAATGACCTGAATGCCACCCGCTTTTTCATCCTCACGGCTTGAGGGAGGTTCTACCATGATACGTTCCTTTTTGGCCTGCCCTACTTTAGCGCGAACGATCGCACTTTTACACCCTGTATCACATTGCAATACACCATATCGAAATGTAAGATGCGAGCTGTATCACATCGCAATACACTGCATCAACCAATAACGAGACACCTGTTATGAATGCCCAGCCCGTGGCGGCACCGGCACCGCATCCTTTTACCCTGCGCCTCGCGCTGGGGCTGGTGGGAGTGCTGATCGCCGCGCTGACCTCCGGATTAAACGATCGCGTTACCGACATCGCGCTGGCCGATATCCGTGCCGCAATCGGCATTAGCTACGATTACGGCAGCTGGATTATTTCGGCTTATCAGGCAGCGGAAGTCGCCGCGATGATGATTGCACCGTGGTTCGCCGTCACCTTTTCGCTGCGCCGCTTCGCGCTGGCGGTGTCGGCCGGTTTCATGGTGTGCGGTGTCCTGCTGCCCTTTATGCCCACGGTCCCGCTGTTTATTGCGCTGCGCGTGGTGCAGGGACTGTTTGGCGGCGCCCTGCCGCCGCTGCTGATGACGGTGGCGCTGCGCTTTCTGCCACCGCCGATCAAACTTTATGGGCTGAGTGCTTACGCCCTCACCGCCACGTTTGGCCCGAATCTGGCGGCGTCGCTGGCGGCGTTCTGGACCGATGACGTCAGCTGGATGTTTGTGTTCTGGCAGGTGGTGCCGGCCATGCTGATCGCCATGCTGCTGATCGGCTGGGGTCTGCCGCAGGATCCGCTGCGCACTGAGCGATTTAAACAGATTGACCTGTTCGGCATGCTGAGCGGCTGCTCGGGCATGGCGCTGCTGATTCTGGCGCTGACGCAGGGTGAGCGTCTCGACTGGCTCAGCTCGCCGCTGTTTGTCGCCCTATTATTCAGCGCGCTGGCGTTGCTGATTGTGTTCTTTATTAATGAATGGTTTCACCCGCTGCCGCTGTTTAAGTTGCAGATGCTGCGCCGCCATAATTTGTCGCACGGTTTGCTGGCGCTGGCGGGTGTACTGATTCTGGCGCTGTCCGGTTCGGCGCTGCCGTCGGCCTATTTTGGTCAGGTGGAGGGGTTTCGCACGCTGCAGTTCGCGCCGCTGGCGTTGACCATCGGCCTGCCGCAGCTGCTGATTGCACCGCTGGTCGCCAGCCTGCTGAATATCCGCTGGATTGACTGCCGCTGGGTGCTGAGCGCCGGTGTGCTGCTGCTGACGACCGCCTGCCTGCTCGGCATGCAGATCACCACCGACTGGGCGCGGCAAAACTTCTGGCTGATGCAGGTCTTGCAGGCGTTTGGTCAGCCGATGGTGATTCTGCCGGTGCTGATGAGCGCCACCAGTGTGGTCGCGCCGCCGGAAGGACCGTTCGCCTCCGCCATGTTCAATACCGTACGCGGCTTTGCCAGCATCGCCGCCAGCACGCTGGTGGAGTGGTTTATCAGCCATCGCGAGCAGTTTCACTCCAGCGTGCTGGTCGATCAGGCGGCCAGTCGCAGCTGGCTGATGACCGCAGCGGATAGCCAGCAGGCCAGCAGCAGCCTGCCGCTGTTGGCCGACGGCAGCGCCAGCAGCGCGGCCAATCTCAGCGGCTTCGCCACCCTGCTGAAGCATCAGGCCATGGTGCTGAGCCTGAGCGATGCGTATCTGATGCTGATCGCTTTCGCTGTCGGGCTGTTAGTGCTGACGCTGTGCCTGGCGAAACGCGTCTGGCCACCGCAAACCCTGATTCAACCTGTTACCAAAACTCCGGAATAACTGTTATGCACGCTTTTGCTATGAAACGAACAACCTTGCTGAGCGCCCTGCTGCTGGTTTTGCTGGCGATGGCGTTCTGGCTCTGGTCAGCCATGACCGGCAACGACCATCGCACTGATGATGCCTGGGTGAATGCCGATTACACGCTGGTGGCCCCGAAGGTGTCCGGCTATATCGCCCACGTCAACGTGCAGGATAACCAGCGCGTGCGGGCTGGTGACGTGCTGGCGACGCTCGACGACCGCGACTATCGCGTGGCGCTGGAGACCGCGCGGGCGAATCTGCAGGTCAGCGACGCCAAACGGCTGAGCGCGCAGGCGCAGCTCGACCAGCATCAGTCCACCATTGCCGAGGCCCGTGCCACGCTGGCCGCCAGTCAGGCATCGGCGCAGTATGCCGGACAGAGCGCGGCGCGCTACAACCAGCTGTACAAGAGCGGCACCATAGCCGCTGACGATCAGCAGAAAGCCAGCTCAACCCAGCGTTCTGCGGCCGCTACGGTGCGCCAGAGCGCAGCGGCGCTGGCGGCGGCCGAACAGCAGGTGAAAGTGCTTGAGGCCGCGCTGCGTCAGGCGGAGGCTGATGTCGCGGCGGCGCAGGCCAGCGTCGACCAGGCCGGGCTGAATCTCTCTTATACGCGTATTATTGCGCCGGTGGATGGCATGGTGGGTCAGCGTTCGGTGCGCGTGGGAGCCTGGGTCAGCGCGGGTACGCGTCTGCTGGCCGTGGTGCCGCTACAGCGGACTTACATCACCGCCAATTATCTGGAGACGCAGCTGGCGGATGTGCGCCCGGGCCAGAGAGTGGTGGTGAAGATTGATGCATTGCCCGGCAAGACCTTCACCGGTCACGTTGACAGTATTGCGCCCGCTACCGGCGCCACGTTTTCCGCGATTGCCCCCGATAACGCCACCGGCAACTACACTAAAGTGGTTCAGCGTTTGCCGGTGAAAATTGTGCTGGATCCGCATCAAAGCGATCTGGCGCAATTACGTGTCGGCATGTCGGCGATTCCGCAGATTGAGACCCGATGAAAATGTGAGCAACTTCTCAGAAGTGACCTATTTATTTTCGGATCGAATCCGCGTAAATTAGCGCTCGATCCTGTTTCGGGGCAGCCCGGAGCGACCTGAGTAGAAAGCGTGTAGCGATGATGAACTCCACCTTTCTCTTATTCTGTTCGGGTTACGCTGGTTTGGGATCGCCATCATTGTAACCGCTCAGAGGAGTTGTTTTGTGAAATACGCCTTGATGGGAATCTCTTTCTTCGTCTTACTTTGGGTCGGCACCTTCGTGCTGATGCTGTAAAGACGCCAGCCGGGGCGACCGCTCAGTCGCCCCGATTTGTAGTTACTCTGCTTCTTCCACCGCTTTTACCGTTCCCGGCAAAATACCGTCGGCGCGGAACATCGCTTTAATGCCACGCACCGCCTGACGAATACGATCGCTGTTTTCAATCAGGGCAAAACGCACGTGGGTATCGCCGTAATCACCAAAGCCAATGCCTGGCGAGACGCACACTTTCGCCTCCTGCAGCAGCAGCTTGGCAAATTCCAGTGAGCCCAGATGCGCATAGTGATCGGGGATTTTCGCCCAGACGTACATGGACGCTTTCGGCAGATCGACCATCCAGCCCGCTTCATGCAGCCCTTTCACCAGTACATCGCGCCGGCGTTTATACTGCTCAGCGATATCGCGCACGCACTGCTGATCGCCCTCCAGTGCCGCAATCGCCGCCACCTGCAGCGGTGTGAAGGTGCCGTAGTCGTGATAGCTTTTGATGCGTGCCAGTGCCGCCACCAGCTCTTTGTTACCGACCATAAAGCCGATGCGCCAGCCCGCCATGTTGTAGCTTTTTGACAGGGTAAAGAATTCCACCGCCACATCGCGCGCGCCCGGCACCTGCATAATCGACGGCGCTTTCCAGCCGTCATAGGTGATGTCGGCGTAGGCCAGATCGTGGATGACCAGCACGTTGTACTGCTTCGCCAGCGCGATGACGCGCTCGAAGAAGTCCAGCTCCACGCACTGCGATGTCGGGTTGGACGGGAAGCCGAGGATCATCATCTTCGGTTTCGGGTAACTTTCGCGGATGGCGCGTTCCAGCTCATTGAAGAAATCGACGCCTGCGACCAGCGGTACCGAGCGCACCTGCGCGCCGGCGATCACCGCACCGTAGATGTGAATCGGGTAGCTGGGATTGGGCACCAGCACGGTGTCACCGTGATCGAGCGTCGCCAGCATCAGGTGCGCCAGGCCCTCTTTCGAGCCGATGGTAACAATGGCTTCAGATTCCGGATCGATATCCACCTGATAACGCTCGGCGTACCAGCGCGAAATGGCGCGGCGCAGGCGCGGAATCCCTTTGGAGGTAGAGTAGCCGTGCGTGTCTTCACGCTGTGCCACCTGACAGAGCTTTTCCACGATGTGCGGCGGTGTCGCGCCATCCGGGTTGCCCATGGAGAAATCGATGATGTCTTCGCCGCGCCGGCGCGCAGCCATCTTCAATTCAGCCGTGATGTTAAACACATAGGGGGGCAGACGTTCAATACGCGAGAAACGACGGGGTGTGCTGTTATCAGCCATGATGTCCTCTGGATTACGTTAGCGCCCGGACCGTCCGAGCGACGCTGGTCACTGCCGTGACCGAAACAAGAACATAACGCGCTGATAACAATATTGTCGAGGGGGGACGGCAAATTTTCTTAGCCTGCTTCGTTTAAGCGCCCAAACACCCAATCGTTTACCCACTGACCGTTGAGCCGGTAATTATCGCGTAGCGTGCCTTCCAGCGCGAAACCGTTCTTTTCCAGAATGCGCCGCGACGGCCAGTTGCCCTCAATCACCAGCGCTTTGAGTTTGTGGAAGTCGGCCTGCAGCAGGAACGTGCACAATGCCTGCAACGCTTCGCTGCCGTAGCCCTGACCGGTACAGGCGTGGCGCAGCATGTAACCCACTTCGGCCTGACGATACGGATGCCATTCGGCGCTGCAGCCAAACAGGCCAATCGCTTCACCGCTATCGCGCAGGCGCGCCACCAGGCACAGCATGTGAAAACTACTGGGTTGCCACGGTGCCAGCCGCTCGTTAAAGCGCTGGCGGATGTCGTTTTCATCGGGGATCTCGCTCACCCAGGTCATGGTCGCGGCATCTTCATGGACCGCTTTGAAAATCTGCCAGTCTTCCGGCTGTAACCGGCTGAGGGACAAACGAGGGGTGAGTAATTGCATGGCCACGCTCCGCTGTTGTGCTTACGGCAACATAGCAAACCGCATCCGTGACAACCAGTGAACGCTGCACGCTTTCAGCAATCCTCTTTTTAGCACTCAGGATTTCCTCTTTTCAGGTTTCATAGCGGATAATTTGCCTTGCCTCCCTTCAGGGGCGGGTGTTACGGGCGGATCTGGTCGCCATAAATGGCGCCCCTACGGTGCATCTGCGGTCTTGCAGGGTGCGCATCTTCGTATCTGGTCGCCATAAATGGCGCCCCTACGGTGTGTCAGCGGCCAATTTTACACGGCGCGCATCTTCCAATCTGGTCGACATAAATGGCGCCCCTGCAATGCATCTGCGGTCTTGTAGGGTGCGCATTGATGCGCACCGGCAGTGCGCACCTTCATATCTGGTCGCCATAAATGGCGCCCCTGGAGTGCATCCGCGGTCTTGTAGGGTGCGCATTGATGCGCACCGGCAGTGCGCATCTTAAAAATTGATCCAGGCTATGAGAAACGTCTGCAGCTTGCCGGGACGCTGGCGGATCGCGATCACATTTTTTATCATGTCCGCAACCTTGCCTGCTCCGGAGAACACCGTGCCTTCCCATTTCGACATGCTGCTGGCGGTGTTTGACCGCGCCGCGCTGATGCTGATCTGCCTGTTCTTCCTGACCCGCACCCGCGTATTTCGTCAGCTACTGCAAAAAGATGAACATTCAATCGGCGAAAAAGCCGTGGTGACCGCCATCTTCTCGCTGTTTGCGCTGTTCAGCACCTGGTCCGGCATCAACGTTGACGGCTCACTGCTCAACGTCCGGGTGATTGCGGTCATGGCGGGCGGCATTCTGTTCGGGCCGTGGGTCGGCATTGCAACCGGTGTGATTGCCGGCGTGCACCGCTTCCTGATTGATATCGACGGCATCACCTCGGTGCCCTGTCTGATTACCAGCATCATCGCCGGTATCGCCGCCGGTGCCATCAACCGCTTCGTCAGCAAAGAGCAGCGCTGGCGCGCCGGCATCCTTGGCGGCATGCTGTGTGAAAGCCTGACCATGCTGCTGATCGTGCTGTGGGCGAAACCGATGTCACTCGGTTTAACCATCGTGTCGGAAATTGCGCTGCCGATGATTCTCGGCGCGTCGAGCATTGGTTTGATTGTGCTGCTGGTGCAGAGCGTCGAAGGGGAAAAAGAGGCGATTGCCGCGCGTCAGGCCAAGCTGGCGCTGGAGATTGCCAACAAAACCCTGCCGCTGTTTCGTCAGGTTAACAGCGACTCGCTGCGCAAAGTGTGCGCCATCATTCGCAGCGACATCCATGCCGATGCGGTGGCGATCACTAACACCAAACAGATTCTGGCTTACGTTGGCTACGGCGAGCAGAACTACCACAACGGCGACGACGGCATCAGTCCTACCACCGCGCAGGCGATCGCCAGCGGTAAAATTATCATTAAGAATAATGATGAGGCACACCGCACCAAAGACATTCACTCAATGCTGGTGATTCCCCTTTGGGAAAAAGGGGAAGTGACCGGCACGCTGAAAATCTACTATCGCCGCGCCCATCGCATTACCGGTTCGCTGAAAGAGATGGCGGTCGGACTGTCGCAAATCATCTCAACGCAGCTGGAAGTCTCGCGTGCCGAGCAGCTGCGCGAGATGGCCAATAAAGCGGAACTGCGCGCGCTGCAAAGCAAAATCAACCCGCACTTCCTGTTTAACGCGCTGAATGCCATCTCCTCATCAATTCGCCTGAATCCGGACACGGCGCGCCAGCTGGTGATTAATCTGTCGCGCTACCTGCGTTACAACCTGGAACTCAACGACGATGAACCCATCGACATCAAAAAAGAGCTGTGGCAGGTGAAAGATTACATCGCCATTGAGCAGGCACGGTTTGGCGACAAGCTGTCGATGATTTACGACATCGATGAAGATCTGCACTTTTCGCTGCCCAGCCTGCTGATCCAGCCGCTGGTAGAGAATGCCATCGTGCACGGTATTCAGCCCTGTCGCGGCAAAGGCGTGGTCACGCTGAGCGTGAAAGATCTGGGCGATCGCGTGCGCGTGGCGGTGCGCGATACCGGTGCCGGCATCAGCGAAGAGGTGGTCAGCCGGGTAGCGCGCAACGAAATGCCGGGCAATAAAATTGGCCTGCTGAATGTGCATCACCGGGTGAAACTGCTGTCCGGCCACGGCTTAACCATCACCCGTCATCAGCCCGGTACGGAAATCGCCTTTACCCTCAGCAAAAGTGGTCAGCGGCTGTCCGGCCCGCTCACCCCGTTAGCGGAAACCTCAGCGTGAAAGCCATTATTGTCGAAGACGAATTCCTGGCGCAGCAGGAGCTAAGCTGGATGATCCAGCAGCATAGCCAGATCAGCATCGAAGCCTGCTTTGATGATGGGCTGGAAGTGCTGAAGTATCTGCAGACTCATCGGGTGGACGTGATTTTTCTCGATATCAACATCCCGTCGCTTGACGGCATGTTGCTGGCGCAGAACATCAACCAGTTTATCCATAAGCCGCTGATTGTGTTTATCACCGCGTGGAAAGAGCACGCGGTCGAGGCCTTCGAACTGCAGGCGTTTGACTACATCCTCAAGCCGTATCACGAGTCGCGCATCATCACCATGCTGAACAAGCTGGAGGCCAGCGCACAACAGCAGCAGGCGCAGCAGCACAATCCGGCAGCCAGCGCGCCGCAAACGGTGAATTTAGTTAAAGATGAGCGCATTATCGTGACCGATATCAACGATATCTATTACGTTGAAGCACATGAGAAGCTGACGTTTGTCTACACGCGGCGCGAAGCCTATGTGATGTCGATGGCGATCAGCGAGTTTTGCAGCCGTTTGCCTGAGTCGATGTTCTTTCGCTGCCACCGTTCCTACTGCGTTAATCTGAGCAAGATTGGCGAGATCGAACCGTGGTTTAACAACACCTATCTGGTGAAGTTGCGCGATATGGATGCGCAGGTGCCGGTGAGTCGCAGCAAGGTGAAGGCGTTTCGCCAGCTGATGCATCTTTGAAGGCGAACGGCACGGGAAGCCGTTCGCCCGTCAGATTACAGCACGCGCCCCAGCGCCTGGCGCAGATGGGCACCGGCACCCAGCAGGCCCGGCTGGTCGTGAGTAATCATGTAAACAGGAATATCGACGAGATAATCGCGGAAGCGACCTTTGTCTTCAAATGCCGCGCGGAAGCCGGACGCTTTAAAGAAATCGAGGAAGCGCGGCACGATGCCACCGGCAATGTAGACGCCGCCAAAGGTGCCGAGGTTCAGCGCGAGGTTGCCGCCAAACCGTCCCATGATGACGCAGAACAGCGTCAGCGCGCGGCGGCAGTCAATGCAGCTGTCCTGCAGTGCCCGCTCGGTGACATCTTTTGGCTTGAGGTTTTCCGGCTCGCGCTGATCGGATTTCACAATCGCGCGATACAGGTTAACCAGCCCGGAACCCGACAGCACGCGCTCGGCAGAAACGTGACCCAGTTCGGCGCGCAGCACTTCGAGAATTGCATCCTCTTCTTCACTGTTTGGCGCGAAGTCAACGTGACCGCCCTCGCCCGGCAGGCTGACCCAGCGCTTATCGACGTGCACCAGATGGCTGACGCCGAGCCCGGTGCCGGCACCGTAGATGGCAATCGGTTTATCCTGCACCGGCGTTTTGCCACCGAACTGGATGACGTCCTGTGCGGTCAGCATCGGAATCGCCATGGAAACCGCGGTGAAATCGTTGATGATTTCCAGCGTCGCAAAGCCCAGACTTTCCTTCATCTGACGCGTTGAGAAAGCCCAGTCATGGTTGGTCATTTCCACCCAGTCGCCGGTAATCGGACAGGCGATGGCGATGCAGCCGTCGGTAATGTCCTGTTTTTGCATATCCAGATAGTGACGGATAACTGCTTCAAGGTTGTCGTAGTCTGATGTTGAGAATGTTTTGGCCTGGGAGATGGCGCCGGTCTCCACCTCACACAAGGCGAGACGAGCGTTAGTGCCGCCCACATCGCCGACCAGGGCGTATTTTGTCATTCTTCTGCTGCTCCGCTTGGGTCATAAACAAGTGCAGGACACTATAAAAGCCTGCCAATAAAACAACAACGCTCACCTTGCACGATGAGCGTTGGTCATTCAGTGCGACGCACAGCCTGACTGTCGCCAGCCCAACTGTACAGAGGCAACTGTCCTAAACTTTGTGGCTATTGCGCTGGTGCAGCGCCGCCGTGACGGTGCGCAGCAGCGGCGGCAAATCCTGTTTCTCCATCACCACCTCAATCAGTGACAGGCAACGCGCCTGGCTGAGCAGCGCCATCACGGCGTCGAGCTGCGCCGTTTCACTGATGCGCCAGCTCTGAGCCGCACAATTCAGGCTCATCGCCTGCGGCAGCGCGGTCCAGTTCCACTGCGCGATGTCGTTGTAGCGCTGTTCCGCTCCATGGATCGCGCGTTCGACAGTGTATCCCTCATTATTCAGCAGAAAAATGATCGGGCTTAAGCCGTCGCGCTGGATCGATCCCAGTTCCTGAATGGTCAGCTGCGCCGATCCATCGCCGATGATCAGAATGACGCGGCGGTCGGGCTGCGCCGTCTGGGCACCAAAGGTGGCGGGTAAAGTATAGCCAATGGAACCCCATAAAGGTTGTACCAGCAGCTGCGCATCATGCGGTAAACGCAGCGCGGCAGCGCCAAAGGCCGCCGTGCCCTGATCGGCAAGGATAATATCACCGGGCTGCAGGAAACGCTGCATCGCCTGCCAGAAAGCCTGCTGACTGATTACGGCAGCAGCAGCCGGCGGTGCATCGTCCGGCATGTCGGCCTCGCCCGTGGCCCAGTGCGCGCAGTGGCGCTGATAAACCGGCAGCAGCGCGGCCAGCGCCTGCGCCATGCTCAGCGGTGCAAAGGTTTCTCCGGCGACGCTGGCATGAAACGGCTGCAGATCAATCACCCGCTGCGCCGACAGCTGCTGGGTAAACCCGGCGGTCAGGGTGTCGGTAAAACGCACGCCGACGCACAGGGTGACATCGGTGTCTTCAATTGCCGCGCGCACGGTTTCGCGGCTGCCGCTGGCGGCGTAGGTGCCGACGAAGCCCGGTTGCTGCTCATCCAGCACGCCCTTGCCCATCAGTAGCGTGGCTGCCGGAATGGCGCGCAGCGCACGCAGCTCAGCCAGCGGTGCCTGCAGCTGCCAGCGGGCAGCGAGAAAATCGGCCAGCAGCGCCACGCGCTGCGCCGGTGCCAGCAGGCGTTCCGCCGCTGCGGCAAACGCCTGCGCCACGTCGCGGTTTTCAGCCGGTACCGGGCTGGCGCTGGCTGACGGCAGCGTTACCGTGGCGGCGGCGACATCCACCGCCAGCAGCAGATAGCCCGGACGATGCTGCTGCAGCGCGCTAGCAATGACCCGATCAATTTCAGCCACGGCGTTTTCCGCGCTCAGCACCGCGCTGGCGGCACTCACTTCCTGGGCCATACGCAGAAAATGACCAAAATCACCGTCGCCGAGCGAGTGATGCACGCAGTCGCCCTGCTGCTGCGCGTGGCTGGCAGGAGCGCCGACGATGTGAATCACCGGCACGTATTCGGCGTAGCTGCCGGCAATGCCGTTAATCGCGCTGAGTTCACCGACGCCAAAGGTGGTCAGCAGCGCGGCCGCGCCGTTGCAGCGACCGTAACCATCGGCCGCATAGGCGGCATTGAGTTCATTAGCGCAGCCGACCCAGGTAATACCGGGATGGTCAATGACGCTGTCGAGAAATTGCAGGTTGTAGTCGCCGGGTACGCCGAACAGATGGCGGATACCCGCCTGGTGCAAACGATGCAGTAAATAGTCGCCAACGTTAAGAGTGTTCATCGACCGCTCCTGTGAGGGGGAATGATCAGGAGTATTAGCGATGTGGCTGAACTGGCGAGATTTTCACCATCATCGCGCTGTCATGCATGGCAAGCATTCGTTACGACGACAGAAAATTCTGTAAGTTGCGATCTTTGCCGCGTTACGGCGCAGTGTAAACGCATACACTGCTATGCTGATGCCACTTTCTCCCACCTGAGACAGGAACGCTGCATGAGTACTTTTCCCCACGCCGAACGTTATCACCAGATGCAGTATCGCCGCAGCGGCCGCAGCGGCCTGAAGCTGCCGGCGATTTCGCTGGGTCTATGGCACAACTTTGGCGACAGCACGCGCGTCGACAACAGCCGCGCGCTGCTGCGTCACGCGTTTGATCGCGGTATTACCCATTTTGATCTGGCCAATAACTACGGGCCGCCGCCCGGTTCTGCGGAGAGCAACTTTGGCCGCATTCTGCGCGAAGATTTTCACGGCCTGCGCGACGAGCTGGTGATCTCCACCAAAGCGGGTTACACCATGTGGGACGGTCCGTACGGCGACTGGGGCTCACGCAAGTACCTGATTTCCAGCCTCGATCAAAGCCTGAAGCGCATGGGGCTGGAGTACGTGGATATCTTTTACCATCATCGTCCGGATCCGGAAACGCCGCTGGAAGAGACCATGCGCGCGCTCGATCAGGTGGTGCGTCAGGGTAAAGCGCTGTACGCGGCGATTTCGAACTACCCCGCGGATAAAGCCGCCGCCGCTATCGCCATGCTGCGCGATCTCGGCACCCCCTGCCTGATCCACCAGCCGCGCTATTCGATGTTCGAACGCACGCCGGAACAGGGTCTGCTGGACGTGCTGGGTGACAATGGCGTCGGCTGTATTGCTTTCTCGCCGCTGGCCGGTGGCGTGCTGACCGACCGCTATCTGCAGGGCATTCCGCAGGATTCGCGCATCGCCAGCGGCAGCAAATTCCTCAACGAAAACCAGCTAACGCCAGAGAAGATGGCGAAGGTGCAGCAGCTGCAGGCGCAGGCGCAGCAGCGCGGTCAAAAGCTGGCGCAAATGGCGCTGCGCTGGGTGCTGCGCGACACGCGCGTCACGTCGGTGCTGATTGGCGCCAGTAAAACCGCGCAGATTGATGATGCCGTCGACATGCTGAGCCAGCCTGAATTAACGGCGGACGAGATCGCCGCCATTGAGCAAATCCTGGTGTAACCGTTTACCCGCCCGGACTTTTCCGGGCGCTGTCTTTAGCAGAAAACGCTGCACAACCTTTCGCTGACACTTTTTCAGACTAAATCTCAAGGCGTGTCTGGTCCGATATGGCACACTAGCGCCACGGTAGCCTCGATGCTATCGATGAGGAGAAAGTATGAAACGTGCAATTTTGTTTGCCGCTTTGCTGGCAACGTTATCCCCTCTGGCGCTGCACACAGCTGAAGCCAGTAGCGCTACCATCAATCTGGCCCCTGGCGTCACGCTGCATCTCGGCGATCGCGATCGTCGCGGCTACTACTGGGACGGTGGTCGCTGGCGTGAACCGCGCTGGTGGCACGATCGCTATCAGTACAACGATCATCGCTGGTGGCGTCACGAAGAGTGGAAACGCCACCGTGCCTGGGAGCGTGAACGTGAGCGCCGCTGGCACGAGCGCGAACGTCGCGAACACTGGCGTCACGATCACCGACACGATCGGCATGACCGCCACGACCATCATCACCATTAAAAAAAATCCCGGCGCAGACGCAGCCGGGATTTTTTTATTCAGTCATTTGTTTACCAGCCGAGCGCTTCGCCCACCAGCAAATAGATATTCAGCGCCACCACCAGCACCACAATCAGACGACCGGCATTTTGCATCAGGCGTGAGTTCACCAGTTCATCGCCCATGATGTCACGGTTCCCGGTGAACGACAGCAGCGGAATCAGCGCCAGCGCAATACCGAAGCTCAGCAGCACCTGGCTCATCACCAGAATGCGCGTCGGATCCCAGCCCGCCCAGATAACAATAAAGGACGGCAGCATGGTAATGGTACGCCGGAACCACAGCGGAATGTGGAAGCGGATAAAGCCCTGCATCACCACCTGGCCGGCCAGCGTGCCCACCACGGTAGAAGAGAGGCCGGCCGCTACCAGACTCAGCCCGAACACAATCGCCGCCGCGTGACCCAGCAGCGGCTGCAGCGTCAGATAGGCCTGGTCGAGATCGACAATGCTGGTGTGACCGCTAAAGTGGAACGCGGCCGCTGCGGTGGCCATCATCGCCAGGTTAACGAAACCGGCAATGGTCATGGCGATCGCCACGTCGAGCTTGGTGGAGGAGTAGCGCTCCGCCTTGCTGCCTTTATTACCGTACTGCGTCAGCGCCGAGTGCAGATAAATGACGTGCGGCATAATGGTCGCGCCCAGCACGCCAGCCGCGAGGAACACCACGTCCGAAGTAGGCAGGCTCGGCAGCGCCATGCCCACCACCAGATCGCTGACGCGCGGCTGCGAGAAGAACAGCTCAACGATATAAGCGGCGGCGACAAACAGCAGCAGCCCGCCAATCACCAGCTCCAGCGGCTTCTGTCCACGGTTTTGCAGCATCAGGATCAGGAACGTGGCGATACCGGTTAACACCGCGCCCTGCAGTAGCGAGATGCCGAGCAGCAGCTTAAAGCCGAGCGCAGCCCCGATGAATTCCGCCAGATCAGTGGCCATGGCGATAATCTCCGCCTGTACCCAGTAGAACCACACCGCCGGGCGCGGGAAGCGATCGCGAATATGCTCGGCGAGGTTTTTACCGGTGGCAATACCCAGCTTGGCAGACATCAGCTGGATCAACATCGCCATAATGTTGGCCCATACCACCACCCACAGCAGTTTGTAGCCGTACGCGGCCCCCGCCTGGATGTTGGTGGCAAAGTTGCCGGGATCGATATAACCAATGGCCGCGATGAAGGCCGGTCCCAGCAGCGCGAGCTTGATCTTTCTGGCTCCGCGAGCGGCGCGCTCGGCGGTGCGACTTTCTGACATAGTTTTGACCCTGTCCTAACGCTTGTCTGACCCATCCAGCTTACGGGGCATTCAAGGCAAGTGAAATTTGGTTATAGTTATCGCATTGATAGATGGTGCTATAAAGTATAGCCATTGCTATACCACAAGGTAAAGTTAGCGCTTGCTAAAAATTATGCAACAGGTTTCACTCTACTCCCGGGTCAAATTATAGACAATCTCTTTGTGGATATTTCTTGTGATCGATTTGTAAACAGGTTGTGAGCGGTGAGACTAATCTGAGAAATAAAGCGATACCGAATACTTATATTGTGGTTTTGATCTCGTTTTTAAGTAACGCGTTACATAGAATACGCAGCAAAATACAACCCTCCTCAAATTTGGAGCCGATATGTCCCATATTTTGCACTTCCTTTTAGCATTGGTGGTGGTAGCCGTGCTGGCGTTACTCGTCAGTCACGATCGTAAGAGTATCCGGATTCGCTATATCGTTCAGCTGCTGGTGATTGAAGTGCTGCTGGCGTGGTTCTTCCTTAACTCCGAAGCAGGCCTTGGTTTTGTTAAAGGTTTCGCCGGGCTGTTTGATCATCTGCTCAAATATGCAGCAGAAGGCACCAATTTCGTGTTCGGTAACATGAACGAGAAAGGCCTGGCCTTCTTCTTCCTCAATGTTTTGTGCCCTATCGTCTTCATCTCGGCCCTGATCGGTATTTTGCAGCATTTCCGCATCCTGCCGTGGGTGATTCGCGCTATCGGTACCGTGCTGTCGAAGATCAACGGCATGGGCAAACTGGAATCCTTTAACGCCGTCAGCTCTCTGATTCTGGGACAGTCAGAAAACTTTATCGCCTATAAGGATATCCTCGGCAAAATGTCACAGCGCCGCATGTACACCATGGCAGCCACCGCGATGTCGACAGTGTCGATGTCGATTGTGGGTGCCTACATGACGATGCTGCAGCCAAAGTACGTGGTGGCCGCGCTGGTGCTCAACATGTTCAGTACCTTTATCGTGCTGTCGCTGATTAACCCGTACCGCGTGGACAGCGAAGAAGACCTGCAGCTGCAGGATCTGCATAAAGGTCAGAGCTTCTTTGAGATGCTGGGTGAATACATCCTGGCCGGTTTCAAGGTGGCGATTATCGTTGCAGCGATGCTGATTGGCTTTATCGCGCTGATCTCCGGCCTTAACGCGCTGTTTGATACCATCTTTGGTATCAGCTTCCAGGGCGTGCTCGGCTATGTGTTTTATCCGTTTGCCTGGGTAATGGGCGTGCCATCCAGCGAAGCGCTGCAGGTGGGCAGCATCATGGCGACCAAGCTGGTTTCTAACGAATTCGTTGCAATGATGGATCTGCAGAAAATCGCCGGTCAGCTGTCGCCGCATGCGGAAGGCATTCTGTCGGTGTTCCTGGTCTCCTTCGCCAACTTCTCCTCAATCGGTATTGTCGCAGGCGCGATCAAAGGTCTGCATGAAGAGCAGGGTAACGTGGTATCACGTTTTGGCCTGAAACTGCTGTACGGCTCGACGCTGGTGAGCGTGCTTTCCGCCGCCATCGCCGGTCTGGTGCTGGGCTTCTGATCTACAGGGCGGGCTGCGGCTCGCCCTTCTCTTCTTTTATATACCTAAGCGTTATATCCCGCGCCAGTCAGCCTGCCGCCGCGTCACGCCCTGCTTCACCGTTTCCCGCAAACCCTTTGCACAATATCGAATTTCCGTTGTTGCCGTCTGCGCCCGTAGCTTTTCTTTCTGACCTCACCTCAGGAGAATCGCATGAGCATTCAGTTCCTCGGCATGATTGGCCACCGGCTTGCCTCAGAAATCATTCCCGCGTCCGGCACGTTGTTCGATAAAGATTACATTGCCCGCTTTGCCCGCGCCCATGAAGCGGCCGGCTTCGACCGCATCCTTGTCGGCTACTGGTCCGATCAACCCGATGGCTTTCTGGTCACCGCGCACGCAGCGGCGCATACCCAGAAGATTAAATTCCTGCTGGCGCACCGTCCGGGGTTTGTCGCGCCCACGCTGGCGGCCCGCAAGCTGGCTTCGCTCGACCATCTCACCGACGGCCGCCTGGCCGTGCATATTATCAGCGGCGGCAGCGACAGCGAACAGCGCCGCGACGGTGATTTTCTCAGCAAGGCTGAACGCTATGCGCGCACCGACGAATTTCTCAGCGTGCTGAAACAGAGCCTTGAGTCGCCACAGCCTTACGATCATCAGGGCCGGTTTTACCAGGCTGAGCAGGCTTTCTCTGCCATTAAACCGCTGCAACATAAGCTGCCGATCTATTTCGGCGGATCGTCACCGGAGGCGATTGACGTGGCGGCGCGGCATGCTGATGTCTTCGCGCTGTGGGGCGAACCGTTAAAAGGCGCGGCCGAGACGGTACGTAACGTGCGTGCGGCGGCGGCCGCGCAGGGGCGCCAGATTGCGTTTAACATCTCCTTCCGGCCTATTCTGGGTAACACTGAAAAAGAAGCCTGGGAGCGCGCCGAACATATCCGCGCCACCGCAGAGAAGCAGCTGGCGGAGACCGGCTATACCTTTGGTTTGCCGAAGCCGCAGAGTGTCGGTGCGCAGCGTCTGCTGGCGGCGGCGCATGAGAGCGAACGCCACGACAAAGTGCTGTGGACCGGCGTGGCAAAACTGGTGCAGGGCGGCTACAACTCCACCGCTCTGGTCGGCACGCCGGATCAGGTTTCTGAGGCGCTGCTGGATTACTATCGCCTCGGCATTCATAGCGTGCTGATCCGCGGATTTGACCCGCTGAATGACGCGGTGGAATACGGCCGTGAACTGCTGCCGCTGACGCGTGAAAAAGTGGCTGCGCTCAGCGCAACTGAAAAAAGGAGCGCCTGATGCGTCTCGCCGCTCTGTTTGCCGGTGTTGCGCTGGCCCTCGCGTCACTCCAGCCGCTGCTGGCGGCCGATAAAGTCACGCTGCGCCTTGGCGATGTTAAAGGCGATCGTTTTGCCGCCCTGAAAGCCTCGGGCGAACTGAACAATCTGCCTTACGATCTTAAGCTCACCGCCTTTGACTCCGGCGCGCCGGTGCAGGAAGCGCTCAATGCCGGGGCGCTCGACGTTGGCTTTACCGGTGATTTGCCGTTTCTGTTTGTCTATGCGGCAGGCGCGCCGGTGAAAGCCGTGGGTGCCTGGCAGAATAACCCGGACAGCATCGCCCTGCTGACCCGCCCCGACGCCGGCATTCACCGGCTGCAGGATTTGAAAGGTAAGCAGATCGCGGTCAACCGCGGCGGCTGGGGACACTATCTGCTGCTTGGCCTGCTGGAGCGCGCGGGCCTGACGCCGCAGGATGTCACGCTGCGCTTTCTCGGACCGGTGGATGGCCGCGCGGCGCTGACGTCCGGTGCGGTCGCGGCCTGGGCGCCGTGGGAGCCTTATATCGCCACCTCGACCGCCATCGACGGCACGGTGCGCGTACCGGACGGCGGGGGTAAAGGCATTATGTCCGGTTACTCCTACGCGCTGGCCCGCAATGAAGCGTTGCAGGACGCCGGCAAGCGGGAAGCGATTGCCGACCTGCTGGCGCGACTGGCGAAGGCGCAAATCTGGGCGCAACACCATCCGCAGGAATTCGCCGGCGTGCTGAGCAAAACCCTGAATATGCCCACCGCCATTACCCGCAGCTGGATTGACGATGCGCGCATCCGCCCGCTGGTGTTTGATACGCACCTGATTGCCACGCTGCAGAAATCCGCCGACTTTTTCCATCGTTATCAGGTATTGCCAAAACAGGTCGATGTCAGCCAGGCGTTTGACTTCAGTCTGTCCGCCGCCGCTAACCGCATCGCCCAGCACGCGCCGGGAGACAAATCATGAGTGATTATCAGCACCATCGCCTGCGCACCTTCGTCGCCCGGCTGGCCACCCTGCTCGACAGCCAGCCGGACGAAGCGACCATTTTGCGGCAGGGCAGCGGCTGGCTGGCCGAACTGATTCGCCACGATGACTGGCTGGATGAGGCGTTTACCCAGCCCCATCCGCAGCACTATCAGCAATATCTGCTGTATGCCGATGCGCAGCAGCGCTTTTCCGTGGTGAGTTTTGTCTGGGGGCCGGGTCAGCAGACGCCGATTCACGATCACCGCGTCTGGGGCCTGATTGGCATGCTGCGCGGCGCCGAGATTTCACAATCGTGGCAGCCGGGCCCGCACGGTTTACAGGCGGAAGGAGCGCCGGTGCGGCTTGAACCCGGCAGCGTGGAGGCGGTGTCGCCGACGGTCGGTGATATCCATCGCGTCAGCAACGCCTTTGACGATCGCGTCTCCGTCAGTATCCACGTGTATGGCGCGAATATCGGCGCGGTTGAGCGCGCGGTCTACACCGCCGACGGCCACGAAAAACGCTTTATTTCCGGCTACAGCAACCGTTATCTACCTAACATTTGGGACCTTTCACATGACTAAACCGGTTTTCCCGTTTCGCCAGGCGGCGGAACTGCTGACAGCGCTGCGTCAGCAACAGGAAGTGGCGATCATTGACGTGCGCGATGAGGCGCTGTTTGCCACCGGGCATCCGCTGTTTGCCGTCAACATTCCGCTGTCAAAGCTGGAGCTGGAGCTGCTGGACCGCATTCCCCAACGTCACACCGCCATTACGCTGTATGACAACGGCGAAGGCCTGGCGCAGACCGCCGCTGAACGTCTCGCCGCACTGGGTTATCAGCAGGTCACGCTACTGGCCGATGATTTAGCCGGCTGGCAGGCGTCTGGCGGTGAGCTGTTTATCGATGTCAATTCACCCAGCAAAGCGTTTGGCGAACTGGTGGAACATCATGCCCGCACGCCTTCGCTCTCCGCCGATGAGGTACAGGCGCTGATTAGCGATGATGCCGACGTGGTGGTTTTGGATGCGCGGCGCTTCGATGAATATCACACCATGAGCATTCCGGGCGCCACCAGCGTACCGGGCGGCGAACTGGTGCTGCGCGTGCGCGATTTAGCCCCCTCACCGCGCACCACGGTGATTGTGAATTGCGCCGGACGCACGCGCAGCATTATTGGCACGCAGTCGCTGGTCAATGCCGGTATTCGTAATCCGGTATTCGCGCTGCGCAACGGCACCATTGGCTGGACGCTGGCCGGTCATGCGCTGGAGCATGGGCAGAGCCGCCGCTATGGCAACGCCAGCGAAACCGCGCAACGTCAGGCCGCGAGCCAGGCCCGCGCCATTGCCGATCGCGCTGGCGTGACGCGCATTCCTCTGGCGACGCTGACGCGCTGGCAGCAGGAAGCACGCACCACCTACCTGTTTGACGTGCGTGATGCCGAAGAGTACGCCGCCGGTCATCTGCCGGGCAGCCGCCACGTGGCAGGCGGCCAGCTGGTACAGGAGACCGATCATTACGCCAGCGTGCGCGGTGCGCGTATCGTGCTGGTGGATGATGATGGTGTCCGCGCCAATATGACCGGCTCCTGGCTGGCGCAGCTTGGCTGGCAGGTGGCGGTGCTTGACGCATTGCAGGCCAGCGATTTCAGCGCTGTCGGCAGCTGGCAGCCGCAGGTCGCGCCGGTTGCTGCGCCGGAATCGATCTCCCCCGCGCAGCTGGCCGAGTGGCTGGCGGCTGGCGACACGCAGGTGCTGGATTTCACCACGCTCGCCAATTACCGCAACAGCCATATTCCCGGTGCGGCCTGGCTGCTGCGTTCCACCCTGCAGCAGCAGGGCAAGGCACTACTGCCCGATGCAGGCCGCTATGTGCTGACCTGCGGCAGCAGCCTGCTGGCCAGCTATGCCGTGGAGCAAATTGCCACGCTGACCGGCAAACCGGTGCGGGTGCTGGCGGGAGGCAATGCAGCCTGGCGTGCCGCCGGTCTGCCCACCGAACAGGGCGAGCAGCGCCTGCTCTCGCCGCCCATCGATCGTTATCGCCGCCCGTACGAAGGCACCGATATTGAACCGGACGTGATGCAGGCCTATCTCGACTGGGAATATGGTCTGGTGGCGCAACTGGATCGCGACGGTACCCACGGTTTTCGCGTGCTGCAGCTGCAGCCACAGGCCGTGACGGTTTAACACGGAAAGGCGCTGCAGGTCAGCGCCATTGCGCGCAGCCAGTCGGCGAATACAACGTCACACTGCGCAAACGGGCAGTATTATTATCGGGTTTTGAATACGTTTGTTCTGAACGAACAGAGAATTGGTGGAGATAAGCGGGATCGAACCGCTGACCTCTTGCATGCCATGCAAGCGCTCTCCCAGCTGAGCTATACCCCCACATCTGGAATTCGTTTTTTCAGTGCAAACCGTTGGGAGCGGTTTGGTGGAGCTAAGCGGGATCGAACCGCTGACCTCTTGCATGCCATGCAAGCGCTCTCCCAGCTGAGCTATAGCCCCGTACCGAAAAAACCGCCGAGTTACCTCGACGGACGGCATAATATGAGACCGCTGTTTGAGTGTCAACGGCAAATTCTCGTTCTGCGTGCGATCGCTGAAAAAGGCGGCAACCCTGTGTCGCCGTGGCTTTTTTTTCAGCGCAGCGCGTACTCGTCATCCCTGCCCTCAGCCGTTATCTCAACGCCGCCTCAACGGTGCACCACGCCGAGGTTAACTTTAGGTTAAAGATGTTAGCGTCAGGCTTGTTTTCGTTAATGGTGCGTGTAAAACTTAGCGCGCTAATTAACCGGTTAGCCGTCCAGGGTATTCACTCGCTAACCGGCCAGCACGTCCTCCTTGTTTAATAAAAGAAAAGTGAACTATGTCGCTGCATACACCTAAAGAGATCGCGCAACTGGCGATTCAGGCCGGCGTGGCTAAAAGCCGTCTGCCGGTTTCCACCTTATTAATTCTTGGCTTTATGGCTGGCGCGTTTATCGCGACCGGCTTCCTGCTCGATCTGCACGTTATTAACCAGCTGCCTGCTGAATGGGGCTCGTTTGCCGGCTTCCTCGGTGCGGCGGTATTCCCGGTCGGACTGATTCTGACCGTGCTGGCGGGCGGCGAGCTGCTGACCGGCAACATGATGACCCTGCCCATTGCCTGGTTCGCGCGCCGCATTAGTGGTTTCAGCGTGCTGCGTAACTGGTTTTGGGTCACCATCGCCAATTTTATTGGCAGCGTTGCGGTAGCATGGTTCTTCGGCCATCTGCTCGGCATGACCGAAGGCGACTATCTGAAGAAAACCGTGGCGATCGCCCATGCCAAAGTGAACGCCGATTTCATGCACGCGTTCATCTCCGGCATCGGCTGCAACTGGCTGGTGTGCCTGGCGGTGTGGCTGGCCTTCGCCAGTAAAGATATGGTCGGCAAAATCTTCGGCATGTGGTTCCCGGTGATGGCCTTCGTGGCAATCGGTTTCCAGCACGTGGTGGCCAACATGTTTATCGTGCCTGCCGCAATTTTTGCCGGTCAGATGAGCTGGGCAGAATTTGCACCTAACGTGGTTGCGGTATTTTTAGGCAATGGTGTGGGCGGTGCGATCTTTGTCGGCCTCACCTATTTCCTCGCCTTCCGTCCGGCACAGGCGGCGGTCAGCGAAGCGCAGTAAACCGATTTTGCCTTTTGTCGCACAGCAAAAGGCATTTTCTGCCTTGATTACTTTTCCCCGTAACGTTTTGTTGTAATATGTAGAGCTAATGTATTTAACAGGGACAGCATCGTGAAAAAGGAATGGCTCACTCCCGAAGAGCTCGCGCTGGAAACGGGCTACAGTCGGCAGACGGTGAATAAATGGATCAAGCGTGAAAACTGGACGACCACGCCTAAGCCCGGTGTACAGGGCGGTAAGGCGCGATTAATCCACATTGATGAGCGTGTCAAAAGCTTCATTCAGTCCACCCGCCATGCAAACGAACCGGCGGCGAATTACGGCGCTCAGCAAAATACGTTACCTGCGTTATTAATAAATTCTGTCCAGCAAATGACGGCCACCGAACAGGAACAACTGGCGGCGCTGTTATTGCGGGAAGGGATCAGGGGCGTATTACAGCGGTTAGGAATCCAGGAAGAATAGAAAAGCCGGAAGCAGTGAGATGCTTCCGGCTTTTTTGTTGCCTGCCTCATCACAGCAGCCTGACAGGCCGCTGTTCAGCTCAATCAGGCCTGTGCCTCACGCTCCGCGATGAACGCCAGCGCTTTTTCTATACGCGCCACGCTGCGGCTGCGGCCGATGGCTTCCACCGTCACGTCGAGCCCAGGCGACTGACCGGCACCGGTTACGGCAACGCGCAGCGGCATACCGACTTTGCCCATGCCGAGTTCAAGTTCATCCGCAGCAGCCTGAATGGCGTGATGCACGTTTTCCGCATTCCAGTCGCTGTCGCTGATGGCTGCCAGCTTGTCGCGTACCACTTCCAGCGGCTGACGCGCCACCGGACGCAGATGCTTTTTCGCTGCATCCGCATCAAACGCGTGAAACTCTTCATAGAAGTAGCGGCAGGACGCGGCGATTTCGACCAGCGTTTTGCAACGCTCACCCAGCAGCGTCACCAGCTTCGCCAGCTCCGGTCCGGTGCGGGTATCAATGTTCTGCTGCTCGATGTGCCACTGCAGCTGGGTCGCGACATATTCCGGCGGCAGCGTATTAATGTAGTGGTGATTGAGCCACTGCAGTTTCTCGGTGTTGAAGGCGCTGGCCGATTTGCTCACCGCATCAAGGGTGAACAGTTCAGTCATTTCCGCCACGCTGAAAATCTCCTGATCGCCATGTGACCAGCCGAGGCGCACCAGATAATTAAGCAGCGCTTCCGGCAGGTAGCCGTCGTCGCGATACTGCATGACGCCCACCGCGCCGTGACGCTTGGACAGCTTTTTACCGTCGTCGCCAAGGATCATGGATACGTGCGCATAGGTTGGCACTTCCGCACCAATCGCTTTCAGGATGTTGATCTGACGCGGCGTGTTGTTGATATGGTCTTCACCACGAATAACGTGCGTGATGCCCATATCCCAGTCGTCGACCACCACACAGAAGTTGTAGGTCGGTGAACCGTCGGTACGGCGGATGATCAGATCATCCAGTTCCTGGTTGCTGAATTCGATCGGACCACGAATCTGATCGTCAAAAATTACCGAACCGTCCTGCGGGTTGCGGAAGCGCACCACGCACGGTTCATCGGCAGCATGATGTTCATGGCTGTCGCGGCAGCGGCCGTCATAACGGGGCTTCTCGCCTTTTTCCATCTGCTCTTCACGCAGCGCGTCCAGACGCTCTTTCGAGCAATAGCATTTATAAGCAGTACCGGCTTCCAGCATTTCGTCGATAACGTCGTTATAACGGTCGAAACGTTTGGTCTGGTAGTACGGGCCCTCATCCCAGTCGAGATTCAGCCAGTTCATCCCATCCATAATGGCTTCGATCGCTTCCGGCGTGGAGCGCTCCAAGTCGGTATCTTCGATACGCAGGACGAATTCGCCCTGGTTATGGCGAGCATAAAGCCATGAGTAAAGCGCAGTACGCGCACCACCGACGTGCAGGTAGCCCGTCGGGCTGGGTGCGAAGCGAGTTTTGATTTTCATTCAGCATTGCCTTAAATGCGCAGGTTTCGTTGTCTGGATGACAAAAAAACGGGTTAACGCGGAAAAACAGTGCGCATATTCTAGCAGGTGAGGCTGATTCCTCAATCACTGTCACGCTGGCGGCGCGGGCAGAAGTGCGTTTTTCTGCTAATAAAACCAGCACATTGGCTAAAAGCGCTGCATGATGTCTAAATTTAAAGCGAACGCACATTTATGTTTTAAAAAGCGTTGACTCACTTCGAAGGATCCCTATAATGCGACTCCACACAGCGGGGGTGATTAGCTCAGTTGGTAGAGCATCTCCCTTACAAGGAGGGGGTCGGCGGTTCGAGCCCGTCATCACCCACCACTCTTAATGAGATGGCCCGCAGTGAACAAGAGATAAGATATGGGTGATTAGCTCAGTTGGTAGAGCATCTCCCTTACAAGGAGGGGGTCGGCGGTTCGAGCCCGTCATCACCCACCATATCTTAGTCAGATGACACTCTTGTTAAGCAGTACCGAAGTGGGTGATTAGCTCAGTTGGTAGAGCATCTCCCTTACAAGGAGGGGGTCGGCGGTTCGAGCCCGTCATCACCCACCACTTCGGGTCGTTAGCTCAGTTGGTAGAGCAGTTGACTTTTAATCAATTGGTCGCAGGTTCGAATCCTGCACGACCCACCAAATTCAGAAAAGAGCGCCCTTTGGGCGCTTTTTTCGTTTCTGTGTGCCGATGCTGAACGTGCAGGATGAGAACCTGCTGCAGGTTCGACTGAATCGCCGGGAGCGATTCAGGCTGATGCGCCAGCATCACCCGCAGGGCGAGGCCCCGGATGGGCCGAGGCATATCCTGCACGACCCACCAAATTCAGAAAAGAGCGCCCTTTGGGCGCTTTTTTCGTTTCTGTGTGCCGATGCTGAACGTGCAGGATGAGAACCTGCTGCAGGTTCGACTGAATCGCCGGGAGCGATTCAGGCTGATGCGCCAGCATCACCCGCAGGGCGAGGCCCCGGATGGGCC
>NZ_VWXG01000007.1:0-235142 GCF_011752515.1 Pantoea sp. Ap-870
GTCTGATAAATTGTTAAAGAGCGGTGCGACGCGGCGCTCGGCCTGCTGTCGCGAGGTGGCGTATATTACGCTTTCCTCCTTCAGAGTCAAACACTTTTTTCAGCGTTTTTCTCCGGCGGGGTGAATCACTTCACGCCCTGCTGAGCCGTCTGCGTTGCCGCTTTGCCGTCTCAGTGGTGGCGCATTATAGGGATCCGGATTTTTTGCACAACCCCTTTTTTCGATCTTTTTTATCGACTGGCGAGTTTTCACTCTTTTCGCTGCGATCGCGAGCGATCCGCGCAAAAATCAGCTTGTTTACCCGCACCGGAAGCCGCAGGCTAGCGGGAAACATCAGAAAAGGAGAAATAGAATGTCTGTAGCCCTGCGCCCTTATAAGCAACATATTCCTCATACCGGCGAGCGCGTGATGGTGGATAGCAGCAGCGTGGTCGTTGGCGAAGTCGAGCTGGCTGATGATGTCAGCATCTGGCCACTGGTAGCAATCCGCGGTGACGTGAATAAAGTGGTGATTGGTAAACGCAGCAATATCCAGGATGGCAGCGTGCTGCACGTTACGCATAAATCCAGCAGTAACCCAGACGGCTTTCCATTGATCATCGGTGAAGACGTGACGGTGGGCCATAAAGCAATGCTGCACGGCTGCACCATTGGTAACCGCGTGCTGGTGGGTATGGGCTCTATCCTGCTGGATGGCGCGATCGTCGAAGATGAGGTGATGATTGGCGCCGGCAGCCTGGTGCCACCCGGTAAACGCCTGCAAAGCGGCTATCTCTATTTAGGCAGCCCGGTGAAGCAGATCCGGCCACTAACCGAAGCGGAAATAGCCGGACTGCTTTATTCGGCCAGTAATTATGTCGGCTGGAAAGATGAATATCTGGCTCAGGGCAGCCACAGCCAGCCCTGATCGTCGGCCTGCTCCGCCCGGAGCAGCTGCTCGGCCTCTTCCTCCAGATCCCAGCGATGCGCGCTAAACAGCGCCATCGCCTCTCCGGCACCAAAGCGCTGCTGCAGCGCCGGCAGCGATATTGCGCAGGTCAGTCCCATACCATTCACCAAGACCGGGAACAGCACCGCCTGCCGGACTGCGTCCCAGCTTTCCCGATCGGGAAACTGGATTGCCTGATTCATGCCTGCATCGCCTGTTTAAGTTGATCAATGACCGGCGCGATCTCCGGCATAACGCCATGCCACAGCTGAAACGCATGCGCCGCCTGACCCACCAGCATGCCGAGTCCATCCGCCAGCTGCTGTGTGCCGTGCTGCTGGCACCACGCCAGAAATGGCGTCAGCCCCTGCTGATAAAACATGTCGTAACAGCGCACCTGCGCATCAATCAGCGTAACCGGCAGCGGCGGCACGTCGCCCGCTACGCCGCTGGAGGTGGCATTGATGATCAGATCAAAACGTTCGCCGGCCAGTTGATCAAAACTCATCGCCTGGATCGCTCCACTGTGCTGGAAAAGCTCAGCCAGCTGTTGCGCGCGTTCTGCCGTGCGGTTAACCACCACCAGCGCGCAGCCCGTCGAGAGCAGCGGCAGGATCACCCCACGCGCCGCGCCGCCCGCACCCACCAGCAGAATGCGATCGCCCGGCCGGATCAGCTGCAGCCGTTGCAGATCGCTCAGCAGGCCGATGCCGTCCGTGTTATCACCCAGAATCGAACCATCGGCTCTCTTCTTTAAGGTATTTACCGCGCCGGATAAGGCCGCGCGTTCGCTGAGCTCATCCGCGAATTCCCATGCCTGCTGTTTAAACGGCAGCGTAACATTGGCGCCTTTGCCACCAGCCGCAAAAAACGCCTCTATCGCCTGCGGGAACCCTTCCAGCGGTGCGCAGATGCGTCCGTAAGGATGTTCAATACCGGTCTGCTCAGCAAAAGCGGCGTGAATAAACGGAGATTTGCTGTGGGCGATGGGATGACCAAAAACGGCAAACTTTTCCATAATCAGCCCTGACGAATGAGTTCACCGCTAATAGCATCGCGGATTTCAGAAGGATTCAGGCGACCGCCGGTGGCCGCCTGCAACACCGGGAACTGCGAGCCAAACTGCTCTGCCACTTCGGCGGCGCTGCGGCACGGCGGCTGACCGGTTAAATTCGCGCTGGTTGAGACCAGCGGCTTGCCCAATCCGCGGCACAGCGCCTGAACCTGCGGATGATCGCTGACGCGAATCGCCAGCGAATCAAAGCGGCCGGTTAACCAGCGCGGCGTATGCGGCGAAGCAGGCACCACATAGGTGACCGGACCCGGCCAGCTGGCAAACATACGTTCGCGCTGCAGCACGGTGAGTTCGCGATCGGCAATATAAGGCTCGAGCTGCGCATAATCAGCGGCGATCAGGATCAGCCCCTTTTCTACCGGGCGCTGTTTCAGCTCCAGCAGGGCCATCACCGCGCTTTCGCTGTCCGGATCGCAGCCAAGGCCGAATACGGCTTCGGTAGGGTAAGCAATCACTTGCTGTTGCTGAAGTTGTTCGATGCAGAAGTCGAGGCTTCCGGGTGCATGCTGGCTCTGGTTCATGATCACTCTTCATCCTGGGCGATGGGCTTGCCGCAGCGTTTGCTGGCGCAGAAGCGCTTCATGCCCTGTGCGGTTTTCTTTTCTATTAATAACGGGAACTGGCAATGGGGGCAGACACCTTCCAGCGGCGTGGCGTTGATCGCGAACTGGCAGTCGGGATATCGATCGCAGGCATGGAAGGTTTTGCCATAGCGTGAACGGCGCTGCACCAGCTTGCCGCTGGCGCACTGCGGGCAGGCAATTGCGGTTTCGTCCGGCTTATCGATGGTTTCCGTGTAATCACACTCCGGATAGTGGCTACAGCCGACAAACATGCCGAATCGCCCCTGGCGCAGCACTTTGTCCGCACCACACTGCGGGCAGGCATGGCCTTCCAGCACTTTGACAATATGGCCATCACCCTGGCTTTTCAGCGGGCGGATATAGTCGCAGGCTGGATAATTCACACAGCCGAGAAAAGGCCCGTGTTTGCCGGCACGTATCACTAATTCTGCCCCGCAGGCGGGGCAGGGATCGTGTTTACGCACGGTAAATAGTGCTGGTTTACTCATATTACCGAATGCATTAATCGCAAATTAATGCAGCATACCTTCATTGACGTCGAATAACAGTTCTTCCATCTGCTGATAGGCATTTTCACACCCGGGGATGTTAAACAGCACCATCAGCACCACCCATTTGAGATCTTCCAGATCGAATTCCAGCGTATCAAGCGCCATAACCCGTTCGATGACCATTTCGCGCGTTTCCATATTCAGCACCTGGATTTGCTCCAGGAACAGAATAAAACCACGACACTCGGCATCTAAACGCTGGCTCTCTTCTTCCGTGTAGATTCGCATGGAGAGCGGATCGTTAGCCAGCAACACTGGCGCGACCAGACCATCCTGATAATCCGCTAACCGCTCAAGCCAATTCAACGCATTGTAGATATCTTCGCGATGAAAACCGGCATCGGTTAAGTCATCGGTCAATTTATCCTGGTCAACGCGCATTTCAGCCTCGTTGTGGATATACGTCTCAAACAAGTACATAAGTACGTCGAACATGGCATGCCCTCCTCAATCGGACATAGCCGCCGGGTACAGCTGCGATCCATCCTGCTAACTCCAGCTCCAGCAATTGCGCTGCGATAACTGGCACAGGTTGGCCGGCACGTTCAGCGACGACGTCAACAGGTGTAACCTCATCACCTACGTTAGCCAACACGCTGGGAAATGGCAATGGCACATCATCACTGAGTTGTGAATATATTGTTTCTGAGATGCTGGCCGGCAACCATTGCAGGGCAGAATGCAAATCCTCAAGGATATTGTTGGGATGCGCCACCAGCAGCGCCCCCTGCTGAATCAGCCAGTGCGTGCCTTCACAGCCAGGATTACCCAGCGCGCCAGGCAGCGCATACACGTTACGGTTTTGTTCCAGCGCATAGCGCGCCGTTACCAGCGAGCCGCTCTTCAGTGACGCTTCAACCACCAGCACGCCATGACTCAGGCCACTGATAATACGATTACGCCGCGGAAAATTTACCGCATGGGGCGCCATCGACAGCGGCAGTTCTGAAACCAGCGCGCCGCCGCTGGCGATGATCTCCTGTGCCAGCGGCTGATGGCTTTTCGGATAGAGATGATTCAGCCCGCTGCCCAGCACGGCCAGGGTTTTGCCCTGCACTTCCAGCGCGGCACGATGCGCCACGCCATCAATACCGCGCGCCAGCCCGCTGGTGATGGTCAAACCGCTTAGCGCCAGCTGCTGGGTAAACCAGCCGCCCCACTCTCTGCCATACGGCGAACAGTGACGACTGCCGACCACCGCCAGTTGCGGTGTCGCGAGTGCAGAGAGGTCACCCGCTATATAAAGGGCAGCCGGATAGCGGCTGATTTCCCGGAGCCGGGCGGGATAATGTGCGTCGCTGCAGGCGATCAGATGATGTTGCGCCTGTTGCAGCCAGCGCTGCGTTTTTTCCAGCTGGCGTGGACAGAGGGCGAGAAACTGTTGCCGCTGCGTGTCGTCCAGCCCGTGCTGCTGCAACCACGCGTCGTCAATGTGGCTGGCGGCCAGAAGCGCCATGATGAACTGACGGGCGCGCTCACCGCTTAAACCCCAGACGTAAGTCAGCCTGATAATCCTTTCACTGCGTTCCATGCTGCGCTCCCTGTCAGCCGTGCTCTGATGCGGCACAATGCTGTCAATCAGGCCCTAAAAAGTCTACAATATGAGGCAGTAATCTTTTCTTTAACGCATACAGATCTGGATATTTATGTCAGTTTTGCAGGTATTACATTTCCCTGACGATCGCCTTCGCAAAATTGCTGCACCCGTTGCGGCTGTGAATGCTGACGTTCAGCGTATTGTCGACGATATGTTTGAGACCATGTACGCCGAAGAAGGCATTGGTCTGGCGGCGACGCAGGTGGATATTCACCAGCGCATCATCGTGATTGATGTTTCTGAAAGCCGCGAAGAGCGCCTGGTGCTGATTAACCCGGAGCTGCTGGAAAAAAGCGGCGAAACCGGTATCGAAGAGGGTTGTCTGTCGATCCCGGAACAGCGGGCGTTTGTGCCGCGTGCCGAGCGGGTCAAAGTGCGCGCGCTGGATCGCGACGGTAACAGCTTCGAGCTGGAAACCGACGGTCTGCTGGCGATCTGCATTCAGCATGAGATCGACCATCTTGACGGTAAACTGTTTATTGATTATCTGTCGCCGCTGAAGCGTCAGCGTATTAAACAGAAACTGGAAAAACTGGCCCGCCAGAATGCGCGCGCATCCTGAGAGCGAACAGAAGGTTGAACTGTGTCTGCACCGTTAAAAATCATCTTTGCTGGTACTCCTGACTTCGCAGCGCGTCATCTCGACGCGCTGCTTGCTTCTGAGCATCAGGTGGTTGGCGTCTTTACTCAGCCCGACCGCCCTGCCGGACGTGGCAACAAACTCACGCCGGGCCCGGTAAAAGTGCTGACTCAGGCGCATGATATCCCCGTGTTTCAGCCAAAGTCCCTGAAGCCGGAAGAGAATCAGCAGCTGGTTGCCGGGCTGCAGGCCGATGTGATGGTGGTCGTCGCTTATGGTCTGATCCTGCCTCAGGCGGTGCTGACGATGCCGCGCCTTGGCTGTATCAACGTACATGGCTCGCTGCTGCCGCGCTGGCGCGGTGCGGCGCCGATTCAGCGCTCACTGTGGGCCGGCGATAACGAAACCGGTGTAACCATCATGCAGATGGACGTGGGTCTGGATACCGGCGATATGCTGCACAAAATAACCTGCCCGATTAATGCCGACGATACCAGCGCATCGCTGTACGACAAGCTGGCGCAGCTGGGCCCGCAAGGGATGCTGACCACGCTCAGTCTGCTGGCCACCGGCAGCGCGCAGCCCGAAGTGCAGGATGATACTCTGGTAACTTACGCGGAAAAGCTCAGCAAAGAAGAGGCACGTCTTGACTGGTCGCTCTCTGCAGTTCAGCTGGAACGGTGCATTCGCGCCTTCAATCCGTGGCCGGTGAGTTATTTCCTCATCGACGATCAGCCGGTTAAAGTCTGGCAGGCCAGCGTGTTACCGCACCGCACCGCCCAGCCGGGAGAAATTCTGCAGGCTGACAAACACGGCATCCAGATCGCGACCGCTGACGGCGTGCTGAATCTGCTCTCACTGCAGCCTGCCGGCAAAAAAGCCATGGCGGCGCAGGATCTGCTCAATTCGCGTCGTGAATGGTTTACACCCGGCACCGTTCTGGCCTGATTCTCCAGCCCGGTTTCCGCCGGGCTTTTTGTTTGATGAATGAATATGAAAAAAGCGACCAACCTGCGCAGCCTTGCCGCGCAACTGATTGAACGCGTTGTGGATAAAGGGGAATCGCTGAGCGCGATTCTGCCCGCTGCGCAAAAAACGCTGGCAAACAACGATGGCGCGCTGCTACAGGAGTTGTGTTTTGGCGTGACGCGCACGCTGCCGCAGCTGGAAGCGTTAATTAACAAGCTGATGGCGCGGCCGTTAACCGGCAAACAGCGCGTGCTGCACTATCTGATCATGGTGGGCCTGTATCAGCTGCTGTATACCCGCGTTCCGCCGCATGCCGCGCTGGCCGAAACCGTAGCCGGGGCTGAAGCACTGAAGCGGGCAAATCTGAAAGGCTTGCTTAACGGCGTGCTGCGTCAGTTCCAGCGCCAGCAGGACGCACTGCTGGCGGAGGTCAATCAGGGCCCGCAGCGCTACTGGCATCCGGGCTGGCTGCTGAAACGGCTGCAGACCGCGTGGCCGGAGCAGTGGCAGCAGATTGTGGAAGCCAACAATCAGCGACCGCCAATGTGGCTGCGCGTGAATCGTCAGCATCACAGCCGTGACGCCTGGCTGGCGCTATTAACCCAGCAGAATCAAAATGCGTTTAGTGCTGACGCGCCGGATGCGCTGCGTCTTGAAGCACCGGCTCCGGTCAGTCAGCTGCCAGGCTTTGAGCAGGGCTGGGTGACGGTGCAGGATCTCTCTGCTCAGCGTTGTGCCCTGCTGCTGGCGCCGGAAAACGGCGAAACCATTCTCGACCTGTGCGCTGCGCCCGGCGGCAAAACCACCCATATTCTCGAAATTGCGCCGCAGGCCCGCGTAATGGCGGTGGATATCGATGCGCAGCGCCTGTCGCGCGTGACGGAAAACCTGCAGCGTCTGGGGATGCAGGCTGACGTGCGTCAGGGCGATGGCCGCACGCCAGCAGCCTGGTGCGACGAGCAGCAATTCGACCGCATCCTGCTGGATGCGCCCTGCTCGGCCACCGGCGTTATTCGACGCCATCCGGATATCAAATGGCTACGCCGCGATCGTGATATCGACGAACTCGCCGCGCTACAGCGTGAGATTCTGGCGGCCATCTGGCCACGCCTGAAATCGGGCGGTACGCTGCTTTATGCCACCTGCTCAGTGCTGCCGCAGGAGAACCAGCAGCAGATCGATGCTTTCCTCGCGACGCATGACGATGCGGTGCCGCAGGCACTGCCACAGGGGCAACTTAACGGCTGGCAGGTTTTCCCTGCCATCGATGGCGGCGACGGTTTCTTCTACGCTAAGCTGATGAAAAAATAGTGCAGCGCACAGTGACAAGAGCAACGTATCCATGAAAATTATTATCCTCGGCGCCGGCCAGGTGGGCGGCACGCTCGCCGAAAACCTGGTGGGCGAAAACAATGACATCACCGTGGTTGATAGCGATCCCTCACGCTTACGCGTGCTGCAGGATAAGTTTGACCTGCGCGTGGTACAGGGCCATGGTTCGCACCCGCGCGTGTTGCGTGAAGCCGGCGCCGAAGATGCGGATATGCTGGTGGCGGTCACCAGTTCTGACGAAACCAACATGATTGCCTGTCAGATTGCTTACTCGCTGTTTAACACGCCAAACCGCATTGCCCGTATCCGCGCCGCCGATTATCTACGCGATGCGGAAAAGCTGTTTGTGCCGGAAGCGGTGCCCATCGACCATTTGATCTCGCCTGAACAGCTGGTGATCGACAACATCTATCGGCTGATTCAGTACCCTGGCGCGTTGCAGGTGGTGAATTTTGCCGAGGGCAAAGTCAGTCTGGCAGTGGTCAAAGCCTATTACGGCGGACCGCTGGTGGGCAATCCACTTTCGATCCTGCGTGAGCACATGCCGCATATCGATACCCGCGTAGCCGCGATTTTCCGTCAGGATCGCCCGATCCGCCCGCAGGGATCGACGATCGTCGAAGCTGGCGATGAAGTGTTTTTTATTGCCGCCAGTCAGCATATTCGAGCGGTGATGAGCGAGATGCAGCGGCTCGAAAAGCCCTATAAACGCATTATGCTGGTCGGCGGCGGCAATATCGGCTTTGGCCTGGCGCAACGGCTGGAGAAGCAGTACAGCGTTAAGCTGATTGAACGTAATCAGCAGCGCGCAGCTGAACTGGCTGAACATCTGCAGGATACCATCGTGTTCTATGGCGATGCCTCGGATCAGGAACTGCTGGCAGAAGAGCATGTCGATCAGGTCGATCTGTTTATCGCCGTCACTAACGACGATGAAGCCAATATCATGTCAGCGATGCTGGCCAAAAAGATGGGCGCGAAAAAGGTGATGGTGCTGATCCAGCGTCGCGCCTATGTCGATCTGGTGCAGGGCAGCGTGATCGACATTGCTATTTCTCCGCAGCAGGCCACAATTTCTGCGCTGCTTGGCCACGTGCGCAAAGCTGATATTGTCGGCGTCTCTTCACTGCGCCGCGGTATTGCGGAAGCCATCGAGGCCATCGCCCACGGTGATGAAACCACTTCGCGCGTGGTCGGACGGCTGATTGAAGATATTAAACTGCCGCCGGGCACAATTATCGGCGCAGTGGTGCGTGGTGATGACGTGATCATCGCCAATGACAATGTGCGTATTGAGCAAGGCGACCACGTGATCATGTTCCTCACCGACAAAAAGTTTGTGCCGGACGTTGAACGTCTGTTCCAGCCGAGCCCGTTCTTCCTGTAACGGGTTATGATTGGGCTGACGTGAGAGTGGTGTTTAATCCATTGTTATAATGGCAATTACACGAAGGTTTGTTAGACTTTAGCCATTGGCCAAGGCAAGGAGATAACAATGAGTTTATTCAAAGAGTTTCGTGATTTTGCGATGCGCGGCAACGTAGTGGACCTGGCGGTCGGTGTGATCATCGGTGCTGCGTTCGGTAAGATCGTATCGTCACTGGTTGCGAACATCATTATGCCACCGCTCGGTTTACTGATTGGCGGCGTCGACTTTAAGCAGTTTAAATGGGTACTCAAGCCAGCAGAAGGCGATATCCCAGCGGTGGTGATGGAATACGGTAACTTTATTCAGACGGTATTTGACTTCATCATCGTGGCGTTTGCTATCTTCATTGCCATCAAAGTGATGAATAAACTGTATAAAAAGAAAGAAGTGGAAAAACCAGCGCCTAAACCGACTAATGAAGAAGTGCTGCTGACCGAGATTCGCGATCTGCTTAAGCAACAAAATAATAAAGTGTGATGAATAAAAGCCGCCAGTTTCAGGCGGCTTTTTTGTCACTAAAGCAGAAGGCCAGAGGTAAACACTGTTGCTTACCGCTGGCCTCCTGATTCGCTCCCTTCGCGTGTTTATCTTTACGCCGGTAGCTGCCTTTCCCCTTCTGATTGCGCTCAACACGCTGGCGATACAGCGGATCGTGTAACAGGGCTTCCAGGGCGTTATCGTTAATTTTGCCTTTTCGATGCTGATAGTGACTCATATCTTCCTCCGGTTAGTGATGGCGCAACTATAGTCCCTGCGCGCCAGAATTCAATCCTTGCTACAACAAATTTCAGGATGCGGATCTTCCCCGGTTTCCAGCGCCTCGAGGATCGAACAGCAGGCGCTACTGTGGCGGTCGCCACAACAGGTTTCCGCCAGCCGTTGCAGTGAGCGCTGAATGGTTTGCAGTTCGCCAATCATACCGTTCACCTCATCCAGCCGTTTCGCCACGATCGCTTTTGACTCTTCACAGGTATGATGCTCTGGATCGATGCGGATCGACAGCAGGTCGCGGATCGATTCCAGGCTGAAACCAAGCTGCCGGCCGTAACGGATAAAACGCAGGCGCTGCAGATCGTTATCGCTGTACAGGCGGAAGCCGCCCTCGGTGCGTACCTCATGATCCATCATCTGCTGCTTTTCATAAAAGCGGATGGTATCCGGCGTGACGTCCGCCAGTTTTGCCAGCTGGCCAATGCGATACATACTATTTCTCCTGCTGTAGCGGCTGACCGATCGCCGGGCGGTATTCGCCACGCAGAAAATCGGTGCTAATGCCAGCCTGCTGTAGCTTCATCTCCAGCAGCGTCAGGCGTTTGGCCAGTTCGCGCGCCTCGCTGTCGTCAGGATCGAGTTCACGAAGCAGATCGCTCAGTGCCAGCGCGTCGCGGCGCATCTCCAGTTCCGGAGGGAGATAGCCGGCGTTTTTCAGCAGTCGCCAGGCGCTGCGCAATTCCGCCGGCACACCACTGTCATCGTCCAGCGTGAGCGGCGCACCTTCACCAGGCAGATTGCTCAGCTCGCCCTTTTCCTGAGCGGCGCGGATGTGTTGTTCAGCCAGCTGATCGATAAGCCACATAGAAACCTCCTGCAGGCATGTCTGCCAACAGCATAGCGAATGGAGGGGAAATGGGAAGAAATGACAGGCAATAAAAAACCCGCCGAAGCGGGTTTTTTACGTTACTGCAAATTACTCTGCAGCAGCTTCTGCTTGAGCTTCTGGACGATCAACCAGCTCGATGTATGCCATCGGAGCGTTGTCACCAGCACGGAAGCCACACTTCAGAATGCGAGTGTAACCACCGGCACGGCTCGCGAAACGCGGGCCCAGCTCGTTAAACAGTTTTGCCACGATCTCGTTATCACGAGTACGGGCGAATGCCAGACGACGATTAGCTACGCTGTCGGTCTTGGCAAGAGTAATCAGCGGCTCAACTACGCGACGCAGCTCTTTGGCTTTCGGCAGAGTCGTCTTAATGATCTCATGACGAACCAGAGAACCAGCCATGTTGCGGAACATAGCCTGACGATGGCTGCTGTTGCGGTTCAGTTGACGACCACTCTTACGATGGCGCATGACCTTATCCTTCTCAGTGAAACCTTAACCTGCGATCCGGTTATTCATCAGCAATGCTTGCCGGTGGCCAGTTTTCCAGGCGCATGCCCAGAGACAGACCACGTGATGCGAGCACGTCTTTAATCTCGGTAAGAGATTTTTTACCCAGGTTAGGCGTTTTAAGCAGCTCAACCTCGGTACGCTGTACCAGATCACCGATGTAGTGGATAGCTTCTGCCTTGAGGCAGTTAGCAGAGCGGACAGTCAATTCCAGATCGTCAACAGGGCGCAGCAGGATCGGATCGAATTCTGGTTTCTCTTCTTTGACTTCCGGCTGACGTACATCACGTAAGTCAACGAAAGCTTCCAGTTGTTCTGCCAGGATGGTTGCCGCACGACGAATCGCCTCTTCAGGATCGATTGTGCCGTTGGTTTCCATTTCGATGACCAGCTTGTCCAGGTCGGTGCGCTGTTCTACACGCGCTGCTTCAACATTGTAGGCGATACGGTCTACAGGGCTGTAGCAAGCGTCAACCAACAGACGGCCGATTGGGCGCTCATCTTCTTCCGAATGAATTCGGGCAGAAGCCGGCACATAACCACGACCACGCTGAACTTTGATACGCATGCTAATAGACGCGTTTTCATCGGTCAGATGGCAGATCACATGCTGCGGCTTGACGATTTCGACATCACCGTCGTGGGTAATGTCGGCTGCAGTCACAGGGCCAATGCCAGATTTATTCAGCGTAAGGATGACTTCATCTTTACCCTGAACTCTTACCGCCAGCCCTTTCAGATTGAGCAGGATTTCCAGGATATCTTCCTGTACGCCCTCTTTGGTGGAGTACTCGTGCAGCACGCCATCAATCTCAACCTCGGTCACCGCGCAACCCGGCATGGAAGAAAGCAGAATACGGCGCAGTGCGTTACCAAGAGTATGGCCAAAGCCACGCTCTAACGGCTCAAGGGTCACCTTGGCGTGCGTCGAACTCACTTGCTCGATATCTACCAGGCGCGGTTTTAGAAACTCTGTCACAGAACCCTGCATTGTGTCCTCTCTTTGGTACTAAGCTTTACTTAGAGTAAAGCTCGACGATCAGGTGTTCGTTAATGTCCGCAGACAGATCGGTACGCTCAGGAATACGCTTGAACACACCTTCCATCTTAGTCGCATCAACTTCCAGCCAGGTTGGCTTTTCACGCTGCTCAGCCAGCTCCAGAGCGGCCTTCACGCGAGATTGCTTTTTGGCTTTCTCACGGATGCTTACGACATCATTCGGAGATACCTGATAAGAAGCGATGTTAACAACGCGACCGTTTACCATTACAGATTTGTGGCTAACCAGCTGACGTGCTTCTGCACGAGTGGCACCAAAGCCCATACGGTAAACTACGTTATCCAGACGACCTTCCAGCAGAGCTAACAGGTTTTCACCGGTGTTGCCTTTCAGACGCGCTGCTTCTTTATAGTAGTTACGGAACTGACGCTCCAGCACGCCGTAGATACGACGAACTTTTTGCTTTTCACGTAACTGGCCGCCGTAATCAGACAGACGCGGTTTACGCGCACCATGCTGACCAGGGGCTTGTTCAATTTTGCACTTGGAATCAATCGCGCGAACGCCAGACTTAAGGAATAAGTCGGTGCCCTCACGACGGCTCAGCTTGAGCTTAGGACCCAAATATCTTGCCATTTTCTTTCTCCAACTAACCTAAAAAACGGAACGTTAAACGCGACGTTTTTTCGGCGGACGACAACCGTTGTGAGGGATCGGAGTCACATCAGTAATATTAGTGATGCGGAAACCAGCGGCGTTCAGAGCACGAATAGTAGATTCGCGGCCTGGACCCGGACCCTTAACCATAACTTCCAGGTTCTTAATACCGTAATCTTTCACGGCTTCTGCACAGCGCTCTGCAGCGACCTGAGCAGCAAACGGAGTAGATTTACGTGAACCGCGGAAACCGGAACCACCGGCGGTTGCCCAACCCAGTGCGTTACCCTGACGATCAGTAATAGTAACGATGGTGTTGTTAAAAGACGCATGGACATGAGCCACGCCATCTGAGACTTGTTTTCTTACACGCTTACGTGCACGAACTGGTGCCTTTGCCATTATTTACTCACCCCGATTATTTCTTGATCGGTTTACGCGGACCCTTACGGGTACGTGCGTTGGTCTTAGTACGCTGACCGCGCACCGGCAGACCACGACGATGGCGTAAACCACGGTAGCAACCAAGGTCCATCAGACGCTTGATGCTCAGGGTGATTTCACGGCGCAGATCACCTTCAACAACGAATTTACCAACTGCTTCACGCAGCTGATCAATTTGTTCTTCAGACAGCTCACTGATCTTAACATTTTCAGCGATGCCCGTTTCAGCACAGATGGCTTTAGAACGGGTTTTGCCGATACCGAAGATCGAAGTTAATGCGATAACGGTATGTTTTTGATCAGGAATGTTAATGCCTGCTATACGGGCCACTATGCACTCCTATAATTAAATAAATGCGTACCATGCTGAAAAGCCCGTTTTCAGGATACTCAAATGGAAACGCATCGACATACAAAAGATTGGCTGGCTAATCTAGCCAGCTCAACCCGACTTTGCAAGAAAAATATGTGACTTAATCAGCCCTGGCGCTGTTTATGCTTAGGCTCGGAGCTGCAGATCACACGTACGACACCGTCGCGACGAATGATTTTGCAGTTACGACATAATTTCTTGACGGAAGCACGAACTTTCATTTTTACTCTCCGTAACTTCTCAAGCTACTGAATTAACGGCCATAGCCTTTCAGGTTAGCTTTCTTCAATGCAGACTCGTACTGACTGGACATCATCAGAGTTTGCACTTGAGCCATAAAGTCCATGATGACAACCACTACAATCAGCAGCGAGGTGCCGCCAAAGTAGAAGGGAACCTTCATGGCATCACGCATGAACTCCGGGATCAGGCAGATAAAAGTAATATACAGTGCGCCGATTAAGGTCAGACGTGTCATTACTTTATCGATGTACTTCGCCGTTTGCTCTCCCGGACGAATTCCCGGTACGAATGCACCAGACTTCTTCAGGTTATCTGCTGTTTCACGCGGGTTGAAAACCAACGCCGTGTAGAAGAAACAGAAGAAGATGATTGCAGTCGCATAGAGTAGCACATAAAGCGGCTGTCCTGGCTGCAAATACAGCGAAATTGTTGTCAGCCAGTTCCAACCGGTACCGCCCCCGAACCAGGATGCTATCGTCGCCGGGAACAGGATAATGCTGGAAGCAAAGATGGCTGGGATTACGCCCGCCATGTTCACTTTCAACGGTAAATGTGTGCTCTGTGCAGCATATACACGACGACCTTGCTGACGTTTAGCGTAGTTGACCACAATGCGGCGCTGGCCACGCTCAACGAAAATAACAAAGAACGTCACTGCAAATACAAGAACTGCAACCAACAGCAACAGAAGGAAGTGCAGGTCGCCTTGCCGCGCTTGCTCGATGGTATGGCCAATGGCCGGCGGTAAACCCGCAACAATACCCGCGAAGATAATGATTGAAATACCGTTACCGATACCTCGTTCAGTAATCTGTTCGCCCAGCCACATCAGGAACATAGTTCCGGTAACCAGACTTACAACAGCGGTAAAGTAGAAAGCAAAGCCTGGATTTAATACCAGGCCCTGCATTCCAGGCATATTCGGCAGACCGGTAGCAATACCGATCGACTGGAATATAGCCAGAACCAGTGTGCCGTAGCGAGTGTACTGGCTGATCTTACGACGACCAGCTTCACCCTCTTTCTTAATCTCGGCCAACGCGGGATGAACCACCGTCAGCAGCTGGATAATAATAGAGGCCGAAATATACGGCATAATACCCAGCGCGAAGATTGAGGCACGACTGAGAGCACCACCAGAGAACATGTTAAACATTTCAATGATGGTGCCACGCTGTTGCTCAAGCAGTTTGGCAAGTACAGTGGCATCGATACCGGGGATTGGAATAAAAGAGCCAATACGGAAGACAATCAGTGCACCGATTACAAACAACAGTCTGCGCTTCAGTTCACCAAAGCCACCTTTGGCACTTTGAAAATCTAATCCCGGTTGCTTTGCCATCTGCTACTTATTCCTCGATTTTACCGCCAGCAGCTTCGATTGCAGCACGAGCACCTTTGGTGACACGCAGACCACGAATCGTAACAGGTGCAGATACTTCACCAGACAGGATCACTTTCGCGAACTCAATCTGTACACCGATGATGTTAGCTGCTTTCAGCGTGTTCAGGTCGACGATACCGCCTTCCACTTTCGCCAGATCAGACAGACGCACTTCTGCAGTCACGAATGATTTGCGCGAGGTGAAGCCGAACTTCGGCAGACGACGGTACAGAGGCATCTGACCACCCTCGAAACCACGACGTACGCCACCGCCAGAACGAGACTTCTGACCTTTGTGACCACGACCGCCGGTTTTACCGAGGCCAGAACCGATACCACGGCCCAGACGCTTGGAAGCGTGTTTAGACCCTTCGGCCGGAGACAGAGTGTTTAAACGCATCTCTTACTCCTCCACTTTCAGCATGTAAGAAATCGCGTTGATCATACCGCGTACAGCTGGCGTGTCTTCACGCTCAACGGTGTGACCAATACGACGCAGACCCAGACCAACCAGAGTGGCTTTGTGCTTAGGCAGGCGGCCGATTGAGCTACGGGTTTGTGTAATTTTGATTGTCTTAGCCATCGTGATTACCCCAGAATTTCTTCAACGGATTTACCACGCTTGGCAGCAACCATATCCGGAGACTTCATATTGCCCAGGCCGTCGATAGTTGCACGAACCACGTTGATCGGGTTGGTGGAACCATAGGCTTTAGCCAGAACGTTATGAACTCCAGCGACTTCCAGAACGGCGCGCATTGCACCGCCGGCGATGATACCGGTACCTTCAGAAGCCGGCTGCATGAACACACGAGAACCCGTGTGCGCACCTTTAACCGGGTGCTGCAGGGTGCCGTGAGTCAGCGCGACATTAACCATATTGCGACGAGCTTTTTCCATCGCTTTCTGGATCGCTGCTGGAACTTCACGCGCTTTACCGTAACCAAAACCAACGCGGCCGTTACCATCACCCACTACAGTCAGAGCGGTGAAGGAGAAAATACGACCACCTTTCACAGTTTTAGAGACACGGTTTACCGCGATCAGTTTTTCCTGCAGGTCGCCAGCTTGTTTCTCGATGTGTGCCATCTTAGACCTCTACCTTAGAACTGAAGGCCAGCTTCACGAGCAGCATCTGCAAGTGCCTGGACGCGACCATGATATTGGAAACCGGAACGGTCGAAAGAAACATCTTTGATGCCTTTTTCGATAGCGCGCTCAGCCAGAGCTTTACCTACAGCTGCAGCGGCGTCTTTGTTACCGGTATACTTCAGTTGTTCAGCGATAGCTTTTTCTACAGTAGAAGCAGCAACCAGAACTTCGGAACCGTTCGGGGCGATTACCTGTGCGTAAATGTGACGCGGGGTACGATGTACCACCAGGCGAGTAGCACCCAGCTCTTTGAGCTTGCGACGTGCACGGGTCGCACGACGGATACGAGCAGATTTCTTATCCATAGTGTTACCTTACTTCTTCTTAGCCTCTTTGGTACGCACGACTTCGTCGGCGTAACGAACACCCTTGCCTTTGTAAGGCTCAGGACGACGGTAGGCGCGCAGATCAGCTGCAACCTGACCAATCAGCTGTTTATCAGCGCCTTTCAGCACGATCTCAGTCTGAGTTGGACATTCAGCAGTGATGCCGGCCGGCAGTGCATGGTCAACCGGGTGAGAGAAGCCCAGGGCCAGACTCACAGAGTTGCCTTTAACAGCTGCACGATAACCAACACCAACCAGTTGCAGCTTCTTGGTGAAGCCTTCGGTAACACCGATAACCATGCCGTTCAGCAGCGCACGGGCAGTACCTGCCTGTGCCCAACCATCCGCATAACCTTCGCGCGGAGCGAAAGTCAGGGCGTTGTCTGCATGCTTAACTTCTACAGCACTGTTGATAGTACGAGTCAGCTCGCCGTTTTTGCCTTTGATCGAAACTTCCTGACCGTTGAGTTTTACCTCTACGCCGGCAGGAACAACGACAGGTGCTTTTGCAACACGAGACATTTTATCCTCCGATTACGCTACGTAGCAGATAATTTCGCCACCAAGACCAGCCTGGCGCGCTGCACGATCAGTCATGACACCTTTAGAGGTAGAAATTACAGCAATGCCCAGACCGGCCATAACTTTTGGCAGCTCATCTTTTTTCTTATAGATGCGCAGACCTGGACGGCTAACACGCTGAATGCTTTCTACAACAGCTTTACCCTGGAAGTACTTAAGAGTCAGTTCCAGTTCCGGCTTGATGTCGCCTTCGATTTTAAAATCTTGAATATAGCCTTCTTCCTTCAGCACGTTGGCAATTGCCACTTTCAGCTTGGAGGAAGGCATAGAGACCGCAACTTTGTTCGCGGCCTGACCGTTACGGATACGGGTCAGCATATCCGCGATCGGATCTTGCATGCTCATCTGTGTTACTCCCGTGATTCAAATGGTGACAATTACCAGCTAGCCTTTTTCAGACCCGGGATTTCACCGCGCATTGCGGCTTCACGGACCTTGATACGGCTCAACCCAAACTTCCGCAGGAAACCGTGCGGACGACCTGTCTGACGGCAGCGGTTACGCTGACGTGAAGGGCTGGAATCACGCGGCAGACTCTGCAGCTTGAGAACGGCGTTCCAACGGTCTTCGTCGGATGCGTTCACATCAGAAATGATCGCTTTCAGTTCAGCGCGTTTTGCGAAGAACTTGTCTGCTAATTTCACACGCTTAACTTCGCGTGCTTTCATAGATTGCTTAGCCATTAAGTAACCCTACCTTACTTGCGGAACGGGAAGTCAAAGGCAGCCAGCAGAGCACGGCCTTCATCATCAGATTTCGCAGTAGTGGTAATGGTGATATCCAAACCACGAACGCGATCGACTTTGTCGTAGTCGATTTCTGGGAAGATGATCTGCTCACGAACGCCCATGCTGTAGTTACCACGACCGTCGAAAGACTTCGCGGACAGACCACGGAAGTCACGGATACGCGGTACAGCAATAGTGATCAGACGCTCAAAGAACTCCCACATGCGCTCGCCACGCAGAGTTACTTTACAGCCGATCGGATAGCCCTGACGGATTTTGAAGCCTGCAACTGATTTGCGTGCTTTGGTGATCAGCGGTTTTTGACCGGAGATTGCTGCCAGGTCAGCTGCTGCGTTATCCAGCAGTTTCTTGTCAGCGATCGCTTCACCAACACCCATGTTCAGGGTGATCTTCTCGACCCGAGGGACTTGCATGACAGAATTGTAGCCAAACTCTGTCATGAGTTTCTGGACTACTTCGTCTTTGTAGTAATCATGCAGTTTCGCCATCGTACTACTCCAAATTACTTGATAGTTTCGCTGTTAGACTTGAAGAAACGGACTTTTTTACCGTCTTCGAATCTAAAGCCTACACGGTCAGCCTTGCCGGTTGCCGCATTGAAGATTGCAACGTTAGAAACCTGAATAGCAGCTTCTTTTTCAACGATGCCGCCTGGTTGGTTCAGAGCCGGAACCGGCTTCTGGTGTTTCTTAACCAGGTTGATACCTTCAACGATGACCTTACCAGAAGTCAGGACATTCTTTACTTTACCGCGTTTACCTTTGTCTTTACCGGTAAGCACGATAACTTCGTCGTTACGACGGATTTTCGCTGCCATTGTTCGCTCCTTAGAGTACTTCTGGTGCCAGAGAGATAATTTTCATGAACTTTTCAGTACGAAGTTCACGAGTTACCGGCCCAAAAATACGCGTTCCGATAGGCTGCTCGCTGTTATTGTTCAGAATAACGCATGCATTACCATCGAAGCGAATGACAGAACCGTCCGGGCGACGAACACCCTTCCTGGTGCGCACCACTACCGCTTTCAGGACATCACCTTTTTTCACCTTGCCACGCGGAATTGCTTCCTTGATGGTCACTTTGATGATATCGCCGACGCCTGCGTAGCGACGGTGCGAGCCACCCAGAACCTTGATACACATTACGCGACGTGCACCGGAGTTGTCGGCGACGTTCAGCATAGTCTGTTCTTGGATCATTTTAGTGCTCCGCTAATGTCAACTACTACTTCGGGACCCAAACCTCAGGTCGTTAAAAAGCCCCATAATTGAGGGCGCGGCATTATAACACCGGTTCTCGCAGATGGGTAGAAAAAATGAACGGCTCCATAGAGCCGTTCATTTTGTTTTTAGAGGAAGCGGATTCTATTACAGAATCGCTTTCTCTACAACGCGAACCAGAGTCCAGGACTTAGTCTTGGACAGTGGACGGGTTTCGCGGATTTCAACCACGTCACCAATACCACACTCGTTGTTCTCGTCATGGATGTGCAGCTTAGTCGTACGCTTAATGAATTTACCGTAGATCGGGTGCTTCACGAAACGCTCGATAGCAACAACAGCAGATTTCTGCATTTTGTCACTAACAACACGACCCTGCAGAGTACGGATTTTATCGGTCATTACGCCGCCTTCTCAGTCAGTAAAGTCTTAACGCGTGCAACATCACGGCGAACTTGCTTCAGCAGATGGGTCTGCTGCAGCTGGCCAGATGCTGCCTGCATGCGCAGGTTAAACTGCTCGCGCAGGAGGTTAAGCAGCTCAGTGTTCAGCTCTTCAACGCTTTTTTCACGCAGCTCAGTTGCTTTCATTACATCACCGTCTTAGTTACAAAGGTGGTTTTGATAGGCAGTTTTGCTGCTGCCAGCTTGAATGCTTCACGGGCCAGCTCTTCCGGTACACCGTCCATTTCATACAGGACTTTACCAGGCTGGATCAGGGCAACCCAATACTCCACGTTACCCTTACCTTTACCCATACGCACTTCCAGCGGCTTCTCGGTGATTGGTTTGTCCGGGAATACACGGATCCAAATCTTACCTTGACGCTTAACTGCACGGGTCATAGCACGACGTGCTGCTTCGATCTGACGAGCAGTCAGACGACCACGGCCAACAGCTTTCAGACCGAAAGTACCGAAGCTAACATCCGTACCCTGCGCCAGACCGCGGTTACGGCCTTTGTGCACTTTACGGAATTTCGTACGCTTTGGTTGTAACATCAGCGACTCTCCTTACTTACGGCCTTTACGCTGCTGCTTTTTAGGTTGAGCAGCCGGTTCCGGTTGTTCAACAGCAGCCATACCACCCAGGATCTCACCTTTGAAGATCCATACCTTAACGCCGATTACACCATAAGTGGTGTGCGCTTCAGAGGTGTTGTAGTCAATGTCAGCACGCAGAGTGTGCAGCGGTACACGACCTTCACGGTACCATTCGGTACGTGCGATCTCAGCACCGCCCAGACGGCCGCTAACTTCAACTTTGATACCTTTAGCGCCCAGACGCATTGCGTTCTGTACAGCACGCTTCATCGCACGACGGAACATCACACGACGCTCCAGCTGTGAAGTGATGCTGTCAGCAACCAGTTTTGCGTCCAGTTCCGGTTTACGGACTTCGGCGATATTGATCTGTGCAGGAACGCCAGCGATGTTCGCTACGACCGTGCGCAGTTTTTCAACGTCTTCACCTTTTTTACCGATAACGATACCCGGGCGAGCGGTGTGAATGGTCACACGGATGCTCTTAGCCGGACGCTCGATAACGATGCGAGATACAGACGCTTTTGCCAGTTCTTTGTTCAGGAACTGACGTACTTTAAAGTCGCTGTCCAGGTTGTCAGCGAATTCTTTGGTGTTCGCAAACCAGGTAGAGTTCCATGGTTTTACAATACCCAGGCGAATACCATTAGGATGTACTTTCTGACCCATTGCTAGTCTCCAGAGTCTCAGCGATCGGACACAACCACAGTAATGTGGCTGGTGCGCTTCAGGATGCGATCTGCACGACCTTTAGCACGCGGCATAATGCGCTTCATGCTAGGGCCTTCATCTACGAAAATTTTCGCAACTTTCAGATCGTCGATATCAGCGCCATCGTTGTGTTCGGCGTTAGCAATGGCAGATTCCAGGACTTTCTTAACCAGTACAGCCGCTTTCTTGTTGGTGTAAGTCAGAATATCCAGAGCCTGCGACACTTTCTTACCGCGAATCAGGTCAGCAACAAGGCGAACCTTCTGAGCAGAAGAACGAGCATGGCGATGTTGAGCAATAGTTTCCATCTCTTCCTCCTACTTATTTCTTCTTGGCTTTCTTATCAGCAGCGTGGCCGCGATAAGTACGTGTCGGTGCAAATTCACCCAGCTTGTGGCCGACCATTTCGTCGGAAACAAAGACAGGAACGTGCTGACGACCATTATGGACAGCGATGGTCAAACCGATCATGTTAGGGAAGATCGTTGAACGACGGGACCAAGTGCGCAGGGGCTTCTTGTCACCGCTTTCCACCGCTTTCTCTACCTTCTTCAGCAAGTGCAGGTCAATAAAAGGACCTTTCTTGAGAGAACGTGGCATGGCTTATCCTCTAAAATTATTTGCTACGGCGACGTACGATAAATTTATCAGTACGCTTGTTGCTACGGGTCTTCTTACCTTTGGTCTGAACGCCCCACGGAGTTACCGGGTGCTTACCAAAGTTACGACCTTCACCACCACCGTGCGGGTGATCGACTGGGTTCATCGCAGTACCGCGAACGGTAGGACGAACACCACGCCAACGGGTTGCACCGGCTTTACCCAGAACGCGCAGCATGTGCTCAGCGTTACCGACTTCGCCCAGGGTTGCGCGGCAGTCAGCTTCGACTTTACGCATTTCGCCTGAACGCAGACGCAGGGTAACGTAGGAACCTTCACGCGCAACGATCTGCACGTAAGCACCAGCAGAACGGGCAATCTGACCGCCTTTACCTGGTTTCATTTCTACGTTATGCACGGTTGAACCAACCGGGATGTTACGCATCGGCAGGGTGTTACCTGCTTTGATCGCAGCATCAACGCCAGACTGAATCTGGTCGCCAGCTTTCAGGCCTTTAGGGGCCAGGATGTAACGGCGCTCGCCATCTTTGTACAGAACCAGTGCGATGTTCGCAGAACGGTTCGGATCGTACTCAAGACGCTCAACAACTGCCGGGATACCATCTTTGTTGCGTTTGAAGTCAACAATACGGTAAGCCTGCTTGTGACCACCACCGATATGACGGGTAGTGATACGACCATTGTTGTTACGACCACCGGATTTGCTGTTTTTTTCAACCAGCGCGGCAAAAGGCTTGCCTTTGTGCAGCTCAGGGTTCACCACTTTAACAACGTGACGACGACCCGGAGATGTCGGTTTACATTTAACAACTGCCATTGTCTTTCTCCTCCGACTTACTCAGCGCCGCCGACGAAGTCCAGGTTCTGGCCTTCTTTCAGGGTGACGTAAGCTTTTTTCCAGTCGCTACGACGACCGATACGCTGTCCGTGACGCTTAACTTTACCCTTAACAACCAGGGTGTTTACGTCTTTCACTTCTACTTCGAACAGTTTCTCAACAGCAGCAACGATCTCTGCTTTGGTCGCGTCTTTGGCAACTTTGAGAACGATGGTATTGGTTTTTTCCATCGCGGTTGATGCTTTTTCAGATACGTGCGGCGCGCGCAGTACTTTCAGCAGACGTTCTTCACGGATCATGCCAGCATCTCCTCAACTTGCTTAACTGCTTCTGCAGTCATAACGACTTTGTCGAAGGCGATCAGGCTAACTGGGTCGATACCCGCTGCATCACGCACGTCAACCTTGTACAGGTTACGCGCAGCCAGGAACAGATTCTCATCCAGTTCACCGGTGATGATCAGCACGTCTTCCAGCGCCATGTCTTTCAGTTTCTGTACCAGCAGCTTAGTTTTAGGCGCTTCAACAGAGAACGACTCGACAACGATCAGACGGTCCTGACGTACCAGCTCGGACAGGATGCTTTTCAGCGCGCCGCGGTACATCTTTTTGTTAACTTTTTGACTGTGGTCCTGTGGACGCGCAGCGAAGGTCACGCCACCTGAACGCCAGATCGGGCTCTTGATAGAACCTGAACGCGCACGGCCGGTGCCTTTCTGACGCCATGGCTTTTTGCCTGAACCAGTTACTTCAGCACGAGTTTTCTGCGCGCGAGTACCCTGACGAGCACCTGCAGCGTAAGCAACAACAACCTGGTGAACCAGCGCTTCGTTGAAATCACGACCGAAGGTAGTTTCGGAAACAGTCAGCGCGCTCTGCGCGTCTTTCAGTACTAATTCCATTGCTATCCCCTTACGCCTTCACAGCTGGTTTAACAATCAGGTCGCTGCCGGTTGCACCCGGGACAGCACCTTTGACCAGCAGCAGGTTGCGCTCAGCGTCAACACGTACTACTTCCAGGCTCTGAACGGTTACGCGCTCATTACCCAGCTGACCAGCCATTTTCTTGCCTTTGAACACTTTGCCCGGAGTCTGGTTCTGACCGATAGAACCCGGAACGCGGTGAGACAAGGAGTTACCGTGTGTAGCGTCCTGGGTACGGAAGTTCCAGCGCTTAACGGTACCTGCGAAACCTTTACCTTTAGAGGTACCGGTAACGTCTACTTTTTTAACGTCAGCGAAAATTTCAACACTGATGCTCTGGCCAACAGAGTATTCTTCACCTTCGGTGCGGAATTCCCACAGACCACGGCCAGCTTCAACGCCAGCTTTAGCAAAATGACCTGCTTCCGGCTTACCAACACGGTTTGCTTTTTTCGCACCGGTGGTAACCTGGATCGCCTGGTAACCATCGTTTTCCAGACCTTTGACCTGGGTAACGCGGTTTGCTTCAACTTCGATTACGGTTACTGGGATTGAAACGCCTTCTTCAGTGAAGATGCGCGTCATGCCCACTTTTTTACCGACTAAACCAATCATTGTATCAACCTCTCAATCGCTCGATGACCTGATTAACCCAGGCTGATCTGCACGTCAACACCGGCAGCCAGATCCAGACGCATCAGAGCATCAACGGTTTTTTCAGTTGGCTCAACGATGTCTACCAGACGCTTGTGAGTGCGGATTTCGTACTGATCACGCGCATCTTTGTTAACGTGCGGAGAGATCAGAACGGTGAAGCGCTCTTTGCGAGTCGGCAGCGGGATCGGACCACGTACCTGCGCACCAGTGCGCTTGGCAGTCTCGACGATTTCCGCGGTTGATTGATCGATCAGGCGATGATCAAACGCTTTAAGACGGATACGGATTCTTTGGTTCGACATGAGACCAAGGCTCCAAACATTTTATAAACGAAAAAAATTACTACCCGCACCCATTACGATTGATGGGGGAGTGTAATCGTTCAGCATATAACTCCCCAATCGGGAGTATTGTCAGGCGATACACTAATCGCTATCGCCTGCGATTCTGCTCGAATCGCGCCACACCAATATCGGCAGGCCCGCGCATTATACGCAAATCTGTTCAGGAAGCAACCCATGCTGCGTTTTTAACCGCAAAAGCGCGCGCCAGTAAAAAAGCCCGCACGGGGCGGGCTGCAATCAACAGGTGGAACGGCACGGCAAACGCTACTTATCGCCCTCTTCTTTCAGCTGGGCCTGCAGATAGTTTTGCAGACCCAGTTTCTGAATCAGGTTGAGCTCAGTTTCCAGCCAGTCGATATGGTGCTCTTCATCCGCCAGAATCTCGATCATCATGTCGCGGCTGACGTAATCATGAACTTTATCGGCGTACGCAATCGCCTCGCGTAAGTCTTTCGCCCCTTCCAGTTCGAGCGTCAGGTCCGATTGCAGCATTTCCGGTACGTCTTCACCAATGCGCAGCCGGCCGAGATCCTGCAGATTAGGAATGCCTTCGAGAAACAAAATGCGTTCGATGTACTTATCCGCATGTTTCATTTCATCAATGGATTCATGGTATTCGACATCGTTGAGGCGTATCAGGCCCCAGTTTTTGAACATGCGCGCATGTAGAAAGTACTGGTTGATTGCAACCAGTTCATTTCCCAGCAATTTATTGAGGTGAGTAATGATTTTGCCGTCGCCCTTCATTTTGCTTCCTCCGCTTGCAGATAAATAGAGCGTAGATGCGGATAAAAAGAAGTCAAAAAAACGCGACAGTTTTTGGGGTTATTCAGGCGAAGCGGATGCGCAGTTACGCTATCTCTTTGTAAAGCGGCACGTTTTGCATTTCATCATCCATAATCTCGCGCGCCACGCGAATACACTTGCCGCACTGCTTGCCGATAGGCACCAGCTGGCGCAGTTGCTGAATCGATTTGGGTTGATAACGGCGGACAACTTCACGCAGGGTTCGGTCGCTTACGGCATTACACAGACAGACGTACATTTACAGCCCACTCCAGTACAATTTCTGATCAAAGTGTAAATGAGAATGGTTTTTATTTCAACGTAGCTTTTGTGTGGGATTAGGCGTGCCGGTCAATGCAGAGCAAAAAAAAGAGCACCGAAGTGCTCTTTTTCATGCTGCGGTGGCAACCGGAGTTACCACCGTTATTAACGCAATTAAGCGAGAACTTCAGCAACAACGCCCGCGCCAACGGTACGGCCGCCTTCGCGGATTGCGAAACGCAGACCCTGGTCCATCGCGATTGGGTGGATCAGCTCAACGGTCATTTTGATGTTGTCGCCTGGCATTACCATCTCAACGCCTTCTGGCAGTTCGATGTTGCCGGTCACATCAGTAGTACGGAAGTAGAACTGTGGACGGTAGCCTTTGAAGAACGGAGTATGACGGCCGCCTTCGTCTTTAGACAGTACGTACACTTCTGATACGAACTTGGTGTGTGGCTTGATGGTGCCTGGCTTAGCCAGAACCTGACCACGCTGGATCTCTTCACGCTTGATACCGCGCAGCAGAACACCACAGTTCTCGCCTGCCTGACCCTGGTCCAGCAGTTTGCGGAACATTTCAACACCGGTACAGGTAGATTTAGCAGTCGCTTTGATACCAACGATTTCTACTTCGTCGCCCACTTTCACGATGCCGCGTTCAACACGACCGGTAACAACGGTACCACGGCCAGAGATTGAGAATACGTCTTCGATTGGCAGCAGGAACGGCAGATCGATAGCACGTACTGGATCTGGAATGTAAGTATCCAGGTGACCAGCCAGCTCAACGACTTTCGCTTCCCACTCAGCGTCGCCTTCCAGCGCTTTCAGCGCAGAACCGCGTACGATTGGGGTATCGTCGCCTGGGAAGTCGTACTGAGACAGCAGATCGCGAACTTCCATCTCAACCAGTTCCAGCAGCTCTTCGTCATCAACCATGTCGCACTTGTTCAGGAACACGATGATGTAAGGAACGCCAACCTGACGGCCCAGCAGGATGTGCTCACGGGTCTGAGGCATTGGGCCATCAGTCGCAGCAACAACCAGGATCGCGCCGTCCATCTGCGCAGCACCGGTGATCATGTTTTTCACATAGTCGGCGTGGCCTGGGCAGTCAACGTGTGCGTAGTGACGGGTCGGGGTTTCATATTCAACGTGAGAGGTGTTGATGGTGATACCACGAGCCTTCTCTTCTGGCGCGTTATCGATCTGATCGAATGCACGAGCCTGGCCGCCGTAGGTTTTAGCCAGAACGGTGGTGATGGCTGCAGTCAGGGTGGTTTTACCGTGGTCAACGTGACCGATGGTGCCCACGTTTACGTGCAGTTTGTTACGTTGAAATTGCTCTTTCGCCATGGCGATAATCCTTACGTTATGCCTTCATCAGTGATGAAGGCATCAGTTCACAATTTTTAAACCGTAGCCTTATTTGCTACGAGCTTCAATAACGGCCTGAGCGACGTTGTTCGGCGCATCATCGTACTTCAGGAACTCCATGGAGTAAGAAGCACGGCCTTTGGTCAGAGAACGCAACTGAGTCGCGTATCCGAACATTTCAGACAGCGGAACTTCAGCGTGAATCTGAACGCCAGTCGCGTTAGATTCCTGACCTTTCAGCATACCACGACGGCGGCTCAGGTCACCGATAACGTCACCGGTGTTCTCTTCTGGGGTTTCTACTTCAACCTTCATGATTGGCTCAAGCAGAACCGGCTGTGCTTTCTTAAAGCCATCTTTGAAGGCGATAGAAGCGGCCAGTTTAAACGCCAGCTCAGAGGAGTCAACGTCATGGTAAGAACCGAAGTGCAGGCGCACGCCCAGATCAACTACCGGGTAACCGGCCAGTGGACCAGACTTCAGCTGCTCCTGGATACCTTTATCAACCGCAGGGATGTATTCACCAGGAATCACACCACCTTTGATATCGTTGACAAATTCGTAGCCTTTCGGATTCGAACCCGGCTCCAGTGGGTACATGTCGATAACAACATGACCGTACTGACCACGACCACCAGACTGCTTGGCGTGTTTACCTTCGATATCGGTAACTTTAGAGCGAATCGCTTCGCGGTAAGCAACCTGAGGTTTACCGACGTTCGCTTCAACGTTGAATTCACGCTTCATGCGGTCAACGATGATGTCGAGGTGCAGCTCACCCATACCAGCGATGATGGTCTGGTTAGACTCTTCGTCAGTCCATACGCGGAATGACGGGTCTTCTTTCGCCAGACGACCCAGAGCCAGACCCATTTTTTCCTGGTCAGCTTTGGTTTTCGGCTCAACGGCGATAGAAATTACCGGCTCAGGGAATTCCATACGCTCCAGAATGATCGGGTTAGATGGATCACACAGAGTATCACCGGTGATCACGTCTTTCAGACCGATTGCTGCAGCGATGTCGCCTGCGCGAACTTCGCTGATCTCTTCACGTTTGTTGGCGTGCATCTGAACGATACGACCGAAACGCTCACGTGCAGATTTCACGGAGTTCAGTACGGTATCGCCCGAGTTAACCACACCTGAGTAAACGCGGAAGAAGGTCAGGTTACCTACGAACGGGTCGTTGGCAATTTTGAACGCCAGCGCAGAGAACGGCTCGTCGTCAGTTGCGTGACGCTCAGCCGGGGTATCTTTACCGTCGTCCAGGATACCGTTGATCGCCGGAACGTCAGTTGGTGCTGGCAGATATTCAACGACTGCATCCAGCATCGCCTGAACACCTTTGTTCTTAAATGCAGAACCACAGGTCACGAGGATGATCTCGTTGTTCAGTACGCGCTTACGCAGAGCAGATTTGATCTCTTCTTCAGACAGTTCTTCACCGCTAAAGAATTTCTCCATCAGCTCTTCAGAAGCTTCAGCAGCTGCTTCAATCAGCTTGCCACGCCACTCTTCAGCCAGTTCCTGCAACTCAGCACGGATATCTTCGTAAACGAAGGTAGTACCCTGATCGGCGTCGTTCCAGTTGATCTCTTTCATCTTGATCAGGTCAACAACACCGGTGAAGTTCTCTTCTGCGCCGATAGCCAGCTGCAGTGGAACCGGAGTTGCGCCCAGACGTGATTCGATCTGACCAACAACTTTCAGGAAGTTCGCACCCATACGGTCCATTTTGTTAACGAACGCGATACGTGGAACTTTATATTTGTTTGCCTGACGCCATACGGTTTCAGACTGCGGCTGCACGCCACCTACTGCACAGTAAACCATTACTGCGCCGTCGAGCACACGCATAGAACGTTCTACTTCGATGGTGAAGTCAACGTGTCCCGGGGTGTCGATGATGTTGATGCGGTGCGGCTCAAACTGCTTCGCCATACCTGACCAGAACGCAGTGGTCGCTGCAGAGGTGATGGTAATACCACGCTCCTGCTCCTGCGCCATCCAGTCCATGGTTGCAGCGCCATCGTGCACTTCACCGATTTTGTGGTTAACACCGGTGTAGAACAGGATACGCTCGGTGGTAGTGGTTTTACCGGCGTCAATGTGTGCGCTGATACCGATGTTACGGTAGCGCGCAATGGGTGTTGTACGAGCCATTTGATTCCTCTGATTCTCGGACGTTCAATGTAAGTCGACCCCAGCGGGTTGGCTGAATGAGCGCCCGCTGGTTTAACAACAACTACGTGGCGATTACCAGCGGTAGTGTGCGAACGCCTTGTTGGCTTCAGCCATACGGTGAACGTCTTCACGTTTCTTCACTGCAGTACCTTTGTTTTCTGCAGCGTCAGAAAGTTCGTTCGCCAGGCGGAGAGCCATCGATTTATCACCGCGTTTACGAGCAGCTTCTACGATCCAACGCATTGCCAGGGCATTACGACGAACCGGACGGACTTCAACTGGAACCTGGTAGGTTGAACCACCAACGCGACGTGACTTAACTTCGACAGTCGGACGTACGTTTTCGAGTGCAACTTCGAAAGCTTCCAGACCATCTTTACCAGCACGTTGAGCCAGGGTATCAAGTGCGGTATAGACGATTGATTCAGCAGTAGATTTTTTACCATCTACCATCAGGATATTTACAAATTTAGCCAGCAGCTCTGATCCGAACTTAGGATCCGGCAGAATTTTACGCTGACCAATGACGCGACGACGTGGCATGGAAATACTCCGTTGTTAATTCAGGATTGTCCAAAACTCTACGAGTTTATTTTGACATTAAAGTTAAAACGTTTGGCCTTACTTAACGGAGAACCATTAAGCCTTTGGCTTCTTCACGCCGTACTTGGAGCGAGCCTGCTTACGGTCTTTAACACCTGAGCAGTCCAGCGCGCCACGAACGGTGTGGTAACGCACACCTGGCAGGTCTTTTACACGACCGCCACGGATCAGGATCACGGAGTGCTCCTGCAGGTTATGACCTTCACCGCCGATGTAGGAGGTGACTTCAAAACCGTTAGTCAAACGCACACGGCAGACTTTACGCAGTGCGGAGTTTGGTTTTTTCGGGGTAGTGGTGTAAACACGAGTACAAACACCACGTTTTTGCGGGCAAGCTTCCAGCGCCGGCACGTTGCTTTTAGCAACCTGACGAACGCGTGGTTTGCGAACCAGCTGGTTAACTGTTGCCATTAAATAGCTCCTGGATTTAGCTTTTGCTTCGTAAACACGTAATAAATCGCCTCGTATTACTACGAGGAGGCAGAATTTTAGGGCTGTGCCCATAGGGTGTCAAGAAATAACCAGGTTTTACCCTTCACCAGGCCACTTGTTGTGGATGCTTCGTCGTCAGCGTAACGAAACCAGTATAGTTCAGACGCGACACATTGGTCGAAATTTGCGCAGTCAGCCCGCGCGCCATCACGTCTTCTTCTAATACCCACAGCGTGGCGGGCGACGCCAGCAGCTGCTGCAGCTTCTCACTGCCTGCCAGCGCGGCCGTCACACCATCCTGTAACAGCAGCACGTCATCGCCCTCCTGTAACAGCAGCAGCAGGCTATCGAAATCGCATTGCCAGGGAGAGTGCAGCAGGGTGTAGAGCATGGTCAGTTCTCAGAAACGGAGGATACGGTCATAAGTTGCCAGCGTCTGGCGCAGCGCGGCAGGTTCCAGCAGCTGCGCATCCAGCACGCGCGCTGCCGTGAGACTCTGGCCACGTGCCAGCAGTGACGCCTGACAGATATAGCAGCGATCGATGTCGTATAGTGCCAGCACGCCAAAGGTCGCAATATAGTCACGCGCCAGAATCTGCGCCGGCTGCTGATCGCGATTGAGCTGCAGTACGCCGTCGCCAATAAAGAACAGGCCGATATCCTCGCTCAGCGCGCCGGTCGCCAGCACGGCATCCAGCCCTTCCCGGCCAGCACTGCTGCCGTGCGGAGCCTGTGTAAACAGAAACGCCACGCGGTTCATCAGAACTGCACCAGGCGATCGCAGCTCAGCGCGGCTTCCGCCAGCGCGCCCAGGCCGCTAAGGGTAAATCCGGGCTGCAGATTGCTGCCCGCCAGCTGCAGGCGCGCCGCCTCCTGCGCATCGGTCACGCCGCGCCGCAACGCGGCTGCCACACAGATATTCAGCGCCGCGCCACTGTCGTCGCGCAACTGCTGCCAGGCGCGCACCATGTCCACTTCATCGCTGGCCGGCGCGCTGAGCTGGTTAGCATTCAGCACTCCCTCGCGGTAAAAGAACACGCTTTCCAGCTGATGTCCCTGTGCCAGCAGCGCACGGGCAAACAGCAGCGCGCTACTGGCGTGCTGTGTGCCGTAAGCCGGCCCGGTGACCAGCAGCGTGTAGCGCATTAGCGTTCCTGCCCCTGCAGATCGCCACTCTTAAACTGGCGGATATACAGATACACGGTGTGCTTAGAAATATTGAGGCGATCGGCCACCTGGTTAATGGCGTCCTTAATATCGAAAATGCCCTTCTCGTACAGATTGAGGACTATCTGGCGATTCTTGGCGTTATTCGACACGTTGCGGTCGGCGCTCACCTCTTCAATAGTGAACTCCAGCGTCTGGGTGACCAGATCCTCTACCGAGCTGGCAAAGTTGACGTTGGAATCCACCTGCTGCGTCTCCGGCGGCATGAAAGTCGACATAATCTGCGAAAACGGTACGTCCAGGTTCATATTGATGCACAGCAGGCCAATCACCCGCTGCTGCCGGTTACGAATCGCAATGGTTACCGACTTCATCAGCACGCCACTTTTGGCCCGGGTGAAGTAGGCGCGCGACACATTGCTCTCCGCGCCGTGCATATCATGCAGCATGCGCAGCGCCAGATCGGTAATCGGGGAACCCACTTTGCGGCCGGTATGTTCGCCGTTGGCGATACGCACGGCGGAGCATTTAAGATCTTCCAGAGAGTGCAGCACGATTTCGCAGTGCGAGCCAATCAGCATCGCCAGACCGTCGACCACCGCTTCGTAGGATTTAAGAATATCGTAGTCTGCTTGTTCGAACGGACGCTGCTCCAGTAAATCGAAGTCAGTCAGTTCGCCGGGATTGAATGGATTAGACATCGAAGACATTACCCTAAATGGCTGGAGCCTGTCTCGACAGCATTGGGGCAGACTCATCTTATGATCATTGTGCAGGCGCTAGTCTGGCAAATGTCGCCGTTTTTAGCCAGACCTTTACTCATCGCGCCGCAAATTCAGGATGAGCGAAAACAAAACCACCGCCCGAAGGCGGCGGTGCAAGTCAGCTTACTGCGCTTTCTTGTCAGCAGCGGCCGGAGCCTGCGCTTTCTCATCGGCTTTCGGCGCCGGCTTGATGTCGAGCAGCTCAACATCGAACACCAGCGTTGAGTTGGCCGGAATACCCGGCACGCCGTTTTTGCCGTAAGCCAGGTTCGGTGGGATCACCAGCTTGATCTTACCGCCTTTCTTCACGTGCTTCAGACCTTCGGTCCAGCCCGGGATTACGCCGTCCAGACGGAACGACAGCGGCTCGCCGCGCGTGTAAGAGTTGTCGAACTCGGTGCCGTCAATCAGCGTACCTTTGTAGTTAACCACCACGGTATCGCTGTCTTTCGGGGTTTCACCGCTGCCCTCTTTCTCTACCTGATACAGCAGGCCAGATTCGGTTTTCTTCACGCCCTTCTCTTTGGCGAACTTGTCTGCGTAAGCGGTGCCTTTGTCGGCATTCTCTTTCGCGTCTTTTTCCATCTTCGCCTGAGCGGCCCCTTTCACGCGGCCTTCAAACGCCTGCAGCGTCTGCTCAATCTCTTCGTCAGACAGCTTGCTCTTGCCGCCAAACGCATCCTGAACACCGGCAATCAGCTGGTCTTTGTCCAGTTTGATACCCAGTTTCTCCTGCTCCTTCAGAGAGTTGTCCATGTAGCGACCCAGGGAGGCGCCTAGCGCATAGGCTGACTGCTGGTCTTCGTTTTTGAAGGCAGCATTTTTCGGCGCCTGTGGCGCAGCCTGCGCTGCGTCAGCCGGTGCCGCAGTGGTTTCTGCTGCCATTGCCAGCGGTGCATTCAGCGCGACGGCCATGGTGGTAGCTAACAATGTGACTTTAAACAGTGATTTCATCCTTTCTCCAAAACCGAAGCTTCAAAACCTCGGGAATCATTGCGGACAGTGGCCCACACTATAACTTTACGTGGCAGTGGCGAACACTCCCACAGTGTAATTACCCGGTCAACCTCCGACCTTTTTTGCTTCAGGAAGTTTCATCAGAGATATAGGCGCAACGCGGGAATTCAATGCATACGCCAGACCGAAGGTGAAATATCAGGTGATTCTGACACGAAAGACCGTAGAATCACGCCCGACAAGATCAACGCGCAGCACCGTGACAGGAGGAGTGATGATGCAACAACCAGAATGGGATCAACGCCTTGAGGCGCTGGAGAGCAAGCTGGCTTTCCAGGAACATACCATTGAGCAGCTCAATCAGACGGTGGTTCAGCACGAGCTGGAAATGAGTAAACTGCGTGAGCAGGTGCGTCTGCTGGTGGATAAAGTGAAGGCCGCCGCCCCGTCCATGGTCGCTTCGCAAGCGGAAGAGACCCCGCCGCCGCACTATTAATATCGCGTGCTTTGCTGCCCAATAAAAAGGCCACCCGCAGGTGGCCTTTTTACGCTTAGTGGTTGCAGCCGCAACCACCGTGGCCGCCGCAGCCGCCGTGACCGTGCTCATGATCGTGACCATGGTCGTGGTCGTGGTCATGATGATGGCCGTCAGCGCCATGAACGTGGCCGTGAGCGATCTCTTCTTCCGTGGCTTCACGGATAGCAACCACTTCCACATTGAAGTTCAGGTTCTGACCCGCCAGCATGTGGTTACCGTCAACCACCACGTGCTCATCTTCCACTTCGGTGATCTCGACCGGCACCGGGCCCTGGTCGGTTTCTGCCAGGAAGCGCATGCCAACCTGCAGCTCGTCAACGCCCATGAACACGTCTTTTGGTACACGCTGCACCAGGTTGTCATCGTACTGGCCGTACGCATCGTTTGCCGGGATATGCACGTCAAACTTGTCGCCGACCGCGTGATTTTCCAGCGCTTTTTCCAGACCAGAAATCAGGGAACCATGACCGTGCAGATAATCCAACGGCGCACTCACCGGTGACTCGTCAACCAACACACCGTCTTCGGTACGAACCTGATACGCCAGGCTCACCACCAGGTCTTTTGCTACTTTCATGATATCTCCTAACCGTTGAGAACAAAGAATCCCGTCTCATTGGTCTATTCTCGCGTGCAATAACCAACCAGAAAGGTTCAGTACTGAGGATGCCAACAGCGCTGTTGGACCATACTGCTCAGCGTTAATGGCGCCGATTGTAGCGGAATTCAATACCGCTGTAAGGCTAAGCTTAAAAAAAGCTGCGCCATCGCGCTACTCCGGATGAAAAATGCCAATCACTTGCTCAGTGCTGCGAACCTGATCGCGCGCCTGCTTGTCCGCCTCACGCATCTGGTGGCCGCACTTCACGCACTCCACCACATCGACATTGTTTTCACGCCACATCGCCAGCGTGTCTTTCTCCTGACAGTGCGGACAGACCGCACCGGCAATAAAACGTTTACGCATAGTCTTTCCTGCCCGTTATCAGAACGGATACGTTAAGTGTAGCCCTACTCATCATCCCAGCCGTCAAACTGCCGTTTTTCATGCTGCATTTCACGCTGGAAAATGTCCTCCAGCTCGCGTCGCGCCTCACGCACGCGTGAAACCTGCACGCTGTCGTCGTGGCTCGGCACCAGTTCACGCAGCATGCGCATATCCAGCCGGCGGAAGTGCTGCTGCGCGCGCTGCGCCTGATGCGGATGCATGCCCAGCGATATCAGCGCTTTGCGGCCTAACTCCAGCGCGCTGGAGAAGGTTTCACGCGAGAACAGCGTGACGCCCGCCTGCAGCAGCTCATGCGCCTCGACACGACCGCGCGCCCGCGCCAGAATCTCCAGCTGCGGGAAGTGCTGCTGGCACAAGTGCACGATGGTCATCGAATCTTCCGGATCGTTACAGGTGATGACGATCGACTGCGCATTCTCCGCCCCGGCGGCACGCAGCAGCTCGAGCTCAGTGGCATCGCCATAGTAAACCTTGTAGCCATATTTGCGCATCAGGCTGACCGCCGAGATATCGCGCTCCAGCACGGTGATGCGCTTGTTGTTGGCCATCAGCAAACGCCCGACCACCTGACCAAAACGGCCAAAGCCCACCACAATCACCTGGGGCTGATCGTCCTCGACAAACGGCTTTTCACCGTCCTCTTCCGGTTCGTTGAAGCGGCGCGCCAGAATCTTATCCACGCCCTGCATCAGCAGCGGCGTGGTCATCATCGACAGCGTCACCGTGACCAGCAGCAGCGGCAGCTGATCGCCGCTGAACAGTTTTGCCGACGACGCCGCCGAAAACAGCACGAAGGCGAATTCACCGCCCTGACTCAGCACGCCGGCAAACTGCAGACGCTCCGAACTGCGCAGACCATAAATGCGCGCCAGCACGTAGAGCACCAGCGTTTTCACCGCCACCAGCAGCACCACGCCGATCAGAATTTCGAGGATGTGGGTATAAAGCACGCCGAGGTTGAGCGCCATGCCCACCGAAATAAAGAACAGCCCGAGCAGCAGCCCTTTAAACGGTTCAATGGCGACTTCCAGTTCGTGGCGATACTCACTCTCTGCCAGCAGAATACCGGCGATGAACGTCCCCAGCGCCATCGACAGGCCCAGCGCATCCATAAACAGCGCCGAACCGAGTACCAGCAGCAGCGAGGCGGCGGTAAACACTTCCCGCACGCCGGACGCGGCGATGAAACGGAAAATCGGTCGCAGCAGATAGCGTCCGCCCACCAGCATACCGGCGAATGCCAGCACCTTCATGCCCACCTTGAGCCAGTCGACATGGCCACTGTCGCTGCCGGCCAGCAGCGGCACCAGCGCCAGCGCCGGAATCACCGCCAGGTCCTGGAACAGCAGCACCGAGAAGCCCAGCTGGCCCGCTTCGCTGCGGTTCATGCCTTTGTCGCGCATCAGCTGCAGCGCCATGGCGGTCGAGGACATCGCCAGGCCAATACCGCCAATCACCGCGGCCTGCCAGCTGAAGTCGGTCAGCCACAGCAGCACGCCGAGAATCGCTGCCGATACCAGCACCTGAGCGGCACCGACGCCAAAAATAGAGCGCCGCAGCGCCCACAGCTTGGCCGGGTTCAGCTCCAGTCCGATGATGAACATCAGGAACACCACGCCAAGCTCCGAGAAGTGCAGAATCTCGTCCACATCACTGATGAAGCCCAGCCCCCACGGGCCGATGGCGATACCGGCCAGCAGATAGCCCAGCACCGCACCAATGCCGATCCGGGCGGCAATCGGCACCACCAGCACCGCCGCCACCAGATAAATCACGCCAGCGGTGAGTAACGTTTCGCCTTGCATCACACTCCTCCGTTCGGCAGCGGTGACGCCAGCCAGTCGCCATAGGCGCGCGCAAAGTTGCGCAGCACCTCGGGTGTCTGACGACGCGCCCAGTAAATCACCATCGGCGTCAGCCAGTGCATGCGACACATCTGCGCCGTCAGCTCAAACGGTCGCATAATGTCGCTCATCGGGTAGCGATTGAGGCCGCTGTGGTGATACGCCGTCTCCGGCTCACCGGTGGTTACCACGCTGCGCCAGTATTTACCTTCCAGCGCATTACCGTCCTGACCGCTGGCAAAGCCGCGCGACAGTACGCGATCCAGCCACTCTTTCAGCAGTGCCGGACAGCTATAGGTATAAAGTGGATGCTGAAACACCACGATTTGATGGTCGCGCAGCAGTTGCTGCTCGTAATGAATATCAATAAAGAAATCCGGATAGTGGGCGTATAAATCGTGCACCGTGACGTGGTCCAGTTCCATAGCCGACTGCAGCAAAACCCGATTAGCAATCGAATCCTGTGATTCCGGATGGGCGTAAAGCAGCAATATTTTGGGCGGCTGCGACATCGTTCCCCTCCAAAGCGTCGTCACCGCGGCGGAATTCCGCTACCATGCTCGACGCAACAAACATTATCGAATTATGTTGCCGATAAATTAACATATTCTGACGATACGGCGCTTATGATTGTCTTTTCCGCATTACAAATCCGTCGCGGCACTAATGTGCTGCTGGATAACGCAACGGCCACCATTAACCCGGGGCAAAAAGTCGGCCTGGTGGGTAAAAACGGCTGCGGTAAATCCACGCTGCTGTCCCTGCTGAAGGGTGAAATCAGCAGCGATGCCGGCACCGTGACCTTTCCCGGCAACTGGGCGCTGGCATGGGTCAACCAGGAAACCCCGGCGCTGAGTAAAGCCGCGCTGGAATATGTTATCGACGGCGACCGCGAATATCGTCAGCTCGAATCCGAATTAGCGGCGGCCAATGCGCGCGACGATGGCAACGCTATCGCGCTGCTGCACGGTAAGCTGGACGCTATTCAGGCGTGGAGCATACACGCGCGCGCCGCCAGTCTGCTGCACGGATTGGGCTTCAGCCAGGAACAATTAATGCGGCCGGTGAGCGATTTCTCCGGCGGCTGGCGCATGCGTCTCAACCTTGCTCAGGCGCTGGTATGCCGTTCCGACCTGCTGCTGCTCGATGAACCGACCAACCACCTCGATCTCGACGCGGTGATTTGGCTGGAGCGCTGGCTGAAGAGCTATACCGGCACGCTGATCCTGATCTCGCACGACCGCGACTTCCTCGACCCGGTGGTGGACAAAATCATCCATATCGAACAGCAGACGATGTTCGAATACACCGGCAACTACAGCTCGTTCGAGCGTCAGCGCGTAGCCAAACTGGCGCAGCAGCAGGCGCTGTACCAGAGCCAGCAGGAAAAAGTCACGCACCTGCAAAAGTACATCGATCGCTTCCGCGCGCAGGCCACCAAAGCCAAACAGGCGCAGAGCCGCATCAAGATGCTGGAGCGTATGGAGCTGATTGCCCCGGCGCACGTCGATAACCAGTTCAGCTTCAGCTTCCGCGCGCCAGAAAGCCTGCCTAACCCGATCCTGAAAATGGAGCAGGTTTCGGCGGGTTACGGTGAGCGGGTGATTCTGGATGCCATCAAACTCAACCTGGTGCCGGGTTCGCGCATCGGCCTGCTGGGGCGTAACGGCGCCGGTAAATCCACGCTGATCAAACTGCTGGCGGGCGAGCTGGAGCCGCTGGCGGGCAAAGTGGGTCTGGCGAAAGGGATCAAGCTGGGTTACTTCGCGCAGCATCAGCTTGAGTATCTGCGCGCCGATGAGTCGCCGCTGCAGCATCTGGCGCGCATCGCCCCGAAAACGCTGGAGCAGCAGCTGCGTGACTACCTGGGCGGCTTTGGTTTCCAGGGCGATAAAGTCAGCGAAGCCACCGAGCGTTTCTCCGGCGGCGAGAAAGCGCGACTGGTGCTGGCGCTGATCGTCTGGCAGCGGCCGAATCTGCTGCTGCTCGACGAACCAACCAACCACCTCGATTTGGATATGCGCCAGGCGCTGACCGAAGCGCTGATCGACTTTGAAGGCGCACTGGTGGTGGTGTCGCACGATCGTCATCTTCTGCGTTCGACCACCGACGATCTTTACCTGGTGCACGACCGCAAAGTGGATGTGTTCGAGGGCGATCTGGATGATTATCAGCAGTGGCTGAGCGACCTGCAGAAGCAGGAAACGCAGCAGGATGCCGCGCCAAAGCAGGACAACGCCAACAGCGCGCAGTCCCGCAAAGATCAAAAGCGCCGCGACGCCGAACTGCGTGCGCAGACGCAGCCGCTGCGCAAAGAGATCGAAAAGCTGGAGAAGCAGATGGCCAAATGGCAGACACAGCTCAGCGAAGCCGAAGCACAGCTGGCCGACAGCGCCATTTACGAGCAAAACCGTAAGGCCGATTTAACCGCCGCCCTGCAGCGCCAGGCGGAGAGCAAATCGGCGCTGGAAGAGGTCGAAATGGCGTGGCTGGAGGCGCAGGAGCAGCTTGAGCAGATGCTCGCGGGGTAAAGGAGCGCGATGATGTCATAGAGGGTGCGCGATGATGCCCTCACCCTGACCCTCTCCCATAGGGAGAGGGAACAAACCTTACTCCCGCGCTGGAACAGCCTCCTCCCACAGGAGAGGGAACAAACCTTAATCCGCCTTACCTGCTACGCACGGTCGGCCCCCCTCTCCCGCTGGCGGGAGAGGGGTGGGGTGAGGGCAATCAACGCTCCGAAATCACACCGGCACATCCCCTAACACCGTCGCGCGATGCATCACGCGCCGCGCCGGATAATAATCCGCGTTGGCATAATGCTGCGTCACGCGGTTATCCCAGATTGCCACGTCATTCGGCTGCCAGCGCCAGCGCACCTGAAACTCCGGCTTGGTGGCGTGCGCAAACAGATAGCCCAGCAGCGCCTCGCTCTCCTTCTCGCTTACGCCCAGCAGCCTGGTGGTAAAACCTTCATTAACAAACAGCGCCTTGCGTCCGCTCACCGGATGGGTGCGGATCACCGGATGCTGCACCGGCGGATGCTTCGCCACGGCCTGCTGCCAGCGCTGATGCTCCTCTTCCGTCTTACGGTACTTATACTCCTGGAACGATTTCTTAAAGTCGTGCTCCGCCTGCAGGCCACTCAGCAGCTGTTTGAACGGCTCTGACAGCGCCTCGTAAGCGGCAATTCCGCTGGTCCACAGCGTATCGCCACCGCTCTCCGGCAGCAGCTTTGAGGCCAGAATAGCGATCGCCGGCGGCGTCTGAATAAAGGTGACGTCGGTATGCCAGTTATCGTTGTCCGGCGGATTATCCTGATGCGTATCCAGCACGATAATCTCTTCCACGCCTTCGGCATGCGGATAAACCGGATGAATGTGCAGATCGCCGAAGCGGATCGCCAGCGCGCGCTGCTGCTCCGGCGTAATGCGCTGATCGCGCAGAAACAGCACCTGGTGACGCAACAGACCATGGTAAAGCTGCTCAAACTGCGCGTCACTCAGCGGACGGCTGAGGTCGACATCGCTGACCTGCGCCCCGATATACGGACCCAGCGCGGTAAAATTCACTCGTTCGTTCATTGCTGTTCTCCATTCCAGGGCGTCAGTCGGCGCTGTAGCGCACGTAAACCCAGTTCTAAACTAAAGGCAATCAGGGCGATCACCGCGATGCCCGCCAGCACCACATCGGTGGCGAGAAACTCCCCAGCCGACTGCACCATAAAGCCCAGTCCGCGCGTCGCGGCAATCAGTTCGGCCGCCACCAGCGTGGACCAGCCCACGCCAAGACCGATGCGCAGGCCGGTGAGAATCTCCGGCAACGCTCCGGGCAGAATGACAAAACGCAGCAGCTGCCCGCGCGTCGCCCCCAGCGCCTGAGCCGCACGGATCCGCACCTGCTGCGTATTCTTCACGCCGGCCAGGGTGGATAAAGTCACCGGCGCGAAAATTGCCAGATAAATCAGTAAAATCTTTGAGGTTTCGCCAATGCCAAACCAAATCACCATCAGCGGCAAATAGGCCAGCGGCGGTACCGGTCGATAGAGTTCAATCAGCGGATCGAGCAGCCCGCGCACCGCCGGGCTAAGCCCCATGGCAATGCCCACCGGAATGCCGATCAGCGCGGCAAAGAACAGCGCCACCAGCATGCGCGTCAGGCTTGCACCAAGGTGCTGCCATAGCGTGGCATCCATAAAGCCCTGCGGACCGGCAATAACCAGCAGCTTATGCAGCATCTGCTGTGGTGGCGGCAGGAACAAGGGCGCAATCAGCCCCAGCGCGGTCACGCCCCACCACAGCAGCAGCAGCACGGCTACGCTCAGCAGGCTCAGCGACAGCTGGCGGGAAAACGGCCAGCGCAGGCGACGAACGCGGGACGTCCGGCGCTTGTCATCAATAACGGCACTCATACAAACGCCTCCCGCTGCGCGAACACCTGGTTCAGGACATACTCACGTCGTTCGATAAATGCCGGATCGGATTTGATGCTGCGGCACGGCTCGCCCGCGGCGAAGCGCTGACCAAAGTCGAGCTTCAGCCGCTCCACCACGCGACCCGGACCCGGCGACAGCAGCACCAGTTCGCTGGCGAGAAAGACGGCTTCTTCGATGTCATGGGTGATCAGCAGAATCTGCTTGCCGGTATCGCGCCATAACGTCAGCAGCAGCGTCTGCATCTGCTCGCGCGTGAAGGCATCCAGCGCACCGAACGGCTCATCTAACAGCAGCAGCTGCGGATCAGCGGCCAGCGCACGGGCAATCCCCACACGCTGACGCTGACCCCCAGAGAGCTGCCAGATAAAACGCTTTTCTGCGCCCTCGAGCCCGACCTTACGGATCAGACGGCGGGCGATAGCGTGCCGTTCAGCTTTTGCCATGCCCGCCAGCTGCAGGCCAAACGCCACGTTATCGATGACGTTACGCCACGGCAGTAGCCCTTCGTTCTGAAAGACCACGCCGCGCTCTGCGCCCGGTCCGCGTACCGGCTTGCCATCCAGCGTGATACTGCCGGACTCCAGCGGCAGAAAACCGGCGATCAAGTTCAGCAGCGTGGTTTTGCCACAGCCGGACGGCCCCAGCACCACCAGCAATTCGCGGCTGGCCAGCTGCAGATTGATATCCTGCAGCGCCGGTTGCCCGGCGTAACGTGCGTTGAGATGGGTGATGCTGAGCATAAGGCCTCCGTTATTTGGCTAAGGGGGCAACAAAGCGCGTGGTGACAAAGCTGCTGTAGTCACTGGCGGCATCCGGCACTTTGCCCTGCTCTTTCAGAAACTGTGCGGTATCGACAATCGCCTTGTTGACCGGTTTGCCCAGCTGTTCCACCTGCTGCTGCGCCGTCAGGTAGGTGTTGCCTTTCACCAGTCCGGGAACGTCACTTTCCGGCACGCCGCTCAGGCGCGACAGCTTGCTGAGGTTATCCGGCTGCTGCAGCCACTGTTCCGGATTGGCGATATAGGCCTGCTGCGCGGCAATCGCGCTGCGGGCGAAAGCGGTGACCACTTCAGGATGCTGCCGGGCAAAATCCTTGCGCACCACCCAGACGTCGAGCGTCGGTGAGCCCCACTGCCCGACCTGCGACGAGTCGGTCAGCACCTTGCCGTCTTTCTCCAGTTCATTGACGGCGGGTGCCCAGACGTAAGCGCCGTCGATATCACCGCGCTGCCAGGCAGCAATGATCGCCGGCGGCTGCAGATTGACCAGTTGCACCTGGGTGGGTTTGATGCCCCAGTGTTTCAGCGCGGCCAGCAGGCTGTAATGGGTGGTGGAGATGAAGGGAACGGCAATGCGTTTGCCGATCAAATCTTTGGGCGAGCTGATGCCTTTTTTCACCACCAGCGCTTCAGAATTGCCCAGCTGTGAAGCCAGCAGGAAAGCTTCAATCGGCAGCTGTTGCGTGGCGGCCACCGCCAGCGGGCTGGAACCGATGTTGCCAATTTGCACATCGCCCGAGGCTAACGCGCGCAGGACGCTGGCGCCGCTGTCGAATTTGCGCCAGTCAACCGTGGCACCGCTCTCTTTGGCAAAGGTATTGTCAGCCTGCGCCACTTTGGCCGGTTCCGCCGACGTCTGATAAGCCACGGTCACATTGACCGCCTGCGCCTGAAAGGTCATCAGCGCTAACGCGGCTGCTACCGCGCTTATTGTTTTGGTTACTGCCATCATCATGCACCCCAATGTTGAGTCGTGACGGCAGTGTCGCCAGCAGCAATGATTTCATAAAGGAATTAAAAATTATCCCTAATAAAAATCGGTTCTTAGATCAACATCGGTTAACGCTATGCAAAAAGTGCAAATACAAAACCGCTGGTTCGGAATAAATATGTCAGGCGCTCACATGCCGACTGTGGTATTGATCTCGTCTTGATTTTTTCCCCCTTTTACAGCGGTACTGGCCTCCATGTCGATTGAGAAAGTTGCGCGCCTCGCGGGCGTGTCGAAAGCCACGGTTTCACGGGTGTTAAACCAGCATCCTGGCGTCCGACCAGATACGCGTAAACGGGTGCTGGCCGCCATTAATGTGTGCGAATACCAGCCCAACCTGCTGGCGCGCCAGCTGCGTACCGCGCAAAGCAACATGTTGCTGGTGCTGATTTCCGATATCACCAATCCGTTCTGTTCCCGGGTGGTGCAGGGCATTGAGGCGGAGGCCGAAGCGCACGGCTATCACATCCTGTTATGTAATTCCGCGTCACAGCTGCGGCGCGAAACCGCCTATCTGGCACTGCTGGCCGGCAAAGTGGTAGATGGGGTGATCACCATGGACGCCGCGGCCTGCCTGCAGGGACTGAAAGAGTTGATTGGTGATGCGCCGTGGGTGCAGTGTGCGGAGTACGATCCCTCGGTGAACGCCTCCAGCGTCACCATCGATAACCGTCAGGCGGCCTATGACACGGTGCATTATCTGGCCGGCAAAGGGCGTCAGCGCATTGCGCTGGTCAACTGTGATATGCGCTATCTCTATTCGCACCAGCGCGAAAGCGGCTATCGCGACGCCATCACGCAGCTGGGGCTTGACTGGCACGGCGTCGCTTACGCCAGCGACATCTCCTGCGAAGCGGGCAGCGCGGCGCTGCGCGAACTGCTAACGCAGCCAGAGCGGCCGGATGCGGTGTTTGCGGTATCAGACGTGCTGGCGGTTGGTGTGATTCACGCTGCTCTGGAAGCCGGACTGCGCGTGCCGGAGGATCTGGCGGTGGTCGGCTTTGACGGCATTCCGTTCACCAGCAGCATCAACCCGCCGCTGACCACCATTGCCCAGCCGATGAACCAGATGGGTGCCCGCAGCGTGCAGCTGCTGCTGGCGCGCATCCGTCAGCGCCAGGCGGCAGTGGTGCATGAAGTGCTGCCGTGGACGCGCATTGAGCGCGCCTCCAGCTGACTCAGTGCCAGATCAACAGCACGCAGGCTGCGGTCAGCGCACCCATGGCGAGGTTGAAGATTTTCCACGCGCGCGGGCTGCGCAGCAGGCGGCCAATCAGCGAGCCGAAACCCATCCAGATCACGCCGGAAACCACGTTCACCAGCGCCATACCGATGCTGATCGCCACCACGGAATGCAGATAGGCGCTGCCGGCAAGGCTAAAGCTGGCGACCGCACCCAGCGCCATCAGCCACGCTTTCGGGTTGATCAGTTGCAGTAACCCGCCCTGCCAGAAAGGCATCTGCTTCACGCTGGCATCGTCGGTCTCCAGCGTTTCGTATTCGGCGGTGGCAATTTTCCACGCCAGCCACAGCAGGTAGAGGCTACCGGCCACTTTCAGTACCAGATGCAGTGAGGGATAGAGCAGAATCAGGCTGCCGATGCCAAACGCCACCATCAGCAACATCACCTGCATGCCAATCATGATACCAATCAGCAGTGGAAAGGTGCGCAGGAAGCCAAAATTAGCACCTGAGGCGGTAAGTAACATATTATTGGGCCCTGGCGTGATGGCCGCGACCCAGAGAAAGCCCAGCATTGATAAAAAAAGACTCAGTTCCATGTATATTCGGGTGCTCCTCACCCAGAAAAGCGAACAACCCATCGAAGCTATCAGCGAGTTATGCATCAGACAAGTACTATCCCAGGCTATTTTGATCGCCCGAGCGGCGAGCGCTTTACCCCGCTGCGCGGCTTCGGCAATGCGCATCTGCAAACGCTGCTGCCGCGCCTGCTGCGCCGGCGCGTCACGCTGCGCCCGCACTGGCAGCGCCTCGATCTGCCGGACGGCGACTTCGTCGATCTGGCGTGGAGCGAAAATCCGGCACAGGCACGTCACAAGCCGCGCATGGTGCTGTTCCACGGGCTGGAAGGCAGTTTCCGCAGCCCGTATGCCCATGGGCTGATGCAGGCGTGTCAGGCGCGCGGCTGGCTGGCGGTGATCATGCACTTCCGCGGCTGCAGCGGCGAGCCGAACCGTCTGCAGCGCATCTATCACTCCGGTGAAACTGAAGATGCCACCTATTTTCTGCACTGGCTGCAGCGCGAATGGGGCACGGTGCCGACTGCGGCGGTCGGCGTTTCGCTTGGCGGCAATATGCTGGCCTGTCTGCTGGGGCTGCAGGGCACGTCGGCCCCGCTGGATGCCGCGGTCGCCATCTCCGCGCCGCTGGCGCTTGAGCCATGCAGCCAGAAGCTGGACGTGGGCTTTTCACGCTTTTATCAGCACTACCTGCTGACCCAGCTGAAGAAAAACGCCACGCGCAAACTGCGCGCCTGGCCGGGCACGCTGCCGGTCGATCTGACGCAGCTGCGCGCCTTCCGCCGGCTGCGTGAGTTTGATGATGCGATTACCGCCCGCGCCCACGGTTTTATTGATGCGCGCGACTATTATCAGCGCGCCAGCGCCATGCCATTGCTGACCGGCGTGCGCAAGCCGCTGCTGATCATCCATGCTAAAGATGATCCCTTCATGACCGATGCGGTGATCCCGCAGCCGCAGCAGTTGTCTGCCACAATTGAGTATCAGCTGACGCAGCAAGGCGGTCACGTCGGCTTCGTGGGCGGCAGCCTGCTGCGACCCAAAATGTGGCTGGAGCAGCGCGTGCCGGACTGGCTCTCAACTTATCTGGATATGTAATTGTGATTATTCCCTGGCAAGAACTCGACCCGACAACGCTGGAAAACCTGATAGAAAGTTTTGTGCTGCGTGAAGGCACCGATTATGGCGAGCAGGAGCGCAGCCTGACGCAGAAAGTGGCCGACGTGCGCCGCCAGCTCGAGCAGGGCGAGGTGGTACTGGTGTGGTCAGAATTGCATGAATCGGTCAATATTATGCCGCGGCGGGAATTTCGCGGCTGATGCGTCAGGCGGCAATTCGTGGTAACAATGCTCATCGCCGGACTTCACAGGGAGCGCTGTTATGTCAGCCAGGCATCCAGTCATAGCCGTTACCGGTTCCAGCGGCGCCGGAACCACCACCACCAGTCTCGCCTTCCGTAAAATTTTCCAGCAGCTGGATCTGCACGCGGCGGAAGTAGAAGGCGACAGTTTCCATCGCTATACCCGTCCGGAAATGGACATGGCGATTCGTAAGGCGCGCGACCTCGGGCGTCACATCAGCTACTTTGGCCCGGAAGCCAACGACTTCGGCCTGCTGGAGCAGACTTTCCGCGACTATGGTCAGAGCGGACTCGGCCAGTCGCGCAAATATCTGCACACCTACGATGAAGCGGTGCCGTGGAATCAGGTGCCGGGCACCTTTACACCCTGGCAGCCGCTGCCGGAAAACACCGATGTGCTGTTCTATGAAGGCCTGCACGGCGGCGTGGTGACGCAGCAGCATAACGTGGCGGAACACGTCGATCTGCTGGTTGGCGTGGTACCGATTGTCAATCTGGAGTGGATTCAGAAACTGGTGCGCGACACCAGCGAGCGCGGCCATTCGCGCGAAGCGGTGATGGATTCGGTGGTGCGTTCGATGGAAGACTACATCAACTACATCACGCCGCAGTTTTCCCGCACGCACCTCAACTTCCAGCGCGTGCCGACCGTGGATACCTCGAACCCGTTTGCCGCGCGTGAGATCCCGTCGCTGGATGAGAGCTTTGTGGTGATCCATTTTCGCGGCCTGGAGGGCATCGCTTTTCCTTATTTACTGGCGATGATCCAGGGCTCGTTTATTTCCCACATGAATACGCTGGTGGTGCCGGGCGGCAAGATGGGACTGGCGATGGAGTTGATCATGACGCCGCTGGTGCAGCGGTTGATTGAAGGAAAACGCATCGAATAGCGCAGGCTAACGCGCCAGTTTCGCCGGGAGGAACTGAGATCGGGAGCGCAGGGCCGCGCTCCCGGCTGGATTACAGCTCCACCACTTCGTAGCTGTGCGTTATCTCGACGCCCTTGCCCAGCATGATCGCCACCGAGCAGTACTTCTCCGCGGACAGATCCACCGCGCGCGCTACCGCTTTATCGCTCAGCGCTTTGCCGCTGACAATAAAATGCAGATTGATATGCGTAAAAATGCGTGGCGCTTCTTCGCGGCGTTCCGAGGTCAGTTTGACTTCACAATCGGCGACATCGTTGCGCCCCTTTTGCAGAATCGACACCACGTCAATCGCGCTGCAGCCGCCCGCAGCCATCAACACCATTTCCATCGGGCTGGGCGCTTTATCACCGGAATTGCCGTCCATTAATACCTGATGACCGGATGAGGATTCTCCGAGAAAGGTCAGCCCTTCCACCCATTTCACTCGTGCCTGCATTATTCTTTCTCCTGAAGCGGCGGTTTTGCCGCCAGAGTACGCTTTCACCTGACAAACAGCAATGCAGACGCATCCCCCACCTGCTGAAGCGAGACAACAGGAGACAGGTTGCAAAAGCTATGCTACAAACAGTGCTGAAAATATTTTCGTCACGAAAGACGAAAGCGGGACGAATCAAAAGCATCGCTTACGAATCCACCCCCGAATAACTGTCCCTCACGGGAAACGCTGGACGATTTCACCGCCTGACAGGGAAAACTGCCCCCTGTATTTTGGGCACGATTACAACAGAGGATAATAGCGAATGGTTCTCGGCAAACCGCAAACAGACCCTACACTCGAATGGTTCCTGTCCCATTGCCATATTCACAAATATCCATCCAAAAGCACCCTCATCCATCAGGGTGAGAAAGCGGAAACGCTGTACTACATCGTGAAAGGTTCCGTCGCGGTACTGATTAAAGATGAAGAAGGCAAAGAGATGATACTCTCCTACCTCAATCAGGGGGATTTCATCGGTGAGCTCGGCCTGTTTGAAGAGGGCCAGGAGCGTAGCGCCTGGGTACGTGCGAAAACCGCCTGCGAAGTGGCTGAAATTTCCTACAAAAAATTCCGTCAGCTGATTCAGGTCAATCCGGATATTTTAATGCGCCTGTCGGCGCAGATGGCGCGTCGCCTGCAGGTTACATCTGAAAAAGTCGGCAACCTTGCCTTCCTTGATGTGACCGGCCGTATCGCGCAGACGCTGCTCAACCTGGCGAAACAGCCTGATGCCATGACCCACCCGGACGGTATGCAGATTAAAATCACCCGTCAGGAGATTGGTCAGATCGTGGGCTGCTCACGCGAAACCGTGGGTCGTATCCTGAAAATGCTGGAAGATCAGAACCTGATCTCCGCACACGGCAAAACCATCGTCGTTTACGGCACCCGCTGATTTCTTCTCACCCACGGCGTGATGGCAACATCGCGCCGTTTCTGTTTACGATGAGCTGATGTGGCGTCGAATCATCTATCATCCGGAAGTTAACTATGCGCTGCGGCAAACGCTGGTGCTGTGCCTGCCTGTGGCGCTCGGCTGGCTGTTTGGCGATCTGCAAAAAGGGCTGCTTTTCTCCCTGGTGCCGGCCTGCTGCAACATCGCCGGTCTGGATACGCCACACAAGCGGTTCTTCAAACGGCTGATTGTCGGCGGCGCACTGTTCGCCAGCGGCAGTTTTCTGATTCAGTACCTCACGGCTTACGCTGTGCCGCTGCCGCTGATTCTGCTGGTGTTGCCGCTGCTGGTGGGCGTGACCGGTGAAATCAGCCCGCTGCATGGTCGTTTGCTGCCCGGCACGCTGATCGCCGCCATCTTTACCTTAAGCCTCGTCGGCCGTATGCCGATGTGGGTCCCGCCGCTGCTGTATATCGGCGGGACGCTGTGGTACGGGCTGTTTAACTGGTTCTGGTTCTGGCTGTGGAAAGAGCAGCCGATGCGCGAGACACTCAGCCTGCTGTACCGCGAGCTGGCCGATTACTGCGACGCCAAATACACCCTGCTGACGCAGCTGACCGATCCGGAAAAAGCGCTGCCGCCGCTACTGGCGCGCCAGCAGAAAGCGGTCGATCTGATCACCACCTGCTACCAGCAGATGCATATGCTGTCCGCCAGCCGTGATAACAGCCATAAACGCCTGACGCGCGCTTTCCAGGTCGCGCTCGATCTGCAGGAACATATCTCGGTCAGCCTGCACCAGCCGGAAGAGGTGCAAAAGCTGGTGGAGCAGAGCCACGCCGAGGCGGTGATCCGCTGGAACGCGAAAATCATTTCGGCACGGCTGCGCGTGCTGGCCGATGCCATTCTCTATCACCAGCTGCCGGAACGCTTCCACATGGAGAAGCCGCTCGGCGCGCTGGAGAAAATTGCCCGGCAGCACCCGGATAATCCGGTCGGTAATTTCTGCCTCTACCATTTCAGCCGCATCGCCCGCGTGCTGCGCACGCAGAAGCCACTGTACACCCGCGACCTGATGGCCGATCGCCAGCGCCGCCTGCCGCTGCTGCCGGCGCTGCGCAGCTACCTGTCGCTGAAATCTGCCGCGCTGCGGACGGCGGCGCGCTTCGCGGTGATGCTAATGTTCGGCAGCGCGCTGGCGCTGTTCTTCAATATTCCCAAGCCTTACTGGATTCTGATGACCATCATGTTTGTCAGCCAGAACGGCTACAGCGCCACGCGCGTGCGCATTCAGCACCGGGCGCTCGGCACCTTCGCCGGCTTGCTGATCGCCGCGGCGTCGCTGCGCTTTGCTGTTCCGGAGTCGATTGCCCTGCTGACCATGCTGGTCATCACCCTCGCCAGCTATCTGATCACGCGTAAATATTATGGCTGGTCGATGATTGGCTTTACGGTGACGGCGGTGTATTCGCTGCAGCTGCTGTCACTGAATGGCGCGCAGTTCCTGCTGCCACGCATGATGGATACGCTGATGGGCTGTCTGATTGCCTTCGCCGGCATGATCTGGCTATGGCCGCAATGGCAGAGCGGGCTGCTGCGCAATAACGCGCACGATGCGCTGGAGGCGTATCAGGAGGCGCTGCGCCTGCTGCTCGGTCCGGAGCAGGCGCCGGAGAAGCTGGCGTATCAGCGCGTCAAGGTTAACCAGGCGCACAACGCGCTGTTTAACTCGCTCAACCAGGCGTCCACTGAGCCGGGCTTTAACTTCCAGTATCTGAAAGATATGCGCCTGTGGGTGACTCACAGCCAGTTTATCGTCGAGCACATCAACGCCATGACCATTCTGGCGCGCGAGCACACCATGCTGACGCCAAAGCTGGCAGAGCGCTATTTGCAGTCCTGTGAAATTGCGCTGCAGCGCTGTCAGCAGCGGCTGGCTTACGACGGGCCGGGCAACGACAGCAATATTCTGGAAGCGCCGGAGAATCTGAATGAGGGGCCGGTGACGATTGTCGAACAGCATGTGAAGCGCATTCTGCAGCACCTCAATGTGATGCACACCATTTCTTCACTGGCGTGGAGCCAGCGCCCACATCACGGCCGCTGGCTCAGCGTGCTGAAGCCGAAAGGTTAGTTCAGGACTTTCGCGATCGCCCGGGCGAAGCGCGCCATGCCTTCTGCGATATCGGTCGGCTCAATCACCAGCGACGGCACAAAGCGAATCACATCGCTGCCGGCGGTCAGTACCATCAGGCCTTCAGCGGCGGAAGCGTTGAGGATATCGCGCGCTTTGCTGGCGTGCTGCGCGTTGAGCACGGCACCCAGCAGCAGCCCTTTGCCCCGAATTTCACTGAAGATGTCGAACTGCTGATTGATCTTCTGCAGCGCCGAGACAAACTGCTCACGGCGCGCGTCAACACCATTCAGTACCTCGGGCGTATTGATGATATCCAGCGCGGTTTCGGCAATCGCACAGGCCAGCGGGTTGCCGCCGTAGGTGGTGCCGTGCACGCCTGGCGCCATCACCGAGGCGATTTCATGGGTGGTCAGCATCGCGCTCACCGGGAAACCGCCGCCCAGCGCTTTAGCGGTGGTGATGATATCTGGCTTGATACCATAGTGTTCGTAAGCAAACAGCTTACCGCTGCGGCCCATGCCGCTCTGCACTTCATCCAGCACCAGCAGCGCGTTGTGCTGATCGCACAGCGCACGCAATCCCTGCATAAATTCCGGCGTTGCCGGCATCACGCCGCCTTCCCCCTGAATCGGCTCCACCACAATCGCGCAGGTGTGGTCGTCAATTACCGCTTTCACCGCTGCCAGATCGTTAAACGGCACATGGACGATATCCGCCGGCTTCGGACCAAAGCCATCGGAGTATTTCGGCTGACCGCCCACCGAGACGGTGAACAGCGTGCGGCCGTGGAAGGCGTTGTGGAAAGCGATAATTTTGCTTTTGAACGGGCTGTGCTTTTTGCAGGCGTAGTAGCGCGCCAGTTTGAACGCCGCTTCGTTCGCTTCGGCACCGGAGTTACCGAAGAATACCCGCTCGGCGAAGGTCGCCGCGATCAGTTTACTGGCGAGGCGCAGTGCCGGCTCATTGGTGAACACGTTACTGGTGTGCCACAGGGTTTCGCCCTGGCTTTTCAGCGTTTCCACCAGCGCCGGATGACAATGGCCAAGCGCAGTGACCGCGATACCACCGGAGAAGTCGATATACTCTTTGCCCTGCTGATCCCACACGCGGCTGCCTTTGCCTTTGACCGGCACAAACTGCGCAGGTGCATAAACAGGCAAAATAACGTTATCGAACGTTTCCCGGCTTACCGCTAGATTTTCCGCTGCCATTGATGACCTCATCGGGTTATTTGTTGAGCTGATGTGAAATTATAATCACAAAATATGCATAAAAAATCATGCAATGGCAAACGGAAGTTACGTATTGAGGAAATTCGCCAGCAGCTGATGCCCCTGCTCGCTGAGAATACTCTCCGGATGGAACTGCACGCCCTCCAGCGGCAGCGTACGATGGCGGAAGCCCATGATCTCATCGGCAACACCGTCGCGCAGGCTCCAGGCGGTGACTTCAAACTCCGGCGGCAGCGTGTCGCGCGCCACAATCAGCGAGTGATAGCGCGTGACGGTCAGCGGATTATTCAGGTTGCGGAACACGCCCTGGCCGGAGTGCTGCACCGCAGAGGTTTTGCCGTGCATTACCTGGCGCGCGCGCACCACCTGCCCGCCGTAGGCCTGGGCGATGGCCTGATGGCCCAGGCATACCCCGAGAACCGGCAGCCGTCCGGCAAAGTGGCGAATGGCTTCGAGCGAAATGCCGGATTGATCCGGCGTACAGGGGCCCGGCGAGATCACCAGATGACTCAGCGGCAGCGCCGTCATCTCTTCCAGCGTCATCGCATCGTTGCGCACCACGCGCACCTGCGCGCCCAGTTCACAAAAGTACTGGTAGAGATTCCAGGTAAAGGAGTCGTAGTTATCAATTAGCAGCAGCATACATTAGAGATGAATTAAGTGGGTGCTGTCGGTGGGCGACAAGCAAGAAAGGTCGCAAAAAAGTAATATTACCACCTTCGGCCTCAATCCCCGCTAGCTGTCAAAAAAGAATCTGATTACTCTCGCACCAGGTGCTATATTGTGGAGAGTAACGATGTCAGTAACAAGCCGCGTATTTAAAACGAAATGGTTCAGCAAACAGGCTCAGCGCCACGTAATCGCAGACAGTGAGCTTTGCCAGGCCATTGTCGCAGTACAGAAAGGTCAGGCTGACAACCTGGGTGGAGGTGTTTTTAAAAAACGCCTGCAGCAGAATCGCGAACGCGCAATCATTCTGGCGAAGGGCGGGCGAAACTGGATATATACCTTTCTGTTTGCCAAGCAGGATCAGTCCAGTCTGAGCGAAAGCGAACTTACTGGCTTTCGTGAGTTAGCTAAGCACTATTCGCTGCTCTCGAATGAGTCTCTTAATCGTCTGATTGCAGTAAAAGAACTGGTGGAGATATGCCATGACCGCAACGCGAAAATTTAAAAGCCCAGCCCTGGAGGCAATTCACAGTGCAGCAACAGGCCTGTTTGAAGCCGGAGCCCTGAATAAACAGAGCATGCGGGATTTTGACCAACGCTGTCTGGAAGAGGTTAAAGCGCTGGAGGCCGGAGATATCAAAGCGCTGCGCGAAAACCTTAACGTGAGTCAGCCCGTTTTTGCCCGCTACCTCAACACCAGCGTTTCCACGGTGCAGAAATGGGAGAGCGGAGTAAAACGCCCGGGCGGCATTTCACTCAAATTGCTCCACATCGTGCAAAAACACGGGCTGGAAATATTACTTTAGCGGTGAGGCCGGACTCACCACTTTCGCAAACTGCGCGTTGAGCGGCGCGAGATCGCCGCCGACGCCGGCGACGATGGCCTTGTGCCAGCTTTCAGGCTCCAGCGTATCCCAGTTCAGCAGATAGCCCGCGTGCAGCGCCAGCTGTTCGAAAAAGATGCGCTGTGCCCGCCCGTTACCGGCACGGAACGGATGCAGGACGTAGATTTCACAGTAGTAATGCGCGATGCGTGCCACGAAAGTCTGCGGGTCGAGGTCGCACAGGCCCTCTTCCTCTTCCAGTGCGCTCATCAGCGCATTGCCCTCATTCTCGATGTACTCGCAGTGGCAATAGGGCGTGTCGTCGCGCCAGATGTCGATGGTACGCAGTTCACCGGCCCAGCTGTAGATATCCTGAAACAGCGTGCGGTGAATGTGGCGCAGGTGCGGCAGGCCAGGCGTGGCCGGTCCGAGCGCCAGCGTGGCCAGCCGCGCCGCGCTGAATGCCAGCTCGGCTTTACGCAGCTGCGCCACGTCGTGAATTTCCAGCAGGTTTTTCAGCACGTCATCGTTGTGCCACAAATAGGGATCGCGCACCGCCAGGCTGTTATCCGCCATATTGCCTCCTCAGCGATGCCAGACGATCGTCCGCCTGGGCGCTCTCGACGGCAGGTTCATTCAGCGTATAACCGGCCAGTTTGCAGCTGGCCTGATAATTGGCCGCACGGGTTTGCTGCCACAACGTGATTTTCTGTTTTTCGGTGAGTTTGCTGCTCATAGCGCCTCCGGCAAGCAGGATGTGCCCTAAGTATAAGAGCAAATTTCAGCTTTGCCGGAGCGCGGCAGACGGCGCCACCCAGGGGTGGCGCGCAGAGGGATTACGGCAGGACTTTCGCGGAAGTGATAACAATCGGTTTTGACGGCACATTCTGGTATGGCCCGACATCTTTGGTCGGCACCTGGGCGATCTTGTCGATCACATCCATGCCTTTCACTACTTTACCAAACACCGCATAGCCGAAGTCGCGCTGGCCATGGTCAAGAAAAGCGTTGTCCGCCACGTTCAGGAAGAACTGGCTGGTGGCACTGTCTTTCTCAGCGGTACGCGCCATGGAAATGGTGCCACGCAGGTTGCGCAGGCCGTTATCCGCTTCGTTTTTGATCGGCGCGTTGGTCTGCTTCTGCTGCATATCCGCCGTGAAACCGCCGCCCTGAATCATGAAACCAGGGATCACACGATGGAAAATGGTGTTGTTGTAGAAGCCGTTATTCACGTAATCCACAAAGTTTTTTACTGAAACCGGGGCTTTCTGATTATCCAGTTCAAGTTCGATATTGCCCGCAGAGGTGGTGAGCAGCACGTGCGTATCCCCTTTCGCCGCCAGAGCCGAAGCAGATACAGAAGAGAGCGCTAACAGGGCAACCGCCGCTGTCAAAGTACGTTTAAGCATGAAAGATTCCTTACCTTGGAGAGCAAGCTCAAAAACGAGATTGATTGTAAAGAGCATGTAATACAAGAGCCAGCGTTTTACCTATATTTACGCTGATGTTGCTATCGTCATACTTTTCCCGTCGCGCAATCATTTGCGTGACGAAAATCACACTATTAATGAAATATTTCTCGCACGTTTCACTGCTTGTTTATTACGATCACAGATCCATTTACAATTCATGACACTTTTTGCCACGTCGGCGCATCACAGGTTCAGAACATGACAAACCGTAATCGCATTGGCCTTACCTGGATCAGCTTTTTCTCCTATGCGCTCACCGGCGCACTGGTGATCGTTACCGGTATGGTGCTGGATAATATTGCCCGGTATTTCCAGCTGCCCATCTCCGAGATGAGCAACACCTTCACTTTCCTTAACGCCGGTATTCTGGCGGCGGTGTTCCTGAACGCCTGGCTGATGGTGATTGTGCCACTCAAGCGCCAGCTGATCTTTGGCTTTGTGCTGATGATCCTCGCCGTGGCCGGGCTGATGACCAGCCATAACCTCACGGTGTTCTCGCTGTGCATGTTCGTGCTCGGCGTGGTCAGCGGTATCACCATGTCGATCGGCACCTTCCTGATTACCCATCTGTACGATGGTCGCCAGCGCGGTTCCCGTCTGCTGTTTACCGACTCGTTCTTTAGCATGGCCGGCACCATCTTCCCGATTATCGCGGGCATTCTGCTGGCGCGCGCGCTGCCGTGGTACTGGGTTTATGCCTGCATTGGCGTGATCTACGTGGCGATCTTTATCCTGACGCTGATGGTCGAGTTCCCGGTGCTGAAGAGCGAAGCCGCGGTGCAGGGCGGTGAAAAAGAGAAGTGGGGCATCGGCGTGCTGTTCCTGTCGATCGCGGCACTGTGCTACATCCTCGGCCAGCTCGGCTTCATCTCCTGGGTGCCGGAATACGCCACCAAATCGATGGGCATGGATATCGCCGCTGCCGGTCAGCTGGTCGGTAACTTCTGGACCGCCTATATGGTCGGCATGTGGGCGTTCAGCTTCCTGCTGCGCTTCTTCGACCTGCAACGCATTCTGGTGGTGCTGGCGCTGCTGGCCACCGGCCTGATGTTCTGGTTCGTGAAAACCACCGATGCCAGCATGCTGCACTGGATCATTATGTCGCTTGGCTTCTTCTCCAGCGCCATTTACACCACCATCATCACGCTGGGCTCGCTGCAGACCAAAGCGTCATCGCCGAAGCTGGTGAACTTCATCCTCACCTGCGGCACCGTCGGCACCATGCTGACCTTCGTGGTCACCGGCCCGATCGTGGCCAAAGGCGGTGCCCACGCGGCGCTGTCCACCGCGAACGCGCTGTACGCGGTGGTGTTTGTGATGTGTGTGCTGCTCGGCTTTGTCACTAAACATCGCCAGCACGCTCACCAGACTGCCTGATCCCCGAGCGGCGCGAAGCCTCGCGCCGCTATTCCTCTTCCCGCTCCCTTAACGCCGGAACGTCACCGCTTCGCTAGCACCGAGATAAATTTCACTGCTTGCCGGCTGTGTGGCCGCCACCAGCACGCCCTTACGCAGCGAATAGCGCACCGGCACCTGACGGCGCAGCGCATCGAACCCGTTATCGGCAGGCAAAATAATCAGGCTGGCCGCGTTGCCCACCTGCACGCCATAATCCACCAGCTGCATGGTTTTGGCACTGTTGTGCGTGATGAGTTGCAGACCGCTGTCGATCTGCTCATAGCCCATCAGCTGACAGACGTGCAGCCCCATGTGCAGCACCTGCAGCATGCTGGCGGTGCCGAGCGGATACCAGGGATCGAACACATCATCATGGCCGAAACAGACGTTGATACCCGCCTCCAGCAGCTCTTTCACCCGCGTCACGCCGCGCCGTTTCGGGTAGCTGTCAAAGCGTCCCTGCAGATGAATATTCACCAGCGGATTGGCGACAAAGTTAATCTGCGACAGCTTCAGCAGGCGGAACAGCCGTGAGGTATAGGCGTTATTGTACGAATGCATCGCCGTGGTGTGGCTGGCGGTAACGCGCGCGCCCATGCCTTCACGGTGCGCCAGCGCCGCCACGGTCTCGACAAAGCGCGACTGCTCATCATCAATCTCGTCACAGTGCACGTCCACCAGCCGGTCATAGCGCTGCGCCAGCGCAAACGCCTTGTGCAGCGATTCGACGCCATATTCGCGGGTAAATTCATAATGCGGGATCGCGCCCACCACATCGGCACCGAGGCGCAGCGCCTCTTCCAGCAGCGCTTCGCCGTTGGGATAAGAGAGAATGCCCTCCTGCGGAAAAGCCACGATCTGGATATCGATCCACGGCGCCATCTCCGCTTTCACCTCCAGCATCGCGGTTAAGGCGGTCAGCGTGGGATCGGACACATCCACGTGGGTACGCACGTGCTGAATGCCGTTGGCAATTTGCCACTTCAGCGTCTGCCGCGCGCGCTGCATCACATCCTCATGGCTGAGCAGTGCCTTGCGTTCAGCCCAGCGCTCAATGCCTTCAAACAGCGTGCCGGACTGATTCCACGCCGGTTCGCCAGCGGTTTGCGTGGTGTCGAGATGAATATGCGGCTCGATAAACGGCGCGCTCGCCAGGCCACCGGCGGCATCCAGCGCATCCGGCTGGGCGGCCGCGTGCGGCGGCTGCGGAATAATGGCGCTGATGTTGCCGTGGCGAATTTCGATCTGCCATAAACCCGGTTGGCCTGCCAGGCGCAGGTTGTTTATCCACTTAAACGCTTGCTGGGTCATATCCTTCTCCGCTGAAAACGCAACATCTTAAGCTAGCACGAAAAACGGCCGCGCCGCTGGCAACTTTTCTGCCGCCATTGGGTAATTTTCAACCAAATAAAAGACTTAGATAAAAACGCGTAAAATCAGCAACATACCTCTAAATGGGTATATAAAGCCGCAGTTGATGTACGTCAATAAGCGCCAGAAACAGCGCGCTAAGGTAGGCGCAGATCCCGCAAATTTTGAGGCAAGCATGAGCAAGCACAGTGTCGTTATTATTGGCAACGGCATGGTTGGCCACCGCTTTATCGAAGAACTGATCGACAAAGCCGCCCCTGAGCAGTTCGCGATAACCGTTTTCTGTGAAGAGCCCCGCGTCGCCTATGACCGCGTCCATCTCTCCGCCTATTTTTCCCACCACACCGCCGAAGAACTCTCACTGGTGCGCGAAGGCTACTACGAAAAGCATCAGGTCAATCTGCTGCTCGGCGAGCGCGCCATTACCCTCAACCGTGAGGAAAAGCTGATTCACTCCAACACCGGTCGTGCGGTGCATTACGACACGCTGATCCTGGCCACCGGTTCTTATCCGTGGATCCCGCCGATCGCCGGCGCGGAGGGCAGCGACTGCTTTGTCTATCGCACCATCGAAGATCTCAACGCCATTGAAGCCTGCGCGCGCCGCAGCAAACGCGGTGCGGTGATTGGCGGCGGTCTGCTCGGACTGGAAGCGGCGGGCGCGCTGAAAAATCTCGGCATTGAAACGCACGTGATTGAGTTTGCGCCGGTGCTGATGGCGGAACAGCTGGATACACAGGGCGGCGCACAGCTGCGGCGTAAGATCGAACAGATGGGCGTGCAGGTCCATACCGGCAAAAATACCCGGCAGATTGTGCATCACGCTAAAGGCGGTAAAACGCTGGAGTTCGCCGATGGCAGCGCGCTCGACGTCGACTTCATCGTGTTCTCCACCGGCATTCGTCCGCAGGATAAGCTGGCGCAACAATGCGGCCTGGCGCTCGGCCAGCGCGGTGGCGTTGCCATCAACGATCGCTGCCAGACCAGCGATGCGGCGATCTACGCGATTGGGGAATGCGCCGCCTGGCAGGATCGGATTTACGGTCTGGTGGCGCCGGGCTACAAAATGGCGCAGGTCGCCAGTGATGCGCTGGTCGGGCGTGACAGCGTCTTTACCGGTGCCGATATGAGCGCCAAACTCAAGCTGCTGGGCGTGGACGTCGGCGGCATTGGCGATGCGCACGGCCGCACGCCGGGCGCGCGCAGTTACATCTGGCTCGATGAACAGCAGCACGTGTATAAGCGCCTGATCGTCAGCGAAGACAACAAAACTCTGCTCGGCGCGGTGCTGGTGGGCGACACCAGCGACTACGGCAATCTGCTGCAGCTGGCGCTCAATCACATCGCCTTACCGGAAAACCCGGCGCTGCTGATTCTGCCGGCGGGCAGCGGCGAAAAACCGGCGCTGGGCGTCGATTCGCTGCCGGACAGCGCGCAAATCTGCTCCTGCTTTGACGTCAGCAAAGGCGATATCGTTAACGCGGTGCAGGCGGGTTGCCACACCGTGGCGGCGCTGAAAGCCGAAACCCGCGCCGGTACCGGCTGCGGCGGCTGCATCCCGTTGATTACGCAAGTGCTGAACGCTGAGCTGAGCCGTCAGGGCATCGAAGTCAATCATCACCTGTGCGAGCATTTCGCCTATTCGCGCCAGGAGCTGTATCACCTGATCCGCGTGGAGGAGATCAAGTCGTTTGACGCGCTGCTGGCGAAGTATGGCCAGGGTTACGGCTGTGAAGTGTGTAAACCGACCGTCGGATCGCTGCTGGCCTCCTGCTGGAACGAATACATCCTCAAGCCGCAGCACACGCCGCTACAGGACAGCAACGATCTCTATCTCGGCAACATCCAGAAAGATGGCACCTACTCGGTGATTCCGCGCACCGCCGGCGGTGAAATCACGCCGCAGGGGCTGATGACGCTGGGCGAAGTGGCGCGGCAGTACAACCTTTACACCAAAATCACCGGCTCACAGCGCATCGGCCTGTTTGGGGCGCAGCGCGACGACCTGCCGGCCATCTGGTCACAACTTATTGCCGCCGGCTTTGAAACCGGACAGGCTTATGCCAAAGCGCTGCGCATGGCGAAAACCTGCGTCGGCAGCAGTTGGTGCCGCTATGGCGTTGGCGACAGCCTCGGCTTCGGCATTGAGCTGGAAAACCGCTACAAAGGCATCCGCACGCCGCACAAGATGAAGTTTGGCGTCTCTGGCTGTACCCGTGAATGCGCCGAAGCGCAGGGCAAAGATGTCGGCGTCATCGCCACCGAAAAAGGCTGGAACCTGTACGTGTGCGGCAACGGCGGCATGAAACCGCGCCACGCCGATCTGCTGGCGGCTGACCTCGACCGCGACACGCTGCTGCAGTATCTCGACCGCTTCATGATGTTTTACATCCGCACCGGCGACCGCCTGCAGCGCACTTCGCTGTGGCTGGAGAGCATGGACGGCGGCATCGACTATCTGCGCAGCGTGATTATCGACGACCGGCTCGGTCTGAATGCGCAGCTGGAGCAGGAGCTGGCGCGTCTGCGCGCTGACGTCCGCTGTGAATGGACCGCCACGGTTAACGACCCGCAGCAGCAGGCGCACTTCGCCACGTTTATTAACAGCCCGCAGCGCGACCCGCTGGTGCAGCACGTCAGTGAACGCGAGCAGCATCGCCCGGCGCGTCCGGCGGAGCGCATCGCTATTACCCTGATCGAGGAGGCTGACGCATGAGCCAGTGGTACACCGTGTGTGAACTCACACAAATCCTGCCCGCTACCGGCGTGTGCGCGCTGGTTAACGGCCAGCAGATCGCCATCTTTCGCCCGCGCGACGATGCGCAGCTGTACGCTCTGAGCAACATCGATCCGTTTGCTGAGGCCAGCGTGTTATCGCGCGGCCTGATCGCCGAACACCAGCACACGCTGTGGGTCGCCAGCCCACTGAAAAAACAGCGTTTTCGCCTGAGTGATGGCGTTTGTCTGGAAGATGAAAGCCGCTCGGTGGCGAGCTATGCGGTGCGCGTCAGCAACGGCCAGGTCGAAGTCTGCGCCTGACAGAATTCCTTCACTTTATGAGACGTCACTATGTTTTCTGACACCCTGAACACCTGCGCCGCCAATGCGGCGCGCATTGTACGCACCGCGCAGCACAGCCCGCTGGCCTTCTGGATTGGATCGGCGATGGCCGGCGCTTATGTTGGCCTGGCGATCATCCTGATCTTCACCCTCGGCAACCTGGCGGACCCGGCGTATCGTCCACTGCTGATGGGCGCCACCTTTGGTATTGCCCTGACGCTGGTGATCATCGCCGGTTCCGAGCTGTTTACCGGTCATACCATGTTCCTCACCGTGGGCGTCAAAGCCGGCACCATCAGCCACGGTCAGATGTGGTGTGTGCTGCCGCAAACCTGGCTGGGTAACCTGATCGGCTCAGTGTTTGTCGCCCTGCTCTACTACTACGCCGCTGGTGCGCTGCTGCCGAACGCCGGTTCGCTGATCCACAGCGTGGCGCTGGCAAAAACCACGCAGACGGCGATGGCGCTGTTCTTTAAAGGCGCGCTGTGCAACTGGCTGGTGTGTCTGGCAATCTGGATGGCGGTGCGCAGCGAAGGTGCCGCGAAGTTCATCGCTATCTGGTGGTGCCTGCTGGCGTTTATCGCCTCCGGTTACGAGCACTCCATCGCCAACATGACGGTATTTGCGCTGTCGTGGTTTGGCCAGCACAGCGCCGACCTGACGCTGCGCGGCATCGGTCACAACCTGCTGTGGGTGACGCTCGGCAATATGTTCTCCGGCATGGTGCTGATGGGTCTCGGCTACTGGTATGCCACGCCGCAGGCGCAGCGCCCGCAGACGCAAGCCCAGGCTTCGCCGCTGAAATCGGTATAATCCCTTCCACAGCCCGCACCGTGCGGGCTTTTTTTCAGGATTCGCTATGGATTACTTTCCGCTGTTTTGTCGGCTGCAAGGCAGGCGTTGTTTACTGGTTGGCGCAGGCGACGTGGCTGAACGCAAAGCGCGTTTGCTGCTGGAGGCCGGCGCAGAGCTGTACGTCGGCGCGCGGGATTTTTCCCCGGCATTTCAGCTGTGGGCTCAACAGGGAAAAGTGACGTTACTGCACGGCGCATTTACCGATGACTGGCTGGATGAATGCTGGCTGGCGATTGCGGCCACCAACGATGATGCCGTCAATCAGCAGGTGGCTGACGCCGCCGAACAGCGCCGCCTCTTCTGTAACCTGGTGGATGCGCCGCAGCAGGCCAGCGCCATTATGCCGTCGATCGTCGACCGCTCACCGCTGATGATCGCCGTCTCTTCCGGTGGCCGCGCGCCGGTGCTGGCGCGTCTGCTGCGCGAGAAGCTGGAGGCGATGCTGCCCCAGCATCTCGGCGAACTGGCTGCGCTGGCGGGCTCACTGCGCGAGCGCGTGAAGCAGCATTTTAGCGCCATGGCGCCACGCCGCGCCTTCTGGGAGCGCTTCTTTGCCAGCGATCGGCTGGCCCAGACGCTGGCCAACGGCGATCGGGCACGCGCTGCCGCACAGGTCGATGCCTTGTTTGCGGCGCCGCTGACGCAGCAGGGCGAAGTGGTGCTGGTCGGCGCCGGGCCGGGCGATGCCGGTCTGCTGACGCTGAAAGGGTTGCAGGCTATCCAGCAGGCTGATGTGGTGGTGTATGACCGGCTGGTGTCGGAGCCGATTCTTAACCTGGTGCGGCGCGATGCCGAACGCCTCTTCGTGGGTAAGCAGGCGGGCCATCACTGCGTGCCGCAGGAACAAATCAACCAGCTGCTGCTGGAGCAGGCGCAGCGCGGCAAACGTGTGGTGCGCCTTAAAGGCGGCGATCCCTTTATTTTTGGCCGCGGCGGCGAAGAGCTGGAGGTGCTGGCGCAGCATAACATCCCGTTCAGCGTAGTGCCGGGCATCACCGCCGCCTCCGGCTGTGCCGCCTACAGCGGTATTCCCCTCACCCACCGCGACCATGCTCAGAGCGTGCGCTTCGTCACCGGCCATCTGCAGCAGCACGGCGAAATGGAGTGGGGCAAACTGGCGGCGGAGCAGCAGACGCTGGTGTTTTATATGGGCCTCAGCCAGGCGGCCGACATTCAGCAGCAGCTGTTACGGCACGGGATGGACGCAGCGATGCCGGTGGCTATCGTGCAGCACGGTACCACGCCGCAGCAGCGCGTCGCCTGCGCCACGCTGCAGGAGCTGGCGACGCTGGCACAGCAGTTTGCCAGTCCGGCGCTGATCATTGTGGGCCGCGTGGTCAGCCTGCGCACGCAGCTGCGCTGGTTCTGATGCGGTAAAACACTGTACAGCGCTGCGCTTTGCCGCCAGACTGAGCAACCAAATCAATCACAAGGAGTTTCCATGCGCATTATTTCTCTGGCCGCGGCGCTGCTGATGCCGCTGAGCGTGGCGGTGAGTGCCGCCCCGGTGACGTGGTCAACGGTCACGGGCGAATGGCAGGTGGTTGCCGTGACGCCGAAAAAGGAGAACGGCCAGATTTACATCAAAAACGATCCGCAGTTTATGGGCGCGCGCGTGGCGTTTAAACCCAATGCGATTAGCTGGACGCGCGGTACTGCCGAACGCGGCATCAATCCGGCGACCGACAATTGCCAGGGAAAACCGCGCCTGAGCGCCGCCAGCGGGGCCGGACAGGATCGTGATTTCAGCTTTCGCTATGGCTTCAACGTGCACTGTGGCAATCAGGCGTGGGGACCGGCACCGGGCGCGGTACTGAGCGTGCTGGCCGACGGCAATGCGCGGCTATTCTGGGATGGCGCAGAGCTGACGCTGCATCGGGTGAAGTAAAGCCTGCGGGGCGCGTTGTGCTGCGCCCCGGCAAACCGGCTTATGGCTGCGCCACGAAGCCTACGGCGTCATACACTTTCTTCAGCGTTTCCTGGGCATGCGCACGGGCTTTCGCTGCGCCATCGCGCATCACCTGGTTGAGGAACGCTTCGTCATTGCGGAAACGATGATAGCGCTCCTGCAGCTCAGTCAGCATCTCAGACACAGCATCTGCCACCGCGCCTTTCAGGTGACCATACATTTTGCCTTCGAACTCCTGCTCCAGCTGCGCAATCGACTTACCGGTCACGCCTGACAGGATATCCAGCAGGTTAGACACGCCCGCTTTCTCTTTGATGTCGTAACGCACCACCGGCGGCTCTTCCGAGTCGGTCACTGCACGCTTAATCTTCTTCACCACCGATTTGGTGTCTTCCAGCAGACCAATCACGTTGTTGCGGTTGTCATCGGATTTCGACATCTTCTTCGTCGGCTCCAGCAGTGACATCACGCGCGCGCCGGACTTCGGAATAAACGGCTCAGGAATTTTAAACACGTCGCCGTACAGCGCATTGAAGCGCGCGGCGATATCGCGGCTCAGCTCAAGGTGCTGCTTCTGATCTTCGCCGACCGGTACCTGGTTAGTCTGATACAGCAGAATATCGGCCGCCATCAGCACCGGATAATCGAACAGACCGGCGTTGATGTTCTCTTCGTAACGTGCCGATTTGTCCTTGAACTGCGTCATGCGGCTCAGTTCGCCGAAGTAAGCGTAACAGTTCAATACCCAGCTCAGCTGCGCGTGCTCCGGTACGTGCGACTGCACGAAGATGGTGCTTTTTTCCGGATCGATACCGCAGGCAAGGTACAGCGCCAGCGTATCCAGCGTGGCTTTGCGCAGCGCGGCCGGGTCCTGACGAACGGTGATGGCGTGCAGATCGACGATGCAGTAAATGCAGTGGAAATCATCCTGCATCTGCACCCACTGACGCAGCGCACCCATGTAGTTGCCAATGGTCAGTTCACCGGAAGGCTGGGCGCCGCTGAAAACGATGGGTTTGCTCATGTTATGTCCTGATAATCACAGCCCGAGAACGGGCAAAAGTTCGCTAAAAGTATCGAGAGTTAAATCGGGCTGGCTGGTGGCAATCGGCTCACCGTAGTTGTAGCCGAAGGTCATCGCAACGTTCGGCACGCCCGCCGCCTGGGCAGCGAGAATATCATTGCGCGAATCACCGACAAACAGCAATTGTCCTGGAAGCACGCCAAAACGGCCGAGAACGAGGAAAATCGCCGCCGGATGAGGTTTTTTCACCACCACATCATCGCCGCCGATGATCAGAGAAAAGTAGTCGGCAATGCCGAGCGACTGCAGCAGCGGAGCAACAAACGGTGTGGGTTTGTTGGTGACGATGGCCAGCGGCAGACCGCTGGCATGCAGCGCAGCCAGCGTCTCCTGCACCTGTGGAAACAGCGTACTGCCGGCTTCCACCGTTGCGGCGTAATGTTTGTCGAACAGCGCACGCGCGTCGCGCTGCTCGTCGGCCTGCGGCTCACGGCCCAGCGCCCAGCTGAGCGCCCGCGCCATCATGATGTCCGCACCGTTGCCAATCCAGGTCGAGACGCGCTCAACGCCCGCGGGCGGCAGCTGCAAATCGGCCAGCGCCAGATCGATCGCCTGTGCCAGGCCTGGCGCGCTGTGCACCAGCGTGCCATCGAGATCGAACGCCAGCGCGCGGATATCAGTGAAATGAGCCATTAACTTTCTCCAGTTCGCTGCGCATCTCATCGATCACCTTCTTGTAATCCGGATGACCGAAGATCGCCGAGCCGGCAACAAACATATCAGCCCCGGCCGCCGCGATCTGACCGATGTTATCGATCTTCACGCCGCCATCCACTTCCAGACGGATTTGGTAACCGCTCTGGTCAATGCGACGACGCGCTTCGCGCAGTTTATCCAGCGTGCCCGGAATAAAGGACTGGCCGCCGAAGCCTGGGTTGACCGACATCAGCAGAATGATGTCGAGCTTATCCATCACGTAATCGAGATAGCTGAGCGGCGTTGCCGGATTGAACACCAGACCGGCTTTACAGCCGTGCTCTTTGATCAGCTGCAGCGTACGGTCAACGTGCTCGCTGGCTTCGGGATGGAAAGTAATGAAGCTGGCACCCGCTTTGGCGAATTCCGGAATCAGCGCATCGACCGGTTTGACCATCAGATGCACATCGATGGGCGCGGTGATGCCGTAATCGCGCAGCGCTTTCAGCACCATTGGCCCCATGGTCAGATTGGGAACATAGTGGTTATCCATCACATCGAAATGCACCACGTCGCCACCCGCTTCCAGCGCTTTAGCGGTATCTTCGCCCAGGCGGGCAAAATCAGCGGCAAGGATTGATGGGGCCAGTAAAAATTGTTTCATCCGAATCTCCCAATTTTGTGCGCCAGCCGGAGCTGGCGTGATGCGTTGGTCGCGGACGAAACAGGCTAGCGGAAAAGCGCCAGCAGTTCGTCAACCTGAGTGCGACCACTTATGCTTCGGCTGATGGAACGCCGGGCTTTAACTACGTGTAAATCCGCATGCTGATACCACTCGCGCGTCAGCAGGGTATCGTGGTTTGAAATCAGTACCGGGATGCGGCTCTCCTGCGCCAGCTTACTGGCCAGTTCCGCCAGATGCTGCTGCTCACGCAGGCTAAAGCTGTTGGTGTGGTAAGCGGTAAAATTAGCCGTCGCCGACAGCGGCGCGTACGGCGGATCGCAATAAACCACTGAGCCTGCAGGGGCGTTGCCCAGAGTAACATCGTACGATTCACAGACAAAGGTGGCTTTTTGCGCGCGCTCGGCGAACCATAACAGTTCGGCTTCCGGGAAGTACGGCTTACGATAGCGACCAAAGGGCACATTAAATTCACCGCGCAGGTTGTAACGGCACAGGCCGTTGTAACCGTGGCGGTTGAGATAAAGAAACAGCACGGCGCGCTGATAGGTATCCGTGCTGGCGTTGAACGCCGTACGCTGGGCGTAATAGGTTTCCGCCGTATTGCCGCTGGCGCTGAACAGCTGGCGCGCGTCTTCAATAAACGAGGCGGTGCGCGTTTTGACGATATTGTAGAGATTGATCAGATCACCGTTGATGTCCGCCAGGTGATAACGGTCATAATCGGTGTTGAGGAATACGGAACCGGCGCCGACAAAAGGTTCGATTAAACAATCACCTTGTGGCAGATGACGACGGATATCGTCAAGCAGCGGGTATTTCCCTCCGGCCCATTTCAGGAAAGCGCGATTTTTCTTCATGCTGTCGTGGCTATTACATCTTAATTATTGGCTGTGGCGAAACCGACAGCAGATCTGCGCTTAGAACGGGGCCGCAGCAGCGCGGCCCCACATCACTTACTGGCTCTCTTTCTTCACCTGGCTGAGCGGTTTAACCCACGGGTTCGCCGCACGCACTTCCGCCGGCAGTGAAGCTACTGCACGTTTGGCTTCGGCCGGTGTGGCATAAGCGCCGCTCACCAGCACGTACCACGGCTGGCCGTTACGCGTGGTTTTATACACGTGATAACCGCTCAGATTCTGTTTCTTCGCCCAGGCGTTCAGGCTCGCTTCTTTCGACGCACCGCTCAGCTGCAGCGTGTAGTTGCCGCCCGATGGCAGCGACTTGCTGGCACCGCCACTGCTGGCCGGTGCGCTGTTGTGCGCGGTGGTGGTGTGCGTTTTGTTCTCTTTCACTGCAGCCGGTTTGCTGGCAGCCGGGGTTTTGTGGCTGCTGCTGGCACCGAGGCTGCGCGGTGGCGTCTCAGCGCGTACCGCCGGCGGCGTGACCGCTTTGCCGGCGCTGCCGCTGACCGTTGCCGGTGCGGTAGGCAGCGAACTGTTGCCCTGTGCGCCCTGCGCCGCGGCATCAACGGAACCCTGCTGATTGTTCAGCGCGGTATTGAGATCGCCCGGCAGCGTTACGCGCTGCTGGTTGGCCGGTGTGTCAACCGGTGCTGCCTGAGTCGGCGTGGAGGAGACAGACGGCATGGAGATGGACTGACCGTCACTGCCGGCGGATGCGGCGTTACCGGCGGTGCCCTCAGCCGACGGCGTGGCATTCTGCTGGCCGCTCATGGTGGTTGAACCTGACAGGTCGATATTCTTTTCACTGCCGCCGCCAGCCGGAGCCGCGCTACCGGTGCTGGCGCTGTTGCTGGCCGGTTTCTTCTCGTCCGGGCCGGTCAGCGCGGAGCCAATGCCCAGCACCAGAATCAGCAGCACCAGAATGCCGATGCCCATCATCATATGCTGACGGGAAACCGGTACTTTCGCTTTCGGCGCAGAAGACGATTTGCGAGGCCGCGTGGGACGGCGGTCACTGGCGTCAGGTTTTAACTCGTCTTCCGGTTTGAACTCATCCATTTAGCCTCCTCCGTAAAACGGCACGCTTCCCACGTGCCGCATCACTGCTCACTGTTCCCCCGCCGGACAGCAGCCCGACGTAGTACGGGGATAATCAAGATACTTTGCAATCGTTAATCGCAGCCAGCACCATATCATGCGCCACGCCGCCACGCACTTCGGAGCGGCCAATAGCGAGAGGCAGCACCAGACGCAGCTCGCCGCCGAGCACTTTTTTATCGCGCATCATGTGCGGCAGATAAGCTTCTGCCGTCATGCTGGCCGGGCCGTTAACCGGCAGGCCAGCACGCTGCAGCAGCGCAATAATGCGGTCAGTCTCGGCAGCGCTGAACTGACCCAGACGCTCAGCAGTGCGCGCCGCCATCACCATGCCCGCCGCGACCGCTTCACCGTGCAACCAGTTGCCGTAACCCATATGCGCTTCGATCGCATGACCAAAAGTATGACCGAGATTGAGCAGCGCACGCAGGCCGGTTTCACGCTCGTCGGCCGCCACAACGTCGGCTTTCAGCTCGCAGCAGCGGCGAATGCAGTAAGCCATGGCAGTGTTATCCAGCGCCAGCAGCGCATCAAGATTCTGCTCCAGCCACTGGAAAAATTCACCGTCGAGAATGATGCCGTATTTGATCACTTCCGCCAGACCGGAGGCCAGCTCGCGCGGCGGCAGCGTAGTGAGGCAGTCGGTATCAACCACCACCGAAGCCGGCTGGTAGAAAGCACCGATCATGTTTTTACCGAGGGGATGGTTCACCGCAGTTTTGCCCCCAACCGAGGAGTCAACCTGCGACAGCAAGGTGGTCGGCACCTGAATAAAGCGTACGCCGCGCTGGTAGCTGGCGGCCGCAAAACCGGTCAGATCGCCAATCACGCCACCGCCCAGCGCAATCAGCGTGGTGTCACGGCCGTGCGGCTTCTGCAGTAGCGCGGTGAAAACCTCGTCCATCACCGCCAGCGTTTTGTACTGCTCACCGTCCGGCAGAATCACCTGATCCACTTTCACCCCGGCGTCGCTCAGCAGCGTCGCGAGTTTGTCCAGATAGATCGGTGCCAGCGTCTGATTCGTCACCAGCATGGCATTGTCGCCGGCTTTCAGCGGCCAAAAAGAAGCCGGATCGTTAAACAGTCCGGCAGCGATGGTGATGGGGTAACTGCGATCCCCTAGTGAGACAGTGATCTTCTCCATGATGACCGATACCTATTGCTGAGCCCTCAGGGTGCTGGATTAATTTTTTTCCAGCATGTTGATGATCTGATTGGCGACAACTTTTGCACTTTGATCGTCAGTGCGAATGGTGACGTCAGCGATCTCTTCATAAAGCGGATTACGTTCGCCAGCCAGCGCTTCCAGTACTTCGCGCGGCGGTTCGTCAACCTGCAGCAGCGGACGCTTTTTATCACGCTGAGTGCGGGCAAGTTGCTTTTCGATGGTGGTTTCGAGGTAGACGACCACACCGCGGGCGGAGAGACGATTACGGGTTTCACGGGATTTGACGGAGCCGCCACCGGTCGCCAGGACAATGCCCTGTTTCTCGGTCAGCTCGTTGATGATTTTCTCTTCACGATCGCGAAAACCGGCTTCGCCTTCCACATCAAATACCCAGCCTACATCCGCTCCGGTACGTCGCTCAATTTCCTGATCGGAATCGAAAAATTCCATATTGAGTTGCTGAGCTAACTGACGACCAATAGTGCTTTTGCCGGCACCCATCGGCCCAACCAGAAAGATATTGCGTTTCTCTGCCATTTTGTCGGTATTACTAAGAATTCGTTGATGATACCCCGCGTTCAGCACATTGCTGGCGGGACAGGAACTGAGACCTCATGAGCGTTAGCAAGAGTCAGACGGAAAATTATCTCAACACTCATGGCCGTTTGGCAACCGAATAAATTGCCCCCGGCGACCTTCAAACAGGACCGGTCTGTGGTTCGCGAGACGGTAACGCTCTTCCTTTTTTGCCATCCTTGTGCGCGCTACAGGTGCGCTGGCTGGGCCTGTCGCTCCCGACAGCTTACCTGCGTAAACTGTGGAATAGGTGCCGTTGCTGACGTCCTGTACCACCCAAAATTCGGGCATATTTCTTTCGATGCCAGTATCGCTTGTCACTGACACCCGCCGGAAGGTTATCCTGCCGCGTTCCGTTACACCGTTTTAAAATCGCTAAACCTTGTATGCTAATTCCTGCCCTGCGTCAACGCAGTTGGTCATATGGAGCGAATTTTCCGCTTTATCCGGCGGTAAGCGCTGCTTCCCTGACCAGTCGCGGCGTGATGAAGATCACCAGCTCACGTTTTTTGCGCTCGTCGGTCTGCTGACGAAACAGACTGCCGAGCAGCGGCACCTCGCCCAGCCACGGCACGCGCTTTTCGCCCTGGGTGCGCTGCTGCTGGAAAATACCGCCCAGCGCCAGCGTTTCACCGTCGCGCAGCGTCACCTGAGTGGCGATTTCCTGCTTATCAATGCTCAGCACCTGACTTTCCCCCATCGTCAGGCTGCGACCCGGCATGTTCTGGCTCAGCCGCAGCGTGAGCTGAATACGCCCGTTGCCCAATACTACTGGCGTCACCTCCATGCCCAGCACCGCCTCTTTGAACTCAATCGCCGTCGCACCGCTGTTACCGGATTTCACCTCGTAGGGAATTTCGGTGCCCTGCTTGATGGTGGCGGTCTGCTGGTGTGAGGTAAACAGCCGCGGGCTGGCGATGATTTCGATCTGGTTCTCCTGCTCCAGCGCGCTCAGCTCCAGGTTAAGCAGTTCGCCACTCATCGGTCCGAGCGTGATGCCGGCGCGTATCGCCGGATTGCTCACCGTCAGCGGCACCAGCAGCTGCGGATTGCGCAGCGCCCCGGTGACGACATCGCCGGGTGCGGTGCTCCAGCTGACGCCGAGCTCGCGCAGATGCTCTTCATTGATGGTAACAATGTGCGCTGACAGCTCCACCTGCTCCAGCGGCAGATCCAGCGCCTGCAGCCAGCGCTCGGTGTCGCGCAGCGCCTGCGCGCTGTCCCGCAGCAACAGGCTGTTGGTACGGCTATCCACCGTCACGCTGCCGCGCGGCGTCATCAGCGAGCGTTCCGCCTGCAGGCTGCGGTAAACATCGCTGGCGCTGGCGTAGTGCAGCGTGACGGTGCGCTGCTCAAGCGGCGCCTGCAGCTGCTTCTCTTCACGCTCCGCTTGTGCCTGCTGTGCCTGTCGCTGCTGCCAGCTCTCCGGATAGACCAGCAGCACACCCTCCTCCTGGATCACCGTGAGTTTCGCCAGCCGCGTGACCAGCGCCAGTGCGCGCTCCCAGCCGACGTTATCGAGTCGCAGCGACAGCCGCCCCTCCACGCCCGGCGCGATCAGCAGGTTGGTTTGCTGATAGTCAGCCAGCGCCTGCAGAATGCGCTCGACCGGCGCATCATCAAATACCAGGCTCAGGGGCTGATCAGCGGCGTGCAGCGGACTGCTCAGCGCCAGCCACAGCAGCAGCATCATCCTTTTCATAAAATCCTCCTTTTATTACCCATGTAATGTGCTGCGGCGGACAGCTCTGCGGGGCACTCAGTACCAGCGTATGTGCACTGAGCTGCGTTACCTGCCACGGTGCCATCGGAAAAGCAGCTGGTGCACTCAGCCGCTGACGTTTGCCCTGCGGTGAAACCAGCCAGGCCACAAAGTGCGGCGCGCGACCAATGATGCCCTGTAATCGCCAGCCCTGCGGTACGGCAGCGGGCGCCTGACACTGGCTGGCAGTCAGCGGCTGGAACGGATCGCGCGCCAGCGCCCAGCTGCTGCACAGCAGTAACACCAGTGCGCTACTCCGCATCGTCACTCTCCAGCCAGAACTCGCTGTGTAACACGCCCTGCTCCGCCTGCAGCTGAAAACGCTGTGGCACCGCTAACGCCGTCGCAGCCAGCCCGCTGAACAGCGGCAGAAATTGCGGCCAGCTCAGGCGCAGCGCCAGCTGCTGTGGCTGGCTGTCCGGATGCCAGGCCTCGAGCTGATTGCCGCGCGCCGCCACCAGTTGCTCTAACGATACGGACGCCGCCGTTGCCGCTGGCTGCAGCGTTGCGATCTCCGCCTGGAGCTGTTCGATGGCCGGTCGCGCGTCCAGCTGCTGCTGACGTTGCTGGTGCTGCTGCGCCAGTTGTGACAGCTGCTGTTGCAGCGTGCTGAATTGCTGCTGTTGCGGACGCAGCAGCAGTAGCCACGCCAGCCCGAGTAGCAGCAGCGCCAGCAGCTGCAGGCTGGCTATCCGCCACGTCAGTGCCAGCTGCAGCCAGCGCTGGATGAGCTCATTCATCGGTCGCCTCCTGCAGCCGGGCGCGCAGCGCGAAGCGGTAATCCCCCTGCGCCTGACGCTGTACGCTGCCCTGCTTCACCGCCGCAAACAGCGGCTGCGTCTGCAGCTGCTGGCGGAACGCGCTGACGTCAGCCAGGCTCTGCGCCAGACCGTCCAGCACCAGTTGCCCCTGACGCCGCTCCACGCGACTCAGCCACAGCGTCTCCGGCATCAGCGCGGGCAGTTGCTGCCAGAACTGCTGCCAGCGTTGATGCTGCTGCAGCCGCTGTTGCTGCGCCTGCTGCCTGCGTAACAGGTCATCCCGCTGCGCCATCAGCGTTTGCTGTTGCGCCAGCCGTTGCTGGATCTGCTGGAGCTGTATGGTCATATCGGTGTGCTGCCGGGCTGCATGCTGGAGCCGCTGTTCAGCGCGCCACCACAGCAGCAGCGTGAGTAACAGCGTTACCAGCAGCACGGCAACCAGCAGCGCCACACTGTGCTGGCGGCGTAGCAGCAACTGCTGTGCCCGCCACGGGAGCAAATTGACCGCCAGCATCAGTAATCCTCCGGACGCAGCGCCAGGCCTAGCGCAATCGCCAGCGCGCCCGCCTCTGCCGGTAGCGGCGGTTGCAGATAATGCAGCAGCGCCAGCGGCTTGCAGCGCTGTACTTCCGCCTCCGGCAACGCCTGCGGTGAGGTGCAGAACACCGTTTGTGCCTGGGGAAAGGTGTCACGCAGATGGGCGAGCGTCAGGAGTTCGGTCGCCGCGCCGCAGGCGCTATTTTCGCCGGCCAGCGTCCACAGCCAGTGGTCGCTGAGCGGATGGATCAGCAACTGATGCGGGCGCAGCGGAACGCGCATGGCGATCTGCGTCAGTGCCAGACTGCTCAGCTCAAACACGTCGGGGCGCAGTCCGGCCTGCTGCAGCGGCGCCAGCCACTGGGCGATGACGTCGCGGCGCGCGGCGGTGACGTGCAGCTGGCTGGCACTGCCGCCCAGCCGGTAATCCAGCGACAGCGAGGCGGCTTCGACCGGGAACAGGCGTGATGCGGACGCGTTAACGTAGCGGCTGAGCGCCGGCTCGCGCAGTGAGGTTTGCGGCAACGGCAGCGTACGCTGCAGCACCAGCTGCGGCGGCAGGCCAACGCGCAGTGAGTAGCGCCTGGGTAAATGACGTTGCCAGCGCACCAACATCTCCTGTAACACTGGCGAGGTTTGCAACACGCCGTTGCGTAACGTATCGTGCGGCAGCGGCTGCTGCCACCAGTGTCGCAGCTGCCATCCGTGACGGCGTCGTTCAATGCCAAGGGCGCAGAGTTGCCCGTTCTGGATGTCCAGTCCAATTTGCCAGCGCTGAAAAGCCATGCGCGCGATCTCCTTATCGTTACAGGGAAAAGGATGATTACCCGCATTGCATGAAGATTGACGGGTATATCAAAGCGTCAGGCTTGCCTTTATACTACCGCGCGATTGTTTATAAACTGCCCAAACGCCAACAGATGGGAATTCTCAGGTGAAGTTCGTAAAGTATTTATTGATCCTTGCAGTGTGTTGCATTTTGCTGGGAGCCGGCACGGTTTATGGTTTGTACAAATACATAGAGCCGCAGCTGCCTGATGTGAACACATTGAAAGATGTGCGCCTGCAAACCCCGATGCAGGTTTACAGCGCGGATGGCGAGCTGATCGCCCAGTACGGTGAAAAGCGCCGTATCCCGCTCACCCTGCAACAGATGCCGCCTGAGCTAATCAAAGCGTTTATCGCCACCGAAGACAGCCGCTTTTATGAGCATCACGGCGTCGATCCGGTGGGGATTTTCCGCGCCGCCAGCATCGCGCTGGTCTCCGGCCACGCCTCGCAGGGCGCCAGTACCATTACGCAGCAGCTGGCGCGTAACTTCTTCCTCAGCCCTGAACGCACGCTGATGCGTAAAATCAAGGAAGCCTTCCTGGCGATTCGCATCGAGCAGTTGCTGAGTAAGGATGAAATCCTTGAGCTGTATCTGAATAAAATCTATCTCGGCTATCGCGCTTACGGCGTCGGTGCGGCGGCGCAGGTGTACTTCGGTAAACCGGTCGATCAGCTGTCGCTGAGTGAGATGGCGATGATCGCCGGCCTGCCGAAAGCGCCGTCGACCTTTAACCCGCTCTATTCCCATGCCCGTGCGCTGGCGCGCCGTAATGTGGTGCTGGCTCGCATGCTGGATCAGAACTACATCACGCAGCAGCAGTATAACGACGCGCGCAACACGCCGCTGACCGCCAGCTATCACGGCCCGGAAATTGCCTTCTCTGCACCGTATCTCACCGAGTTAGTGCGTCAGGAGATGGTGAAACGCTACGGCGACAGCGCCTATGACGATGGCTACAAGGTGTATACCACCGTGACCCGCCATCTGCAGGAAGCCGCACAGCAGGCGGTGCGTAACAACGTGATGGCGTACGATATGCGTCACGGCTATCGCGGTCCGACCAACGTGCTGTGGAAAGTGGGTGAAGCCAGCTGGGATCACACCCGCATCGTCAATACGCTGAAAAATCTGCCGGTCTACGGTCCGCTGAATGCCGCCGTGGTCACCAGCGCCAGCGCCGACGAAGCCACCGCCATGCTGAAAGATGGCAGCAGCGTTTCGCTGACTTTAGCCGGCGTGCGCTGGGCGCGTCCGTATAAATCCGACACCCTGCAGGGCCCGACGCCGCGCAGCGTCACTCAGGTGCTGCAGGCTGGCCAGCAGATTTGGGTACGTAAAGTCGGGGATGCATGGTGGCTGGGACAGGTGCCGCTGGTGAACTCGGCGCTGGTGTCGCTTAATCCGGAAGACGGTGCGGTACGCGCGCTGGTGGGCGGTTTTGACTTCAACCAGAGTATGTTCAACCGCGCCACCCAGGCGCTGCGTCAGGTCGGCTCGAACATCAAGCCGTTCCTGTATACCGCCGCCATGGACCGCGGCCTGACGCTGGCCTCCATCCTCAACGACGTGCCGATTTCACGCTGGGATGCCGGTGCCGGCGCAGACTGGCGACCAAAAAACTCGCCGCCGACTTATGCGGGTCCGATTCGTTTACGCCAGGGGCTGGGTGAGTCGAAAAACGTGGTAATGGTGCGCGCGATGCGTGCCATGGGCGTTGATTACGCCGCTGAGTATCTGCAGCGCTTTGGCTTCCCGGCGCAGAACATTATCCATACCGAGTCGCTGGCTCTGGGCGCCGCATCCTTCACGCCAATGCAGGTGGCGCGCGGCTATGCGGTGATGGCCAACGGTGGCTTCCTGGTCGATCCTTACTTCATCGCGAAGATCGAGAACGAACAGGGCGGCGTGATTTTCCAGGCGCAGCCGAAGATCGCCTGCCCGCAGTGCAATCTGCCGGTGATCTATGGCGACACCAAAAAGTCGGTGGCGCTGAATGAAGAGAGCGTGGAAAACGTCGCCACCTCGAATCAGCAGCAGAATCAGACCGTGCCGCAGCCCGAGCTGGAGCAGGTACCGGCGCAGCCGCAGCCGGCCGGCGATCAGCAGTATGCGCCGCACGTGATCAACACGCCGCTGGCGTTCCTGATCAAGAGCGCGCTGAACTCTAACATCTTCGGTGAACCGGGCTGGATGGGAACCGGCTGGCGTGCCGGCCGCGATCTGAAGCGCAACGATATCGGCGGCAAAACCGGTACCACTAACAGTTCCAAAGACGCCTGGTTCTCCGGTTATGGTCCGGGCGTCGTGACGTCGGTGTGGATTGGCTTCGATGATTCGCGCGCGCTGGGACGCACCACGGTATCGGGTGCGATTCCGGATCAGATCTCCGGCTACGAAGGCGGCGCGAAGAGTGCGCAGCCGGCATGGGATGATTACATGAAAGTGGCGCTGGATGGTGTGCCGGTGCAGCCGCTGACACCGCCGGACGGCGTGGTGACGGTGACCATTGACCGCAGCACCGGCAAGCTGGCCAACGGTGGCGGCAACACCCGTCAGGAGTACTTCATTAACGGCACCCAGCCGACCGAGTATTCGGTGCATGATGTGGGCACCACCATCATGGACAACGGTGAAAGCCACGAACTGTTTTGATCAAAAAAGCCGGGGGAAATCCCCGGCTTTTTGTTTTTACCCCGTGCGACTTTCCGCGCCTTTTATTGCGCCGCCAGGTGTCCTCAATAACTCAACCGCCCCTGCTTCACCAGCCACTCACGCACCATAAACAGCGCGCTGACGTTACGCGCCTCGCGAAAATCCGGCTCTTCCAGCAGCGCCAGCAGATTGCTGAGCGGCCAGCGGCGTACAATCAGCGGCTCCGGCTCATCCCCTTCCAGCTTCTCTTCGTACAACCCTTCAGCTACCACGATATTCATCTTGCTGGAGAAATAGGACGGCGCCATGGTGAGTTTGCCCAGCGCTTCCAGCTGATGCGCGCCAAAGCCCACTTCTTCTTTTAGCTCACGGTTGGCGGCTTCAAAAGCGCTTTCACCAGGATCGATTAAACCTTTCGGGAAGCCCAGCTCATAGGTTTCCAGTCCGACGGCGTACTCCTGGATCAGGATCACGTCATCGCCAATGATCGGCACAATCATCACCGCTTCACGATCGGAGGGCTTCATGCGCTCATAGACGCGACGCGCACCGTTGCTGAAGGCGAGATCAACCGCTTCGATGGTAAACAGGCGGGAGCGGGCCACCGCTTCCACGTTGAGGATGTCAGGTTTTTTCAGGGGAGTGGTCATATCAGCCTCAAACTTAGCACAGCCTTGTGAAACGCGATGACGTCAGCATACCGAAGCCCGCGGCATTGTGCGACACGCAGCGCGGGTCAATCATGGTGACATACATTTGTTCGCTGCCGCTAACAACTTCTTGTTATCTGCACAGTAAGATTTTCACAATAAGTCAACGGGGTAGCAGCAAATTCGGATAATACCGATGTTTAATTGAGGGACTTGTGAGTACCATCCCGTTAAGGAATAATCTAACAAATTTATAATACAATGATTTTGCGCGGTATTTTGTTTCATTTGCCTCTTGTCAGAATGACTTCTGCTCGCCAAAATTGACTCGTATTGCAGGTTTTACCGGGAGCACATCGTAAACGTGACGGCAGTTTTTTGGCTGGATTGAGCAAAGCATGAGCACTCTTATCGTCATTCTGGCTGTCATGCTGGCCTGTTCGTTAGTGGCCGGAATCGGCTACTGGTACGCTATGCGGCATCGTCCGCCGTTGGCGAAACCACTGCCGTTTATCAGTCCGCCCTGCCGTAAACTCACCGATGAAGAACGCGCTGCCGTTGAGAAGTATATTGCGTCGCTGGGTAAAGCACGTCAGCACAGCGGCGGGCGATCGACCCGATCGTCACGGGAACCCGAAGCGCTGGCGCTGACCGCACAGAGCAATAATGTTTATCCCGTTACCCGCTCCATCACCCGTTACGGCCTCTCCACTGACGAGCCCCACAAATGGCGCTACTACCTGGATGAAGTCGAGGTGCATCTGCCGCCGCTGTGGGAGCAGTACATCGCTGAAGAAAACTACGTCGAGCTGATCCGCACCCAGACCCTGCCGCTGGTGATCTCGCTCAACGGCCACTCGCTGGTGAACTATGCGGTGGAACAACCGGCGCTGCCACCGCTGGTGCGGCCGATGTCGACCAACGCTTCGATTCGTAAAGAGGAGAGCGAAAACGTCGAGCTGCTGCAGGTGCGCAAAGAGTCGCCGGAAGAGTATCAGCTGTCGCGCGCCGACGGCACACGTGAAGCAAGCGCCATTTGCTGCGCCTTCCTGCTGTTTTTCCTCAGCCTGGTGCTGCCCGGCAGCCTGATGCTGTGGATTGCGCTGCCCGCCGGCGCGATCGTTGCTGTCAGCCTGTGGTTTATGTATCGATTCCCCGGTGAAAAAGGGCTGCGTGATGTGCACTGTCTGCGCGGCGCACCGAAGCGCTGGGGTCTGTTTGGCGAATCCAATCAGGAGCAGAGCAACATTTCGCTCGGCATCATCGACTTAATCTATCCGGCACACTGGCAGCCTTATGTGGCGCACGACCTGGGCCAGGTGACAGATGTGGATATCTACCTGAATCGTCAGGTGGTACGCCAGGGGCGCTTCCTGTCGCTGCAGGATGAAGTCCGCAACTTCCCGGTACAGCGCTGGCGTAAAAACCTGGTGCTGGCGTGCGGTTCGCTGCTGGTGCTGGTGATGCTGGTGAGCTGGATTCCGCTCAGCATGCCGATCAAACTCAGCCTCGCCTGGTTAAAAGGGACTGAGAGCGTGGAAGTGAACAGCGTCGATAAACTCGCTGCCCTGCCGCTGCACATTGGCGATAGCCTGAAAGTGAGCGGCACCGGCATGTGCTCGGTTCCGGGCAATTACCAGAGCAACCGCAGCTACGGCTACATGCCGTTCGACTGCTCGGCGATTTACTGGAACAACGCTGCGCCGCTGCCGCTGCCGCAGTCCGACATCATCGATAAGGCCGCCGCGCTGCTGGAGACCACCACGCAGCAGCTGCATCCGGAAACCAACACCGACCCGAAACTTAACCCGCAGCTGGCGTCGGCGATTCAGAAATCAGGCATGATCCTGCTGGATGATTTCTCCGACCTGGTGCTGAAAACCCAGCAGCTGTGCAGCCAGCAGCAGGACTGCGTGCGCCTGAAAAATGCGCTGGTCAATCTTGGTAACGCCAAGGACTGGGATACGCTGATTCACCGTGCGGATTCCGGCAAGCTTAACGGCATGAACGTGCTGCTGCGCCCGGTAAGCGCCGAAGCGCTGGAGAATCTGGTGAACACCGCCACCTCGACCTTCTTCTCGCGGGAGACGCGTCGCGCGGCGGAAACCCTGAACAGCCCGCCGCCGGGCGGATTCCTGATCATTAGCGATGAAGGCCGGCAGATGGTAAACCAGCCGCAGCCGTCGGTGGCGCTGTTCGATCTCGACGCCCCTTCACAATGGCACGAACTGCAGCGCCTGTCCGGCATGCTGCTGCACACGCCGTTTACCGCCAGCGGTATCATTACCAGCATTACCACCGATGCCAACGGCACGCGTCATATCGCCCTGCACAATGAGCCCGACGCCATGGCGCAGTGGCGCTATCTGGGCACCGCGCTGCTGATGCTGGTGCTGATTGTCAGTGCCGTCAGCAACGGCTTGCTGGCGCTGCGCCGCATCCACCGCAACCGCCTGCGTATGGCGCAAATTCAGCAGTATTATGACAAGTGCTTTAACCACAACCTCAGCACTATGCAGAGCGTGCGCTCGCTGTTCTGACCCTCCGCCTTCTGTGCTACCCTGTCGCCCTGTTTTTCAGGGCGGAAAACAAAATGCCGATTACGCTTAAGAGATTGGCGATGGATCGGCAGCCCGCAACGGCACCTCGCCCTTGATTTATCACGTTGTACCCATACCTTTGGGTATCCGGCACCGGCCCGATCCATCTTTCCGGCGTCATGCGACCGTGTGCGACCGATCGCCACACGGCGCGACGCAGCGTAACAGCAGGAGCCGCAATGAAAGAGAAAACCAGTGAAGGCGTCCGCCTTGATAAATGGCTGTGGGCCGCGCGCTTCTATAAAACCCGCGCGCTGGCTCGCGACATGATTGAAGGCGGCAAAGTGCATTACAACGGCCAGCGCAGCAAACCGGGCAAAGTGGTCGAACTGCAGGCCGAGCTGACGCTGCGTCAGGGCAACGATGAGCGCACGGTGATTATCACCGCCATCGGCGACCAGCGGCGTCCGGCCAGCGAAGCGCAGCAGATGTACGCGGAGACGGCCTCCAGCATCGAAAAGCGCGAAAAGAACGCGCTGGCGCGCAAAATGAATGCCCTGACCATGCCGCATCCCGATCGTCGCCCGGATAAAAAAGAGCGCCGCGATCTGCTGAAATTTAAATTGTCGGGCGATGAATAACTCGCGCCCCCACGAGAGAAACCTTATGTCTGTTCAAGATCAACTGCATCGTTACCTGTTTGAAAACGTCGCCGTGCGCGGCGAGCTGGTCAACGCATCTCAAACCTGGCGCGACATCGTGCAGAATCACGACTACGCCGAGCCGGTCAAAACGCTGCTGGGCGAACTGCTGGTCGCCACCAGCCTGCTCACCGCCACGCTGAAATTTGACGGCGACATCACCGTGCAGCTGCAGGGCGATGGCCCGCTGAGCATGGCGGTGATCAACGGAAATAACCGCCAGGAGCTGCGCGGCGTGGCGCGCCTGAAAGAGGATGCGGAGATTGCCGCCGGCAGCAGCCTGAAGCAGATGGTGGGTAACGGCTATCTGGTGATCACCATTTCGCCTGAGAAAGGCGAGCGCTATCAGGGCGTGGTCGGCCTGGAAGCCGATACGCTGGCGGGCTGTCTGGAAGATTACTTCATGCGTTCCGAGCAGTTGCCAACCCGCCTGTTCATTCGCACCAGCGAGAAAGGCGCAGCCGGTATTCTGCTGCAGGTGCTGCCCGCGCAGGAGCCCAACCTGGATGACTTTAACCATCTGGCCACGTTAACCGAAACCGTGAAGAGCGAAGAGCTGATTGAGCTGCCCGCGACTGACGTACTGTGGCGTCTCTATCATCAGGAAGAAGCCACGGTTTACGATCCGGCGCCGGTCAGCTTCAAATGCACCTGCTCGCGCGAACGCTGCGGTGAAGTGCTGAAAACGCTGCCGCCAGAGGAAGTGGATGAGATTCTGGTCGAAGACGGCAAAATCGATATGCACTGCGACTACTGCGGCACGCACTATGTGTACGACGCCGTGGATATTGCTGCTATTCGTAACGCTCCCTCCGGCAATAGCGATCAACTGCATTAATCAGCAAACGGGCGGTGACGCCGCCCGTATTTTCCGCCGGGGTAGCGCTATGATTTTTCACGGAAATTAACTAATTTACGCTAACTTTAGTTTCATAAGTGGCAGATTTCTCTACTTGTCACGTTCCAGCTCGCATTTTTAACTCTCTTCACTTTTCCACCTCGCTCAGACGTGTACACTGCGCGCGATCTGCCCTGTGCGGCTATGCGCAGCAGGACGCAGAAACCCTCATAAAAAATGCCATGAAGTACCGATTTAAGGAGCAGTCACATGCGCGTTAACGGCCTGACATCGCAAGACCTCGAAACGCTCGGAATTAGCGGCACCACCGAGGTGGTGTACAACCCTGATTACGCCACGTTATTTCAGGAAGAAACCCGCCCGGAGCTGGAAGGTTACGCGCGCGGCACCCTGACGCAGAGCGGTGCCATTGCCGTGGATACCGGCATCTTCACCGGACGTTCGCCGAAAGATAAATACATCGTGCGGGATGACACCACGCGTGACACGCTGTGGTGGAACGATGTTGGCAACGGCAAGAACGACAACCAGCCGCTGTCACAGGAAACCTGGCAGGCGCTGAAAGATCGCTGCACGCAACAGCTTTCCGGCAAGCGTCTGTTTGTGATTGACGCCTTCTGCGGCGCCAACCCGGACACCCGCCTCAGCGTGCGTTTCGTGATGGAAGTGGCGTGGCAGGCGCATTTCGTCAAAAACATGTTTATCCGTCCGACTGAAGCCGAACTGGCTGAGTTTACGCCGGATTTCGTGGTGATGAACGCAGCGCAGTGCACCAATCCGGACTGGCAGGCGCAGGGGCTGCATTCCGAGAATTTTGTCGCCTTTAACCTGACCGAACGCATGCAGCTGATCGGCGGCACCTGGTACGGCGGCGAGATGAAAAAAGGCCTGTTCGCCATCATGAACTATCTGCTGCCGCTGAAGGGTATCGCCTCAATGCACTGCTCGGCCAACGTCGGCAAAGCGGGCGACGTGGCGGTGTTCTTTGGCCTGTCCGGTACCGGTAAAACCACGCTCTCTACCGATCCGGATCGTCAGCTGATTGGCGATGATGAGCACGGCTGGGACGACGACGGCGTCTTTAACTTCGAAGGCGGCTGCTACGCCAAAACCATCAATCTGTCAGAACAGGCTGAGCCGGAGATTTACCGCGCGATTCGCCGCGATGCGCTGCTGGAGAATGTGGTGGTGCGCGCCGACGGCACGGTCGATTACGCCGACGCCAGCAAGACGGAAAACACCCGCGTGTCTTACCCGATCGAGCACATCGAAAACATCGTGCAGCCGGTGTCGAAAGCGGGCCACGCGAAAAAGGTCATCTTCCTGACCGCCGATGCGTTTGGCGTACTGCCACCGGTTTCGCGTCTGACGCCGGAGCAAACCCAGTACCACTTCCTGTCCGGCTTTACCGCCAAGCTGGCTGGCACCGAGCGCGGTGTGACGCAGCCCACCCCAACCTTCTCGGCCTGTTTTGGCGCGGCGTTCCTGACATTGCATCCAACGCAGTACTCGGATGTGCTGGTGAAACGTATGCAGGCGTCCGGCGCGCAGGCCTATCTGGTAAATACCGGCTGGAACGGCAGCGGCAAGCGCATTTCGCTGAAAGACACGCGCGCTATCATCAACGCGATTCTGGCCGGTGAGCTGGATGAAGCGGAGACCGTGACGCTGCCGGTGTTTAATCTGCAGGTGCCCACCACGCTGGCACAGGTTGACGATGCCATTCTCGATCCGCGCCGCAGCTGGCCTGACGCCGCCGCCTGGCAGCAGGCTGCCGAAGCGCTGGCGCAGCGCTTTATCACCAATTTCGAGAAGTACACCGATAACGATGCCGGCAAGGCGCTGGTGCAGGCCGGCCCGCAGCTGTGAAGTAGCCCAGCCGCCACAACGGCGGCTTAGCGATGGCATATTTCGTCGCGGCGCGATTTATCGCGTATGCCTGCAGCGGTAATATCGCTGATGGATGCGCAATAGATTGCGCCGCGACGGTTGGTGCGGAAATTTAACTAACGTTACTGCTTACTGCCGTCGTGGCGCTGTTTTCCGGAATCGGTAACCACGCACGGATACGTAATCCGCCGCGTTCGCTGTCGCCAATCTCCAGCGATCCGTCATGCGCATCGATAATACGCTGCACAATCGCCAGGCCCAGACCGGTGCCGCTGGTGCTGCGCGCGCTGTCGCCGCGCACAAACGGCTGGAACAGATGCTGTAACTGATCCGGCTTAATGCCCGGACCATCATCCTCCACCTGGAACCACGCGCGATTCAATTCCTGACCGCTGCTGACCTTGATCCAGCCGTTCCCGTAGCGCGCCGCGTTAACCACCAGATTCGCTACCGCGCGTTTAATCGACAGCGGATTAATATCCAGCATCAGCTCCGCGTCCATCACCGCATTCTCAATCTCGCGCTCGTAGCCGCTCTCCGCCGCCACTACTTCGCCCAGCACGCTATTCAGATCGGCGCGCTCGGTTTGCATCTCCTGCCCGGTGCGCAGGTAATCGATGAACTGCTCGATGATGGCGTTACACTCTTCGATATCTTTGTTGATCGACTCGGCCAGGTAGCCATCTTCCTCGCCCATCATCTCGGTGGCGAGACGGATGCGCGTCAGCGGCGTGCGTAAATCATGGCTGACGCCGGCCATCAGCAGCGTACGGTCATCGGCCAGTTGCTTCACGCCCGCCGCCATCTGGTTGAAAGCACGCGTCACCGAACGCACTTCCGAAGCACCGTATTCGCGCAGCGGTGGCGGAATAATGCCTTTCCCCACCTGCAACGCAGCGTGTTCAAGATCGACTAAGGGTCGGTTTTGTATTCGGATAAACAGCCAGGCGCCGCCAATCGCCAGCAGCATAATCGCCAGGGTATAGCGGAATAGCGGTGAGAAGTCGCCCTGATGGATTTCGGTCAGCGGTACGCGCACCCAGATATCCGGCGACAGCCAGGTTTTCAGCCAGACCACCGGCGAGTTTTTGTTAACCTCAACCCGCACGTCGGTCGGCCCGCCCAGCTGCTGCGCCATCTGTTCACTGAGGAATTCATAATGCTGCGCCCAGCGCAGCCCGCTCTCTTCCGCCGCCGCGTTGGTGTACAACGAGATGCCCAGCTCACGATAAATTTCGCGCCGGAAGGCCGGCGGCACTTCCAGCTGCGTACCATCCTCCAGCTGCAGCCGATCGGTCATCAGCATACGCACTTCGTAGGCGAGGACTTTGTTGAACTGCTGCAGGCTGGGAAGAATGGCGAAATTGAGCACCACCAGGTAGGTCGTTACCAGGCTGACGAACAGCAAGGTAACGATCAACAACAGGGTGCGGGCAAACGAACTGCGGGGTGAGAAGCGCAATCGCCTCATGCTTTACTGCCGTCCGGAACGAACACGTAGCCAAGGCCCCAGACGGTCTGGATGTAGCGCGGATGCGCCGGATCTTCTTCGACCATGCGGCGCAGACGAGAGATCTGCACGTCGATAGAACGCTCCATCGCACTGTACTCACGCCCGCGCGCCAGGTTCATCAGCTTATCGCGCGACAGCGGCTCACGCGGATGGCTCACCAGCGCTTTCAGCACGGCAAACTCTCCGCTGGTCAGCGGCATCGGCTCATCTTCACGGAACATTTCGCGCGTGCCGAGGTTCAGTTTGAACTTACCAAAGGCGATGACCGCTTCTTCCTGCGACGGCGCGCCCGGCAGCTCATTGGCCTGACGACGCAGCACAGCACGAATTCGCGCCAGCAGCTCACGCGGGTTGAACGGTTTTGGAATGTAGTCATCGGCGCCGATTTCCAGCCCCACGATACGATCGACCTCTTCACCTTTCGCGGTGACCATAATGATCGGCATCGGGTTACTCTGGCTACGCAGACGACGGCAAATTGACAGGCCATCTTCGCCCGGCAGCATTAAATCGAGCACCATTAAATGGAATGATTCGCGGGTCAGCAGACGATCCATCTGCTCGGCGTTGGCGACGCTGCGCACCTGAAAGCCCTGTTCGGTGAGATAACGTTCGAGCAGTGCGCGCAGACGCATATCATCATCGACGACCAGAATTTTGTAGTTCTCTTGCATGTTCAACTCCCAAAGGCGCCATTGCCTGAGCCGATATTGTGTAAAAAAGATGCCCGTCTGTGACAGTCATTAATGGTTTATATTCTAGCCGAAATTGTTACAAAGCATATTAAACAGCAGCTTATCTTTAATTTTAACCGCGAACTGCGGCTTCGCTCGCGCTTTTCTGACTGATTTTGACGCCGTTTAGCGCTTGTCTGAAAATCAGCGCCGTTTTCTGCCGGCGAGTGGTCCAGCCGGGCCGTCCCGCTTCCGCCGTCAGGCAGGGCGCGCCATTTGGCTTAAGTTTCGCCTGCAGGATAAGCCAGCGGCCGCGCTCAGTAGCATAAAATATCGCGTTTTCACCGCTGACTGCGTATCCGCGCTAGGAACAGTGCCAGTGCGCGCGTAAAATAAGGCCAGCGTTAAATAAAGTGATTTAAATCAGTCAGTAAACTCCCCTTTCCTCTGCGCAAATGATCTCCAACACTGCATCGGTACCTGCTTACTGAGTTCATGTGGAGAAGAAAGATGAAAAAAACCGTTGTTCTGCTGAGCGCTCTGGTACTCACCAGCCTCACACAGGTTCAGGCCGCTACGCCAGCGGGCGAAGCCGCCGGCGCACAAGCGTCGACCACGGCCAAAGGTAATTCCGATGCTATCGGCATCGGTGCGGTGGGAGCCCTGCTCGGCGTCGCGCTGGCCACCATGGGCGGCGGCGATCACGGCGGTAGCAGCACCTCAACGACCACGGCGACCACGCCGGGCAAATAACGCTTATCTGGCGCGGCAAGGCTGCGGCGCTTCCCCCTCTTATACTGCCAGCCCTTTCGCCAGCGGAGAATAAGTTGCGCCCCGGCTTGTTTCACCAGGCCATTACTCTCCGCCTCTTTTTTCCTCACTTTCCGTGACGTACTCAATGCGGTTCACAAACCACACCTTCTGTCCTTCCGGCGTGTTCACCGTCACCTCGTCATCCACCTCTTTTTTGATCAGCGCGCGCGCCATCGGCGAGTCGATGGAGATGTACTCTTTCACCGTATCGCCATAGATCTCGTCCGGTCCGACGATGCGAAAACGCTTCACGTCGCCCTGCTCATTCTCCACTTCCACCCAGGCACCGAAGAACACTTTGCCCTCCTGCTGCGGCGCATAATCAACAATTTTCAGCTCGGCGAGGCATTTACGCAGATAGCGCACGCGCCGATCGATCTGGCGCAGCAGGCGCTTGTTATAGGTGTAATCGGCGTTTTCAGAGCGATCGCCCAGACTGGCGGCCCAGGAGACAATGCGGGTGATTTCCGGCCGCTTCTCATTCCACAGATGGTCGTGCTCAGCACGCAGCTTGTTATAGCCTTCGCGGGTAATCAGTTGGGTTTTCATCGCTTCACTCGTGGTTACAGCCCTGTTCACTGCACAGAGGCTATCACAAAGCCTTACCTGCCCGGACAGGCACCCAGTGTCTTTTTCATCAGGCGCACATAATCGGCGACCAGGCCGGGCGTCCAGGTCATGATTTCTGCCCGTTCGCGCAGCACGCAGGCGCCCCAGAATGCCGGCTGCAGCAGCAGCGCAAACACCTGCTGCAGCCGCTGGCCGTAATAGCCTTCAAACGCCACGTCCAGCGCATCCACCACGGTGGTCGAACAGTTTTTTGCCGTCAGATTATACAGGCTGTCACCACGGTTGGCCTGCCAGTAGCTGGCGAGCGCCTGCCCGTTGTAGTGCTGAAAACTGAAGGTTAAATCCGGGCTGCGCCAGTCGGCAATCTCTGCCGCCAGCGAGGGGAGAAAACGGCCGGGGCGATCGTTAATCTGTCCGGCCAGCAGCAGACGCGGCAGCTCGTGCGGTTGCGGATCGATCTCCTGCTGCGGATAAAGGCTGATGTAGCCGCGCTCGCCAAAGCTCAGTGCCGCGTGGCCGGTACAAAAGTGCCCTTCACCATTAATCACGCCGATGTAACGGTCAATCACATAGCGCTTCGGCTGTTGACTGACTTCAGACTGCGCCTGCCAGACGTGGACACAGAGAGGAAATGCCGCGGCGACCGGCGGAAAGCGGGCCTGCTGCCACGGCCGGAGCCGCGCGATATGACGATGGCCGCGACAAAACCACGGCAGCAGCGTAACGGACTGACCCGCCGGCAGGCGCTGCCACTGGCGCCAGACGCGCCACACCGTCAGGCTGAACGACAGCAGCAACAGCACCAGCCAGCTGCCCAGCAACAGGCAGGTATGCAGGTTGTCATTGAAAAACAGCACCACGCTGAGCACCATCTCGCCGCAGCCCAGCATAAAATGTCGCACCCAGCGCTGGCGCCGAATCAGCGCCGCGCTCAGGCAGCGAAACAGGCCGTTAAACAACAGGCAGATTTCCATCACCGTCAGCAGCAGTTTCTTCAGTTGCCTTTCGTCACCGTGCCACAGCGCGCCAGCCAGCAGCGTGCCGACAAAAATCAGGGAAAACAGCAGATTGAGCCAGCGCTGCAGCGACACCTCGCCGCTCAGCAGGTTAAACAGCAGCGACAGCGACAGTAAGAGCGCCAGCACCTGTAGCGACAGATTGATATGCCCATCGACCAGCACGTCCGCCACGATCATGCCGGCCAGCAGCACGCCGCACAGCGCCAGGCCATAAATCAGCAGACGATAACGCACCAGCAGCTCGCGTCCGGCCAGCAGCAGCAGTAATTTGATCATTGCTTCACCCTCCTTCCGTGGTTTGCCGCGGATTATAGGGCAGAGACGGGGCGAGCCTGGCAGCAACCGGCACGCCATTGCGCTGGGGTTTAACACATAGGTGGCTAAGTTTCTCTGAGTTGCGCGCTGCATTCAGAAAAAGACGGATTCACCGGTCAGCGGCTGGCAATTTGCGGCCTCAGTCCGTATAACTGTCCCCTATTTCTAACCCTGTGTAAGCAAGACCGTTACTGATGATGAAAGATTCGCTGAGCCAGATTATCGCAGGTGAGCTGAAGGCACGCGCCGACCAGGTTGACGCCGCCATTCGCTTGCTGGACGAAGGGAACACCGTGCCGTTTATCGCACGTTACCGTAAGGAAGTGACCGGCGGGCTGGATGATACCCAGCTGCGTACGCTGGAGAGCCGTCTCGGCTATCTGCGTGAGCTGGAGGAACGCCGCCAGTCGATTCTGAAATCCATTGATGACCAGGGCAAACTGACACCGGAATTAGCCACTGCCATCAACGGCACGCTGAACAAAACCGAGCTGGAAGATCTCTATCTGCCTTATAAGCAGAAGCGCCGCACGCGCGGGCAGATCGCTATCGAAGCCGGGCTGGAACCGCTGGCTGAGACGCTGTGGAACGATGCGTCTCAGGACCCCGAGCAGCTGGCAGCGCGTTATGTCGACGCGGATAAAGGCGTCGCCGATGTGCGTGCCGCGCTGGATGGCGCACGCTATATCCTGATGGAGCGCTTCGCCGAAGACGCCACGCTGCTGGCGAAAGTACGTGAATACCTGTGGAAGAACGCCCATCTGGTTGCGCGGGTGGTGGAAGGCAAAGAGGAAGAAGGCGCTAAATTCCGCGACTACTTCGATCACCACGAAGCGCTGAGCAGCGTGCCGTCGCACCGCGCGCTGGCCATGTTCCGTGGCCGTAACGAAGGCATTTTACAGCTGTCGCTCAACGCCGATCCGCAGTTCGACGAGGCACCGCGCGAAAGCTACGGCGAAACGCTGATCGCCGACCACCTTGGCCTGCGCCTGAACAACGCACCGGCCGACAGCTGGCGCAAAGCCGTGGTCAGCTGGACCTGGCGCATCAAGGTCCTGCTGCACCTCGAAACCGAACTGATGGGCACCATCCGCGAACGGGCGGAAGACGAAGCGATCAACGTGTTTGCCCGTAATCTGCACGATCTGCTGATGGCGGCTCCCGCCGGCATGCGCGCCACCATGGGTCTCGATCCTGGCCTGCGCACCGGGGTCAAAGTGGCGGTGGTCGATGCCACCGGCAAGCTGGTCGCGACCGATACCATCTATCCGCATACCGGCCAGGCGGCCAAAGCCGCAACCTCGGTGGCGGCACTGTGCGCGAAACATCAGGTTGAACTGGTGGCGATCGGCAACGGCACCGCTTCACGTGAAACCGAGCGTTTCTTCCTCGACGTACAGAAGCAGTTCCCGCAAATCAAAGCGCAAAAAGTGATTGTCAGTGAGGCCGGAGCATCGGTCTATTCCGCTTCCGAACTGGCGGCGCAGGAGTTCCCCGATCTCGACGTTTCGCTGCGCGGTGCGGTGTCTATCGCCCGTCGTCTGCAGGATCCGCTGGCAGAGCTGGTCAAAATTGACCCGAAATCGATTGGCGTCGGCCAGTATCAGCACGATGTCAGCCAGAGCCAGCTGGCGAAAAAACTCGATGCGGTGGTGGAAGACTGCGTGAACGCCGTGGGCGTCGATCTGAATACCGCTTCGGTGGCGCTGCTGACACGCGTCGCCGGCCTGACGCGCATGATGGCGCAGAACATTGTCAGCTGGCGTGACGAAAACGGCCGTTTCCAGAATCGTCAGCAGCTGCTGAAGGTGAGCCGCCTTGGGCCGAAAGCCTTTGAACAGTGCGCCGGCTTCCTGCGCATCAACCACGGCGATAATCCGCTGGATGCCTCAACGGTGCATCCGGAAGCCTATCCGCTGGTAGAGCGCATTCTCGCCGCTACGGAACAGGCGCTGAATGAACTGATGGGCAATCCGGGTAGCCTGCGCGACCTGAATGCGCGCGACTTCACCGATGAGCGTTTCGGGCTGCCGACCGTCACCGATATCATCAAAGAGCTGGAGAAACCGGGCCGCGATCCGCGTCCGGAGTTCAAAACCGCGCAGTTTGCCGAAGGCGTGGAGACGCTCAACGACCTGCTGCCGGGCATGGTGCTGGAAGGTGCGGTGACCAACGTGACCAACTTCGGCGCGTTCGTCGATATCGGCGTGCATCAGGACGGCCTGGTGCATATCTCTTCGCTGTCGGACAAATTCGTAGACGATCCGCATCAGGTGGTGAAAGCCGGCGATATCGTCAAAGTGAAGGTGATGGAAGTCGATCTGCAGCGTAAGCGTATCGCGCTGACCATGCGTCTGGATGAGCAGCCGGGTGAAAGCAACACGCGCAGCGGCGGCAACCGTGGCGCAGGCAAAGAGGCCGCGCGGCCGGCGGCCGGTGCCAAAGGCCGCGGCAAACCTGCCAGCGCCAGCGTCGGTAACAGTGCGATGGGCGATGCGCTGGCGGCCGCGTTTGGGAAGAAACGCTAAGCGGCGCGCGAGTACAGGAGGTTGATAAATTGTCCTGGCGGACTACGCTGAAAAAACCGTGTGAAAAAATGACCTTCCGCGTAACCCGGCGATCCGATGGACATTATCAACTTCCTGCTCGATGAGATTTATGAAGGTAGCTTCCCCGTCGTGGCGCGCGAGCGCCTGCTTTCGCACATCCGCGCGGCGCGCGACACGGCAAAACTGCCGCGTAAAGCGCACTGGGATGAAAAAGACGTGGTGCTGATCAGTTACGCCGACCAGTTCCGCGAACCCGAGCAGCCCACGCTCGCCAGCTTTACGCGCTTTTATCAGCAGCATCTGCAGTCCACCTTCAGCCTGGTGCATCTGCTGCCATTTTTCCCCTATTCATCCGACGATGGCTTCTCGGTTATCGATTATCACCAGGTAAATCCTATCTGCGGTGACTGGCGGCACATCACGGCGCTGCACAGCGAAACCCGGCTGATGTTCGATTTCGTCTGTAACCACATGTCGGCGCACAGCGCGTGGTTTCGCCACTTTCTGGCGCAGGATGCCGGCTGGGACGACTTCTTTATCAGCATGCCGCCCGCCACCGATCTCAGTGCCGTGACGCGCCCGCGCACCTCACCGCTGCTGACGCCGTTTACCCTCGCTAACGGCGACACGCGCTTTATCTGGACCACCTTCAGCGCCGACCAAATCGATCTCAACTTCGCCAATCCGCAGGTGCTGATCCGCATGGTGGGCGTGCTGCTGGATTATCTCAACAAAGGCGCGGATTACGTGCGGCTGGACGCGGTGGGCTACATGTGGAAAACGCCGGGCACACGCTGTATCCATCTGACCAAAACCCATCAGCTGGTGAAGCTGTTTCGCGCCATCGCCAACGAAGTCGCGCCAGGTACGGTGATCGTGACCGAAACCAACGTGCCGCATCAGGATAACATCAGCTATTTCGGCAACGGCCACGACGAAGCGCAGATGGTCTACCAGTTTTCACTGCCACCGCTGGTGCTGCACGCCATTCACTCCGGCTCGGCACGCGCGCTGCGCCAGTGGGCCAGCACGCTTGAGCCCGGGAATGGCGGCACCACCTTCTTCAATTTTCTCGCCTCGCACGACGGCATTGGCCTCAATCCGGCACGCGGCATTTTGTCGGAAGTCGAGATTGTGGCGCTGGTGCGTGAACTGGCGCTGGAGGGCGCGCTGGTGTCCTATAAAAACAACCCGGACGGCAGCACCAGCCCGTATGAAATCAACGTAACGTATCTGGATGCGCTCAATCACCAGACCGACGATGACGACACGCGCCTGCGCCGTTTCCTGCTGGCGCACGCGATTCTGCTGGCCTTTCCCGGCGTGCCCGCCATCTATATTCAAAGTATTCTCGGCTCGCGCAATGACAACGAAGGCGTGCGCGCTGCCGGGCACAACCGCGCCATCAACCGTGAGAAGTTCAGCCTGCGCGATATCGAACAGCAAATCAGCGGCGGCAACCCGCTGCGTCAGCAGGTGTTTGAGCGGCTTAGCGCGCTGATTCAGCTGCGCACCCGGCAGCCGGCGTTCCATCCGGACAATCCGATGACGCTGCTGGAGAGCGACAACGCGGTGCTGCTGCTGCGCCGTCACGCCGCGGACAGCGACGAAGGGTTACTGTGCGTGTTCAATCTCAGCAGCCGCGAGATCAGCACCACGCTGCCGCAGGCGCGCCCTTTTCAGGATGTGATCAGCGGGCAGCGCGTGGATGGCAGCCAGCCGCTGGTGCTGGCCGCCTGGCAGTTTATGTGGCTGCGTGGATGAACTGCTGCACCTGCTGGCAGAACGCCTCCGGGTGCGAAATAAACGGCGCGTGCGCGGCCTTCGCGATGACAACCGACTGCGAATGTGGCCAGCGCGCATCCAGCTGCGGCGCAATGCGGCGCGGCACCAGGCCATCCAGCGCGCCATAGATACGCAGGAACGGCAGCGTCAGCCCATCCAGTGCGCTGCGTAAATCATCGTGGCGCAGAATGTTCAATCCCCCTTCCAGTACCGCCACCGACGGCATCGGCTGCGACAGCACCACCTCTTTCAGCTGGCGCGCATCCTGACGCGCATTTTCCGTCCCCATGGTTTGCAGCGCGAGAAAACGCTCCACCGTGCGCTGGAAATCGCTGCTCAATTGCTGCTGGAACGTCGCCAGCGTCTCAGGCTGAATGCCGGGCCATTCATCCCGGGCGGTAAAGCACGGCGACGACGCCACGCTAATCAATGCCGCCACGCGATCGGGCTGGCTCAGCGCCAGCTGGCTGGCCACTAAACCGCCCAGCGACCAGCCGAGCAGCACGGCGCGCGCTGGCAACTGTGGTAATAGCTGCTGCGCCATCTGCGCCAGGCTCAGCGGCCCAAATCCCTGGCTGCGGCCAAATCCCGGCAGGTCCACCAGGTGCAGACGAAAATGCGGGCTGAGTCGCGGAACAATGTGTTGCCACACTTCGGCGTTCAGTCCCCAGCCGTGCAGCAGCACAAGATCGCGATCGCCTGTGCCTGTGGTGTGCCAGTAAAGCGAACTCATCGGTTACACTCCCGAAAAGTGAAAAGGAGGTCGCTATGCTAGCAATCCCGGCCCTGTGTTGGCTATGCCGTCTGCCGCTGCGTATCGCCCGGCACGGCCTGTGCAGCGTATGTCTGCGCCAGCTACCGGCGCTGCCGGCGCTCTGTCCCTGCTGCGGACTGCCGGCCAGCGGCGATCAAGCGTGCGGACGCTGCCTGCGCCGGCCGCCGCCGTGGCAGGCGCTCACTTGCGTGAGTGATTATGTGCCGCCGCTGAGCGAATGGGTGCAGCGGCTCAAATTCTCGCGCGCAACCGCACTCAGGGTGATGCTGGCGCGGCTGCTTTTGTTAAAATTATTAACAAAGCGCCGCCAGCAGCCGTTGCCGCGTATCGATTTGGTGCTGAGCGTGCCGCTGCATCGCCGCCGCGCGTGGCAGCGCGGTTATAATCAGGCCGCGCTGCTGGCTAAACCGCTGGCGCGCTGGCTCGGCTGTGAATACCGCGAAGGGCTGCGCCGGGTGCGTCACGGTGCGGTGCAGCATGCGCTCAGCGCCCGCGCCCGGAAAAGCAATCTGCGTGGCGCGTTTCGCCTTGAAATGGCGGTGCGCGGACGCCACATCCTGCTTATCGATGATGTGGTGACCACCGGCAGCACGGTGGGGGAAATCAGCCGCTTATTACTGGCGCAGGGCGCGGCCAGCGTACACATAGGATGCCTGTGCCGTACCTTGTAGAGCGTCGGCGTTGGGCGTATTATAACCAGGTATTTTAGTCAACTATTGAGCAATCGCCATGATCCGTATTACTGATACTGCGCAAGAGCACTTCGCAAAACTGCTGTCAAAACAGGAAGATGGCACCCAGATTCGCGTATTCGTTATTAACCCGGGTACGCCAACCGCCGAGTGCGGCGTTTCCTACTGCCCGCCGGACGCGGTCGAAGCCACCGATACCGAACTGAAGTTCGACAAGCTGTCTGCGTATGTCGATGAGCTGAGCGCGCCGTACCTCGAAGATGCGGAGATCGACTTCGTGACTGATAACCTCGGTTCACAGCTGACGCTGAAAGCGCCGAACGCCAAGATGCGTAAAGTGTCGGACGATGCACCGATGGTTGAGCGCGTGGAGTATCTGCTGCAGGCGCAGATCAACCCGCAGCTGGCCAGCCACGGCGGGCGCGTCTCGCTGATGGAGATCACCGACGAGGGCTATGCCATTCTGCAGTTCGGCGGCGGCTGTAACGGTTGCTCAATGATTGACGTGACGCTGAAAGACGGCATCGAGAAAGAGCTGCTGGCCGCCTTCCCGGAACTGAAAGGCGTGCGCGATCTCACCGAGCATCAGCGCGGCGAGCACTCCTACTACTGATAGAAGATGCGGCAGCCACCCCGGCTGCCGCGTGTTTTACGGCTTCTTACGCCCTTCATTGACGATCGCCAGCAGCTGCTGCACTTTCCGGTAACTAAACAACTTCTCCAATGGTACGCGCAGTTTGCGCCGCCAGTTGGGGTATTCGGCTACCGTGCCCGGCACGTTGACCGGCGTCTCCATTCCCAGCCAGTCCTCCGGCTGCAGCCCCAGCAGGGCGCTGTCGGTGTACGCCAGAAAGCGGTGCACGCCCTGATTCAGCGCAGGCGTCAGACGCTGGCCGGCGCGGTTTTTGCTGCGCGTATCAATGGCTTGCGCCTCGCTCAGGGCGTTCAGCAACGCGGTTCTCTGCCCATCGCGTTCCGCGATGGCCGCCTTCAGCATGCTGCGTTTAGTAAACAGCCCCAGCTGCTCGCGCAACTGCAGATCGGCGGCATGCCAGAATCCGCTCAGCGTCGGCAAATCATGGGTACTGGCGCTGGCAATCGACTGGCGCGGATAGGCTGCCGGTGGCCGGAACTGCCCGTCCTCCCCGCACTCGAACATCAGCACCTTCCACGAAAAAATGCCGCGGTCGCGCAGCAGGCTGACGATCTCTTGCGGCACGGTGCCGAGATCTTCACCGATCACCATACAGCGCTGACGCTGACTCTCCAGCGCAAGGATCGCCAGCAGGTCGTGCACCGGATAGGCGACATACGCGCCTTTATCGGCACCTTCGCCATAGGGAATCCACCACAAACGCAGTAGCGCCATCACGTGATCGATACGCAGCGCCCCGCAATCGCGCATATTGGCGCGCAGCAGATCGATAAACGGCTGATAGCCCCGCGCGCGCAGTACATGTGGATCGAGCGGCGGCAGCGCCCAGTTCTGCCCGAGCGGGCCAAGCGGATCCGGCGGTGCACCCACCGACGCGCCCAGCTTATACAGCTGCGGATCCTGCCAGGTTTCCGCGCTGTGCTGTGCCACGCCAACCGCCAAATCGCGATATAACCCGACCGCCATCCCCAGCTGCTGGCTACGCTGCCAGCAGGCGGCGAACTGCTGCTGCGCCAGCCACTGCAGCCAGCTCCAGAACAGAATGTCGTCCTCATGCTGCGCGCACCATTGCTGCACCTCCGGCTGCTGCGCCTGCTGCCAGCCTGACGGCCACTTTTCCCAGCCCCACTCATCGGGATGCTGCTGGCTGCGCGCCGCTACGATGGCGTCAAACGCCGCTTGATAACGCAGCGCATCGCCGCCTTCAGCCAGAAACTGCTGAAACGCCGGCTGCCGGGTCAGCTGCGGCTGTGCGTGCTGCCAGGCAAAACGCAGCGCAGTCAGCTTGAGCGTCGTCACCGCGCGATAATCGACAAACGCTGCGCTGCGCGCCTGTTTTAGCGCTTTGCGCGTTGGCGCGCTGTGCCACCAGCGCTGGGCGGCGTCACTTTGGGTGAATTCGTCGATTTGATTGATGTCGATGTACAGCACGTTGAGCCAGCGGCGCGAGCTCGGGCTGTACGGGCTGACGTGATCCGGCTGCGCCGGATAGAGCGCATGCAGCGGGTTGAGACCGATGAAATCTCCGCCGTGAGCGGCGACCTGCTCCAGCATCTGCATCAGATCGCCAAAGTCGCCGATGCCCCAGTTACGCGCCGAGCGCAGCGTATAGAGCTGCACCAGCGCGCCCCAGCGCTTCTCCCCCTGCGCCAGCGCTGGCGGCAGATAACAGCGCGCCGGTGCGATGATAATGCGCGTCTGCCACTGCTGGCGTGAAGTGCTCAGCGTGAGCTGATGGTAGCCCTCGGGCAGTTCTGCCGGCAGCGCCAGGCTTTCTCCCGCGCTCAGCGTGCCGTCATAGTGCTGCCCCTGCTCGCTCACCAGCTGCCAGCGGTAGTCGTCGCTGCCCTGCGGCGTCAGTTCAGGCAGTCCGGGCGGCGTTAACACCAGCACCGGCGGCAGCGGTGGCGCGCTGCCCGTCGGGGCGTCCATCAGCGCCATCAGCGCGCGTTTGGTGTCGTCGCTGATGGTCTGTGACTCACCTTTATTGTTGATAAAACTCAGTGCGATACCGGCATCCCGTGCAGCCTGATCCAGTTTCTTCATGGCCATGTTGTCTCCTTCGTTGCCGTGCGCACATTACGCATGCAGCGTCATTTTCCGGCGGCTCAGCGCGCCGCCTGCCAGATACGCTGTTGATAATCGCGAATCGAACGATCGGCACTGAAGCGGCCGGTATGCGCCGTGTTGAGAATCGCCGCTTTGGTCCACGCTTCCGGATCGCGCCACAGCGCTTCGACGCGCTGCTGCGCCGCGATATAAGCGGCGAAATCGGCCAGCACCAGCCACGGATCGCCCTGTTTGCTCAGGCTCTCCAGCAGCGGCGCAAATACCTGCCGGTCGCCGTCGCTGAATTTGCCCTTTTCCAGCTCCTTCAGCAAACCGTCGAGATAGCGATCGTGCTTGCGCAGTTTCTTCGGACTGTAACCGTCGGCCTTCAGTGCTTTTACCTCATCCACCGTGTTGCCGAAGATAAAGATATTTTTCTCACCGACCGCCTCGGCAATCTCCACGTTAGCCCCGTCCAGCGTGCCAATGGTCAGCGCGCCGTTGAGCGCCAGCTTCATGTTGCCGGTACCGGAGGCTTCGTAACCGGCCGTGGAGATCTGCTCCGAGAGATCGGCTGCCGGAATCATCAGCTCGGCGGCGGTAATCCGGTAATCCGGCACAAACACGACTTTCAGGCGATCACCCACCAGCGGGTCGTTATTGATCACCTCCGCGACTTTATTGATGGCACAGATAATGTTTTTTGCCAGCAAATAGCCGGGCGCCGCCTTAGCGCCAAACAGAAAGACGCGCGGCACGAAGTCGGGATTGTCCGGGTTATCGCGCAGCTGGCGATAACAGTGCAGGATGTGCAGCAGACTGAGATGCTGGCGTTTGTATTCGTGCAGGCGCTTGATCTGCAGATCAAACAGCGCGTCAGGATTGATATCGATGCCGGTCACGCGTTTGATGTACACCGTCAGCCGCAGTTTGTTTTGCTGCTTGATGGTGCGGAACTGCTGGCGAAAGCTTTTCTTCTTCGCCAGCGGCGCCAGCCATTCCAGCGCGTCGAGATCGTTGGCCCACTCCACCTGCAGGCTGTCGTCAATCAGCGCGGACAGCAGGGGGTTGCACTGCTTCAGCCAGCGGCGCGGCGTAATGCCGTTGGTGACGTTATGAAACTTGTGTGGCCACAGCTGGTGATATTCCGGGAACAGATCGTTAACCACCAGCTGCGAGTGCAGCGCTGCCACACCGTTGACGGCGAAACAGCTCACCACGCACAGATTGGCCATGCGCACTTCGCCTTCGCTCACCACCGCCAGCTTGTGCCAGAGGGCACTGTCGTTCGGCCAGCGCTGTTTGACCTGCTGCTTCAGCTGGCGATTGATCTGTTTGATGATTTGCAGATGGCGCGGCAGCAGTTCGCGCAGCAGGCTCGCCGGCCAGCGCTCCAGCGCCTCCGGCATCAGCGTATGGTTGGTATACGCAAAGGTGCGGCTGGTAATGTGCCAGGCGTCGTCCCAGCTCAGGCCATGCTCATCCAGCAGCAGACGCAGCAGCTCCGGAATAGCGATGGTGGGATGGGTATCGTTGAGCTGAATCACTTCGAAATCCGGCAGCGTATGCAGCGCACGGCCCGCCAGCCGGTGACGACGCAGTATGTCGCTCACCGCGCAGGCGCACTGGAAATACTGCTGCATCAGCCGCAGACGTTTACCTGGCGCATGGTTGTCATTGGGATAGAGCACTTTGGTCAGCTTGTCGGCTTCAATGCCCGGCTGCTCCGCCTGCAGGAACTTCCCGGCGTTAAACAGCGTCAGGTCAAACGGCTGCGCGCTGGTGGCCTGCCACAGGCGCAGCGGCAGCGTGATGCCGTTGCGATAGCCGATTACCGGCAGATCCCAGGCCTGGCCGATCAGCTGCTGTGCCGGACGCCACTCGACGCTGCCATCGTCGCGCTTTTTAACCTTACCGCCCAGCCCCACCGGCACATCCAGCGCCGCGTTGTGGCGGAACCACGGATAGCGATCGCGCTGCCAGTCATCCGGCGCTTCGTGCTGCTGTCCGGCCACAAACGACTGACGAAACAGGCCGTACTGATAGTTGAGGCCGTGCCCCATCGCCGGCTGGCCGACCGTCGCCATCGCATCCATGTAGCAGGCCGCGAGCCGTCCCAGTCCGCCGTTGCCCAGCGCCGGATCGACTTCCTCCTCCAGCAGTTCATTCAGCTCAACCTGGTGCTCTGCCAGCGCGGCGGCCACCTCGTTATACCAGCCGAGATTGAGCAGGTTATTACCGGTCAGCCGGCCGGGCAGAAACTCCATTGAGAGATAATTAACGTGGCGCTGAGCACTTTTCGGCGGCACGGGCGGCTGTGCGGCGAGCAGTTCCATCAGCGCCCGGCTGAGCGCCTGCCACCACTGATGCGGCGTCATCTGCCGGGCGGAAGTCAGTCCGAGCTGCTGCCACTGGCGGGTCAGTGCGGCGTCAAAGCGGGTTTTATTGAATTTTAGCGGCGACATAGTGCATCCCTTTGCATCCGAAACGGTAAACACGGGCAAGCGCAAATCTGAAAGAGTAAGTTAAGCCGCGGACGCTGAAAAAAGCGACAGGGAAATGAAGAAGCAGTGAAAAAAGGCGTGCCGCTGCGGCCTGGTCGCCATCAATGGCGACCCTACAATACGGCACAATGCACTAAGGGTGCGGTTTGGTAAGCATGGCCTGCTGCATCACAGGGTGCGCATTGATGCGCACCTGGGAAATCAGCACAGCTCCAGATGCACTTCGTGCTGTTCAATCACCTTCAGTACGCTTAATGGCGGGGTTTGATCGGTATACAGGTAATCAATCAGGCTCATGTTGCCAAGGTTAACCATGGCGTTACGGCCAAACTTCGAGTGATCCACCACCAGCATCACGCAGCGCGAGTTCTCGATAATGGCGCGTTTGGTGCGCACTTCGTGATAGTCGAACTCCAGCAGCGAACCGTCCATATCAATACCGCTGATGCCGAGAATGCCGTAATCGAGCCGGAACTGAGAGATAAAATCGAGCGTGGCTTCCCCCATAATCCCGCCGTCGCGCGTGCGCACTTCACCGCCGGCGATGATCACGCGGAAATCCGGCTTGCCCATCAGCAAAATCGCCACGTTGAGGTTGTTGGTGACAATACGCAGATTGTTGTGGTTGAGCAGCGCATGCGCCACCGCTTCCGGCGTGGTGCCGATATCAATAAACAGCGTGGCACCGTCCGGGATCTGGCTCGCCACGCGCTCGGCGATGCGTGCCTTTTCCGCCGACCACATCATTTTGCGATCCTGCCACGCGGTGTTTTCCGAGCTGGAAGGCAGCGCCGCGCCGCCGTGATGACGCTGAATTTTGTTTTGATCGGCCAGATCGTTCAGATCGCGCCGGATAGTCTGCGGGCTGACCTCAAAGTGATCCACCAGCTCTTCCGTACTGACATACCCCTGACGCCGGACCAGATCGATAATGGCGTCATGACGTTGCGTCTGCTTCACATCTCTCTCCTCGGCTCAAGGCCGTGTTCTTTTTATCCTGCTACTAGCGACGTGCGCGTTTGCGCGTATCAACGAACGCCATTGCCAGCCCCACCAGCAAACCGGTGACGTGCGCAGCGTTCGCGATCGACAGGCCAAAGGCGCCGTACCAGCCAATCACCAGCCATACAATAGCGAAGCCAATCAGGCCGCGCTCGAGATAAATGCCACTTTCGGGATCGCGCTCGCCGCGCAGCCAGCAGTAGCCCATCAGCGCATAGACCACGCCGGACAGCCCGCCAAACAGCACGCCGCTGAACTTCGCCTGCATCCAGCCGCTCAGCAGCGCTGAAATCAGCATGATAACGAACAGCTTGCCGCTGCCGAAGCGCTTCTCTACCGCACCACCGAGATACCACCACCACATCAGGTTGAACAGAATGTGCAGCAGCGAGAAGTGCAGCAGCGCGTGGCTGAACCAGCGCCACACCTCAAAATATTGTGATGAATCTGCCGGCCAGGCCAGCCAGCCGAGCACCACATCGTCGCCGACGATCTGCATCAGGATAAACACCGCCACGCAGGCGATCATGATGGTCAGCGTGAGCGGGCCCGCGCGTTCGCGAATGTTTGCCCAGATATTGCCACGCTCATAACGCAGACCGCTGTCGGTGGTACCGCTGTGCCAGCTCGCCGCCTGATAGCGTGGATGGTTGGGATCGCGCACGAACTGCGCGAGTTCGTTTTCGACCATCTCCAGCTTGCTGTCGTCATCCAGCACAATGACATAGTGGCTTTCGCGCTCAATACGCAGCGTGACGCCGCGCGTCGCCATGTAATCGACAAACGCCTGCGCCATACGCGGCTGGTTAAACTGGGTGATGCGCATCATGCGGTGCTCTCCTTCCTTTAATCGGTCAATCAGAGGCTGCCGATGGCGACCTGCGTCGGAAACGCCGCGCGCCAGGCATCAAAACCGCCGTCGATGCTGTAGACGTCGCTAAAGCCCTGGCTTAACAGGAACTGCGCCGCGCCTTTACTGCTGTTGCCGTGATAGCACATCACCAGCACCGGCTGGTCGTGCCGGGCGCCGGCAATGAACGTCGCCAGGTTGTCATTGGTCAGATGTTGGGCACCGGTGGCGTGGCCCATGGCGAAGCTTTGCGGATCGCGGATGTCTACCAGTTGCGCTCCCTGTGCCAGATGCTCGTTAGCCTGCAGGACGTTAATACACTCGAAGGTTTCCATGGGTCTCTCATTACCTCGTCATCAATTGGCGTTAGTTTACCCTGATAAGCCGCCGCCATAACCTGACAAATACTGTGGATATGTGATTTTTTTCCTGCCGAAATGTTAGCTATATCACGCAAGAATGTTTTTATTGAGTTAAGCGCTGGCGTCAATGTTGGTTTCCGATTATTATTACGCTCGAAAACGAACATTTTAGAACTATTCCGAACATCGGAGGAGATGACGTGGAAACCAAAGACCTGATCGTGATCGGCGGCGGCATCAACGGTGCCGGCATTGCAGTGGATGCTGCAGGACGCGGCCTGTCAGTGCTGATGCTGGAGGCGCGGGATTTGGCCTGTGCAACCTCCTCTGCCAGTTCCAAGCTGATTCACGGTGGCCTGCGCTATCTGGAACATTACGAATTCCGTCTGGTGGGCGAAGCGCTGGCCGAACGTGAAGTGCTGCTGAAAATGGCGCCACACATCGCCTTCCCGATGCGTTTCCGTCTGCCACACCGCCCGCATCTGCGTCCGGCGTGGATGATCCGCATGGGCCTGTTTATGTACGATCGCCTCGGTAAGCGCACTACGCTGCCAGGCAGTAAAGGTCTGCGTTTTGGCGCGGAATCGGCCCTGAAGCCTGAAATTACGCGCGGTTTCGAATATTCCGACTGCTGGGTAGACGATGCGCGCATGGTGGTGCTTAACGCGCAGGAAGTGGTGAAACAGGGCGGCGAAGTGCGCACCCGCACCCGCGTAACCCGCGCCTGGCGTGAAGCCGGCCTGTGGATGGTGGAAGCGGAAGACGTCGATACCGGCAAAACCTACACCTGGCGCGCCAAAGGGCTGGTTAACGCCGCCGGTCCCTGGGTGAAACAGTTCTTTGACGATGGCCTGAAGCTGAAATCGCCGTACGGTATTCGCCTTATCAAAGGCAGCCATATCGTGGTGCCGCGCGTGCACACCGAGAAGCAGGCTTACATTCTGCAGAACGAAGATAACCGTATCGTGTTTGTGATTCCGTGGATGGATGAGTTTTCAATCATCGGTACCACCGACGTCGAATACAAAGGCGATCCGAAAAATGTCAAAATCGATGACAATGAAATCAGCTACCTGCTGAAGGTGTATAACGCGCACTTTAAAAAGCAGCTGACCAGCGACGATATCGTCTGGACCTACTCCGGCGTGCGTCCGCTGTGCGATGATGAATCTGATTCACCGCAGGCGATCACCCGTGATTACACACTGGACGTGCACGACGACAACGGCCAGGCACCGCTGCTGTCCGTGTTCGGCGGCAAGCTGACCACCTATCGCAAGCTGGCGGAGCATGCGCTGGAGAAACTGGCGAAATACTACCCCGATGCCGGTCCGGCGTGGACCAAAAACGCCGTGCTGCCAGGCGGTGATTTCTCCGGTACGCGTGAAGATTACGCTGCCAGCCTGCGCCGTCGCTATCCGTTCATCAGCGAAGGCATGGCGCGTCACTTTGCCCGCACCTACGGCAGCCGTACTGAAGTGCTGCTGGAAGGCGCGAAGAGCCGTGAAGATCTGGGTGAAAACTTTGGCCACGAATTCTATGAAGCCGAACTGCGTTATCTGGTGAAACACGAGTGGGTGCGCGAGCTGGACGACGCCATCTGGCGCCGTACCAAACAGGGTATGTGGCTGAGCGAAGCCGAACAGGCGCGCATCCGCGACTGGCTGGCGGAAAACGGCCAGAAACCGGCGCTGTCGCTGGCTTCGTAATCGCCTTAAGCATTGTCCTCAACCCCGCCACCGCGCGGGGTTTTTGTTTTTTCTCTTTTTGTGTTGGCGAGAGGTTATTCACACAAGGTACTGCACCAGATCAATTCTCACCGCTCCGCTTACTGACTAAATAATCCGCGACCGGATTAACGGACTCGTCAGTAACAGGGAGCATCACGCATGGCTTTAGCCACTTTTCCGCTCAATATCTTCACCACACAGCGCATGTTTAATGACTATGGCGCTGACGATATGCGCTACGGCGATATCTGTGAACGCCGGATGAAAAACGAATTCGGCCTCACCCACATTTCCAATGTGGTCGACCCGTGGAGCATGACGCGGCTGCATCCCTTCCATAATCCCCAGTCGCGCTTTGCTGGTGCTTATGCGAAACCTGGCGAAAAGCTTTCACCGCTGGAGTGCGCCAGGCTGCTGTTTGCTGAGATGCAAACCACGTCATTACCCTTCGCGCTTGTTGGCCCGCAACGTTTCCTGATAAATAAGATGCTGGAGCATTTTATGCGCTCCAGCGGCCTGCCGTTTCGGGATTTGTCGCTGGATATGGCATATCGGGACAAAATTATGAACGACAGAAGCATAAACAGTACACACAAAGCCATAATTGATACGCTCAATGTTAATATTGATTATGGTATCAAAGGCCTGCCATTGAAAAATATAGGTGATATTAATTCTGCCATTAATAACTCGATCCTGCCAAAGTTCCATTCATTAATTATGGATAAAATAAATGGTTTAGGCATTACTGTTCATGATGTTTATGCTACCAAAATTGACATATTAAGTCTTGACGTTAATGGTGCGCGCTGGAGGGCAAAAATGCGCTTCAGCGGACAGGATCATTTCGGTCTGGATACGCATGATATTCACAAGCATAAATTCAGACAATTTCAGTTTTTTAAGATAAGGTTCACCTTACAACGTTATGATAAATTTGGCTTTCGTCCTTTTCTGACGAACATGGATGCTGTGATAGATATTGAAGGCGGCCGTTAATGAACAGGAAGACATGGGCAGGATTAATTCTGCTTGTTGCATTAGCCAGTGGCATATACTGCTACCTGAACTTCAGGGAAGTTAACGTTATTGACGTTCACCAGGATTACTATTCTGCATCAATTATCGTCGATCACCTGCCTTATTCTGACGACGAAAAAATAAGGTGGTGGTTGAGTCACCAGCAGCAAATAACATTAAAATACAATATTAAAGCCTTTAATGAAAATGGCTCCATTACCTATTATTTTTATGCATTAGGTGAGGGATATCAGCCATTAGAAAAAAAGGACCGCATTTGCTTTAAGCAAATGCAACCCCCTGCTAATTGCCTTGATAAAAATTTACTGATGAAAATTCAGCGGACGCAGGATGGTGGCGTGATGTTCTCACTGGATTCAGGAAATTACACAGTGAATAAAGACAACGAAATGAGTCAATTGCAGAGGAGCAATTGATACATAGCGCGATAAATCGCGCCGCTACAGTGTGTGCGGTCGATAATGACGAAAGTCACTGCCGCATTTACCGTAGCGGCGCAATTCATTGCGCTAATTAACACGCTAACTTACAGCCCGGCATTGTCACGAATATATTTACGGGCTTTCACTGCATATTCGAATGGGTTAGCGATGGCCGGATCCTGTTCCGCTTCGACCACCATCCAGCCTTTATAGCCGTAATCATCGAGGATTTTGAATACCGGTTTGAAATCGATAACGCCATCGCCTGGTACGGTGAAGGTGCCTTTCTTCACTCCGTCGAGGAACGACAGCGAGTTTGCGCGCACCTCTGCCACCACGCTGTCACGCACATCCTTCAGATGCACGTGGAAAATACGCGGCAGATGCTGGGTCAGCACATCCAGCATCACCTGCTGTGATCCTTCGGAGTAGTAAATGTGGCCGGTGTCGTACAGCAGACCGACGTTATCGTTGGTCATTGCCATAAAACGGTCGATTTCGGCTGGCGTCTGAATGCCGGTGCCCATGTGATGATGCAGCGTCACGCGCATCCCTTTCTGCGCCGCGATCGCCGCCAGTTCGTTGTAACCTTCTGCCGTCAGGCGCCACTCTTCGTCCGTGAAAACCGGCTTCTGCTCCAGCACCGGCAGCGACGTGCCCTGAATGCTTTTGCTCTGTTCCGAGCAGCCAATCACGCGCGCGCCCATGGCGTGCAGGAAATTCATGTGATTGATGAACTGATCGATGGTTTTCGCTTTGTCACCGTTGGCAAAAAAGGTACTAAACCAGGCGTTACAAATCTGAATACCGCGGATATCCAGCATCGGCTTCAGCACCGCCGGATCGCGCGGATACTTGCTGCCCACTTCGCTGCCGGTGAAACCCGCCAGCGCCATTTCGCTGACCGTTTGCTGGAAAGTATTTTCGCTGCCGAGTTCCGGCATGTCGTCGTTGGTCCAGCCAATCGGCGCAATCGCCAGTTTGACGTTCTCTTGGTTCATTTTCAGCTCCCTGATACAGAGAGGCAGCGGTAATCCGCTGCCGTGGATAGGTTTAGCGCACGCGCCTGATTATTTCTGGTAAAACGCCGGACGCGGCGGCATGGCAACGGGCTCAATCGCGCCGCTGGTTTGCGCCTTCAGGCAGGCATCAGCAGCCACCGAGGCGGCAAAGCCATCCCAGGCGGAAGGCCCGCTCAGCTGGCCTGCTTTCACATCATTGATAAACGCCTGCAGCTCAACGTCGTAGGCGTCGATAAAGCGATCTTTCCAGTCGGTCAGCAGCGCGTTGCCAAGGCGGGCATCTTTGCGCATCTGAATCGCCGACGGCTCCGGCAGTCTGGCGATGCCCTCCTCGCCCACCACTTCACACTGAATGTCATAGCCATACGCGCAGTTCACAAAGATCTCCACATCGATGCGGATGCCCTTCTGCGTTTCAAACAGCACGATTTGCGGATCTTTCAGCTTCGCGTGTGACTTTGAGGTCGTGCGCGGGAACACCACCTGCACGCTTTTGTAATCGTCCTCGGTCAGCCAGCGCAGGACATCCAGCTCGTGTATCAGGGTGTTGGTAATAGCCATGTCGGTGGTGTAATTCTCGCCGACGCTCTGATTACGGTGCGCGCAGTGCAGCATCAGCGGCTCGCCGATGTCACCATCGGTGATCACCTTTTTCAGCGCGCGATAGCCGGCATCATACGGGCGCATAAAGCCCACCTGCACCAGACGCTTGCCGTGCGCAATCTCGGCGTCGACAATGCGACGGCAGCCCTCCGCGCTCAGTGCCAGCGGCTTCTCGCAGAACACCGGTTTCCCGGCGGCAATCGCGGCCAGCGTGAACTCTTCATGCGTCGGGTCCCACGAGGTCACCAGCACGGCATCCACTTCCGGCGAGTTAATCACCTGATGGCCATCCTGATACACTTCGGCCTGGATATTCAGCCGCTGCAGCGCCGCGCGTGCACCTTCCACATTGATGTCTGAAACCGCCACCACTTTTGCGCCCTGCAGCACGTTGTTGCAGCGACGAATATGTTCCTGACCAATTGCGCCGGTACCGATTACACCGAGTTTGAGCGTCATAATTACACCTGTAGAGTCGGATAAGTAGGGTAAAACGGGCCGGGCAGCGCCGGCCTGAAAAGGGTTAGTACTTACGCGCCTGTTGAATATGCTGATTGAGCTTGTCGGCCACCTGCTGCGTCCGCTCTGAGGTGGAAGCCTGCGCCACGCCGACGTGCCACCAGCTGAAGTATTTGTGCACCATGGTTTTTGGCAGCACTTTGATGTCAATCAGGGTCGAAACCGTCTGCTGCTGCGCATCTTCCAGCGCCGCCTTCAGCTGCTCCAGCGTGGTGACACGGTAGGTTTTACAGCCGTAGCCGGCGGCTATCGCCGCGAAATCAACCGGCACGAAGCCGCCATCCAGCTTGCCGCCCTGCGGATTACGGAAGCGGAACTCGGTGTTGAAACTGTCCATGCCGTGTTCCATCTGCAGGTTGTTGATGCAGCCATTGGTCATGTTATCCAGCAGGATGACGTTGATTTTCGCCCCTTCCTGAATCGAGGTGACCAGCTCGGAGTGCAGCATCATGAACGAGCCGTCACCCACCATGGCGTAGACTTCGCGCTGCGGCTGTGCCAGCTTCACGCCCAGCGCGGCATTCACTTCGTAACCCATGCACGAGTAGCCGTACTCAACGTGATACGCGTTGTAATCTTTGGTGCGCCATACGCGCTGCAGGTCACCCGGCAGACTGCCGGCGGCGGCGACAATCACCGCATCCTTTGGCAGCTGTTCGTTTAAGGTGCCCAGCACGCTGCTCTGCGTCAGCACCGACTTTGTCAAACGCTCAAACTCGGCGAACAGCGCGGTGCGATCGATGTGGTCAGCGATTTCCGGAATAAAGTCATCGGTGTTGAAAGTGGCGGCGTACACGCGCTGCGTCTCTTTCAGCAGCTTGCTCTGCGCCTGTTCAATCTGGCCACCCCAGTGATTCTCAAAGCCGTTCAGTCCGGCTTCCAGCGCGGTTAATCCTTCGCGTGCATCCGCCAGCAGCTGCACGCCATCCAGCTTGTAGCTGTCGAAGTTGTTGACGTTAATGTTGAGGTAGCTGATTTCCGGATGCTGGAAGATCCATTTTGAAGCCGTAGTGAAATCGGTATAGCGCGTACCAATACCGATCACCAGATCGGCCTCTTTGGCCAGCAGGTTCGCCGCCAGACAGCCGGTTTCACCCACGCCGCCCACATTCAGCGGATGGTCGGAAACGATGGTGCCTTTGCCGGCCTGCGTTTCGGCAAATGGAATATTGAAACGCTCGGCAAAGCTCAGCAGCGCCTGACCGGCATCGGAGTATTTCACGCCGCCACCCACTACAATCAGCGGCTTGCGCTTACGCGCAATCAATGCCAGCGCCGCGTCCAGCTGGGCCGCCGTCGGCAGACGCCGGTCAAGCAAATGCACGCGTTTCTGGAAGAAGTATTCCGGGAAATCCCAGGCTTCGCCCTGCACATCCTGCGGCAGCGCCAGCGTTACCGCCCCGGTTTCCGCCGGATCGGTCAGCACGCGCAGCGCATTGATACAGGCGGTCATCAGCTGTTCCGGACGGCTCACGCGGTCCCAGTATTTACTCACTGCGCGGAAGGCATCGTTGGTGCTGATGCTGAGATCGTGACTCTGCTCGATCTGCTGCAGCACCGGGTCCGGCTGGCGCGTGGCGAACACATCGCCCGGCAGCAGCAGCAGTGGAATCCGGTTGGCTGTTGCCGTGGCTGCCGCGGTAATCATGTTGGCGGCACCCGGTCCGACGGAAGAGGTACAGGCAATGATTTGACGGCGCAGCGACTGCCGGGCAAAACCGATGGCAGCGTGCGCCATACCCTGCTCGTTACGGCCCTGATACACCTGTAAATCGCCGCTGTCCTGCTCCAGCGCCTGGCCGAGGCCGAGCACATTGCCGTGGCCGAAAATAGCAAAGATGCCGTGCACGAATTTGGTTTCAACGCCGTCAACGTTCAGGTACTGGTTATCCAGAAATTTCACCAGCGCCTGTGCGGTAGTCAGTCTGATAGTGCCCATATGCTTCTTCCTTTACATGTGGTACCCGCTCAGGGGGTACGACGCGATTCGGGTCGGCGGTGAAAACGCGCCCGACGCTAAGTGAAACGTGTGGCGATTATAAACAAATGTTTTTTCCATTAAACCTGATTACAGAAGAAACATTTCATTTTGCGATGAAGATCAAATTCGGCGCTGAAACGCGGGCGATGACGGGACGGGATGACAGCAAAGTGAAACAGCCTGCTATGCCTCAGTCATCATAACGAAATTTCATTTCACGTCAGCAGCTTCCTCTCATCCGTCATCATTTCCTGCGAGCTGGCTCACAAGCCAGAGCACCCGCGAAACGGGCAAGCCGTAAAGGGCGGGAAAGGTAGCGGCACCAGAGTTTTACCTGGCTCACAAAATCGCGATGGATGTTTCATTTCATATTGTGTTTGGAATTTTTATTCCTCATACTGCCCACATAGCCAGTCAGGCACCCTGAGACCCCGGAAGCATTGCGCTTGATAGTGGGCGGCAGCGCCCGCCGTGTCTGCTTATCACAGAAGGAAACCATCAGTATGAGTACACAACAGAAGCGGCTTGATGTGATTTGTATTGGACGCATCGCCGTCGATCTTTACGGCCAGCAAATTGGCTCGCGCCTGGAAGATATGACCAGCTTTAACAAATACCTCGGCGGCTCTTCCGGCAACGTAGCTTATGGCACCGCGATTCAGGGGCTGAAGTCGGCGATGCTGGCACGCGTCGGTGACGAACACAATGGCCGCTTCCTGCGTGAAGAGCTGCAGCGCGTGGGCTGCAATACTGACGGGCTGATCACCGATAAGCAGCGCCTGACCGGGCTGGTGATTCTCGGCATCAAAGACGAAGAGACCTTTCCGCTGATTTTCTATCGCGACAACTGTGCGGATATGGGGCTGGTTCCCGAGGACATTCGCGAAGAGTTCATTACCTCGTCCCGCGCCGTGGCGGTAACCGGCACCCACCTGTCGCATCCGGACACGCGGGCGGCGGTGCTGAAAGCGCTGGATATCGCCCGGCGCAACGGCCTGCGCACCGCGCTGGATATCGATTATCGCCCGGTGCTATGGGGTCTTACGTCACTGGGTGACGGTGAAACGCGTTTCATCGAATCCGGCCAGGTGACGCAGCAGCTGCAGGAAGTAGTGCACTATTTCGATCTGATCGTCGGAACGGAAGAAGAGTTCCATATCGCCGGTGGCAGTACCGATACGCTGACCGCGCTGAAAAATGTACGTAAGGCCAGCAGCGCCACGCTGGTCTGCAAACGCGGGCCGCTGGGTTGTGTGGTGTTTGAGGGCGAGATTCCCGATAGCTGGGAACAGACGCGCCTGCACAGCGGCGTGCGCGTTGAGGTGCTCAACGTGCTGGGCGCCGGCGATGCGTTTATGTCGGGCCTGCTGCGCGGCTGGCTCAACGATGAGAGCTGGGAGCAGGCGTGCCGCTACGCCAACGCCTGTGGCGCGCTGGTGGTATCCCGTCACGGCTGTGCGCCGGCGATGCCAACGAAAGAAGAGCTGGACGATTTCCTCAGCCGCGATAACGCGGTGAAACGCCCGGATCTGGACGCGCGCCTCAATCATCTGCATCGCGTTACCACGCGTAAGCAGCAGTGGCCGGAGCTGAATGTGTTCGCCTTTGACCACCGTAAACAGCTGGCCGATATGGCGCGCGAAGCGGGCGTCAGCGAGGAGCGCATTCCGCAGCTGAAGCTGCTGCTGCTGCAGGCGGCACAGGAGGCGGCTAACGAAGCCGGTCTCAATGAGAAGAGTGGCATCCTGGCGGATACCACGTACGGCCAGAAAGCGCTCAACGCCATCACCGGCAAGCACTGGTGGATTGGGCGGCCCATCGAGCTGCCGAGCTCACGACCACTGCGTCTTGAGCACGGCAATATTGGCTCTCAGCTAGTGGACTGGCCGGCCGAACACGTCGTCAAGTGCCTGGTGTTTTATCATCCCCATGACAGTGCTGAACTGCGTAAAGAGCAGGACGAGCTGGTTCTTGACGTGTGGCGCAGCTGTAACAAAAGCGGGCACGAGCTGCTGCTGGAAGTGATTCTGCCGGAGAGCAACCCGGACCGTAACGAGTCCTACTATTACGACATGCTGAGCCACTTCTATAGCCTGGGCGTGCAGCCGGACTGGTGGAAGTTACCACCGCTGACGGCGGAGAGCTGGCAGGCGATCGGCGAGCTGATTGAGCAGCAGGATCCGCACTGTCGCGGCATTCTGTTACTCGGCCTTGATGCGCCGGAAGAGAAGCTGAAAGCCGGCTTCGCCGCCGCCGCGCAGGCGACGTGGGTGAAAGGTTTTGCCGTCGGTCGCACCATTTTTGGCCAGCCGTCACGCCAGTGGCTGAACGGTGAGCTGGATGATAAGGCGCTGATTGAGACCGTGAAAGGCAATTATCTGCGCCTGATTGGCTACTGGCGCGCCGCGCGCGGCTGACGGATTTGAAGAGGATGTACTGAGAAGCGGCCTGACGGGCCGCTTTTTAGTGTGTTGCGAGCGGATGCCCTCACCCCAGCCCTCTCCCACCGGGAGAGGGAGCCGTTCAGGCAGGTCGTTAAGCATTGTACCAGCCCTGTCAGACCGATCAGACCGCTCCGGACTGTTCCCTCTCCCGCCTGCGGGAGAGGGTTAGGGTGAGGGCAAGCCCTCAACCCCCTGAGTTTTGTGAGGCAATTCATAAACCGATGAAATAGCCTTCACGATAGCGTCAAACAAATGAAATTTTCCATCCATCTGGTACTATAGCGCTCATTATCCAGCCATATTTCCTTTTCTGACGGGCCGAAGTAATGACCAATAACCCAACGCAATTAACCTTGTTACAGGACGATATCCGTCGTCGCTACGAGACGCTGAGTAAACGCCTGAAGCAGGTGGCTCGTTATATCCTTGATAACAGCAACAGCATCGCGTTTGATACCGTCGCCTCTATCGCCCAGCAGGCGGATGTTCCGCCCTCCACGCTGATCCGCTTCGCCAACGCATTCGGCTTTAGCGGCTTCAACGAAATGAAACAGGTCTTTCGTCAGCACCTGATGGAAGAGACCGTGAACTATACCGAACGGGCGCGCCTGTTCCGCCAGACGGCCACCGACGACAGCGCCAGCTCACCGGAGAGCCCGGTGGAGATCCTCAACGTCTTTACCATGGTCAACAGCCAGGCGCTGCAGCAGCTGGCGATGCAGGCGAATCCCGACCAGCTGAACAAAGCGGTGAAGATGCTCAACGAGGCGGAGAACATCTACATCATCGGTCTGCGCCGCTCGTTCAGCGTGGCCTCGTATCTGGTGTATGCGCTGCGCCATCTGGAGCGTCGCGCTTTTCTGATTGATGGCCTGGGCGGCATGTTCACTGAACAGCTCAGCATGGTGAATCCGAAAGACGTGGTCATCGCTATCAGCTACTCGCCGTATGCGCGCGAAGCGGTGGAACTGGTGGAGCTGGGCGCTAAACGTGGCGCGCATCAGATCGCCATCACCGACAGCCAGGTCAGCCCGCTGGCAGCGTTCAGCGATGTCTGTTTTGTGGTGCGCGAAGCGCAGGTGGATGGCTTCCGCTCGCAGGTGGCCTCGCTGTGCCTGGCGCAAACCCTGGCGGTGTCGCTGGCGCTGAATAACAGCAGCAGCGAATAAACCCCGGGTACCGAATGGAACAAAGGCAGCCATCTGGCTGCCTTTTTTATCTGTGCGCATCAGTGAATGCGTGTGCCGTTTAACCTGGTGCGCATTTCCGGCGACCGCGCGGAGACCCGATTAACGGCGCGGATACTGCTCACTGTTCACCCAGGCGTGATCCTTTTCCCAGGTAAATTTCCACAGCCGTACCGGCCCGGCCATCACGTTCAGATAATAGTTATCGTAACCGGCCAGAGTCGCCACCGGATGATACCCGCGCGGCACCGTTACCACATCGCGGTTATACGGGGCCATACACTCGTCGAGCGAACGGTCGTCGGTGTAGACGCGCTGCATGGCGAAACCGGGCTCAGGATCGAAACGGTGATAATAGGTCTCTTCCAGATAGGTTTCGTCCGGGCTGTCCTTCTCATCGTGCTTGTGGCTGGGGTACGAACTGGTCGCGCCCTCGTCGGTATACACCTCGACCACCAGCAGGCTGTCGGCCGGTTGATTATCCGGCAGAATGTTATGCACCAGGCGCTGGTTGCGCCCTTTGCCACGGTGCTCCACGCCTACATCCTGCGGTGCAATCAGCCGCGCCGGCAGATTGCCACTGCCCGGCGCACTGCATACCGCCAGTTCCAGATCGCTGTCGGCAGTGACTTCAACCTCATCATGATGCGGCACGTAAACCGAGTAAGGCGGCGTGCGCTCAAACGGCGACAGGCGCTTACCGATGCCAGGGAATTCTGCGTCGCGGGTTTTCACCGACGCCAGACCGGCCACCAGCACCAGGCACAGCTCTCTCTCGCCGCTGCTTAACCGCAGCGTCTGGCCCTTTTTCAGCAGATAAGCGTCAAAGCCCACATATTCCCAGCCGGCGCTCTCGGGCGTCACGTGCTGGATACGCCCGTGGCTGTCCGGCTGCTGCACTTTTGAAATCAGTGACATCCTGTTTCTCCTGTTGCGCGACATTAACCCAGCGTTGGCATACTGAATTCAGAAACGGTCTGCTGACCGCTCGGCCAGCGCACGGTCGCCGTTTTCATGCGGGTGTAGAAACGCACCCCGTCCGGACCGTGCACGTTGAGCGCACCAAACACTGAACGCTTCCAGCCGCCAAAGCTGTGGAACGCCATCGGCACGGGCACCGGCACATTGACGCCCACCATGCCCGCTTCCACGTTGTGCACAAATTCACGGGCAGTATGGCCGTTGCTGGTGAAGATGGCGCTGCCGTTACCAAATTCGTGGCTATTCACCAGCTGCAGCGCGCTGTCGAAGTCGCTGGCGCGCATGATGCTCAGCACCGGTCCGAAAATCTCTTCGCGCCAAATCACCATCTCCGGCGTGACGTTATCGAACAGCGTACCGCCAACGTAGTAGCCCTCTTCATGGCCCGCGACTTTCACGCCGCGTCCATCAACCACCAGCGTCGCGCCTTCCTGCTCACCTTTGTCGATGTAGCCCAGCACTTTCTTCTGGTGCGCAGCGGATACCACTGGCCCCATTTCATTCTCTTCGGCACCCTGCTGCATGCCCGGCCCCACGCGCAGCGCTTTGATCAGCGGCGTCAGGCGCGAAATCAGTTTATCGGCTGTATCGTCGCCAACCGCCACCACCACCGGCAGCGCCATGCAGCGTTCCCCGGCAGAACCGAAAGCACCGCCCATGATGGCGTTCACAGTGGCATCCAGATCGGCATCCGGCATCACAATGGCGTGGTTTTTCGCGGCGCCGAAGGCCTGCACGCGTTTGCCATGCGCGCTGGCGGTTTTGTAGATGTGCTCGGCCACGCCGGACGAGCCAACGAAGCTGACCGCCGCGATGCGAGGATCTTTATACAGCTGCTCGGCGTCTTCGTTTGAGGAGTGCACCACGTTGAACACACCATCCGGCAGCCCCGCTTCTTTCAGCAGTTCAGCCATGCGTACCGAGGCAGAAGGATCGAGCGCCGGCGGCTTCAGCACAAAGGTATTACCGCACGCCAGCGCGATGGGGAACATCCACAGCGGCACCATCGCCGGGAAGTTGAACGGCGTAATGCCCGCGACCACGCCCACCGGCTGCATCAGCGAATAGCTGTCAACGCCGGAACCGACGTTCGGTGAGTTTTCCCCTTTGATCAGGTGCGGAATGCCGCAGGCAAATTCGATCACCTCGATGCCGCGCGTCAGCTCACCCAGCGCATCGGACCAGACTTTACCGTGCTCAGAAACAATCAGCGCCGCCAGTTCATCGCGATGTTTTTCCATCAGCGCTTTGAAGTTGAACATGACGCGGGCACGACGCAGCGGCGCCGTTTTCGACCATTCCGGAAACGCCGCATGGGCGACCTCAATGGCCTGCGCCACTTCTGCCGCCGTGCTTTGCGTCAGTTCGCGGATCACTTTGCCGGTCGCCGGATCGTAGACCGGAATGGTTTCGTTGCTGGCGCTGTGCGTGATTTTGCCGCCGATAAAGTTTCCTACGATAGTCATGTCGTTGCCTCTTTGATGTGTAAGGTCCCTGCAGGCCGCGGGTCAGTCTGGGTCGCGCCCGATCAGGCAATACGGAAAGCGTGCTATGAAGCTATTACAGTGAAATAAATTTTTCAAATAGTTCTTTTTGGAAAATTTACTTTTAGCGGCCTGGATCGCATTTTTCCGCCAGCGTTAGCGGACTGGTGTAAAGTGCGGGCCTGATGACAATGCCGATGCTGCCTGCACCCGTAATCAGCAGCAGGGAGATTGGCAGGACGATCAGTCAGCGAGAGGGTCAGCGCCGGAGCGTAGCTGGATGAAACGAAATATGAAATTTTTGCGAGGCAGATCCAATATCCGTTATTTCATAATTCAACTAAAACGAAATAAATGTTTTCTTTGCAGCATCTGCAGACAATGCGATGTGAAACGAACCCTTATCTGTGTCTTAGCGACACGCTTTTGTTAGTGTTGGCCTCGGTCGGAGGCCTTTTTTTCACCTGTTCCCCCACCCCATGCGTGATTGCAGCAGCGGATTACCCGGTGCGCATCAATGCGCGCTCTGTCATGCTGTAGGGGCGCCATTTATGGCGACCTGGACGCAGCGTCCTCGGCTGGCATCCCAGCCTGACGCTTGATCATCCGCAGGGTACAAAGCAGCGCAAATCCCACCAGCAGCGCAGTCAGCAGATACACCAGCTGTACGCCGGCGAAGCTCATGATAAAACCCGCGATCGGACCGGTGATGCCGAGCGACAGATCCATAAACGCAGTGTAGGTGGCCAGCGCGCTGCCCTGGTTCTGCTGCGGTACCACTTTGACTGCGACCACACCAATCGCCGGAAAAACCAGCGAGAAACCGGCGCCGGTGAGAAAAGCGCCGAACTTCGCCATCCACGGATCGAACGCGCCCGCCACCAGCAGCAGGCCAATCGCCTCGACGGCAAAACACAGGCTGGCGACGCGCAGCCCGCCGAGCTTATTAATGGCATTGGGAAACAGCAGGCGCATGCCGACGAACGCAGCGCTGAACAGCGTCAGCGCGAAGGCGGCACCGTCCCAGCCCTGCTCCTGATAAAACAGGGTGATAAAAGTGGCGATCACGCCAAAGCCCGCCGAGCCCATCGCCAGCAGCAGGCCAAAACCGTACACCTTACCGAGCACCGCGCGGAACGGCAGCGGTTTGGCCTTGCTGCCTTTCACCGGTGCACGGGGCAGCGCCAGCACTATCGCCAGCACGCTGATGGCGATAATCACGCTGGAGAGCAGCAGCAGGCCGCCGCTGCGAAAGATCATCACCCCAAGCGGTGCGCCAATCGCCATCGCGCCATAGGTGACAATGCCGTTCCAGGAGATCACCCGGCCAATATGCAGCGAGCCGACTTTCGCCACGCCCCACAGCGAGGTGCCGGTGCCGCAGAAACTCTGCCCGACGCCCAGCAGCACGCGCCCGAGGCATAGCAGCGCGAGGCTGAGCACTTCCTGCTCCTCTATCAGCGCCGACAGCAAAATACACAGTCCGCTCACCAGGCTGCCAAACAGCCCAAGCACCACCACTTTTTTGGGTCCCCAGCTGTCGGCATAGCGACCGGCATGCGGACGGCTCAGCAGCGTGGCGACATATTGCAGGCTGATCACCACGCCGGCCCAGAAAGCGCTGTAGCCCAGGCCGTCATGGACAAAGCCCGGCAGCACCGCCAGCGGCAGGCCAATGGTCAGATAGGTGGCGAAGTTGAACTTCACGATGGAGAGAATCTGTAAATTCAGACGAAAACGGCTGTATTCGGCCGCGGCGGGCTGGTCAGGCATGAGTGATTGCGCTCGTGTTTGACGGAATTTTTATAGCTGAAGCTTTACTATACGCCTTTTCTCGCCGTGCGCACCGTCGATTAGCGGCGGGCTGATGGCGGTATCTCCGGCGGTGCTTATCGGGTTCGCTTCGCTTACTCCTAAACAAACAATTACTTACTGGCGTTCAACTACACTTTCCACAGCGAACCACCATTCAGGAGAGGGAATGAACGAAAAGCCACAGGAGAAAATTGGCCAGAACATCCTGGTCAAGCTGGCGATGTTAGTGATTATTCTGGCGGGCATTCGTGCCGCGTCAGATATTCTGGTGCCCTTCTTACTCGCCAGCTTCCTGGCGATTGTGCTTAATCCGCTGGTGACCCTGCTGATGCGCCGGGGTCTGCGGCGCGGCGTGGCGATCTCGCTGGTGATCACGGTGATCTTCATTGTGATGCTGCTGCTGGTCGGGGTGCTGGCCAGTTCGGTAAGCGAGTTCAGCGATACCTATCCGCAAATCCGCAGCCTGCTGGAACAGAAGCTGACGGTGCTGCAGCATTTCGCCGCGCAGTTTCATATCAATATCTCCACCAGCGCACTGGCGGCACGGCTCGATCCCAATGTGATTATGAACATGGCTACCACGCTGCTGGCGCAGTTCTCGGGTGCCATGACCAATGTGGTGCTGTTGATTCTGACCGTGGTGTTCATGCTGTTTGAGGTGCACCATCTGCCGTACAAACTGCGCAATGCGATGATGAATCCGCAGATCCGCATCGCCGGATTGCACAAAGCGCTGAAGGGCGTCACGCACTATCTGGCACTGAAAACGCTAGTCAGCCTGATTACCGGGCTGGCGGTGTGGCTGGTGCTGATGCTGCTGGACGTCAAATTTGCGCTGTTCTGGGGCGTTGTCGCCTTTATCCTCAATTTTATCCCCAATATCGGCCCGATTATCGCCGGTGTGCCGCCGTTTATTCAGGCGCTGGTGCTGAATGATGTGTATGACGCCGTGCTGGTGGCGGCGCTGTTCAGTGCCATTCACATGGTGTTTGGCAATATGCTGGAACCGCGCCTGATGGGACGCGGGCTGGGACTGTCAACGCTGGTGGTGTTTCTGTCGCTGATTTTCTGGGGCTGGCTGCTCGGTCCGGTCGGGATGCTGCTGTCGGTGCCGCTGACCAGCGTCACCAAAATCCTGATGGAAACCACGCCGGGCGGCAGCCGGTTGGCGATAATGCTGGGTAATGGCCGCCCCAAACCGCGCCTGCGCGTCAAAGCTAACCGGCCCGCGCCGCGCCCGTAACGTCTTATCACGCCACGATGCCAGACGATCCGTTTTTGCCGATCGTCTGGCAACTTCCCTGCGCAGTGACGCTGCCGCCGTATGGCGTCAGCGCGCATCGCCATGCCTGATGATTCTGGCGCAACATTCTTACTCATCCCGTGCCACAGGCTTTTTCCTGCCGGGAAATGCCAGTAACGGCAAAACATTGTCAATAAACGCAAAGCGCGAACCATAATTGACTTGTATCAGATTGGTGGAAAATCAAAACGCTAACATGCACGGCCGCGGGAAAGTGTTATGCTGCTGACGCCGTAACGCGCTCCCTGAATGCTGCTTAAACCGACCGAGGAAAGTCTGGTGCCTCTGCAAAAACGACAACGCGATTTTGGCTGGCTGTTGATTGTCTGTGCCGGGTTATTACCGCTGGTGCTGGGCATATTTTGCACAGCCATTGAGGCGCGCCATACGGTCAGCCAGCAGCAAATTGCCACCGCCAATGCCCTGCTGACGCAGGCAGAAAAGATGAGCGACAGCGCCTGGGACATGGTGACCCGCCTGCGTCAGTACCAGAATCGTCGCTGCGCCGATATTGATGAAGATTTGCAGCGCGCCGGCACCCTTAACGCCTACTTCCGCTCGATTGGTACCCTGCAGGGCAGCGAAATCACCTGCTCGTCGGCTTACGGGCTTCAGCACGACACGCTGGCCGGGATGATGATGCAGTCGCCGCCGGTGACCGGCAAAGCCTGGTGGAGCCTGTCGATTCGCGGCACCTCCGGCGTACCGGATCGCCCGGCGGTGATTTTCGTGCGTCACCTGCCGGACAGCAGCGGTTTCTGGGCGGTGATTGATGGTCAGTATCTGATGGACTTCATGCGCGCCATCGGCGAGTCGAACCGTTATCAGATGAGTCTGCGCTTCAACGGCGGCAGCCCCATCGCCAGCGGTCCGGACGACCAGCCAGAGCTGCTGTACCTCAGCAGCGCCAACTATCAGGCGGAGTCCAGCCGCTATCCAATCAGCGTCAGCGTGACGGTACCCGCCGCCGAGCTGATCAAAGCCTGGCGTCAGGCGCTGCTTATTTTCCTGCCAATGGCCGCCATCTTTTCGATTTTGCTGATGGTGCTGACCGCCAACTGGCTGCGCCGCCGCCTCTCATGGGCGGATGAAATTCGCCGGGCGATACGCAACCGTGAGTTCACGGTGCACTATCAGCCGGTGTACAGCACCGGGATTCAGCGCTGCACCGGTGCGGAAGCGCTGATGCGCTGGCAGCGGCCCAACGGCGAAATGATCCGCCCGGATATCTTCATCAGCCATGCCGAAGCGGAAGGCATGATTGTCCCGCTGACCCAGCATTTGCTGGCGATGATGGCGGAAGATATCCAGAGCTGGCAGGTTGAACCGGGCTTCCACATTGGCTTTAACCTCGCGGCTGAGCATCTGCAACACCCCGATTTTGTGCAGGACATGATGCGTTTTGCCCGCAACATCCGTGACAAACAGATGCTGATCACGCTGGAGCTTACCGAGCGCAGCCTGATTGAGGACGGCGACGCGGTGTCGCGCAAGCTGCGCTATCTGCAGTCGCACGGCATGAAGGTGGCGATTGACGACTTCGGCACCGGCCACTGCGCGCTCTCCTATCTGATGACCTTCCCGCTCGATTACCTGAAGATTGACCGCGGCTTTATCAACGCCATTGAAGGACTGGAGATCGAAACCCCGGTGCTGGATGCCATCATCAATCTGTGCCACAAGCTGCAGCTCGAGGTACTGGGTGAAGGGGTAGAAACCGCGTTGCAATTTCAGTATCTGCAGCAGCGTGGCGTGGTGTTTATTCAGGGCTATTATTACGCCCGTCCGATGGACAATAACCAGCTTCGCGCCTGGCTTAATCAGCAGGGGCGCCAACCGCTTCCCGTTGAGGACCACCATGAGCCTGAACTGCATCATTCTTGATGATTATCAAAATGTTGCCCTGTCGCTGGCCGACTGGGCATCGCTGCAACCGCAGGTAAAAACTACCGCGCTGCACCGCCACTACGCCGACGAAGATGAACTGGTCGCTCACATCGCGCACGCCGACATTCTGGTGGTGATGCGCGAACGCACCCCGCTCAGCGCCCGGCTGATAGGCCGCCTGCCCAATCTGAAGCTGATTGTCACCTCCGGCATGCGCAATGCCTCAATCGATCTGCACGCCTGTGCCGAACGGCTGATTGCGGTGTGCGGCACCGCCAGTAGCAGCGCGGCGCCGCTGGAACTGAGCTGGGGGCTGCTGCTCGGTCTGGCACGCCATATTCCGGCGGAGAGCCAGGCGCTGCGCAGCAACGGTGCGTGGCAGCATACGCTGGGCATGGCGCTGCATGGCAAAACCCTCGGCCTGCTTGGGCTGGGCAAGATTGGTGGTGAGATGGCTAACGTGGCGCGCGCCTTTGGCATGCGCGTGTGCGCCTGGAGCCAGAACCTGAGCGAAGCACGCGCAGCGGCGTGCGGCGTAGAGAAGATGGCTTCGCTGCCGGCGCTGCTCAGGGCGAGCGATGTGGTATCGATTCATCTGGTGCTGAGTGAGCGCACCCGTCATCTGCTGGACGGCGCGGCGCTGGCGCACATGAAGCCGGGCGCGCTACTGATTAACACCTCGCGCGCCGGGATTGTCGATCAGCAGGCGATGATCAGCGCGCTGCAGTCTGGTCAGCTGGCGGGCGCCGGGCTGGATGTCTTTGAACAGGAGCCGCTACCGGCCGATCATCCGCTGCGTCAGTTGCCGAACGTGCTGGCAACACCGCATCTGGGCTACGTCGCCGACACCAATTACCGCACCTACTTCAGCGAGGCGGTGGAAGATATTGCTGGCTGGCTGCACGGCGCGCCGCTGCGCTCGCTGCTTTAAGCCCCCGGCGCGTCGACAGCACCAGGGTTAGCTGTGGCAGTACAGGCGCGGCAGCCCGGCATAATTAATCATCTGGTCGCCATTGGGCAGCTGGTACATCTGGTAATAATCGTTATTGCCCTCGCGCGCTGGCGAAAACACGATCTGCGCCGCCAGCGCGGGCGGTACGGTGTCGTCTGCCAGGATACGTACGTTGCGCGTGGTGCTGAGCATGAAATCGCCCTGGCGGCGCCAGGTGGTATCGGATACGCGATGCAGGCGATAGTGGCGATCGCGTACCGTGACGGTGCCGGTCAGCGTTGAGCTGCCGCTGCCGTCCGCCTTAAAGCGCGTGCGAATAGTGGCATCAATCGCGCCAGCCGGCGCGCCTTCATGATCAATACGATACGGTACTTCACACCACTCCGGTACCGGTTCTGCCGGCCGCAGCAGCAGCGCCAGCGCCCACGGCAGCACAAAGGCCAGCACCACCGCCGTGGTGATTATCGCTTTACGCATCGGGTATCTCCTGCGCGGACACCATCCATGAAATACATTCGTTGTCCTTCTGCGCGATCGGTTTGGCGCACAGGAAGGTGCTGGAAAAGAGTCGGGTGCGCACCGGGTTGATGTACACCATCGGCGGCGCTGAGCCATCCGGCAGACGCGGTTGCCACTGCCGATAGCGACGCAGCGCGTCCTGCACCACCCACGAATCGGCTTTCAGGTGGCTGGGGATAAACACCTGGCTGTTCTGAATGCGCAGCAGCGGCCGGAAATCCAGCGCATCGTGCTGCACCGGCGCAAACATCTGGCGTGCCAGCAGCGCCAGCGCGACATTCACCAGCAGCAGCGCAACGATTACCCAGCGCAGCACAGGCCGCTTTTTCTTTACGCTGGCCGGCGCGGGCGCAGGTTGCGGACTGACCACCGCTGCCGCTGGCGCAGCCACCGGCTCATCGCTCAGCGGCGCCACATCGACCTGATCGGCCAGCACGCAGCCAATCAGCGGTACCTGATGCACCAGCGGCCCCGGCGCGTGTGCCAGCTGCGCCTGCTGATTGATGGCGGCAATGGTGGCCGTCAGGCGTTCGGCGAACGGTGTGTCGCTGGGGACGCGCTGGAACAGCGCATGCAGGGTCTGGTTGCGCACCAGTTTGCCATCCGCATCAATCACGCGCCGCAGAATAGCGGTTTGCAGCGGCGTCAGTGCCACGCGGTGCGCGGGCGACTGCACCGGGAAGAGGACCTGCTGGTCAACGTCAAAACAGAGACTTTTTGCAAATAAAACAAAGCGTGCCATGCGGCGCCCGATCTCCGGCAGAGAAACTGGCGCAAGTATAGATATTTTCGCTCGCCCGCGCATCTACGCTGCGGCCTGCGTCGCGATTCAGACAATTTTTTTGCCGCGATTGTGGACCAAAACGGCCATAGTTTTAGCCAAAAAATAGCCAGTTATTGGCGGAAACATGACAAATATCACATTTAAACGGTATACTCTGTCGCGGGATGCAATAATTACCTGAGTAATAATTGCTTTGGCAGGCCAGGGAAAAAACCACTTTCACGGCTATGCTTTAATTTTCTCAACGCCGCGGACTGAACGCTCCACCGAGTCCGCAGCGTTGAGGACTTTTTGAATTCCAATACAGGGTAACCTCATGAAATTACGTAGGAAGCGTGTAAAACCTATTGGGCTGGATGACGTCACGATTATCGATGACGCTCGTTTACGTAAGGCCATTACCGCCGCGTCACTCGGTAACGCGATGGAATGGTTCGATTTCGGTGTTTATGGCTTTGTGGCCTACGCGCTGGGTAAAGTGTTCTTCCCGGACGCCTCGCCTGGCGTGCAGATGATTGCCGCACTCGGGACCTTCTCGGTACCGTTCCTGATCCGTCCGCTGGGCGGCCTGTTCTTCGGCATGCTGGGCGATAAATACGGTCGCCAGAAAATCCTATCGATCACCATTGTCATCATGTCGATCAGTACCTTCTGTATCGGCCTGATCCCTTCTTACGCCTCGATTGGCATCTGGGCACCGATACTGCTGCTGCTGGCGAAAATGGCTCAGGGCTTCTCGGTGGGCGGGGAATATACCGGTGCGTCGATCTTCGTCGCCGAGTATTCGCCGGACCGTAAGCGCGGCTTCATGGGAAGCTGGCTGGACTTTGGTTCGATTGCTGGCTTCGTGCTGGGCGCGGGCGTGGTGGTGCTGATCTCAACGGTGATTGGCGAGCAGAAATTCCTCGACTGGGGCTGGCGTATTCCGTTCTTCCTGGCGCTGCCGCTGGGCATTATCGGCCTGTATCTGCGTCACGCACTGGAAGAGACGCCAGCGTTCCAGCAGCATGTTGAGAAGCTGGAGCAAGGCGACCGCGAAGGTCTGCGCGACGGCCCGAAAGTGTCGTTTAAAGAGATTGCCAGCAAACACTGGAAAAGCCTGCTGGCCTGTATCGGTCTGGTGCTTGCCACCAACGTGACCTATTACATGCTGCTGACCTACATGCCGAGCTATCTGTCGCATAACCTGCACTACTCGGAAGATCACGGCGTGCTGATTATCATCGCCATCATGATGGGGATGCTGTTTGTGCAACCGGTGATGGGCATGCTGAGCGACCGCTTCGGCCGCCGTCCGTTCGTGATCGTCGGCAGTATCGCCCTGTTCTTCTGTGCGATTCCGGCCTTTATGCTGATCAACAGTAACGTACTGGGGCTGATTTTTGCCGGTCTGCTGCTGCTGGCGGTGATCCTCAACGCCTTCACCGGCGTGATGGCCTCGTCGCTGCCGGCGATGTTCCCGACGCACATTCGTTACAGTGCGCTGGCCAGTGCCTTTAACATCTCGATTCTGATTGCCGGCCTGACGCCAACCGTAACCGCCTGGGCGGTGGAAGCCAGCAACAATCTGTATATGCCGGCTTACTACCTGATGGTGGTGGCGGTGGTCGGTCTGGTGACCGGTCTGTACATGAAAGAGACCGCCAACAAACCGCTGCGCGGCGCGACACCGGCGGCATCGGACCTCGAAGAAGCGCGTGAGATCCTGCAGGAGCATCACGACAACATCGAGCAGAAGATTGAAGATATTGATGAAGAGATCGCCCGCCTTGAGGCGAAGCGGAAAAACCTGGTGCAGCAGCACCCGGACATCAACGAGTAATCTGCCCTTTCACTCCCGCCACCCGGCGGGAGTTTTGTTTTTGCGGTTGCCGGGTGCGTGAGAATGTGTGCTGCGGTGATGCTTCCAGGTGCGCATGAATGCGCACCCTTACGGGTAACGGCGGGTTGGGATTCGGCGGTTGCCGGGTGCGCTGTAGGGGCGGCATTCATGCCGACGAGCAACGACGCCCGGCCCGCACCGCACACAATCCTTCATGCTACCCGGCGAAAAGGGGTAAACTGTCGCCACTTTTTTCACCAGCATGAGTTAATCGAGCATGTCTGATTTCAATCTCATTCAGCGCCCAAGAAGACTGCGCAAAAGCGCGTCGATGCGCGAACTGTTCCAGGAATCCCACCTCAGCCTGAACGATCTGGCCCTGCCGATCTTCGTTGAAGAAGGCGTGGATGATTACGTGCCAATCAACGCCATGCCGGGCGTGATGCGCATTCCGGAAAAACGTCTGGCGTACGAAATCGAACGCATCGCCAAAGCCGGTATCCGTTCGGTCATGACCTTCGGTATCTCGCACCACACCGATGCCACCGGCAGCGATGCGTGGAACGAAAACGGCCTCGTGGCGCGCATGTCGCGCATCTGCAAAGACACGGTGCCGGAAATGATTGTCATGTCCGATACCTGCTTCTGTGAATACACCAGCCACGGCCACTGCGGCGTGCTGTGCGATCACGGCGTCGACAACGACCAGACGCTGATTAACCTCGGCAAACAGGCGGTGGTTGCTGCGCAGGCCGGTGCCGACTTCATCGCGCCGTCAGCAGCAATGGATGGCCAGGTGAAAGCGATTCGCCAGGCGCTGGACGCGGCCGGTTTTACCGATACCGCTATCATGTCCTACTCCACCAAATTCGCCTCGTCGTTCTACGGTCCGTTCCGTGAAGCCGCGGGCACCGCGCTGAAAGGCGACCGCAAAACCTATCAGATGAACCCGATGAACCGTCGTGAAGCGATTCGCGAGTCGCTGATTGATGAAGCGGAAGGTGCAGATTCGCTGATGGTCAAACCGGCAGGCGCTTACCTCGATATCCTGCGTGATATCCGCGAGCGCACCACGCTGCCGCTGGCGGCTTACCAGGTGAGCGGTGAGTACGCGATGATCAAATTTGCCGCTCAGGCGGGCGCCATTGATGAACGTAATGTGGTGCTGGAGAGCTTAGGTGCCATTAAGCGTGCCGGTGCAGATCTCATTTTCAGCTATTTCGCCCTTGATCTTGCCGAGCAAAAAGTGCTCTGATCCTCTCGTTACGCTAAACAATCGCGGATTGCCGCGGTTGTTTAGTGCTCTCTGCCCCTGCGCGGGCACGACATCCGGTTTGCTGTAACACATCCATCATTAACAAGAGTTACGCGATGAAAGCACCTGCACTGCCTGCGGACGAATCACAGCGTCTGACCCAGTTACGTGCGCTCAACATTCTGCACACACCCACAGAAGAGCGTTTTGACCGTTTAACCCGCCTTGCCCGACGTCTGTTTGACGTTCCGGTCGCGATGGTCAGTCTGCTGGAGAATGACTATCAATGGTTTAAATCCAGCGACGGTTTTGATCGGCCAACCACCGCGCGTAACATCTCTTTTTGCGGCCACACCATCCTGCAGGATGAGGTGATGGTGGTTGAGGACGCGCTGGCCGACACGCGCTTCAGCGATAATCCGCTGGTTACCGATGCAGACAATCCGGTGCGTTTCTACGCGGGCTATCCGCTGCGCACGCCGTCCGGTGCCAAAGTCGGTACGCTGTGCATCATCGATAATCATGCGCGCCAGTTCAACGCGGAGGATCTGCACGCGCTGCGCGATCTAGCGGCCATGGCCGAAGCCGAGCTGGTAGCGTTTCAGACCGCGACGTCCGATGAGCTGACGCAAATCACCAACCGGCGCGGCTTTATGACGCTGGGTCAGATGGCGCTGAATGAGTGCCTGCTGAGACAGTTGCCCGCCAGCCTGACGTTTCTCGATCTCGACGGTTTTAAGGCCATCAATGACCGGCATGGCCACCGCGAGGGCGACCGCGCGCTGATGGACTTTGCCGATGCCATGAAGGTGAGTTTTCGCCATGCCGATATCTTTGCCCGGCTCGGCGGCGATGAGTTTGTGGTGCTGCTGAACGGCATTCGTCAGGACGAGGCGGAAGCGACGCTGGCGCGCTTCGCCCACTATCTGCATAAACAGATGCAGGATCTGGAGCGGCGTTACACGCTGCAGTTTTCATCGGGCATCGTGGAATTTGATCCGCAGCAGCCGCAATCGCTGGAGCAGCTGCTGGAAAGCAGCGACGCACGCATGTACGCCGCCAAGTACCAGAAAAGGCAGCCGCGCAGATAGCCGCTCCTTAATGCGCCAGGTCGTCAATCAGCGTCTGATTAAACTTCGCTGGCGCTTCCATCTGTGGCGCGTGCCCCATGCCGGGGAACTCAATCAGCCGCGCGCCAGGAATCAGCTGTGCCACCTGTTTGCCCAGCACGTTGTAATGGCCGAGCTGCGCTTTCACCGCTGGTGAAGCGATATCGCTGCCAATCGCGGTGGTATCGGCCGTGCCGATCATCAGCGTGGTCGGCACCTTCAGGTCTTTAAACTCGTAATAGACCGGCTGGGTGAAAATCATGTCGTAGATCAGCGCCGAGTTCCACGCCACTTTCTCATGCCCCGGTCCTTTATTCAGCCCGGCCAGCATCTGCACCCATTTGTCATATTCCGGCTTCCACTGGCCGCTGTAATAAGTGTGCTGCTCATATTTCTTAATGCCCGCCGCGTCGAGCTTCAGCTCGCGCTGATACCATTGATCCACCGAGCGCCACGGCGCGCCCTTCGCCTTCCAGTCCTCAAGGCCAATCGGATTGACCAGCACCAGCTTCTGCGTCTGCTGCGGATACATCAGTGCGTAACGCGTCGCCAGCATACCGCCGGTGGAGTGGCCAACGATCACCGCTTTCTCAACGCCGAGCTGCGCTAACAGCTGATGGGTGTTTTGCGCCAGCTGCTGGAAGCTGTACTGATAGCGGGCGGGTTTGGTGGAGGTACAGAAACCAATCTGATCCGGCGCAATCACGCGATAGCCCTGCTGGCTCAGCGCGTTGATGGTGTCTTCCCAGGTAGCAGCGCAGAAGTTTTTACCGTGCATCAGCACCACTGTCTGACCATTGGCCTGCTGCGCCGGCTTCACGTCCATATAGCCCATGCTGAGCGACTGCTGCTGGGAGGAGAAGGTAAAATGCTGCAACGGATAAGGATAGTGAAATCCCTCCAGCTGCTCGCCATACACGGCCTCTGCGGCCTGCGCGCTGAGCGTGCCGCACAGCATCGCTGACGCCAGCGCTACGCTCAGTAACGGTTTTAATCGAAAACGAAACGTCATGTGACCTCTTCTGTACAGGGGAAAAACCCTCAGTCTGGCACGAAAACCGCCGGTTGATATTGTTGCGCCGTGCCACCGCCAGTCACACCTTTGACTGTTAAGCCGCGCAAAGCGATAACCCATTTGCGTTAATAATAACGGCCGTAATTACGGCAACTATTCAACATCATCACAACATGTCGGTGATTAATTTCACGACAAACAAGACCAGTCTTGATGACAATTAATAAAAAAGCCATTTCCTGATAAAACTTTACGTTACGTCAGTGCTTAAAAAGTTTAATTTAATTACACTGTGTCGAGTTATTGGAGGACCATAATGATGCAGCAAAAATACAACCAAGGGGTGATTGATTCGGTGACCGAATGGATTATGGCCAACCTGGATCAACGTTTGAGCATTGATGATATTGCACTGAAATCTGGCTATTCCAAATGGTATTTACAGAAACTGTTTGCCCGTTACCATAACGAAACGCTGGCGCGTTATATTCGCAAAAAGAAACTGATTTGTTGCGTGAACGAGCTGAAATTCAGCCGCACGCCGATTATCAGTCTGGCGGTTAAATACCATTTCGAAAGTCAGCAATCCTTTACCCGCTCGTTTAAACAGGTGATGGGCTGCACGCCGCTATTCTGCCGCAAACGTCAGCTGAGCGATGCTGCCGAAGCCCTGTTGCGCAGCAGTGACGATCCCTGCGCGCTGTGTCGCAAAGTCGGGTTTAATCGCAGCGAGCAGGAAAAACCGGTTGTTAATCCGGTCAGCGAAAATAATGGGAAGTTTCCAGCGCGTATTAGCTGCGCGGTACGTTAATCACGTCTGATATTTCGGGAAAATATTTATAACCGCGTGAGTAGAAGCGGCGAGATTTATTGCGCTGATGCACAGGTGCACCGTGCCCATCCGGGCGGTGCGCATAAATGCGCACCCTACAAAACCGTGCAATTACCTTGTTACGGTGCGCATAAATGCGCACCCTACAACCGTGCAATTATCCTGACACGGTGCGCATAAATGCGCACCCTACAAACCGTGCAATTACCTTGTTACGGTGCGCATAAATGCGCACCCTACAACCGTGCAATTATCCTGTCGCGGTGCGCATAAATGCGCACCCTACAACCGTGCAATTATCCTGACACGGTGCGGATAAATGCGCACCTGACAAAACCGTGCAACGTTCCTGTAGGGTCGCCATTTATGGCGACCTTTCGGCATTGCAAACAGAAACACCCCCGGTTGTTTTCCGGCCGGTAAAACACTTTTATTTCTCAGCGCACCGGCTGGCCCGGCAGCAGCTTATCTGACATCAACTGGCGGCAGACAAACGCGTCCTGCCGTGCCTGCTGCTGCTGTTGCGGTGACAAATCCTGCCACACCGTTTGCAGATGCTCCGCCAGCCCGGACTGGAAATGAATCTTCTGCAGCGCATAATCCGAATTACCGCCTTCAATAATCTGCTGCATCGCCTGTGCGCTGTTATCGCGCCCGTCATGGGTCAGCGTACAAAAGGTCGCGATGTAGTAAGCCTTGTCCTCATCGCTGTAATGCGGCATCAGCCACCAGATCAGCGCACTGATAATCAGCAGCAGCGGCAGCAGGAATTTGATTTTTAACATGGATTTATTGGCCAGCTGAAAAAGAAAACGCCGCAATCTTAACAGATTCACCGCGCCATGCCGCACGCCATTTTCAGGCTTTTCTCCGGCAGATTGAGACGAGGCTTAACGGGGAATGCACCGATGTGCTTATAAAGTAGCCCGCTCAATTTTCCTCGTCATTCAGGGAATGAACATCATGAAAAAAAGCCAGCTGGCGCTGCTGATTAGTACCTTGTGCCTTAGCGGTTCACCCTATGCCGGGATTATGCGTCATGACATTGACGTGCAGGAATACCGCGATTTTGCCGAAAACCGGGGCAAATATGCTATCGGTGCCACCGATATTCCCCTCTATCGCAAAGACGGCAGCTTTGAAGGCTATGTACTGGACGTGCCGATGCCGGACTTTAGCATGGTCAGCGACGAGGGTTTCAGCTCATTTATCGCGCCATCTTTTGTCACAGGTGCCAAACATGTTCGATATGTTCTGTCGCTGAATTTAGGCAAAAAAGCCAAATTTTCGCCGACTTACCGTGGCATTAACTACAATAATGATCCCACGCGAGACTTTCATTTACCGCGGGTTAATAAGGTGGTCGTCGAAAGCGCGCCTTCGCCTTACATCGGCGGTGAAGAATTATTAGCGAATCGCAGTCGCTATACCGTATTTGCCCGCCTGGGTGCGGGTTATCAGCAAATCGACGATCCAGAAAGCGGTAAATTGATACCTATCGATGGCGCCTACGTCTATAACACCGGTGGAACCTTTAAACCCGGCGCCATTACGAATTTTTATAAGGACTACATTAAGTGGAGAATTTTTTCACCTGATCACCCCTCATTTTCCCTGTTAAGTATTGGTACCCGTGGAGGTGATAGCGGTAGCCCGGTGTTTGCCTGGGACAGTGTAGAAAAACGCTGGGTACAGTTCGCTGTCCATTCTGGTGGCTATGGGGGGACTACCTACAATTATTCCTTTGCCAGTGAATTAATTAATGGAAAGCATGTGCAGGAGGTACTGGATTCCGTCAGGGATGCTGATGTTGAAGACAGCGGCGGCACTACCCTCGAATGGCGCGGTGATAGCATTATGCAGGATGGCAAAACCTGGCAATGGCACGGGCTTGATCAGGCTCAGGCAGAAACCGCACCCGCCAAAGCCAGCAATGATCAGCTCAATGCCACCAAAGATCTGCGCTTTAACGGCGACGGTGGCATCATCGAGCTGGCGCAGTCGGTCAACCTCGGCGCGGGCTTGCTGCGTTTCTCGAACGACTACACCCTGCGCGCCGCAGGCGACGGCAACTTCAGCTGGGTCGGCGGCGGCGTTGAGGTCGACAAAGACAAAACTGTGCTGTGGCAGGTTAACGGCCTGCAGGACGATGCGTTGCACAAAATCGGCGCCGGCACGCTGCACGTTAACGCCAGCGGCATCAATCCCGGCGCGCTTAACGTCGGCGACGGCACGGTCATCCTTGACCAGCAGGCCGACGCGCGGGGACGTAAACAGGCGTTCTCCACCGTCACCCTGTTCAGCGGCCGCCCGACCGTGGTGCTCAACAGCGCCGATCAGTTAAGCACTGACAACATCCGCTTCGGCTATCGCGGCGGTACGCTGGACGTTAACGGTCACGATTTGACCTTCGACGATATCCTGCACAATGACAGCGGCGCGCGCATCGTTAACAGCAGTCAGACGCTGGCGCATCTCGATCTCACCGGCGATAACCGCCTGTTCCTCGGCGAGCTGGGCGAAGCGGACTCACGCGATAACCTCAACGTGACCACCCATCAGCGCTGGCAGCTGGCCGGCGGCGCGCAGCTTAATCAGCTGGCGGTGGCCGACGGTGTGCTAACGCTGAGCGGCGAACAGGTTGAGCATGCCGGGAAGGTGTTCTTTGCCAATGACTGGCAGGACAAAACGTATCACATCAACCAGCTGCAGGTGGCGCATGACGCCGCGCTAACCGTCGCTGAGCACGCTCACGTTACCAGCGACATCACGCTGGCCGACAAGGCCACGCTTAACGTGCTGGGCCGATCCACGCTGGCCGGCGACATCAACCTGAGCGGCACCGCTTCCAGCCTGATTGCTGACATCGCGCAGTACGTCAGCACGCTGGGCGAGCTGGCTTCCACCATCAGCGCCAATATCAGTGGCCAGGGCCGCGTGATTAAAAGCGGTGACGGCCGGCTGACGCTGAGCGGTGACGTCAGCAACCAGCAGGGCGTTGAGGTGCAGCAGGGCGAGCTGGAAGTGAGCGGCAAGCTGCACACGCCGATGAACATGGCCGCCGGCACGCTGCTCTCCGGCGGCGGCGTCATCAATCACGCCAGCCTCGCCGATAACGTCACGCTGGCACCGGGCTGGAACAATGCGCCGGACAGCTGGTCGGCCATGCGCCTTGGCGATCTGCGTCACGGGCGCGACACGGCGCTGGTGCTGAACTCCGCGTTCCGCAATAACGCCAGCGATCGCCTGCTGATCGATGGCGATCTACAACAGCCGGACGATGCGCCGCTGTGGCTGACGGTAAAACCGCAGGCCAGCTGGATCGATAGCGATCGCAACCACAACGGCGCAGCGGATAACACTGAAGGCGTGTCGCTGGTGCAGGTCGGCGGCCAGGCGCACGCCGACAGCGTCCAGCTGGCCGGCAGCTATGTGGCGCGCGGCGCCTGGGCTTACGGTCTGTACGCCTTCGCACCGGGCCGCGCCAGTGGCGATGAGCGTCTGGTGGCGGGCGAAGGGGATCAGTTCTGGGATTACCGTCTGCAAAACATTCTGCTGGCGGAAGGGGATAACCGTGAACCTTACCTGCCGGAGCCGGAGCCGGAGCCGGAGCCTGAACCGCAACCCGAGCCAGAACCGCAGCCGGAACCGGAACCGGAAAATCCGCAGGTGCCGCAGCCAGAGCCAAAACCGGAGCCAGGCAAGGTACGCGCGGCGGTGATTCCGCAGGTGCCGGCCTACATCTCGCTGCCCGCCGCCTTCCACAGCGTGACACACAATCTGCAAGCGCTGTTCAGCAGCAGCGCGCAGCAGGCGGGCGCAGAGGGCCGTCCGGATCTGTTTGTGTCCGGCTACACCGGTGACGACCGCTATCACAGTGCGGGCGGCTTTATGGATTACGGCTACGATTTCCACAGCCGCTATCAGGGCTGGATGATTGGCAGCCGCTTCCCGCTGCAGTCCGCGCTGGCGCTGAGTGTCGGCGTCAATAAAGGCAATCTGAGCATCACACCGGAAGCGCGAGACGGCAATAGTCACGCCCGCATTGATACGCTGGGCGCCAGTGCGCTACTGAGCTGGCAGCCCGATCAGGGCCTACAGCTGGCCGTGCCAGCTGGCGTGATGCAGTACCGCGGCAGCGTCAGCACTGACCTGCGCGGTAACGTGACGCAGCTGAAAGCGCGCGGCGTGAACCTCGGGCTCGACAGCGGCTGGCGCTGGCAGTCCGGCGCGCATGCGCTAACGCCGGTGGCCGGTGTGAATGCGCAGTGGCTCGATATCAATGATTTCACCGACAGCGACGGCGCACAGGTGAGCTACGATAATCCGCTGCAATGGCAGCTCTCCGGCGGCGTAAAATACGACTTCCGCCTCAACGAGAAGCTGAAGCTGGGCGCGGAAACGCGCTACGTGCAGCGCATCAGCCAGCGCGATCGGGTGGCGATTGGTGACGGCCAGCAGGCGGCGCACTTCGCCACCGGACGCGGCGGCAATAGCCTGCAGTACAGCGGTTACGCCGGCTGGCAGGTACTGGACAATCTGGAGCTTAACACCCAGCTTCAGGGCCAGCAGCGCCTGACGCAGGAAGGCATCAGCGACTGGAATCTGCAGGCCGGTGTGAAAATCAGTTTTTAATCGCGGCTCTCATCACGCATCAGCCCGGGACATGTCTTACCGGGCTTTTTTATGCTTTTCTGAAAAAAAACCAGACAAAACTTAATTGCCACGTTAGTCGGTCGCTTTAGGTTTGCGATTCTCGCTATTTTCATCCATGGAAGAGAATATGAAACTTACCCCGCTGACGCTGGTGATCAGTACGTTCTGTTATAGCCTTCCTGCATTCGCTGATGAGCGCTACCCTGCATTTTCACCCTTACAAAATAATAACGTTAACGCTGCGAATATTCCGCATCCACCGGAATCCTTTCATGGTCCATCAACCCAGGAAATCCCTGAGCTGCCGCTGCTTGCGCAGGCCAGCCGCCAGACCGGCGAAGGGATTAAACAGCTTGGGAAAATGATCGCCCGCGGCTCGTGGTTTGATGAGATCAATCCGGCAACCTCGGGCCTGGTGAGAAGCAGCGTGCTGGCCGGCAATAACAGCCATCACTTGTGGTATTACCGGTTACAGACCATGGTCCTGACCGGGGAGAAAGATGAAGGATTGCCGAATATCAATAATCCTGGCATCGTGGCTCCGATACCCGATCCCGATCGTGGCGAAGCTGTCATAATACCGCCGCCTCCACCGCCTGAGCCGGAACCGCCACAGCTTACACCCGCGCCACAAATCCCGACCTATCTCGCCCTGCCCAACATGCTGTATGCCCTCAACGACACCATGCAAACCCGCTTCCACTTCGCTGCCCGGCAGATGAGCCTGGATGATCATCACAACCTGTTTGTGTATGGCTATAGCGGCGGCGAGCGCTATCGCAGTGCGCAGGGCGATAGCGATGCCACCAGCCGCTATCAGGGCTGGATGCTGGGTGCGCGCTGGACGCCGGAAGCGGAACAGAGCCCGCTGGCCTTCAGTGCGGGCGTGCATAAAGGCGTAGTGACTATGCTGTCGGATACGCCGGCGGGGCGCAGCCAGCTGCGTATGCAAACCCAGGGCATTAATGCGCTGATCGGCATTCAGCCGCCTGAGGGCTGGCAGCTGGAGATACCGCTGGGGCTGACGCATTATCGCGGCACCTTACGCCATGAAACCCAGGGTGAAGTGGCGCGGATCAGCGCCGTTAGCGGCAATATCGGCGCAGAAGCGGGCTGGCGCTGGCAGCAGGATGCGCATAGCCTGATGCCGCTGGCCGCAGCCGGTGTGCAGTGGCTGCATATTGCGGATTTTACCGAGCAACAGGGTGCGCAGGTGAACTATCAGCTGGCGCCGCAGTTCAGCCTGGCTGGCGGTGTTAAGTATGATTATCAGCCGCTGTCGTCAGTGAAGCTTGGGCTGGATGCGCGTTATGTCTGGCACAGCGGCAGGCAGAATACGCTGGATGCCGGCGATATGCGCGGATTACCGATTGAGCGCGCCCGCCACAGCGCCCAGCTGGGCGGTTACGTCAGCTGGCAGCTGCATGAAAACGTGGAGGTCGGCACGCAGTTGCAGGTGCAGCAGCGGCTGGATCGCCCCGGCGTGAGCGACTGGAATGTGCTGAGCGGAGTAAAAGTGGCGTTTTAAACCAGTAAAAGGATGCAGATTGTTGTAGCGGCACGATTTATTGCGGATGCGATTTCTGCATTATCCAGTCGCACAAACCGTAGCGGCGTGATTCATCGCGCATTTCAATTACCGCACAGCGGCGGAAAGCGCAATAAATTGCGCCGCTACCACCCGTGCAGTTATCTGCGGCATCACATGGAAGGGATATCTGCGCGAGAAATCGCGCCATCATGATTTATTGCGGATGCGATTTCTGCTTTATCCCGTCGCACAAACCGTAGCGGCGCGATTCATCGCGCAATTTCAATTACCGCACCGTGGCGGAATGCGCAATAAATTGCGCCGCTACCATCCGTGCGGTTATCAGCGGCATCACATGGAAGGGATATCTGCACGAGAAATCGCGCCATCATGATTTATTGCGGATGCGATTTCTGCACTGTCCAGTCGCACAAACCGTAGCGGCGCGATTTATCGCGCATTTCAATTACCGCACCGCGCCATCACGACGCCTGCAAATAATGCACTACCGACTGGTTCAGCGTATCCAGCTTCTCTTCCAGCAGCAGAAGCCCTTCGCGGATGACCTCCTGATCTTCAGCGCTTTGGCAGGCGCGCTCGATCTGCCCGCACAGATCATCGATCTCGACAGCGTAAATGATCTGCGCCGATCCGCCCAGCCGGTGCAGCGATGAAGCCAGCGCCGGCCAGTCCTGCGCATCAAAATGGCGCCAGCACTGCTGCATATCGTTGCGGCTCTCCTCGCCGACCTTCTCCAGCATCTTCGCCACCATCGCATCGTCGTGATACACCATGGCGCGCAGCGATTCGAGCGACAGCAGCGAATCCAGCGCCGGCACTTCGGCGGCTGGCTCGTTGCTGCTCAGCAGCTCGGCCAGCTTGTCAATTTTCAGCGGCTTAAACAGGCAGGCGTTCATGCCCGCTTCCAGACAGCGCACGCGCACGTCCGACTGCGCATTGGCCGTCAGACCAAAAATTTTCACCGCGTTGCCACTGCGGCGCAGGGTCTGCGTCAGTTCGATGCCGCTCATGCCTGGCATATTGCAGTCGGTGATAATCAGATCGAACGACTGATGCGCCAGCAGCGCCAGCGCCTCTTCGCCGCTGCTGGCTTCGCTGATCTGCTGGCCCAGCTCGCTGAGCTGGCTTCGCAGCAGCAGGCGGTTGGCCGGATGGTCGTCGACCACCAGAATATTCAGCTGCGGCAGCGCACGGCTGCGCGCCACGCGGGTTTTCTCCAGCAGCTTGCGCGCCCGGCGTGCCGGCATCATCACGTTAAGCTGAATCAGCGTGCCGCGTCCCGGCTGGCTGTTGAGGTTCATGGTGCCCTGCATCTTCTCCAGCAGCTGGGCGCTAATCACCAGACCAAGACCGGTGCCGGTCTGCTTGCGCCCCTCTTCGGTCTGAGCAAACGGCTGAAACAGTTTGGCCTGGTCGACAGCGCTGATGCCCACGCCGCTGTCTTCGATCTCAATTTCCAGCTCCAGCGAACCGTCTTCCCACTCATGGCCGATCACCCGCACTTCCACGCCGCCTTCGTGGGTAAACTTGATGGCGTTATTGATGTAATTGGCGATCACCTGGCGGAAGCGCGCAGCATCGATAAACACTTCCAGCCCCGGCGGCGTGTCGCTGTGGTAGTGCAGCGTCAGATTTTTGCCGCTGGCCATGCCGTCAAACAACCGCACCACCGGCAGCACCAGCTGCTCGGTGCTGACCCACTCCGGCATCAGCTCCAGCTGACCGCTCTCAATCTTGGCCATGTCGAGGATATCGCCAATCAGCCCCAGCAGCGTGTTGGCCGACTCGTAGGCGATCTGAATGGCTTCGTTATCGCGCTGTTTGCGCCCTTCCAGCTCCAGCAGGCCGATGATGGCGCTGATCGGCGTGCGGATCTCATGGCTCATGGTGGCGAGGAACGAACTCTTGGCACGGTTGGCTTCATCCGCCACCTTTTTCTCCGCCTGCAGCGCCAGCATCAGCAGTTCGTAGGCGGTAACATCCTGCCAGCCGCAGATCAGCCCGGTAATATTGCCCTGCGCATCGCGCTGCTCCTGCGCCCAGTGGTGCACCATGCGCGCTTCGCTGCCGTTTTCGATCTCAATTTCCAGATCCTGGGCGGTATCGCCCCACAGACTGTTATGCGCCAGCGCCACCAGTTCCGGATCGTTGACCGCTTCCGGGCTCATCAGCGGATAGAGTTTGCTGATGAGCGGCGACAGCGGATGGCGCTGATCGTAAAGCGAAAAACTCAGGCGCTGCGCGTCGACGCCGGCAAAAAAGCGCTGAAACGCACCGTTAGCACTGACCACGTTCCAGTTGCGATCCAGCACGTAGACCGGCGTTGGCAGGCCATTCAGCAGCGCATCACGAAAGCGCAGTTCAGCCTGCAGGTCAGCTTCTGCGCGACGGCGATGCTTCACCTCTTTGCCGCGATAGTTAACCCACGCCAGACAGGCGATCAGCAGCAGCGCGGTCAGCAGAGTGATGGCGTAAAACTGCGCGCGGTACAGCTGCCAGGTGGTGCGCGTGGTCTGCGGTGTGCCCTGCCAGCGGCTGGCAATCAGCGAGATTTCGCTCGGCTGAATGTCGGCCAGCGCTTTATCAATAATGCTCAGCAGCTCCGGCTGATCGCGGCTGACGGCAAAGCTCAGCTCCACCGGCGGCAGCGCCTGACGCGACACGATCTTCAGCGGTTGCTGCGCGTAGCGCGCCAGTAACGTGTTCACGCTCAGCTGGTTATCGATCAGCCCGGCGACCTTGCCCTCCTGCAACAGTTGCAGCGCCAGGCTGGCGTTATCCACTTCAGACAGCTGCAGCGTGGGGAAACGATCCAGCAGCGCCTGACGCGCCGGATTGCCTTTGACGATACTGAGCTTCATGCCGGGATAGAGCGCCTGCGGCGCATCAGGCTGGTCCGGCACCAGCAGCACCAGCGGCACCTTCAGGTAAGGCCGGGTAAAGCGCACTGCCTCCTGATGGCCGCCATCCTGCGCCATCGCTGCCAGCATCGCTACCTGATGCTGCTCCAGCTGCTGTACGCCGTCACGCCACGAATACGCCGGCACCGGGGTGAAAAACAACCCGGTGCGCAGCTGGATCAGATGCAGCAGATCGGCGCTGATACCCTGAAATTCGCCCTGCTCATCCAGCAGCGCCAGCGGTGCAGAGAACGGATTGAACGCCACTTTCACCTGCATATGCTGCTGCAGCCACTGCTGCTCGCGCGGCGTCAGGCTGAGCGGATCCTGCAAACGCCAGACGTCCGGCCGCTGCGTCCACTGCCGCGAAATTAGCCGATGCTGTTCGCCGGGAATAGCCGCGATGGCGGCATTCAGCGCTTGCAACAGCGGCTGATTATCGGCTTTCACTACCAGACGGCTGCCGTACAGTGCGTCTTCCGGCAAAATCGCTGCCAGCGCCAGCTGATTGACATAGCTGCGTTCAATCAGAAATGCTGCCGCCAGCAGGCTACCGAGCGCATAGTCCGCTTCGCCACTGGCCACTGCCGCCAGCGCCGCCTGGCTGGAGGGATAACGCACGATGGTGGCGTCAGGGAAATGCTGTTTGATTTGTGCATCGGTCAAAAAGCCTTCGCGCATGGCGAGGCGCAGCGGTGCATCGTAGGGCACCGGCTGTGAGGCCTGCTTCTCCGCGGCGATCACCACCGGACGATTGATGAGAAAACTGTCTGTTGCCCTGAAGGCCGCCGCATCGTGCAGTTCGCGCCCCGGTGAGCTAAACAAGGCGTCCGCCGCGCCGCTTTTCACCGCCGCCTGCGCCGCCGCCTGGCTGGGATAACGCACCATCACCGCCTGCACGCCAAGATTACGCGCCAGCAGTTGCAGATAATCGGCGTAGATCCCTTCCACGCTGTTGCCGCTGCCCGCTTCCTCCTGAAAGATCAGATAAGGCGGCAGCTCCGGTGCCCACACCGCGATGCGCAGCTCATGTTTAATGCGCAGCCAGCGCCACTCGTCACCGCTCAACTCAATATGCATCGGTGCCAGCTTTTCACGGCTGAACAACTGAAATATTTCGGGCTGCGGCTGGGCGGCCAGTAGCGGGCTCAACAGCAGCAGAAGCAGAGTGACCAGGCGCAGCATCGCTACTCCATATGATTACGATTGGCGAAGGCAAAGAGATCGCGCAGGCTTTTGCAGTGCAATTTCTCCAGCAAACGGCCTTTGTAAGTTGAAACGGTTTTATTGCTGAGATTCATGCGGTTAGCAATGCGCATGTTATCCAGCCCCTTCAACAGATAAGTGAACACCTGAAATTCCTGCGGTGACAGCGATTCCAGCAGCCGGATATCGGGATGAGTGCTGCTCTGTTCCGGTGGTGCATTAATACCGGCTAACGGAAAGTAGCCATAACCATTTTGTGCCGCCCGAATTGCGGTGATGATTTCCGGCAAATTGTCTTTTTTACTGATAAAACCATTTGCGCCACAGCGAATACTCTGTATTGCATAGAAACTCTGATTCTTACCTGAGACGATAATAATAATACCCGGAAAACTCCTGGCGCGCAGAGTTTTTACGACTTCAATACCATTTATCGAGTGAATATCAATATCCATTACGACGATTTCCGGGTAATGCTGATCAACCAGCTCGAGTGCTTCGCGACCATCATCAGTTTCGGCAATTAAGGTATGCCCTTCTTTTTCAAGTAAAAAAGTTACAGCCATACGCGCCATGGGATGATCGTCGACGACGATAAAGTTCGCCATGATTCATTTCCTGTCAGTAGCCAAATATAAACTTCCTCTATCCAACTATTAGACTAATAAATTCAACAAATAATCAATAATAATCAAATAACAAAACGTAGGCCATGTCCTACACGACACCGATGAACAATCCCATATCTTTGTAAGAACATTAATCGTATGATCTTCATGTCGCAATTAATCACCCTGTAAACAATTTCACAAACCGTCATAAAATAAGAGCACAAAAATGGGAATGGATATTCTGTTCAACACTGGTGACGATAATAAACCCAAAAAAATCATTATTGCGCTAAGCTGCAATTTTGCGCAGACCGGTTTACAAGAGCTTTGCCGTTCACTCCCGGGATGTGAAGTGCAAACGATACTGGGTGCGCCAGAAGCGATATCAGATGAGCTCATGTTTAGTTATGCCGATTTAGTGATTACCGACCTGCCTCGTGATGCGGCAGGTCTGGCAGAGTTACTTCTCATTCCTGAATGGTTCAAAGGCAGCACGTTGATTTTATTGGATGAAGAAGCTAAGGCGATGCGTCGCACACTCCTGGATGCAGACTTCAGTGATGTGGTAATGAAAAAAGAAAAATTAACGACGCTGCATCAGGTAATACATAATCTGCTGCAAGCTAACCCTGAGTCTATTGAAGAACAGTTAATCGGGAAAAACGCACTCATACGTGAAAAACGCGTTATTTGTGCTTTATTACGCGGAGTGAAACCGTCGTTGATTGCACGGGAAATGGGACTGCACCCACGTGAAATCAGTCGTAGCAAAATTAATTGCCTGGCAAGAAGCGGTTTTTCATCGCTTAATGCCATGCTGGCGTGCGCATCAAGGACATCACAATGATGTCACTTTTAGTTAATAAAATTTTCTTGCGTTAACAGCGCTCGATTTTTGACACGGAGGGAATAATCCGATAACAACAAAATGCTAACTTTAACAGCGCGACAAAATTTTGTTGTAGCAGCATCCTTTCAGGCTTTAATTTCCCCTGCCATGGCGTGTCCAAAACAAATCAGACGTTAAATACAACCTATCCATACATCGCCTGTCTGGTCGAAAAGGAAAAATTTCCCGGCTGCAGGGCTAATCACCAGCCTTAGCTTACACCTTTGCGGCTGCAGTTCCCCCAGCGCCAGCGTGCGCGCGTCATTGAAATCCGTCACCAGCGCCGGAAAATGCGCCATGCCGTTAATCTGCGCCCGGTACTCGCGCATCATGCCGCGTCGCAGGTGCTGCACATCGTTAGTGAGCCAGCGCGGCAGGCTGTTCGCCAGCTGATGCGCTGCCACCGGCCCGCCGGTATAAGCCAGCAAACGCACGCGCGCCTGGCGCGGCGGCTGAATAAAGTGGTGAATGAACCAATCCATGTATGCGTCTTTCATCCCTGCGCTTCCCCTGTGCTGACCGGCTGGCCTCAGGCTATTTTAAGGACTGGCAGGTTTAAGGTTAATGAGACCAGGCCTACGCGCCGGTCAGTGCAGTCTGACAAATGGGGGAGATTCTTAGTCGTTTGGGTTTGGGTTTGGGTTTGGGTTTGGGTTTGGGTTTGCCCTCACCCCGGCCCTCTCCCACAAGCGGGAGAGGGAGCGGTCCGCTGCGGGCGGGGAAGGCAGTGCGTAACTGGGGAAAATAAGGGGCATGAAGCGGGGGCAAGTGTGAAAAGCTCGCAGGCAAAGGCTGAAGATGACCGATTACACCCTGGCGCGCCAGCCAGTTCCTTCTTCCCCTACCAGCACCGCCCAGTTCCCTCTTCCCAACCGGCACTGGTCAGTTCCCTCTCCCGCTTGCGGGAGAGGGTTAGGGTGAGGGAAAGATCACTCTGATTTCAAACGATTAAACCGCCTGCGCGCACGCCCATGCCGAGCTCCACGCCCACTGGAAATTGTAGCCACCCAGCCAGCCCGTCACGTCCACCACTTCGCCAATGAAATAGAGCCCCGGCACATCACGTGCTTCCATGGTCTTTGACGACAGCTGCGTGGTATCCACGCCGCCCAGCGTCACTTCGGCGGTGCGATAGCCTTCGGTGCCGTTTGGCTGCACGCGCCACTGGTGCAGCGTGGTGACCAGCTCGCTCTGCTGCTTGCTGTTGAGCTGCTTCAGCGTCACGTCCGGAATCTGCTGCAGCTCCTGCAGCACTTCCACCAGCCGCTTTGGCAGAATCTTCGCCAGGCTATTTTTCAGGCTGAGGTTGGGATGCGCCGCGCGCTGCACGTCGATAAAATCGTCCAGCGCGGTCTCCGGCGACAGATTGACGGTGACAAACTCGCCCGGCTGCCAGTAGCTGGAGATCTGCAGCACCGCCGGACCGGACAGGCCGCGGTGGGTAAACAGCATCGCCTCTTTAAACAGCGTGCCGTCCTGAGCGGTGATGGTGGTCGGCAGCGCCACGCCGGAAAGCGTGTTCAGCTGCTCCAGCAGCGGCTTATGCAGCGTAAATGGCACCAGCGCGGCGCGCGTCGGATGAACGCGCAGGCCAAACTGTTCCGCCACCTTATAACCGAAAGGCGTTGCTCCCAGTCCCGGCATCGACAGACCACCGCTGGCGATCACCAGCTTGTCCGCGCGAACCGCCGAGCCATTCAGCTGCAGCGTATAACCGTCGTCGTCGCGCGCCACGTTCAGCACTTCGCTGCGCAGCCGCAGCGTCACCTGGCCGGCTTCACACTCCTTCAGCAGCAGATCAACAATCTGCTGCGCCGAATCATCGCAGAACAGCTGGCCAAGAGTTTTCTCGTGCCAGGCGATGCCGTGACGATTAACCAGATCGATGAAATCCCACTGGGTGTAGCGCGCCAGCGCCGATTTGCAGAAGTGCGGATTATGCGACAGATACGCCGCCGGTTCGGTGTAGAGATTGGTGAAGTTGCAGCGGCCGCCGCCGGACATCAGGATTTTGCGCCCCGCTTTCTTGCCGTTATCCAGCAGCAGCACGCGACGGCCTAATTGCCCGGCCTGCGCCGCGCAGAACATGCCGGCCGCGCCTGCACCAATGATGATAACGTCAAACTTTTCCACTGCCTTAACCCACCTGATTGAAAGGCGCTGATTGTAGAGATCTGCGGCTTTTCGCGCCAGCGACAAAAAATTGCCGTAAATGTGTCATATTGTAACTTGCTCATTTTGCGGTCTTTTTGCCTTTAATTACCTGCCGGATGACAAATTTAAGACAAAAAAGAGCTATATTTTTCTTTCCCATAGCGCACGTTGTCGCAGATAATGCGCCGCGTTCATGTCCTCCAAAATGGCGTAACGTTTATGCTACATCTGTTTGCTGGTCTTGACCTAAGCACCGGCCTGTTATTGGTTCTTGCTCTGCTGTTTGTGTTGTTTTACGAAGCAATCAACGGCTTTCACGACACTGCCAACGCGGTCGCTACAGTCATTTACACCCGTGCGATGCGGGCGCAACTGGCGGTTGTGATGGCCGGTGTGTTCAACTTCTTAGGTGTGCTGCTCGGCGGTTTGAGCGTGGCTTATGCCATCGTGCATATGCTGCCAACCGATTTGCTGTTGAATGTCGGTTCGGCGCATGGGCTCGCCATGGTGTTCTCCATGCTGCTGGCGGCGATTATCTGGAACCTCGGTACCTGGTATCTCGGCTTACCGGCGTCCAGTTCGCACACGCTGATCGGCGCCATCATCGGTATTGGTCTCACCAATGCGCTGATGACCGGCACGTCGGTGGTGGATGCGCTGAACCTGCCGAAAGTCATCAATATTTTCCTCTCCCTGATTCTGTCGCCGATTGTTGGTCTGATCATTGCGGGTGGCCTGATTTTCCTGCTGCGTCGCTACTGGAGCAGCACCAAAAAACGGGCTCGCATCCACATGACGCCTGCTGACCGCGAGAAGATCGACGGCAAGAAAAAGCCGCCGTTCTGGACGCGTATCGCGCTGATTGTCTCCGCCATTGGCGTGAGCTATTCGCACGGTGCCAACGACGGTCAGAAAGGCATCGGCCTGATCATGCTGGTGCTGATTGGCGTCGCGCCGGCGGGCTTTGTGGTGAATATGAATGCCTCCGGTTATGACATCACCCGTACGCGCGACGCGGTGAACCATCTGGAACAGTATTACCAGCAGCACGGCCAGTCGCTGACGCACATCGTGCAGATGGCGCCACCGGCAGTGCCGACGCCGGAAGAGTCGCTCGGCGGCCCGCAGGAGTTCCATTGTGATAGCTCCCGTGCGCTTGATGCGATTAACCGTGCGCAGGGTCTGCTGGGTAATCTGCAGAGCTACAGCGATCTCACACCTGACCAGCGCGGTCAGATGCGTCGTCTGCTGCTGTGCATCTCCGACACCGCGGACAAAGCCGCTAAGCTGCCGGAGACCAGCGCCGACGATAAGCGCTTCCTCAATAAGCTGAAAGGCGATCTGCTTGGTACCATCGAGTATGCGCCGGTATGGATTATCGTGGCGGTCGCGCTGGCGCTCGGCATCGGTACCATGATTGGCTGGCGCCGCGTGGCGACCACTATCGGCGAGAAGATCGGTAAAAAAGGCATGACGTATGCGCAGGGCATGTCGGCCCAGGTAACGGCGGCGGTGTCGATTGGTATCGCCAGCTACACCGGGATGCCGGTTTCGACCACGCACATTCTGTCATCGTCGGTTGCCGGTACTATGCTGGTAGATGGCGGTGGGCTGCAAAGCCGCACCATCAAAAATATCGCGATGGCCTGGGTATTCACCCTGCCAGTGTGTATTTTGCTGTCTGGCTCGCTGTACTGGATTGCGCTGAAGCTGATTTAACGCTTCAGCGTTGCAGGGTTCTGTCGTGGTGCGTTGCGAATACAACACAGCGCGCCGCGACAGAACCCGCTCCCCTTCTCAGTGCCAAATCGCTAAGGCGATCAGGCTCACCACCACCAGAAAACACAGCCCGCTGGTCAGAACAAACTGACCGCGTACCCGCTCGCAGCGACGAATAAATTCATCGTCGTGATGATCGCGATAGCGTTTCTCCCAGATATAGCGCACCAGTCGCACCTGCTTGCTCGGCTGACCGTGGGACGTAAAGAAACCGGCACCATCAACATACTGATACAGCAACGGATCGCACCCGCGCAGCACCGCCAGCAGTGAGCGCAACGATGAGAAGTAACGCGCCATATTCACCAGACAAACCACACACAGAGCCCAAAAAAGCGCGATAGTGCTGATCATGTTCCCCTCCCGGCTGGAGCCGCAATGACGTTACCTGCAGCGGGGAAAAGCTGCAGACGCCCCACGGGAAATAAGCCAGCCACAGATGAATCGAATTGCATTGTTGTTATGCGGACCTGAGCGCGCTACCCGGACGGGAGTGGCCCTCATTTTCAGTGTAGGAGATCTGTTTAAATTTTTTCCAGCGATGATTTTCGTTCAGCGCGAGCGAAAAAAGCGATAACCCATGATCTGACTCACAGCCGGGCTTCGGTTTGCAGCATTTGCTACCCACTCTGGCTATACTCGGGATATAACAATTATTCACCTGCGTGGCTGACATTGTGGTTGGTGGCGCTTCATCGCCGTTACGCGCAAAGGATTACGCCAGCCGAACGGCAGAAATTCGGGTTGCCCCAGAATCTTGAGAAAGGAGTTTTATCATGGCTTATAAACACATCCTGATTGCAGTAGACCTTTCCCCGGAAAGCCAGTTGCTGGTTGATAAAGCGGTATCACTGGCCCGTCCTTATGATGCAAAAATCTCGCTGATTCACGTTGATGTGAACTATTCAGATCTCTACACCGGGCTGATTGACGTCAACCTCGGCGACATGCAGAAGCGAATTTCGGAAGAGACACATACCGCGCTGCGCGAGCTCTCCACCAACGCCGGTTACCCGATTAGCGAAACCCTGAGCGGCAGCGGCGATCTCGGCCAGGTGCTGGTGGACGCGATTAAAAAATACGATGTCGATTTGGTGGTGTGCGGCCATCATCAGGATTTCTGGAGCAAGCTGATGTCGTCAGCGCGCCAGCTGATCAATACCGTGCATATCGATATGCTGATTGTGCCGCTGCGCGACGAGGAAGAGGAATAACCAGTAAAAAAGCCCCTCGGACCGAGGGGCAAAAGACTGCAATAACAGAACAACTACAACATGGCTTAGGGAAATGAGTGACGCTTACGGCTGTTGGTTCAGCGCCAGCCGTACGACGACCCGGCGATTCGGCGCGTTACAGGCAATCTGTGCGGCGCGCGATCCTTCACAATACTCCACCACCGGTTCACTGCTGCCCGCGCTGCTGGCGCGGATCACCGTGGCCGGCAGGCCGCCGTCAATCAGCATCTGGCGTACCGTAGCAGCGCGCTGCTGGCCGAGCTGGCGGTTGGCGCTGGCGTTACCAATCGGGTCGGTGTGACCAATCACTTCGAGGCTTTTCAGCTCGGCGCGATCGCGCTGCAGCTCGGCAATCAGCGCACCGACCGCGCGGCGGCCGGCGGCGGAGATATCGCCAATGGACGATTTGCCAAAGTTAAACAGCACGTCACCGGCCAGCACGTAGTCTTTGTAGCTGCGCGGCGCCAGGTTGTCGCACTTCACGACCGATGACGCACGCGACAGCGCGTGGATCTGCTGCTGCGCCCCGTTGAGTTCCCGCTCCGCCTGCTGGCGGCTGACTACCTGCGGCTGGCCGGTAGTGACGTTGCCGAGGCGCACAAAGTAGGTGGTGCCGCCGGCAAAGTTGTCGCGCCACGCCTGGGCGCGCTTACCGCTGTAGCGCGGCGCGTCTTTCATGTAGTTATCCAGCGAGTAGCTGCCCGGTTTGAGGCAGAAGACGCTGAAACCGCCCGGCAGCAGCGCGGTCTGGAATTCGCCGTCGACATAGACGTGCGCCGCATCGTTGCCCGACTGCGCCAGTGTGCGGTAATAAACCACCTGAGTCTGCGATGCCGGTACGCCGCTTACCGGCTGATACAGTTCGCCGAACGGTTTTGCCGCCAGCGCGCTGTGGCTGAGGGTGACTGAACCGGCCAGCAGTGCGGCCAGCAGGGTAAGGCTGAAAGTTTTCATAACTCCTCCACGGGTGCCCAAAAGGGCACCCGATTAGTATTGATGGTTAACAGATTAAAAAAGCCACGGCTGATTAATGATTATCCAGTTCGACTTTTACCCCCTGCTGCACCAGCAATTCACCTTCCACTCCACTGTGACGATAAACGTCGTACACCTGACCGCCCTGGGTAATCGTGCCCGCCACCTGCAACCAGTCGCCGAGATCGGTGCCGTCTTTGAGAAGATCAGATAGGACAATTTCCTTATTTTCGGCATCATTAATGATTAACCGGGAATCCGTGTTTAAAGTTATGTCATCTTCAATAATTTTTATAAAATCAGAGAGATCGATGTTACCTAAGTTTTGTTGGATAATAAGTTCATTCTCATCGTTAGCGATTGGATGATCTTCTGACTCTTCCACTGCATAAGCGTCATCAACAACAGGGGCAATTTCATTATTTGAAATAGATGACGTATGAGTAGTTATATTTTTCCCCCAACTAAGGTCATCCAATCCTAAACTAGACGGATCTTTGCTTGTTAACGTAACTTCTCCAATGAACGTTCCTGCAGGAGCAACGTAATCAAAGTATACTTTCCCTCTGTAATCATACGATTGTATTCTTGTGTCTTTTATTAAATTTCCTTGAGTGTCATAAATTTTTATGATGGCGGGTGCAGAATCATAACCTGCAAAAGTTCCCCACCCCGACACAACAAAATGGACATCCGTTGTTGCGCCAAATTTTAAAGTCAATAAATCATCATTTACCTGTAAAGAATTGCTCGAAAAAGCGTTCCCCCCCCCACCTGCAGCAATGACTACTACGTCCCATTTCCTGGTAACAATCAGCCCATTGCCGAAGTCATGAGATTTTCCGTGCCTTCCAGCGGAAATGCTATTAAAGTTTTCAAAGCCTTGCGTAAGAATTACATCAGGTCCAATCTCAATCTCCCTGCTTACCGATTTTGCGGCATTACCCGCCTTATCTGCTGCCTGTACATAGAAACTGTGCGCACCATTACTTAACGCCGGTGACGGCGTAAAGGTCCACTTACCATCCGCCCCCGCCGTCACCGAGCCCAGTTTGGTACTACCATCATAAATGGTCACCACACTGTTGGCTTCCGCTTTGCCTGACAGGGTTGGCGTGGTGTCATCGGTTTTACCGCCGTTAGCCACGTTACCGGTTTTGCTGCCGGCGTTGTCATACACCGTATCGATGGTCGGGGTGCTGATGACCGTATCAACGGTAATATCCCACGCCACAGCCTCGCCGCTGCTGTTGCCGGCGCTATCGCTGGCTTTGGCGCTGATGTGGTGCAGTCCGTCCGACAAGTCACTGAGCGGGACGAAACTCCAGTTGCCGCTGCCATTGGCGCGGGTGCTGCCCACCGCTATACCATCAATATAAATCGTCACCAGGCTGTTAGCCTCGGCGGTGCCGTTGAGGGTCGGCCGCTTGTCGTCAGTGAAGCCATTTTTATCGATGTTGCCCTTAATGCTGCCGACATCATCTTCAATGGTGACAATGACCGGTGCGTTCGGTGCCACGGTGTCTACGGTAATGTTCCACGCCGCGGTCTGGCCGCTGGTGTTGCCCGCGGTATCGGTGGCGGTGGCGGTAATGCGGTGCAGGCCATCGGTCAGATCGCTGCCCGGGGTAAAGCTCCAGTTACCGCTGCCATCGGTGCGTACGGTACCGGCAGGCGTACCGTCGATGTATACGGTAACGGTGCTGTTGGCCTCGGCGGTGCCGCTGATGGTCGGCCGCTTATCATCGGTAATGCCGTTGTTCAGCACATCACCGGTGATGCTGCCGGCGTCATCGTAGACGCGTACAATCGCTGGCAGGTTCGGCGCCACGGTATCAACGGTTATCGCCCACGGCTGGGTTGGGTAGCTGGTGTTACCGGCCGCGTCGGTGGCAGTGACGGTGAACTCATAGCGTCCGTCAGCCAGATCGCTGCCCGGCGTAAAGCTCCAGTTGCCGCTGGCATCCGCTTTCACCGAGCCTACTGCAACTTCACCAATGTAAATGGTCACCAGGCTATTGGCCTCGGCGGTGCCATTCAGCGTTGGTCGCTTATCATCGGTCGTGCCGTCGCGCTGAATCGGGCCGGTCACGCTGCCAACGTTATCCATAATGCTGGTGAGCACTACCGGATTCGGTGCCTGGGTATCGACAATCACCGGCCAGACGTCAGACGGTGCCGAGCTGTTGCCCACCGGATCGGTCATCACCACGGTGAAGTTGTGCGTACCATCGTTAAGCGGCGTAGTCGGGGTAAAGCTCCAGCGCCCGTCGTTACCAACGGTGACCTCACCAATCGGCGTACCGTTATCGATGATGGTGACCTTATCATTTGGCGTACCGCGGCCAGACAGGGTTGGCGTGGTGTCATCGGTGTAGCCGCCTTTGCCAATTGGTCCCTGAACCGTGCCGACGTCGTCGCTGACGGAGTCAATCACGCCCTTGTTCGGCGCGGTGATGTCAATCAGCAGATCGAACTGGCTGGTTGGCTCACTTTCGCCGTGTGCTTCAGTGGTCGCCGTCACGGTCAGGGCGTGCGAACCTTCGCTGAGCGCTGTACCCGGCGTGAAGTTCCACTGGCCCTGCGCGTTAGCGCTTACCTGATCAATCAGCTTGCCGTTGTCATAAATTTTCACCAGCGCGTTCGGCGTCGCGGTGCCATACAGCGTTGGCGTGGTGTCATCGGTGGCCTGGCCGGAACTCAGATCGCCTTTGACACTGCCGGCGTTGTCTTCCACGCGAGTCAGCGCTACCACCACCGCAGAAGTATCGACGGTAAAGTCAATCGCCCCGCCAATTGGGCCCTGATTACCGGCGAGATCGACCGGCTGCGCGGTGAAGCTGTGCTTGCCATCTGTCAGCGGCGTGCCCGGGGTAAACGTCCAGTTACCGCTGTCATCGGCGACCGCTCTGCCCAACTCTTTGCCGTTGTCGCGCACAATTACTGTAGCGCCCGGCTCAGTTTTACCGCTAAAGGTCGGCGTGGCATCGTCGGTGGTCTCGCCGCTGCGAATCGGCCCCTGTACCTGGCCGACATCATCCGTCAGTACCGGATTGATGATGTTGCCTGGCGCCGTGGTATCCACTTCAATCGGATAGACGCCGGTTTCCGGGCTGACGTTGCCGGCAGCATTGGTGGAAGTCGCGCTGATGTTATGCACGCCGTCACGCAGATCGCTGGCTGGCGTATAGCTCCAGTTACCGTTGGCGTCTGCCGTTACCGTGCCCAGCTTAATGCCGTCTGCATAAAGCGTAACGAGGCTGTTCGGCTGTGCGGTACCGTTAATGGTTGGTCGTGCATCGTCGGTGACGCTTCCCTTCTGCACCAGGCCCTGAATGTCTCCTACGTTATCCATTACGCTGGTAATCGCCGGCGCATTCGGCACACCGCCGCTGATCAGGCCAAACTCAAACTTGTCTGACGACTCGCTGACGTTACCAGCGGCATCTACCGCTTCCGCTGTCAGCGCATGGGCACCGTTGGCCAGCGGTAACGGTGGCTCGAAGCTCCAGTTGCCTTTGCCGTCAGTGCGGGTTGAGCCTATCAGCACGCCATTGTCATAAATATTCACCAGACTGTCGGCTTCAGCGGTACCGCGTACCGTCGGTGTCGCATCATCAGTGGTGTCGCCTGCAGCGATTGGTCCACGGCGATCGCCCTGATCGTCATACACTTCAGTGATCGCTGGCTTATTCGGTGCCTGCGTATCCACATTCACTACATAAGGATCCGACGGCTTACTGCTGTTGCCCGCCGGGTCGGTGATCACGGTTTCAAATTTGTGCTCACCGTCGTTGAGCGGAGTTTCCGGCGTGAAGGTCCACTTGCCATTCTCGCCAATTACCGCGCTGCCGATGGTTTCACCGTTATCGATAATGGTTACCACGTCGCCCGGCTTACCGCCGCCAGTCAGCGTTGGCGTGGTATCGTCAGTCGCGCCGCCGTTGTCCACGGTGCCCTGCTCTGTACCCACGTCATCACGGACATCCTCAATACCCGCGTTGTTTGGCGCCGTGATATCAATAGTGATATCGAAGGCGGCTGTGGCCTCACTCTCGCCGTGTGCCGGCGTGGTGGCGGTCGCCGTCAGGCTGTGCGGCCCTTCGCTCAGCGCAACGCCAGGCGTAAAGCTCCAGCTGCCGTCTTTGGCTGCCACCGTGCTGCCAATCAGCTGGCCATTGTCGTAAATTTTCACCAGCGCGTTGCCGGTTGCGGTGCCTTTCAGGGTCGGCGTGGTGTCATCTGTCACCTGACCGGACGTGAGATTACCGGTAATGCTGCCCGCATCGTCATACACCTGAGTGATAGCAATCACCACTTTGGAGGTGTCTACGGTGAAGTCAATGGCGTCAGTTTCCGGCCCTTTGTTACCGGCCTTATCCACCGGCTGAACGGTAAAGCTGTGGTCGCCATCCGCCAGCGGCTGATCCGGCGTGAAGCTCCAGTTACCGTCTTTATCAGCTACCGCGCGACCCAGTTCATTACCGTTATCGCGCACGATTACCGTGGCGCCCGGCTCGGTTTTACCTTTAAAGGTGGGCGTCGCGTCATCGGTGATGTCGCCGCTGTTAATCGGACCCTGCACCAGGCCAACGTCGTCAATCAGCTGATTACCTTTGCTGGCTTCTGGCGCGGAGGTATCGATATCAATTGGATACGCCCCGGTTTCCGGACTGATATTACCGGCCGCGTTAGTGGCGGTAGCGGTGATGTTGCGCACACCATCCGCCAAATCGCTGTCCGGCGTAAATGACCAGTTCCCAGCGCCATCGGCCTGGGTGCTGCCCACAGCTTTGCCATCAACCAGCAGCGTAACGATGCTGCCCGGCTGGGCGGTACCGTTGATGGTCGGACGCGCGTCGTCGGTCAGACCGCCTTTCTGGATTGCACCCTGAATGTCACCTACGTTGTCCATCACGCCAGTGATAGCCGGTGCCGTTGGCTTACCGCCGGCTGCCAGCGAGAAGTCAAACTTCTCTGATGGCTCGCTAGCGTTGCCCGCCGCGTCGATCGCTTCCACGGTCAGCGAGTGTGCGCCGTTAACCAGCGGTTTGCCCGGTTCGAAGCGCCAGTTGCCCTGCCCGTCAGCGCGCACGCTACCGATCAGTTCACCGTTGTCATAAATCTTCACCAGGCTGTTGGCTTCCGCAGTGCCCTTCACGGTAGGAATGCTGTCATCGGTGGTATCACCGGATTTCAGCGCACCGGTGCGATCGCCCTGGTCATCAAACACTTCGGTAATCGCTGGCTTGTTCGGCGCCTGCGTATCAACAATCACAATGTACGGATCGGACGGCTGGCTGCTGTTGCCGGCCGGATCGGTGATCACGGTTTCAAATTTATGCTTGCCGTCGTTGAGCGGGGTTTCCGGCGTGAAGGTCCACTTGCCATTCTCGCCAATTACCGCGCTGCCGATGGTTTCACCGTTGTCGATAATGGTCACCACATCGCCCGGCACGCCTTCACCTACCAGCGTTGGCGTGGTGTCGTCAGTAATGCCACCGTTGTCGACCGGGCCCTGCACCGTGCCCACGTCATCCAGGACGTTATCAATACCGCCCACGACTGGCGGGGTCAGATCGATGGTGAGGTCAAAAGGTGACGACTCGGCGCTGGTTCCGGCGGCGTTTGTCGCCGTAGCCGTAAAGTGATGTTCACCTTCCGCCAGCGCAACATCTGGCGTAAAGCTCCACTCGCCTTTGTAGTTGGCTTTTGCGGAACCGATGAGCGTGCCGTTGTTATAGATGTGAATCAGCGCGTCTGGCGTCGCCGAACCGTTGAGGGTTGGCGTGGTGTCATCGCTGACCGCACCGCTGGTCAGGTTGCCCGTGACAGAACCCGCATCGTCATAAACGCTATTGATGGTCACCAGCACCGCAGAGGTATCGACAATGAAGTCAACTGGCTGGCTTTCCGTACCTTTATTACCGGCTTTATCAACTGGCTGCGCAGTGAAGCTGTGATCGCCATCCGCCAGCGGCTGGTCCGGCGTAAAGCGCCAGTTGCCGTCTTTACCGGCGACCGCGCTGCCAATCGGCTGGCCGTTGTCGCGGATAATAATGGTCGCACCCGGCTCGGTCACACCGCTGAAGGTTGGTTGCGCGTCATCCGTAGTATCGCCGCTATTAATCGGCCCCTGAATGTCGCCAACGTCATCCGTCAGCTGATTGTCGCTGCTGGCATCTGGCGCGGTGGTGTCAATCACAATCGGATAGAGGCCAGTTGACGGACTGATATTACCGGCCGCGTTGGTCGCGGTGGCACTCAGATTGCGCAGGCCTTCGGCCAGGTCACTATCCGGCGTGAATGACCATTTGCCTGCGGCATCGGTCAGGGCGGTCCCCAGCACTTTGCCATCGGCATACACGGTGACTACGCTGTCCGGCTGCGCGGTACCGTTAATGCCAGGACGGACATCATCGGTCACGCCGCCTTTTTCGATGGCGCCCTGCACATCTCCGACGTTGTCCACTACGCCAGTGATTGCCGGTGCGGTCGGCGCGCCACCGGCCTCCAGCATGAAGTCAAAGCTGTCGGACGGTTCGCTAACGTTACCGGCCGCATCGACCGCTTCCACAGTGAGTGAATGCGCGCCGTTCAGCAGCGGTCGGGTTGGCGTGAATTCCCATTGGCCTTCAGCATTCGTGACAGCTGAACCCACCAGCTGGCCATTGTCATACAGATTGACCAGGCTACCCGGCTCCGCTTCGCCGCGCACGGTCGGCTGGGCGTCATCCGTCACCTCACCCGGATTGAGTGCACCCTGCTTATCACCTTGATTATCATATACTTCTTTAATTACAGGTTTTTCTGGCGCCTGCGTATCCACGATAATGGTGTAATCGTCAGACGGTGAGGATTCATTACCTGCCGGATCTGTCACGATGATGCCGATATTGTGTTCGCCGTCTTCCAGCGGCTCTTCCGGGGTAAATTCCCACTTGCCATCGTCACCGATCACGGTGCTGCCGATTGGATTACCGTTGTCGATGATAGTCACTACGTCACCCGGTGTGCCGCCACCGCCGATGGTCGGCTGCGTGTCGTCGGTTGATTCGCCGTTTTCGATCGGCCCGGTTTCGTTACCGACATCGTCAATGATATCGCCGATTTCCGGTTTCGCGGGTGGGGTGGTATCCACGATGACAGTGTAAGGATCGGACGGTTCGCTGGTGTTACCCGCCGGATCGGTGATTACGGTTTCAAACTTGTGTTCACCGTCGTTGAGTGGCGTTTCTGGCGTGAATTCCCACTTGCCGTCATCACCGATGACGGTACTACCGATGGTTTCGCCGTTATCAATAATGGTCACCACGTCACCCGGCGTGCCGCCACCAACCAGCGTTGGCGTGCTGTCATCAGTCACCTCGCCGCTTTCGACGGGTCCCTGAACGCTACCTACGTCATCCTGCACCTCGTCAATGCCGTCGTTGCCCGGGGCAGTGATATCAATGATCAGATCAAACGGTGCGGTCGGTGCGCTGACGCCATTGGCTTCGGTCGTCGCCGTGGCGGTAAAGCTGTGTTCGCCTTCATTCAGCGGCTCCGCTGGTGTAAATGACCATTCGCCCTTGTAATTTGCCAGCGCGGAGCCAATCAGCTCACCGTTGTCATAAATATGGATCAGCGCACCTGGCGTCGCTGAACCATTGATGGTCGGCGTAGCATCGTTAGTCACGCCACCTTTTTGCACGTAGCCAGCTTCGCCTGCGTCGTCATAGACGTTGATAATCGTCACTTCAACACCAGAGGTATCGACGATGAAGTCGACTGGCGCGCTTTCTTCACCTTTGTTACCGGCGTTATCTACCGGTTGCGCAGAAAAGCTGTGATCGCCTTCGGCCAGCGGTTGTTCCGGGGTGAATGTCCAGTTACCGTCTTTGTCCGCGACAACGCGGCCAATTTCTTCACCGTTATCACGGATAATCACCACAGCGCCCGGCTCAGTTTTACCGTCAAAGGTAGGTGTGGCATCATCAGTGGTATCGCCACTGTTAATCGGGCCCTGAATCGCGCCGACATCATCAGTCAGGGTGTTGTCGCCGCTATTTTCTGGCGGGGTAGTGTCAATGATAATCGGATACACGCCGGTCTGCGGACTGATGTTGCCCGCCGCATCGGTAGCAGTAGCGGACAGCTGATGTTCACCTTCAGCCAGGTCCACTTCCGGTGTAAAGCGCCAGCGGCTGTTTTCATCAGCGGTGGTGGTGCCCAGCAGCACATCACCGTCATAAACGGAAACGATATAGCCTGGCTGCGCCGTGCCATGCACGGTTGGGCGGGTGTCATCGGTGACACCGTTTTTCGCGACGTTGCCCTGAATATCACCCACATCGTCCAGCACACCAATAATCGCCGGCGCGCTTGGCACACCACCGGTGATCAGGGTGAAATCAAAGCTGTCAGACGTTTCGCTGACGTTACCCGCCGCGTCAGTTGCTTCTGCCGTGAGAGAGTGTCCGCCATTGCTGAGCGGTTTGTTCGGAGTAAATTCCCAGTTGCCTGCGGCGTCTGCACGCGCGGAGCCAATCAGCACGCCATTGTCATACAGGTTAACAATGCTGCCAGCTTCAGCCTCGCCTTTTATGGTCGGGAGCGCATCATCGGTCGTATCGCCCGGCTGCAGTTCACCCTGCTGTTCACCCTGATTGTCGATAACCGCAACAATGCGCGGCTTATCCGGTGCCTGGGTATCGACAATAATGGTGTAATCATCTGAAGGTGCAGACTCGTTGCCGACCGGATCGGTGATGATGATACCGATGTTGTGCTCACCATCTTCCAGGGGTTGTTCCGGCGTAAACTCCCACTTGCCGTCATCACCCACGACAGTACTGCCAATCGGCTTGCCGTCATCAATAATGGTTACCACGTCGCCAGGCGTGCCGCCGCCGCCGATGGTAGGAGTCCTGTCGTCGGTGCTGCCGCCGTTGTCTACCGGTCCGACAATGCTACCCACGTTGTCAGTGACTTCACCAATGCCCGGATTTACCGGTGCCTGCGTATCAATAGTGATGATGTGAGGAGCAGAGGGCAGGCCGATATTACCGGCACGGTCGGCAGCTACCACGGTGAATGCGTGCTCACCATCAGCCAGTGCCGTTGCAGGGGTGAAGGTCCAGTTGCCGTTGGCATCAGTCAGTGCTTCACCGATTTTTTCACCGTTGTCGTAGATCGATACGGTACTGTACGGTTCCGCTTTGCCGGAAAGGGTCGGCGTATTGTCATCGGTGGCCTCGCCGTTGGCAATCAACCCGGTGAGCGAACCGTGATCGTCGAATACGCTGTCCAGCGTAGCCTGTGCTGGCGCTTTGAGATCGATAATTAGCTCAAACGGTTCGGAAGGCTGGCTGGTGTTACCCTTACCGTCGCGTTCAATCACCGTAAAGCTATGGTCGCCTTCAGCCAGCGCCGTGCCTGGCGTAAATGTCCAGTTACCGTCCTGATCGACAATGGCTTCACCAATTTTTGTGCCGTTATCCCAGATCTCAACAGTATTACCAGGATTGGTGCCGGTGCCGCTCAGAGTTGGCGTCGCGTCATCGGTATAGTCGCCGCTGGCCAGCGGTCCCTGAATGGCGCCCACGTTATCCGTCACCGCATCAATGGTTGCGCCTCGCGTGAATACCGGATCAGGCAGATTCCCGCCTTCACCCTCACCTGACTTACCGTGATCTTTTTTGTGATTGTGATAAATGATGCCTGCCGCTGCACCAATCGCGCTCAGTAAACCCAGACCCAACAGCATCGGGTTAATCAGACCATTTTCGGCAATCAGCAGATTATCCAGCCCCGGGACGGATTCTGACCCGAGCACCAGCGCCGAATAATCGCCATCAGCAAGCGCTGCAGCTTCGTGATCATCACGCGCATCAGAGGCGATGTATTCATGGAAAGCGTTATCTTCTGCTTTACCAACCAGCTGACCAGGGTAGACAAAAAAATCCTCAATGATGAGATCGGGTTTATCCAGATCGCCATCCTCCAGGATAACCCAGAGACTTTTGCCTACGCGCTTGACGGTGATGTTTTCAGGTGCAACACCCTTCTCACCTTCAGCAAGGATATATTTCCCATTGGCAATGGCTTTGATTTTTACTGGTTTTCCATTTTTACCGTTGCGAAGCACCTGCGCTTCGACAACCGTTTTTTTGTCTACAACGGCGACATTAACGGGGATGGCGTTCATAATTTATTTAGTCCATGTATTTTAATAGTCACGCTAAACAACCAGGTTAGCGTTGAGAAATTTCCCGGATGAGAGAGCACAATGAAAGCTCCATCCTTAACGCGGAAATAATATCAACAAGGACCGCACTTTCTTATTGAGACATGTCGCAAAACAAATCCAGATAAAAAATACAGATAATTAATTTTATCAATGACTTAAATAAATATTAAGATTAATCTCTCAGGGGAAAAATCTTATATAGCCGGATGTTTATCAGTAATTTCACCCTTAAAAACAAAAAACATAAAAATAGCAACACCGATATCAAAAAAAATAACGGAAATATACTTGATGGGTTAGCATAAGTCTGGAAGGAGTGAATTTCCGGGCGGAAGACAGTAAAGATATGAGTTTTAACCAGTTAACTTATGGCTATGCACAATCCACGTTATGCATCGTCATGATATGAAATTATATGGCTTGCAGCGACGCGATGATTCACGCCGCTAAGCCATAGTGACTGCTTACGACAACGGCGGATAAATATCGAAACGGTGGCTTTTGGTCACCACCGCTGATTGGGTGGCGACGCCGGCCAGCGGCGGTGCGTAATCCGGGCGCTTCACCACGATGCGCTTCTTCGCCAGACGGCGCGCCGGTTCGAGCAGCGCATCGGCATCTTCGTCCGGCCCCACCAGCGACTGAAACACCCGCATCTCCTTCTTCACCAGCGCGCTTTTCTGCCGGTGCGGATACATCGGATCGAGATACACCACGTCCGGTGCCGGCGTGATATCACTCAGCGCCTGCTGGCTGACCACATGCAGCAGCGTCAGGCGCTCGCGCAGCCAGCCGCCGATCTCCGCATCTTCATAGCCACGCCGCAAACCATCTTCCAGCAACGCCGCGACCACCGGATGACGCTCCAGCATACGCACGCGGCAGCCCAGCGCGGCCAGCACAAAGGCATCGCGCCCCAATCCCGCCGTCGCGTCCACCACGTCGGGCAGGTAATCCCCTTTGATGCCCACCGCTTTCGCCACCGCTTCGCCGCGTCCGCCGCCAAATTTGCGCCGGTGCGCCATCGCGCCGGAAACGAAATCGACAAAGATGCCGCCGAGCTTCGGCTCGTCCACTTTACGCAGCTCCAGATGCTGCGCTGTCAGCACCAGCGCCAGCGTGGCGCTGTCGTCCTGCTCCAGCCCCCAGCGCTGCGCCAAATGTAATAAGGCGCCGTCTCCGGCGCCTGTTTCATCCACTAAACCGATCTTCACAAGCAGGCTTATCCCTGAATTCCGTAGTGTTCCAGCATCGCATCCAACTGCGGTTCACGGCCGCGGAAGCGTTTGAACAGCTCCATCGGCTCTTCGGAACCGCCGCGTGTCAGGATGTTGTCGAGGAACGACTGACCGGTCTGACGGTTGAAGATGCCCTCTTCTTCGAAGCGCGAATACGCATCGGCAGCCAGCACGTCGGCCCACAGATAGCTGTAGTAACCCGCCGCGTAGCCACCGGCAAACACGTGGCTGAAGGCGTGCGGGAAGCGGCCCCACTCCGGGCTCGGCACCACGGCAACCTGCTTTTTCACTTCACGCAGGGTTTCGAGGATTTGCGCGCCCTGCGCCGGATCAAACTCGGTATGCAGACGGAAATCGAACAGGCCGAACTCCAGCTGACGCAGAATGAACAGCGCCGCCTGATAATTTTTCGCCGCCAGCATTTTATCCAGCAGCGCTTTCGGCAGCGGCTCACCGGTTTCGTAATGGCCGGAGATGAACGCCAGCGCTTCCGGCTCCCAGCACCAGTTTTCCATAAACTGGCTCGGCAGCTCGACCGCGTCCCACGGCACGCCGTTGATGCCGGATACGCCCGGCGCTTCGATGCGCGTCAGCATGTGGTGCAGGCCGTGGCCGAACTCGTGGAACAGCGTGGTCACTTCATCATGAGTGAACAGCGCCGGTTTGCCCTGGACCGGGCGATTGAAGTTACAGGTCAGGTACGCCACCGGCTTCTGCAGGCTGCCATCGGCTTTACGCATCTGCCCGACGCAGTCATCCATCCACGCGCCGCCGCGCTTGTGCTCGCGCGCGTAAAGGTCGAGGTAGAAGCTGCCACGCAGCTCGCCGCTCTCGTCGAACAGGTCGAAGAAACGCACGTCCGGATGGTAAACATCCACGTCGGTACGCTCTTTGGCGGTGATGCCATAAATACGCTTCACCACTTCAAACAGGCCGTTTACCGCGCGTGATTCCGGGAAGTACGGACGCAGCTGTTCGTCGCTGATGGTGTACAGATGCTGTTTCTGCTTCTCGCCGTAATAGGTGAGATCCCACGGATTCATGTCATCCACGCCAAACTCTTTTTTGGCGAAGGCACGCAGCTGCGCCAGCTCTTTTTCACCCTGCGGGCGCGCGCGTCTGGCGAGGTCGTTCAGGAAGTCGATCACCTGAGACGGGCTTTCCGCCATTTTGGTCGCCAGCGATTTGTCGGCGAACGAGTCAAAGCCCAGCAGCTCGGCCAGCTCGTGGCGCAGCGCCAGCTCTTCCGCCATGATCGGGCCATTGTCCCATTTACCGGCGTTCGGGCCCTGATCGGAGGCACGGGTGGAATAGGCGCGATACATCTCTTCACGCAGCGCGGCGTTGTCGCAGTAGGTCATCACCGGCAGATAGCTCGGGATATCCAGCGTCAGCAGCCAGCCTTCCTGCTGTTTGGCTTCCGCCTGCGCTTTGGCCGCGGCCAGTGCGCTCTCCGGCATGCCCGCCAGCTCGGCTTCGTCGGTGATCAGTTTGCTCCAGCCCATGGTGGCGTCCAGCACGTTGTTGCTGTAAGCCGATCCCAGTTCGGAGAGGCGCGCGGCGATCTCGCCATAGCGTTTCTGTTTCTGTTTATCGAGGCCGATACCGGACAGCTCAAAGTCGCGCAGGCTGTTATCCACCGCTTTCTTCTGCGCGGTATCCAGCTGTGCGTAGCTCTCGCCCTCACGCAGGTTGCGATACGCCTGATACAGGCCTTCGTGCTGGCCCACCCAGGTGCTGTATTCGGACAGCAGCGGCAGCGTCTGCTCATAGGCTTCGCGCAGTTCCGGGCTGTTTTTTACCGAGTTGAGATGGCTGACCGGCGAGAAGATGCGGCCCAGGCGATCGTCCACTTCCGCCAGCGGCTGGACTAAATTTTCCCAGGTGTAAGGCGCGCCCTGCGCCACTACGCGCTCCACCGCTGCGCGACAGTCGTTCAGCGCTTCAGTTACAGCGGGAACCACGTGCTCAGGTTTGATGGCGGAAAAAGGCGGTAGCGTAAAAGGCGTGAGTAACGGATTGGTCATAAGCGCAGTCCTTTCATCATGGAGTGGGGCCGCGCGCAGGGGCGCGACGCAATTTTACTAACATGCGGCCAGACGAGGGGAAAATCAATGCCACCCGCAAGGGCAGAGAGAAAAACGCGCGATGAATCGCGCCGCTACAATAAGTGCACGTATCGGTAGCGGCGCGATTCATCGCGCATTGTTGAAAAAAAAGCCCGCCAGACGGCGGGCCAGAGGTTATTTGATGGTCAGCTGATAATGGATCACATCATACGGCGCGACCCACGGTGGCAGCGGCTCGCGCTCGTAAATATCTTTCGCCAGCGCCCAGCCTTCCACTGCGCCGCCTTTACCGGTCAGCGACATGCCTTCCTGCAACAGTGGCGGCAGGCTGTCGTTGAACGGCACCTGATCATGTGAAAAATCGTTGATTACCTTGCCGCTCAGAGTGGTGACCCGGACGCTGACCGCCGCCTGCTGGTCCGGCAGCAGTTTGCCTTTGACGCTTTTCACCGCAAACCACTGCATGCCGAGATCTTTCTTCAGCGCTTTACGCTTCGCCACTTTCTTGTCCAGCTGCGCGTAACCTTTTTCAATCAGTGCGTTCAGTCCTTTGCCAATGGAGGCCTGCATAGTGGCGTAACGGCGCGCCATCTCTTCGCCATCAAGCAGCGAATCACCGCTTTGCAGCTGGGTGGTTAAGCCGGCAATCAGCTGATCCATACTGATGCTGAGGCCGATGTCTTTGACCATCTGCAACTGCACCACCGCATTGCTGGCGATGAACTGACCCAGCGTGTAGCCATCGCGTTCGGCATCGCTTTTCGGGGCAGAAAGTTTTGGCGCGGCGACCGGTTGCTGCTTCGCCGCCTCCAGTTCCCGCGTCAGCTGCGCCAGGTTGTGTGCCTGCTGCTGTTTGTCACTGTCCAGCGCGGCGAGTTGTTTTTCACGCTCGGCCTGCTGCGTCTGCAGGGCGGTGAGCTTCTTCTCGCTTTCCGTCTGCTGTGACTGTAACGCTTTCAGCTGTTTGTCGCTTGCAGTCTGCTGCGCGGCCAGTTTTTGGGCGCTCTCAGCCTGTTGTGCGCTGAGCTGCTGTTTGCTTTCAGCCTGTAATGCCGTCAGCTTTTTGTCGCTTTCCGCCTGCTGGGCGCTGAGCTGCTTTTTACTCTCAGCCTGCAGCGCCGCCAGCGCCTTCTCGTTTTCTGCCTGTAAGGCCGCCAGCTTTTTGTCGCTTGCCGCCTGCTGGGCGCTGAGCTGCTTTTTGCTCTCTGCCTGCAGCGCCGCCAGCGCTTTCTCGTTTTCCGCTTTCCGCGCTTTAAGCGCATCGGCGCTCTGGGTGGCCGCCGCGCGCGCGTCACTGAGCTGCTTCGTCAGCTGGGCGCTGCCGGCGCTTTGCTGCTGCTGTGCCTCTTTCAGCGCCTGCTGCAGCGTGGCGATATTTTTCTCCTGCTGCTGCTTCTCCGCGCTGAGCGCTGCCAGTTTTTTATTGTTCCCGGCCTGCTGGGCGCTGAGCTGCTTTTTGCTCTCTGCCTGCAGTGCCGCCAGCGCCTTGTCGTTTTCCGCTTTCAACGCTTTAAGCGCATCGGCGCTATGGGTGGCCGCCGCGCGCGCGTCGCTGAGCTGTTTCGTCAGCTGGGCACTGCCGGCGCTTTGCTGCTGCTGTGCCTCTTTCAGCGCCTGCTGCAGCGTGGCGATGTTTTTCTCCTGCTGCTGCTTCTCCGCGCTGAGCGCTGCCAGTTTTTTGTCGCTGGCAGCCAGCTGCGCCTTTAACGCATCGTCCGCTTTCACCGCAGGTGCCGCAGACTGCTTTTCCAGCTCCGCCACGCGGGCGCGCAGACGCGTCAGTTCCGAACTGTGATCGGGCGCTGTTGCGGCTTTTTTCTCTGCCTTGCTGACGGTTTTCGCCGCCGGTTTTGCGGCCGGTTTTGCAGGTGGCTGTGGTTTTGCTGCCGGTGCCGGCGGCAGGGTGCGCGCTGCTTCGCTGAACGCGCGCAGCATGTCATCATCAGCCGCTGACGCGGCCTGTCCGGGTAGCAGTAAGGCCGCGCTAATCAGCACCGCCAGCAGATGACGCTGTGTCATCAAAACCTCCAGTCGCGGCTCCTTGCCGCTAAGAAAACAAAAGGCCTCATCTCAATATGTTAATTGAGATGAAGCCATCCACCGCGCGAGGTTGTCGCGCTGTTAAAAAAGGGGTCGGCTTGCGCCGTTATTGTTAACCGGCCTGGCGAATAATCAGCTGTGACAGACGGGTTTTAATGCGGAAGCACAGTTCACGGATCTGGAACTGATAGCGCGGCATGACTAAATCGTTAATATCCGCGCCGATCGAATCTTTAATCTGCAGATATTTGTTGGTCTGCGCGCCAATTTTCTGGAATTCCGCCTGGTAGCTGTCGTAAGACGCCTGACTGTAGAGGCGCATCGCATCCAGCTCTTTACGGCACTGCTGAATGTTGCTGGCGCGATCGTCAGCGAACGAGGCAGCGGCCGGCTGGGCTGGCGCTTCGGTTACAAACGGCTGGCCGTCAGGCCGTGCAGCGGATTCAGCCATCGGCTGAGCGTCGGCGGCGGGCGGCGTTACCAGGCTATGAACAGGCTGTTGTTTCGCGCAGCCGGCCAGTGCCAGCAGGCTTGCCACCGCGATACCAGTCATTTTTTTCATTATTGTCACCAGGAGTTATTAAGGATGCTTGAAGCAAAAAATTATACGGCCATGGCCGAAAAGTTTCCTTGCCAGAGACGCATTCCTGGCATTTCGCTCGCGACCGCTTCGTTTTCGGCTACTAACTTACTTAATCTGCGGTAAAATTTCGAGAGTCGAATTATCCCTAAGTGAAATTAGTTCTCTACCAGACCGGTCGCATTCCGCTAAAGCGACCCGGGCGCTGAAAACTTAAGCGGATGGTAAAACGTCAGCAATTTTTATGCGGCGCGGCTATAATCGCGCCACACACGATCTATTCGACTTCATTGATCCAACCGCGGACCCCTCTTTTTTATGCTGAGTTATCGCCACAGTTTTCATGCCGGCAACCACGCCGACGTGCTGAAACACACCGTTGAAAGCCTGATCCTCACCGCCCTGATGGAGAAGGAGAAACCTTTCCTCTATCTGGACACCCACGCCGGTGCCGGACGTTACCAGCTGAGCGGTGAGCACGCCGAACGTACCGGCGAATATCTGGAAGGCATTGCGCGTATCTGGCAGCAGCCGGACGCACCGGCGCTGCTGAAGCCCTATCTGGCGGCGATTCGCAACCTCAACCCAACCGGCACGCTGCGCTATTACCCTGGCTCGCCGCTGATCGCCCGTCATCTGCTGCGCGACGAGGATAAGCTGCAGCTCACCGAACTGCATCCGACCGATTACCCGCTGCTGCGCAGTGAGTTCAGTAAAGATGCGCGCGCCCGCGTTGAACGCGCGGATGGTTATCAGCAGTTGAAGGCCAAACTGCCGCCACCGACCCGTCGCGGCCTAATCCTTATCGACCCGCCGTACGAAATGAAAAGCGATTATCAGGATGTGGTGAAAGGCATTCAGGAAGGTCACAAACGTTTCGCTACCGGCGTCTATGCGCTGTGGTATCCGGTGGTGTTGCGCCAGCAAATCAAGCACATGCTGAAGGATCTGGAAGCCACCGGCATTCGCAATATTCTGCAGATCGAGCTGGCAGTGCGTCCGGACAGCGATCAGCGCGGCATGACCGCGTCCGGGATGATTGTCATCAACCCGCCGTGGAAGCTGAAGGCGCAGATGGAAGAGCTGCTGCCGTGGCTGCACCAGAAACTGGTGCCCGCCGGCACCGGTCACTACAGCGTGACGCAAATCGTGCCGGAATAAGCGCTAAACCTCAAATATCGCAAAATCATGCGCCAGTTCGGTGGCCGGAAACACCGACTGGCACTCAGCCAGCAGCCTTTCCCGATCCTGTGACAAATAGCGCGAGCTAAAGTGCGTCGCGATCATGCGTTTTGCGCCAGCGCGCTGTGCCACGCTGGCCGCCTGCACCGTAGTGGAGTGGCCGCGCCCGTTGGCTTTTTCCGCCATCGCCGCTTCCAGCGTGGTTTCATGCACCATCACATCGGCGTTCGCCGCCAGCTGCAACGCCACCTCGGTGGGGCCGGTATCGCCGAAGATCGCCAGCACTTTGCCTTTGGTGGCCGGGCCAAGATAGTCGGCGCCGTTGATCTCGCGGCCATCTTCCAGCGTGATGCGTTTGCCCTGTTTCAGATCCTGATACCACGGGCCGCGCGGCACGCCTTCAGGCGCGGTGCGTCAAGGAAGCCCGGCTTATCATGCTGTTCGATGCGGTAGCCATAGCACTCGACCACGTGGTTTAGCGCATAAGCAGTGACGCGAAACTCACCGTTATCCAGCACCGGACCGGCTTCGATCTCGACAATCTCCAGCGGATAGCCGGTATAAGAGCCACTCAGGCTGAGCGCAGTGTCGACAAACTGGCGCAATCCTTTCGGACCGTACAGCGTCATCGGCTCGGTCAGGCCCGCCATCGAACGGCTGGTGAGCAGACCCGGCAGGCCAAAGATGTGATCGCCATGCAAATGGGTAATAAAGATTTTTTCCAGCTTGCCGGGCTTAAGCGCCGATCGCATAAACTGATGCTGCGTCGCTTCACCACAGTCGAACAGCCAGGTCTCGCCGCGCTTCGACAGCGTCAGCGCAATGGCGGTGACGTTGCGCTGCAGGCTGGGCGCGCCCGCGCCGGTACCAAGAAATGTCAGGTGCATGATAAGTTCCTTTGAGCCAACCCCTTGCCGGCATTCAACCCTATTACATACATAGGTGCAAACTTTGCGCCGGTAACTGAAGCGGCGTTACACTCTATGCCAGTTTTCCTCCAACAGATGGACACAACGGATGACCAGACATTTTGATTACCTCGCCATTGGCGGCGGCAGCGGCGGTATCGCCTCCATTAACCGTGCGGCGATGTATGGCCAGAAGTGCGCGCTGATCGAAGCGAAAGAGCTGGGCGGCACCTGCGTCAACGTCGGCTGTGTACCGAAGAAAGTGATGTGGCATGCGGCACAAATCGCCGAAGCAATTCACCTGTACGGTCCGGATTACGGCTTTGATACCACCGTTAATCGCTTTGACTGGTCAACGCTGGTGAAAAATCGCAGCGCCTACATCGACCGTATCCACACCTCATACGACAACGTGCTGGGTAAAAACCAGGTGGAAGTGATCAAAGGGTTCGCGCGCTTTGTCGATGCCCACACGGTGGAAGTGAACGGCGAGACCATTACTGCCGACCATATCCTGATCGCCACCGGCGGGCGTCCCAGCCATCCAAAGGTGCCGGGCGCAGAGTACGGCATCGATTCCGACGGCTTCTTTGAGCTGGAGGCGCTGCCAAAACGCGTTGCGGTGGTAGGCGCAGGCTATATTGCGGTAGAGCTGGCCGGCGTGGTGAATGCGCTGGGCGCAGAAACTCACCTGTTTGTGCGTCAGCATGCGCCGCTGCGCAGCTTCGACCCGCTGATTGTTGAGACGCTGGTAGAAGTGATGCAGGCGGAAGGTCCGACGCTGCACACCGAATCGATCCCGAAAGCGGTGATCAGGAATGCTGACGGCAGCCTGACGCTGCAGCTGGAAAACGGCCAGCAGCAGACGGTGGATTGCCTGGTATGGGCAATTGGCCGCGAGCCCGCCACCGATAACCTCAACCTGACGGTGACCGGTGTGGCGCTGAATGACAAAGGCTACATTCAGGTCGACAAGTTCCAGAACACTAACGTCAAAGGCATCTATGCGGTGGGTGATAACACCGGTGCGGTCGAGCTGACGCCGGTGGCCGTGGCGGCAGGCCGTCGCCTGTCCGAACGCCTGTTTAATAACAAGCCGGACGAGCATCTCGACTACAGCAACGTTCCCACCGTGGTGTTCAGCCATCCGCCGATTGGCACCGTCGGTCTGACCGAACCGCAGGCGCGTGAGCAGTATGGCGACGACCAGGTAAAAGTGTACAAATCGTCGTTCACCGCCATGTATACCGCGGTGACCCAGCACCGTCAGCCGTGCCGCATGAAGCTGGTATGCGTGGGGCCGGAAGAGAAGATTGTGGGTATTCACGGTATCGGCAACGGCATGGATGAGATGCTGCAGGGCTTTGCGGTGGCGCTGAAGATGGGCGCCACCAAAAAAGACTTCGACAACACCGTGGCGATTCACCCGACGGCGGCGGAAGAGTTCGTCACCATGCGCTAACACCGCCTCCGCGCCATCATCGCAGCCCCCGCCTGGGGGCTTTTTTGTTTGCTGACTACTCAACAGCGCGCATACCCGCTATGATTTTTGCTTTGCTGGCGCGGCGGCCAGCGTTTTGCGGTAACGGGACGACGTCAGCACGTGAATATCATCAGCATAATTATGGAGTCGGGCAAAGCTGCGGTCGACGTCGCGCTTTACACTCTGATTCCCATCATGGTGGTGATGCTATTCATCATGAAATACCTCGAAGTGAAAGGCGTGCTGGATTTTGTCGTGCGCCACGCCACGCCGTTACTGAAGCCGCTGGGGATTACCGGCCTGGCGCTGTTCGCACTCATCCAGTTGAATTTTGTCAGTTTTGCCGCACCGCTCGCCGCGCTGGCGATCATGGAGAAGCGCGGCACTTCAGACCGCCATATGGCGGCCACGCTGGCGATGCTGTTTGCGATGGGCCAGGCCAACGCCTTTTATCCGCTGATTCCTGACGGGCTCAACTGGAGCGCCGCGCTGCTGTTCTCCATCAGCGGCGGCGTGCTGGCGGCCGCCTCAACCTATCATTTTTTTTGCCCGCAAACTTTCCGACGTCGCGCTGCGCGATGAAGACCAGGGCGTGGAGAACAGCGACACGAAGCCGGGACTGATCGCCATCATCAACACCTCGGGTGCCGACGCCATTCGCCTCGCGCTCGGTTCGCTGCCGATGCTGATCCTTTCCTTGTCGGTAGTGGGCATCCTGAAGAGTGCCGGCGCCATTGAGCTGCTGACGCAGCTGCTGGCACCGCTGTTACAGAAACTGCATATCGCCGAGGTGTATGTGCTGCCTGCCCTGACCAAATGCCTGGCTGGCGGCACCGCCTATTACGGCGTGGTTGCCGGTCTGGTCGAACAGGGGCAGTACAGTGCGCACAACATCAACGCCTCGGCAGGCCTGCTGATTCAGACCTTCGACCTGCCCGGCATCGGCATTTTCCTCGGTCTCTCCAGCCGTTTTCCGCGCCTGTTCCGCTTCGCCGTGCCCGGCATTTTGCTCGGCATTGCGCTGCGCGCCACGGCGCACAGCCTGCTGTTCTGACGCCCAACGCTTAATATTGACGTGATTCAGGCCGCTTTGAAAGCGGCCATCCCGACTCACGTAGCGAAAAATGACAATATTACATCCAGAGCAGCTCAGGCTTATTGAAGGTAACAAATTTCTCGGTAAAGAGCCGACACTCATCAATAGCCAGATTAATTTTCATGGTAAGAACAATATTCTGATATGTGAGGAGGGCGTAGTCCTGCAGGATTCCGTAGTGGATTTTCGGGCGGATAATTCAATCATTTATTTGAGCCAAAGTGCGATACCCTATATCGTCAAAATAATTGCATTCTCAAATTCAGTCTGCTTCATTGGCAGACATAATTACTTCAATGAAAAGTTAACGCTGATTCTCTCAGAAGAAAAAAATATCATCATTGGCAATCATTGTTGTCTCTCCTTTGGTATCTGGATGCGAACCGCCGATCCTCATCTGATATATAACATTGCGGATAATCAGCGCATCAATCATTCCCGTAGCATTTATATCGGCGATCACGTGTGGATCGGACAAAACGCGATGGTTTTAAAAGGTTCATCGATCCACTCCGGCAGCGTAATTGGTGCCATGAGTCTGGTGGCGGGGAAAACGATACACTCCAATAGCTGCTGGGGCGGGAACCCAGTGAGAATGCTTAAAGAGAATATTGCCTGGTCCGGAGAAAGCGTTCATCACTGGACAGAAGCGACAACGCGTGACTGGAACATGTGCGATACCGAACCAATGCAGTTTAACCATGACGACCATGCATTAAATATTGCCGTAATTGAACAGGGATTCAAAGATGCCCACAATGTTGTTGATAAATGCCAATATCTGTTGAAGCATATCGTTAAAAACGAAAATAAAAATCGTTTTTATGGTTAAGGTAAATAAAAGGGCCAACGATGTCAGCCAGTCCGTGTTAACCAGCCGCAGACCGCCATTAATAACGGTCTGCGCAACCAGGTGACACGGCAAAGTTACGCATCCGCGCCAAACGCCAGTGCTTTCTGCGTTCGCAGTTCTGCCAGCCGGGCTTCCAGCGCGGCTTCGATGTGCTGATAGGCCGTGCTGCCCAGCGCCAGCCGCAGCGGCATCGTTTCCTGATCCAGCGTCGCCAGCGTGGCCGCCACGCATTTTCCGGCATCACCCAATATAGCAAAGTCACCCGCTTCAATCGCCCGACGCAACTGACCGGATGCGTTGTCACGATAGGCGTCGAGCGGCGCGGCGATATCCAGCCCGCTGGCGAAGTTGGTGACGGTCGGGCCCGGCTCTACCAGCAGCAGCTCGATGCCAAAGCTGGCCACTTCCTGGCGCACCGCTTCGACAAAACCTTCAATGCCCCATTTGCTGGCGTGATACAAGCTGAAATTGGGATACGCCACCTGGCCGCCCTCGGAAGAGATCTGCGCAATGCGGCCCCCGCCCTGCTGGCGCAAATGCGGGATGACGGCGCGAATCAGCTGGATCGATCCGGTGAGATTGGTGGCGATCTGGCGTGCAATCTGCGCGTCGCTGAGCTCTTCCGCCGCGCCAAACAGACCGTAAGCGGCGTTGCTTACCACCACATCAATACGCCCGACGCGGGCAAAGGCGCTGGCGATGGCCGGTGCGATACTGGCCGTTTCGGCCAGATCCAGCCGCATCACCAGCAGCCGATCGCCATATTGCTGCTGCAAATCTTCCAGCGCCTGCTCGCGGCGCACCGTTGCCACCACGCGATCGCCGCGCTCAAGTAAACGTTCACTCATCAGTCGGCCCAGTCCGCTGCTGGCACCGGTAATTAACCAGGTTTTCATTTTGCGCTCCTCATGTTGAAAACCTGATGATAGATCGCTTTACTGGTGGTCATAATCTCCCCAATCGCACATGACCTGGTGAGGAAATACCACCAATGAAACGCCCTTCATGGCACGAACTGCAGGCGATCAAAACGCTGGGCGAGCAGCGCAGCTTCCGGCGCGCTGCCGAGCTGCTTGGCCTGAAGCGATCTTCGCTCAGCCACCTGGTGAAAACGCTGGAGCACAACCTCGGCGTGCAGCTGTTTCAGCGCACCACACGCAGCGTGTCGCTGACCGACGCCGGTGAGCAGCTATTACAGCGTCTCGCGCCGCTGCTCAATCAGATGGATGAGGTGCTGCACGACGTCAGCCTGAGCCGCCAGCAGCAGTACGGTACGCTGCGCATCAGCGCCAGCGATGTGGTGATTGGCCTGCTGCTGGATCAGGTAGTGCCCGGGTTCAGCGCGCGCTATCCCGGTATTCAGCTTGATTTCTCCGCCCAGGGCGCGCTGGTGGATATCACCGCCGCCGGGTTTGATGCCGGCATCCGGCTGATTGAAGATGTGCCGCAGGATATGGTGGCTATTGCGCTCGGCGGCCCGCTAACCTTCGTTACCGTGGCCTCGCCCGACTATCTGGCGGCGCACGCGCCGGTGCGTCAGCCGCAGGATTTACTGCAGCAGCAGTGTATTCGTCATCGCCTGCCCGGGGGCAAACGCTATCGCTGGGAGTATCAGAGTGCGGAAGAAAGTCTGGAGATTGACGTGCCGGGTACGCTGACGTTAGACAATAACGCGCTGATGGCGCGCGCGGCCATCAACGGTTCAGGGATTGCGTTCGTGCCTTCACTGTACGTTAGCGAGGCACTGCAGCAGGGGAAATTAGTGGAGCTGCTGGCCGACTGGCGCATTCAGTCGGCGGGAATCGCGCTGTGGTTCCCGCCGAACCGGCATCAGTCGATGGCGCTGCGACTGTTTATCGACGCATTAAAAACCCGCCTGCCGCATCACCGCTGAATCAGCCCTGACGCTGCGGCGCTTTGTGCACCATGGTGTAGGCGTAGTCGACGCCCATGCCGTAGGCACCGCTGTGCTCACGCACCAGATCCATCACCGCATCGTAGGTCTCTTTGCGTGACCAGTCGCGCTGGTACTCCAGCAGCACCTGCTGCCAGGTCACCGGCACCGCACCCGCCTGCACCATGCGCTGCACGGAACGTTCGTGCGCATCAACACTGGTGCCGCCGGAGGTATCGGTCACCACATACACTTCGTAACCGGCTTTCAGCGCCATCAGGGCCGGGAAGGTCAGGCACACTTCGGTCCACAGCGCCGAGATGATCAGTTTTTTGCGGCCGGTTTTCTCTACCGCCTCGACAAATTTCGCGTCTTCCCAGGAGTTCATGGAGGTACGCTCAATCGGCTTCGATTCCGGATGCACCGCCAGCAGTTCTGGCCAGATGTAGCCGCTGAAGCTTTCCGTTTCTACCGAGGTGTAAATCACCGGCACGTCGAAAATTTTCCCCGCTTTCGCCAGGGCGACGGTGTTATTTTTGAGCTGCTGGCGGTCAATATTGGCGACACCAAACGCCATCTGTGGCTGGTGGTCGATGAAGATCAGGGTTGAGTTCTGTGGGTCAAGCAGGTCGAGTTTAGACATGATAGTTTCCTCTAAAGTGGTTTTAAATTTGTGTGTTGTGCTGCTGGAATAAACTTTAGAGAAAGCGCGGACAAAGAGATAACGCAAAGAATTTTACAACTTGTTCAAAGCGTTTTTAGAAGCTTGATTTAAATAGATTAATTAGCCAAAGCGCAGCGTTTTTGCTGGTAAAACAGCGGCTCACCGGCGTTGATTCTGCGCCTGCGACGGGCGTAATCTGTGGCGACAAAATCATAAAAAACACCATCGCAAAATGATCGTACGTCCTCATCAACACTGGTTTCTCCGGTTGTTTGACTGGCACGGCTCAGTGCTGTCTCGCATTGCGTTCCGCCTGTCGCTTAACCTGCTGATGTCAGTGATCGCCATTCTGGGTTATCCCTGGTATTCCACGCTCGGCATTCACCTGACCACCGCACCGTTCAGCCTGATTGGCGTGTCGATCGCCATCTTTCTTGGCTTTCGCAATAACGCCAGCTACGCGCGCTTTATCGAGGCGCGCACGCTGTGGGGCAATATGCACATCACTCAGCGCTCGCTGCTGCGCCAGGTGAAAACGCTGCGCGGACTGCGTGCGGAACAGGTGCAGGAGTTTATCGGGCTGCAGCTGGCGTTTAGCTGGAGCCTGAAACACCGGCTGCGTAAAACCGATGCGCAAGCCGATCTGCAGCGGCTGCTGCCGCCCGCATGGCACGCCGCGGTGCTCGGCCATCCGATGCCGACCTCACAAATCATGTTATGCATGGGCGAATGGCTGGCGCAGCGGCGTGATGAGGGATTAGTGACGGATATCGTCTGGCAGAGTATTGATGACAACCTTAACCATTTGTCGGCGTATCTGGGTGGCTGCGACCGGCTGGCCAGCACACCGATTCCCTTCGCCTACAGCCTGATTCTGCACCGCACGGTGTATCTGTTCTGCACCCTGCTGCCGTTCGCGCTGGTGACGGATTTGCACCTGATGACGCCGCTGGTGTCGGTGTTTATTTCGTACACCTTTTTGTCGCTGGAGTCGCTGGCGGAGGAGCTGGAAGATCCGTTCGGCACCGCGCCCAATCACCTGCCGCTGGACGCGCTGTGCGTGAATATCGAACGCAATCTGAAAGCGATGAACAACGATTTCCCGCTGCCGGCAGCGAGCCAGCCGGACCGGTATTTTAATCTGACGTGAACCAGGTGCGCATGAATGCGCACCCTACAAAACAGCGCATCATGCTGCTGCAAGGGCGCCATTCATGGCGACCAAAAAACGGTGACCTGGCGAGCATCCAGGTGCGCATGAATGCGCCCCCTACAAAATAGCGCATCATACTGCTGCAGGGGCGCCATTCATGGCGACCCAAAAAACGGTGACCTGGCGAATATCCAGGTGCGCATGAATGCGCACCCTATAAAACAGCGCGTCACGCTGCTGTAGGGTCGCCATTCATGGCGACCGCAGCCCATCACACCTTATCCCAGCTTATCCAGCCAGCGGACATACGCCTGGTCCCACAGCGCGGCGGGGGTGCCGGCTTTACCGAGGCCAAAGCCGTGGCCGCCGCTGCTCAGTTCGATTAGCTCAACCGGCACGCGCATACGGCGGCAGGCGTCGCGCATCAGCTCGGTGTTATGAGGGTTGGAGGTATGATCGTCCTCCGCCTGCGCCAGAAAGGTTGGCGGGTAGGCGCGGGTGACGTAATTTTGCACTGACCAGTTGGCTTCCTGGGTCGGCGTGGCGTCATTGCCCACGATCATCTGGTGAGTACGGGTGTGCTGATACGGCGCTTCAAGGGTGATAACCGGGTAAATCAGCCCGACGCTGTCTGCGGTTGGCCGGATGTCATCCAGCGAATCCTGCGGTGAATAGGTGACGAAGTCAGGCCGCGCTGCCGCCATGCCGAGCAGATGGCCGCCGGCCGAAAAGCCCAGCAGATGCACCTTGTTTTCCATCGCGTGCACCATGCGAATCGCGCGCTGCGCATCCTGCAGCGGCGCCATTCTGCCGGCCTGCCACTTTTCACCCGGCAGACGATAGCTCAGTACATAGGCGGTATACCCGTTGGCATTAAGCCAGCGCGCGACCGGCCAGGCTTCGCGCCCCATGCCGATAAAACGGTAGCCGCCACCAGCCGCAACGATCACCGCTTCGCCGTTGGGATTCTCCGGACGAAAGCGCTGAATGGCGGGAGAAACGATATTGGTCCATGAACCGTTAGCGCTGACTTTCAGCAGGCCAGACGGACCGCCGCCACCCGGTGGGTCGTCCGGCCAGAGCGGAATAATGTCATCCCGGGCAAACAGTTTGCCCGCCGTCATGGAGAGTACGGTTGCTCCGCTAGCCAACAGAAAACGACGCCGTGTAATCATCTTGCCCAGTAGCCGGTATGGAAAATGCGCCAGCCCGGAGGCGGCGTCTCATTATGTGATGCAGGTCCTGTTTCAATCTGGCGATAATGTACGCATTTCGTACAAAAAAGCCATAAAAAAACGCGCCAGAAAAGGCGCGTATTCACGAAGAGAAGGGAAAATTAATCCTGCTGCTGGAATTGAGTCATCACCGTCTGCTCACACTGCTGCTGATCGTGACGCAGCTTCGCCCGCTCTTCTTCGCCCAGCTCCAGCCAGCCGTTGACCACTTCCTGCGCGGTTTCCTCGTTGAAGGAAGGCTTGTTCATGGCCGACGGTGACTGGCTGGCCGCCAGCTGTGACTTCATTTTCTCGGTGTAGCTCTGCATGTCACCGGTTTTCTGCTCCCCGCTAACAATGTGGCACAGCTGGCTGGCGTAAATGTTCTCCTGCGCGTCGGCATCCGTATCATCCGCCAGCGCGCTGGCAGACAGCGACAGCCCTACCAGGGCGATAAGCAATGCTTTCATAATAAGCTCCCGTTATTTCCAGAAAATCACGTTTCATCTTGCTGCGTGCGTGCCGCCTGCCGGGCAGCACGCCAGTTCAGTAGCGGCGTCACCGTGATGCCGTGCAGCACAATGCTGCACACCACCAGCGTCAGCGCCATGTCCATCATCTGTTCCGCCTGCGGGCCCTGCAGGCCATGCACCCAGGCATAAGCAATATAATTGATACTGCCGATGCCGCGAATCCCCAGCCAGCCAATCAGCATCCGCCGCATAAACGGCATTTCGCAGCGCCAGGTGGTCAGCCATACCGCCAGCGGCCGCACCACCACAAACAGCAGCAGCGCCAGGCCGATGCCGGTGAGATTCCAGTGATGCGCCAGCGTGATGCCCAGCACCACCATCATCGCTGCCGCCAACAGGCGTTCGATAGTATCACCAAACGACAGCGCATCGCCGACCACCAGGCCGACCGATTTTACCGGGCTGCCGCCCTGCTGCTTCAGACGCTGGTTAGGATTGACCAGCACCTCTGCCGGCAGGTAGCGCTTCTCTTCCGGCAGGTCTTCCAGCGGAAAGCGTTTAGTCACGCGCAGCTCGGCGCGACGTAAGCCGACGCCTGCTGCAAAAGTGGCAAGGAAGCCAGACGCATCCACCGACTGCGCCGCCGCGTAGCTCAGGGCGATCAGTGCCAGCGCGAGAAAATCATTGGGCGCCACGTCGTGATGCGCGCTGCGCAGATGGGTCGCCAGCTGGCCGATCAGCCGGCCGAGCAGGTAACCAATCGCCAGCCCGCCGCCAATCGCCCACAGCACATCGCGCGCTGCCCAGCCGCCCAGCAGCTCCAGACTGAAGGCGCCCGGATGCATCAGCAGCAGCGCCAGCATCAGCAGCGGCAGCGCTGAACCGTCGTTCATGCCGGCCTCGCTGGAGAGCGCCACGCGCAGCGCATCGTCATCGCGCGCATCGTTAACGGAGATCAGACTGGCGAGTACCGGGTCAGTCGGGGCAACAATGGCACCAAACGCCAGCGACAGCGGCCAGCCAAAGCCGGTAATCCAGTGAATCAGACAGGCCATGCCGCCGACGGTCAGCAACATCGCCGGGAATGCCAGCCGCAGCCCGACACGCCACGCGTGCGCGCTCATCGGCAGACGCAGCTTCAGTCCGGTGATAAACAGCGAGGCGGCCATGGTGATTTCGGTGATATGGGCGGCGAGCTCGGCGTGGCCGATAATGTCGATTTGCAGCAGATTAAGCATCCACGGGCCGCACAGAATGCCCGCGAACAGGTAGAGACCAAAAGACGTCACCGGCCCCCGGTGAATCCAGCCGGAAGCCAGTGACATCAAAAGTAGCAGACCGCCAGTGAGGGCGGTCCAGGCCAGGAAGTTCATAACGCTCCGTTTTTAAATAACATTCTCCTTTAAGCCTGGCACAGGATCGTGAATTAGTTTTGCAGATGGCGACTGGCGAGACGAATCAGCAGCGCAAGCACAGCGGCAGCCGTCGCAAGGCTGACCACGCCATTCCAGCCGAAATGGGCCAGCGCCAGGCTGCCGAGCGCCGCGCCGGTCGCCATACCGATAAACACCACGGTGAACATCAGCGCATTGAGGCGGCTGCGCGCTTCCGGCGCCAGGCTGTAGACCAGCGTCTGATGCGCCACCAGCGTGGCCTGCACGCCAAGGTCAAAGCCGATGGTGCTGAGGATAATCAGGCCGAGCTGCGCCGGCACCGGCAGCACCGGCAGCAGGAACATTAGGGCAAACGACACCATCACCAGCGTGGCGCCATACTGGGTGACACGCGCCGGGCCGATGCGGTCGGCAAAACTGCCCGCCAGCGGCGCGGCCAGCGCACCGGCGGCACCGGCCAGACCGAAGGCCCCAGCCACGGCGCTGTCGAGATGGAAGCGATCGCTCAGCATCAGCGCCAGGGTAGACCAGAAGGCGCTGAAACTTACCGACAGCAGGCCCTGCGCCAGCGCCGCGCGGCGCAGCGTCTGGTGATGCTGCCACAGATGCGCCAGCGACAGCAGCAGACGCGGATAGCTCACCGTGGTGCCCGGCGTAAAGCGTGGCAGCGCGCGCCACAGCGCCAGACTGCTCAGCAGCACCGCCGCCGCCGCCATCATGTACATGGTGCGCCAGCCCAGATACTCCGCCACCACGCCGCTCACCACGCGCGACAGCAGAATGCCGACCAGCAACCCGGTCATCACTGTGCCGACGGTTTTGCCGCGGCTGCGCTCCGGAGCCAGCGCCGCCGACGCCGGCACAATGTCCTGCGCCACGGTAGCGGTTAATCCGGTAACAAAGCTGGCGATCAGCAACGCATTGATGCCGCCGGAAAAGCCGCACAGCAGCAGCGCGGCGACCAGCAGCAAGCCTTTAACCAGAATGATGGTGCGGCGATCGTGGCGGTCACCGAGTGGGGCCAGCAGCAGAATCCCCAGCGCGTAACCGGCCTGGGTCAGCATCGGCACCATACCAACGCTGCCGATGCCGACATTGAACTGCTTACTGATGATATCCAGCATCGGCTGGCTGTAGTAAATCGATGCCACGCTGAGACCGGCACCGGCCGCCAGCGTAAACACCAGCGGCGCCGGCAGCTTTTCAGCAGGCATGGCAGAAGATTGAGACATGGCAGACATAGTGGTTTTCCCCCGTGATAATGCGCTTATTAAAGCGCGTTGCGGCCATACGCGGTAGACTGCTATGACACAGAACTGTTATGCATGGTACGTATGAGCACACTCACCAGCGTTGACCGCATCGAACTGATGCAGACGTTTATCCGCATTGTTGAAAGCGGCTCGCTGTCGGCGGCCGCGGCGCAGCTCGGCACCACCCAACCCACCGTGAGTCGCCGTCTGCAGGCGCTGGAACAGCGGCTCGGCCTGAAACTAATTTTACGCACCACCCATGCGCTGAAACTCACCGACGACGGGGAACGCTGCTATGCCCAGGCACGGCAGCTGGTGGCGACCTGGCACGCGCTGGAAGATGAGTTAACCGGCGCGAATGACGACCCGATCGGCACGCTGCGCGTGCGTGCGCCGCATGCGTTTGGTCAGGATCAGTTGATTGCACCGCTGATGGATTATCTGCAGCGCTATCCGCGCCTGTCAGTGGAGTGGATGCTCAACGACCGCACGCCGGACTTTGTCAGTGAAAACGTTGACTGCGCCATTCAGGTCGGCGCGCCCACCGATCCGTCGGTGGTGGCGGTGCTGCTGGCGGAAGTGCCGCGCTTTGTCGTTGCGGCACCGGCGCTGCTGGCGGCTCATGCGCCGGTGAAAGAGGTTACCCAGCTGACACAGCTGCCGTGGCTGGCGCTGACCAGTTTTTATCGTAACGAAATTGCGCTACAGCGTCTCAGCGACGGCCAGCCGATCAACCTGGCGATTGCCCCGCGCCTCGCCAGCGATAGCCTGTATGCGGTGCGCAAAGCCGCGCTGGCGGGCATGGGCGCCGCGATTGTGTCGTCATGGGTGGTGCAGGAGGATTTAGCCAGCGGCGCGCTGGTGCAGCTGGTGCCCGACTGGCAGGCGCCGCCGCTGCCGGTGTGGCTGACCTACCCGTGGGCCAGTTATTATCCGGCCCGCCTGCAGCATTTTTTCGCGATGATCAGGGACGTGATGCCGCAGCTGACCGGCACGCAGCCGGTGCGGTAAGGGGCCAGGTCGCCATTCGGGTTTTTGTAGGGTGCGCATTCATGCGCACCTGGTACGACTGGTCAGGTCGCCATGAATGGCGACCCTACGGGGCACTGCAGGGTTTTTACAGGGTGCGCATTGATGCGCACCTGGTGCAATCGGTCAGCTCGTGCGTGAAGGTCACGATTTCTTTTCAACCTTCGACATATTATCCAGCCAGCCCATCACAAAGGCCGACAGCACGAAGGTCAGGTGGATGATCACGTACCACATCAGCTTTTCGTTAGCGACGTTACGCGCATCCATAAAAATACGCAGCAGGTGAATCGATGAGATCGCCACAATCGAAGCTGCCACTTTGTTTTTCAGCGAGCCGGAATCCATCTTGCCGAGCCAGCTCAGCTTCTCTTTGCTTTCATCGATATCCAGCTTGGAGACAAAGTTCTCATAGCCGGACAGCATCACCATGACCAGCAGGCCACCAACCAGCGTCATGTCCACCAGCGACAGCAGCAGCAGAATCAGATCGTTTTCCGCGATGCTGAGAATGTTGGGCAGCAGGTGAAAAATTTCCTGAAAAAATTTAACCGTCAGCGCCAGCAGCCCCAGCGAAAGTCCAATGTAAACCGGTGCCAGCAGCCAGCGCGATGCATACATCAGGTTTTCGGTAAAACGTTCCATAAGTTCCCATTTATCAACAGACAAGCCATCGAGTATAACCGAACTTATGTGAAGTTATTTCAGTGCTTCTTCAGAAATTTCAGGCGCGGCCGGCAGCGGCAGCGACAGGCGAAACACCGCCCCGCCCTGCGGCCGGTTTTCCGCCCAGATGCGTCCGCGATGCGACTCAATAATGGTTTTGCTGATGGCCAGCCCCAGCCCGACGCCCGGCACGGCCGACTCCTTGTCGCCGCGGGCAAACTTGTCAAAAATGCGCGTCAGATTCTCCGGCGCAATGCCCGGTCCGTTATCCCAGACTGCGATCTCCAGCCGCGCTTTATCGCGCCAGGCACGAATGCCGTGCTGCGCGGCATTGCCGGCATACTTCAGGCTGTTTTCGATCAGGTTAGTAAATACCCGCTCCAGCATCGCGCTGTCGCCTTTTATCAGCACCAGCTCCGGCGGTAAATCCAGCGTGAAGTCGTGCCCTTTCAGCGACGGTCCCATGCTGCTTAGCGCGCCGCCAATCACCTCGTCCAGCGCCACCCACTCTTCGCGCAGGTTGAGCCCGCCGGACTGAATACGCGCCATATCCAGCATGTTACTCACCAGCCGGATGGTGCTCAGCGTCTGTTCGCGGATCTGATTGGCCTGGCCAACGTATTTCGACTGCTCGCTGGCGAGGTCCAGCATCAGCATCTCGGCCTGGCCAAACAGCACCGTCAGCGGCGTGCGCAGATCGTGGGACAGCGCCGACAGCAGCGCATTACGCAGCTGCTCGCGCTCGGCGGCCAGCCGTGACGCGGCTTCGCTATGCGACAGCGCCATGCGTTCCAGCGCGTTGGCAATCAGCACCGTAAAGGTCTCCACCAGCCGCTGCTGTTCGGGAATCATCAGCTGGCGCAGGTTGTCCGGCTCAACCACCAGCAGGCCGCGGCAGTGCGCCCCGCTTTTCAGCGGCAGAATCTGGTACGGCACCGCCGGTAACGTATCGGTGCCGGCACCGGCCGGTTGCCCTTTGCTGTAGCTCCATTTGGCGATGCCGAGGTCGGGCGGCGTCCCGATGGTGCTTTCACCCGCCGACTGCAGCTCACCCTGTTCGTCGGGCAGCAGCAGCTGGCTGCGCGCCTGCAGCGTCACCTCAATAACGCGCTGGCTGGTGGCGGCGATATCCTGCGGCGTCAGCGCGCTGCCGAGCGATTTCGCCATCTCATACAGATGACGCGCGCGCTGTTCACGGTAGCGCGCCACCCGCGCCTGATAGCGCACGCCGGCGGTGAGATTGCCGACAATCACCCCGACCGCCAGCATCACCGCAAAGGTCACCAGATATTGCAGATCCGATACCGCCACCGTGCCGGTGGGGGCCACAAACACCAGGTCGAAGGCCAGAATATTGATTACCGTGGCGAACACCGACGGCCAGCGGCCAAAGCGCAGCGCCACCAGCACCACCGCCAGCAGATAGATCATCACCGCGTTGGCGGTATCAAACTCCACCAGCCACCAGCGGCCAATCAGCGTCACCAGCACGCACAGCGCGATCGCCATCAGACACCCGCGCAGGTGCAGCCGCCATTTCTCGCCGCTGGCACGCTGGCCGCTCAGGGCCGCTGGCACATCGCGCACCGGCTCATCCAGCGCCACCACCAGCAGGTCGAGCTCCGGTCCCAGCTCGCCGAGACGCTGGGCAAAGCTGTCGCGTCGCCAGCGCCGTTGCGGCTGCCGGCCGGTAACAATTTTGCCGAGATTGTGCTCGCGCGCATAGCGCAGCACCGCGCGTGCCTCGTCCGGATCGGACAGCGTGGCGGTTTCCGCGCCCAGCTCCTGCGCCAGCTGCAGCGTGCGCAGAATGGCGCGCCTCTGCGCTTCCGGCAGTCGGTTGAGGCGCGGCGTTTCCACATACACCGCATGCCATTCGCTGCCGAGCCGGGCAGCAAGACGGGCGGCGGTGCGTACCAGCTTTTCACTGCCGGTGTCGTCACCGATGCACAGCAGAATCGCGTCGCGCGTGTGCCACACTTTGTCGCGCCCCTGCTGATCGCGCCAGGCGCGCATCTGATCGTCTACCCGGTCGGCCGTGCGGCGCAGCGCCAGTTCACGCAGCGCGAACAGGTTGCCTTTGCGGAAGAAATTTTCGATGGCGCGCTCGGCGCGGTCGCCGACGTACACTTTGCCCTCTTTCAGCCGCTGACGCAGATCGTCCGGCGGCAGATCCACCAGCACCACTTCGTCGGCGCTGTCGAAAAAGGGATCGGGTACGGTTTCGCGCACCTGAATGCCGGTGACGCCGCCCACCACGTCATTCAGGCTCTCCAGATGCTGCACGTTGACGGTGGTAATCACGTCGATACCGGCATCCAGCAGCTCTTCAATGTCCTGCCAGCGCTTGGGATGGCGCGAGCCCTGTACGTTGGTGTGCGCCAGTTCATCCATCAGGATCACCGCCGGATGGCGCGCCAGCGCGGCGTCGAGGTCGAATTCCGCATGGCGCGACCGACCGGTGGCACGCCGCGCCAGCACCGCCAGCCCCTGCAGCAGCGCGGCGGTCTCTTCACGGCCGTGGGTTTCGACCACGCCAGCCAGCACGTCCAGTCCCTGCGCACGCAGGCGCTGCGCCTCCTGCAGCATGGCGTAGGTTTTCCCTACGCCCGCACAGGCACCGAAGTAGATTTTCAGTTTACCGCGATGGCTGTCGCTGTGATTGAGCAGCAGGGCATCGGGATCGGGGCGCGGTAATTCGTCGTGTATGTCGTTCAAATATTGAGTTCCGTACGAACAATGAAACGGTCGCCATAAATGGCTTTACGCTGTGGTGCGGGCATCGAAACGGTCGCCATGAATGGCGACCCTACGTTTGTAGGGTGCGCATTCATGCGCACCGAATTCACCTCATCCCTGCAAATCATCCAGCGCCATATTCAGCCGCAGCACGTTCACCGTTTCTTCGCCGATAAACGGCAGCAGCGGACGCTCGGTGTTGCGCGCAATCAGCGCCTCGACGTCTTTCAGCGTCATGTTGCGCGCTGCCGCGACGCGCGGTGCCTGCCACAGCGCGGCTTCAGGGGAGATGTCCGGATCCAGGCCGCTGCCTGAAGCGGTTACCAGCTCCACCGGCACCGCTGCCGGCGCCTGCGGATTGGCAGCGCGCAGCGCAGCGACCCGCTCCGCCACCGCTTTATCCAGCGCCGGATTACTGGCGGCAAGGTTGCTGCCGCCTGACGCCTGCGCGTTGTACGGCACGTCGCTGGTGGCGGATGGACGGCCCCAGAAGTGGCCCGGCTGGCTGAACGCCTGTCCGATCTGCTCTGAGCCGCGCACCGCGCCGTCGCGCTCAATCAGCGAACCGTTGGCCTGCGACGGAAACCACCACTGCGCCAGTCCGGTGGTCAGCAGCGGATAGACCGCGCCGGTCAGCAGGGTAAGCAGCACTAACAATACTATAGCCGGACGTAACTGACTCATTTCTCTTCTCCTTACACCAGGCCCGACAGCGTCAGCAGCAGGTCGATCGCTTTAATACCAATAAACGGCACCACTAAACCGCCTACGCCATAAATCCACAGATTGCGGCGCAGCAGCGCCGCCGCGCTCATCGGCCGATAGCTCACGCCTTTCAGCGCCAGCGGAATTAAAAACACAATCACCAGCGCGTTGAAAATCACCGCCGACAGAATCGCGGAGGCCGGTGAATGCAGCGCCATCACGTTCAGCATATTGAGCTGCGGATAGGTCATGGCGAACGCCGCCGGGATGATGGCGAAGTATTTCGCCACATCGTTGGCGATACTGAAGGTGGTCAGCGAACCGCGCGTCATCAGCATCTGTTTGCCGATGTGCACCACTTCCAGCAGTTTGGTCGGGTTGGAGTCAAGATCGACCATGTTGCCCGCCTCTTTCGCCGCCTGGGTGCCGGAGTTCATCGCCACCGCCACGTCAGCCTGCGCCAGCGCGGGCGCGTCGTTGGTGCCATCGCCGGTCATCGCCACCAGGCGCCCTTCCGCCTGATACTGACGAATCAGCGCCAGCTTGGCTTCCGGCGTCGCTTCCGACAGGAAGTCATCGACACCGGCTTCCGCCGCAATCGCCGCGGCGGTTAACGGGTTATCACCGGTGATCATCACCGTTTTGATGCCCATCTTGCGCAGCTCGGCGAAACGCTCCTTGATGCCGCCTTTAACGATGTCCTTTAACGCCACCACGCCCAGCACCTGCGCGCCTTCAGCCACCACCAGCGGCGTACCGCCGGCGCGCGCCACCTCTTCCACCCGGGCGTTAACCTCAGCCGGGAAGCTGCCGTGACTGGCTTCGATATGACGGCGTACCGCGTCGACCGCGCCTTTACGGATCAGGCGATCCTGTACGTTGACGCCGCTCATGCGCGTCTGCGCGGAGAACGGGATAAAGCTGGCGCCCATGCTGCTGAGATCGCGTTCGCGCAGGTTAAATTTCTGCTTCGCCAGCACCACAATGCTGCGCCCTTCCGGCGTCTCATCGGCCAGCGATGCCAGCTGCGCCGCATCGGCCAGCTGCTGCTCGCTGACGCCCGGCGCGGGCAGGAACTGCGTCGCCTGGCGGTTGCCGAGCGTGATGGTGCCGGTTTTGTCCAGCATCAGCACATCCACGTCACCGGCGGCCTCCACGGCGCGCCCGCTGGTGGCAATCACGTTGGCTCCCAGCATGCGGCTCATGCCCGCCACGCCAATCGCCGACAGCAGTCCGCCGATGGTGGTGGGAATCAGGCACACCAGCAGCGCCACCAGCACCGTCACGCTAACCGGCGTGCCGCCCCAGGCGGAAAACGGCCACAGCGTAGCGGTCGCCAGCAGGAACACAATGGTCAGCGACACCAGCAGGATGGTCAGGGAGATTTCGTTGGGCGTTTTGCGGCGTTTGGCGCCTTCCACCATGGCGATCATGCGGTCGAGAAAGGTTTCGCCCGGATTGACGCTGCACTGAATCACCAGCCAGTCCGACAGGATGCGCGTCCCGCCGGTTACCGAGGCAAAATCCCCGCCGGATTCACGAATCACCGGTGCCGATTCGCCGGTAATGGCGCTCTCATCCACCGATGCGCCGCCCTCCAGCACTTCACCGTCGCACGGAATGATGTCACCGGCTTCCACCAGCACCACATCGCCTTTGCGCAGCGTATCGGCCGCCACCGGCCGCCATTGCGCACCGTGAAACGGTTCCGCCAGTTTCTTCGCATCGCTGTGCTTGTTCACCCCTTTCAGGCTGTTGGCCTGCGCCTTGCTGCGCCCTTCCGCCAGCGCTTCGGCGAAGTTAGCGAACAGCACGGTAAACCACAGCCAGATGGCGACCGCCGCGGTAAAGCCGGCGCTGCCGTTCAGCTGCCCCGCCGCCATACCGATGGCCAGCAGCGAGGTGAGCACGCTGCCGATCCACACCAGAAACATCACCGGGTTGCGAAACTGTACGCGCGGATCGAGTTTTTTCACCGCATCCAGCATCGCGGTGCGCGTCAGCGCCGCATCAAACAGCGCCAGTTGTTGACGACTCATGATTCCGTTATCCCTGAATAAGTTGCAGATGTTCCGCCACCGGGCCAAGCGCCAGCGCGGGAACGAAGGTCAGCGCACCCACCAGCAGCACGGTGCCCACCAGCAGTGCGATAAACAGCGGGCCGTGAGTCGGCAGCGTGCCGTTGCCCACCGGCTGAATTTTCTTCGCCGCCAGCGAACCGGCAATGGCCAGCACCGGAACGATGATGCCGAAGCGGCCGACCAGCATGCAGAAGCCCAGCAGCAGGTTCCAGAACGGGGTGTTGGCGCTGAGACCGGCGAAGGCGCTGCCGTTGTTGTTGGCCGCCGACGATACCGCATACAGCACCTCACTGAAGCCGTGAATGCCGGGGTTGGCCATACCGGCGCGTCCGGCTTCGGTCATCATCGCCAGCGCAGTACCCAGCAGCACCAGCGTCGGCGTCACCAGAATCGCCAGCGCGGTCATTTTCATCTCCCACACGTCGATCTTTTTGCCCATGTACTCCGGCGTACGGCCAATCATCAGACCGGCGATAAACACCCCGAGCAGCACGAACAGCAGCATGCCGTACAAGCCGGCACCGACGCCGCCGAACACCACTTCGCCCAGCTGCATCAGCCACATCGGCACCATACCGCCCAGCGCAGTAAAGGAGTCATGCATGGCGTTAACCGCACCGCACGACGCCGCGGTGGTGATCACCGCAAACAGGCTGGAGTTGAGAATGCCGAAGCGTGTCTCCTTGCCTTCCATGTTGATCGCGCTATCAGCGCCCAGGGTCAGAAAGTGCGGATTGCCGCGCAGCTCAGCCCACATCACCGCGACCACCGCCAGCACAAACATGATGCTCATGGCCCACAGCAGCATATGGCCCTGACGGCGATCGCCCAGCTGCTGACCAAAGGCAAAGCACAGCGCGGCCGGGATCAGGAAGATGCTCAGCATCTGCACAAAGTTGGTCAGTGCCGTCGGGTTTTCGAACGGATGCGCCGAGTTGGCGTTGAAGAAACCGCCGCCGTTGGTGCCGAGCATTTTGATCGCTTCCTGCGAGGCTACCGGCCCGAGCGGCAGCGTTTGCTGCGCGCCTTCCAGCGTGGTGAAGGCATGATAGGGTTCAAAGTTCTGGATGCTGCCCTGGCTGACAAAAAACAGCGCCATCAGCAGGCTAATCGGCAGCAGCACGTAGACGGTGATGCGCGTCAGGTCGCGCCAGGCGTTGCCGAGCGTTTCCAGCGAACGGTTGGCAAAACCGCGCATCAGCGCAAACGCCACCGCAATACCGGTTGCCGCCGAAAGGAAGTTTTGCACCGTTAAGCCCGCCATCTGGCTGAAGTAACTCAGCGTGCTTTCGCCCGCGTAGGCCTGCCAGTTGGTGTTGGCGACAAAGCTGATCGCGGTATTAAGCGCCAGATCCCAGCTCAGGCCAGGCAGATGCTGCGGATTGAGCGGCAGCGCGCCCTGCCCCATCAGCATCGCCAGCAGCAGCACAAAGCCGAGCGCGTTAAACAGCAGGATGGCCAGCAGATAGTGCGGCCAGCGCATCGCCGCGCCATCAACGCCGGCCAGACGCCACAGCACGCGTTCGCTGCGCGCCAGCAGGGGTTTATCCGCCACCATCAGCGCCAGCAAGCGGCCCAGCGGCTGCGCCAGCACCATCAGCACCAGCAGATAGCACGCAATCAGTAAAAACGCATTCGCCGCCATCAGAATGCCTCCGCATTAAGCAGGGCATAAATCAGGTAGCCCAGTAATAAAAATACCAGCACGATGCCGGCTATCACGCCCACACTCACAGCAACCTCCAGAGGATTTGGTAGTGCAGCAAGCATGCGCGGCGCGGCATAAAGAAGGGGTAAAAAGGCGCAGAGCGGGCGTAAAGAAAGTATAAAAACGCGGGCGGATCAGGCGCTTTCAAGCGCCCAGATGCGATTCAGGTCAACGTTGTGCCACAAGCCGCTGTCCTCAGCGCCGGTGATGGTATCGGTGCAGAAGCTGTCGCCGAGGTCCAGCGCTTCCGGTTTGACCTCGCGCTGCGAATGCAGCGACCAGAACACATGCACTTTGGGCTTCAGCAGCGATTTTTCCCCGGCCTGCACCACCAGCGCCACGCGCCCGGAAGCCAGCCGTACCAGCGAGCCCACCGGATAAATACCGATGGTGCGCACAAACGCGTGCAGCAGCGCACTGTCAAAGTGGCCGCGCCAGCTCAGCATATTGTGCATCGCCTCAGCCGGCGTCCAGCCTTTGCGATACGGGCGATCGGAGGTCACCGCGTCGTAGACGTCACACACCGCCGCCATGCGTGCGTAGAGCGAGATCTCTTCGCCCTGCAGCCGATGCGGATAGCCGCTGCCATCGAATTTTTCATGGTGATGCAGCGCAATATCCAGCAAATCTTCATCCGCATGGGCTTCCATCAGCATTTGCGCACCGACGATTGGATGCTGGCGCATAATCGTAAACTCTTCGTCGGTGAGCTTATCCGGCTTGTTGAGGATGGTCAGCGGCACCGCGGCTTTACCGACGTCATGCAGCAATCCGCCCATGCCCACGCGACGCAGCTGCTGCTCATCCAGCCCCATTTTCTTGCCCAGCGAAATCATCAGACCGCACACCGCCATGGAGTGCAGGTAAGTGTAATCGTCATGATTTTTCAGCCGCGCCACGCTGAGCAGCGCGGTTGGCTCGCGGGTAATCGATCCGGCAATTTCATCGACCAGCTCAAGGGTAAAGGCAAGATCGAGGCCCTGCCCCATGCGCGCTTCGTTGAACATCGCCAGCACCTGCGGCTTGCCCTGGTTGAAGATGCACTGCGCCTGATCCATCTCGCGGAAAAACGGCGTCTGCGGAATGTCTTTTTTCGGCTGCGGCGTGGCAGGCGCGCGCACCGACCGCTCGGGATCGATCCATACCTGCTGGATCCCCTCGTTACGGATCAGGGCGATCTGACGCTTATCGGTGATCAGCATCTGGTTGCGAATGCGTTTGTCCTTGATCCACCAGACCTCAAGCTTGTGGATAAACATGCCTGGCCGCAGCTCGTCAACGGTAATCAGCTTTATCACGATATCGCTCCTTAATATCAGTGGATGGTAAGGAGTGATATCGGCAGCTGAGCAAAAAATCTTCAGGGCGGCGTGACTGGTCGGGTCAGGCAGGAACGTTTATGCATTGCGCAATAAATTGCGCCGCTACCGCGCAGTGCATTAAGCCACTTTGATGCCAGCCTTTTGCGCCGTTTTCTCTTCTGTGGCAGCGGCAGCGTTGTGCCGATCGCCTACGCGTTCAATCGGGCCCATCACCAGCAGGAACAGCAGTGCCGCGACGACACAGTGCGCGCCGACGAACACCAGGCCAATGCTGTAGCTGCCGGTCAGGCCAACGATCACGCCAAATAACAGCGGCGTGATAAAGCCCGCCATGTTGCCGATGCCGTTGAAGATCGCGCCGGCGAGGCCAACCGCCTCTTTGGGCGCCGTATCGCTGACCACGGTCCAGGTGCCCGCGCCCGCCGCCACGCCTTTGCCGAAGAAGGCAAACGACATGATGGCGATAATGCCGGCGTTGGAAGGGATCACCGCCGCCAGAATCAGCGAGGCGGCCATCAGCATGCCAACGATGTATGGCGTTTTGCGCGCCCACGACAGGCTCCAGCCGCGCGCCAGCAGCTTATCTGAGATGTAACCACCGCTAATGCCGCCCAGAAAGCCAAACAGCGCCGGTGCAATGGTAGCGAAACCGGCATCCAGAATATTCATGCCGCGCGCCTGCACCAGATAGATCGGGAACCAGGTAATGAAAAAGTAGCTAAGCGCGATGGTGCAATACTGGCCGAGGTAGGCGCACCACAGCATGCGGTTGGTGAGCAATGTTTTGAACATCGCTTTGCTGACCGGTGGCCGCGCCCGCAGCGTTTGCGCGGCGTCGATATCCACCAGCGCGCCGCCCTGTTCAATGTAATGTAACTCGCTGGCGGAAACGTGCGGATGCTGACGCGGGCTGCGCATATAGCCCGCCCAGACAAACACCGCCAGCACGCCGATGCCGCCGAGCACAAAGAATGGCCATTCCCAGCCATAACGCGACACCAGCCAGCCGGAGAGCGGTGAGAATATCGCCACGGCAAAGTATTGTGCTGAGGCAAACAGCGACGATGCGCGTCCGCGCTCTGCGCCCGGGAACCACATGATGACTGCGCGGGCGTTGGCGGGAAAGCTCGGCGCCTCAATCAGGCCCAGCGCGAAGCGCAGTGCAAACATCAGCGTCAGCGCCATGGTCATGCCACTGGAAAACTCACCGACAAATCCCATCAGCAGGGTCGAAACCGACCACAGCGCCAGCGTCACGCCGTAAACCTTTTTGGTGCCGAAGCGATCGAGAATCAATCCGCCGGGGATCTGGCCGATGACATACGCCCAGCTGAAGGCCGAAAGGATCAGGCCGAGCTGGATCGCCGACAGGCCAAACTCCTGTTTGATCGCTGAGCCGGAGATCGACAGGATCGAGCGATCGGCATAAGCGACCACTGACAGGAACAGAATCAGGCAAAGGATCCAGATACGCACATGGCTGTTCTGGCTGCGGTTTTTGCGTTGCAACATAGGCTGAATTCCTTGATGGAGGAGCATCCTGCCCCGAAGCGATGATGGTCAGGAATACCGCGCAGATTTCCCTGTTCAGCAACTATAGGAAGCCAGTGTTGCTCTGGTCATTGTGCGAATGAAGGAATCCGCGCGACGAAACGGCGCGGGTTTTGGTCGCTGACACAAAGCCGGGTGCGGTAGCGCACAAAATCTTTAATCCGTGCTGGCTTTCGCCGCGGAATGTGCGCCAGCGCTGAGAAAAGAGTTTGCGCGATCACTATGAGCAGGCAAAGCATCCATGCGCGTCGGGCAAATTGTGCGCTGCACAGCAAATTACCACGCAGCAGATTGCCAGCTCTGCTGCCGGCTCGTAGGCTGAAAATGATTTCATTGAGCCATTTTAAACACCAATGAAAAATTTATTCTAATAAACAGCTTACTCTGGAGTCTGCGATGAAAACCCTCAAGGCGATACTGTTACTTGGCCTGCTGACCAGTTCGGCCTCCGCGCTGGCGGAGAAGATCGGCGTGTCGATGGCCTATTTTGACCAGAACTTCCTTACCATTATTCGTCATGCCATCGATAAAGAAGCCAAAGCGCGCGGACTGGATGCCCAGTTTGAAGATGCGCGCGGCGACGTCGGCCGCCAGACCGACCAGGTGCAAAGTTTTATCAGCGCCGGCGTGGATGCCATCATCGTCGATCCGGTGGATTCTGCCAGCACACCACAGCTGACCAGACTGGCGCAGCAGGCGAAAATTCCGCTGGTGTACGTCAACCGCACGCCAGGCGATAAAACCCTGCCGCCCGGCGTAGTGTTTGTCGGTTCGGACGAACGCGAATCCGGCACGCTGCAAATGGAGGCGCTGGCTAAGCTGGCGAATTATAAAGGTAACGTGGCGATCATGATCGGCAACCTGACCGATGCCGGCGCGCTGCAGCGCACCAAAGATGTCGAGCAGGTGGTGGCGAAATACCCGGGCATGAAAGTGGTACAGAAGCAGCCAGCAAATTATGCGCGCAACGAAGGCATGGATCTGATGCTCAACTGGATTGGCAACGGGGAAGCGATCGATATCGTCGCGGCCAATAACGATGAGATGGCGATTGGTGCGGCAATGGCGCTGGCAAAGAGCAATAAAAAGATTCTGGTGGGCGGCATCGACGCCACGCCGGACGGCCTGAAGGCTCTGGCGCAGGACAAGATGCAGGTGACGGTGTTTCAGGACGCCATCGGTCAGGGCAAAACCTCGGTAGACGTGGCGCAGAAGCTGATTAAAGGCGAGAAAGTGGCTTCACACGTGTGGATCCCGTTCGAGCTGGTGACCAAAGAAAATATGCAAAAATACGTCGAGCGCAGCCAGTAGCAGGCGGACACTGCCGGGGCGCGATTATGGCGAGCTGGGTTGCCCGGTGCGCATCAATGCGCACCCTACAGATATTCTGTGAGCACTGTAGGGGTGTCATTTATGGCGACCTGGATTGCCTGGTGCGCATGAATGCGCACCCTACAGGTAGTCTGTGAAATTGCAGGGGCGCCATTTATGGCGACCTGGGTTGCCTGGTGCGCATGAATGCGCACCCTACGGGTAGTCTGTGAAATTGTAGGGGCGCCATTTATGGCGACCTGGTTCCTGGTGCGCATGAATGCGCACCCTACAGATATTCTGTGAGCACTGTAGGGGCACTATTTATGGCGACCTGGTTACCGGGCGCCCCGGTTCCAGGCCGACGCAACCATCACTCGCGCAGTATCGCCATGACGATGATGTCGTGGTACTCGCCCTCGCGCAGGCAGGCTTTGCGCTTCACGCCTTCCTGCTCAAAGCCCAGGCGCTGATACAGACGCAGCGCGCGCTGATTGTCGTGAAACACTTCCAGCTCAACGCGTATTACGCCCAGCCAGTTAAAGGCATAGTCGATACCGGTGCGGATCAGCCGCTCACCGATGCCGCGACCGCTAAACGCCGGATCGACGCCAATACCAAAACTAATGCTGTGACGCGTACGCGGCCGCTGTTCGGTAAACAGCGTCAGCTCGCCCACCATCTGCCCGTCGATTTCCGCCACAAAACCGATATAGCCTTCGCTGTCCATACGCTCGAATTTTTTCTGCCAGGTGGCGACGCCGGGAAACGGCAGCTGCGTGGTCCAGCGATACACCTCGGGATGACTGTATAAACGTTGATAGGCGGCGGCATCGCCCGGTTCGCGTCCGCGAATCTGCAAATCCATGTCGATAATCCCTGTTCAGTTGCACTAAGCTGTTAACTCTCACCGATCGGAAAGAGTGGCCTTATGTTGTATCGTCGTTTTGAACGTTTTATCAATATTTTTCAGGATGCCCCCACCGATTCCCCACCCGCCAGCGTGTGGCCGTTTTACCTCTATTATCTGCGTCAGGTGTGGCCAAGTTTTGTCGCGCTGCTGATTGTCGGACTGGCGCAGGCGCTGATCGAAGTGGCGCTGTTTAGCTATCTCAGCCGTATTATCGATCTGGTCAATCACACCACGCCCGCTACGCTGTTCAGCGATAACTGGCCGATTCTGCTGTGGATGGCGGCGGTGGCGCTGGTGCTGCGGCCGGTGGTGATCGCGCTGCACGATATGCTGGTGCATCAAAGCATTAACCCCAGCATGACCAGCATGATTCGCTGGCAGCATCACAACTATGTGCTGCGGCAGAGCCTCAATTTCTTCCAGAACGATTTTGCCGGCCGTATCGCCCAGCGCATCATGCAAACCGGTAACTCGCTGCGTGACTCGGCGGTTCAGCTGGTGGATGCCATCTGGCACGTAGTGATTTACGCCGTGACCTCACTGGTGCTGTTCGCGGAAGCCGACTGGCGCCTGATGATTCCGCTGATCATCTGGATTGTGGCGTACAGCCTGTCGCTGCGCTTCTTTGTGCCGCGCGTCAAGCAGCGCTCGGTGGTGTCATCCGAGGCGCGCTCGAAGCTGATGGGCACCATCGTTGACGGTTACACCAATATCGCCACCCTGAAACTGTTTGCCCATAACGATCTGGAAAAACGCTACGCGCGCGACGCCATTCAGGAGCAGACCGACAAAACCCAGCACGCCAGCCGCATGGTGACCAGCATGGATATCACGCTGTCGACACTCAATGGCCTGCTGATTGTCAGCACCTCCGGCCTCGCGCTGTGGCTGTGGAGCCAGTCGCTGATCAGCGTAGGCGCCATCGCGCTGGCCACCGGGCTGGTGATTCGCCTGGTGAACATGTCCGGCTGGATCATGTGGGTGGTGAACGGCATCTTCGAAAACATCGGCATGGTGCAGGATGGCCTGAATACTATTGCGCAACCGCTCAGCGTGCAGGATGCGCCGCAGGCGAAAAAGCTGCAGGTGACGCGCGGCCAGATCCGCTTTGAGGATGTGCGTTTTGACTATGGCGGCGGCCGCCAGGTGATTAACCGCCTGAATCTCAATATCAAGCCTGGCGAGAAAATCGGTCTGATTGGCCCGTCCGGCGCCGGTAAATCGACCCTCGTGAACCTGCTGCTGCGGCTGTATGACATCAACGGCGGGCGCATTCTGATTGACGATCAGGACATCGCGCAGGTCACACAGGCGAGCCTGCGCAGTCAGATTGGCATGATCACCCAGGATACGTCGCTGCTGCACCGCTCGATTCGCGAAAACCTGCTGTACGGTCGCCCGGATGCCAGCGAAGCCGAACTGCAGGCGGCGATTGTGCGCGCCCGCGCCGACGAGTTTATCCCGCTGCTCTCTGATCCGCAGGGCCGCACCGGGCTGGATGCGCACGTCGGCGAGCGCGGCGTCAAACTCTCTGGCGGCCAGCGCCAGCGTATTGCCATCGCCCGCGTGCTGCTGAAAGATGCGCCGATTCTGATCATGGATGAAGCCACGTCGGCGCTCGACTCGGAAGTGGAAGCGGCGATTCAGGAGAGCCTGGAGACGCTGATGCAGGGCAAAACGGTGATCGCCATCGCCCATCGCCTGTCGACCATCGCGAAAATGGACCGGCTGGTGGTGCTGGAGAACGGCGGCATTGTTGAGATGGGTAACCATCGCGAACTGCTGGCGCACGGCGGTCTGTACGCGCGCCTGTGGCAGCATCAGACCGGCGGATTTGTCGGCGTCGATTAATCGCCGCGCCGGTAAGGCAGGGCGTCGCGCGCTTCCTGTGCCCAGGCGCGTACCCCTGCCCGCTCCTGCTGCAGAAAATCCCCGACCGCGTCACGCAGCCCCGGATGGCACAGATAGTGCCAGGAGTGGGTGAGTTGCGGTTCAAAGCCGCGCACCAGCTTGTGCTCGCCCTGCGCACCGGCATCAAAGCGCTGCAGCCCTTCGGCGATGGCGAAATCCATGCCCTGGTAGAAACAGGTCTCGAAGTGCAGCCGGTCAAACTCTGCCAGACAGCCCCAGTAGCGGCCATACAGCGTGTCGTCATCCACCAGACAGAAGGCCATGGCCGCGGGCTGCTGCTGTAGCGTGGCGATCACCACGCGAATCGCCTGCGGCATCCGCTCCGCCAGCAGGCTGAAGAAGGAGCGCGTCAGATAGGGATGCTGGCCGCGCACCGCGTAGGTGTTGGCGTAGCAGGTATACACAAAATCCCACTGATCTTCACGCAGCTCATCGCCGCGATACCAGTTAAACGCAAAGCCGCTGCTGGCCACCTGTTCGCGCTCTTTGCGCAGCTGCTTGCGTTTGCGCGACATCAGCGTGTCGAGAAAGTCGTGAAAATCGCGGTAGCCGCGATTGTGCCAGTGATACTGCACGCCGAGGCGCGCCAGCCAGTCCGGCTGGGTTGCCAGCAGCGCGTTGGCGTGCGGCGTGGTGAAGTTGATATGCGCCCCGCTTAAGCCGTGCCGCTGCAACGCATCGGGCAGCGCTTCCAGCATCGGGATGATGGCCGTCTCGTCGCCCAGCAGACGCGCACCGGTCACCGGGCTGAACGGAATGGCGCCGAGCCATTTGGGGTAATAGGCGATGCCGGCACGCTGGCAGGCATCGGCCCATGCGTGATCGAACACATATTCGCCCCACGAGTTGCGTTTACGGTAGCCCGGCAGCGCCGCCCGCAGCCTGCCGTCTTCGCGCCACAGCAGATGATCCGGCTGCCAGCCGTTTTCCGCGCGCACGCTGCCACTCTCTTCCAGCGCGAGCAGGAAGGCGTGACGCAAAAAAGGTTGATTGTCAGGTAACAGCGCATCCCATTCGGCAGCGGTGATCTCCGCCAGCGATGACAGGTGAAGCAAAGGCATTGGTGGCTCCCGGCCAGCTTAAGGCGAATGCCTAGTTCAGCAGGTTTTGCCGCCGTGCGAAAGGTGCGGCGCACTGAATGTAAAGCGGATCGTTGCGCCATGCTGCGCACATTGCTGTCGCGGCCCGTGCCACGATTTTTCACTTCGCCTGTGTATACTCACCCTTTTCCCTTGCAGGAAATACCATGGATCGTCTTGATTGTGATCGCATGTTTGTCGCCGTACTCGAAGTCGGCAGTTTTGCGGGTGCCGCCGCCCGGCTCGGCACCAGCAGCGGCCAGGCGTCAAAGCTGGTGTCGCGTCTGGAGCAGCAGCTTGGCGTGCAGCTGTTCAAGCGCAGCACACGGGCGCTGTCGCCCACCGAGATCGGCCGCGCCTATTACGAGCGGGTGAAAACCCTGCTGGAGGCGTTCGACGCGCTGGATGCCACGGTGCAGGAGAATGCCCGCTCGCCCACCGGCCGCCTGAAGATTAGCGCACCCGGCACCTTCGGCACCGCGGTGCTGGCCAGCGTGCTGGTGGCGTTCGCGCGTCACTATCCGCTGATTGAGCTGGACGTCAACTTCTCCGACCGCGCCGTGAATATCGTCGATGAAGGCTTCGATATGGCGATCCGCATCGGCAAGCTGGACGACAGCAGCCTGATTGCGCGCCGTCTGGGCGAGGTGCCGATTCGCCTCGCCGCCGCGCCCGGCTATCTGCTGCAGCACGGCACGCCGCAGCACTGGCGCGATCTGGCGACGCATCAGTGCATCAGCGACACCAACTTTCGCGATCCCTGGCACTGGCCGTTCGTTACGCCGTGTGGCGACAGCGTCAGCATGCCGATTCGCGGCCGCCTGTGCTTCTCCAACACCGAAGCCTGCCTGCAGGCGGCGCTGGCCGGCCTCGGCATTGCGCGTCTGCCCGGTTTTATCGCTGCACCGGCGCTGCAGCGGGGCGAAATCGTCACGCTGCTGGAGGACTTTGCGCCGCCAGCCATGGGCCTGTTTGCTCTGTATCCGCCCGCGCGCCATCTGGCGCAGAAAACCCGCCTGCTGATCGACTTTCTGGCCGAGCACTTCCGCCTGCATCCGCCCGGCTGATTCCTTCCATTATGGAAACAATAAAAGCCGTTTTGCCCGGATTATCAGCATAACGGCAGCACGGTAAGCTGCTGACATCACTTCAGAGGAGCAGAGCGATGTTGGTAAACGGTAAGTGGAGCGCAGAGTGGCATCCGGTTCAGGCCACCGATAAACAGGGTGGCTTTGTACGCCAGACTTCCAGCTTTCGTCACTGGATTAGCGCCGATGGCAGCAGCGAATTTGCCGCCGAGCCGGATCGCTATCATCTGTATGTCGCGCTGATCTGCCCATGGGCCTCGCGCACGCTCATTGCGCGCAGCCTGAAAGGGCTGGAGCAGATTGTCAGCGTGTCGGTGGTTGAGCCGCAGCTTGGCGCGCAGGGCTGGCGCTTCGGCGATTATCCCGGTGCCGATCGCGACCCGCTGAACAACGCTGAGTATCTCCACCAGCTGTATACCCGCGCCGACGCCGACTTTACCGGGCGCGCGACCGTGCCGGTGCTGTGGGATAAAAAAACCCAGACCATCGTTAACAATGAGTCGTCGGATATTCTGCGCATGTTCAACAGCGGCTTTGGCGATCTGGCAGACAACCGGCTCGATCTCTACCCTGAGGATCTGCGCCCGGAGATCGACGCGCTGAACGCAACGATCTACCCGCGTCTCAATAACGGCGTTTATCGCACCGGTTTCGCTACCACCCAGGTAAGCTATCAGCAGGCGTTTAATGAGGTATTCGAGCAGCTGGATGAGCTGGAGCAACGGCTGAAAGATGGCCGCACTTTTTTGCTGGGTGAACGACTGACCGAAGCCGATATCCGCCTGTTCGTGACCCTGATACGCTTTGACGTCGCCTATCACGGCCTGTTCAAATGCAACCTGCGCCGCCTGCGCGATTACCCGCTGCTCGATCGTTATCTGAAGAGTGTGCTGGCGGTCTCCGGCGTGCGGCAAACGGTGAACATCGACCACATCAAACAGGGCTATTATTCGATTAAAGCGCTGAATCCCAACGGCATCGTGCCAGCGGGACCGGATATGGCGGACTACGGTTTTTAAGGAGCAGGGCAATGGCAAAAGCGTTAGTGGTGTTTTTACATGGCGTCGGCAGTAATGGCGCGGATTTGGCGGTGCTGGGGCAACACTGGTCAGCGCTGCTGCCCGACGTGGCATTTGCCACGCCCGATGCGCCCTTTCCCTTTGAGCACGCCATGGGCTATCAGTGGTTCAGCCTGACCGGCATCACGCCGGAAAACCGTCCGGCACGCGTACGGGCTGCGCGCGACGCCTTTGACGCCACGCTGCAGCAGCTGATGGCGCAGCACGCGATGGCCGGCGCGTGGCAGAAGGTGATTCTGGTGGGATTCTCGCAGGGCTCGATCATGGCGCTGGATGCGCTGGCCTCCGGACGCTATCCGCTGGCTGGTGTGGTGGCCTTCTCCGGTCGCCTGGCCTTTGACGAGGCGCTCACGCCGCCGCCGCATGCCTCCGCGCTGCTGATTCACGGCAAAGCCGATGAGGTCATCCCGTTCAGCGAAACCGTCTCCGCCGCGCAGCGCCTGCAGAGCGCGGGCGTCGCGGTCACCGCACAGTATGAACCCACCACCGGTCACACCATTTCCAGCCACGGCGCGATGCAGGCAGCGGCCTACATCGCCCAGTGCCTGCAGGATTAAGGCCAGTAGCGCTGCAGCGCCTGCCACGCCTGACGCGCGACCGCTTCCGGCGGCTGTGCTTTGAGGCGATCGTTAAACACTTCGATGCCCACCGGACCGCGATAGCCTGCGCTTTTCAGCTTATCGACAAAGCGTTCCACTTCAATGATGCCGTCGCCGGGCAGTAAGCGCTGATGGCGCGCATAGTCGCTCAGCGCCTGCTTTTCCTGCGGTGGCATCTGCGCCATATCGCACAGCTGCACTTCATAAATGCGGTCGGCCGGAATGCCGTCGAGCTGAGAGGCATCGCCACCGCGTGCGCAGATGTGGAACAGATCGACCACCAGCCCGATATTGGGCTGATCCAGCCGCTGCAAACGCTGCCACGCCAGCGGCAGCGTATTGTCGACGCTGCACCACGCCATCGGTTCATACATGATGCGCATGTTATAGCGCGCGGCTTCCGAGGCCAGCCAGCGCAGATCTTCATCAATGCGCTCCGCAACGCAGTCTTCGCGCGTGGTTGCCGGCGCCTGAATGGTATCGCAGCCCAGCGATTGCGCGACGCGAATGAAATCACGCAGTTCGGCGCGCTTTTGCAGCCGTTCGCTGTCCGGCGCGCCGGTAAAGTCACGCAGCACCTGCAGATTGGTAAAGCCCAGGTTTAGCTGCGCGGCCAGCGCCGCCGTATGCTCAGTAACCTCTTCCCGCCACATTTCAACCTGATCGAACCCGGCGGCACGCGCCGCCTGCAGCTTATGCGCCGATTCACCGTTTAACAGCACCAGGTTAAGGAATTTCGGGTTTGCAGACATCAACAGCTCCTTAATCGTCCGGATAAAGCGGTGACAGAGGCTGTGCGCCACCCGCACAGCATCCTGATCAGTATCCCCCTCTCAAGGGTGATTTCAAGCGTGTCGTTTAGCCCAGCAGGTTCACCACGGCGAAACCGGCAAAGGTCATCAGCAATGAACCGATGACATGCACCATCACGCTCGACATTGCCCACAGGTATTTTCCTGATTGTAGCAACACCACGATCTCGGCCGAGAAGGTCGAAAACGTCGTCAGCCCGCCGCACAGGCCGGTGACGATCAGCAGTTTCCATACGGGATCGATGTGCGGATTGCGCACAAACCACGCCATTGCCGCACCAATAATAAAGCCACCGACCAGATTAACGATCAGCGTACCTGGCGGCAGGTTGGGGAATAACGTATTGAAACGCAAAGAGATAAGCCAGCGCAGCGTGCAACCGATGGCACCACCGATCATGACCGCGAACAGCGACTTCAGCATAGTCTGGAGCTCCTGAATTGAGATACGCGCAGGGCCGCGGCAGGACAGAAACTACACCTGACACACCGCCGTCTCCCGCGCAGGGATAAGCAAGTTGTCAGGCGTCATCAGCCGTCTGTAACCAGAGGGCGGTTGGGTAAGGTGGCACGCCATCACCTCAGAGGCACGATAATACGCTGGCGCGCCGAAGGTGACAATATTCACCTGCCGTCAGCGTATCGTCGGGGACGATTATGTTTTACCGTGGCAGACATCATCAGCGAGGAGATTCCGATGCGTACCCTGATTTTTGACACTGATATCGGCGTGGATGACGCCTTTGCGCTGGCGTATGCGGCGCGCACGCAGCAGCTGCTGGGCATCACCACGGTGTTTGGCAATGTCGCGGTTGGCCAGGCGGTAAAAAACGCCCGGCTGTTCTGTGCAAAGATGAACATCAGCGCGCCGGTGTATCGCGGCTGTTCGCGTCCGCTGGCGCTGGCCCCTTCCGCACCGGCTACCCTGCACGGCGCAGATGGTCTCGGCGATGCCTTCGATAACCCGTATAGCGATGCCGCCGACAGCGCGGTGCAGTTCATCATCGACAGCGTACGCGCGCAGCCGCACGCGATTACCCTGGTGGCAATCGGGCCGCTGACCAACATCGCCTGTGCCATCAACCAGGCGCCAGACATCATTCCGCTGGTGAAGGAGCTGGTGATCATGGGCGGCGCGTTTGGCACCGACGGCCACGCCGGTAACGTGACGCCGTTCGCCGAGTTCAATATCTGGAAAGATCCGCATGCCGCCGATCAGGTGCTGGCCTCGGCGCTGCCGGTGGTGATGCTGCCGCTGGATGTGACGCACAAGGTGCTGATCAGTGGAGAGGAAGTGCGCCAGCTGAATCAGCCGGTGTTGAGTGCCATCTGCCGGCCTTATCTGGCTTATAGCCTGCAAAAAGAAGGATTTGATGGCATGGCGCTGCACGATACCCTGACGCTGTCGTGGCTGGCGCTGCCGCAGGCGTTCAGCGTGACGACAGCGCCGGTGCGCGTGGTGACCGAAGGCATCAGCCGCGGCCAGACGCTGCAGCGCGTGAGCACCCTCGCCTCGCGCGACGATCCGTTCGCCGGCCTGCGCGCCCAGCGGTTGTGTCTGGGCGTCGACGCCGAGGCGGTACGGCAACATTTTTTTGCCACGCTGCGCGCCTGACACTCGCTCTAGCGGGCGAAATGGATGACGCCTTTGATCAGCTCAGGGTTGTTGATCACCCCGGGCTCAAAAGTCTCGGCCAGCGTCGAGAAGTCGTAATGGCGGTTGAGCATCATATCGGCCCGCAGCTGACCGCTGGCCATCAGGGCGCGCACTTTGTCGAAGTCTTCCCGCGTGGCGTTGCGGCTGCCCAGCAGCGTGGTCTCCTTTTTGTGAAACTCGGTGTCGGGGATCACCAGATCGCCTTTGTGCAGGCCGACAAACACGATGGTGCCGCCGTGACGAATCAGCTGCACGGCGCTGTTCATCGCCGCCGGACTGCCGGTGGCGTCAATCACTTTAGCGGCCAGCCGCCCACCAAACTCTGCGCGCAGCGCGGCGATAAAATCATCGGCCAGCGGATCGATCGTCGCCAGCTGCAACTGCTGCGCAACGTGCGCGCGCCGCTGAGCGCTGGTATCGGCCACCACCACCTGTGCACCGGCTGCGGCGGCAATCGCCGCGACGCCCAGGCCAATCGGTCCGGCCCCGACCACCAGCACCTGCTCATCGGCGACCAGCGCCGCGCGTCGCACCGCATGGGCGCTGATGGCAAAAGGCTCGATCAGTGCCGCTGCTTCAGGCGCCACATCGTCAACCGCCAGCAAATTAGTGTCCGGCACGCTGAGAAACTCGCAAAAGCCCCCGTCCTGATGCACGCCAATCACTGAAATCTGTTCACAGCAGTTGGTTTTGCCGCTTAAGCAGGCATCGCAACGCTGACAGGCCACGTAAGGAATCAGCGCCACGCGCTGCCCTGGCTGAAACCCCTGCGCCGCCGCGCCCAGCGCCACTACTTCACCGCACAGCTCATGACCGAGCACGCGCGGATAGGAGAAAAACGGCTGATTGCCGGCCCAGGCGTGAATATCGGTGCCGCAAATGCCGGCGGCAATTGGTTTAATCAGGACTTCGTGCGCGGCAGGCGTCGGTACGCTGCGCTGCTGCCACACCATGCTGCGCGGTTCGGCGACCACCAGCGTTTTCATGTTCTTCATCGTTTCCTCCTGGGCTGTTCACGCAGTTATGGCGAAAATCGACCGCGGCGGGAGGTTGCGCTGTACGAAGTGTGAGTCAGCGCGATTTTTTTGGGCTTTGTGTGGTTTTTAATGCATAAAAAACCGGAGGGCCGTATGAGCCGAAGCCAGAATCTGCGCCAGAATGTCATCAATCAAATGCTGGAAGCTATTGCCCGCCGCCATGTGCGCTCGCCGCTGCCTCCGCAGGCGGCGCTGGCCGAGATGTTTAATATCAGCCGCACCACGGTGCGACACACGCTGCAGCATCTGCATCAGCGCGGCGTGCTGGAAAAAGTGGCTGAGACCTACGTGATCGTGCGCGATCCCTGCGAGGAGGATGGGTTTAGCGTACTCAGCCCACCGATCGACCAACAGGCGGTGCACTTTGAGCAGGCGTTTTTTAACCTGATTAACCAGCGTTTGCTGATGCCAGGCGACAGTTTTACCGAGCTGCAGCTGGCGCAGCAGGTGCGGGTCAGCCCGGTGGTGGTGCGCGAGTTCCTGCTGCGCTTTATGCGCTATAACCTGCTGGAACCGGTTAAGCGCGGCCACTGGCGGATGAAGAAATTCGATCAGGAGTACGCCGAAAAGCTGTTTGAACTGCGCGAAATGCTGGAAACGCACGCGCTGACCCGCTTTCTTAATCTCGCCGCCGGTGATGAACGCTGGGTGCAGGCGCGCGATCTGCTGGATCGTCATCGCGCGCTGCGCGACACCATCGCCAGCAACTACCGCCAGTTTGCCGCGCTGGATAAAGAGATGCATACGCTGATTCTCTCCGCCGCCAACAACCCGTTTTTCAATCAGTCACTGGAAATTATCTCTGTGATTTTTCACTCGCATTATCAATGGGATGAAAGCGACCTGAAACAACGCAACATTATCGCGCTGGAGGAGCATATGGCGATTCTTACCGCGCTCATCAGCCGCCAGGATGTGGACGCGCTGTGCGCGCTGCATGCGCATCTCAGAACCGCCAAACACTCGATGATCCGCTCTATCCGGCAGTACAATTAAAAACCGATTAAAAACCACAAAGCATAAGCGCCCGCACGAATCAGAAACATGTTTGCAACATCTCCCGCGGTTTACTTCTAGTCTCGAAGGCAGCCCCTTAGGGCAGCCCGTTTCGCTGCCGCAGGAACCCCAAGACTGATAACGATAAGTACCCGAACCTGGGAGGTTGCAATGGAAAATACATCAACGCGCGGCGGCACCACCGCGCCAGCACCCGAGCACGCCGGGCAGGATTATGTGCCGGCGCGCGCCGATGTGGTGCGCTCTCCGCGCATCCGTAAGATTCAAATCACCGCCATGCTGTTGCTGCTGTTCGCCGCCATCATCAACTACCTTGACCGCAGCTCGCTGTCGGTGGCCAACATGACCATCCGCGAGGAGCTGGGCTTATCGGCCACCGAGATTGGCGTGCTGCTGTCGGCGTTTTCGCTGGCCTACGGTTTAGCCCAGCTGCCGTGCGGCGCGCTGCTCGATCGCAAAGGCCCGCGCATTATGCTGGCCATCGGCATGTTCTTCTGGTCACTGTTTCAGGCGGCGGCCGGGCTGGTGCATAACTTCACGCAGTTTGTGCTGGTGCGCATCGGGCTGGGCATTGGCGAAGCGCCGATGAACCCGTGCGGCGTGAAGGTAATCAACGACTGGTTCAACATCAAAGATCGCGGTATGCCGATGGGGATGTTTAACGCGGCGTCGATGATTGGTCTCTCGGTGGCACCGCCAATTCTGGCGGCGATGATGCTGGTGATGGGCTGGCGCGGCATGTTTGTCACCATCGGCGTGCTGGGTATGTTTCTCGCCATTGGCTGGTATCTCACCTATCGCGACCGGGATAACAACAAACTGAGCGGTGAAGAGATCCACTATCTGCAGGCGGGCAGCGTGGCATCAAGCAAAGAGCCGCTGAGTTTCGCCGAGTGGCGGGGGCTGTTTAAGCAGCGCACCATGTGGGGCATGATGATTGGCTTCAGCGGCATCAACTATACCGCGTGGCTGTACATCGCCTGGCTGCCGGGCTATCTGCAGTCGACCTATCATCTGGATCTGAAAAGCACCGGCCTGCTGGCCGCCATTCCTTTCCTGTTCGGCGCGGCAGGCATGCTGCTCAACGGTTACGTGGTGGATACGCTGGTGCGTCGCGGTTTTGACGCGGTGAAAGTACGCAAGGTGTCGATTGTCAGCGGCATGCTGCTCTCCGCGGCCTTTACCACCTTTGTGACGCGCGCCACCGACACCACCAGCGCGGTAACGCTGATTGGTATGGCGCTATTCTGCATTCACTTTGCCGGTACCTCATGCTGGGGCCTGATCCACGCTAACGTCACGGCGCGCATGACGGCGTCAGTGGGCAGTATCCAGAACTTTGCCAGCTTCGTTTTCGCCTCTTTTGCGCCAGTAATTACCGGCTGGGTGCTGGATACCACCAAATCGTTCAGCCTCGCGCTGATGATATGTGCGGGCGTCACGGTGGTCGGCGCGCTGGCTTACCTGCTGCTGGTCAGAAAACCGATCACCGATGGGGTGTAACGCCAGGGTTTCTGCTTAATGCTCTTCTCCGGGTGCGCAGGTTATGCGCACCCTTTCTTCATCCGCCCGCCACACCTATTCCAGCCGCCGCGTTATCGCCTGATTCTGCATCTGATCAGATAAATTAAACTGCATGATGGCAATTACTATCCAGCACTATTAAGCCCAAAATAAGGAAAATATACCGCTAAACACGCCGGTAATAGTTATTATTTTAAGACAAAACTCAAAGACGAATATTATAAATCACCATCCTCAGTGCATTATTATCCATTAATGCATTAACGAAGGTGAATTAATTAGATACAGTAAACTTTTGTGGATTGGATCAAAGTTTGACCGCATAATTTAACTTACCGTTCAGTCACTATTAATGTTCAGGTATGAGCGTGGTGACCAAATGGATTTACAACGCAGGGCCCTTTTTATCTCTTTTGATGCCGTGGCATTATCGGGTATTACGGTAGAAGCTACTAAAATTGCCGTTCGTTTACGCGAGCAGGGAATCACCTCCTTTCTTGATATCGGCTACGACATAAAAATTGATAAGGGAAACTTCGGACGTCCCTATTCCGAAAATGAAATTAATTCGCTAAAGCATCATTTTACATTAGTCCGGCACGATGAGATTCGTCAGGTGGAAGGTTATAACCCGGCCTTTCTGCAATATATTCATGACGTACTGATTAATCATAGCCAGACGCTGGATGCCGCCGCAGAAAAAATCCTGGTGCAGCAGACGGAAAAGATGGCACAGGCGGTGGCAAACGCGCTGTGCGCAAAATGGCAGGCGCTGGATATCAATTATTTAATTATTGAGAACGGGACGCTGCCGGATAATATTATTTTTACCCGCGCGCTCTATCTGGCGATTGCGCAATACGGCGCCGCAAAACAGCTCGGCCGGTTTGTGTTGTGGCGCGACCACGACCTGATGTGGAACAGCGAATCCACCTCATCGCGTTACGGCAGCGCGCCCTGGCCACATGCCGTCAGGCCGCAGCCCTCGCCGCATATTACCTATGTCACGCTGAACCAGGCACTGGCCTCACAGCTGGCGGCCTGGTGCGAACATCAGGTCGAAATCGAGGTGATGCGTAATACCTATCCTTTTGACCCGAGCCATCCGCGCAAAGATTTACGCCGCCAGTTTGGGTTGCTGGCGCAGGACAAGGTGATTGCCCGCACCACGCGAATTATTCCGGCTAAGCGACTCGATCGGGATATTCACCTGTTGCATGCGCTGAACAGTGAACTTATCGCGCAGCATCAGCCACAGCGCGTTTATTTAATGGTCGCCGGCGATCCGCTGGAAGACAGCGTACATTATCACGCATTAAAGCAGTTAATTAGCCGGTTCCAGCTGGAGCGTTACGTCATCTTTTTTGGCGCGTTAAATCACGACTTCATGGAGCGTAATCCACAGGCCACCACCATTCAGGATCTTTATCACGCCTGCGATGTGGTGTCGTTTTTAACCGCATGGGATTACGACAGCTACGGTAATCCGATTGGCGAGGCGATCAGCCATCAGCGCTGTTATATCGCCACCCGCTATGAATATTATCACGAGGTGTATGGCCAGTACGGTTTTGAAGGCGAACTGATGGAAATTTCCGCCAGCCATGATGGCCTGCCGGATGCCGATTTTATTAAGCGCGTCAGTGCCTTGTTACAGGATGACGCACGCCGCGACGCCATCGCCACGCGCAATTATCAGAAAGGAAAATCCCTGTTGTCGGATCATATCTTCCGGCAGATATTTAATGTGTAGTTAAGGAGTGACTATGGATAACCGTTGTTTTATTTCTGTCGTGCTGCCGGTTTATAACGAGGCAGCACGTATTAACGCGGTGCTGGAATCAATATTGCAGCAGCGTTCACCCGGCGGATTGTTTAATTTTGATAATCTGGAAGTGATCATGGTGGATAATAATTCCACCGATAACTCGGTCGCGCTGATTGAAGCCTTTGCCGCGCAGCATCCGCAGCTGACGATTCATCAGCTGCAGGAGACGGTGCAGGGCGTCTCTTCGGCGCGGAAAAAAGGCATGGATTTCGCCTCACAGCGCGCCGGTCTGCGCGACGAGGCCAGCGGCTTTCAGCGCAAGCACTACATTCTTTCGGCCGATGCGGACTGCACCGTTGATGCACTGTGGATCGACGAACTGGTCGGCACCATGATTGCGCAAAACGGCGATCTGGGCACCTGTAACTACTACTACGAAACCGCGGATTTCCACGAGCGCCCGCGGCTGTATGCGGAGATTGATAAAACGCTGCGCTGCCGCCACGCTTCCTTCTCCCTGTTTGGCGGCTTTCCGGACGGCAAAGGCTTTGGCGTCGAAAAGCAGCTGTACGATGAAGTGGGCGGCATCGAGATTTTTTACCAGCTGAAAAACGGTGAGTTTGTTGAACATCTGTCAGACGACTGGGATTTTGGCATCAAGGTGATCGCCGCCGGCGGCAAACCGGTGTATGCGCCCAATTCCCGCGTGCAGATCAACAGCCGCCGGGTGGATAACCTGCTGCACGAAGTGATTGAAGGCGTGGCCTACGGCCATAACGGCACCATCATCATGAAAGATGTGCGACCCGCGCTCACCGCACTGACGCCGTTCACCGATGTCAGCGCAGAGCAGGCGCAGCAGGCGTGGCACTACTCGATTAAAGATTACGTGCCAAAAAATCTGGTGCTGCCGGTGTTGCTGAATCCGTCGCTGCTGCGCGACGATGCCGCGGTGATTGATTTCTTCACGCCAGACGTGGCTGAACGCCTGTTCGCCCGCATTCACAGCATGATGCAGGAGATGAGCGTGACCGATTTCCTGCCGATCCACAGCTACAAAACCCCGGCGTTTCGCCTCTATTTTGTATTCCGCCATGAGCTGTTTGCCGCGCTGCGTCGTGCCGTCGGCGCAGAGATTGGCGAGCCACCGCCGCTGCCGGCCTGCTTTGCCCGGGTGACGGAAAATGATTTCGCCCGCTTTGTCTGGTATTACTGCGAAGATCGCGAATCCGGTGAGGCGCATAACTACTTTGCAAACGGCGGGGTGTTCTGATGCGTGCTGCCTGGCTGCAATCCCTGCAGGATATCGATCGTCACTATCCTCGCCCGGCCATATGCGAGGTGCTTAGCCGGCCGGAAAACGCCGATTTGCTGGAATACGTGGTGCATGATCCTTTTGGCTGCCATGTGTTTCCCGGTGATATCGACGATTTTCCGCTGCCGAATTTTTTCCGCGCCATGCAGCACAGCCTGAGCCATGCGCCGCAAATTCATCTGTGGGCGTATATCCCCACCTGCCGCTACAAGTGCCATTTCTGCCAGTTTCCTACGGTGATTGTAAATCCGCAGTCGCCGCGCGCGCCTGCGCTGTTCCGCGATATCGTCGATCGCAACATTCAGGAGGCGAAACTGTGGCTGGCGCAGCTGCCGGCACTGGGTGAAGTGCCGGTGGGTGAGTTCAACCTGTTCGGCGGCACGCCCTCGCTGCTGCCACCGGATGAGCTGCGGCGCTTAATGGATTTTTACCGCAACCATTTCAACTTCCGCGAGGCCACGCTGCGCTTTGAAGGCGAGCCCGGCACGCTGACGCGCGAATTCCTCGCGCAGCTGCGCGAACTGGGCTTCAGCAAACTGTCGTTTGGCGCGCAGTCATTCTCAGATCGCCTGATCAAAGGCTGTGGTCGCCTGCACAGCGCGGATGCCTGCTACAAGGTGATTCGTGATGCGCGCGAGCTGGGCTTCGCCCTGGTCAGCGTCGACCTGATGTACGGCCTGCTGGGACAAACGGTGGACGACGTGCGTGACGATCTGCAGCAGGCGCGCGCGCTTGACCTGTCGCATCTGGTGTTCACCAAGCTGCACATGAAGCCGTTCGCCGAGAGCCGCACCGGCGTGTCGGCGGAGGGAGAAAATGCCTGGCAGCGTAAGAATGCGGCGATGCCCAGTCTGGGTCAGCAGTATCAGATGCGCGCGCTGGCCGAGCAGTGGCTGGATGGCGATTACCTTGAACATCCCACCATGTATTTCCACCATCGCAGCGCACCGCCGGAGAAGTGGAAAGCGATCATTACCGATCTCGACCAGCAGGCGCCGGAAGTGGCGATTGGCCTTGGCGGCAGCTCCAAATGTGCCGGCGCGGAGCTGATTAACCTGACCGACTACGCCGATTATCAGCGCGCACTGGATAACGGTGAGCTGCCGATCGCTTCGGTGCGCGGCATGTCGCCGGATCAGCAGGCCATCAACGGCTGCAAGATGGCGCTGTCAACGCTGATTCCGCTCGACGATGTGCTGTTTCAGCAGAAGTTTGGCGTCAGCCTGTTTGCCCAGCCGACCATCGCCCGTGCGCTGCGTGAGTTGCAGCAGCGCGAGTTAGTGCACAGCGATGGCCGCTACGTCACGCTCACCCCCGCCGGCCGCGTGCTGGTAGAAGCCATCATCAACACCCAGTTCGACTAAACCGCCCTTACCTCTCAACGGCACGCGACGGCGTGCCTGGAGCCTGTTATGTCCCAGTCTGTTTATAGCTTTTTTTATATCGCCATCGACACCGAAGCGGGCGTCACCGCAGAACAGTTTGAAACCTTCGTGCGCGAAAAAGGCGTGCATCTGCCGTGCTATCCCGGCTGGCGCTGGACGCTGTTTCGCGGTCTGCGCGGCGAGCGCGTCGATCAATACCTGATGCTGTTTGAAATGAAAGATGCGGCACAGCGCGCGCGCTTTATGCAGGATGACGGTGAACTTACCGCCGAGGCAGAGCACTTCTGGCACCTGCATCCCGACGCGGACGCGCTGCTCAGCGAGTGGCGCCAGCTGGCGACCTTCGCGCGGCGCCCGACAATTTTCACCCATTTCGATCTGCTGGCAGAGAATCCTCACAGTACGCTGCCGGGTGGCCCGCGATTTGATGCCCGCAGCGGCACCGCGCGCATTCTCGGTACCCACTATCTGGCGCTGCGACCGGGCGTGCAGCCGCAGGAATTTGAGCAATTCATCGCGCAGAATGCCGCGCGTATCGTTGATTATCCCGGCTGGAAGTTTCATCTGCTGAAAGGTCACAGCGGCAACCGGCTGGACGGCTATGTGGTGATGATGGAGATTGAGAGTGAAGCGGCGCTGAATGTGTTTTATCCGCAGCCTGATATCGCCACCGCCAGCGCGGCTGACTTTGCGCGCGCGCACCGGGATACCAAACAGATGTATGAAGAGTGGAAGCAACTGGCGTCCTTTTCCGGTTCGCCGCAGCTGTATACCGATTATCTCGCCGTGGCGGAATGCGGCACGCTGAAGTGAGTGCAGGCGGCGCGTTCTGCTCATTGCTGAAACGCGCCGCCGGTTTTCTCCGTTACGACTGGTAATAATACACCGCTTCAAAAGGCCGCAGGTACGTCAATGCCCCAGGCGGCGATGCCTCATTGTAATTACTCATCAGCACCTGCCAGTTGCCTTCAACTTCCGGCAGCAGCAAGGGCTGCGCGCTGTGACTCAGGTTCGCCACCACCAGCAGGCTTTCACGCGGCGAATTGCGACGATAACACCAGATGTGTGACGCTTGCGGTGCCAGATCCTGATAATCGCCCTCGGTGAAGATAGCGTAACGCTTACGCAGCCGAATCAGCGTTTGGTAGCCATAGAACACCGAGTTGCTGTCGAGCAGCGCGTTAGCCGCGTTGATCAGCGTATAGTTATCCGCCACGCCTATCCACGGCTCACCCCGCGTGAAGCCGGCATTGGCGCTGCTGTCCCACAGCATCGGCGAGCGGCTATTGTCGCGCGATTTGCTGGCCAGAATCGCCAGGATTGCCGCCTCCGGCTTGCCCTGCGCCAGCCACGCAGCGTGGATGTTGTGGCTCTCAATGTCCTGATACTGCTCAATGCGGGTAAAATGAGGGTTGGTCATCCCCAGCTCTTCGCCCTGATAGATATAGGGCGTGCCCTGCATGCCGTGCAGCAACATCGCAAAGCATTTTGCCGAGGCGATGCGCAGCGCACCTTCATCACCAAAGCGCGTGACGATACGCGGCTGATCGTGGTTACACCAGAACAGCGCATTCCACGCCACGTCGTGCATCCCGCGCTGCCACTCCGCAAAAATTGCCTTAAGCTGAACGAAGTCCGGTGCCGTCAGCGTCCATTTGTCGCCCTGGGGATAATCCACCTTGAGATGGTGGAAGTTAAAGGTCATCGACAGCTCGTTTTGCGCCAGCGAAGCATAGCGCTGGCAGTTGGCCAGCGTGGTCGAGGACATTTCCCCCACCGTCATCAGCCCGCGCGGCGTGAACACATCGCGGTTGAACTCCTGCAGGTAGTCATGGATGCGCGGACCATCGGTGTAAAAGCGCCGCCCGTCATGGCCGGGCAGATCGTCGCTAAAATCCTGGTGCTTCGACACCAGGTTGATCACATCAAGCCGCAATCCATCGACGCCTCGATCCGCCCAGAAATGGCACACCTGCTTTAACGCCTCGCGCACCGCCGGGTTTTCCCAGTTGAGATCGGCCTGCTCCGGCGCGTACAGGTGCAGATAGTATTGCTGACGCCGTTCGTTCCACGCCCAGGCGCTGCCGCCAAACTTAGACTGCCAGTTATTGGGCGGCGTGCCGGGCACCCCGTCGCGCCAGATATAGAAATCGACGTACGGCTGCTCACCGGCTTCGGCACGCTTAAACCAGGCATGCTCGGTCGAGGTGTGGTTAAACACCATATCCAGCACCATGCGCATACCGCGCCGGTGCGTCTCCGCCAGCAGGTGGTCAAAGTCGGCCATGGTGCCGTAGGCGGGATCGATGGCGGTGTAATCCGCCACATCGTAACCGTTATCGATCTGCGGCGACACATAGATCGGCGTCAGCCACAGCGCATCGACGCCCAGCTGCTGCAGATAATCCAGCCGCTGGATCACGCCGTTGAGATCGCCGGTGCCGCGCGCCCCGCTGTCCTGAAAACTTTTGGGATAGATTTGGTAGATCACCGCCTGGCGCCACCAGGGATATTCAGCGTGCCTGTTCATGTTGCACCTCGGCCTGGCTGATGATGGCGGTTGCCGCTTTACGTTTGGTGATGATGATGGTTAGCAGCAGCGGAACCAGAATCGCCACCAGAATCGCCAGCGAGTAAACCGTCCAGTACTGTGGCTGAATCGACAGAATGCCCGGCAAGCCGCCCACGCCGATGCCGTTGGCCATCACGCCGTTGAGGCCACACAGCAGCGCCGCCAGCGCAGAGCCAATCATGGCGCACAGCATAGGGTAGCGGTACTTGAGGTTGACGCCGTACATCGCCGGCTCCGTTACGCCGAGCCACGCTGAAATAGCGGCCGGCACGGTGAGGTCGCGTTCAGCACGATCTTTGTTAGCGATAATGATGCCGACCACCGCTGCGCCCTGTGCAATATTGGACAGCGCAATCAGCGGCCACACCGGCGTGCCACCCATGCTCTGAATCATCTGCAGATCAACCGCCAGCGTGGTCTGATGCACACCGGTGATCACCATCGGCGCATACAGGAAGCCAAACAGCGCGGCACCAATCGGCGCGAAGCTGCCGGTCATCAGGTGGCGCACCGCAAAGGCGATGCCGTCGCCGATCAGACGGCCAAACGGGCCAATCAGGCTATGGGCGAGGAAAACCGACAGCAGCAGCGCACACACCGGCACCACCACCAGCGTCAGATAGGCGGGCACGATACGTTTTAGCGCCAGTTCGATTTTCGCCAGCGCCAGCCCGGCCAGCAGCGCCGGGATCACCTGCGCCTGATAGCCGACCCGATCAATACTGAACCAGCCGAAGTTCCACACTTCCGGCACCTGGCTGCCAATCAGATACGCATTCATCAGCTGCGGTGAAACCAGCGTAATGCCCAGCACAATCCCCAGGATTGGCGTACCGCCCAGCTTGCGCACCACCGACCAGCAAATCCCCACCGGCAAATAGAAGAAGATCGCTTCACCGATCAGCCAGAGGAAATCGTACAGCCCTTTCACACCGGGATAGAGCTGCACCAGGGTTTTATCATCCGCCACGGCAATATCGCCGAGCACGTTACGGAAACCGAGAATTAAACCGCCGCTAATTAACGCCGGTAATAACGGGAAAAATATCTCAGCAAAATGGGATAATAATGCCTCGTGCCATTTCATCTGGCTGCGCGCCGCAGATTTAATCTGCTCCTTTGAGGTCTCACTAATATTTAGTGCTTCAACTAACGCTTTATAATAAGTGTCAACTTCGGTTCCAATAATTACCTGAAACTGTCCGGCAGAATTAAAGCATCCTTTAACGCCGGGCGTGGCGCGGATGGCCTCTGGATCGGCCTTGTCGACATCCTGCAGCACAAAGCGCAGGCGGGTAATACAGTGCGAAAGTGACAGAATATTTTCCCGACCGCCCACGCGGTCAATGAGATCGTTAATGATCTCGCGACTGATGGTTTTCATTATCATCCCTTATTTCCATGCCGGAATCGGCAGTGGACGATAATACGCCGCTGCTTTTAATTTTAACTATAGCAAAGCGAGGGAATTAGTTGGCGATCACAAAAATATTTACGCAATACATCGCAGGAAAATTAACTTAACAATAATTATTTAACCTGATAACTAAATCTGCGCCATTTAAATATAAATTCGGGACATTTCGTATTGTTGAATAATTATTTAAGCGGTAGCGCGGTGGCAGTGCAACGTTCGCCACCGCGCAGCAAAACGTCAGACGATGCGGTGGCGCAGACGACCAATCTTCTCAATTTCCACTTCGATCTCATCGCCAGGGAACATAAACAGCGGTGGCGTACGCTTTTTCCCCACGCCGCCCGGTGAGCCGGTGATGATGACATCGCCCGGTGACAGCGGACTAAACGCCGAGATGTATTCAATGATCTTCGCCACCGGATGCACCATGCTGGCCGTGGTATCGTTCTGCACTTCGCGCTGATTCAGCCAGGTTTTGATCGCCAGCTGCTGCGGGTCCGGGATGTCGTCGGCGGTGGTCATCCACGGGCCAAAGCCGCCGGTTTGCTGCCAGTTTTTGCCTGCGGTAAACCAGGTGAACTGCATGTCGCGCACCGTGGCATCCATAAAGCAGCTGTAGCCCGCTACATGCTGTAGCGCATCGGCGGCTTTTACCTGATAAGCAGCCTTGCCGATGATCACCGCCAGCTCGCCTTCGTAATCAAATTCAGCCGTGGTCGCCGGTTTCAGCAGGGGCTGCTCGTGTGCTGCCAGCGAATCGGCAAAGCGTACGAACAGCGTCGGCGCGTCGAGCGTGGCGGCAAACTCCTGGCGCTTGTCGGCATAGTTCATACCAACGCAGAAGACTTTGCCTGGGTTTTCCACCACCGGCAGGAAGCGAATCGCGCTGAAGGCATAGTCCACCGGCTCGCTCAGGTACACCTGCAGGTCACTCAGGCCACCGCGCTGCAGCAGAGTTTTCAAATCCGGACAGCTGTCGCCCAGCCGCGCACCGAGATCGATCACGCCGTCGGGTTGCACGATGCCATAACTTTTTCTTGCCTGGTCAATAAGAGAAAAACTGCACAGCTGCATGATGGCCTCAATGTTATAGAGAATTTGCGCGCAGGTTATCAAAAGCCAGACGGAAAAGCGGTATGACCTGAGGGTAAAGTAATTAATGTTTGTGAGTTTTGGTGACAGAGATGCGCAGAGGGGAACGGCGCCGGGTGATAACCACAGGTCGATCCCTGACCGCGATTATCGAGGGTTTCTGGCGGAGCGCTTAGTTTAAGGCGCCCGGCGGTACGTGTTTGAAGGTCTCAACATAAGAGCGAAACACGGAGCGGAAAAAACGTTTCATGGTGCACCTGATACAAAAATTGTTGAAGAATTACGCGAAAATTATAACGCCCGCGCATTTTTCACGCAATTATTTTTGAACCAGATCACAAAAATGCGCCCACCTCAGGGTGCCAGACGTTAACGGAACAGCCCTAAGTGCTCAATCAGGATGGTGCAGCCAATACTGATCAGTACCACGCCGCCCAGCACTTCCGCCCATTTGCCCATTACCGGACCGATAAAGCGGCCGACCAGCACACCGGTGGTCGCCATGATAGTGGTAGCCGCACCGATGGTGAGCGCGGTGAGCACAATGTTAACCTGCAGGAACGCGAGGCCAACCCCCACCGCCAGCGCATCAAGGCTGGTCGCAACCGCCGTCAGTGCCAGTACCATAAAGCCGTGGCGCTGCGGCGCTTCGCACGGCTCATCGGCCGTCTGACGGAAACCTTCCATGATCATTCGTCCGCCAAGAATGCCCAGCAGACCAAATGCCACCCAGTGATCCCACGCCATAATGTAGTGGCTGGCGGCCAGCCCGATGGCCCAGCCCACCAGCGGCGTCAGCATTTCAATGACGCCAAAAATCAGCCCTGTGCGTAATGCTTCTTTGAAGCCCGGACGATACAGCGACGCGCCTTTGCCCAGTGCTGCAGCGAAAGCGTCCATCGACATACCAAAGGCCAGAATCAGGGTTGCGATAAATGTCATGGTTTTCAGTCAATGCGGTGAAATAAGACGATTAAGCCTGCACTTTGTCCGCATATCGGGTTCAGTAATGAAAAAGTGCGCGCAGTCTAGCACGCCAACCCGCCAAAAAAAAGACAACAAAATCATGGGTTTAAGTATAGCAAAGGCTATAACTCTTAACTGCCGCTATTTCTGCAGCTAAGTGGATGGAATAGAAGAAATTTCTTAGCGCGCGCTGCTGCGGGGATTGCACCGCGCCGCGGTTTTATGCGCTAATGCCCGCGCTAACTGATTTGGAATGATGCGATGAAAAACCCATTTGAAACGCTGATCATCCCGGGCGGCATTCTGCTGCTGGGCTTTCTTTCGGCGCTACTGCTGCCCGCCCCTTCGTTTGGCGTGGCGCTGGCAAAACAGCTGCAGCAGGCTCTGCATCTGCAGGATGTGAATCAGCTGTACACCATGGTGTTCTGCGTCTGGTTTTTGCTGCTGGGTACCGTTGAGTTTTTCATTATCCGCTTCGTCTGGCGCCGCTGGTTCCAGCTGCGCTGAACGGTGCACGTGATGCATTTTTCTTCTGACGGGCGCCTGACACGGTGCCTAAATCAAAAGTCACACAAATGTAACATTATTTTTACACAATCTGGCGAAACATCAGGCAACATAAAATCCGCATAAAAAATCAATTTCTCTAAAACCTATCTTTTTCAACGCGTTAACTTGTGATCCAGCTCACCGTGTGAAATCAACCCTCTCCATTTCCCTCACACTGCCGCAACAACTACGTTACTATAACTGCCTGATTAGGGGATAAAAATCCCTTATGACAGCGTCGTCGGGCTGATTAATTCTTATGCTGAATCATTTCTGCATTTAAAAAATAAACAAACGTTTAATTCCGATACGAGAATGTTATATTCGAATGCATATGCATAACGTGCAGTTAACCGTTATCACACCTATGGCTTAAACCTGAGTCTTAACCTTTGAGAAATAGCGCAACGCGCTTGCAAAAAGCGTGGCTGTTTCGCCTGCGAACCTGTTGAGCTTCAGGGCAACAGAGAGGAGATGTCGCCTCATGAGCAACACTGCGGTAAATCTGGCGCTAGCCGCCGCTGGCATGGAAAGCACACACCTTCAGGAACGAAAAGACGTAGATGTCCTGCTGATCGGCGCAGGCGTGATGAGTGCTACCTTAGGCACCTGGCTGCAGGATCTCGAGCCAGACTGGTCGATTGAGATGGTCGAGCGGCTGGATGATGTCGCGGTCGAATCCTCTAATGGCTGGAACAATGCCGGCACCGGCCACGCGGCGCTGGCCGAGCTGAACTATACGCCCGAAAGAGCGGATGGCAGCATCGACATTGCCAAAGCGGTGGCGATTAACGAATCCTTCCAGATTTCCCGCCAGTTCTGGGCATATCACGTACAGAAAGGCAACCTGACTAATCCACAAAGCTTTATTCACAGCACGCCGCACATGAGTTTTGTCTGGGGCGAGGCCAACGTGGCTTTCCTGCGTAAGCGCTTCCAGGCGCTGCAGAAAAGCACCCTGTTCCGCGGCATGAACTATTCCGAAGATCGTGACCAGATCGCTGAGTGGATTCCGCTGGTGATGAACGGGCGCGACCGCAAGCAGAAAGTGGCGGCCACCTGGACCGACATGGGCACCGACGTTAACTTCGGTGAAGTGACGCGCCAGCTGATTGCTGCGCTGGAGAAGAAAGAGAATTTCCGCCTGCGTCTGCGTCAGGAAGTGCGCGATATCAAGCGCCTGAGCGATGGGCGCTGGCAGGTAAGCCTGCACAACCTCGCCAGCGGTGAGCCGCGTGTGCTGACCGCGCGCCAGCTGTTTATCGGTGCCGGCGGTGCGGCGCTGCCGCTGCTGCAAAAAACCGGCATCCCGGAAGTAAAAGGCTACGCCGGTTTCCCGGTGGGCGGCTCGTTCCTCGTCACGGAAAACCCGGACGTAGTGGCGCAGCACATGGCGAAGGTGTACGGCAAAGCCAGCGTGGGCGCACCGCCGATGTCGGTACCGCACGTTGATACCCGCGTGCTGGATGGCAAGCAGGTGCTGCTGTTTGGCCCGTTTGCGACCTTCTCCACCAAATTCCTCAAGCAGGGCTCGCTGCTGGATATGTTCGGCGCGATGAACAGCAGTAACCTGCTGCCGATGATGCAGGTTGGGCTGAAAAGCTTCGATCTGGTGAAATATCTGGTCGATCAGGTGCTGCAGAGCGATGACGATCGTATGGAAGCGCTGCGCGCTTATGTGCCGCAGGCAAAACAGGAAGACTGGAAGCTGGTCACGGCCGGTCAGCGCGTACAAATCATCAAAAATGATGAAAAAGAGGGCGGCGTGCTGCGTCTCGGTACCGAAGTGGTCACCTCGGCCGACGGCTCGATCTCTGCGCTGCTGGGCGCGTCACCGGGTGCCTCCACCGCAGCACCGATTATGCTGGAGCTGATGGCGAAAGTGTTCCCGGAGCAAATGCGCTCGCCCGAGTGGCAAACCAAAATCCGCGCGGTAATCCCGTCATGGGGCCGCAAGCTGAACGGTGACGTGGCGCTGACCGAGAAGGTGCTGGCCGAAACCAGTCGCGTGCTGCAGCTGGATTACGCACCGGTCATCACGCCGGAAGCCGCCAACGACGAAGGCCGTGAAACCGCCCATGTGGTGGGCAAGTAAGCGGCGACGCCTGTCCCTTCAACCGGTAAATACAGACCTGACTGAGGCCGCAATCGCGGCCTCTTTTTTTGATTACGGTGTCGCCCTTTGGATGACGCAATCCCTGACGGTTCAGCCTGGGATTTATTCACCAGGAAGCGCGCGTTTGTTAGCGGCACAATACATTGCACATTGCGCGATAAATCGCGCCGCTACATCAGGGTGCGTCGTACGGCTTCGTTAACTGACCAGCCCCCATATTGTGCCCCTGCTTACCGCGCCATCCAACGCCGTGGCATCAGCTGAATAGCAGCGCGTCATACAGCATCCAGCCGGTGGTCGCCACCAGCGACAGCGCCATTAGCGTGTTGAACGCCTGACGTTTCCACGCAATCTGCAGGTGATGGCGCAGCCGGTCGCCCAGCGCTGCCCAGATTAAAATGCACGGCAGGTTGAGGGCGGCAAAGCCGAGCAGCACCGCCAGCACACCGTTGCTGTTGGCGTACATCAGCGCCACGTTGGTGACCATCAGCCAGGCTTTGGGATTCACCGCCTGGAAACACACGCCGCCCAGCAGGGTCATCGGACGCGGACGTTCGCGCAGCTGCGGCGCACCGGCGCGGAAGATTTTCCACGACAGCCACAGCAGATAGCAGCATCCCACCACCGTCAGCGGCAACCGCACCGACGCCATCCAGTGCAATAGCAGCTCCAGCGCCACGCTCGCCAGCAGCATCTGTAACGCACAGCCGAGCAGGATGCCAAACAGCATCGGCAGCGTGCGTCGGAAGCCAAAATTGACGCCGGACGTGGCCAGTAACAGATTGTTCGGACCCGGTGTAATCGACATCACCGTAACGTAGCTAAAGAAGGATGGATCGAGCATGGTGCGTTTCCCTGAGAATCAACGAAACACCATGCTAATGCGCAAATTACAATGGCAACAGAGACACAAAATCACTATTGTGATGAATACAGTTAAGGCAATTTTAAATTGTACCTATCGCGCGCGGAGGCTTTTGTGTCCCTTCCTCTCTCATCCGGCCAGACGCTGTACCAGCAGCTGGCAGACAGTTTTGCCGAATCTATCCATCAGGGCACGCTGAAGCCGGGTAAGCGCCTGCCGGCCATCCGGCGCGTGGCACAGTCGCACCAGGTCAGCATCAATACCGTGTTAAGTGCCTGGCATATTCTTGAAGATCGCGGCCTGATAGAAGCCCGTCCGCAGTCGGGCTACTACGTGCGTGGCGTGCTGCCCGCGGTGACGCGACCGCTCAGGCCAATGAGCGCCAGCGTTAATGACCCCAGCACGCAAAAACTGGAACTGATCGAGCAGGTGTTCGCCGCGCAGAATCACCCGGACTACACCAATATTTCGCTGGCCTGCCCGCAGGATAGTGAGCTGTTTCCGGCGGCGAAACTGGGACGCATTACCGCCTCCCTTATTCGCCGCGATAACGACATCATTGGTCGTTATGCGCTTCCGCCGGGTAGTGAGCGCTTACGGGAGGAGATTGCGCGCCGTAGCCTGCACACCGGCCTGAATCTCACTGTCGCGGACATCACCCTGACCCACGGCTGCATGGAAGCGCTGCAGCTGGCGCTGCGTGCGGTGACGAAGCCGGGCGACTGCGTCGGGCTGGAATCGCCGACCTACTTCTTTTTGTTCCCGCTGCTGGCCTCACTCGGGCTGAAGGCGCTGGAAATCCCCACCGATCCGCAAAACGGCCTGTCGCTGGACGCGCTGGAGATGCTGCTGCAGGAGCAGCGCATTCAGGCGCTGATCGCTATGCCGGGCGCGCAGAATCCGCTGGGCTACGTGATGCCGCTGGAGAATAAAAAGCGTCTCGCGAAGTTAGTGAACACTTACCACATTCCGCTGCTGGAGGATGGGCTGTATGACGAATTGCAGTTTGACTGGCCGCTGTCGCCGCCGGTCAAAGCCTTTGACCGCGACGGCTGGGTGATTTACTGCACCAGCTTCACCAAAACCGTCGCGCCCGATTTTCGCGTGGGCTGGACGGCTGCCGGCCGCTTCCACCCGGCGATTGCGCGGCTGAAAGCGGTATCGTCGATGACCGAATCAAAACTGCTGAGCGAAACGCTGGCCGAATTCCTCGCCAGCGGCGGTTATGATCACCATCTGCGTTCGCTGCGGCGTCGCTACGCCGCCAATCTGGATGCGGCGCGCGGCATCATTGCCCGTCACTTCCCGCAGGGCACGCGCGCTACCCTGCCGCGCGGCGGCTTTGTGTTTTGGGTCGAGCTGCCGGGCAAAGTTGACACGGTGGAGATGTTCCATCGCCTGTTGCAGGAGCAGATTTGCGTCACGCCGGGCGCGCTCTATTCACTGAGCGATCGCTATCGCCATGCGCTGCGTCTCTCCTGCTGCTATCCGTTTGATGAGCGTTACACCTGGGCACTGAAACGCACCGGCGCGCTGGCCTGTGAAATCACCGGTCTCGCGCCGGGTCAGGATCAGGGCTTACCGTTGCGGCCCCAGGTGGTGTAACCCTCGCGTTCCGTCAGGCGCTCGTAATAGGTTTGCACGGCAGGAAAGTCCGGATGGTCGAGCGGGGTTTCAAACCAGCGGTTCACCGCCAGGCCAACCGGGATATCGGCCAGGGTAAAGTTACGGCCCGCGACGTAGCGCCCGGTTTTTTCCAGCTGCTGATTAAGAATACCCATGGTGTGGCTCCAGCCTTTGACGGCGGCAGCCAGCAGGCGCGGATCCTGATGGGCTGGCGAATTGCGCACCAGCGACATAAAAGCATAGCGCCATGAGGTGTTGAGCTCGGTGGCCTGCCAGTCCATCCACTGATCGACCGGCGCACGCGCGCGCGGATTATCCGGGTAGAGCCATTCACCGCCGTTGCTGTTGGCGAGATAGCGCAGAATCGCGTTGGACTCCCACATCACGAAGTCATCTTCGATGATCACCGGCACCATGGCGTTGGGATTGAGCGCCATAAACTGCGGTGAGTGCAACGACTGCGGGTCTTCGCCCCACGGCTCGTGCTCCCAGGCAATATCCAGCTCTGAACAGAGCCACAGCACTTTACGAACGTTGATTGACGAGTTACGGCCCAGAATTTTTAACATAGCGGACTCCGCTGGCAGAATTGTTAATCTATTCATAGTCCTGTTAGACGCCTTAAGCAATCAGCAGGATGTAAATCCGGATTTCAGACAACCTCAATGAGGAAAGGAGCGAACATGCAGGTGGCGTTTAAACAAGTGGATGTGTTCTCCACAGGCGCGTTCAGCGGCAATCCGCTGGCGGTGATTATGGATGCCCGGGGTCTGAGCGACGCACAGCTGGCGGCCATCGCACGCTGGACCAATCTGTCGGAAACCACCTTCGTGCTGCCACCACAGGATGCCACAGCCGACTATCGTGTGCGCATTTTTACGCCCGGCGGCGAACTGCCGTTTGCCGGACACCCCACGCTTGGCACCGCGCATGCCTTGCTGGAAGCCGGCTGGCCCCTGAAAACAGCGGGTAAGATTGTGCAGGAGTGCGGCGTGGGCCTGGTTGAGGTGCAGATTGGCGCTGACGGTACGCTGGCCTTTGCCGCGCCGGACGCCAGCCTGACGCCATTCAGCGATGCGCTGATGAGCAGCGCGCTGCACAGTGACGCGTTCGATCTCAGCCAGACGCCAGCCGTGGCGGATATGGGGATTCGCTGGCTGTTGATTCCGATGAGCAGCGCGCAGGCGGTGCTGGAGGTGGTCACCCAGGCGGACGATTTACTGCGGCTGCAGCAGCATGCGGGCGTGAACGGCATCGCCCTGTTTGGCCCGCTGCCGCAGGACGCAGAGGCGCAGTACGAGGTGCGCGCGCTGCTGGTCGAGAACGGTAGCCTGGTCGAAGATCCGGTCACCGGCAGCGCCAACGCCTGTCTGGCACGCTATCTGGCGGCGCAGGGCCAGCGGCAGGATTACTGCGCACGTCAGGGCAGCGCCATCCAGCGTGCCGGTCGTATTGTGGTGCGTTTTGCCGGTGAGACAATCTGGATCGGCGGGCAAACCCTCACCCTGATTGATGGCACGATTGAGGTGTAAAACGGGCGCTGCTCCGTTCTTTTACACGATCCGGTCGCAGCGCGATGTTTTTACAGTGCCTGACCGCCGGAGGCCTCGATACGCTGGGCGGTAATCCAGCCGGTTTCGTCGCTCAGGATCGCGCTGATGGCATCACCGATATCATCCGGCAGACCAACGCGGCCCAGCGCGGTCACTGAAGCAATATGCGCGTTCAGATCTTTCGTGTCGCGCACGCGACCGCCGCCAAAGTCGGTTTCAATCGCCCCTGGCGCCAGAATGTTGACGCGAATGCGGCGCTCGCCCAGCTCCTTCGCCTGATAGCGCGTCAGCACTTCCATCGCCCCTTTCATGGCGGCGTAAGTACCTGAACCCGGCAGCGTCATGCGCGTCAGGCCACTGGAAATGTTCAGGATGCGTCCACCATCGGCGATCAGCGGCAGCAGTTTCTGCGTCAGGAAATACGGCCCTTTAAAATGCACATTCACCAGCGCATCAAACTCCTCTTCACTGGTTTCGGCCAGCAGCTTGTAATGACCGTGGCCAGCGTTGTTCACTAAATAATCAAAGCTATCGCGCTGCCAGGTCTCGTTCAGCGTTGCTTTGACCCGCGCCGCAAAGTCATCAAACTGTTTACTGTCGCCCACATCCAGCTGCAGCGCCACCGCACGCGCGCCCAGCGCCTCAATCTCCTTCACGACCGCCTGCGCTTCTTCAGCATGACCGCGCCAGGTAAACAGAATATCGACGCCCTTAGCGGCCAGTTTTAGCGCGCCATTCTTGCCCAGACCGCGGTTACCGCCGGTAATCAATGCAATTTTATGAGACATGTTTCGCTCCGGTTGGAAAATTGAACACGGATTAAGGATATTCGCGAATAATTGATCTATAAACGCAGGGGAATACACAGCACTGTTTCACTAACAACAACAATCGGTGAACAACATGGATAAAATTCACGCTATGCAGGTGTTTGTGCGGGTGGCAGAAATGGGCAGTTTTACCCGCGCGGCTGAGAGTCTGGGTTTACCCAAGGGCAGCGTGTCCCGCCAGCTGCAGGCGCTGGAAAACCAGATGGGCACTCGCCTGCTGCACCGTACCACGCGCCGTGTGCATCTCACCCAGGATGGGCTGGTGTATTACGATCGCTGCCTGGATTTGCTGTCGATGCTGGATGATATGGACAGCCTGTTCCAGCACGATCCTGCCACGCTGAGCGGCAAGCTGCGCGTCGATATGTCGGTGGCAATGGCGACCGGTTTTATCCTGCCGCGCCTGCCGGAGTTTTTGCAGCACTATCCGGGCGTGGAGATTGAACTGAGCAGCAGCGATCGCCAGGTTGATGTGATTCGCGAGGGCTTTGACTGCGTGTTGCGCGTTGGCGAACTGAAAGATTCCGGCCTGATTGCGCGAAAAATTGGCTCGCACGCCTTGATCAACTGCGCCAGCCCTGGCTACCTTTCCCGCTTCGGCATGCCGGTGCGGCTGGACGATCTCGGCCAGCACGCCATGGTGCACTATACCCAACAGCTGGGGCAGCCCTCGCCGGGCTTTGAGTACTTTGATGGCAAACAGTGCCACTACGTGCAGACCGGCGGCGTGGTGACGGTAAACAGCACTGAGACCTATCGCGCCGCCTGTATTGCCGGGCTGGGCATTATTCAGGTACCGGCGATTGGCGTGCAGCCGCTGCTGGAATCCGGCCAGCTGGTCGAAGTGCTGCACCACTTCCCGGCCAAACCGATGCCGATTTCCCTGCTCTATCCTCACCGTCGCAACGTGGCGCGCCGCGTGCGGGTGTTTATGGAGTGGCTGAGTCAGGTGCTGCAGGAATACGTGACCTGAACGGGCAGGCTATAATTTTATTTTCGCTGTGAACAGGATGCAGAAGGTCTATGACGGACAAAACCACAAAAGCCTCAGCGGCTGAAGCTAAGCCGCTGATTGATATCAAAACCGGGAACAAAACCGTAGATGGCTCAATCAGGCGCGTCTCACGCTTTGCCGCCTGGTTCCAGGCGATCCCGGCGGTGGCGCACTTTCTGCGCGCGCTGGAACGCTTTAACGATCGCCTCGGCAGCCAGTTTGGCGCGGCGATCACCTATTTTTCGTTCCTTTCGCTGATACCGATTTTGATGGTCTCCTTTGCGGCGGTCGGCTTTGTGCTGGCGTCCAATCAGGACCTGCTTTCTGAGTTGATCAACAAAATCGTTAACAGCATCAGCGACCCGACGCTGGCCACCACGCTGAAAAATACCGTGAATACCGCGATTCAGCAGCGCGCGACCGTGGGCCTGACCGGTTTGCTGCTGGCGCTCTACTCCGGCATTAACTGGATGGGTAACCTGCGCGAAGCGGTGCGCGCCCAGTCGCGTGACGTATGGGAACGCACGCCCGATGACCAGGAAAAGTGGTGGAAGAAGTATCTGCGCGACCTGGTTTCGCTGCTGGGTCTGATGCTGGCGCTGGTGATTACGCTGTCGCTGACCTCGATTGCCGGCGCAGCGCAGGCGGCGATCGTGAATGCGCTGGGGCTGGGCGATATTGAGTGGCTGCGGCCGGCGATGACCATCATCGCGCTGTCGATCTCCATCTTCGCCAACTATCTGCTGTTCCTGTGGATTTTCTGGATCCTGCCGCGCCATAAGCCGCGCAAAAAAGCGCTGCTGCGCGGAACACTGCTGGCGGCGATTGGGTTTGAGGTGATCAAGTTTGTTATGACGCTGACGCTGCCGAAGCTGGCGACGTCGCCCTCCGGTGCCGCCTTTGGATCGGTGCTGGGGCTGATGGCCTTCTTCTACTTTTTCGCGCGTCTGACGCTGTTCTGCGCCGCGTGGATCGCCACCGCAAAATACAAGGATGATCCCGAGATGTCGCAGCCGCACCACTCTGCCTAACGCGACAATTCAGTTACATTTGCCGCAACAGCAAAAAATGTTTCCTGCTGGCTACTAAAGCAGCAAAAACCAGCAGGAAACGCTAAAGGGTCACTTTTATTTGGCCCTTTTGCAGAGAATCACGCCAGAAAAGCCGCGCTTCCCCTTCCCATCCGCCGCCGATTGCCGTAACTCAGAAATTATCCTCTTTTTCGCCGCCAAAGCCCGGTGTGACGCGGTTTTTCGTCATTGAATGCGGCAAAACAGGTGCGTAAGATTCTTTGTTTACATTTACAATTAAGAAACAGTTATGCAAGCCTCCATCTCCGAAACACCCGACCAACCACACGACGGCACACCGGTTAACTCACGCAGTAAAGTGGTAGTTGCCTCGCTGGTTGGCACTGCGATCGAATTCTTCGATTTTTATATCTATGCCACCGCCGCGGTAATCGTTTTTCCGCATATCTTCTTCCCGCAGGGTGATGCTACGGTTGCCACACTGCAGTCGCTGGCCACCTTCGCTATCGCCTTTGTTGCGCGCCCTATTGGCTCCGCGCTGTTTGGTCACTTTGGCGACCGCGTGGGCCGTAAAGCGACACTGGTTGCCTCGCTGCTGACCATGGGCGTTTCTACCGTACTGATCGGCCTGCTGCCGGGTTATCAGACCATTGGCGTGGCGGCACCGCTGCTGCTGGCGCTGGCGCGTTTTGGTCAGGGCCTGGGACTGGGCGGCGAATGGGGCGGCGCGGCGCTGCTGGCCACCGAGAACGCCCCGGCGAAGAAACGTGCGCTGTACGGCTCGTTCCCGCAGCTGGGCGCACCGATTGGCTTCTTCTTTGCCAACGGCACGTTCCTGCTGCTCTCGTGGCTGCTGACCGATGAGCAGTTCATGAACTGGGGCTGGCGCGTGCCGTTTGTGCTCTCTGCGGTGCTGGTGATTATCGGTCTGTATGTGCGCGTATCGCTGCATGAGAGCCCGGTATTTGCCAAAGTGCAGAAAGAGAAGAAGCAGGTGCGGATCCCCATCGGTACGCTGCTGAGCAAGCATATGACCGCGACCATTCTCGGCACGTTTATCATGCTGGCGACCTACACGCTGTTCTACATTATGACGGTGTATTCGATGAGCTACGGCACCGCGCCGGCGCCGGTCGGCCTCGGTTATTCGCGCAACAGCTTCCTGTGGATGCTGATGGTGGCGGTCATCGGTTTTGGCGTGATGGTGCCGATTGCCGGCCTGCTGGCGGACCGTTTTGGCCGTCGCAAAACGATGATCACCATTACGCTGATGATCATCGCCTTTGCGCTGATGTTCCCGCTGCTGCTCGGCTCCGGCTCGCAGATTCTGGTGATGGGCTTCCTGCTGCTCGGCCTGAGTATTATGGGTCTGACATTCGGCCCGATGGGCGCGCTGCTGCCAGAACTGTTCCCGACCGAAGTTCGTTATACCGGTGCGTCGTTCTCTTACAACCTGTCGTCAATACTTGGTGCCTCGGTAGCGCCTTATATTGCGACCTGGCTGAATGCGAACTACGGCTTGCAGGCGGTGGGCTTCTATCTGGCCTCCATGGCAGTGCTGACGCTGATCGCGCTGATCGCCTGTAAAGAGACACGCCATCAGACGCTGTACGAAGCGGTGTGATTGATTGCGTGTTGACAGAACCCGGCTCCGGCCGGGTTTTTTATTGGCGGTGTGGGGATGGTGCGGTGTGTCCCCTCACCCTGGCCCTCACCCCGGCCCTCTCCCGTAAACGGGAGAGGGAGTATCCGCGCGGTGTTGATGGATAAGTGCAGAAACATCAGCCCGCACCGAACGGTTCCCTCTCCCGCCAGCGGGAGAGGGCCAGGGTGAGGGTGAAAAAACCCTTCTGCCCCCAGACATAAGGTATAAAAAAACCCCGGCAAGCCGGGGTTTGATTGGGCTGAAAACTGTGTCTCGCGTGCCTTAGCCCGCGACGGCGATGCGTTTCATGTCGGTCATATAGCCACGCAGTTTGCGGCCAACGGCTTCGATTGGATGCTGGCGGATCGCTTCGTTCACGTCGCGCAGCTGCGCGTTATCCACCTGCGTGCCTTCCACCGCTTTGCCCAGATCGCCAGGCTGCAGCGTGGTCATGAACTCTTTCAGCAGCGGAACGGCTGCGAAGGAGAACAGGTAGTTACCGTATTCTGCGGTATCGGAAATTACCACGTTCATTTCATACAGACGCTTACGGGCGATGGTGTTGGCAATCAGCGGCAGCTCGTGCAGCGATTCATAGTAAGCCGACTCTTCGATGATGCCCGCGTCAACCATGGTTTCGAATGCCAGCTCAACGCCCGCTTTCACCATCGCGACCATGACCACGCCTTTGTCATAGTACTCCTGCTCGTCGATTTTGCCTTCGAACTGCGGGGCATTTTCGAACGCGGTTTTACCGGTCTCTTCACGCCAGGTCAGCAGGTTTTTGTCGTCGTTCGCCCAGTCAGCCATCATACCGGAAGAGAATTCACCCGAGATGATGTCATCCATGTGCTTCTGGAACAGCGGTGCCATGATGGTTTTCAGCTGCTCAGACAGCGCGTAAGCACGGATTTTTGCCGGATTAGACAGACGATCCATCATCAGCGTGATGCCGCCAAACTTCAGCGATTCGGTGATGGTTTCCCAGCCGAACTGAATCAGTTTCTCGGTGTACGCCGCGTCGTGACCTTCAGCCACCAGCTTGTCGAAGCACAGCAGTGAACCGGCCTGCAGCATACCGCACAGAATGGTCTGCTCGCCCATCAGGTCTGATTTGACTTCTGCCACGAAGGACGATTCCAGCACGCCTGCACGGTCGCCGCCGGTGGCTGCAGCCCAGGCTTTGGCAATCGCCATGCCTTCGCCTTTTGGATCGTTTTCCGGGTGAACAGCGATCAGCGTTGGAACGCCGAAGCCACGTTTGTACTCTTCACGCACTTCGGTACCCGGGCACTTCGGTGCCACCATCACCACGGTGATGTCTTTACGGATGGTCTCGCCCACTTCGACGATGTTGAAACCGTGAGAGTAACCCAGCGCGGCACCGTCTTTCATCAGCGGCTGAACGGCCTGCACAACGGCAGAGTGCTGCTTGTCTGGCGTCAGGTTAACCACCAGATCCGCCTGCGGGATCAGCTCTTCGTAAGTACCCACTTTAAAACCGTTTTCGGTGGCTTTACGGAACGACGCACGCTTCTCAGCAATGGCTTCAGCGCGCAGTGCGTAAGACACATCGAGGCCAGAGTCACGCATGTTCAGACCCTGGTTCAGGCCCTGCGCGCCGCAGCCGACGATGACCACTTTCTTACCTTTCAGGAAGCTAGCGCCATCCGCGAATTCATCGCGCGACATGAAGCGACATTTGCCTAACTGCGCTAACTGATTGCGCAGATTCAATGTGTTGAAGTAGTTAGCCATGGGTACTCCGCTCAGATGTTGTGTTTGCTTTTGTTCAGTAACGGTGCCGGATTTAGCGCCGCGAATGACCCCATCATATGACAGGAAATCTGTTGCTTAAATTGATATATTAACAACGTCACATTGCAGAATTTGCAACATCACGCTGAGGGCAAAACGCGCATGGATTTACGAGACCTGAAACTGTTTCTTCACCTGGCGGAAAGCTGCCACTTTGGCCGCACCGCGCGCGCCATGCACGTCAGCCCGTCGACATTGTCACGCCAGATCCAGCGGCTGGAAGAGGATGTCGGACACGCGCTGTTCCTGCGCGACAACCGCACCGTGACGCTGACCGAAGCCGGCGAGCGGCTGCGTCAGTTCGCTCAGCAGACCCTGCTGCAGTATCAGCAGCTGCGCCATGTCATGGACCTGAACGGTCCGTCGCTGAGCGGCGAGCTGCGCCTGTTCTGCTCGGTAACCGCCGCCTACAGCCATCTGCCGCCGATTCTCGACCGCTTTCGCGCGGAGCATCCGCAGGTGGAGATCAAACTCACCACCGGCGACGCTGCCGATGCCATTGAAATGGTGCAGTCCGGCGAAGCGGATCTGGCCATCGCCGGCCGGCCGGAGTCGCTGCCCGCCAGCATCGATTTTACACCACTGGGTTTGATCCCGCTGGTGCTGATCGCCCCGGCGCTGCCCTGCCCGGTGCGCAGCCAGGCGACGCAGGAACAGCCGGACTGGTCGCAGATTCCCTTTATCCTGCCGGATCAGGGGCCGGCGCGGCGCGGTATTGATTTATGGTTTCGCCGCCATCGCATTGCCAACCCGCAGATTTACGCCACGGTGTCTGGCCATGAGGCGATTGTGTCGATGGTGGCGCTCGGCTGCGGCATCGCGCTGCTGCCGGATGTGGTGCTGGAAAACAGTCCGGAACCGGTGCGCAATCGCGTGCTGACGCTGGAAAATGTCGAGTCGGTGGCGCCGCTGGAGCTCGGCGTATGCGTACAAAAAAAGCGGCTCGGGGAGCCGCTGATCAATGCTTTCTGGCACCTGCTGTAGTTTAGCCGGCGAGGAAGAAGCGAAACGCCGGATTACTGGCCTCGTCGTGCCACTCATAGCCGAGTGCGTTGAGGTGAGTGTCGAAATCCGGCTCTTTGTCGTTGATCTCGAACGCCGCCAGCACGCGACCAAAATCGGTGCCGTGGCTGCGATAGTGGAACAGCGAAATGTTCCAGTGCGCGCCCAGCGTCTGCAGGAACTTCAGCAGCGCGCCCGGCGCTTCCGGGAATTCGAAGCTGAACAGCCGTTCGCGCAGCGGTTTTGACGGGCGTCCGCCCACCATGTAGCGCACGTGCAGCTTCGCCATCTCGTCGTCCGACAAATCCACCACCTGATAGCCGCCTTCAGCCAGCTGGCTGATGATTTCGCTGCGCTCTTCAAGGCCGCGCGTTAAACGCACGCCAACGAAGATGCAGGCATTGTCGGCATCGGCATAACGGTAGTTGAACTCGGTTACCGCGCGGCCGCCCAGCGTCTGGCAGAAACGCAGGAAGCTGCCCTGTTGCTCAGGAATGGTCACCGCCAGCAGCGCTTCACGCTGTTCACCCAGTTCACAGCGCTCAGAGACATAGCGCAGACCGTGGAAGTTGACGTTGGCGCCCGACAGCACGTGCGCCAGCCGCTCGCCTTTGATGTCGTGTTGCTGGATGTACTTCTTCATGCCCGCCAGCGCCAGCGCGCCGGAAGGCTCTGCCACCGCTCGCACATCCTCGAACAAATCCTTCATCGCTGCGCAGATGGCATCGCTGTCCACGGTGATGATGTCGTCGAGGTATTCTTTGCACAGGCGGAAGGTTTCGCTGCCGATACGCTTGACCGCCACGCCTTCGGCAAACAGCCCGACGCGCGGCAAATCCACCGGCTCGCCAGCATCAAGCGCCGCCTTCAGGCAGGCAGAGTCCTGCGACTCGACCGCGATAACCTTGATTTGCGGCATCAGCTGTTTAATCAGTACCGCCACACCCGCCGCTAAGCCGCCGCCACCTACCGGCACAAACACGCGATCGAGATGCGCATCCTGCTGCAACAGCTCCATCGCCAGCGTGCCCTGACCGGCAATCACCGCCGGATGATCAAACGGCGGCACGAAGGTGTAACCCTGCTGCTCCGCCAGCTCAATCGCTTTGGCTTTTGCCTCGTCAAAATTGGCGCCAAACAGGTAAGCCTCACCGCCAAACGCGCGCACTGCATCAACCTTGATGTCCGCCGTCGCCACTGGCATCACAATCAGTGACCTGATGCCGAGCGTGCTGGCCGAGAGCGCCACGCCCTGCGCGTGGTTACCCGCCGAAGCAGTAACCACGCCGCGCGCTTTCTGCTCTTCCGTCAGCCCGGCGATCATGGCGTAGGCACCGCGCAGCTTGAAGCTGTGCACCGGCTGGCGATCTTCGCGCTTCACCAGAATGGTGTTGCCAAGACGCGACGAAATTTTTTCCATTTTTTGCAGCGGCGTCACCTGGGCAATTTCGTACACAGGCGCACGCAGCACCGCGCGCAGATACTCCGCGCCATTGGGCGACGCGGAAAGCGGTTGAGACTCAGCCATCAGAGATTAGCCCCCCAGCTTAGACTTATCGCGCACCGCGCCCTTGTCAGCGCTGGTGGCGAGCGATGCATAAGCACGCAGTGCGAAGGAGACCTGACGCACGCGACCGTGCGGCGTGTAAGCCGCTTCGCCACGCGCTTCCTCTTCTTCACGACGGGCATGCAGTTCGTTATCCGGTACCGCCAGCTTAATGCCACGATTCGGGATATCGATTTCAATGATGTCGCCATCTTTAACCAGCGCGATGGTGCCGCCGTTCGCCGCTTCCGGCGATGCGTGGCCAATGGAGAGGCCCGAGGTGCCGCCCGAGAAGCGTCCGTCAGTGATCAGCGCACAGCTTTTGCCAAGGCCCATCGATTTCAGATAAGTGGTCGGATACAGCATTTCCTGCATGCCCGGACCGCCTTTCGGCCCTTCGTAGCGGATCACCACCACGTCACCGGCGACCACTTTGCCGCCGAGAATCGCTTCCACCGCATCGTCCTGGCTTTCATACACTTTTGCCGGACCTTTAAAGGTGAGGATCTCTTTGTCGACGCCGGCGGTTTTCACGATGCAGCCATCTTCCGCCATGTTGCCGTACAGCACTGCCAGACCGCCATCCTGAGAGAATGCGTGTTCGCGCGTGCGGATACAGCCTTCCTGACGATCGTCATCCAGCGTATCCCAGCGGCAGTCCTGTGAGAACGCCTGGGTAGTACGGATGCCCGCCGGGCCGGCGCGGAACATCTTCTTCACCGCTTCGTCTTTGGTCAGCATGATGTCGTACTGATCGAGGGTTTCGCGCAGGTTGAGACCCAGCACGTTGCGCACGTCGGTGTGCAGCAGGCCGGCACGATCCAGCTCGCCAAGAATACCGATTACCCCGCCCGCGCGGTGCACATCTTCCATATGATATTTCTGTGTGCTCGGCGCCACTTTGCACAGGTGCGGCACTTTGCGTGACAGGCGATCGATGTCGGAAATGTTGAAATCGATCTCGCCTTCCTGCGCGGCGGCCAGCAGGTGCAGCACGGTATTGGTGGAACCGCCCATGGCGATATCCAGCGTCATGGCGTTTTCGAACGCGGCTTTGCTGGCGATGTTACGCGGCAGCACGCGCGCATCATCCTGCTCGTAGTACTGTTTGGTCAGGTTAACGATGCGCTTGCCGGCGTTGATGAACAGATCTTTACGATCGGCGTGGGTTGCCAGCAGCGAGCCGTTGCCCGGCTGCGACAGGCCCAGCGCTTCGGTCAGACAGTTCATGGAGTTGGCGGTGAACATGCCGGAGCACGAGCCGCAGGTCGGGCAGGCGGAACGCTCAATCTGCTCGCTGTCGGCATCGCTGACGTTCGGGTTCGCCCCCTGAATCATCGCGTCCACCAGATCCAGCTTGATGATTTTGTCTGACAGCTTGGTTTTACCGGCTTCCATCGGACCGCCGGAGACAAAGATCACCGGAATGTTGAGGCGCAGCGAGGCCATCAGCATGCCGGGGGTGATTTTGTCGCAGTTGGAGATACACACCATGGCGTCGGCGCAGTGGGCGTTCACCATATATTCCACGGAGTCGGCAATCAGCTCGCGTGAAGGCAGTGAATACAGCATGCCGCCATGACCCATGGCGATACCGTCATCCACCGCGATGGTGTTGAACTCTTTGGCTACACCACCCGCGGCTTCGATTTGCTCAGCAACCAGTTTGCCAAGATCGCGCAGGTGCACGTGGCCCGGTACGAATTGGGTGAAGGAGTTAACCACGGCGATAATCGGCTTACCGAAATCGTCGTCGGTCATTCCTGTGGCGCGCCACAGGGCTCGTGCACCCGCCATGTTACGGCCATGGGTGGTGGTGGCGGAACGGTACTTAGGCATGCTCTATTTACTCCAGTCTGAAAAATGACGCGGACGCTGCTGCACCCGCGTTACTGTCTTGTTATGGATTCACCTGATCCAGCCAGCCATACTTGTCTTCGGTCTCGCCCGTGAACAGGCCAAAGAACGCCTGCTGGATTTTGGTGGTCACCGGACCGCGTTTGCCCTGACCCACCTGGATGCCGTCCACGCTGCGTACCGGCGTGATTTCTGCGGCAGTACCGGACATGAACACTTCATCCGCCAGGTACAGTGATTCGCGTGACAGCACCTGCTCGCGCACTTCGATACCGAGATCCTTCGCCAGCTTGATGATTGCATCGCGGGTGATGCCCGGCAGCGCCGAAGAGGTGAACGGCGGGGTGAACAGGATGCCGTCTTTCACTTCAAACAGGTTTTCGCCAGCACCTTCGGAGATATAACCCTGGGTATCCAGCGCGATACCTTCCTGATAGCCGTGGCGGCGCGCTTCGCTGCCAACCAGCAGGGAAGAGAGATAGTTACCGCCCGCTTTCGCCGCGGTTGGCAGGGTGTTTGGCGCCACGCGATTCCAGGAAGAAACCATGGCGTTGATGCCCTGCTCCAGCGCTTCGGCGCCCAGGTAAGCCCCCCACGGGAACGCAGCGATGATCACATCGGTGGTGAAGCCGTCTGGCGGGTTAACGCCGAGACCCACGTCGCCGACAAAGGCCAGCGGACGAATATAGGCACTCTTCAGTTTATTGACGCGGATAACTTCGCGGCACGCTTCCATCAACTCATCCACGCTGGCTTTGATCGGGAAACGGTAAATTTTGGCGGAGTCGTGCAGACGCTGCATGTGTTCACGGTGACGGAACACCACCGGACCTTTGTGTGAGTCGTAGCAGCGAACGCCTTCGAACACAGAGGTGCCGTAATGCAGTGCGTGAGACATAACGCTAACCTTAGCGTCTTCCCACTTAACCATCTCTCCATTGAACCAGATAAAGTCTGCTTTCTTTGTACTCATTGTTGTTTCCTTTGGCGACTAAGCGCGGATTTGTTGTGTTGTCTGTTGCTGGATCTCGACACAGGCGACATCCATAAGTTTGCTTAACTGCGAAGACAGTAAATCGACAGAGCGCTGGCTGGCAACGGTCATTTCGATATTAATGTTCTCCGCATTGACGGCGGACGCCATATTCATCGCGCAGACCTGGAAGCCACGGTGACGCACGACGCGCAAAATGCGCTCCAATATTTCAGGGCGAAAGCGGGCTTCGATAGACAATTGATGCTGGTTCATACGGTTTTCTCCATCATGTTTGCGTTGCTGGCACCCGGCGGTACCAGTGGCCAGACGTTTTCATGCTCATCAATCGCAACATGCAGGAAGTAAGGACCTTCACTGTTCAGCAGAGCATCAATCGCGGCGTCGACCTGATCTTTACGGCTAATGCGCTGGCCCGGAATATCAAAGGCGCTGGCCAGCGTGAGGAAATCGGGGTTATCGGTGAGGATGGTTTCGCTGTAGCGACCATCAAAGAACAGCTGCTGCCACTGGCGAACCATGCCAAGACGCTGGTTATCCAGCAGCAGGATTTTTACCGGCAGCTGCTTACGCTTGATGGTGCCCAGCTCCTGAATATTCATCATGATTGAGCCGTCACCGGACACGCAGATAACGGTGTCATCCGGACGGGCAACCTGCGCACCTACCGCAGCCGGCAGCCCAAAGCCCATGGTGCCCAGACCGCTGGAGGTGATGAAGTTTTCCGGCGCGCTGAAGCGCATGTGCTGCGCCGCCCACATCTGGTGCTGGCCAACGTCGGTGGTTACCACCGCGCTGTCAGGTTTACGATCTGACAATTGCTTCAGCAGCAGCGGCGCGTAGATCGCCTCGCCGGGATGGTCGTAACGCCACGCGAACTCCGCGTTCATCGCTTTAACTTCAGTACGCCAGCCGTCGATCTGCAGCGGCATGCTCAGCGCCGGCAACACCTGGTTGAGGTCGCCCTGCAGTGAAACGTGAGCGCGACGCAGTTTGTTTAATTCCGCCGGATCGACATCAATATGAATGACGCTGGCGTGCGGCGCGAAGGTATCCAGCTTACCGGTGACGCGGTCGTCGAAACGTGCGCCGACGGCAATCAGCAAATCACAGGATTGCACCGCCAGGTTGGCCGCTTTGGTGCCGTGCATGCCGAGCATACCGAGATAGAGATCGCTGCTGGCTTCGGCGCTGCCCAGGCCTTTCAGGGTAGAAACCATCGGGATGCCGGTCTCCTGCGCCATAGCCCGCAGCGCCGGGACGGCCTGCGCCATGCCAACACCGCCGCCGATATACAGCATCGGTTTTTGCGCCTGCGCCATCAGCGCGCGCGCTTCGGCAATGTGCTGCGGTGAATGGCTCAGTGCCTCTTCAACCGGCAGCAGGTGCGGCGTCAGGTCACCGCTGGCAATCTGAATATCTTTGGGAATGTCGACCAGCACCGGTCCCGGACGGCCGGACTGCGCGATGGCGAAAGCTTCCGCCATCACCGAGGGTAAATCATCAAGCGATTCAACGAGGAAGCTGTGTTTAGTGCAGGCTAATGACAGGCCAAGAACGTCGATCTCCTGAAAGGCGTCGGTACCGATAAACGCTGAAGAGACCTGCCCGGTGATGGCGACAACCGGAACGGAATCCATCATCGCATCGGCCAGCCCGGTGATCAGGTTGGTGGCGCCCGGTCCGGAAGTCGCGATGCAAACCCCGGTTTTGCCGGTCGCACGCGCATAACCGATCGCTGCCATCACCGCACCTTGTTCATGACGACACAGTAGATGTTCCACGCCGCCATCGTAGAGCGCATCGTACACTGGCATGATTGCTCCGCCAGGATAACCAAACACTGTGTCGACACCCTGCGCGCGTAAAGCCTGAACTACCCACTGTGCACCTGTCATGGTTATTCTCCTGTATTCCTGCTGGAACAACAGAATTTTATGCTACTGCTCATAATCTGTTCCTCGCTGATTCGCTGATATTTCGTCTGGTCGAAAAAAAACCCCCGGACCTTACGGTGCGGGGGTTTTTCGAATTCCAGGCTTGATTTTTAAGCCTTTCTTTCTCCAAGCGTAGCCCCGCACGGTGGGTTAATAATCACCACCACGCTAATCACGACTAGGCTAATCACTTGTAGAAGGGCTTTCATGTGTCGTCTGTTTTTTCGTTAGTTCGAAGTAATACCTACAGAGTTACCATAGTTAGCAGGGGATTTACAATAATTTTCATCGGAAAATTTTATGACGCGCGCAGCTGACGTGCGTTATCGCTTTGTAAGTAAAAGGTTATTCGCATTTGTGATAATTATTCATTACGCCCGCGACGCAACCGTTATTTTGCTTTTGCGATCTGGCTGCGAAAATTAATGAACAGGATGAAAAGCGCAGCGATTTTCCTGAATACCGCTTCGGGATGATAGTTTCAGCGATCGCCGTGTGGATTTTTTTCAGCAAGGATAAAGGCAACAAGGAGCGGTTATGTCTTTATCGAAAGTATTAACACGCGCGGCGCTCGGAGTGCAGGCTCCACTGGTGACGATTGAAGTGCATATCAGCAATGGTCTGCCAGCATTGACGCTGGTAGGTCTGCCGGAAACCACCGTCAAAGAAGCCCGCGAACGCGTGCGCAGCGCCATTATCAATAGCGGTTTCACCTTTCCGGCGAAGCGCGTCACCATTAATCTCGCGCCAGCAGATTTACCTAAAGAGGGTGGGCGCTACGACCTGCCGATCGCTATCGCCATTCTCGCGGCCTCAGAGCAGCTGCCAGGCGATAAGCTGGCCCATTATGAGTTCCTGGGTGAGCTGGCGCTAAACGGCGCGCTGTGTGGCGTTCAGGCCGCGATTCCTGCTGCCATGGCGGCACTGCAGGCCGGGCGTCAGATGGTCTTAGCGGAGCAGAATCAACAGGATGTCGGCCTGATACAACAGGGTGAAACGCTGGTGGGCAAGCATCTGGTGGAGATCTGCGCTTTCCTGCATAACCAGACGGCGCTGACGGTCGCCCATTACCAGCCTGAAACGGTGCCGCACGAGCAACAGGACCTGAGCGATATTATTGGCCAGCAGCAGGGACGGCGCGCGCTGGAAATTACCGCCGCCGGTGGCCATAACCTGTTGCTGCTGGGCCCGCCCGGCACCGGTAAGACCATGCTGGCAACCCGATTGCCCGGCATTATGCCGCCGCTGGACGACCAGGAAGCGCTGGAGTGCGCCGCAATTGCCAGCCTGGTCAGCAGCGGTACGCTACATCATCAGTGGCGTAAACGGCCGTTCAGAGCGCCTCATCACAGCGCATCGTTGTATGCGCTGGTCGGCGGAGGATCACTACCGCGGCCGGGCGAAATTTCGCTGGCGCACAATGGGGTGCTGTTTCTTGATGAACTGCCCGAGTTTGAGCGCAAAGCACTGGATGCGTTACGCGAGCCGATTGAGTCCGGAGAAATCGCCATTTCCCGTTCCCGCGCCAAAGTCACTTTCCCTGCACGCTTTCAGCTGATTGGTGCAATGAATCCCAGCCCGACGGGCCATTATCAGGGGAATCATAATCGCTGCACGCCGCAGCAGGTGCTGCGCTATCTCAGCCGGCTGTCTGGCCCGTTTCTGGATCGCTTCGACCTGTCGCTGGAGATTCCGCTGCTACCGGGCGGCTCGCTCAGCCAGAAGCAGCAGCACAGCGAAACCAGCGCGCAGGTGCGCGCACGTGTACTGGCCGCCCGGGCGATACAGATGGCACGCGCGGGCAAAGTGAATGCGCAGCTGTCGAATCCGGAGATCGCCCGTGATTGTGTGTTACAGCAGCAGGACGCGGAATGGCTGGAGGAGATCCTGAATGCACTGGGATTATCGGTGCGTGCATGGCAGCGCATCTTAAAGGTGGCGAGAACCATCGCAGATTTAGCGGGTGAACGGCAGATTACGCGTCAGCATCTGCAGGAGGCGGTGGGATATCGCAGTATCGATCGTTTACTGATTTACCTGCATAAAAGCCTGGAATGACAACGGGGCTGAAATCAGCCCCGTCATGTTAATCGTCGCTATCGCTGAAGTCTTCCACCGTGTCCATCTGCGGTTTACCGCCGGACAAGGTATGAAAACGTTTCGGACGCTTGATACGTGCAGTGTATTTTGACCAGACACGTTCAGCCTCAGTCTGCGGCTCACGCAGACCACGACAGACTTCAATAAACAGACGCTCTTCTTCGGTCTCCGGATCGCGCTTAGCGAGATCCAGTTCGTTGAAAGCGTATCCGTGGCGTTCCAGAAGCTGAGCTTCTTTAATGGTGAAGTCACCATGACGCGAAAAACCACGAGGGTAATGTTTGTTATCAAAGAAACGATTAGTTGTTGCGAAGCTGTCCGCCATCTTACACGCTCCTGATTCTCATATGGCCGTGCTATTTATGGCGCGGAGTATTAGATAGGCTTGACAGAGTGTAAAACAAAACATTTAAATCAGTACGACAAACATTTTTTGGGAGAATGCTGTGGATACGGAATTACTGAAAACTTTCCTCGAAGTGAGCAGAACGCGTCATTTCGGGCGTGCTGCTGAAGCGCTTTACCTCACGCAATCTGCCGTTAGTTTTCGCATCCGTCAGCTGGAAAATCAGCTGGGCGTTAATCTTTTTACCCGTCACCGCAATAATATCCGGCTGACTTCAGCAGGCGAGCGCTTATTGCCCTACGCTGAGAGCCTGATGAGTACCTGGCTGATGGCAAAGAAGGAGGTTTCGCATACCCAGCAGCACCATGAGCTATCAATCGGTGCCAGTGCATCGCTCTGGGAAGCGTATCTTACGCCCTGGCTGCAGACGCTATACGAGAACCGGGAGAGCCTGCATCTGGAAGCACGTATTGCTCAGCGCCATTTGCTGGTCAAGCAGTTACATGAGCGCCAGCTTGATCTGCTGATCACCACCGAAGCGCCAAAAATGGATGAACTCACCAGTCAGCAGATCGGTCATATTTCACTCGCGCTCTTTCGTGCACGCAAAACTGAAAAGCGTGAAAAATATGATTACATCAAACTCGAGTGGGGCGCGGATTTCCATCAGCATGAAAGTTATCTTTCCAGTGATGACGTACCGGTATTAACTACCACTTCAGCACATGTGACCCGCGAATTGCTGCATACCACGGGAGCCTGCGCTTTTTTACCTGATTTCTGGCACGGCATTTACAGTGATTTGATGGTTATTCCAGACACACCTGTCGCAGTGCGACCGTTATATGCGGTATGGCTGCAGAATAGCGATCAACAGGCACACATTCGTCAGCTGCTTAAATATCCGGTCCTGACTCACTGAAGCAATAATTGAGGGAGTTTGAGTGGAAGAAATGAAACTCAGGCTCTTGCCTGCGCCGAATTTCAGGCAAAAAAAAATCCTTTGCCGAAGCAAAGGATTATTTTCTGGCAGGGGCGGAGGGACTCGAACCCCCAACACCCGGTTTTGGAGACCGGTGCTCTACCAATTGAACTACGCCCCTAATTAGGGTGGCGGAACGGACGGGGCTCGAACCCGCGACCCCCTGCGTGACAGGCAGGTATTCTAACCAACTGAACTACCGCTCCACCGATTCTGTACTGATATCAGACCGTCGCTGATTTCAGGTGTTTCGCC
>NZ_VWXG01000008.1:0-225395 GCF_011752515.1 Pantoea sp. Ap-870
TTTTTCGTTTCTGTGTGCCGATGCTGAACGTGCAGGATGAGAACCTGCTGCAGGTTCGACTGAATCGCCGGGAGCGATTCAGGCTGATGCGCCAGCATCACCCGCAGGGCGAGGCCCCGGATGGGCCTAGGCATATCCTGCACGACCCACCAAATTCAGAAAAGAGCGCCCTTTGGGCGCTTTTTTCGTTTCTTCACATCCCACTTCCCTGGCTACCAGCTAAGCTGCAACTGCATTCAACCACGGTTGCACGTTTGGTAGCGGCGCAATTTATTGCGCGATGAATCGCGCCGCTACAAATAATGTGCGACTTGCGGTTGCCTTATCTGACCGCGCTTACATTCTCAGGGCGCTTTTCCGCTTCATCTGTTAAGGAAGAACCCGCTCTGCCTGAGGCCGTGCCCGCCCTATCCCCTTCCGCCCTCGTTCCTGACGAAACCTTTTCGCAAATTTAACACCTCTCACCCTCAAGCCGCAGCGGCTGCGTTCCGATAACGAAAGGGCACATTTGCAAGGAGAACGTTATGACCACCATTTCGACCAATACCAATATTGGCAGCAGCAGTACTTCGGGATCCGGAAGCGCATCCGGCAGTAGCGATAGCGCTTCGAAAATCGCCAGCCTGACCAAACAAATCGCCAGTCTGAACGATGAACTGAAAGACATCGCGAAGGACAAAAGCCTGACCGAGAAGCAAAGAAAGGATAAGCAGGAGACGATTAACGCGCAGATTCAGCTGCTGCAGGCGCAAATCCAGCAGTTGCAGAAGCAGGAAAAGGAGAAAGCGGAGCAGAAGCAGGAGAAACAGGAGGTTACTGCAGTGAAAGCGGATGGTATCAACCGCCCAACCGACAGCAACCAACTTGACGTTTATGTTTAAAACGCCGGATTAAGCGCGCGATCCTGCGTCAGCAGCGCCGCCTGCTGACGCACTTCCTGCCAGATAGCCTCCGCTGCCGGGGTGAGTGACCGGTTTTTGCGTTTAATCAGCATCAGGCTGCGATTGATCTCCGGATAGAGCCGGCGCACCGTCAGCTTACGACCAGACGGCAGCGGCAGCGCCAGTGCCGGTAAAATACTGATGCCAATGCCCGCTTCCACCATCGGATAAAGCGTGGCCGGATGGCCAATCTCCTGCACCACCTGTACGTTCAGCGCCAGCCGCTGCAATGCGGCATCGACCAGCAATCGGCTGCCCGACGCGTAATCCTGCAGCACCATAGCGCGACCAGCCAGCATTGACCACTGGGCCTGCGGCACCTGCGCCAGCGCATCATCCTGATGACACAACAGTAAAAACGGCTCCTGCAGAATCTCCTCGCTATCAAAATCGGCATCCTGCAGCGGACCGATGACGATGCCAAAATCGACTTCCGCATTGCGCACGCTCTGCAATACCCACTGCTGCACGCGGTCGTGCAGAATCACCCGAATGTCGGGGTAACGCAGCTGGCTGCTGGCCAGACATTGCGGCATCAGATGCGCCGAGGGCGTCTGGCTGGCCGCCACGCGCACCGTGCCGCTGCGCTGCTCGCCATAGCTGCGCACATCGAGCAGCGTGGTATTGAGCTCCTCCAGCAGTCGTTCCAGCCGCGTTGCCAGTTGCTGTCCGGCTTCGCTTAGTAACACCTCGCGCGTGGTGCGATCCAGCAGCCGTACGCCCATCTCCGCTTCCAGCTCTTTAATACTGTGACTGACCGCCGACTGGCTCAGCCCAATCGCCTGCCCTGCCTGGCTGAAACTGCCGTGCTGCGCCACCGCCACAAAGGTGCGCAGCTGTCGTAAGGTGTAATTCATCGATTACGCTCATAGATTAATGCAATAAATCAATTTTATTTCTAAACGCGTCTGACGCACAATCAGCAGCATCATTTATTACATTTAACCGGATTGTAACAATGGGCTTTTTACGACTTGATCCGATGATGGTCAAACTCATCATCACCGTGCTGCTGGCCAGCTTCTTCCCGGCCAAAGGCGGGTTTGTCGATTTCTTCGAATACCTGACCACCGCGGCCATCGCCCTGCTGTTCTTCATGCACGGTGCCAAACTGTCGCGTGAGAAGATCATCGCCGGCAGCAGCCACTGGCGGCTGCATCTGTGGATTATGTGCAGTACCTTCGTGATTTTCCCGATCCTTGGCCTGCTGCTGGTGTGGTGGCATCCGGTTAACGTCGGCGCGGAGATTTACACCGGTTTCCTCTACCTGTGTATCCTGCCGGCGACGGTGCAGTCCGCGATTGCTTTCACCTCCATGGCGGGCGGTAACGTTGCCGCGGCGGTGTGTGCCGCCTCCGCCTCCAGTCTGCTGGGCGTCTTTATTTCGCCGCTGCTGGTTAACCTGGTGATGAATGTGCACAGCGATGCGCCGGGTAACGGCCTCGAGCAGATTGGTAAAATCATGCTGCAGCTGCTGGTGCCCTTTGTGCTGGGCCACCTGGCACGCCGCTGGATTGGTGGCTGGGTGGAGAAGCATCGCAGCCTGATTGGCAAAACCGATCAAACCTCGATTCTGCTGGTGGTCTATTCGGCGTTCAGTGAAGCGGTGGTTAACGGCATCTGGCATCGCGTTGGCGTTGATACCCTGCTGTGGATTCTGGCTGGCAGCCTGCTGATTCTGTTCGTCGCACTGGCGATCAACCTTGGCGCTTCCCGGCTGTTTGGCTTTAGCCGTGCGGATGAGATTGTGGTGCTGTTTTGCGGCTCGAAAAAGAGCCTGGCAAACGGTGTGCCGATGGCTAACATTCTGTTCCCGGCCAGCGCAGTGGGGATTATTGTCCTGCCGCTGATGATCTTCCATCAGGTCCAGCTGATGGTGTGCTCGTTCATTGCCCAGCGCTATAAAGCCGGCAATGAGAAGAAGCTGGCGAAGCAGCAGATTGAAGCGCAGAAGTCATAAAACATCAGGCCCGCAACTGCGGGCCTGTCACTTATTCACTGCGCTTGAGCGGTTTAACCAAGCCCTGTAAGCCTTCGATTTTGATCGCCAGCGTCAGCTGCATCAGCTCACCTAGTTTGCCGGCAGGAAACTCATTTTTACGCGCAAACCACAGCAGATACTCTTCCGGCACATCGATCAGCATCCGCCCTTTGTATTTGCCAAACGGCATCGCGGTATTGGCAATCTCAACCAGCTGCTGCTTATCCATCTCAGGCGCCCAGTAAGCGAATCATTTCGGCTTCATCGATCACCGCAATCCCCAGCTCCTGCGCTTTTGCCAGCTTGGAACCGGCGGCCTCACCGGCGATCAGCAGATCGGTTTTTTTCGATACGCTGCCGCTGACTTTGGCCCCCAGCGCCGTCAGCCGCGCTTTGGCATCGTCACGGTTCATCTGCGACAGCGAGCCAGTCAGTACCACGGTTTTTCCGGCGAACGGGCTGTCGATCTCTTCGGCTTTGACCACCACCACCGCCGGCCAGTGCACGCCCACCTCCTCCGTCAGCTGGCGGATCACTTCACGGTTGCTCTCCTCTTCCATGAAGTTGCGCACGTGCGCTGCCACCACTTTGCCGACGTCCTGTACCGCAATCAGCGCATCAAGGTCAGCGTTCATGACCTTTTCCAGCTCACCAAAGTGGTTCGCCAGGTTGGCCGCCGTCGCCTCGCCCACTTCGCGGATGCCGAGCGCATACAGGAAGCGCGGCAGTGTAGTGAATTTGGCTTTTTCCAGCGCGTCCACCACGTTTTGCGCTGATTTCGGCCCCATGCGGTCCAGTCCGGTCAGCTTGCCGGCGGTGAGACGGAACAGGTCGGCCGGGGTTTTGACGTACTCTTTTTCCACCAGCTGGTCGATGATTTTATCGCCCATGCCGTCCACGTCCATCGCACGGCGTGAGACAAAGTGCTTCAGCGCTTCTTTACGCTGCGCGCCGCAAATCAGCCCGCCGGTACAGCGCGTTACGGCTTCGCCTTCCACACGCTCTACGTCAGAGCCGCACACCGGACAGTGGCTGGGGAACACAATCTCGCGCGCATCCGCCGGACGTTCGGATTCCACCACGTTGACCACCTGCGGAATCACGTCACCGGCGCGACGAATCACCACTTTGTCACCGATACGCAGCCCCAGCCGGGCGATTTCATCGGCGTTGTGCAACGTCGCATTACTGACTATCACGCCCGCGACCTGCACCGGTTCGAGGCGCGCCACCGGCGTAATCGCGCCGGTACGTCCGACCTGAAACTCAACGTCGCGCACGATCGTCATCTGCTCCTGCGCCGGGAACTTGAATGCCACCGCCCAGCGCGGTGCGCGCGCCACAAAGCCCAGCTGCTCCTGCAGCGCCTGCGAGTCGACTTTGATCACCACGCCGTCAATATCAAAGCCGAGTGACGGACGGTCCTGCTCAACCTGACGATAAAACGCCAGCACTTCATCCGCGGTGTGCACCAGGCGAATCCGATCGCTGACCGGTAATCCCCAGGCCTTAAACTGTTGCAGACGCTGCCAGTGGCTGGCAGGCATTTCGCCGCCCTCCAGCAGGCCAAAGCCGTAGCAGAAGAAGGTGAGCGGACGTTTCGCGGTGATGCGCGGATCGAGCTGGCGCAGCGAGCCGGCTGCCGCATTACGCGGGTTGGCAAACACTTTGCCGCCGGTGCGTCGCGCTTCCTCATTCAGCTTCTCAAAGCCGCTTTCGGTCATGAATACTTCGCCGCGCACTTCTACCCGCGCCGGAATATTGTCGCCGTGCAGGCGCAGCGGAATGGCGTGAATGGTGCGCACGTTCGCCGTAATGTTTTCGCCGGTAGTGCCATCGCCGCGCGTGGCGGCACGCACCAGCAGGCCGTTTTCATATAGTAAACTTACTGCCAGACCATCCAGCTTCAGCTCGCAGCAATAGGTGAGATCGTCAGTGCTTTTCAGGCGATCCTGCACGCGCTTATTGAAGGCAAGAAATCCGGCTTCATCAAAGGTGTTATCGAGCGACAGCATTGGCACTTCGTGGCGCACCTGTTCAAAGGTGGCAAGCGGTGCCGCGCCCACGCGCTGGGTGGGAGAATCCGGGGTGATTAAATCGGGATGCGCGCTCTCCAGCTCACGCAGTTCGCGCATCAATCGGTCATATTCTGCATCCGGGATTTCCGGCGTATCCATCACGTGATAGAGGTATTCGTGGTGGCGTAACGTGGTGCGCAGCGCGGTGATCTGCTCCTGAACCGATGTCATATTCTCTCGTCCGATAAAAAACCCCCGGCAAGCGGGGGTTATTTAGTTAAAGGGTGATACTGCTGGCGGCGCTTAGCCAATAACCTCGCGGATGCGTGCTTTATAGGTTTCCAGCTTTTGTGGTGTCATCATGCGACGCTCATCATCCAGCACCACGCCACCGACATCATCGGCGATGCGCTGTGCCGATTGCAGCATCAGCTTAAAGTTCTGATTGGCGTCACCGTAGGACGGCACCATCATAAAGATCGAGACGCCCGGCGTGGTGAAATCGCCCATTTCATCCGGATTGAACGAACCCGGTTTAACCATGTTTGCCAGGCTGAACAGCACCGGACCGCTGCCGGCCGGGCTGAGATGGCGATGGAAAATGTTCATTTCACCAAACTGGAAGCCGGCCTGCAGAATGCCCTGCAGCAGCGCTTCACCGTTCAGTGCGCCACCGGCATGCGCGGCAACGTGCAACACCAGCACCGCTTCTTTTTTACTGCCCGGCGCAGCGGGCTGCGGCTGCGGTGCAGCTTCCTGCACAGGCGCAGGTTCAGGTTGTTTAACCTCCGGCTCGGCGGCGGTAAACTCCGGAGCCGGCTGGGTGGCGGACAGCGGTTCATTATCCAGCAGCGGATCGGCCTGAATCGGTTGTGGCTGCGGCACGGGCTGCGCTACCGGCGCCTGCGGTTGTGGCGCAGGTGCAGACTGACGTACCGGCTCATCGTCCAGCAGCGGATCGCCGCTTAACGGCGTTTCCTGGCGTGGGAATGGCTGACGCACCGGTTCCGGCGCACGCGGAGCAGCAGGTTTGGTGACCGGCGCATCGAACTGCGGCTCGTCTTCGGCATCACGCTGACGACGCACGCGTACTTCGCCGACGCCATCGTCTTCGCTGTTCAGCAGATCATCGTCATCCGCTTCTTCACGCTGTTTCAGACGTTTGTGCGGGCGATCGCGAAACACGGAAGAGCGCTCTTTACGGCTGGTCCACAGTCCGTGAAGAAGCAGCGCTATTATGGCGATCGCGCCAACAACGATTAATATCAGACGCAAATCCTGCATCATTGTATTCTCTGTTGTTCCAATACCTTGCCACCACGGCAAACTTTATCCTCTAACTGTATTTGCCCAGCTACACAAGTGCAAGTCTGTGCAGTATTTTCTGACAAATAAGATAGCTGCCCCACGCTTTTTTGCTGTTTTTTCGCGCAAAGTGCGCCTGTCACCGATAAAAAGCCAGGTTATGATGTTGGCGCCGCTACATAAAGGAGAAAGGCTCGCTATGCCCGCTGAGAATTCGGTCTCATCCATGAATGGTATTCATTATTTTGCCCAGGGCTGGAAACTGGTGCGTCTGCCCGGTATCCGCCGCTACGTCATCATCCCGCTGCTGGTGAACATTGTGCTGCTGGGCGGTGCGTTTATCTGGCTGTTTCAGCGCCTCGGCCAGTGGATTCCACAGCTGATGTCGCACGTGCCGGACTGGCTGCAGTGGCTGAGCTATCTGCTGTGGCCGCTGGCGGTGATTTCGATTGTGCTGGTATTCAGCTATTTCTTCTCCACCATCGCCAACTGGATTGCCGCGCCGTTTTGCGGCCTGCTGGCGGAGCAGCTGGAAGGACGTCTGACCGGAAAACCCCTACTGGACAGTGGCTGGCTCGGCATGATGAAAGACATCCCGCGCATCATGAAGCGCGAGTTACAGAAGCTCGGCTACTATTTGCCGCGCGCACTGGGCCTGCTGCTGCTCTATTTTATCCCCGGCTTTGGCCAGACCGTGGCGCCGGTGTTGTGGTTTCTGTTTAGCGCCTGGATGCTATCGATACAATATTGCGACTATCCGTTCGACAACCACAAAGTCAGTTTTCCTCAGATGCGTAACGCGCTGCGTCAGCATAAAACCGCCAATATGCAGTTTGGCGCGCTGGTCAGTCTGTTCACCATGATTCCGATCCTCAATCTCGCCATCATGCCGGTCGCGGTATGCGGCGCGACCGCCATGTGGGTCGATCGCTACCGCAGCCAGCATGCGCGTCATCTATAATGCATCAAAAAGCCTTATGCATTTTTGCATCAGGCTTATGGTTGCAGGCTATATAGATATACGATTTCTTTCCTTCCGCCGGGGGTCAGAACAGGTATGCTCTGAGGGTTCCCAATATTTCATACAGTTAAGGACGGGCTATGAGTAAGATCTATGAAGACAACTCTCTGACAATTGGTCATACGCCGCTGGTTCGACTGAACCGCATCGGTAATGGACGCATTCTGGCTAAGGTCGAGTCGCGTAACCCGAGCTTCAGCGTTAAATGCCGTATCGGTGCCAATATGATTTGGGACGCAGAAAAACGCGGTATTCTGAAACCGGGCGTTGAGCTGGTAGAGCCAACCAGCGGCAACACCGGCATTGCGCTGGCCTATGTCGCCGCTGCGCGCGGCTACAAGCTGACGCTGACCATGCCTGAGACCATGTCGATTGAACGTCGCAAGCTGCTGAAAGCGCTGGGCGCCAATCTGGTGCTGACCGAAGGGCCAAAAGGCATGAAGGGCGCCATCGCTAAAGCAGAAGAGATTGTTGCCAGCGATCCGGACAAATATGTGCTGCTGCAGCAGTTCAGCAACCCGGCCAACCCGGAAATTCACGAAAAGACTACTGGCCCGGAGATCTGGGAAGACACTGACGGCGCCGTAGACGTCTTCATTGCCGGCGTGGGCACCGGCGGTACGCTGACCGGCGTGAGCCGCTACATCAAGAACACCAAAGGCAAGCAGGATTTGATCACCGTGGCCGTTGAGCCTACGGATTCCCCGGTCATCGCACAGGCGCTGGCGGGAGAAGAGATCAAACCGGGTCCGCACAAGATTCAGGGCATCGGTGCCGGTTTTATTCCGGGCAACCTTGACCTGAAACTGATTGACCGCGTGGTGGCCATCACCAATGAAGAAGCGATCAGCACCGCGCGTCAGTTGATGGAAGAAGAAGGCATTCTGGCCGGTATCTCTTCCGGTGCAGCGGTGGCGGCTGCCCTTAAGCTGCAGGAAGATGAAGCCTTCGCCAATAAAAATATCGTGGTGATTCTGCCCTCTTCCGGCGAACGCTATCTCAGTACCGCACTGTTTGCCGATCTGTTCACCGAAAAAGAGCTGCAACAGTAAACGACAGAGTCTGAAAATGATGAAAAAAGCACCCAAATGGGTGCTTTTTTGTGGCGCAGATCTCACTTTTACCACCGGGCAGATTGATTTCAGTGATGCGGCTCTGGTATTTAAGCAGCCAATTATTTCGGTGCCTGAAATTAATCTGCCTTTGAAGTGGATCAAGCTGAATCGATTTACTGATTTGGTGAAACGGCGAATCACGGCATAATCAGCAGAGTGACGTATTGCAGCAGTTTTGATCCGTCATCGAAAAAATGACTTTTTCATTCAAGCGCATTTTTTGGTCAGCGTGATGCCGTACCAGCGCACCTACACAGGCTAAAGTTACGGCTCCAGGCTAGACTTTAGATCCATAACACCAAACCTGATAAAGTTGGGGAAATAGAATGTTCCAGCAAGAAGTTACCATTACCGCACCTAACGGCCTCCATACCCGTCCTGCAGCTCAGTTCGTGAAAGAAGCGAAGGCTTTCCAGTCTGAAATCACCGTTACTTCTAACGGCAAATCTGCCAGCGCGAAAAGCCTGTTCAAACTGCAGACTCTGGGTCTGACTCAGGGTACGGTTGTTACGCTTTCTGCAGAAGGTGAAGACGAGCAGCAGGCGGTTGAGCATCTGGTCAAACTGATGGCTGAACTGGAGTAATTCCGCTCCGGCAAGCCATTAAACCGACTCCTTTGCCCCATTGAGTGCAATTATGTTGATCGCGGACAACCTGTCCGCGTTATTGCTTCCTTAGAGTACTGCTCCGCGACAGTGGCAACGCATTGGGTCAATGAGCCATCGTGATTAAAAGGTAGGGTTATGATTTCAGGCATTTTAGCATCACCGGGTATCGCTTTCGGCAAAGCACTGCTGCTGAAGGAAGACGAGATCGTCATCAGCCGTAAAAAGATTACTGACGACCAGGTTGAGCAGGAAGTTCAGCGCTTCCTCGACGGTCGCAGCAAAGCAGCCGGGCAGCTTGAAGCCATCCGTGTGAAAGCCGGTGAAACCTTCGGTGAAGAGAAAGCGGCGATCTTTGAAGGTCACATCATGCTGCTCGAAGACGAAGAGCTTGAGCAGGAAATCATCGACCTGATAAAAAAAGATCACGTAACCGCTGACGCCGCCGCCCACTCTGTGGTTGAAGGCCAGGCGAAAGCGCTGGAAGAGCTCGACGACGAATATCTGAAAGAGCGCGCGGCTGACGTACGTGACATCGGCAAGCGTCTGCTGCAGAACATTCTGGGTCTGCATATCGTTGACCTGAGCGCCATTGCTGACGAATCCATTCTGGTGGCGAAAGATCTGACGCCATCCGAAACCGCACAGCTGAACCTGAAAAAGGTGCTGGGCTTTATTACCGATCTGGGTGGTCGTACTTCACACACCTCGATCATGGCGCGTTCGCTGGAACTGCCTGCGATTGTCGGCACCGGTAACGTGACCGCTACCGTGAAAAACGGTGATTTCCTGATTATCGATGGCGTGAACAACAAGATTTACGTCAATCCGACCGACGACGTGCAGGAAGAGCTGAAAGCGATTCAGACGCAGTATCTGTCTGAGAAGCACGAGCTGGCGAAACTGAAAGATCTGCCAGCGATTACGCTGGACGGCCATCAGGTTGAAGTGTGCGCCAACATCGGTACCGTGCGTGATGTCGCCGGTGCTGAGCGCAACGGCGCGGAAGGTGTTGGTCTTTACCGTACTGAATTCCTGTTCATGGACCGCGATTCGCTGCCAAGCGAAGAAGAGCAGTTCCAGGCTTACAAAGCCGTGGCGGAAGCGATGGGTTCCCAGGCCGTGATCGTGCGCACCATGGACATCGGCGGCGACAAAGATCTGCCGTACATGAACCTGCCAAAAGAAGAGAACCCGTTCCTCGGCTGGCGTGCGATTCGTATCGCTATGGACCGCAAAGAGATTCTGCATGCCCAGCTGCGTGCTATTCTGCGTGCGTCTTCCTTCGGCAAACTGCGCATCATGTTCCCGATGATCATTTCGGTGGAAGAAGTGCGCTTCCTGAAGGCTGAGCTGGAGATGCTGAAGGCACAGCTGCGTGAAGAAGGTAAAGCCTTTGATGAGTCCATTGAAGTAGGCATCATGGTAGAAACCCCGGCTTCCGCAGTGATTGCCCGCCATCTGGCGAAAGAAGTCGACTTCTTTAGTATTGGGACAAATGACCTGACGCAGTATACTCTGGCGGTCGATCGTGGTAATGATTTGATTTCACACCTCTATAACCCAATGACGCCATCTGTACTGGGCCTCATTAAGCAAGTGATCGACGCATCACATGCCGAAGGGAAATGGACCGGCATGTGTGGTGAGCTGGCTGGTGATGAACGTGCTACACTACTGTTACTGGGAATGGGGCTGGACGAATTCAGCATGAGTGCCATTTCAATCCCAAGCATCAAGAAGATCATTCGCAATACCAATTTCGAAGATGCGAAGGCACTGGCAGAGCAGGCTCTGGCTCAACCCACAGCGGAAGATTTGATGAACCTGGTGAACAAGTTCATCAAAGAAAAAACGCTCTGCTGATCCACGAGACGCTGGCCCCAAATTACTGCTTAGGAGAAGATCATGGGTTTGTTTTCTAAACTTTTTGGCGATAAATCAGAGAGCGCGTCAGGGACTATCGATATCGTTGCGCCTCTGTCAGGCGAAATCGTGAATATCGAAGACGTACCTGATGTGGTATTCGCAGAGAAAATCGTCGGTGATGGTATCGCCATCAAACCTACTGGCAACAAAATGGTTGCACCAGTGGATGGTACTATCGGCAAGATTTTCGAAACCAACCACGCGTTTTCTATCGAGTCTGATAACGGCATCGAACTGTTCGTGCACTTCGGTATCGACACGGTAGAACTGAAAGGTGAAGGCTTCAAACGCATCGCTGAAGAAGGCCAGAAAGTGAAAAAAGGCGATGTGGTGATCGAGTTTGATCTGCCGCTGCTGGAAGAGAAAGCCAAATCCACGCTGACCCCGGTCGTGATCTCGAATATGGATGAGATCAAAGACCTGGTGAAACTCTCCGGTCAGGTTACCGTGGGCGAAACGCCGGTTATCCGCATCAGGAAGTAAACCGCGCTGATTGCGTGAAAACGGCACCCAATGGGTGCCGTTTTTGTTTGTTTCACACGCTGATGAATGATTTGCAGGCGAGCGCTTCTGGCAAAGCGCACCGTGCCTGTTTGAGGGCAGGACGACCGGGCAGAGGAGCAAAGCGTCCCGCGCCATGGATGGCGCGGGCCGAGGCCCAGGGACGGTTTATGCCGTCTTTGCGATCTGTCCGGTCGTCCTGACCGCCTGCGCCTGACGTGATGATTTACGCCTGCTTCCAGCGCGGCAGCCGCAGCGTCACTTCCAGCCCGCCTTCCGGACGGTTCACCGCCTGAACTTCGCCGTGATGGGCCAGAACCACTTTGCGCACAATTGACAGCCCCAGCCCGTAGCCTTTGCCCATCAGCGGCGAATTCACCCGAACGAACGGATCGAAGATACTCGACAGCTTCTCATCATCCACGCCCGGCCCCTGATCGCGCACGCGAATCGCCAGCCACTGATTCTCCGCCTGCAACTGCACGCTGATATGCTGCCCCTGATGCGAGAAACGCAGCGCGTTGCGCAGCACATTCTCCACGCCGCGGCGGATCAGCTCAGCATTACCGCGCACGGTGTAATCCGCGTTCTCATCCACCAGAAAATCTACGTGCACACCGGGGATCTGCGCTTCGTAGCGCACATCGGTTACCACCGCATGCAGCAGGCCTGTCAGGTCAAAGTACTGCTCGCCAGGCATGCTCTCATGTTCAGCGCGCGACAGCGTCAGCAGTTCGCCGATCATCTTATCCAGACGGCGCGCCTCCTCGTCGATGCGATTCAGTGAGGAGGCTACCGACTCCGGCGTCTGACGCGCCAGACCGGTGGCTAACTGCAGGCGCGCCAGCGGGGAGCGCAGCTCGTGGGAGATATCATGCAGCAGCTCTTCACGCGCTTTCACCAGCGTATCCAGCCGCTCCACCATCGCATCAAAATCCTGGGCCACAATCGACAGCTCATCATGGCGGCGGCGCATCACCGGATAGAGCCGCACCGACAAATCACCGCGCGACACGCGGGCAAACCCCTCCCGCAGCTGACGCATTGGTCGCGTCAGGTTCCACGCCAGCAGCAGACTGAACAGCAGCCCCAGCGCGCCGGCAAAGGTAAACATCGGCTCGGGGATATTCAGAATACGACGCGGGCCTCCGCCGCCCATTGAACTGTCTTCGCGCAGCCCTTTTACGTCATAGCGCAGTTCATACTCTTTACCGTCAGCGCCCTTCACCCAGCGCACAATCACCTGCGGAAACGGCCCGTGAAACGGCTGATTAAAGGTCTCCGGCGGCGCATTTTCCGGCGTAGTGGCCGGTCTCGCGTGCTGAATCACCGAGAAAAACTGACGATCGTTCGGCTCCCAGTCGGCCATCATATCGTCGAGCGAGCTGGGGCCGCCGCGCTCCAGTACCGACACCGCTGAAGCCATTTGCAGATTGACGATACGGCGCACCGCCACAATCTCCGGCGGCTCGTGACGGTTTCCTGACAAGGTAAAGCCCAGCCACAGCAGCTGGCTGATAATCACAAACACAATCCAGAAGCCCAGCAGGATCTTCCAGAACATGCGGCCACGGTAGCTGTGTTTCATCGAATGCGATAACCAATGCTGCGCACGGTTTCAATATTCACGCTGTCTGCGGTCAGCGCAGCCAGCTTCTGGCGGATATTGCTGATGTGCACGTCCACGCTGCGATCGTAAGCTTCACGCGGACGGCCCAGCCCCTTCTCCGACAGCTCATCTTTGGACACTACGCGGTCCGGTGCGCGCAGCAGCAGATCCAGCAGATTGAACTCCGACGCGGTGAGATCAAAAGCTTTGCCCTGCCACTCCGTGATACGCGTGGCCGGGTTCAGGCTGAGATCGCCCCAGCGCAGGACCTCTTTCTTATCCGGCACCGGTGCCTGATCTTCAAAGCGACGCAGCACCGCGCGCAGACGCGCCACCAGCTCGCGCGGATAGCAGGGTTTGGGCACGTAGTCATCCGCGCCCATCTCCAGGCCGATAACGCGATCGATATTGTCGCCCTTCGCCGTCAGCATGATCACCGGCAGGCGGCTGTTCTGCCGCACCTGACGCAGCACATCAATACCGCTCATATCCGGCAGCATGATGTCGAGAATCATCGCGGTGTAGTGTCCGGATAACGCCCCTTCAATCCCGGCGCTGCCGGTCAGCACCAGCTGGGTTTCAAAACCTTCGGCAATCAGGTACTGGCTCAGCATGGTGCCAAGTTCAACATCGTCATCAACAAGCAGGATTTTCATCTTTTTCTCTCGTACAAAATTGCCGCTATTTTGTCCTGAGTGCCGCGGGAAAGCAGCCGGTTTTACGCGATCCTTACAGTGACCGCGTCAGAACATGCTTAGGGAGACTATAGACAAAAATGGCCCGTACGCCGCGTCACAGGGCGCACGAAGCCAGAAACAGGCGGGGGGAACTAGCGGTGAAAAACGCCGGTGGAGAGATAGCGATCGCCGCGATCGCAGACAATGGCGACAACCACACTGCCCGGTTGCGCTTTGGCGATGCGTAATGCGCCCGCTACCGCACCGCCCGAACTGACGCCGCAGAAAATGCCTTCACGCTGCGCCAGCGCGCGCATGGTCTCTTCCGCTTCCTGCTGCGCCATATCCATCACCTCATCCACCAGCTCCGGACGATAAATGCCGGGCAGATAGGCCGCCGGCCAGCGCCGGATGCCGGGAATGCTACTGCCTTCCTGCGGCTGCAGACCCACCACTTTTACCGCCGGGGCAAACTCTTTCAGATAGCGTCCGACGCCGCTGATGGTGCCGGTGGTGCCCATGCTGGAGACAAAATGCGTCATACGGCCGTGACTTTGCTGCCAGATCTCCGGACCGGTGGTGAGATAGTGGCCGAGCGGGTTGTCAGGGTTATTAAACTGATCGAGCACCTTGCCTTCGCCGCGTTGCGCCATGGCCTGTGCCAGATCGCGCGCCCCTTCCATGCCCTGCTCACGCGTCACCAGCACCAGCTCAGCTCCATATGCGCGCATCGCATCCTGCCGCTCCTGGCTCATGTTCTCCGGCATCAGCAGGCGTAAACGGTAGCCTTTTAGCGCGGCAATCATCGCCAGCGCAATGCCGGTATTGCCGCTGGTGGCCTCAATCAGCGTGTCGCCGGGCTGGATTTCACCCCGCAACTCAGCGTGGTGGATCATCGACCAGGCCGCGCGATCTTTCACCGAACCTGCCGGATTGTTGCCTTCCAACTTAAGCCAGATTTCGCTGCCGTTATCCGGCGTCAGGCGCTGCAACTTAATCAGCGGCGTATTGCCGATGGTGTTTTCCAGAGTGGTCACGGTGTCATTCCAGCCGAAAGGAGTACAAATAAATCGGGCGGGAAAATCCCGCCCGAAGGAGTGACAAAAATATCAGGCGCTTTCGGCAAAGGCAACCGGGCGCAGCGGCGTGGTGCCCTGGTAGATACGTGCCTGTTGCAGACCAACAAACAGCCGTTCGCCACGGATCGGCGCCGTCTGTTCACCGGCAAACACTACCGAGATTGGCTCGCTCTGCCAGCCGACGGGCTGAACCACCAGCTGCCAGAAGTGGCCACGCGGACTGATCTCCAGCACCTGCACCGGTAACGGCGTCTCCAGGCTACTCTGGCGTGACACGTCCACTTCCCACGGACGCAGGAACAGCTCCACGTCGCCCTGATGCGCTGGCGTATAGCCCAGCGGCCAGCGATGCGCGCCCACATGGAACTGCGAGCCGTGCACTTCGCCGTCAAAGCGGTTCACTTCGCCGAGGAACTCCAGCACGAAGCGGGTCGCGGGTTCGCGCCACACGTCATCCGGTGCGCCCACCTGCTCAATATTGCCCTGACTCATTACCACCACGCTATCCGCCACTTCCATCGCTTCTTCCTGGTCGTGGGTCACAAACACGCTGGTAAATTTCAGCTCTTCATGCAGCTGACGCAGCCAGCGGCGCAGCTCTTTACGTACCTGGGCATCCAGCGCGCCAAAGGGTTCGTCCAGCAGCAGAATCTGCGGCTCAACCGCCAGCGCACGCGCCAGCGCCACGCGCTGTTTCTGTCCACCGGAGAGCTGAGCCGGGTAGCGGTTGGCCAGATGTGCCAGCTGTACCATCTCCAGCAGGCGGGTAACGCGCTGCTTAATTTCGGCGCTGTTCGGACGCTCGCGGCGCGGCAGCACCGTCAGGCCAAAGGCGATGTTGTCGAACACCGTCATATGGCGGAACAGCGCATAGTGCTGAAACACAAAGCCGACCTGACGATCGCGCGCGTGCGTGCGGCTGACGTCTTTGCCATGAAAATGGATCTGCCCGCTGTTCTGGTGCTCCAGCCCGGCGATAATGCGCAGCAGCGTGGTTTTACCGGAACCGGACGGTCCGAGCAGCGCCACCATCTTGCCGGAAGGAATATCCAGAGAGATATCGTTCAGCACCGGCGTGCGGCCAAATGCTTTATTAATGTGTTTAATCTCAATGCTCATGATTTTCCTCCTGTTGGCGCTTCTGCTGATGCTCTAATCGCCACTGCACCACGCTTTTCAGAAACAGCGTCACAATTGCCATCAGGGTCAGCAGCGCGGCGGCGGTAAAAGCGCCCACGGTGTTGTAATCCTGATGCAGTAATTCAACCTGTAAAGGTAAGGTATAGGTTTCGCCGCGAATCGAGCCGGACACTACCGATACCGCACCAAATTCGCCGATGGCGCGCGCGTTGGTCAGCACCACGCCGTACAGCAGCGCCCAGCGGATATTTGGCAGCGTCACGCGGCGGAACATCTGCCAGCCAGACGCGCCCAGCAGCACGGCGGCTTCATCTTCGTGGCTGCCCTGGCTCAGCATCACCGGCACCAGCTCGCGCACCACAAACGGACAGGTGACGAAAATCGTCGCCAGCACCATACCCGGCCAGGCAAACATCACCTGGATGTTGTGCGCATCAAGCCAGCCGCCAGCCGGGCCGTTCACGCCCCAGAACAACAGATACATCAGACCGGCCACCACCGGCGACACGGCAAACGGAATATCGAACAGCGTCAGCAGCAGCTGGCGACCGGGGAAAGTGAAGCGCGTCACCAGCCAGGCCAGCAGCGTGCCGAACACCAGGTTTACCGGCACGGTAATCAGCGCCACCAGCACCGTCAGCCAGATAGCATGCAGCATGTCCCCATCCTGCAGGTTGCTAAAGGCCTTGCCGATGCCCTGCCCCAGCGCCTCCCAGAAGATGGAGACCATCGGCACCACCAGCAGGCCAATCGATACCAGCACGCCAATGCCGATCAGCAGCCATTTGCCCCAGTTCACCGGCTGACGCTCGGCATGATTGATCTGTGAAATCTCAGCCATCAGTGACCTCCCAGACGGCGGCCAAAGCGGCTCTGCAGAGTGTTAATCGCAAACAGCAGCAGCAACGACGCCGCGAGGATCACCGAAGCGATGGCGCTGGCGGCCGGATAATCAAACTCCTGCAGGCGAACAAAAATCATCAACGAGGTCACTTCAGTTTTCCAGGCGATGTTACCGGCGATAAAGATCACCGCGCCAAATTCACCGAGGCTGCGGGTAAACGACAGCGCGGTCCCGGCCAGCAGCGCCGGCGCGACTTCCGGCAGCACTACGCGCCGGAAACTCTGCCACGGCGTGGCACCGAGGGTTTCCGCCGCTTCCTCATACTCCGGGCCTAACTCTTCCAGCACTGGCTGCACGGTACGCACCACAAACGGAATGCTGGTGAAAGCCATCGCCACCGCGATACCGAGCCAGGTGTAAGACACTTTGATATCAAAATGTGCCAGCCACTGACCGTACCAACCGTTAACCGAAAACAGCCCGGCCAGCGTCAGGCCGGCCACCGCCGTCGGCAGCGCAAACGGCAGGTCCATCAGGCCATCCAGCAGCGTACGGCCGGGAAAGCGATAGCGGGTCAGAATCCACGCCATCAGCATGCCAAACACCGAGTTAAACAGCGAGGCCACGCCCGCTGACAGCAGCGTGACTTTATACGCCGCCACCAGTTGCGGATTGCTGATCACCTGCCAGTACTGCGCCAGCGTCATCTGCGACAGCTGCATGATCAGCGCGCTGATCGGCAGCAGCAGAATCAGGCAGGTAAACAGCAGGCTGGTGCCGAGGCTGAGACCAAAACCGGGCAGAACGCGTTTCTGTGCAGAAGCCAACATCAGCCGCGCCCCGCTGCCAGTAATTTATCCAGCTCACCGCCGCTGGCGAAGTGGGTTTTCATCACCTGCGGCCAGCCGCCAAACGCGTCATTAACATTGAACAGCGCGGTCTGCGGGAAGCGATCTTTCTGCTCCGCCATCAGCTGCGGGTTATTCACGCGATAGTAAAAGCCGGTGATGATTTTCTGCGCCTGCGGCGTGTAGAGGTAATTAAGATAGGCTTTCGCCGCTTCCGCCGTGCCGTTGTGTTCGACGTTCTTATCGACCCACGCGACCGGGAATTCAGCAAGAATGTTGGTTTTCGGCACAATCACTTCGTATTGGTCTTTACCGTACTGGTTACGGATATTGTTCACTTCCGATTCAAAGCTGATCAGCACATCACCCAGCCCGCGCTCGGCAAAGGTGGTGGTGGCACCACGGCCGCCGGTATCGAACACTTCAACGTTTTTCAGGAACCTGGTCATAAACGCTTCGGTTTTGGCCTGATCTTTGCCGTCCGCCTGGTCGGCAGCGCCCCACGCAGCCAGATAAGTGTAACGGCCGTTACCGGAGGTTTTCGGATTCGGGAAAATCAGCTTCACGTTATCGCGCGCCAGATCGGCCCAGTCATGAATCTGCTTTGGATTCCCCTTGCGCACCAGGAAGGCCATGGTGGAATAAAACGGTGAGCTGCTGTTGGGCAGACGACTCTGCCAGTCGGCCGGGATCAGGTTACCTTTGTCGTGCAGCACCTGCACATCGGTCACCTGATTATAGGTCACGACATCGGCACGCAACCCCTGCAGAATGGCCAGCGCCTGTTTTGAGGAGCCCGCATGTGACTGTTTAATGGTCAGCTTGTCGTCAGGGTGCGCCGCGTTCCACTGCTGTTCAAACGGCGCATTCAGGGCAACAAACAGTTCACGTGACACATCGTAAGAGCTATTGAGCAGCTCTGTTGCCTGTGCCGCGCCCGCTAAACTCAGCGACAGCGCTATACCGCCAAGCCATTTTTTCGAAACCGAACGTGTCATGCTGCACCCTGAGAAATGGAGTTCGAGCCTATGCCATTAGATGCTGTCAGTGTATTTATAACTCTGGCGAAAGCTGTAACGGTTTTATATATCGTTTAGGGATTTCAAAGTCTAAAAAGGCATAAGCCAGCGGCAGAGTTTATGCGCAGGGCGGGATTAACTGAGCCGCGTCAAGCGGGGATGTGGTGCGCACGGCGGCGCACCGGTAAAACGCGATGGATTAACGTGACAGCGCCTGCAGCGCCGTCAGCGAAGGGGCAAAGAAGTAGCTGCCGCTCACCGGTTTGGTGAACCGTAACATGGCATCCATCTTGCCGTCGCGCTCGCCAAACATGCTCAGCAGCTGCTGCTCAATGTTATACAGACGATGACAGTACGAAATAAAATAGAGACCGTGGCGACCGCTGGCGGTGCCGTACGGCAGGCTCTGGCGCAGAATCTTCAGGCCTTTGCCAGCTTCTTTCAAATCCACGCGACTCAGGTGCGACGTCGCCGGCCGCTGATCGCCCGGCAGCTCTTCATTGTCCTGTTTGGTGCGGCCAATAATCGCTTCCTGCTTATCAATCGCCAGCCGGTTGAACTGCGGCAGGTTGTGCTCCCAGCGCTGGGTAAACACATAGCTGCCGCCGGCATCCGGGCCGTCAGCAATGATCGCCACCTGCTGGCGCGCCTCGCCCTGCGGGTTTTCGGTGCCATCAACAAAACCGGAAAGATCGCGATCTTCGACCCAGCGGAAACCGTGCGTCTCTTCTTCAATGGCGACCGCGCTGGCAAACGCCGTCAGCGCCGCCTGCGCCAGCGAAAAGTTCACGTCGTGACGCAGCGACTGAATATGGATCAACAAATCGCGCTGGGTCGCCGGTGCCGCACCTTTGCCGAGCGGCGTGAAAGCTTTGAGTTCGGGAGCTGAGTCGGTGCCCTGCAGATCGCGCCACAGCGCATCACCAAAGGCGATGACCGCACCGAGACCGGCGTCCGGGAATTGCTGCTGTAGCGCAGCCAGCTGTTGCAGAAAGGCGTGGCAACCCTGACGCAGCGCAGCGAGGTCGCCGGTGGCGCGGGCTTCCAGCCAAATGGCGAAACGGCGGTGCTCCAGCAGGATCCCGCTCTGAAACTGAGACATGACAATGCTCTCCGGCATAAAAGTTAACGGCGTTTTTTCGCCGGTATCATACCGGAAAGCCCTGCGCAGAAGATGCGTTAACGCAATTTTTTCGCCAGTTAACGCTGCCAGACGATCTTACTGATTTTCCAGCTTTTTAACGTATCATCCGACGGCATCAGCCCGGTCGGACCGTGCCACTCGCCGCTGTAGATATAGGCGATATGCTGACTACCCGGCGCGCGGCACTCAACATCGCGCACATCCAGCCCGGCAACCATTTTGCAATTATCAAACGCTTTGCTGAATTTATCGCTGAACGCATCACCGATTTTACTGCCGTCGGCGCTGCGCGCATCGCTATCGAGCACTTCAATGCGCTCGACGTTGCGCTGGCCATTGATCACCAGCTTAACCTTACCGTCATCCAGCGCCTGCCAGAAATCCACCACCTGCCCGTTCTGCGTGCGCATGCCCTGACGCAGCTGATAATCATTGTTCAGCGCGGCGCTAATGGCGGACTCCGACATTGCCGTGTTGCTATTCAGCCCGGCGACGCCCTGCTCGGTGACGGTGAGCGAACTGCCAAACCAGCTAAACGGATTGAGCGCCGACCAGTGATAGCTGAGCGGATTGTACCAGTGACTTTCGCTGGTGCTGGCAGGGGAAGAGGAACCGGAACTGGCGCAACCGGCCAGCACCAGGGCGCTGACCAGCAGGGCGGGACGAACAACTTTCATGCAAACTCCTTTCTTTTGTGCCGACTGGCGTGCCTGTTGGAGTCGCAAACCGGCAAAAAGTTTATTCGCGGTGCTGCATGGCGGGCAGAAACCCGGCCGCGCAACGCGTGGAATCAGTATTCGCGGTCTTCAATCAGGCGTTTGCCCAGCAGCAGTGAGTCGACCGGCTCGTAATCCAGCTTCTCGTAGAAAGCCACCACCTGATCGTTCTCTTCGCGCACCATCAGGTGAATTTTCGGGCAGCCGCGCGCAATCAGCTTTTTCTCCAGCCGGTTCATCAGCGCATTGGCAAATCCCCGGCCCTGATAATCAGGATGCACCGCCAGATAATAGGCAGAGCCGCGATGACCATCGTAGCCGCCCATCAGCGTGCCCACGACCTCGCCGCCTACCTCAGCCACCAGAAACAGCTCCGGGTCATGATTCATTTTGCGTTCGATGTCGAGTTCCGGATCGTTCCACGGCCGTAACAGATCGCAACGCTCCCAGAGCGTAATGACTTCTTCAAAATCTTCCTGGCGGAAGGAGCGGATTTCCATCGGCGTTACCCTGCAATGAGGCACAATTCGCTGATTATCACGCATTCTTTGCCAGGCGCAACCCTCGCAGGGCGCAACGGCTGAAAAAAACGGCTAAATAGCGATTCGCGGCCTGAAATACAAAGTAATGTCCTGAAATGGTTCGGCAGTCGCCGCCGGACGGCGCTTAGGCTATAACACGGGGCAGGTTTACTCTCAGGGACATGTTAATGAACAAGATTTCACTGTTGCGGCGCCTGACCAATCGCCGCCAGCTGATCCTCTCCGGCCTGGCGCTGGCGGTGCTGTCGCCGCGCGCGGTCCAGGCGCAGGAAACGCGCGCGGCAGTGCCCGTCAGCGCACGCCATACACCGCCGAAACCGGCCACCAGCGGCAAGCGCATTGTGATGATCGATCCCGGTCACGGCGGCATTGATTCTGGCGCGGTGGGTCAGGAAGGCTCAGAAGAGAAGCACATCGTACTGGAGATCGCCAACATCGTGCGTACGCTGCTGCAGAACCATCCGAAGGTGGAAGTGCGGCTGACGCGCGACAGCGACCACTTCATTCCGCTCTACCAGCGCGTGGAGATTGCGCATCAGCACGGCGCCAACCTGTTTATGTCGATTCACGCCGACGGCTACACCAGCCCGGAAGCCAACGGTGCATCGGTGTTTGCCCTCTCCAATCGCGGTGCCAGCAGCGCCATGGCGCGCTATATGTCACAGCGCGAAAACGACGCCGATAAAGTGGGTGGCGCGGCGGTGCAGGAAAAAGATAATTACCTTAACCAGATCCTGTTCGACCTGGTGCAGACCGATACCATCCGCAACAGCCTGACGCTGGGTAAACACGTGCTGGACCAGATTCGCCCGGTGCATCACCTGCACAGCCAGCACACCGAGCAGGCGGCGTTCGCAGTGTTAAAATCCCCTTCCATTCCGTCGGTGCTGGTGGAAACCTCGTTTATCACCAACCCGCGTGAAGAACAGCTGTTGGGCACCACGGCGTTTCGCCAGAAAATTGCCCGGGCGATTGCTGACGGTATCGTCAATTACTTTGATGAGTACGATCGTCGCCAGGCCTGATAGCGTTTTGTGCTAGAATCGCGGCAAATTTTTGCAATGAGTGAGCCATGAGCAATCCCGATATTTCGCGCGTCGAAGCCTATCTGCTGGCGCTGCAGGATGATATTTGCGCCGGTCTGGCGGCGGAAGACGGCAGCGCCAGCTTTGCCGAAGACACCTGGCAACGCCCCGGCGGCGGCGGCGGACGCAGCCGCGTGCTGCGTAATGGCAAGGTGTTCGAGCAGGCTGGGGTTAATTTCTCCCATGTGTATGGCGAGCAGATGCCCGCCTCAGCCACCGCGCACCGCCCGGAGCTGGCGGGCCGCAGCTTCGAAGCGATGGGCGTGTCGCTGGTGGTACACCCGGAAAATCCGTATGTGCCAACCAGCCACGCCAACGTGCGCTTTTTCATTGCCGAAAAGCCGGGCGCCGATCCGGTCTGGTGGTTTGGTGGCGGTTTCGATCTCACCCCTTATTACGGTTTCACAGAGGATGCCCGGCACTGGCATCAGACCGCGTTCGATCTGTGCCAGCCGTTTGGCGACGACGTCTATGCGCGCTACAAAAAGTGGTGTGACGGCTACTTCTACCTGAAACACCGCAACGAGCAGCGCGGCATTGGCGGCCTGTTTTTTGATGATTTGAATACGCCGGATTTTGACCACTGCTTTGATTTCATGCAGGCGGTCGGCAACGGTTTCATGCAGGCCTATCAGCCGATTGTAGCGAAGCGCAAAGAACTGGCGTGGGGCGAGCGCGAACGTCAGTTCCAGCTTTACCGCCGGGGCCGCTACGTTGAGTTTAATCTGGTGTGGGATCGCGGCACGCTGTTCGGATTGCAGACCGGCGGTCGCACCGAATCGATTCTGATGTCGATGCCGCCGCTGGTGCGCTGGGAATATGATTATCAACCCGCCGACGACTCCCCGGAAGCCGCGCTGACCCGCGATTTTCTGCCGGTGCAGGATTGGCTGGGGCTGGAAAAATAAGTCAGGTGCGCATTCATGCTCACCTTACGGAATAACCCGATAAAACGCGCTCCCGTAGGGTCGCCCTTCAGGGCGACCGGGTATCAGGCCAGCTTGCCGCTCACAACGGCTCGGTCTGCGCCTCCACCACCGCCAGCGCCACCATGTTAACAATGCGCCGCACCGAGGCGATGCGCGTCAGCACATGCACCGGCTTGCGGATGCCCATCAGCACCGGCCCCACCGTCACCCCTTCCGAACAGGACACGCGCAGCAGGTTGTAGCTGATGCGTGCGGCCTCAACGTTCGGCATGATCAGCAGATTGGCGGTACCTTTCAGCGGGCTGTCCGGCATCAGCTCGCGACGAATACTCTCCACCAGCGCTGCATCGCCGTGCATCTCGCCGTCAATCTCCAGTTCCGGCGCTCGCTGCTGAATCAGCGCCAGCGCCTCGCGCATCTTCCGCGCGCCGGGTGCGTTCGAAGTGCCGAAACTGGAGTGCGACAGCAGCGCCACGCGCGGTTCGATGCCGAAACGCCGCACGGTTTCTGCCGCCAGCAGCGTGATATCCGCCAGCTGCTCAGCGCTGGGATCCTCATTCACATAGGTATCGGCAATAAACGTGTTGCCGCTCGGCAGCAGCAGCGCGTTCATCGCTCCGGCGACCTTGACGTCATTGCGGAAGCCAAACACCTTCTCCACCACGTCGTAATGTTCACGGTAGTCGCCGATGGTACCGCAAATCATCGCGTCCGCTTCGCCGCGATGCACCATGATGGCGCCGATCAGCGTGGGATTGCCAATCACCGCGCGCTGGGCGGTTTCCGGCGTAACGCCGCGCCGCTTCATCAGCTGATAATATTCATTCCAGTACTCCTTAAAGCGCGGATCGGACTCGTTGTTCACGATCTCAAAATCACGCCCGGCCTCGATTTTCAGCCCCTGCTTCTGCAAACGCATGGCAATCACGTTGGGACGGCCAATCAGGATCGGCTTCGCCAGCCCGAGCGACACCAGCTCCTGAGTGGCGTGCAGCACCCGCACCTCTTCGCCTTCCGCCAGCACCACGCGCTGCGGCGCTTTACGCGCCTGCGAGAAGATCGGCTTCATGAACAGATTGGTTTTATACACGAACTCGGTGAGCTGCTCGCGGTAGGCGTCAAAGTCAGCAATCGGTCGCGTCGCCACGCCGGAATCCATCGCTGCTCTGGCGACGGCCGGGGCTATCTGCACAATCAAACGCGGATCGAACGGTTTGGGAATCAGGTATTCCGGGCCAAAGCTCAGATCCTGATCGTCGTAAGCGGACGCCACCACGTCGCTCTGTTCCGCCTGCGCCAGGGCGGCAATCGCATGCACCGCCGCCAGCTTCATCTCTTCGTTGATGGCGGTGGCACCGACGTCCAGCGCGCCGCGGAAGATGAACGGGAAGCACAGCACGTTATTCACCTGATTAGGGAAATCCGAGCGCCCGGTACAGATAATCGCATCCGGCCGCACCTGCTTCGCCAGCGGCGGCATGATCTCCGGCTCCGGATTGGCCAGCGCCAGAATCAGCGGATTTGGTGCCATCTTCTGCACCATCTCTGGCGTCAGCGCTTTCGGACCGGAGCAGCCGAGAAAAATATCCGCGCCGCCAATCACCTCATCCAGCGTGCGTGCCCCGCTATCTTCCACGGCATAGGCAGCTTTGGTCGGCGTCATGTCCGCTTCGCGATCGCGGTAAATCACCCCTTTTGAATCACACACCACGATATTTTTCTGCTGCATGCCAAGCGCCACCAGCAGATTGAGGCAGGCAATGGCCGACGCGCCAGCGCCCGACACCACCAGCCGCACGTCGGCAATCGCCTTATTCACGATGGTCAGGCCGTTAAGCACTGCCGCGGTACAGATGATGGCCGTGCCGTGCTGATCGTCATGAAACACCGGAATCTGCATGCGCTGCCGCAGCTGCTGCTCAATGTAAAAACACTCCGGCGCTTTGATGTCCTCAAGGTTGATGCCGCCGAATGTCGGCTCCAGCGCGGCAATCACCTCAATCAGCTTATCCGGGTCGTGCTCGTCGATTTCGATGTCGAACACATCAATGCCGGCAAACTTTTTGAACAGCACGCCCTTGCCTTCCATCACTGGCTTGCCGGCCAGCGCGCCAATATTACCGAGCCCCAGCACCGCCGTGCCGTTGGAGATCACCGCCACCAGATTGCCGCGCGCGGTGTATTTGTGCGCGGCCAGCGGATCGGTGGCAATTTCCAGACAGGGTGCCGCCACACCGGGCGAATAGGCCAGTGCCAGATCGCGCTGCGTCGCCAGCGGCTTAGTGGGTGACACCTGAATTTTTCCGGGGGTGGGATATTGGTGAAAATCGAGCGCGCTTTGCTTGAGTTGATCGTCCATCAGACATCCTTTTGCACGGCTGAAAAGCCCTCAGTATAAGAACGCGCGGCGCAAAAGAGGGTGAAGGCGCTCAAAGAACGCACAGTCGCCAGGGCACGGATTGCCACGGCTTCGCCTGCGGCTTTGGGACAGCCTGCTATGCTTAAGGATGGCAAAACGCTGAGCTGAACCGATCAGGCAGGCCTGACTATCAGAAACGCGCCCCGACGTCACAATCAGAGAAAACGCATTTTCTTCATCCGGCGTCTGTTGCACTGTGTGGAACCTCCCTTCCCCGATAAGGGCGCACCTAAGACGATGACTGCCCGGGTGCCTGTTTTGCCCACATTATTGCTAATCAAGGAGTTAAGCGATGAACCAGCTAGATGCATTAAAACAGTTCACCACCGTGGTGGCGGACAGCGGCGATATCGAATCCATTCGCCATTACCATCCGGAAGATGCCACCACTAACCCATCCCTGATCCTCAAAGCTGCCGGCCTCGACGCTTACAAACACCTGATTGATGACGCCATTGAGTACGCGAAAAAACAGGGCGGCAGCAAAGAGACGCAAATCATCAACGCCAGCGATAAAGTGGCGATCAACCTCGGTATGGAAATTCTGAAAAGCGTACCGGGCCGTGTTTCGACCGAAGTGGATGCGCGCCTCTCTTTCGATCGTGGCATGTGTGTGACCAAAGCGGAGAAGCTGGTCCGCCTGTATGAAGAGAACGGCATCGACCGCTCACGTATTCTGATCAAACTGGCGTCCACCTGGGAAGGCATCAAAGCGGCGGAAGAGCTGGAGAAGAACGGCATCAACTGTAACCTGACGCTGCTGTTCTCCTTCGCCCAGGCGCGCGCCTGTGCCGAAGCCGGAGTGTTCCTGATTTCGCCATTTGTCGGCCGAATCTACGACTGGTACAACACGCGCAAACCGCTCGATCCGTATGTGGTCGACGAAGATCCGGGCGTTAAATCGGTGCGTCGTATTTACGACTACTACAAAAAGCACCGTTACAACACCGTCATCATGGGTGCCAGCTTCCGTAAAGTGGAGCAGATTGTGGCACTGGCCGGCTGCGATCGCCTGACCATCTCCCCGAACCTGCTGGAAGAGCTGGCCAACAGCGAAGCGCCGGTGGAGCGCAAACTGGAGCCATCAACCGAGGGCTTCCACCAGCCGGCACCGCTCTCCGAAGCGGAGTTCCGCTGGGAGCATAACCAGGATGCGATGGCCGTGGAGAAACTGTCCGACGGTATCCGCCAGTTTGCCGTCGACCAGCAGAAGCTGGAAGACGTGCTGGCCGCCCGCCTGTAATCCTGAACTCACCTTCTGCCGGACGGGTTGCGGCCCGTCCGCTTTTGCCCAATTACAAGGGAGAACCCTATGTCTTCACGCAGAGAGTTGGCTAACGCGATCCGCGCCCTGAGCATGGATGCGGTACAGAAAGCAAATTCCGGCCACCCAGGTATGCCGATGGGCATGGCTGATATCGCCGAAGTGCTGTGGCGCGACTTCCTGAAGCACAACCCGACCAACCCGGCCTGGGCGGATCGCGATCGCTTCATTCTGTCTAACGGGCATGGCTCGATGCTGCTGTATAGCCTGCTGCATCTCACCGGCTATGATCTGCCGCTGGAAGAGCTGAAAAACTTCCGCCAGCTGCACTCAAAAACGCCGGGCCACCCGGAAATTGGCTACACGCCGGGCGTTGAAACCACCACCGGCCCGCTCGGCCAGGGGCTGGCCAACGCTGTCGGTCTGGCGATTGCCGAGCGCACGCTGGCGGCCCAGTTTAACCAGCCGGGCCATGATATCGTCGATCACTTTACCTATGTGTTTATGGGCGACGGCTGTCTGATGGAAGGCATCTCGCACGAAGTCTGTTCGCTGGCCGGCACGCTGGGCCTCGGCAAACTGATTGGCTTCTACGATCACAACGGTATCTCCATCGACGGCGAAACCGAAGGCTGGTTTACCGACGACACTCACAAGCGTTTTGAAGCTTATAACTGGCACGTGGTGGGCAGCGCCGAAGGCATCGATGGCCACGATCCGGACGCCATCGCGGCGGCCATCAAAGAAGCGCAAAGCGTCACCGACAAGCCTTCGCTGATCATCTGCCGCACGGTGATCGGCTTTGGCTCGCCAAACAAAGCCGGCAAAGAGGAGTCGCACGGGGCCGCGCTGGGCGAAGAAGAAGTGGCGCTGACGCGTAAACAGCTCGGCTGGAATTACGGTCCGTTTGAGATCCCGCAGGATATTTATCAGCAGTGGGATGCCAGAGAAGCCGGGGCCGCGCAGGAGCAATCCTGGGAAGAGAAGTTCACGGCTTATCAGCAGGCACATCCGCAGCTGGCGGACGAATTCAGCCGCCGCCTGAAGGGCGAAATGCCGGCTGACTGGGAAAACAAAACCAGCCAGTTCATTCGCGATCTGCAGGCTAACCCGCAGAAAATCGCCAGCCGCAAAGCCTCACAGAACACGCTGGAAGCTTTCGGTAAACTGCTGCCGGAGTTCCTCGGCGGTTCCGCCGACCTCGCGCCCAGCAACCTCACCATCTGGTCCGGCTCGAAGCCGATCAAAGAGGATCACGCCGGTAACTACATTCATTACGGCGTACGCGAATTTGGCATGACGGCGATTGCCAACGGTATCGCGCATCACGGTGGCTTTGTGCCTTATACCGCCACCTTCCTGATGTTCGTCGAATACGCGCGTAACGCAGCGCGCATGGCCGCCCTGATGAAAGCGCGCCAGATTATGGTCTACACCCACGACTCAATTGGTCTGGGCGAAGATGGCCCGACGCACCAGCCGGTTGAACAGCTGGCCAGCCTGCGCGTGACGCCAAACTTCAGCACCTGGCGACCGTGCGATCAGGTCGAGACCGCCGTGGCGTGGAAAGCGGCGATTGAGCGCCATCACGGTCCGACCGCGCTGATTCTGTCGCGTCAGAACCTGCTGCAGCCGGAGCGCAGCGCGCAACAGGTAGAGAACATCGCGCGCGGTGGCTACATCCTCAAGGATTGTGACGGCACGCCGGACGTCATCCTGATTGCCACCGGTTCCGAAGTGGAGATCACGCTGGGCGCCGAAGCGAAACTCAGCGCCGACGGCCACAAGGTGCGCGTGGTGTCGCTGCCGAGCACTGACGTGTTTGATAAACAGGACGTGGCCTATCGTGAATCGGTGCTGCCCTCCACCGTGCGCGCGCGCGTGGCGGTTGAAGCCGGTATTGCCGACTACTGGTACAAATACGTCGGCATCGACGGCAAAATTGTCGGCATGACCACCTTCGGCGAATCGGCGCCAGCCGGCAAACTGTTCCCGGCCTTTGGCTTTACCGTCGAGAACGTGGTGAGCCACGCCGAATCCCTGCTTAAGCCTGCCTGAGTGTCTGGCCCTTTCCCGCTACCGGGAGAGGGCCGTTTTATTTCACAGCCTGATACAGAAAAAAATCCGCCCCGCCCCCTTCCCGCTTTGCGCAAACTGATTACTATAGGTTTTCCTCCGATTCCTATAGCGGACGCTTTCCCGTTGAAAAAACGTACTCCTTTTTTACTGGCCTTAATGGTTGCCGTGCTGCCCTTTACCAGCGCGGCGCAGGTATCGACCGATCCGCTGCTGGCCTCGCAGATTGTTGATCGCTATGCCGAACATATCTTTTATGGCAGCGGTGCGACCGGTATGGCGCTGGTGGCAATTGACGGTAACCAGCGCGTGTTCGCCAGCTTTGGCGAAACCCGTCCCGGCAATAATGTGCGCCCACAGCAGGACTCACTGATCCGTATCGCCTCGCTGAGCAAACTGATGACCAGCGAAGTGATGGTGAAGATGGCCGAGCGCGGCCAGATTCGCCTTGACGATCCGCTGAGCAAATACGCGCCGCCGGGTGCCCGGGTACCGACTTACAACGGCCAGCCGATTCGGCTGATCAATCTCGCCACCCACACCAGCAGCCTGCCGCGCGAGCAGCCGGGCGGCAAACCGCATCGTCCGGTGTTTGTCTGGCCAACCAAAGCGGATCGCTGGCAGTGGCTGCGCGGTGCACAGCTAAAAGCCGCGCCGGGCACGCAGGCGGCTTACTCCAACCTCGCCTTCGATCTGCTGGGCGACGCGCTGGCTAAAGCCGCCGGTATGCCTTATCCGGCCCTGCTGCAGCAGCTGGTAACGCGTCCGCTCGGCATGAAGGACACCACTTTCACGCCATCACCGGACCAGTGTCAGCGCCTGATGATTGCCGAAAAAGGGGCCAGCCCGTGCAATAACACGCTGGCAGCCATCGGCAGCGGCGGCGTGTATTCCACGCCGGACGATATGGGGCGCTGGATGCAGCAGTTCCTCAACTCGGCGGTGAATCACCGCACGCCGCAGATCGATCGGCTGCAAACGCTGATTTATCGCCGCGACCAGCTGACCAAAGTGGAAGGCATGGACGTGCCAGGACGCGCCGACGCGCTGGGCATGGGCTGGGTTTACATGGCACCGAAGGCGGGCCATCCGGGCATCATTCAGAAAACCGGCGGCGGCGGCGGCTTCATCACCTACATGGCGATGGTGCCACAGCACAACGTCGGCGTCTTTGTGGTCGTGACGCGCTCGCCGCTCACCCGCTTCACCCCAATGAGCGATGGCGTCAACAACATGCTGGCTGAGCTGGTGGGCAACCAGACGGGCTCACCGATGATGATCGGTAATATTCGCTAAGTATTTGACCAACAGCTAGTGGTTATTTACTGCGAACCCTCCCCTAAATCATTCGTGCTGCAGGAAGGCGGCAAGGATGGGCATCCCCGGGAGCTTACTCAGGTAAGTGACCGGGGTGAGCAGCCGCAGCCAACGCCCCTGCAGTGCGAAGGATGATGCAGATTTGCCTGCTAAATAATTCGTGTTGCAGGAAGGCGGCAACTGAGTGAATCCCCGGGAGCTTACATCAGTAAGTGACCGGGGTGAGAGAAGGCAGCCAACGCCCCTGCAGCGCGAATTATGACGCAGGCTGTGAAATCCAGAGGGTGGGCCAATCATCACTACTATGCCAGGCATCACAGGTCTTCTCCTCCGCATACTCCGCCAGCACGAAAGCATTACCATCAAACTGCCAGCGTGTGGCCACACCGCAGTCGCCTAAACCGCGCCCTTTACTGAAGGTATACAGCTGGCCGTTACTGGCATCGAACTCGGCGTTCACCAGCTCCAGCTGATTATCAGTGCGCGACGGCGGGGTAAACGGCAGGTTGAGCGTGATGCCGCGCGACACATACGGCTGGCTGCGCGTGACTTCAAACGCCAGATCGATCACGTTGTAGGCCCCGGTTTCGCAGCTTATCAGCAGCAGCGCTTTGCTGTCGGTGAGTGGCGCAACGCTGACTTCCCGCCGCAGCGGATCGAGCGAGCAGTTATCGGTATTGACACGCCAGGTTCCGTAATCGATCAGGCCGGTGGTTTCCTGCTGCGTCAGCGGCGCGGGTGCGGGCATTGGTGCCGGCAACTGCGGGATGGCGGGCGGCGGTGGCACATCCCACTGCACGCGATCACCGCGCTTTACCCAGGCGCTGGCACCGTTAACCCGCCCCTGCACGTCATCCATCAGCAGCAGCGCCGCTTTCATACCGCGCAGCGGAATACTGGCGCTGGCTTTATAGGTGAGCTGTAAATTGCTGGCATCCAGCGTCTGGGCGAGAAATTCGTCGATGGCGATGGCGTTGCTGGTGGCCAGATGATGCGGCTCCACCGTCCAGTGTTTGAGGTCCGGATTGAGGCGGCGCTGGTCGAGCAGCAGGTTGTCTTTTAGCGCCGCGCCCGGCAATGCACCGCTATAGGCGCTGCCGTAATCAATGCGCAGCAGTGGCCGATCGTTGACCCCGGCGTGACGTGAAATCGTCATCACCAGGCCATTATCGCCAGGAAAACTGCGTGCCACGCAGAACGCTGCGTTGTTGCAGGTGATCTGCCAGTCGGAAAACGACTTTTGCAGCGGCTCGGCCTGTACGCTGGCGATCAGCAGAAAGGGCAATAAAAGCAGCGACTTCATCCAATACGACATGAAAAAAAACGATCCCCGATTCCTGGAAAGAAAATGATAGCGCAATGCATGCGCGGTCATCAGGCCGAAACTGTGAAGTGGCCTGAAAAGCGAAGTTAACTGCTGAAAAAGCCGTCGCCTTATGGGCAATCTGTGTGGAATAGCGCAACAGCTCCATCATCCGGTGCGGCTGATTTCTGCTCAATCGGATTCGTCGGACAATTTTTACCCCCTTCACAAAACGGTCAAATACACACAAACGGTCATAAGCGGTCATGCTATGGTGCTGGCAGAGCGTCAACGCTGTGCACGGTCTCTCTCATTCCCTCGCGTAATAACGCGCATTTATGTGAATGCGATCACTCAAATTTGAAATAAAGAGATCTCATTTACATAAAAAATCCAATGAAAATCACCTTAATGTCGCCGGGCCAGTTGGTCGCTGCGGACTCGTGCCCAGCCCACATTTTCACATTCCGGCATCCAGTAATTTATAGCCATCGGAGGGAAGTCATGTTGCCGATTGAAAGACAGCAGCGAATTATTGACGAGCTTAATTTAAATGGTCGGGTCATTGTCGCTGAATTAGTCACGCTGTGTCAGGTTTCGCAGGAAACCATTCGTCGTGATTTAACGCAGCTGGAGAAACGTGGCGTATTACAGCGCAGCCACGGTGGTGCAGTACCAGCCAAACGACAGGCCGCCAACATTCAGGGAAATACACGCGGTATTAACGAGTATGAATTATCTTTTCGCCAGCGCATGAATGAAAACGTCGAGGCCAAGATGGCGATAGCCAAACGGGCACTCGATTTTATCAGCCCCGGTGATTGTTTATTACTCGACAGTAGTACCACCTGCTGGTATCTGGCACGACAGCTACCGGATATTGAATTAACGGTGTTAACCAATTCTATCAGAATCGTCCAGACCCTTGCAGCGCGCGGCAGTATCCGCACCATCTGCCTGGGTGGAGAATATTCTGACCGTTATGAAGATTTCCACGGCGTCGTCGCAGAGCAGCCGCTACGGGAATTTCAGATCAATAAGATCTTTTTTTCCTGCAGCAGTTTGGGCAATGACGGTTATTTACGCGAAGGTAACGAAAACAACGCACATTTAAAACAGCAAATGTTGTTAGCGGCAGAAAGAAAACATCTGCTGCTGGACGGCAGTAAATTTCTGCGCCCCTCATTCGCGCGTATTTGTCATTACCGCGATGTGGATTTTCTCATCACTGACCAATTAAAAGACAAAGAGCTGGAACAAGAACTGGCGTGGAACGGCGTCAATATTATTGATTGCTCGCAACGCAGCCATTCGATGCAGCTAATAAAAAATTAATCCGGAGTCTTTATGAAAAAACATCTTATCGCCTGTTCTCTGCTTGCCCTGTTTGCCGCCGCTGGCGCGCAGGCCGCTGACAAAATCCGCATGGGCATCGTGGTAAAAATTGGCGGTATTCCGTGGTTCAACGCCATGGAAGCGGGCATCAAAAGTGAAGCGGCAAAACGCGGCATCGACGCGTGGATGGTGGGGCCAACCGCCGCTGACCCGGCGCTGCAGGTGCGCGCGATTGAAGATTTGATTGCGCAGAAGGTCGATATCATCGGCGTGGTGCCAAACGACCCGAAAGTGCTTGAGCCAGTGCTGAAGCGCGCGCGTGAAGCCGGGATCATGGTGATTACTCACGAATCGCCCGGCCAGAAAGACGCCAACTGGGATTTCGAGCTGGTCGATGCGCCGACCCACGGCATCAACCATATGAAAGCACTGGCAAAATGCATGCATGAAGAAGGCAAATACGCCATGTATGTCGGCAGCCTGACGGTGCCACTGCATCAGGAGTGGACCGACGCCGCGCTCAACTACCAGAAACAGCACTATCCGAAGATGCAGCTGGTGACCGACAAATTCGGCGTCGGCGAATCGCTGGATGACTCCATCCGCACCACCAACGAGCTGATGTCTAAATACCCGGATCTGAAAGGCATTATGGCCTTTGGTTCTCAGGGACCGATTGGCGCCGGCCGCGCGGTCATGAACCGCAACAAGATCGATCAGGTGTGCGTCATCGGTGCCTTCAGCCCGGGCCAGGGCGCGTCACTGGTACAGCGCGGTGCTATCAAGGGCGGTTATATCTGGAATCCGCAGACCGCCGGTGAAGTATTTGTGCGTATCGCCGACATGATGGAGAAGAAAGAGCCAATCACCGACGGCATGACCATTGAAGGGCTGGGCAAAGTGAAGGTGGATGAGGCGACGCACACCATTCTCGGTAACAACACCGAAAGTCTCGATAAAGAGAACCTGCCAAAACTGGTGAAAATGGGGCTGTAACATGCAAGAGGTCACTCCACAGACGCTGATTGCGCTCGACAACCTGTCGAAAACATTTGGTGGCAACCGCGCACTGAGCGATATCTCGCTGACCCTGCTGGCCGGCGAAGTGCACTGTCTCGCTGGCACCAACGGCTGTGGCAAGAGCACCTTAATTAAAGTCATTTCCGGGGTGCACGCCCCGGACAGTGGCAGCCGCATTACCCTCGGCGACGGCCAGAGTTTCCCGCGTCTGACCACCCGTCAGGCGCGCGACTTCGGTATCCAGGTGATTTACCAGGATCTGTCGCTGTTTCCTAATTTGAGCGTGGCGGAGAACATCGCCTTTGAGCATAACCTCAACGGGTTGCTCGGCTGGCACCGTCAGGCCCGGCTGCGCGACACCGCGCGCGGCATTATTGATGAGCTGAAATTCGATCTCGATCTGAATGAGAAAGTCGCCGCGCTGTCGATTGCCCAGCGCCAGCAGGTGGCGATTTGCCGCGCGCTGGTGGCCGATGCACGACTGGTGATCATGGACGAACCCACCGCGTCGCTGACGCGTACCGAGGTCAATCAGCTGCTGCGCACCGTGCGCTATCTGAAAGACAAAAACATCTGCGTGGTGTTTGTCAGTCACCGGCTGGATGAAGTGCTGGAGATTTCGGATCGCGTGACGGTGATCCGCGACGGCCGCAAGATGGGCTGCTGGCCAGCCAGAGAGATGACGCCGCATCACCTGACCGAACTGATGACCGGCCTGAAGCTCGACTACCAGTTAAAAGCGCCAACGCGCAACGCCGATCGGGCGATTCTCGAAGTAGAGAAGCTGACGCGCGCCGGTCAGTATCATGACGTCAATTTCAAACTCTACGCCGGTGAAGTGCTGGGCCTGTGCGGCCTGCTCGGCTCCGGCCGCACCGAACTGGCGCTGTCGCTGTTTGGCATGACCAAACCGGACAGCGGCAAAATCTGGCTCGACAGCAAGCCGGTGCGTTTTCGCGGGCACGAAGACGCCATCAAAGCCGGCATCGGCTACGTTTCGGAAGATCGCCTGACGCTCGGCCTGGTGCAGCAGCAGTCGGTGGCCGACAACATGGTGCTGCCGATCCTCGATAAGCTGCAAAACCGTTTCCACCTGATCGACGAATACCGCAAGAACAAGCTGATCCTGCAGTGGATTCAGCAGCTCGGCGTGCGCGTGGCCGATCCCAACCTGGCGATCTCCACCCTGTCCGGCGGCAACCAGCAAAAAATCGTGCTGGCAAAATGGGTACTGACCCAGCCGCGCATTCTGATCCTCGACTCGCCGACCGTCGGCGTGGATGTCGGCGCCAAGGCCAGCATCTATCAGCTGATCCACGAGCTGGCGAAAGAGGGACTGTCGATCATCCTGATTTCCGACGAAGTGCCGGAGGTCTGGTACAACTGCGACCGCATTCTGCACTTCCGCGACGGCACCATCCATGCCGAATACCAACCCGATACCGTGGCGCAGGAACAGCTGGCGGAGGTGATTAATGCCTGATTTCTCTCGTTTACGTCCGCACTCCAGCCAGGGCTGGCTCGCCTGGGTGCTGCTGGCTTTCATGGTGTTCTTCTCGCTGGCCAGCGATCAGTTCCTGACAGTGCAGAACCTGCTGGATCTGGCGGAAAGCTATGCCGTTACCGGCATTTTCGCCCTCGGCCTGTTTGTGGTGCTGGTGACCGGCGGTATCGATATCTCCTTCGCCGCCGTGGCGTCGGTGGTGCAATACCTGATCGCCTCGCTGTTTGTGCAGTTCCAGTTTGATAACGCGCTGCTCAGCATTCTGCTGGCTATCGTCTGTGGCACGCTGTTTGGCGTGATCAACGCCCTGCTGATCACCTCGCTGCGCGTGGTGTCGATCATCATCACCATCAGCATGCAGTCGCTGCTGTTTGGTCTGCTGATGTGGGTTACCGGCGGCAAAAGCCTCTACTCACTGCCGGACTGGTGGATCACCCTGCGCAGCGTGCTGCCGTTTAGCGTACAGGGCAACAGTTTTCAGATTGGCTTACCGCTGGCGATCATGCTGGTGATTGCCGCCCTCACCGCGCTGCTGCTCAACAAAACCAATCTGGGCCGTCAGCTGTATGCGGTGGGCGGCGATGCGGAATCGGCGCGGCGCATTGGCATCCGCGTGGGATTGATTCACGTGTTTGCCTACGGCTGGCTCGGGGCGATGGCGGCGATTGGCGGGCTGGTGCAGGTGTACCGCATGGGTGAAGTAGTGCCGAACGCGCTGGTCGGCGGTGAGCTGGATGTGCTGGCTGCGACGGTGCTGGGCGGTGCCAGCCTGATGGGCGGCAAAGGCACGGTCAGCGGCACGCTGATGGGCGTATTCCTGATCGCCATCCTGAAAAACGGCCTCAATCTGATCGGCGTCTCCAACTACTTCATGAACATTGTGGTCGGCGGCACGATTATGGTGGCGATTGCCGTCACCCACTACAAAAAACGTAAAGAAACCGACGTCAGTTTCGTCTGACGGGAGGAGCCATCATCATGAAATCTCTCTCTGCGCTGCGGCCGGACGGCACCAACATCGGCCTGATGCTGTTGATTGCGCTGGCGCTGGCCACCTTCAGCGTCATGCTGCCGGGCCGCTTTCTCACTGATTCGACCTTTATGAGCATGGCGTTTCAGCTGCCGGAGCTCGGCCTGTTAACGCTGGCGATGTTTATCGCCATCCTCAGCGGCGGCCTGAACCTCGCCATCATCGCCACCGCTAACCTGACGGCGCTGTTCATCGCCTGGACCCTGATGAGCGCCCTGCCCGCTGATGCCGGTACCGGTCAGCAGCTGCTGTGGCTGTTTATCGCCATCGTCGGCGCGATGGTGATTGCCGCCGTGATTGGCGTAATCACCGGCGTGATGGTAACGCGCATCGGCGCACACCCGATTCTGGTGACGCTGGCCACCATGATGACGCTCAACGGCATCGGCATCTGGCTGACCAAAGGTGCGGCGGTGAGCGGTATGCCGCCGGTGGTGCAGTCGCTCGGCTCAGACACACTGCTGGGCATGCCGCTGCCGCTGTGGGTATTCCTGGTTGCCGCCACGCTGCTGGCGCTGTTTCTCGGCAAAACCCGCGCCGGCAAATGCATCTACATGGGCGGTAGCAACATCAACGCCACCTGGTTCAGCGGCATCAATACCCACCGTATGGTGATGCTGGTGTACGTCATCTCCAGCCTGCTGTGCGTGCTGGCCGGCCTGATCATGATGGCGCGCTTTAACTCGGCGCGCATGGGTTACGGCGATGCCTACCTGCTGCTGACCGTGCTGGCCATCATTCTCGGCGGCACCGATCCCAACGGCGGTTTTGGCCGCGTGACCGGCGTGGTGCTGGCGCTGATTGCGCTGCAGGTGCTCTCCACCGGCTTCAACCTGATGAACATCAGCCAGCACGTCAGTCTGGCGATGTGGGGTGCCGTGCTGGTGGTGGTGCTGGCCTTCAAACAACTCAAAGCGCGCTTTAACGATCACCGTGCCGTCAGGCTCAGCAAACTGGCCGCGGCGCTTAATCCTCTGACCGAAAAAAAGGAAGTATGATGCGTATTCAAGTCTCCCCGTCGTTGATGTGTATGAATCTGATGGAGATCAAGCACCAGCTGGCCGTGCTGGACTCCCGCGCTGACTTCCTGCACATCGACATCATGGACGGCCACTACGTTAAAAACATCACCCTGTCGCCGTTCTTTATTGAGCAGATCCGCCCGCATACCAAAGTGGCAATCGATGTGCATCTGATGGTGGAAGAGCCGACCGACTTTATTGAAGCGGTGGCCAACGCCGGCGCCGATTACATCTGCCCGCACGCTGAAACCATCAACCGTGATGCGTTCCGCGTTATCAACCTGATTCGCAGCTACGGCAAAAAAGTGGGCGTGGTGCTCAACCCGGCCACGCCGGTCTCCTTTATCCATCATTACATTCATCTGCTGGATAAAATCACCGTGATGACCGTGGACCCGGGCTATGCCGGTCAGCCGTTTATTCCGGAGATGGTGCAGAAGGTGCAGGAGCTGAAGGCGCTGAAGCAGCCGCACGGCCACCGCTACCTGATTGAGATTGACGGTTCCTGTAATACGCGCACCTACAACACGCTGGTCGGTGCCGGTGCCGAAGTGCTGATTGTCGGTACTTCCGGCCTGTTTAACATTCACGAAGACCTCGCCACCGCGTGGAACATGATGCGTGAGAGCATTGATGAAGCGCAGGGCCTGGCGCAGGTGTCGGCATGACAACACGCTGGCTCGGTATCGACATTGGCGGCACCGGCACCCGTCTGCAGTTGATGGAGGCGGGCCGCATCTGGAGCAGCTTTCGTAAAGTGCCCACCGCCAGCTGGGCGCAGCAGCCCGATGCGCTGGCCGCACTGGGGCAGCTGATTGCGGAAACGCTGGAGCAGCAGCCGGTCAGCGGTGTGATGCTCGGCCTGCCGGGCATTCTCAGCCGCGATCGCCAGCAGGTGATTTCACTGCCGTTCATTCAGGCGCTCGATCACCAGCCGGTAGCGGCGCTGCTGAGTGAACGACTGGGCGTGCCGGTGGCGATGGATAAAGACGTTAACCATCTGATGCTGTGGGATTTAATGCAGCTGGAACAGCTGCCGGAAAATGCGGTAGGTCTGTATCCTGGCACCGGCATGGGCAACAGCCTGTGGATCAACGGCCGCTTCTACCATGGTCAGCATGGCGGAGCCGGTGAACTCGGCCACGTGCCGGTGGCCGGTAACGCGCTGCCCTGCCCGTGCGGCAACCACGGCTGCGCGGAAACCGTGACCTCCGGCCACTGGTTAAGTCACTGGGCGCAGGCCTATGCGGCGCAAACGCCGATGTCGGCGCTGTTTACCCATCACGGTTCTGACCCGGCGCTGCAGGCGTTTGTGCAGCGTCTGGCGCAGCTGATCGCCACCGAGATGAACATTCTCGATCCGGAGTACCTGATTCTGGGCGGCGGCGTGCTGGCGATGGCAGATTTCCCGCTGGCGCAGCTGCGCAGCCAGATTCAGCAGCATTTACGGCCGCCGGCCACGCGGGATGGTTTGAAAATCATCTTCAGTCAATCCACCGATCACACCGGCTGTCGCGGCGCCTGCCTCGCCGCAGAACGGCTGTTCAGGAGCGCGCAATGAAAGGAAAAGTGTGTGTGTTTGGCTCGTTCAACCTCGACGTGGTCGCGGTGATGAACCGTTTTCCCCTGCCGGGCGAATCGCTCACGGCACACAACAGCATGATGGGGCCTGGCGGCAAAGGGGCCAACCAGGCCACCGCCGCGCTGCGCGCCGGGGCGCGCGTGCACTATATCGGCAAGGTGGGTAATGACGATTTTGGCACGTTTGCCCGTCGCCATCTGGAGAAGACCGGTTTCGATGCCATTACGCTGTTCACCTGTAAAGAGAAACCCACCGGCAACGCGCTGATTTACGTGGCGGGCGATGATGCCGAGAACATGATATCGGTCTATCCCGGCGCAAATACCACCGTAACCGCGGCCGAAGTGGCGCGCTGTCAGCCCACCGTGGCTGCCGCCGATATTCTGCTGGTGCAGCTGGAGAACAACCTCAGCGCCATTCAGCGCATGATCGACAACGCGCGTGCCGGCGGCACGTTTGTCATTCTGAATCCGGCACCGTGGCAGAAAGTCAGCGATGCGCTGCTGGCTAAGGTGGATCTGTTAACGCCCAACAGCACCGAAGCGATGCAGCTGAGCGGCGTAAAAGTGACCGATTTTGCCAGCGCGCAGCGCGCCGCCGAAGTGCTGCACCGTAAGGGCGCGCGTCAGGTGATTATTACGCTTGGCACCGCGGGCGCCCTGCTCTCCAGCGCGGAGCAGCAGCTGCGTATTCCGCTGTTTCCTGCCCAGCCGCTCGACACCACCGGTGCCGGCGATGCCTTCAACGGTGCGCTGGCGGCGCGCCTGGCGTCCGGCGATGCGTTACCGCAGGCGGCGCTGTTTGCAGCGGCGTTTGCCTCGCTGTGCGTCGAGCGTTCCGGCGCGGCCAATTCTATGCCCTCCTACGCCGAAGCGCTGGCGCGCATGCAGGCCCATCCGGAGTGTGAAGTAACGCCGTTAAATGCTCCGGAAATCACGCACATGGCGTAGTGGCGCAATGCATTGCGCCCGGCATCGGCAGAGTCGGCATTCGTGCCGGCCCTGCGAATTACCGCCGCGGTTATGCCTGCAACCAGCCCATCAGCTGCGCATAGTGCAATAACATAATGGTTTTGCCGTCGCGAATGCGCCCCTCTTTCACCATCGCCAGCGCCTGAGGAAACGGCAGCTCGAGTACGGTGATCTCTTCATCTTCCACGCCGCCGCCGTCGTTAGCGCGCTGCGCATCGCTGTATTCAGCGGCGAAAAAGTGCAGCAATTCGGTCACGCCGCCCGGCGACATGTAGGCCTCAAACAGCTTTTCGACCTTACCAACCTGATAGCCGGTCTCTTCCACCGCTTCTTTACGGATGCAATCTTCCGGCGTGTCGTTATCCAGCAGCCCGGCGCAGGTTTCAATCAGCTCACCGCTGTCGTTGTCGTTAACATAGGTCGCGATGCGGAACTGACGAATCAGCACCACGCTGTTTTTTTCACGGTTGTAGAGCAGAATGGTGGCGCCGTTGCCGCGATCATAGACTTCACGTTTGTGACGTACCACGTCGCCGTTGCTGCGGGTGAGTTCGTAGGTATAGTTGCGCAGAATGAAATAATTATCAGACAGCAACTTATCTTTGATGATGTTGATCTTTAACGACATAGCCGCTCCACTGCGTAGCTGAGGGAGCCTGAGATAATAGGCCGAAGCCGCCGGGAAAACTATCTGAATTGTGGAGCAGGTTGCCTGCGATGGCGTAAGGCTGTCAGTTGAGCATTACGCCTTTTCAACCTTCATAGCACGTGTCGTAGCGGCGCAATTTATTGCGCATCCGGGCAGCTGTGCAGTGATTAACTTAGCGCGATAAATCGCGCCGCTACAATGTGCGCAGAATGATGGTGCAGAAATAAAATGCCGTACGAATCGTAGCGGCGCAATTCATTGCGCATCCGGGCAGCTGTGTAGTGATTAACTTAGCGCGATAAATCGCGCCGCTACAATGTGTGCAGGATGAAGGTGCAGAAATAAAATGCCGCTACGATGTGTGCAGGATGAGGGTGCAGAAATAAAAAGCCGCACGAATCGTAGCGGCGCAATTTATTGCGCATCCGGGCAGCTGTGCAGTGATTAACTTAGCGCGATAAATCGCGCCGCTACAGTGTGCGCAGGATGATGGTGCAGAAATAAAATGCCGCTACGATGTGTGCAGGATGATGGTGAAGAAATAAAATGCCGCACGAATTGTAGCGGCGCAATTTATTGCGCATCCGGGCAGCTGTGTAGTGATTAACTTAGCGCGATAAATCGCGCCGCTACAATGTGTGCAGGATGAGGGTGAAGAAATAAAATGCCGCACGAATCGTAGCGGCGCAATTTATTGCGCATCCGGGCAACTGTGCAGTGATTAACTTAGCGCGATAAATCGCGCTGCTACGATGTGTGCAGGATGATGGTGCAGAAATAAAAAGCCGCACGAATCGTAGCGGCGCAATTTATTGCGCATCCGGGCAGCTGTGCAGTGATTAACTTAGCGCGATAAATCGCGCCGCTACGATGTTGTGTGGTTTGCGGCGGTATCAACCGGTCGGCACGAAAACCCTGATACCGCACCGGCAGGCGCGGCCAGGGTCGCGATTAGAAACCGTTTGGCTGGTCTTTCATATCCGGCAGATGGTGGGCAATGCCTTTATGACAGTCGATACAGGTTTGTCCGTCCTGCACCGCTTTGCTGTGCATTTTGGCGGCGACCGTTTTCTGCGCGGTGAAGTCCATGTAGTCGAAGTTGTGACAGTTACGACACTCCTGCGAATTGTTGTTCTTCATCCGGCGCCATTCGTTCTGCGCCAGCTCGATACGCGTCTCTTCAAACTTCTGCGGCGTATCAATCAGGCCAAAGATCTTGGCGTACACCTCTTTACTCGCCTGGATCTTACGAATCATCTTCGGCCCCCACTCGTGCGGCACGTGACAATCCGGGCAGGTGGCGCGCACGCCGCTGCGGTTGTTGTAGTGCACCGTCTGCATATATTCCTGATAGACGTTGTTGCGCATTTCGTGACAGCCAATACAGAACTGCTCGCGGTTGGTCATCTCCATCGCGGTGTTAAAACCGCCCCAGAAGATGATGCCGCCAGCAAAACCAAGAATCAGCAGCGTGCCGAGCGCCAGACGGCTGGGGCGTCGCCACCAGCGCCAGATACGTAAAAGTTTCTGTTTCATCGCCACCTCACTGCCCAAAGCCGTCAGCCGGCTTAAAGGTGTTTTCCACCACCGGTTTGGCATCGGTCTGCGGCACGTGACACTGCAGGCAGAAGTAGCGACGCGGCGATACCGTGCTGCTCACTACGCCGTCGCGGTCAGTGAAGTGCGTCGGACTGACGCGCGGCGCGCCGGTGGTCAGATAGCTCTGGGTGCCGTGACACTGCAGGCAGCGGTTCACGTTCTTCGTCACCTGGTAGCCCTCCACGCTGTGCGGAATCACCGGCGGCTGATTAACATAATTCAGCGGCTTACGGCTCTGCTCTTTGGGCTGATGAATGGTGCCCTGCTGCGTTGCCGTCACTTCCGGTGACTGATTGAGATCGACGCCGTTATTAGCGTACACCACGCCGCCCAGCATCAGGGCGGCGGCGGTTACAAGAGTGATAAAAGGTTTCATTGCATCCTGCCTCAGATTTTCACCAGCTTAACGGCGCATTTTTTGTAATCGGTCTGCTTCGACAGCGGATCGGTGGCGTCCAGCGTGATGTTGTTGGCCAGCACGCCGGCATCGAAGAACGGCATAAATACCAGCCCCTGCGGCGGCTGATTACGCCCGCGCGTTTCCACGGTGGCGAGGGTTTCGCCGCGACGCGATACCACGCGCACCTTCTCACCGCGACGGAAGCCGCGATCTTTGGCGTCCAGCGGATGGATATACAGCAGCGCCTGCGGCACCGCGCGGTGCAGTTCCGGCACGCGGCGCGTCATGGTGCCGGTGTGCCAGTGCTCCAGCACGCGCCCGGTGCAGAACCACAGGTCGTATTCGGCATCCGGCGCTTCCGCTGGCGGCTCGTACGGCAGGGCAAAAATGGTGGCTTTGCCGTCCGGCTTACCGTAAAAACGTACGCCCTCACCGGCTTTCACGTAGCTGTCGAAACCTTCACGATAGCGCCAGCGCGTCTCTTTGCCGTCCACTACCGGCCAGCGCAGACCGCGTGCCTCGTGATAGGTATCGAACGGTGCGAGATCGTGACCGTGGCCGCGCCCAAAGCTGGCATACTCCTCGAACAGGCCTTTCTGGATATAGAAGCCGAACTCGCGCGCTTCATCGTTGAGGCGATCGTCGGCCACTTCGCTCAGCGGGAACTGATTCACCTGGCCGTTGGCATACAGCACGTCGTACAGGGTTTTCCCTTTCAGCTCAGGCTGCTGAGCAATCAGCGCCTCTGGCCACACGTCCTCAACGCGGAAGCGTTTGGCAAAGGTCACCAGCTGCCACAGATCCGATTTCGCCTCGCCCGGCGCTTTCACCTGCTGATGCCAGAACTGGGTACGGCGCTCGGCGTTGCCATAGGCGCCCTCTTTCTCTACCCACATCGCCGTCGGCAGAATCAGGTCGGCAGACAGGGCGCTGACGGTCGGATACGGGTCGGATACCACCACAAAGTTGCGCGCATCGCGCCAGCCCGGCATGCGCTCCTGTGTCAGGTTCGGCCCGGCCTGCATGTTGTTGTTGCACATCACCCAGTAGGCATTCAGCTTGCCGTCTTTCAGCGCGCGATCCTGCGCCACGGCGTGCAGACCAACTTTGGCTGGCACCGTGCCCTGCGGCAGCTTCCACAGTTTTTCAGCTAAAGCGCGATGTTTGTCATTGTTCACCACCATGTCGGCTGGCAGACGGTGCGCAAACGTGCCCACTTCACGCGCGGTGCCACAGGCCGATGGCTGGCCGGTGAGCGAGAACGGTCCGGTGCCCGGACGGGAAATTTTGCCGGTCAGCAGGTGGATGTTGTAGCACAGGTTGTTCGCCCACACGCCGCGCGTATGCTGGTTGAAGCCCATGGTCCAGTAAGAGACCACCTTCACGTTCGGATCGGCGTACAGCTCCGCCAGCGCGATCAGCTGATCCTGCTCTACGCCGCTCATGGCGCTGGCTTTTTCCACCGTGTATTCCGCGACAAATTTCGCATACTCATCGAAGCTGATTGGCGTCGACTCGCCATTGTCCGGATTTTTCGCCGCCGCCTGCAGCGGATTGGTCGGGCGCAAACCGTAGCCGATATCCGTCACGCCTTTACGCAGCGTGACGTGATTCTGCAGGAAGGTTTTATCGACTTTGTTGTTCTGAATAATGTAGTTAGCGATGAAGTTGAGGATCGCCAGATCGCTCTGCGGCGTGAAGACGATGGCGTTATCGGCCAGCTCGAAGCTGCGGTGGCGATAGGTCGACAGCACCGCCACTTTGACGTTGTCATTGCTGAGACGACGCGCGGTCAGGCGTGACCAGAGAATCGGGTGCATCTCGGCCATGTTCGATCCCCACAGCACAAACGCATCGGCCTGCTCGATGTCATCGTAGCAGCCCATCGGTTCGTCCATGCCGAAGGTGCGCATAAAGCCCACCACCGCAGACGCCATGCAGTGGCGCGCGTTCGGATCGAGGTTATTGGTGCGGAAGCCCGCCTTCATCAGCTTTGATGCAGCGTAACCTTCCCACACGGTCCACTGGCCGGAGCCAAACATGCCGACCGATTCCGGGCCGTTGGCTTTCAGCGCCGCCTTAAATTTCGCTTCCATGATGTCGAACGCCTGATCCCAGCTTACCGGGGTGAACTCGCCGTTCTTATCGAATTTGCCGTCGGTCATGCGCAGCAGCGGCTGGGTCAGACGATCTTTGCCGTACATGATCTTCGGCAGGAAGTAGCCTTTGATGCAGTTCAGACCGCGATTAACCTCCGCCTGCGGATCGCCCTGCGAGGCGACCACGCGGCCATTCTGCGTGCCGACCAGCACGCCACAGCCGGTGCCACAAAACCGGCACGGCGCTTTTTCCCAGCGAATCGGCTCAGCCAGGCTGGTGGCCGCTTTGGTCACGGTCGGAATGGTGAGACCAGCAGCCGTTGCAGCAGCAGCCGCCGCATTGGCCTTCATAAAATCACGACGACTCAGGTTCATGATGCTTCCTTACAGGGTTCTTCAATTTCGTCTTGCTGGTGATAAACCAGCGATACCGCCAGCACATCCGGGATGTTGCGGGTGGCTTCAATGTTGCTCAGCAGCGTGGCGCTGTCGGCCGCGCCCAGCGTTAGCGCCAGCGTGCCGCGTGCGGCATCTTCCGCCGCAATGTCGCTGTCGGCAAAGTTCAGTAGCGCCTGCCGCACCGCCGCGATCGCGGTCGGACGTGCCTGAATCACCAGGCCACATACGTGCCAGCTGTCGTTATTCGTCATGATGCAGTCCTGTGGCTGAGACCGGACACGGCGCGATACAGGCGCCACAGCCGGTGCAGTGTTGCGGAAGGATTTCCGGCTGGCCGATGCCGTTGGGCATCAGGCGAAAACGGATCGCCTGCTGCTCACAACTCTCCTGGCAGCTGCGACAGTTAACGCCAAGAAAAGCGATACAGCGGCTGTCGATGCGGATGCGCCGGCTAAAAGGTTCAGTGTCGCGCGGCTGAAACAGCGGCTGCGGGCAGACATCGGCACAGGCGGCGCAAAAGGTGCATTCGCCCTGCAGAAAGTCGAGCTGCGGCGCTTCGCCAGCGGCGATGCGGATAATGCCGCTCTCGCAGGCTTGTACGCAGCGGGCGCAGCCGTCACAGCCGCTCTCACCCCGCCACCACGGCAACGCGATACCGCCGGCAGGCATGACGCGCTGCCCGGTAAAGAGTTCACGTCGCGACAGCGCCATCGGCTCACCTCAATGCGGGGATGTAGAGATGGTGCGTAAAATAACCTGAGGTTATGAAGGGCTATATCACCCGAAAGGTGTAATTCCCGATGCGGGATCAAGAGAAGGATAATTGAAATAAAAACGGGGGCCGACTGGCCCCCGCAGGTGAGCATCGCTGCGATTAACGCGCGTTGTCTTCCGCCAGTTTAGGCGCCGCATCATCTTGGTCGTCATGATGATGCTCGTGCTCTTTCATCGCCTCCGCCTGCACGCGCTTACGCACGCCAAACCAGCCGAGCACCAGCAGCACGGCAATCAGCGGAATTGAAGCAATGGTGTAAGTGCCGTTCGGGTAGTCAAACGCCATCAGCACCAGCACGCTCACCAGGAACAGCAGCGTCAGCCACGAGGTAACCGGCGCCCACGGCAGCTTGAAGCTGACATCTTCCGCTTTGCCCTCTTTGATGGCTTTGCGCAGACGCATCTGGCACACCACGATGAACGCCCACGAGGAGATAATCCCCAGTGACGCCACGTTTAAGACGATCTCAAACACCTGCGACGGAACGTAGTAGTTGAGCACTACGCCGATCACGTACACGCCGATGGTCACCAGGATACCGGCGTACGGCACCTGCTGCTTACTCATCTTCGACATGAACTGCGGCGCCGAGCCGCCCATCGACATTGAACGCAGAATACGTCCGGTGGAGTACAGGCCCGAGTTCAGGCTCGACAGCGCCGCGCTCAGCACCACGATGTTCATAACGCTGCCAATGTAAGGCACGCCCAGTTTGGAGAAGAAGGTGACGAACGGGCTTTGTCCGGCCTGATAGGCGTTCCACGGCAGCAGCAGTACCAGCAGCACCACGGAACCCACATAGAACAGGCCGATACGCCAGATCACGCTGTTGATGGCTTTCGGCAGCATGGTTTTCGGGTCTTTACACTCGCCCGCCGCCGTGCCCACCAGCTCAATCGAGGCGAAGGCAAACACCACGCCCTGTACCAGCACCAGCGCCGGCAGCAGACCGTGCGGGAATAGCCCGCCGTTGTCGGTGATCAGGTGGAAGCCGGTGGTGTTGCCGTCCAGCGGTTTACCGCTGCCGAGGAACACCACGCCGACAATCAGGAACACCACGATGGCCAGCACTTTCACCAGCGCGAACCAGAACTCCATCTCGGCGAACCACTTCACGCCGATCATGTTCATGGTGCCGACAATCGCCAGCGCGCCCAGCGCAAATACCCACTGCGGCACATCACCAAACGCGCCCCAGTAATGCATGTAAAGCGCCACCGCGGTGATATCGACGATACCGGTCATCGCCCAGTTAACGAAATACATCCAGCCCGCGACGTAGGACGCTTTTTCCCCGAGGAATTCACGCGCGTACGAAACAAAGCTGCCGCTGGAAGGGCGATGCAACACCAGCTCGCCCAACGCACGGAGAATAAAGAAGGAGAAGATACCGCACACCAGATACACCAGTGCCAGTGCCGGACCGGCCATCTGCAGACGCGCGCCGGCACCGAGGAACAGACCGGTACCGATAGCGCCGCCAATGGCGATCATTTGTACCTGACGGTTACCCATCGCTTTGTGGTAACCCGTATCGTGAGAGTTAAGCCAGCGCCTTCTCGCAGCACGCTGTTCGGCTGGCGTTTTTTTAGTAGATTTCATAGCTTTCCTGTTTGTCCTGTCCATCAATCACCGCGTAACCAATCGATTGCGCCGGGCAGTGCGAAATGGGGTAAAACCGGCCCCTGAGCGGCGGAACGATGCCGCGCGGCGAGCCGGGAAATTACGGCGATGAATCCTACCCGTTCTGCATGAACGAAGCAAAATTTACTGGCTGACTGCACGGGTTGATTTGTAATAATCCGTCGCGACGCACAAAAAAACCGGCCAGTGGGGTGGCCGGTAATCGGTGGCTACAGGAAAAAACTACCAGAGGGGAATAATGAAGGGCATTAACGGTAAATCTCGGCGCTGCCGCTCCACATGCTGGAATCGCCTGGATTCTGCATGCCAATGACGCGATAGTGGCTGGCGCCCATCTCTTCCGCTTTCTGCGACAGCTGACGGGTGGCGTCATCCAGCGAACCGCGCACGCCGCTCACCGAAACGGTGCCGCTGCTTTGCAGGTCCTGGGTTTGTGCCTCGCTCAACGGCGAGGCGGCAAAGGTAGTAAACGATGCGCTGGCAAGCAGTGCAGCAGTCATTACGGCATAACGTGTCTTCATGAGGTGCTCCTGTTGTCGTGCGGGAAAAGGGTTACGCGTCAAAGTATCGGCGAGCCAGTGCAAACCAGGCTGCGCGGGCGGTAAAAGCGTTCAATATTTCGCCAGCCAAACGCCGGTAATCCAGGGAAACGTAAACCGCGGTGAGTTTCTCTGATAAAAGTAACCAGATGTGTCAATTTCGCGCTCGCACCCGCGCTGCGGCTGACTTATAATCCCCCGCTCTTACAATGGTTATTATTGTGATAGTGAAACGTCCCGTTACCCGCACCATTGCCCGCGCGCTCAGCGCGATTGTGCTGCTGTCGCTGTTAACCACTGGCCTGGCGCTGATGACGCTCTCCAGCAGTTTGCGCGATGCTGAAGCGGTGAATGTCGCCGGCTCGCTGCGCATGCAAATCTACCGGCTGGCGTGGGACAGCACGCGCGATCCGCAGCAGCTGGCGCACCATATGCAGCAATATCAGCAGACGCTGGAGTCACCGGCGCTGCAGCATCTGGAGCGTCCGTGGGTGCCGATTGAGGTCAGCAGCCGCTATCGCTATCTGCGCGACAGCTGGCCGGTACTGCAAGAGACGCTGCAGCCGGCGCGGGCGCAGGTGTACCAGCAGCGCGTGGCGGGCTACGTCAGTGAGATTGACCGCTTCGTGCTGGCGGTGCAGCACTATGCCGAGCTGAAAATGCATCTGGTGGCCGCCAGCAGCCTGTTCGGCTTTCTGGCGATTGTCGCGCTGGCGCTGTGGAGCATTGGCTTTATTCGCCGCAACGTGGTGCGTCCGCTCGATTCGCTGGTCACCGCCAGTCAATACGTCGAGCAGGCCAACTTCAGTTTTCCGCCGCTTTCAGTGCATCAGCCCAACGAGCTGGGCGTGCTGGCGCAGGCGTTTACCACCATGGCGGAGCGGCTGCATTCGCACTATCGCCTGCTGGAGTGCGCGGTGCGCAATAAAACCGAAGATTTAACCCAGGCCAACCGCACGCTGTCGCTGCTGTATGAAAGCTCGCAGATTCTCACCGGCAGCCCGCTCAATCCCGAGCTGTTCCAGGGCCTGCTTCGGCTGGTGCAGCGACGGGAAGCGCTGGAGGTGCTGCAAATCGCCAGCGAGGATATCGCCTTCCAGGCCGGCGTGCCCGCCGACGATCTCAGCTGGCAGCGGCTGCCGCTGCAGCAGGAGGAGCAGCGCCTCGGCGAACTGTGCTGGCAAACCCGCCGCGCGCCGCCGGCCGATGAGCTGATGCACAGTCTGGCCAACATGCTGGCGCGTGCACTGTGGATCTGGCAGACGCAGAAGCAGTATCAGCAGATGCTGCTGATTGAAGAGCGCGCCACCATTGCGCGCGAGCTGCACGATTCGCTGGCGCAGTCGCTCTCTTTTCTGCGTATCCAGCTGACGTTGCTGCGGCGTAATGTCGATAGCAGCCAGCCGCAGGCACAGGCGATCATCGCCGATTTTGATCGCGCGCTGGCCGAGGCGTATCAGCAGCTGCGCGAGCTGCTCACCACCTTCCGCCTGAGCATTGAACAGGCCGATTTAGTGCAGGCGATGCAGGCGATGATCGCCCCGCTGCAGGAGCAGTCGCAGGCGGCGATTACCTTTGACTATCAGCCTGGCCTGCAAACGCTGGATGCCCAGCAGCAGGTGCACGTACTGCAGATTGCACGCGAGGCGCTGCTCAATGCAATTCGTCACGCGCAGGCGCAGCAGATTCAGATTCGCTATCAGCGTGTCGCTGATGATGAGCACCTGCTGACCATCGAAGATGACGGCTGCGGTATCAATAGCGTAGAAGAGCCGCCGGGCCACTACGGGCTAACCATCATGGCCGAGCGCGCGGCGCGTCTCGCCGGCAGCTTACTGATTACCCCGCAGGCGCAGGGCACCTGCGTCACGCTGCGTTTTCCCGCCCGCCCCGCGCACCGGCTGGCTTAACGCATTACACTTAGCAAATGGATTGAAACTCTGGAGAACCTATGGCTCACCCTTCCCTGTCTATTATGATCGTTGACGATCATCCGCTGATGCGTCGCGGTATCCGCCAGTTGCTGGCGCTGGAACCGCGTCTGGAAGTGGTGGCTGAGGCGAATAACGGTACCGAAGCGCTGGCCGAAGCGCGCCGTCTGGCACCGGATGTGATTCTGCTCGATCTGAATATGAAGGGCATGTCCGGGCTGGATACGCTGAAGGCGCTGCGCCACGAGGGCGTCGCGGCACGCATTCTGGTGCTGACGGTGTCCGACGCGCGCAGCGATATTTACGCCATGGTGGATGCCGGTGCCGATGGCTATCTGCTCAAAGACAGCGAACCGGAACTGCTGCTGGCGCAGGTAATGCGCGGCGCACAGGGCGAGAACGTGTTCAGCGAGGTGGTGGCAGAATATCTGGCGACCCGCCAGCCCAGCGCCAATCCGTTCAGACAGCTGACCGAGCGCGAGCTGGATGTGTTGCAGGAAGTGGCACGCGGCTTATCCAACAAAGAGATTGCCGCCACGCTGCACATTTCGGAAGAAACGGTAAAGGTACACATCCGCAACCTGCTGCGTAAGCTCGACGTCCGTTCCCGCGTTGCGGCAACGGTGCTGTGGCTGGAGAGCCGCAATGTGTGATTGCGCACATAAAGCTGCTGCGACTTTTACACTTTCTCCATAATTTATCCACGATTCCCTAATTTGCCCCGCGTACAGTAAGCAGCAGCCGGAGTTTTCAGGATCGCCCTTGCACTCCGCCAGCGTGAAGCGCAGCGTGCGGCACGCTTTTACTAATAACAAGTACAAAGTACGCAGCTGAGGAGTGTCGGTTTCATGTCGAACTTTTTTATCGACCGCCCCATTTTTGCCTGGGTGCTGGCTATTTTGCTGTGCCTGTGTGGCACGCTGGCCATTATCTCGCTGCCGGTGGAACAGTATCCGGATCTCGCGCCGCCCAACGTGCGCATCACCGCCAACTATCCCGGCGCATCCGCGCAGACGCTGGAAAACACCGTCACCCAGGTTATCGAGCAGAATATGACGGGAATCGATAACCTGATGTACATGTCCTCGAACAGCAGCAACACCGGCCAGGCGCAGATCACCCTCACCTTTACCGCCGGCACTAACCCGGATGAAGCGCGGCAACAGGTACAGAATCAGCTGCAGAGCGCGCTGCGCAAATTGCCAGCGGCGGTGCAGTCGCAGGGCGTCACGGTAAACAAAACCGGCGACAGCAACATTCTGATGATCGCCTTTGTCTCCACCGACGGCAGCATGGATAAACAGGATATTGCCGATTACGTCGCCAGTAACATTCAGGATCCGCTCAGCCGCATCGACGGCGTCGGCCAGGTCGATGCCTACGGCTCGCAATACGCCATGCGCATCTGGCTCGATCCCAACAAGCTGATTAACTACGCGCTAACCACCGACGATGTGGTCAGCGCCATCGAATCGCAGAACACTCAGGTGGCGGTCGGCCAGGTCGGCGGGTTGCCGTCGGTGGACAAACAGGCGCTGAACGCCACGGTTAACGCCCAGTCGATGCTACAGACGCCCGCGCAGTTTCGCGCCATTACGCTGAAAACCAACACCGACGGTTCAGTGGTGACGCTCGGCGACGTGGCCACCATCGCCATGGGCGCCGAAAAGTATGACTTTCTGAGCCGCTATAACGGCCAGCCCGCCTCCGGTCTCGGCATCAAGCTGGCTTCCGGCGCCAACGAGATGAATACCGACAAGCTGGTGCGCGCCCGCGTCGCCGAACTGGCGCAATATTTCCCGCACGGGCTGGAAGCCAAAGTGGCGTTTGAAACCACGCCGTTCGTTAAAGCCTCCATTAAGGACGTGGTGAAAACCCTGCTGGAAGCGATCCTGCTGGTGTTTCTGGTGATGTACCTGTTCCTGCAAAACTTCCGCGCCACGCTGATCCCCACCATTGCTGTGCCGGTGGTGCTGCTCGGCACCTTTGCGGTGCTGTACGCCTGCGGCTTCAGTATTAACACCCTGACCATGTTCGCCATGGTGCTGGCCATCGGGCTGCTGGTGGATGATGCCATCGTGGTGGTGGAAAACGTCGAGCGCATCATGAGCGAAGAGGGATTATCGCCGCGGGCCGCCACGCGTAAATCGATGGGGCAGATTCAGGGCGCGCTGGTGGGCATCGCGCTGGTGCTGTCCGCGGTGTTTGTGCCGATGGCGTTCTTTGGCGGCACCGTGGGCGCTATCTATCGCCAGTTCTCCATCACCATTGTCTCGGCGATGGTGCTGTCGGTGCTGGTGGCGATGATTCTGACGCCCGCGCTGTGCTCCACGCTGCTCAAACCGCTGGCGCAGGGCCAGCACCATGGCCGGCGCGGATTTTTCGGCTGGTTTAACCGTCACTTCAATGCCAGCGCCGAACGCTACGAGCGCGGTGTGGCGCGCATTCTGCTGAAGAGCGGCCGCTGGCTGCTGCTCTACCTGGCGATTATCGGCGTGATGGCGTTTCTGTTTATCCGTCTGCCCACCTCCTTCCTGCCGCTGGAAGATCGCGGCGTATTCCTTACCCAGGTGCAGCTGCCGCCGGGCTCAACGCTGCAGCAAACCTCGCAGGTTGTGGCAAAGGTTGAAGATTATTACCTGACCGCCGAAAAGGACAATGTGCTGTCGGTGTTCTCCACCATCGGTGCCGGTCCGGGCGGCAACGGACAAAACGTGGCGCGCCTGTTTGTGCGTCTGAAGGACTGGGAGCAGCGGCCAGGTCGCGATCGCACCTCGTTTGCCATCATCGATCGCGCCACCGCAGCCTTTAAAAAGATCAAAGAGGCACGCGTCATCGCCAGCAGTCCACCGGCGATCACCGGCATGGGCAGCTCCTCCGGCTTCGATATGGAGTTGCAGGATCACGGCGGCATCGGGCACACCGAGCTGATGGCGATGCGCGATCGGCTGCTGGCGCTGGCCGACAGCAATCCGGCGCTGTCGCGCGTGCGCCACAACGGGCTCGACGACAGCCCGCAGCTGCAGATTGATGTCGACCAGCGCAAAGCGCAGGCGCTCGGCGTGTCGCTGGATACCATCAACGACACCCTGACCACCGCCTGGGGCTCAACCTACGTGAATGATTTTCTCGACCGCGGCCGCGTGAAGAAAGTCTACGTCCAGGCCGCACCGGAATTCCGCATGCTGCCGGGCGACATCAACAAATGGTATGTGCGCAACAACAGCGGCGGCATGGTGCCGTTCTCCGCCTTCGCCACCAGCCACTGGGAGACCGGTTCACCGCGTCTTGAACGCTACAACGGCTATTCGTCGCTGGAGATTGTCGGCGAGGCGGCTAACGGCGTCAGCAGCGGCACGGCGATGGATGAGATGGAGAAACTGGTGGCGCAGCTGCCGCTCGGCGTTGGCTTCCAGTGGACCGGTGCCTCCTATCAGGAACGTCTCTCCGGCTCGCAGGCACCGGCGCTGTATGCGATTTCGCTGCTGGTAGTGTTCCTGTGCCTCGCGGCGCTGTACGAGAGCTGGTCGATTCCGTTCTCGGTGATGCTGGTGGTGCCGCTGGGCGTGGTGGGCGCGCTGGTCGCCACCTGGCTGCGCGGACTGGAGAATGACGTCTACTTTCAGGTCGGCCTGCTGACGGTGATTGGCCTGTCGGCGAAGAATGCGATCCTGATCGTCGAGTTCGCCAATGAGATCAACAGCAAAGGGCGTGAACTGCTGGAGTCGACGCTGGAGGCATCGCGGCAGCGCCTGCGGCCGATTCTGATGACGTCGCTGGCCTTTATTTTCGGCGTGCTGCCGATGGCGATCAGCAGCGGTGCCGGTTCCGGCAGCCAGCATGCGGTCGGTACTGGCGTGATGGGCGGCATGATCTCCGCCACGGTGCTGGCCATCTTCTTTGTGCCGCTGTTCTTTGTGCTGGTGCGCCGCCGCTTCCCGCTGCGGGCAAAGCCGCACGACTGAGGCTAAATCCGGACAAATAAAAAGCCGCCATGATGAATGGCAGCTTTATTGATGTGTGCGGTAAGAATAACAGCAAGTTGGGAAGTGCCCTGCTTTTCTCTTCACGAATTACTTACGTAACATCGCTTCGATAAATTCTTTCCAGTTCCCCAGTTCGTGTTCAACCATAATACCCTCTCTTCTTGTAGTGGCGATTTTACGCCGTTTTTTTCTACAGGTGAATACGTTTCCACCTCTCATCACTATCGGCAACTACCGCAGAAAGCTTGAATTTGCCGAAACTGCGGACTGACGCACATTTCAGCAACCTGTTAATGCGACTCATAAAAGCGCGGACTTAATCCGCCAGGCCCGTTTTTACCACCTAAGATAATTCTTAGATCGCTAATGATGCCGCAGGCGACAATTTCGCAGGTAAGTGAAAGCGTTTACTGGCCCTGATTAGCGCCGTTTATTGGCGTCGCGGCGAGATGAAAAACAGCGCTGCTGCGCGTCTGACCTCACAGCCCACAGCGCGCTATGGTAAACTCGCGCTTTATTTAACACAGGACGGGAATACGCGATGACAGCGCAGTGGGTGATGTACGGAATTAAGAATTGCGACACCATAAAAAAAGCACGCAACTATTTGAGCACTTCCGGCATCGACTTTCATTTTCATGATTATCGCGCTGACGGGCTGGATGCGGCGCTGCTGCAATCCTTTATCGACCAGCTGGGGTATGACGTGCTGCTGAACACGCGCGGCACCACCTGGCGTCAGTTGCCGGAAGCGGAACGCGATGCCATCCGCGATGCGGCCAGCGCCAAAGCGCTGATGCTGGCGCACCCGGCGATGATCAAACGTCCGGTGCTGGCGGCGCCAGACGGTACATTGCTGGTGGGTTTCAAAGAATCCGTTTATCACGCCTTTATCCAGGAGAAGTCATAACATGTTCTGTCCGGTCATTGAGCTGGCTCAGCAGCTTATTCGTCGCCCCTCGCTTAGTCCGGATGACGCCGGTTGCCAGGCCATGTTAATAGCGCGCCTGGAGGCGATTGGTTTCCACGTCGAGCCGATGCACATTGGCGATACGCTTAACTTCTGGGCCACGCGCGGCCAGGGCGAAACGCTGGCTTTTGCCGGGCACACTGATGTGGTGCCGCCGGGCGATGCCAACCGTTGGATCAGCCCGCCGTTTGAACCGTCGATTCGCGACGGCATGCTGTTTGGCCGTGGCGCTGCAGACATGAAAGGCTCGCTGGCGGCGATGGTGGTGGCGGCCGAGCGCTTCGTTGCTGCCCATCCCAATCATGCTGGCCGACTGGCGTTTCTCATCACTTCCGATGAAGAAGCCAGCGCCGTCAACGGTACGGTAAAAGTGGTTGAGCGCCTGATGGCGCGCAACGAACGTATGGATTACTGCCTCGTCGGCGAACCGTCGAGCACCGAAGTGGTTGGCGACGTGGTGAAGAATGGCCGTCGCGGCTCGATGACCGCCAATCTGACCATTCACGGCGTACAGGGCCACGTGGCTTATCCGCATCTGGCTGATAACCCGGTACATCGCGCAATGCCGGCGCTCAACGAGCTGGTGGCGACCGAGTGGGATCAGGGCAATGAGTTCTTCCCGCCGACCAGCATGCAGATCGCCAACGTGCAGGCCGGCACCGGCAGTAACAATGTGATTCCCGGCGAGTTTTTCGTGCAGTTTAACTTCCGCTTCAGCACCGAACTGACCGATCAGATGATCAAAGATCGCGTGGCGGCGCTGCTCGATCGCCACCAGCTGCGCTATACGCTGGAGTGGAATGTGTCCGGTCAGCCATTCCTGACTTCACGCGGCAAGCTGGTGGATGCGGTCGTCAACGCCGTGGCGCACTATAATGAGATCAAGCCGCAGCTGTTAACCACCGGCGGCACCTCTGACGGGCGCTTTATTGCCCGCATGGGCGCACAGGTGGTGGAGCTCGGCCCGGTGAATGCCACTATTCATAAGATCAATGAGTGCGTGAAAGCCTCGGATTTGCAGCTGCTGAGCCGGATGTATCAGCGCATTATGGAACAGCTGATCGCCTGATGGCACCTTGAAGGAGAAACCTCATGGAATGGTTAAAAGAGTACTGGTGGGTGATTGTGATTCTGCTGATGGTGGGCGTGCTGATGAACGTCTATAAAGACCTGAAGCGCATCGATCATAAAAAATATATGGATAACAAACCGGATCTGCCACCGCATCGCGATTTCAACGATAAGTGGGACGATGACGACGACTGGCCGAAAAAGAAGTAGTCGCCGCCGATCGTTTAGCGTACAAGGTCGCCCTGCACGGCGACCTTTGTTTTATGGCGCGCCGGTCTCATACCATCATCACCACATCGTCGTCGCCCGGCTTCGCCCCGCTCAGCGCCTCATCGAAATAGCGGCGCGGCACGGTATAGCGCAGGTGGTTCAGCGCCAGCTGCATGCTGCGTTCATCAATTGCGTGCGGCAGGTCGTCAACGATATCCAGCGTCACATCGCCGCCCAGCGCAGTTAAGCGCTGCATCGCCGCTTCCGCATGCTGCATCGGCACCTGCTCGTCATAATCGCCGTGAATCAGGTGGATAGTGTTGCGCGTGCTGGCCTGCTCCGGCAGCGTGACGTAGCGGCCGCTAAAGGCCACCACGCGCCCCGCCAGATCCGGCTGGGCTTTTACGCCTTCCAGCACCATGGTGCCGCCCTGCGAAAAACCGACCAGCGCGGTGGCTTCCGGCCGCACGCCGCTCTGCTGCTGCCAGTGACGCACCGACTCGACAAAGGACGGCATCACCGCGTCCACGCCCTGCTGCTGCGAGCGGTCGTGTTCCGGTATCTCGGCATACCACTGGCGGCCCTGCGGCGCGCTGGCCGGATAAGGTGCGCCCACCGATACCACCTGCGCCTGCGGAAACGCCTGCGCGAACCAGCTGCCAATCTGCGCCATCGAATCGGGGTTGTCGTTCACGCCGTGATACAGCAAAAACAGCTGCGCGGCGTTATCCGGTTGCTGAACAATTACATATCGTAGTGCCATAACGTCCTCCTCAAATCACTATACGCCGCTGAGGGCAAAGTGATATTGGGAAAATTTGAATGAGATAATGGATTTATTGCAATGTGCCGAGGCGCTGCTGCCAGTGCTGCGCGGCGGCGGCATCCAGCGTGGTGAGTGCGTCAGCCGCCTCCGCGCGCAACCTGAGCATCAGCGCTTTACGCCCGCTCACGCCGGCCAGCCGTGCCGCTTCACTCAGCGTTTGTTTTTGTTGCAGTATGGCACACAGCAAGGGTGGCGATGCGACACCAGCCAGCCGCTGCAGCACCGGATAGCTGGCTTCAAACGGCCGCTGCGCCCAGGCAAACGCGGCCAGCAGCGGCCAGTCGTCGACGCTGAGAGATTGATGGTCGGTGGACGACAGGGTCAGCGGCACCGCGATCAGCTTTTGCAGCCACGGCCAGTCGCGCGCCAGACGCTGCGCGGCGCGCTGCTGCAGGGCTTCACCGGCAGGCGTCAGCGCACAAATCGCCATCGCCGCATAGCAACCGCTGCTGGCTTCGCGCTGTGAACCGATACGCACCAGCGTAAAGCCGCAGGCGCGCCAGAACTGCCACAGCGCTGCGGTGTAGCCAAAGCTCACCGACAGATAGTCCGCGCCCTGCGCCTGCTGCCGCGCCGTCGCCACCAGCGCGCGACCGATGCCGCGCTGGCGCTGCGCGGCCTGCACGGCGATGCGGCTGATGCGCAGCGAACGTAACGTCGCCGCTTCAGTAAAACCGGCATGTGCCGCTAATGACTGCGCCACCAGATTGCCGCGCGGACGACGTAAGCCGGCCCACACCGCCTGCGCCAGCGCGGCATCCAGTCCGCCCTCTTCCACCAGCCACAGCGCGCCGGTGACCTGCTGCGGCTGCCCGGCCAGCCAGAAATGCATGCCGGGCGCATCCAGCATACGTCGCAGATCGAGCGGCGAGGTGCGATAGTGGGCGCTCGCCAGCAGACGATAGCCAGCCTGTAAGGCGCCGGCGTGCTGCGCGGGCGTGGCGGCAAAAATCGCTGTCTGCGCGGGTGCGTCGCAGGCTTCGGCCTCAGCAAACAGCAGCGCCGCACTCAGCCACTGCTCCAGCGGATCCTGCGCCGACCAGCGCAGCGGCTCATCCAGCTGGAAATAGCGCACCTGCGGCAGCGTGGCGCAAAAGCGCAGCATGAAACCGCGCCCGGTACCTTCGTAGCCCTGCACCGTGGTGGTCAGCAGAACGCGTGGAAAACGCTGCACCAGCTGCTGTAACAGCGGCGCGGGGATCGCCGCGGCCTCATCCACAATCAGCCATTCTGCCAGCGGCTGAGCCTCCTGCGGCTGAGCGAGAATCGCATCCGGGGCCATAAATCTAAACTGCTCAGCGGCGAACTGCGCCAGCACCTCCGTCGCGGCTTTGGCCGGCGCCGTCACCAGCGCGCTTTGCGTCTGGCGCGCCAGCATCCCCGCCAGCGCCGATTTGCCGCGACCGCGCGGGGCGATGATCACCGCGACACCGGGCGGCATGGCGCACAGCTGACGGACAATCTGCGCCTGCTGCTCGGGGGCGCGACACTGCCACGGCGCGAAGGACTGCGGTGCCGGCAGGCGTGGCGTCTGGTGCTGACGCAGCAGCATCACCTGCGCGTCCTGCAGGATATGCTGTTGCACATGGTGGATGAAATGCGGCGTGGCGATGGGCTGGTCGACATCGGCCCAGCGCAGGCTGTCGCGATCGGGTTGCGCCGGCCAGGCGTTCCAGTCTGGCGTCAGTAACAGCAGCCAGCTGCCGGCCCGCAGCGTCCCGGCCAGCGCAGCGAACGCTTCCGCGTGAAAGCCGTGGCGCGCATCAAAAATGGCATGCCGGAATTCCCGGCCCAGCAGGGTACGCAGCGCTGCAGGCGCGACGCGCTGCGGGAAGTCATCGCTGTCGCTGACCGTTAACCAGTCACCTGGCAGTGCGGCCTGCCATGTGGCCGCTTCCTGGCGCGCCCAGCCAGCCTCACCGGCAATCACGCACAGACGGCGGATACCGGCTTGCTGCATCGCCGCCGTCAGTTCAGCGTGCAACATCAGTTACTGGCGAAGGTATTGCACTGGCCCGGATTGCCGCTGTCAAAACCGCGTTTGAACCAGGTGTAGCGCTGCTGTGAAGTGCCGTGAGTGAAGCTGTCCGGCACTACGCGCCCCTGACTTTGCTGCTGCAGACGATCGTCGCCAATCGCCTCGGCGGCGTTCAGCGCTTCCTGTAAATCGCCCACCTCAAGAATGTTCTCCTGCTGCATGTAATGGCCCCAGACGCCAGCAAAGCAGTCCGCCTGCAGCTCCATCTTCACCGACAGCTGGTTCACCTGCGCCTGCGTAGCACCCTGCTGCATCTGGCGCACTTTCGGTTCGATCCCCAGCAGTTTCTGCACGTGATGCCCTACTTCGTGGGCGATGACGTAACCCTGGGCAAAATCACCCCCGGCTCCGAGTTTGGTTTTCATGTCGTCATAGAAGGAGAGATCGATATATACCGTCTGATCGGCCGGGCAGTAGAACGGCCCCATTGCCGACTGGCCGGTACCGCAGTTAGTGCGCGTCGCACCGCGATACATCACCAGCTTTGGCGGCGCGTATTGTTTGCCCATCTGCTGGAACAATTTGCCCCAGGTATCTTCGGTGGTGGCGAGGATCACCGAGGTGAATTTGGCCGCCTCGTTATCCTGCGCCGAATTGACCTGACGCTGCTGCTGTTGCGACACCGGCGTGCCGCCTTCCAGCAGCGCGGTGAGGTCGTAGCCGTAATAGCCAGCGACCGCGACCACAATCAGCAGAATAATGCCGCCCTTGCCGCGCGGCAGACGAATCTGGCGTCCGCCAGAACTAAAACCCGGCGAATCGCCGCGACGATCTTCCACATTGTCGCTTTCACGACGCCCTTGCCAGCGCATGGCCTGCTCCTGTTATCAATGACTTTTGCATGATTTTAGTTGGCGGCAGAGGTTAGTACCAGCAATGCGATGCCAGCGGAGCGAGATTGCGCGCAGGGTGCAGTGTGAAGGCCGTAAACAGACAATAAAAAAGGCCGCCAGCAAGGGCGACCTTCATGCGCTGAAAGGTTTGCGTCTGTTATACCGTGACGCACACCGGCAGAAGCTTAGTCCAGTTTGACACCCAGACGGTGTGCCACTTCTTCGTACGCTTCGATCAGGCCGCCGAGGCTCTGGCGGAAACGGTCTTTGTCCATCTTGTCCATGGTCTCTTTGTCCCACAGACGCGCGCCGTCTGGCGAGAATTCGTCGCCCAGCGTCACTTCACCTTTGAACAGACCGAACTCCAGCTTGAAGTCCACCAGAATCAGACCGGCATCATCAAACAGTTTGCTCAGCACTTCGTTGGCTTTGAAGGTCAGTTCCTGCATGCGCGCCAGGTTAGCTTTGCTCACCCAGCCAAAGGTTTCGCAGTACGATTCGTTGACCATCGGGTCGTGTTTGGCGTCATCTTTCAGGAAGAGATCAAACAGCGGTGGATTGAGCAGCATGCCCTCTTCCACGCCCAGACGTTTCACCAGCGATCCGGCCGCCCGGTTGCGCACCACGCACTCTACCGGCACCATCTCCAGCTTTTTCACCAGCGCTTCGTTATCAGAAAGCAGCGCTTCCATCTGGGTCGGAATGCCCGCTTCCTGCAGTTTGGTCATGATGAAATGGTTGAACTTGTTGTTCACCATGCCTTTACGATCAAACTGCTCGATTCGTGCACCGTCTCCTGCTGACGTATCGTTGCGGAATTCAAGTACCAGCAGATCCGGATTGTCGGTGCTGTATACGGTTTTCGCTTTACCGCGATACAACTCAGCTCGCTTTTGCATCTTGTTAACTCCAAACATGAAAGAACCCGTGTTCAGCGGTGTTTCACCGCGCGATGACTGCCTGACGCAATCGTTTACCTCGCCGGGCGCTATTATGCCAAAACCAAAACAAAAAGGCCGGAGAATCTCCGGCCTTTATTGCATTTATTTGTTCAGTGCGCCCTGCAGGACCGCCACCAGCGCATCATTCTGCGCCTGGGTGAGTACGTGTCCTTTCGGATCGATGAACTGCAGGCTGCTGCGGTTATCGAGATCGCCCACCTGCAACTTGTAGTCGCCGTTTGGCAGTTCCGGATCTTTCGCGCCGATGGCGTCAAACGCGCTGCTGCCCGGCTGCTTGTAGGTCACTTTCAGACTGCCCTGCGAGCGGTTGTCATCGGTAACTTCCATGCCCATACGCTTCAGTGCCGCCGGCAGACGCTGCCAGGTGACGTTAAACGGTGAGCGCAGCACCAGCAGTGGCAGACCGGTGTCGTCCGCGCCGCTCTGGACATCAATCTGTCCGCTGGCACGTCCGGCAGCCGCATCCTGGCTGGCGGTATCGATCTTATCCAGACCGGTGCTGATGTCATTCAGCATCTGACCGGTATAGCGCTGAACCTGGACCGGCGTGGTGACCGTCTGGCCCTGCTGCTGCAGTTCCAGCAGACGTACGGTCAGCACCTGCTGATAGCCCTGGTTCTGCACGCTGATCTGGTAACGGCCGCGATACTGGTTATCTTCGTCAGCACGGTTCCACTGCACCCAGTCGGTGGTGAGCTGCTGCGCCGCATCATCACGCTGGGCAACCGGGAATTTGTACGACTGCACCACGTTCACCACCTGCGACCAGATGGAGCCACGGCTGCTGTCAACCGCCAGCACGCCGGTGTTACCGGTGAACTGCGCGCGGGTGCCGTTCATCAGCGCCAGCGGCTGCGCCGGTGGACGGATGTCGAGCTCTTTACCCAGCGCGCCTTTCGCCACGCTGTGCGGCACATCGTAATCACCATTCTGCAGCGGCAGAATCATGCCCGCCGGGGCTTTTAAATCATGCAGTTCAGGCGCCTGCAGGTAAGATTCATCACCGCTGACCTGGCGCTTATAACGCTGATCGCTGGAACAAGCTGTTAGCAGCATCAGGGTGGAGAGGCCCACCACGGTTGCCAGCGTCGAGCGCTTAACTGAATAACTCATTGATTCTCCCTAAATTATCGCAGACCCGTCTGGATCAGCGCCTGCGCGGTTTTCGCCTGACCGGCTTCGGTCAGCGGCGTCATCGGCAAGCGCAGCGTGTCATCGGCGATTAATCCTAGCTGTTTCGCGGCCCATTTCACCGGGATAGGATTCGGTTCACAGAAAAGCGTCTGGTGCAGGTGCATCAGACGCTGATTCAGGCGACGCGCTTCGGCAAATTTGCCCTCTTGTGCCAGCGCACAGAGTTCAACCATTTCACGTGCTGCAATGTTAGCCGTGACCGAAATAACGCCTTTGCCGCCCAGTTGCATGGAGTCCAGCGCTGTCGCGTCATCACCGCTGACAATAATGAACTCATCTCCAACCAGCTGTTGGATCTGCGAAATACGCGATAAGTTCCCGGTGGCCTCTTTGATTCCGATAATATTTTTGATTTCAGCCAGGCGGGCAACGGTTTCCGGCAGCATGTCACAGCCGGTACGTGACGGGACGTTATACAGCATCTGGGGCAGATCGGTGCTTTCGGCGATCGCTTTGAAGTGCTGGTACAGACCTTCCTGCGTCGGACGGTTATAGTACGGGGTCACGGTGAGGCAGCCGACTACGCCGGTGCCGGTAAAGCGTTTTGTCAGAGAGATCCCTTCGGCGGTGGCATTCGCGCCGGTCCCGGCAATCACGGGAATGCGGCCATCGGCCAGCTCCAGGGTTTGCATCACCACATCGCCATGCTCTTCATGGCTGAGGGTCGCGGATTCGCCGGTGGTGCCAACAGAAACAATCGCCGCCGTACCACTGGCGACATGATAATCAATCAGTTTTTTCAGACTTGCGCGGCAGACATCACCTTTTTCATTCAAAGGCGTAATGAGCGCAACAATACTTCCGGTGAACATGGGCTATCCCCTCGACAAACAAGTGCCTCATGTTACGTTTTCCGCCGAAAGAAAAGCAAGCGAGCCACGCCATTACCGCGCTTGTCAGCAGTTTTTTTTATGTTTACCTTATGGTTATTAGCGAACGTACAGGAAACGCCATTTTGCCGCAGTCACAGCCGCACCATCTGGTGATCACCGCTCTGGGCGTTGATCGTCCGGGTATCGTCAATACTATTACCCGCCACGTCAGCAGCTGCGGTTGCAATATTGAAGACAGCCGCCTGGCGATGCTGGGCGACGAGTTTACCTTTATTATGCTGCTCTCCGGCAGCTGGAACGCCATTACCCTGATTGAATCGACCCTGCCGATGAAGGGTGCCGAGCTGGAGCTGCTGATCGTGATGAAACGCACCAATGCGCGCGTCACGCCGCCGATGCCTGCTACCGTCTGGGTACAGGTAGAAGTGCCGGATTCACCACATATCATCGAACGCTTCACCGATCTGTTCGATAAACATCAGATGAACATCGCCGAGCTGGTGTCGCGCATTACGCCCGCCCAGGACGACGCGCCGCCGGTGCTCTATATTCAGATGACCGCGCACAGCCCGGCGAATCATGCCAGCGCACCGTTTGAGCAGGCTTTCCATCGGCTGTGCGAAGAACTGCATGCACAAGGTTCAATTCGCCTCTATAGTGTCACCGACGACGCGCACAGCGCCGTCTGAATCAGGCTCCGGGTTATTCCGCCACACACTCTGCCGCGCCGGCATACCGTGTAGTGAAATAACCCTGAGGTAAACTCCACCTGGCGCTTTTGCCGCTGATGGTGTATTACCCACAGCATGAAGAAAAAAATGGAGAGTTGTGATGAATCCACTGAAAGCCGGTGACACCGCACCGAAATTTAGCTTGCCCGATCAGGATGGCGAACAAGTAAATTTGGCCGACTTCCAGGGACAGCGCGTTCTGGTCTATTTCTACCCGAAAGCCATGACGCCGGGCTGCACCACGCAGGCCTGTGGTCTGCGCGATAACATGGATGATTTAAAGAAGGCTGGCGTGGAAGTGCTGGGCATCAGCACCGACAAGCCGGAAAAACTGTCTCGCTTTGTCGAGAAAGAGTTGCTCAACTTCACCCTGTTGTCGGATGAAGATCATCAGGTTTGCGAGCAGTTTGGCGTCTGGGGTGAGAAAACCTTTATGGGGAAAACCTACGACGGCATTCACCGCATCAGCTTCCTGATTGGCGGCGATGGCAAAGTGGAGAAGGTGTTCGACGATTTTAAAACCTCGAACCACCACGATATCGTGCTCGATTACCTGAAATCAGCCTGATTACCAACGGGTGCCCGCCAGGCACCCGTTTTTTTATCCTGCTGTGACGCTGCGCGATTAATAGCGCGAAACCGTGCTGGCCAGCGCTTCCTGCCCGGCGATCACCACGCAGTTCCGTCCGGCGTTTTTCGCCTGATACAGCGCATCATCGGCCTGCTTCAGAATCTGTTCCTGACTGCCGTGCGTTGGCTGCCAGCTGGCGATACCAATCGAAATGGTGATCTGCCCGACCGGATCAATCCAGCCGCCGGCAATGCTGGTGCGCACGCGCTCCGCAATCACCCGCGCTTCATCAGGGGCGGTGGCGGGAAGCAACATCAGAAACTCCTCGCCGCCGTTGCGGCACACCACATCGGTCTGACGCGCGCTCTGGCGCAGCGTGCGCGCCACCTGTTTGATCACCTCGTCGCCAACATCATGCCCGAAGTTATCATTCACCCGTTTGAAGTGGTCAATATCCAGCGCCAGCACGGCAAACGGCTGCTGCATGGTATCGAAATAGTCGAGCACCGCGCTCAGGCCGCGGCGATTGAGCAGGCTGGTCATGGGATCGCTCTGCACCTCTGACTTGAGCCGGCCGATTTTATCCTGCACCAGACCAATGCCGGTGAGCAGCGCGCGCTTCACCTGTGCCGCTTCAAAGTACCAGGCGCGGATCACGCCAATTTCACCGGAAACGCCCTGGGTATCCATCTGGCTGGCTTTACGCGCCAGCTGCCACAGTGGCAAGGCAATCAGCCGGGCCAGAATCACCGCCACCAGCAGTGTCAGCAGCGCAAACGGCACCGAATTCTTCAGCACCTGGAGCAGCAGCCCGGAGAGCGGCGCCAGCGTGACGTTTGTCGGCTTGAGCGCCACCACCATCCAGCCGGTGGTGGGTACCACAGCGTAGCCCGCCAGCTTCGCCGTGCCCTCTTCCGTCAGCTGAACTTCGCCATTGCTGTGCTCCTGGCGCTGACGATCGCTGACGATGCCCGGCACGTTTTTGCCAATCAGCTGATTGTTCTGGTGATACAGCACGCGGTTTTCGCGATCCAGCACGTAAACATGGGTGCCGTCACGATAGTACTGCTCGCCGAGCAGCACGTTGAGAATGCTCTTTTCTTCAGATAAATAGTGCCGCCGACGTAGCCAAGATAGCGCCCATCGGTGCTCCACACCGGCCAGGAAACAAACACCAGCAGGTTATTGGTGGCAGAAATGGTGGGCCGGCTGACCATCGGCTGGCGCTGCGCCAGCGCTTCGCGCGAAGACTGGCTGGTGAGCTGCATGCCTTTCAGCATCAGCGATTCCGGCGAAATGGCTTTAATCACGCCGTTGCTGTCGACAATCGCCACCGAGTTAAAGCTGCTGGTCTGTTCGCGCAGTCGGTTCACTTCCTGCTGCAGCAGTTCGGGATTGTCGAAATCTTTACCCAGCTGATTAGCGCTGTAGTGCAGCTGCGACTGCGCCAGCTGGAAAAACACTTCGGTGGTGGCCGCCAGTTTGGTGGCGTAAGCGCGATTGGCTTCAAGGGTGCTTTCGATCAACACCATGCGCTGTACGCGCCAGGTGGCGTACAGCGTATTAGCCAGTGTGATGACGATACTGGTGATCGCCAGCAGCGCAATCAGCGTGCGCAGATCAGTTTTTGGCCGGATGCGCGTTAACATGGCGCAACCGCCCTGGTGAGTAGCTTCATAAGTTAGCGTGCCTGACTATCTTGTTATAATTGGAGGTGTTTACCCTGGTGAGGTAACAGACAATTGTACACCTCTGAGCCAAATTGACTACGACGCAGACCCTCAGGAACGCTTTTTTATTGTGCTATTACTGGTGCTAATCAATTAAACCCTGCGCATCGTAAAACGGCCACGGTCCTGGATAATCGCCGATCGCGCACAGATGCGTAGTCATCCCCTGCTGCGGCTGCCAGCGATGCAGCAGAAAACCGGGCGGCTCCAGCACAAAGTTCGCCGGACCGTGGTCACGCAAATCCAGTGCCACCTGATGCGACACACCGGGCGCCACGCAGGCCAGCGTGCCGGCAAAACGCGCCTGCACCGAGCGGTGCAGGTGGCCGCTCAGCACCCGTTCCACCTGGGGATGCTGACCAATAATGGCAGCCAGCGCCGCCGGATTGCGCAGCGGCTGCCGATCCATATGGCCAATGCCGCTCAGGAACGGCGGATGATGCAGCAGCACCAGCGTCGGCAAATCAGGCTCACGCGCCAGCTGCTCAGCCAGCCATTGCAGCTGTGCGTCATCGACGTAGCCCCACGGCTGATGCGGTACGCTGGAGTCGAGCGCCAGCAGCTGCAGATGATTCACACGCATCTGCCAGTTGAGCGTTTCGCCGTGCTGCAGGTAGTGATGCTCCGGAAACGCGGCGCGCAGCTGCTGGCGATCGTCGTGATTGCCCGGCATCAGCAGGAACGGCAGTTGCAGATGGCGCAGCGCCTCGCGCAGCGTCTGGTACTCTTCCGCAGTGCCAAAATCCACCAGGTCGCCGGTAATCACCACCGTATCCGGTCGCGGCACCAGCTGATTCAGCGTGTCGATCACCCGCAGCAGCGCAGCGTGCGTATCCACTTTTTTATAGGAGAGACGGCCATGGGCCTTGATGTGTAAATCGCTGATTTGCGCAATCAGCGTCATTGCGTCAGTCACAACAGCTCCTTATCAGGCAGAAAAGTGCAGCGCGGCATCCTGCGCCAGCGTCCAGCTTACCGGCTGGCCGGCGTGCCAGGCTTCGCGCGCGTGGCGATCAACCTGGATCGGCGCCGCCAGCCCGATATCAATACTCAGCCGCTGCGCAGCGCCGAGAAAGGTGGTGCCGAGGATAAAACCAGGGCGTGCGTAGCGCTGGTCCGCCGCCAGCAGCACATCCTCAGGGCGGCAGAAATGCTGCGGATTGCCACGCGCATCGACCCCGACACAGTTAATCGCGCCGACAAAATCCGCGACAAACTGTGACGCCGGGCGCTGGTAAATATTTTGCGGCGTATCGATCTGCACCAGACGTCCCTGCTCCATCACCGCAATGCGATCGCCCAGCGCCATCGCTTCCTGCTGATCGTGCGTGACGTAGACGGCGGTGATCGCCAGCTGTTTCAGCAGCGCGCCAATCTCCAGCCGCAGCCGGTCGCGCAGGCGCGCATCCAGCGCCGCCAGCGGCTCATCAAACAGCAGCACCTTCGGACGCGCCGCCAGCGCACGAGCCAGCGCTACGCGCTGCTTTTGACCGCCCGACAGCTTGTCGATGCTGCGCTGCGCCAGCGCGCTGAGATCCACCAGGGCCAGCATCTCCTGCACGCGCGCGTCGCGTTCGGCGCGCGCCACGCCCTGCACTTTCAGGCCGTAGGCGACGTTCTGCGCCACGTTGAGATGAGGAAACAGCGCGTAGTTCTGGAACACCATGCCCACGTTGCGTTTCTCGATCGGCAGCGCTGTCACGTTACGATCGTCAAACCACACTTCGCCGCCGTCGTCACAGCGCTCCAGGCCACTGATGATGCGCAGCGTGGTGGTTTTGCCACAGCCGGACGGACCGAGCAGCACCAGGGTTTCGCCAGGCTGCACCGTCAGATCGAGCGGCTGCAGCGCCAGCTGGTGATTAAAGTGCCGCGCACACTGGCGCAGCGTAACGGTTACGGCCGCAGGGTTCATGCCGCCTCCTTATTAGCACGCGTGAGCGTACGGTTGAGCCAGTGATTGACCGCGTTGAGCATCAGCAGCAGCGGCAGAATCAGCAAAATAAAGATCAGCGTGTAGGCCGAGCCCACTTCCAGTCGCATTGAGGCATAGCTGTCTGCCAGCCCCACCGGCAGCGTTTTTGTCAGCGGCGTATGCAGCATCCAGGTGATGTTGAACTCACCCACCGACAGGGTGATCACCATAAACGCCCCGGCGAGAATGCCGTTGCGACAGTTGGGCACCACCACGGTAAAAAAGCGTTGCCACAGGCTGGCACCGAGACTGGCCGCCGCCTCTTCCAGCCGCGGCATCTCCACCGCCTGCATTACCGCCAGCACCGGGCGCAGCATAAACGGCAAGGTAAACAGCACGTGACCGATGAGAATGAACAGCCAGCTATCGCGCAGGCCGGAGAACTGGCCGTACAGCAGGATGATGCCCAGCGCGGTGGCGAGGCCCGGCAGCGCGACCGGCAGCATCAGGCACTCTTCGATGCGCGCCGCCCAGCGCCGCGGCGCTTTTAACAATCCCCACGCTGCCGGCACGCCGATCAGCAGCGTGATCAGCAGGCAGGCCAGCGCAATCAGCAGCGACAGCCAGAAGGTGTCGGCGTAAAGCTGCCACACCTGGGTCACCCACTTCAGCGTCAGGCCGCTGCGCAGGCCGGTAAAGTAGTTGTTGGTCACGCCGGCCAGCATCGACAGCACCACCGGCACGATCATGAACAGCGCGGTGAGCACGGTGACCAGCAGTTGCAGGCTGAACAGGCCGCGACGTCTCATGTCACCTCCTGGTGAGCCAGTCGGCGCGCCAGCATCAGTGCCAGCCAGGCGACGCCGCCCATCACCACCGACAGTGCGGCGGCGGTGGCGAAATTGGCGTAGTTGGTGAATTCGCCATAAATGGTCAGCGGCAGCACCGCCAGATCGGTGCCCAGGGTAAACGCGGTACCGAAGGCACCCATGCTGGTGGCAAAACAGAGCGCGCCGGTGGAGAGCAGCGCCGGCTGCAGCCCCGGCACAATCACATCCCAGGTGATGCGCCACTGACTGGCACCCAGCGAACGCGCCGCCTCTTCGAGAGAGCGGTCGAGTTTTTCACTCGCCGCCACCAGCGTGATGATGGCGCGCGGCAGTGAAAAATAGAGATAGCCAATAAACAGGCCGGTTAACGAATAGGCCAGCATCCAGCGCTCGTGGAACAGCGCCAGGCTGATTTGCGCCAGCAGTCCCTGACGGCCCGCCAGCATCACCACCAGAAATCCCACCACCACGCCCGGAAAGGCCAGCGGAAACGTCAGCAGTGCCAGCAGCGTGCTGCGTCCGCTGAAGCGCTGGCGCGCCAGGAAGCAGCCGACTGTGGCGGCGATGGCCAGCGTCACCAGCGTGACGGCGAGCGACAGCAGCACGGTGTTCAGCAGGCTGAGCAGGTAGTGTGGCTGGGTCAGTACCGTCCAGTAGCCGCTGTGCCGGGTGCTGCGGTCGTCCTGCATCGCCATCTGCAGTAGCCGGACAAACGGCAGCAGCCAGAAGGCGCAGAAGAACAGCAGCGCCGGCAGCGTCAGCCATAGCCAGCGGCTGCCGGCCAGGCGCGGTGTCCGGCGGCACGAAGCCGCCAGGCTGTCGGTCATCGCCATCAGCGAATCTCACTCAGATAGCGCGCCGAGAAGGCTTTTTGCGCTGCCGCCATCTGCTGATAGTCAACGGTGTGCGCACGCGCATAGTCGCTGTCCGGCAGGAAATATTTCTTCGCTTCTGCGCTCATGGCGCCGGTGCGCACCGGGCGCAGGAACGCGCTGGCCCAGATGGCCTGCCCCTTGTCAGACAGCACATAGTCGATCACTTTTTTGCCGTTCGCCGCGTGCGGTGCATTCTTCACCATGCTAATGACGTACGGCACCGTTACCGTGCCCTCTTGCGGAATAACAAAGGCAACGTTGGCGTGATCTTTATAGCGGGCGCGGTAAGCATTGAAGTCATAGTCGAGCAGAATCGGGATCTCGCCGGAAATCAGGCGCGCATACGCGGTCTGCTTAGGCACGATAGGCTGATTCGTCTGCAGCTTTTTGAACCAGTTCAGCGCCGGCGTGAAGTCCTGCATGTTGCCGCCCTTCGCCTGGTTGACCGCCACCGCCGCCACGTAACCGACAAAGGCGCTGGCCGGATCGAGATAACCAATCATGCCTTTGTATTCCGGCTTCAGCAGGTCGTCCCAGGATTGCGGCACCGGCGCGCCGCCCAGCGCATCGACGTTGACCATAAAGCCCATGGTGCCCGAGTGCAGCGCCACCCATTTGCCGTTGCTGTCTTTCATGCCGGCAGGAATGTCATCCCAGTGCGCCGGTTTGTAACTGGCGACCACGCCGGCGCTGTCGGCCTGAATGCCGAAGCTGACGCCGTAATAGACCACGTCGGCCACCGGATTGCCCTGCTCCGCCACCAGCTGCGCCAGCGCCTGGCCGGAGTTTTTGTTGTCCTGCGGCACCTGAATACCGGTGTCTCTGGCAATCGCTTTGAGCTGAGTGCCCCAGTCGGCCCACTCGGGCGGACAGTTGTAACAGATGGCGGTTTCCGCCGCCTGCGTCAGGCTGGTAAACAACGCGCTGGCGCTGAGCGCGATGGCGCCGGCGTAAATTTTTACTTTTTTATGCAGCATCATGAGGTTCCCTGGTGGTGGCAATAAACGCGGGGGCAGCAACACTCTCACCGCTCCGCAACTGATGTGGCAGCACGCGGGTGCCGCGGCTGACGTTATGCAACAACATATCGATGGCGCAGGCGCCGAGCCGTTCGGCGGGCTGCGCTACGCTGGCCAGCGACGGGGCCATTTGTGCCCCCATCGCAATCCCGTCAAAGCCCATCACCGCGAGCTGCTGTGGCACAGGCACGCCCGCGCGCGCCGCCGCGCCAATCAGGCTGATGGCCAGCAGGTCGTTAGTGCAGATTACGGCGCTGAGCGGGGTGGCACCGCCGAGCATCGGGGCCAGCAGCGTAAAGTCGGATTGGGTGTGGCTGGCCATCTCAATCACCGGCAGCGCCGTCAGGCCCGCGTGCTGCATGGCATCGCAATAGCCCTGATAGCGCAGGCGCGCACGGTCTGACTGCAGCATCGGTCCGGCGACCATGGCAATGCGGCGATGACCAAGCGCCAGCAGCTGTGCGGTGGCTTCGCGCATCGCCTGGCGGTTATCCACGCACACCGCCGGCCAGTGGCTGTGCTGCGGCACGTTATGCGCCAGCACAAATGGCAGGCCAGCCGCCTGCAGCGTGCTGAGCACCGCGCTGTTATCCGCATCGGCCACCGTCAGGACCAGGCCCGCCACGCGCTGGCGCAGCATATGTTCAACGATGGCAGCTTCGCGCTCGGGCTGGTAATCGCTGGTGGCCACCAGCAGGCCATAGCCGGCGTCGCGCGCCTGGCGCTCCATCGCCTGTAACTGGCAGGAGAAGATCGGGTTAAGCAGCGAGGGCAGCAGCACGCCGAAGGTGGTGGAGTGCTGCGTGCGCAGCTGGCGCGCGATGTGGTTAGGACGAAAGCCGAGCTGCTCCGACGCCGCCAGCACTCTCTCCAGCGTGTCGCGCCGCAGCAGATGGGGATCGGAAAAGGCGCGCGCGGCCGTGGCGCGTGAAACGCCTGCCAGCTTTGCCACTGTGAGTAAGTCGGACATGTTCGCCTCGTAAAGTGCCGATGAGATCGATCTCATTGGCGCCTAAACTAACGGCGAACTGTGACAGTGACATCGCGAAGGGATGACGAAAAGATGACAGCAGCCTGCACTGCTGTCGGCAGGATTACAGCATCAGGAAGGCGTACCCTTCGTTTTGCAGCGACGCGACGGTGGTGCCGCTGGAGAGCGTATGGGTGACGCGGGTGTCAATCCAGTCGCGCTCCAGCTGATGGAAGGCCACCGACTGGTCGCAAATGGTCACTTTCACCCCGGCTTTCTTCAGCTCATCAATCAGCTTCAGGTTAGGGTTATCGCTGCCGTATGCTTTACGGAACTGATCGTTATTGAGCGCGGCCGGCACCGCATCGCTGTTGATCGACACCACAAAGTTGAGCTGATTAAGCGGCACGCCGGCCGCGTAATAGAGGTTAGTGACGCGTGCCACGCGCTCAAGGCCGAGGTTCGGCTGATGGATATCCCCTTCGCTGCGGTTGATCTGAAACACAATCTTATTGCTCAGCCCGGGCGTGTTGGCCGGGTTGTAATCCGGCGTGTTAACAAAGTGAATTTTACCGTAACCGGCAATCGCCGGCGTGCTCCAGAAATCCGCCGGTTCGGTTTTCTGGTCAGCGAATTTCCCGCTGACTTTATCCACCAGTTCCGGCAGCTGCAGCACATTTCCACCTACAAAGCCCGCCAGCGCGGCGATAACAATATAGGATGCTGGACGCATGAGACTTCTCCTTAACCAAAGACGCGATTACATCTGTAAAAAGGCATAGCCCTGATTTTCCAGCGTCGACACCGTGGTCGGGCTGGATAATGCATGAATCACCGACCGGTCGATCCAGTCGCGCGGATAGTGATGGAACGCCACCGACTGATCGCACACCGAGACTTTGACGCCCAGCTTGTTCAGCGCGCCAATCAGCGCGAGGTTGGGGTTATCGACGCCGTAAAACTGCTTAAAATGCGCGTTATCCAGCGTGGCGGGCGTGGCATCGCCGGTCATCGACACCACAAACTGCAGCTGTTCGGCCGGTACGCCAGCGGCGATGTACAGATTGACCACGCGCGCCACGCGCTCCAGCCCGAGGTTAGGCCGTTTGATATCGCCTTCATTGCGGGTCAGCTGGAACACCACTTTGTTGCTCAGCCCCACCGCCGGTTTAAACGCGGCGTCGGCTTCATAATGAATTTTGCCGTAGCCCGCGACCGCCGGCGTGCTCCAGAACCCGTCCGGATCGGCAGGTTCAGCGGAAAAATGGCCCGCGATACGCTGATACAGGTCATCGCTTTTGATTACGGCGGCACCGACCATCCCACCCACGATGGCAATCAGGGCATAGGAAACAACAGAACGCATAGAAACTCTCCGGCATGCACTGCGCGTTAATTCACAGTCCGTTTGAAAAAGTGCTTTATCTATACCACAGCGCGCGGCGGGCAAAACGCCTGTACTGGCGGGCTGTCCGGCGTTTGGCTGCCAGCAGAAATCATCGCGCTTGCTGATTGAATAAGGCTGTTAATTGAGCGGTGCGGGCGAGTTGAAAAATAGCTGGCCGGAAAAACCGGCAGTCACCAGGGAGAGAGATGCACAGCAGAAGACAGCGCCTCATCGTGCGGGTTAATACTGTCATCGCGCGCCGCCAGTTGACCAGTGAGCAAAACCTGACCATTCATTTCTGGGCTGGTGATGCACGGCCAGAGCAGCACGATAAAAATCACTGATGGATAAAGCGGGCCAACCGGGGGATTTTGGGCGTGTTTTTCAGAGTAAACCTGGAAAAAACCATGCCAGATTCAATTATTTTGAGCAACTTTACGTAACTTTAATTTCATCAGGGCGCTGCGCCTTTTTCTTTTGCCTTTTCGCTATTCAATTTTTTGCTACAAATTTCGCGTCAGTCAGCCATTCTTTGCCATCACGTCAATGTGACGGCGGCATTTGCTTGTATCCTCACTGTGGTTAAGATAGAGCCGCGGCTGAAAAGGAAACGCCGTCACAGAACATTGGCATGACTTTCCTGTCCAATGGCAGGAGACTTTTACAGGATCAAGGCATGTTTAACCGGTTGAAAAAATCAGTGCTGGCGGCCCTTATTCCTGCGCTGCTGCTCACGCCTGCGGTCGGTGTCCGCGCCGATCTGAGCGACAATTTGCCCGACATGGGCACCACGGCAGGCTCCACGCTCTCCATTAATCAGGAGCTGCAGATTGGCGACTTCTACGTGCGCCAGCTGCGCGCCAGCGCGCCACTGATCAACGATCCGCTGCTTAATCAGTACATCAATGAACTCGGCCAGCGTCTGGTGGCACACGCCCATTCAGTGCGCACGCCGTTTCACTTTTTCCTGATTCAGAATGACGAGCTCAACGCTTTCGCCTTCTTTGGCGGCAATGTGGTGCTGCACTCGTCGCTGTTCCGCTATACCGATAACGAAAGCCAGCTGGCGTCGGTGATGGCGCACGAAATTTCGCACGTGACGCAGCGTCATCTGGCGCGCGCCATGGAAGAGCAGAAGCGCAGCGCCCCGCTCACCTGGGTCGGCGCGCTGGGTTCGATCCTGCTGGCGCTGGCCAGCCCGCAGGCCGGGATGGCGGCGCTGACCGGTACGCTGGCCGGTACGCAGCAGGGGATTATCAGCTTTACCCAGGGCAACGAGCAGGAAGCGGATCGCATCGGCATTCAGGTGCTGCAGCGCGCCGGTTTCGATCCGCAGGCGATGCCCGCATTTCTGCAAAAGCTGGCCGATCAAAGCCGCTTCTCGTCAAAACCACCGGAAATTCTGCTGACGCACCCGCTGCCCGATAGCCGCCTGGCCGACGCGCGCAACCGCGCCAACCAGATGCGCCCGGTGGTGGTGCAGTCGTCGCAGGATTTCTATATGGCGAAGGTGCGCGCGCTGGGTATGTACGCCACCGGCCGCAATCAGCTGACTGACGATTTGCTAAATGAGTACGCCAAAGGCAACACGCGGGAACAGCAGGCGGCGCAGTACGGCAAAGCGGTGCAGTTCCTGCAGGCAAAAGATTTTGCCAACGCGAAAAAGATCATCGCGCCGTTGCTGGCGAAGCAGCCGGATAACCTGTGGTTCCTTGATATCATGACCGATATCGACATCGGTCTGAACCAGCCGCAGCAGGCCATCAGCATGCTGAACGCCGCCCGCGGCAGCCAGACCAGTCCGGTGCTGCAGCTTAACCTGGCGAACGCCTACGTCGAGGCGAAGCAGCCGGCCAACGCCAGCCGCATCCTTAACCGCTATACCTTTGCGCACCCTGACGATCTCAATGCATGGGATTTACTGGCGCAGGCCTCAGCCGCGCAGGGGCTGCGCGATGAGGAGCTTTCGGCACGGGCGGAGAGTCTGGCGCTGAACGGCCAGCTCGATCAGGCCATCACCACCCTGAGCAGCGCCAGCGCCCAGGTGCCGCTCGGCAGCCTGAAGCAGGCGCGTTACGATGCGCGTATCGACCAGTTCCGCGAGTTACAGCGGCGTTTTAAGCAGTATGCAAAAGGGTAAATAGCCGGTTACGCGGGTGGATGGCCGGCAGGATTTCGGTGCGCATCAATGCGCACCCTACGGTCGTCAGATAAACCATTTCATCAATTCGCAGGGTACATATTGATGCGCATTAGCCGTTTTTTGTAGGGTGCGCATTCATGCGCACCAACTGTTATTCGTAGGGTGCGCATTGATGCGCACCAGCAGTTATTCGTAGAGTGCGCATTCATGCGCACCAGCAGTTATTCGTAGGGTGCGCATTCATGCGCACCTGGCAACAATGGATTACCCAGGATAAAAAAACATGGTCCGTATTTATCACAATCCGCGCTGCAGCAAGAGCCGCGAAACCCTCGCGCTACTGCAGCAACAGGGCATTGAACCGCAGGTGGTGCTGTATCTCGATACGCCGCCGGACATCGACACGCTGAAAACGCTGCTGCAACAGCTGGGCATGCACAGCGCGCGCGAGCTGATGCGCCGTGGCGAGGAAATCTATAAAACGCTGGGGTTGGCCAGTGACGATCTCAGCGAACAACAGCTGTTACAGGCGATGGTGGAGCATTCAAAACTGATCGAGCGGCCGATTGTGATTCAGGGCGACCGCGCCCGCATTGGTCGTCCGCCAGAAGCGGTGCTGGAGATACTCTAAAGCCCCAGCGCCTCTTTCACGAAGGGAATGGTCAGCTTGCGCTGTGCGCTGATCGAGGCGCGATCGAGACGATCAAGCGTGTCAAACAGCGTGCGCATTTCGCGGTCGAGGCGTTTCAGCAGGAAACGCCCAACGTCTTCCGGCAACTCAAAGCCGCGCAGGCCGGCACGCAGCTGCATCGCCTGCAGTTTGTCCTCGTCGGACAGCGGCTGTAAGCGGTAAATTTGTCCCCAGTCGAGACGTGACGCCAGATCCGGCAGGCCCAGATTGAGCTGACGCGGGGGGCGATCGCCGGTGATCAGCAGGCGGGTTTTGCCGGTTTCCAGAATGCGGTTATAGAGATCGAAGATCGCCATCTCCCACTCGGCTTCGCCGGCGATGCACTCAATATTATCAATGCACACCAGCGCCAGATTCTCCATGCCTTCCAGCACTTCCGGCACGAACCAGGTGCGCTTATCGAGCGGCACATAACCCACCGCTTCGCCGCGCGCGGACATTTCGGCGCAGGCAGCGTGCAGCAAATGGCTGCGGCCGCCGCCTTCGCGCGACCAGAAGTAGAGATAGCTGCCGTGCTGTTGCGCCAGCGCGCCCTGCAGCGCCGCCAGCAGTGACGGATTTTCCCCCGGCCAGAAACTGGCGAAGGTTTCATCATCGGGTAGATAGAGTGGCAGTGAAAGCTGTGCCGGCGTGTTCAGAAGTACCTCAACGGATGAGCGGGCAGAAAACCGGGCAAGTTTATCACGATCCTCCGCAGAGATGAACCGGGCTTCCCTGCCCGCAGGATCCTTTAGAGCTCGCGTTTTTCTTCCGCGTCCAGCACCACTTCTTCCGGACGTAACAGACTGATTACGCGGAAAATCAGCGCCAGGCCAACGCCGACGATGGTGGCCAGCGCCATGCCCTTCAGCTCGGCGGCGCCCACGTGCACTTTCGCGCCGCTGACGCCAATGATCAGGATCACCGAGGTGAGGATCAAATTCTGCGCTTTGTTGTAGTCAACTTTGGATTCAATCAGCACGCGAATACCGGAAGCGCCAATCACGCCATACAGCAGCAGCGACACCCCGCCCATCACCGGTACCGGGATCGCCTGAATCGCAGCCGCCAGTTTACCGACGCAGGAGAGCAGAATGGCGAAGATCGCCGCACCGCCGATCACCCAGGTGCTGTAAACGCGGGTGATCGCCATGACGCCAATGTTTTCACCGTAGGTGGTATTTGGCGTGGAACCAAAGAAGCCGGAGATCATGGTCGACAGGCCGTTGGCAAACATCGAGCGATGCAGGCCGGGATCGCGAATCAGATCCTTCTTCACGATGTTGGCGGTCACCACCAAATGGCCCACGTGCTCGGCAATTACCACCAGCGCTGCGGGCAGGATGGTCAGCATCGCGGCCCATTCAAAGCGCGGCGTATAGAAGGTCGGCAGCGCAAACCACGGCGCGTTTTCCACTGCGCTCCAGTCAACGATACCCATTGCCGACGACAGCGCGTAGCCGACCAGCACGCCAATCAGGATTGGGATAATGGCGAAGAAACCACGGAACAGCACCGAGCCAAACACCGTCACCGCCAGCGTCACCAGCGAAATAATGATGGTTTTACTGTCCGCTGTGGTGCCGTCAGCGGGCAGCAGCCCGGCCATATTCGCCGCCACGCCAGCCAGTTCGAGACCGATAACCGCCACGATGGCACCCATCGCCGCCGGTGGAAACATGACATCGAGCCAGCCGGTGCCGGCCTTCTTCACAATCAGCGCCACAATGCAGAACAGCGCGCCGCACAGGATAAAGCCGCCGAGCGCCACTTCATAACCGAGCGGCAGCAGCAGCAACACCGGCGAGATAAAGGCAAAGCTGGAGCCAAGATAGGCCGGGATTTTGCCTTTACAGATAAATAGATACAGCAGCGTGCCGACGCCGTTGAACAGCAGCACGGTCGCCGGGTTGATGTGGAACAGAATCGGCACCAGCACGGTAGCGCCGAACATGGCGAACAGGTGCTGCAGGCTGAGCGGAATGGTTTGCAACAGTGGCGGGCGTTCGCTAACGCCTATGGCTCTGCGAGTCATCATTTATCCCCTATACGTTTATTTTTATGCTCGTTCGTCAACGCCGCACCTTATCGTAGTGGCGCAATTGATTGCGCCTTGTCCGGATGGGCACCATAGCTTGCCCGGCATCAGCGCGATAAATCGCGCTGCTACAAAATGTGCATCCTGTCGATACGGTGTATGACTGAACGGTATTTTTGCCAAAAAAAAGCCGACTCTCTGGCCGGCTGGTTTATTTATTTGGTTCCGAAAATCTTGTCGCCGGCGTCGCCGAGGCCCGGGATAATGTACCCCTTCTCGTTCAGGCCCTGATCGATTGACGCGGTGTACAGCTCAACGTCCGGATGCGCTTTCTCCAGCGCGGCAATGCCTTCCGGCGCGGCCACCAGCACCAGCACTTTAATGCTGTTGCAGCCGGCTTTCTTCAGCAGATCGATGGTAGCGATCATCGAGCCGCCGGTTGCCAGCATCGGGTCAACCACCAGCGCCATACGCTCTTCGATGTTTGACACCAGCTTCTGGAAGTAAGGCACCGGCTCCAGCGTCTCTTCGTCACGGTAAACGCCCACCACGCTGATGCGCGCGCTCGGTACGTGTTCCAGCACACCTTCCATCATGCCAAGGCCAGCACGCAGAATCGGGACGACGGTAATTTTTTTGCCTTTGATTTGATCGACGTCGACCGGACCGTTCCAGCCTTCAATGGTCACGCGCTCGGTTTCGAGATCGGCGGTGGCTTCATAGGTCAGTAAGCTGCCCACTTCCGAAGCCAGCTCGCGGAAGCGCTTGGTGCTGATATCATGCTCACGCATCAGGCCCAGTTTATGTTTGACCAGCGGGTGTCTGACTTCCACGATCTTCATGATTATTCTCCCGGAATTGAGTTGAGCTAAAAAAAAATCGCCGGATTATACCGCCTTTTTACCGCCGCGCCACCGGTGATTGGTCAGGTAACGTGCACAAATCGCCTGAGAATAAGGATTAGCGAAAAATCAGCACGCTGCAAAGGTGCCCTGAGATGGGACTCGCAAACGTTTGCCTGCACTGGTAGAATTGCCGCGCTTAATTTTTGCCACCAACCGCAATCGCGTGGGGATTCCGCAGTGACCGACAAAACCTCTCTCAGCTACAAAGACGCCGGTGTTGATATTGATGCTGGTAACGATCTGGTTGACCGTATTAAAGGCGTAGTAAAGAAAACCCGCCGCCCGGAAGTGATGGGTGGACTGGGTGGCTTTGGCGCGCTGTGTGCGCTGCCGCAGAAATACCGCGAGCCGGTGCTGGTCTCCGGAACTGATGGCGTCGGCACCAAGCTGCGTCTGGCGATGGATCTCAAACGCCACGACAGCATCGGCATCGATCTGGTCGCGATGTGCGTGAACGATCTGGTGGTACAGGGCGCTGAGCCGCTGTTCTTCCTCGACTATTACGCCACCGGCAAGCTGGATGTGGATACCGCCTCCGCGGTGATCACCGGTATCGCCGAAGGCTGTCTGCAGTCGGGCTGTGCGCTGGTCGGCGGTGAAACCGCTGAGATGCCGGGCATGTATCACGGCGAAGATTACGACGTGGCCGGTTTCTGCGTCGGCGTGGTGGAAAAGTCTGAGATCATCGACGGCAGCAAAGTGCAGGATGGCGACGTGCTGATCGCGCTGGGCTCCAGCGGTCCGCACTCTAACGGCTACTCGCTGGTGCGTAAAATTCTTGAAGTCAGCCAGACCGATCCCACCACCAAACAGCTGGAAGGCAAACCGCTGGCCGATCACCTGCTGGCGCCGACCCGCATCTACGTGAAAAATATCCTCAGCCTGATTGAGCAGGTGGACGTGCATGCCATTGCTCACCTGACCGGCGGCGGCTTCTGGGAAAACATTCCGCGCGTCCTGCCGGATAACACCCAGGCGGTGATTGACGAGAAAAGCTGGCAGTGGCCGGCGGTATTCAGCTGGCTGCAGCAGGCCGGTAACGTCAGCCGTCACGAGATGTACCGCACCTTTAACTGCGGCGTGGGCATGGTGATTGCGCTGAGCCCGGCCGATGCCGACAAAGCGGTACAGCTGATGACCGCGGCTGGCGAGCAGGCGTGGAAAATTGGCGTGATTAACGCGTCAGATGCCGAAGAGCGTGTGGTTATTAACCCATGAAGAAACTGGTTGTACTGATCTCCGGCAACGGCAGCAATCTTCAGTCCATCCTCGACGCCTGCGAGAGCGGGCGTATCAACGGCAGCGTGGCTGCCGTTTTCAGTAATAAAGCCTCGGCCTATGGTCTGACGCGTGCGCAGCAGGCCAGCGTGCCTGCTCACGCGCTGTCCGCGCAGGATTTCCCCGATCGCGACGCCTTTGACCGCCAGCTGATGCAGCAGATCGACGCTTATGCGCCGGATCTGGTGGTGCTGGCCGGTTATATGCGCATTCTGAGCCCGGCGTTTGTCGCGCACTATCATGATCGTCTGCTGAATATTCATCCGTCGCTGCTGCCGAAATATCCCGGTTTGCATACGCATCGCCAGGCGCTGGCGAACGGGGATGCGGAACACGGTACGTCGGTGCATTTTGTGACTGACGAGCTGGACGGTGGACCGATCATTCTGCAGGCGCGCGTGCCGGTATTTGCTGACGATGACGAAGCTGAGATCAGCGCCCGCGTGCAGCATCAGGAGCACGCGATTTATCCGCTGGTGATCAGCTGGTTTGTCGAAGGACGCTTGCAGATGCGCGCGGGCAAAGCGTGGTTAGATGGCGAACCGCTGCCGCCGGAAGGTTATGCGCACGATTGATTGACCTTTACGCCGTGCGCTTGCAGGAATTGCGCAATAAATTGCGCCGCTACGGGGCTGTGCCGGGTTTATTACTGCATGATTTCTTTGCACATTTCGTAGCGGCGCGATTCTTCGCGCTAACCTAACAATACTTATCCAAACCGGCCGGTAATATAATCCTCGGTGCGCCGCGCCTGCGGTGCGGTGAAAATCCGGTCGGTTTCGTCAAACTCCACCAGCTGCCCGTTATGCATAAACGCGGTGTAATCGGATACGCGCGCGGCCTGCTGCATGTTGTGCGTCACCAGCACCAGCGTGAAATGCTGCTTCAGCGTGGTCATCAACTCTTCAATCACCAGCGTCGAGATCGGATCCAGCGCCGAGGTAGGTTCATCCAGCAGCAGCACTTCCGGCTCGATGGCGATGGCGCGCGCAATCACCAGACGCTGCTGCTGACCGCTCGACAGCGTCAGCGCATTCTGCCCCAGCTGATCTTTCACTTCGCCCCACAGCGCCGCCGCCCGCAGCGCGCGCTCGCAGGCCTCATTCAGCACGCGACGATCGCGCACGCCCTGCAAACGCAGACCGTAAACCACATTCTCATAGATCGACTTGGGGAACGGATTCGGGCGCTGGAACACCATGCCGATGCGTCGCCGCAGCGCCGGCAGGTCCTGGTTCGCCTGCATCACCGCGTGGCTATCAAGCAGAATCTCGCCTTCGATGCGGCAGCCATCAATGACGTCGTTCATGCGATTGAAGCAGCGCAGCAGCGTCGATTTACCGCAGCCGGAGGGCCCAATCAGCGCCGTGATGCGATGCTTCGGGATCTGCAGATCAATGTTATTCAGCGCCTGGCGTTCGCCGTACCACAGCGACAGCTGGTTAACGGTGAGCGCAATAGCGTAATCGGGCGTCATGTGTAAACCTTATTAGTGCGTCATAAGCCGGTAGCGCTCGCGCAGCCGATGGCGCAGCACCATCGCCAGCAGGTTAAGCGACAGAATGATCGCCACCAGCAGCAGTGCCGTGGCATACACCAGCGGTCGATCGGCGTCGATGTTCGGGCTCTGGAAAGCCAGATCGTAAATCTGAAAACCGAGATGCATAAATTTACGGTCAAGATGCAGGTAAGGAAACACCGCATCGACCGGCAGCTCAGGCACCATTTTGACCACGCCCACCAGCATCAGCGGTGCAGTTTCGCCGGCGGCGCGCGCCACCGCCAGAATCAGGCCGGTGAGCATTGCCGGTACCGCCAGCGGCAGCACCACGCGCCACAGGGTTTCTGCCTGGGTTGCGCCCAGCGCCAGCGAGCCCTGACGCAGATTGTCCGGAATACGCGACAGCCCCTCTTCAGTGGCGACGATCACCACCGGCAGCGTCAGCAGCGCCAGCGTCAGCGCCGCCCACAGCAGGCCAGGCGTGCCGAAGGTAGGATTGGGCAGCGAGCGGGAGAAGAACAGCTGATCGAGGGTGCCGCCAATCAGCCAGACAAAAAAGCCGAGGCCAAACACGCCATACACAATCGACGGCACGCCAGCCAGATTCACCACCGCAATGCGCACCAGCCGGGTGAGCGCGTTGCGCCCGGCGTATTCGTGCAGCCAGACGGCGGCCACCACGCCCAGCGGCATGACAATCACCGACATCAGCAGCACCATCAGCACAGTGCCAAAAATCGCCGGCAGCGCGCCATTTTCACTGCCACCCGAGGTGGGCGAGTCACTGACAAACTGCCAGATCTGACTGAGGAAATGCCCGATTTTCTGCCCGAGGCTCAGGCTGTTTGGATACCAGGCGGCCACCACCTGCGCCAGCGGAATCAGATGATCGTCGCCCTGCACGTCGCGCAGCACCAGCGTATCGCGCTGGCTTTCATGCTGCAGATGCGCCAGCTGCTGCGCCAGCGCGCCGAAGCGTTTATGCAGCGCTGCGCTGTTGGCATCCAGTTCTGACTGATCCTGCAGGCTGAAGTGACCACCGCGCCGCTGCTCGTCAGCCTGCTGTTGCAGACTCTCCAGCTGCGCGTTAAGGCGCGCCATCTCGATACGCCGGATGTTGCTCGCCTGGCGCAGCTGCTCATGCACCTGCTTCAGCCGCTGCTGCAGCAGTGCATCGCGGTCGCGCGCGGTCAGCACCTCGTTGTCCTCACGCAGCTCCACCAGCCAGCCGTAGGCATTGCCGCCACTGCGTCGCTGTAGCACCAGCACTTCTGCCGGGCGTCGGGTTTGCGCTTCGCCCTGACTGACGATGACGCGGAAATCCGGCGCGGCAAAATCGCGGTTACCGGTTTTCACTACGTAGCGCCAGCGATCGCCCTGCTGCTGGCGATCCAGCGTTTCACCCAGCACCATCAGCGGAGCCCCCTGCGGCGGCTGGAACTGATACTGATCGACCGGCTGCGGCCAGAACGCCCTGACGCCCTGCCAGCCCAGCAGGCCGATTAATAAGGTAAATGCCAGCAGGCAGACGGCGACCGCACCGGCAGTCAGCCAGCGCCAGTGATCGTTTTGACGCAGCGCGCTCATGCCTGCCCCTCATGCTGACTGTAGCGCTGGCGCAGCCGCTGACGAATCAGTTCCGCCACGGTGTTGATCGCCAGCGTGAATATCAGCAGCAGCAACGCACTGAGAAACAGGATGCGATAATGGGCGCTGCCCGCCGCGGCTTCCGGCATTTCAATGGCGATATTGGCCGACAGCGCGCGCAGCCCGGCAAACAGTCCGCCTTCGCTCACCGGCGTGTTGCCGGTGGCCATCAGTACGATCATGGTTTCGCCCACCGCACGGCCAAAGCCGATCATCAATGCAGCAAAAATACCTGCCGACGCGCCCGGCAGCACCACGCGCGTCAGGGTTTGCCACGGTGTCGCGCCCAGCGCCAGCGAGCCCTGCCCCAGTGCCACCGGCACGCTAAACAGCGCATCTTCCGCCAGGGTAAAGATCAGCGGCACCAGCGCAAAGCCCATCGCCAGCGCCGCCACCAGCAGGTTACGCTGCTCATAGTGCGCCAGCTGTTCGCCCATCTGCGGCCACCACAGTGTCGGCAGCCACAGCGTCAGTAACGTCACCAGTAACAGCAGCGGCATCAGCAGCAGCACTTCAAAACCGGGCCGCCGCCAGCGCGCCGGCAAACGCGGACTGAGCACGCCGCACACCAGCAGCGTAGCGGCCAGCACCAGCGGCAGCAGCATCACGCCGGGCAGCGCGCGACTGATGTGCGGCGCCAGCCACACGCCAGCGATCAGGCCAATCACCACGCTCGGCAGCGCGCCCATCATTTCAATGCCCGGCTTGACCCAGCGGCGCAGGCCCGGCGACATAAACCATGCGGTATACATCGCCGCCGCCAGCGCCAGCGGCGTGGCAAACAGCAGCGCCAGCGACGCCGCTTTCAGCGTGCCGATCACCAGCGGCATCAGGCTGAATTTGGCCTGATAGCTGTCGCCAGCGGCGGTGGACTGCCATACCCAGTCCGGCTGCGGATAGTTTTCATACCAGATTTTCTGCCACAGATTGCGCCAGCTGAAATCGGGCCACGGATTATCCAGCGCGAACTGCTGCCACTGTCCGGCACGTTCGACGATCAGGCTATCGCCGTGCGGAGACAACGCCAGCGCGCTGATGTCCGCGGCCAGCTGGCGCGTGACAATCGGGCCCGCCTGCTTGCTGGCGAACAGGCGCACCACGCCCTGCGCGTCAAAGCTGGCAAAAACGCGCCGCTGGGCCTCAGGCACGATGCCGAGCGCACCCGCGCTGTGCGTGAAGGTGTGAATCTGCTGCAGCCTTGGCCCGTGGTCGCCGGTGATGGCAAACCATTGCTGAATGCCACGCGCATCCTGAATCAGTAAGCTGCGCCCGCCCGCCAGCAGTTGCAGGCTGCGCGGTTGCTGAGTCAGCGTCTGGGTTTCCCGCAGCTGCGCGCCCTGCGACGTAATCTGCCACACCCGCAATAGCCGTCCGGTACTGGTGTACAGCAGCGTGCCGTCCGGCGACAACCGCATCAGGTCGGCCTGCTCACCGGGCAATACAATCTGGTCGACGCGTTTCTGGCCGGCAAAGGTCAGCAGGCTGATACCGGCCGGCGTTTGCGCGGCGATGCGCCACTGGTGATCGCCCGGCACTGCCAGCGCCATCTGGCTGACCGCGCCCTGCGGCAGATGCAGCGGCCGATCGCCCAGCGGGAAATACCATTCACCGTGCTGGCCGTGGATGAGCGGTTGCATCAGCAACAGATCGCCCTGCATATTGAGCAATACGCTGTTGCCGTCGCTGCTGGTCACTGCCGCCTGCGGCTGGCCGTTCAGCGCCAGCGCGTCGCCTGCTGGCTGGCCGTCGAGCGGAATAAAGCGCGCTTCGTTGCGGCTGATGCGCCAGCCGAGCTGGCCTTCACTGCCCAGCGCCAGCGCCGGGGCTTTGTCCCACAGCTGCTGACTGAGCGTCGGCTGCATGCCCGGCGCGCTGAACAGCGGCATCACCACCCAGATCAGCCAGAAGAACAGCAGCAGCATCAGCAGTAAAATTCCCACACCGCAGGCCGTGACGATGCGGCGCACGAACTGATCGATGGCGCGTCGACGACGGTCACTAAAGTGGACAGGAATACGATTTATGCTCATGCAGGCCAGAGTTACCCTTGAAGTTATGCCGCTATGTTGCCCGTAGCTGATTGATAAGACAACTGTTGAGGTTGGACAAGGCTGCCATACTCTCGCCATAATGGTGGAGGACACTGAGCGGAACCGCAATTTTGCGTTTATTCCGCCGGACATTCCGTCCAGCAACAGCATCACGGAGTCAGAATGGGTCAGGAAAAGCTGTATATAGAAAAAGAACTAAGCTGGTTAACCTTTAACGAACGCGTGCTGCAGGAAGCCGCTGATAAAAGCAATCCGCTCATTGAGCGCATGCGTTTTCTCGGCATCTATTCCAATAACCTGGAAGAGTTTTATAAAGTGCGCTTTGCCGATCTCAAGCGCCGCATTCTGATTGGCGAAGAACAGGGGACGCCCACCACCCTGCGCCATTTGCTGAAAAAGATTCAGCTGCGGGTACAGAAATCGGATCAGGAGTTCGATGCGCTGTATAATGACCTGCTGCTGGAGATGGCGCGCAACCAGATTTTCCTGATCAACGAGCGCCAGCTGTCACCCAATCAGCAGGAGTGGCTACGCTACTACTTTAAGCATCAGCTGCGCCAGCACGTCACGCCCATTCTGATCAACCACGACACCGACCTGATTGAGTTCCTGAAAGACGACTACACCTATCTGGCGGTTGAGATTATCCGCGGCGAAGAAATCCGTTACGCCCTGCTGGAGATCCCGTCCGATAAAGTGCCGCGCTTTGTGAATCTGCCGGCAGAATCGCCGCGCCGTCGCAAGCCCATGATTCTGCTGGATAACATTCTGCGCTACTGCCTTGATGAGATTTTTAAAGGCTTCTTTGATTACGACGCGCTGAACGCCTACTCAATGAAAATGACGCGCGACGCCGAGTACGACCTGGTCACGGAGATGGAATCCAGCCTGCTGGAGCTGATGTCCTCCAGCCTGAAACAGCGCCTGACCGCTGAGCCGGTGCGCTTTGTCTATCAGCGCGATATGCCCGATGCGATGGTGGAAATGCTGCGCCATAAGCTGTCGATCTCCAGCTACGACTCGATTGTGCCGGGCGGCCGTTATCATAACTTCAAAGATTTCATCGGCTTCCCGAACGTGGGCAAAGCCAATCTGGAAAATCGTCCGCTGCCGCAGATTCGTCATATCGGTTTTGATGGCTTCCGCAACGGCTTTGATGCCATCCGCAACCGCGATGTGCTGCTTTACTATCCGTACCACACCTTTGAACACGTGCTGGAGCTGCTGCGTCAGGCGTCGTTTGACCCGAACGTGCTGGCCATCAAGATCAACATTTACCGCGTGGCCAAGAATTCGCGCATTATGGATGCGATGATCCACGCCGCCTACAACGGTAAAAAGGTCACGGTGGTGGTCGAGCTGCAGGCGCGCTTTGATGAAGAAGCCAACATTCGCTGGGCGAAGCGGCTGACCGAAGCGGGCGTGCATGTGATCTTCTCGGCGCCCGGCCTGAAGATTCACGCCAAGCTGTTCCTGATCTCCCGCCGCGAGGGCGAAGAAGTGGTGCGTTACGCCCACATTGGTACCGGCAACTTCAACGAAAAAACCGCGCGTATTTACACCGACTATTCGCTGCTGACCGCCGATGCGCGCATCACCAACGAAGTCCGGCGCGTATTTAACTTTATCGAAAACCCGTATCGCCCGGTAACGTTCGAACACCTGATGGTGTCGCCGCAAAACTCGCGCGCCATGCTGTATCAGCTGATTGATAACGAGATTGCCAACGCGCAGCAGGGCAATCCTTCCGGCATTACGCTGAAAATCAACAACCTGGTGGACAATGGTCTGGTGGATCGGCTGTATGCCGCCTCATCGGCCGGCGTGAAAATCAACCTGCTGGTGCGCGGCATGTGCTCGCTGATCCCCGATTTGCCGGGCATCAGTGAAAATATTCGCATCACCAGTATCGTTGACCGCTACCTTGAGCACGACCGCGTCTATATTTTTGAAAGCGGCGGCGATAAAAAAGTATTCCTGTCGTCGGCGGACTGGATGACGCGCAACATCGATTATCGTATCGAAGTGGCGGTGTCGGTGCTCGATCCGCGCCTGAAACAGCGCATACTGGATATCATTGCCATTCTGTTAAGTGATACGGTAAAAGCCCGCATCGTAGACAAAGAATTGAGTAACCGTTATGTTCCGCGCGGCAATCGCAAGAAGGTGCGCTCGCAGCTGGCGATTTACGATTACATCAAGAAACTGGAACAACCCGAATAACGCCTATGCCAATCTCCCATAAAAGTACGCCGAAACCGCAGGAATTCGCCGCCATCGATCTCGGCTCGAACAGCTTCCACATGGTGATTGCCCGTGTGGTGGATGGCGCCATGCAGGTGCTGGGACGCCTGAAACAGCGCGTGCACCTCGCCGACGGGCTGGATGCGCAAAATCGCCTGAGCGAAGAAGCGATGGAGCGCGGCCTGAGCTGCCTGGCGCTGTTTGCCGAGCGCCTGCAGGGGTTCAGCGCCGCCAACGTCACCATCGTCGGTACGCACACGCTGCGCATCGCATCCAACGCGGAAGAGTTTCTGCAGCGCGCCGCGGAGGTCATCCCTTATCCGATCGAGGTGATTTCCGGCAATGAAGAGGCGCGCCTGATCTTTATGGGCGTTGAGCACACGCAGCCGGAGAAAGGCCGCAAGCTGGTGATTGATATCGGCGGCGGTTCAACCGAGCTGGTGATCGGCGAAGATTTTGAGCCGCAGCTGGTGGAGAGTCGCCGCATGGGCTGCGTCAGCTTCGCCAACCTCTACTTCCCGAAAGGCGAGATTAGCCAGGAGAATTTCCGCCGCGCCCGGCTGGCCGCCGCGCAAAAGCTGGAAACGCTGGCGTGGCAATACCGTCTGCAGGGCTGGCAGTATGCGCTGGGCGCGTCCGGCAGTATCAAAGCGGCCTGTGAGGTGCTGCTGGCGATGGGCGAGAAAGAGAAGCGCGTGACGCCGGAAAACCTCGACATGCTGGTGAGCGAAGTGCTGAAGCACAAATCCTTTGCTGCCCTGAGCCTGCCGGGGCTGTCGGATGAGCGCAAGGCGGTGTTTGTGCCGGGGCTGGCGATTCTGTGTGGCGTGTTTGACGCGCTGGCCATTCGCGAGCTGCGCCTATCGGATGGCGCGCTGCGTGAAGGCGTGCTGTATGAGATGGAGGGCCGCTTCCGCCATCAGGATATCCGCAGCCGTACCGCGCAGAGCCTGGCAAATCATTATGCCATCGACAGCGACCAGGCACGCCGCGTGCTGGAAACCACCGAACAGCTGTACAGCCAGTGGCTGGAGCAGAATCCGAAGCTGGCCAATCCCCAGCTGACGGCGCTGATGAAGTGGGCAGCGCTGCTGCATGAAGTCGGGCTGACCATCAACCACAGCGGTATGCAGCGCCATTCGGCCTACATCCTGCAGAACTCCAATATGCCGGGCTTTAATCAGGATCAACAGATGCTGCTGGCCACGCTGGTACGCTTCCACCGTAAAGCGGTGAAGCAGGATGAGATGCCGCGTTTCACCTTGTTTAAAAAGAAACAGTTCCTGCCGATGATCTTCCTGCTGCGGCTCGGCACCCTGCTGAACAATCAGCGTCAGGCCACCACGCGCCCCGACACGCTGAAGCTGAGCACCGACGATGGTCACTGGACGCTGACCTTCCCGGCCGGTTTCCTCAGTCAGAACACGCTGGTTCAGCTGGATCTGGAGCGGGAGCAGGCTTACTGGAATGACGTCACCGGCTGGAAATTGATGCTGGAAGAGGAGTAACGCGGGCTTCAGGCCCGCAATAGCACTATGACAACACGCCCCGATAACTATTTTGCGGAGAAATACGGCCTGACGCCGCCCCACTCCGAAGTGCTGGCCGCGCTGCCAAAACTGGAAGTGGGTAATGCGCTGGACCTCGGCTGCGGCCAGGGCCGCAACAGCCTGCTGCTTAATCAGCACGGTTTTACTGTTACCGCCTGGGACAACAATCCGCAGAGTCTGGAACGCCTTAACAGCATCATCGCGGAAGAGCAACTGCAGCAGATACATACCGAACAGTGCGACCTGAATCAGGTGCGCTTCAACGGTGATTATCAGTTTGTGTTTTCTACCGTGGTGATGATGTTCCTGCAGCCGGCGACCATCCCGCAGCTGATCGCCGATATGCAGGCCAGCACGCGCAAGTACGGTTACAACCTGATTGTGGCGGCGATGAGCACCGACGATTATCCCAACACGCAAAACTTCCCGTTTACCTTTAAATCGGGCGAGCTGAGCCATTATTACCGTAACTGGCACATCGTGAAGTACAACGAAGAGGTCGGTGAACTGCATCGCCGCGATGAACACGGCCAGCGCATTAAGTATCGCTTCGCTACCCTGCTGGCGCAGAAAGCCAGCTACTGATGTCTGGCAACAAGATGGTCCGGTCGCCATCAATGGCGACCCTACAACGGATTAGTGCGGTTGGTGAAAGTATGCGAGTTTCGGTCGTCATCAATCACGCCCCTGCAGAGTCGATGACGCACGCTTCGCCCGGCGGCTGATATCGATCAAAGCAACCTTAACCTTTTCTGCTCATTTTTCACGCAGCGGTTGACCTCCCGGTCGGGTTGTGACTAAATGTTGCCACCGCCCAGCCGGGCTTTGACAGGAACCACCCCGCGTGAATAGCGCCATCTCTGCACGAAGACGTCCCAAAACCGGTACCATGACCCGCATTGTTTTGCTGATCAGTTTCTTTATTTTGGTTGGCCGTCTGATTTTCATTATCCCCGGTGCCATCGAGCATCATCAGCAAAAGAAAGCCGCACCTGAACCGGTCACACTGAGCACCAGCGAGACGCGCTAAGGAATTTGCGGGTCATCGTCGCTCTGCCATCACATTGTCCGCCGCGGCAATGCTGCTTGTTACGCCCACTTTACCCGCAACGCGCTACACTTTGACCTGACTTTACAGACACAAAGGACGCGTTATGTCTGCTTCGCACGCACAACAACTATCAGAAACCCGCCAGCGAATTCTGCACCTTCTGCTCAGCGAGCACGATTTAGTCGATGTGCTGCTGGATAAATCCGTCGACCTCAACGCCGCCGAACTGCGCAAAATCACCGGCTGGCGTCAGCAGCTGGAGCATGAACTGCCGCAGCTGCACGCGGCCGACCTTGCGGACATTCTCGAAGCGCTGCCGGAAGAGGAGCGTCTGGCGCTGTGGCGGCTGGTGCCCTACGAGCAGCGCGGTCGCGTGCTGGTGGAGGCCTCCGAAACCGTATGGGCCAGCCTGACGGAAGAGATGACCGACCGCGAAATCCTGCGCGCCATCGAGCCGCTGGATATTGACGATCAGGTCTATCTGGCGCGTTATCTGCCGCGCGATCTCACCGGCCGCCTGCTCACCACGCTCGATCCCAGCCTGCGCGCCCGGCTGCTGGACGTGATTGAGCTGGATCGCGATCGCGTCGGCCAGGTGATGGACTTCAATATCCTGACCGTGCGCTCAGACGTGACGCTGGCGACGGTGCAACGCTTTCTGCGCAAGCGCAAAAGCATGCCGGACGGCACCGATAAAATCTTCATCACCGACGAACACAATCAGCTGCTGGGTGAACTGGCGCTGACCGATATCCTGCTCAACAAGCCTAAAACGCTGGTGGCTGAGGTGATGAACGCGCGCCCCACCACTTTCCAGCTGGATGACAAAGCGGAAGAGGCCGCCAGCGCCTTCGAACGCTATAACCTGATCTCTGCTGCGGTGACCGATGCCAAAGGCAAGCTGATTGGCCGTATCACCGTGGAAGATGTGATTGACCTGGTGAACGAAGAGAACGAAAGCAACATCCGTAAGATGGGCGGCATCAGCCAGGGTGAAGACGTGTTTGCACCGGTGCGCAAAGCGGTAAGAAAGCGCTGGACCTGGCTGGCCGTCAACCTGTGTACGGCGTTTATCGCCTCGCGCGTCATCGGCCTGTTTGAGGACACCATTTCGCAGCTGGTGGCGCTGGCCACGCTGATGCCGATTGTCGCCGGCATTGGCGGTAACACCGGCAATCAGACCATCACCATGATCGTGCGCGCGCTGGCGCTGCATCAGGTTGAACCCGGCAACTTTTCGTTTCTGATTGCGCGTGAACTCGGCGTGGCGCTGCTTAACGGCCTGTTCTGGGGCGGCATCATGGGCGGCGTGACCTGGCTGATGTACGACAACCTGCAACTGGGCGGCGTGATGATGCTGGCGATGGTGCTGAATCTGCTGCTGGCGGCGCTGATGGGCGTGCTGATTCCGCTGATTATGACCAAACTCAAACGCGACCCGGCGGTCGGCTCCAGCGTGCTGATCACCGCCATCACCGATACCGGCGGCTTCTTTATCTTCCTCGGTCTGGCCACGCTGTTTCTGCTGCACGGCCACTAAAGCGCAGCTACAATCAGCGTTGATCCCTAATCAGCTGGAGAGCAGTGATGTTTAACGTGGATGATTTTGTGCAGGCGAAAACCGGTGGTCCAAAAATGCAGGTGCTGCGCGTTGCGGGCGATACGCTGTGGTGCGCCCGCGTTGACGATCCGATCAAAAAAGAGATCGAGGTGAAGGCCGACAGCGTCAATCTCTATCATGAAGACGGGGATTTCGGCGTCTGTTAACGGCTGCGAGCCCGCGCCGCCCGCGAACCGATGCTGTCGCGGCGCGGCGCTGTCTCAGGGCTTATCCTTCTGTAAATTATCCTGCCCTACCCCGCCGATAAACGGCAGCCGCAGACGCAGCGGGGTGAAATCCAGCCCCAGATTCAGTCCCAGCAGATTCACCTCCACGCCTTCTTCCGCACCCAACGTGACGCCCAGCACGCCGAGCAGCGACAGCTGCACGCCGCGCCCGGATGGCGGCAGGCCAAGCGGATGCAGCAGCGAACGGAAATCCTTACCGATGGCATTGGCGGGCAAATCGAGCTTCAGCGCCGGCACTTCACGGCCAATGTGAGCGAGGAAGGTGTTGCTGTTGGGGCCCGGCCATGCATGATAGGTGTTGGGCCACGGATAGGATTGAATTGCCGCTTCAATCTGCGGGATCATCGCCTGCGCAGCCGCACCGCGATGTGACACCAGCAAACGCGGACGCGCACCGTACCAGTAGCCGTCCGGCAGATTGCTGTTGCGCCGCACTTTATCGCCGCTGCCCCAGCTGATCACCTCATAACGGTTGTAGCGGGTTTCTCCGGCGCGCTTAAAGATAATCCACGGATGCACGGCCACCGCGCCTTTCCAGCCGTAGGTCGGCGCGGCATACACCTGCACAATCGCCTCACTGGCGAAGCGCTGCGGATCCGGTGCCAGCCCGGCCGAATCACGCCGCGCCGTCGCCCAGCCGCCGCGTTCGGTGGTGAACTCACCGCTGCGCGTCGCCTGCGCCAGGCTGGCCGCCAGCGACAGTAACACCACACAGAGAAAAGAGAGTAAAACAGCTTTAACAGGCAACATGCATGGGCATCCCGGTGGTGAAAAAACGCTCCCGCCATGATGCGCCGAAACGGTAGCGTCTGTATTCACCAACTATGCGGTGGACAAAAAATGCGTTGCGGTGCCCGGTCAGCTGATTTTTCCTTAGTCAGGCAGGGCGATACCGCTGATATCGGCGCATATCGCCAGCAACTGCTGCTGCAGCCGTGGATTGCGCGACTGCGGATTAGCCGCCAGCGCCTGACGGTGATAAAAGTACTCTCCGCTGACCCGCGCCTCATCGGCGGTGGCTAACCACACCTGGGTACGATGCGCCTGATCAAGATCGTCGGGTGCCCCGGCACCGCCCATTTTGGTCGGCACCCAGCCTGGCTCCAGCGCGTTGCTGTATACCTGCGGCCAGCGCCGGGCGATGGCAAACGCCAGTATGGCATCATGCAGTTTACTCTCAGCATAAGCCTGCGAAGCGTGCCAGCGCCGCCGCTGCCACAAAATATCATCCAGGTTAGCTTCGGCATGATGATGCATGCCGGAGCTGAGGTAAATCAGCCGCTGCGGCCGTTCAATCAGCGCCGTAAGAATATAGGGTGCCAGCGTGTTGATGGCGAACAGATGCGGCAGGCCATCTGCGGTTAACTGATAAGGCTCGCGATAGCCAACCGCTACGTTGTGGATCACCGCATCAAATCTGCCGAGCGCATTAACCTGCTGCGCCACACTGAGGGCGCCGGCGATGGTTATCACGTCGCCGCTGACCACGGCTTCAGCCTGCGGTAGCGCCTCCTGCGCGGCGCGGGCACGCGTGGCGTTGCGTCCGTGCAGCACCACCTGATGGCCCTGCTCAACCAGCAGTTCAGCCGCTATCAGTCCGAGGCCGGTGGATGAACCGGAAATAAAAATACGTGACATGGAAAACTCCTTAAGCGTGAAGTGAAGCGGCGCGCGATGTCAGCGCCAGCAGCGCCCCGAGCAGTGCACAGGCCGCACCAAACAGATAGACGGCGGCATAGCTGAAGTGGCTGGCGATGGCACCGGCAATCGGTCCGGAAATACCATAAGCGATGTCGAGAAAAGCAACGAAGGCGCCCATGGCGCTGCCGCGACTGGCCGGCGGCACGCGCTTCAGCGCTTCCACGCCGAGGGCGGGAAAGATCAGCGCACAGCCAAGACCGGTAATCAGCGCGCCGGTGAGCGCCAGGGTTTCGTCAGGCGCAAACCACAGCAGCATCTGCCCCAGCGCCTCCACCAGCAGTGAATAAGCCGCCACGCGGTAGCCACCAATGCGATCCGGCAGATGTCCCAGCACCAGGCGCACGGCGATAAAACCAATGCCAAACGCGGTCATCACCCAGCCGGCCAGCTGCCAGTGGCGCGCGGCGAAGTAGAGCGAGGCGAAGGCCGTCAGGCCGGCCAGTCCGACGCCCTGCAGCATCAGGCCACAGCCTTCACGCCAGATGCGGCCAATCACCCGATAGAACGGCAAACGTGTCCCTCCGACCACGCGATAACCGCTGGCAGCCGTGGCGATGAGCGCTGCCAGCAGCGGAGCCGCGATGCAGGCCAGCATCGCCGCCGCTAAGCCGACGTGCTGATACAGCATCATACCGGCAGGGGCACCGAGCGACAGCGCGGCAAACATGGCGATGCCGGTCCAGGACATCGACAGACCGGCACGCTGTGGCCCGACCGAGGCGATTGACCAGGCCACGCAGCCGGTGACGAACTGGCTTTCGCCCATGCCCGCCGCCAGCCGTCCGGCAATCACCAGCGCCAGACTGACCGCCGGTGAAAAGCCCGGCAGCGCGGCCAGCCAGTAGAGCACGCCAGCCAGCGCACACACCGCCGCGCCCTGCAGCGCCGAGCGCTTACCGCCAACGCGATCGGTCAGTTGACCGGCGTAACCGCGCGTCAGCACGGTGGCAACAAACTGTATCCCGATCACCAGCCCGACCCACAGGTTGCTGAAACCGAGATGCTGATGGATAAACAGCGGGATTACCGGCAGCGGCAAGCCGACCGCCAGATAACCGCAAAACAGCGCGGCAATCACGCCGGTCGCTGGTCGCGACAAATGCGCAGCTTCAGCCTGCGCGCTTAATGCAGACATAACAGCCTCCATAAATGAACAGACAGCGCGGCAGGCCGCCGCGCTGCGGAAAATCAGGCAAACAAAGGATGGTGATAGCCGCTGGCATTCAGCAGATAGTCGCGCGAGGCGGTAATTTCCGCGTTCAGCTGTGCCACATCGACGTTGAGCAACTGACCATGACGTTTACGCAGTTCACCCGCCACCATCACGGTATCAACATCGGCGCGTTGCACCGCCTGCACCACCGTTGCCGTCACGCTGGTCAGCGGGAAAACGCCGATACCATCGGTGCGCAGCATAATAACGTCGGCCTGTTTACCTGGCGTCAGCGTGCCCGTTTGCTGCTCCAGCCCGGCCGCACGCGCGCCGTTAATCGTTGCCGACTGCAGTACGGCTTCCACGCTAATCGGTGCCGGTACGTCGCTTTCGCCCCGGAAGCGGCGATAGCGCATCGCTGAGCGCTGCTGGTTAAACAGCGCCTGCATTTCACCGAACAGATCGCTGCCGAAGGCGGTATCAAGATCGATACCGAGCGCCGGCGTCATTCCGCGATCGACCGCCTGCTGCCAGGCAAAGCTGTCGTCGTCGAAACCAAACAGTGCATCCGAACGCGGATTCACGGTAATGTTGACGCCCGCGTCCGCCAGCTGCTGCCAGGTGTGCGCCGGTACGCGCGTACAGTGGTTGAAAATGTTGTGCGGACCCAGCAAGCCGGCTTCGGCAAACTCCGCCGGCAGCTGCGCCAGGTCACCAATAAACTCGGTGAGAATGCGCATATCCAGCTCGCGCGCCACGCGCCACCACGCCAGATTGAGCTGGCCAAACAGGCCAACCTGTACGCGACTGCCGGCGTGGTTCCAGCGGCTGGCGAGACGGGCCAGATCGCCCGGCAGATGATCGCTGGAAGCCTGCTTATCCATTGCTGCGCCAACCATGTGCAGCGCACGAATCCCGCTCTCCTGCAGCGCGTCGAGCGCCGCATCGGTATGCGCCGGACTGCGTGAACTGTGGCAGGCATCAATCACCGTGGTGATGCCGGCATCCAGGCAAGCCAGCGCCGTCAGCCGGGTGCTGAGGTACATATCCAGCGGACGGTAATGCGCGCCGAGCGTTTCTGCCACCACATCGATATAGGCAAACAGGTCGTCAACGTTGGGCATCAGGCGGCGCATCGCACCGAGCCACATATGGTGATGCGCATCCACCAGGCCCGGCATCACGATATGGCCGCGGGCATCAATCACCTGCGCATCATCGGCGGAAAGGTTTTCCCCCACGGCGGCAATACGATCGTCCTCAATCAGCACATCGCCACAGACGAGGTCGGGCACGCTGGCGTCCAGCGTCAGGATAGTGCCGCCTTTAAAAAGGGTGCGCCGTACAGTCATAACATTCTCCTCAAAAGGGATCAGAATCCGGCGGTCAGTGCCGGTCGCGTTTCGGGGCACACAATAAGTTGCAGCGCATTTTTGATAAAGGTAGGCTCAGGCAAATGATCTTTGCTAAAAATCAAAGATGGAGAACAGGATGAGTTTTGATGGCCGACTATTATCCGGCATGAGCGTGCTGGCAGCCGTGGTTGAAGCCGGCAGCTTCAGCCGCGCCGGCGAAGTGCTGGGGTTGTCCGCCTCGGGCGTCAGCCGGGCGATTTCGCGACTGGAACAGCGTCTCGGCGTGCGTCTGCTGGATCGCACCACCCGCACCCTGCATCTCACCAGCGAAGGCGCCAGCCTGTATGAGCGGGCGGCGCCGCATCTGGAAGGGATTGAAGAAGCAGCAAACTACGTCTCCGGCGCCGCCGTGACGGTGCGCGGTACGCTGCGCGTGAGCCTCAATCCGCTGTTTTCCCGCTATGTGCTGGCGGCAAAGCTGCCGCTGCTGCGTGCCCGTTATCCGCATCTGGAACTGACGATTTTGCAGCAGCCCGATGTGGGCGATCTGGTGGCAGAAGGTATTGATGTTGCGGTGCGTTTCGGGCCGCAGCCGCCGTCCACCATGACCTCACGCCTGCTGTTACAAACGCGCGTCCTGACGGTGGCCGCCCCGGACTATCTGGTACGCTGTGGTCGCCCGACGCAGCCGCAGCAGCTGACTGAGCACAATTGTCTGCAATACATCGATCCGCGCAGCAATAAGCCCTTTAGCTGGGAGTTTCATCGTGGCACGCAGCGGCTGACGGTCGCCACCCACGGCCATCTGACCACCACCGATCCGGATTTAATGGTACAGGCGTGCGTCGGCGGTGCCGGCGTGGCCCAGGTGCTGGCGCTGAGCGTGCAACATCTGATCGCCAGCGGTGAACTGGTCGAACTTTTTCCCGACTGGCCTGACGAAACCTATCCGCTGTTTATCACCCGACCTTCGCGCCGTCTGGCCCCGGCGGCGGTGGAGGCATTTCTCGGGTTTTGCCTGGAGATTTGTGCGGAACAGAGCTGACGCAAATTACCGATTACCCTCAGCGCGTGTTTGCCGGTAATAGCCCACCAGCTGAACGATGAAGGTGAGCGTCGCGAGTAAAAACAGTATCCCACCCATGGGAATGGTGCCGAGCAGGAACCAGCCCATGACGCCTAATTCATACAGCAACTGGCCGCGATCTTCTCCCAGGATGTAACAGGGATGCACGTTGCCTTCGTCCAGCTGGCAGCCCGCCAGACTGGCGACATATCCGGCGCCCATCGCGCAGATCAGCGGCAGAAACGCGAGAAAAGCCGTACCGCACAGCATCACAAGATAAAGAATGATGATGGATGTCAGCGGGCGTTTGCCAGGTGGTGCGCGCTTGCCCGCGGCTCTGAAATTAAACAGCACGTTTCCTCCTGAAGCCTCTGCCGTTAACGCCAGATTATTAACACATCCTTATCCCCTGCGACAGACCGGTAAACAAACGCCCGCGGGGTAGCGGGCGCGTTTTTACTGCGACATGACGCCAGGCGTTAAGGATTGGCGCGGATAATCACTTTGCCGCGCGCATGGCCGGTCGCCACCTTCTCCAGTGCGGAGCGTGCATCATCCAGCGAAAAGATAGCTTCGGTGATGACCTGTAACTGCCCGGCCTGGAACAGGCTGCTCGCCCGGGCAAGATACGGCGTCGCGCTGGCGAAGAAGACAAACTCGCCGTGCTGGCCGCTGGCAGGCGTGATGCCGAACTCCACCAGCGTGGCAATGCGCCCGCCGGCGCGCAGCACGGACCAGGAGCGGCTCAGCGTTTCGCCGCCGACGCTATCAATCACCAGGTCGATATCGCGCGTGGCCGTGAAGTCCTCAGTACGATAATCAATCACCTCATCGGCGCCCAGACTGGTCACCAGCGCGTGGTTTTTCGCCGACGCCGTGGCGATGACATAAGCGCCCGCCTGATGCGCCAGCTGAACCGCCATGCTGCCGACGCCACCCGCTGCGGCGTGAATCAGCACGCGCTCGCCACGCTGCAGCTGGCCCACATCGAACAGCGCCTGCTGCGCGGAGCCAAACGCGGTAGGCAGCGCCGCGGCCTGTTCGGCGCTCATCGCTGCCGGGACAAGGCATACGTCATCGGCGGCGATTACCAGGCTTTGGGCAAAAGCCCCGCCGGCACCCGGTGGCGTGCGCCCGAACACGCGATCGCCCGGTTTTAAATGGCTCACGCGCTCGCCAGCTGCTGTAATCACGCCGCAGAAATCCATGCCCGGCACGTAAGGCAGGTCCACCGGGAAAACCTGCTGCATGTGCCCTGAGATGATTTTCACATCCAGCGGGTTAACGCTCGCCGCTTCAACCTGCACCGTCACCTCATCCGGACTGGCGGCGCGAAGTTGACGTTCGCCAATCGTCAGCACATCGGCGGTGCCAAACGTATCAATCAATGCTGCTTTCATTATCAACTCTCCGGTCTGATTCAGGCTTGTGGCGGAAACTGGCCAAGCTGGAGGAACAGGCCAAACCAATCCTCCATGTGCCAGGTGGTGATCAGACGGCCGTCCTCCAGCGCATGGAACTCATGCAGACGGAAGCTCACTTTCTTACCAGTCGGCGCGATACCGAAAATTTCGCCGAGATGGGTGCCGCTGATTTCCGCCCGCGCCGCGATGCGGCCAGGCTCCTGAATCATGTCATGCACCACGATCTGCACGTCCGGAAAAGCCTGCGCCAGCATGCGAATGATCGGCTTGATGCCTTCCGGTCCGGCAACTTGTCCTGGCGCCAGCGGAATGTCTTCCCATGACGGTGCCAGCACGCTATCGACCAGATCGGGGTTGTTGTCGCTGAAGGCCTGATAGAGCGTCTCTACCGCCTGTCGTTCAATTTTCAGCCGTTGTACGTATTCTGCTGCTGGATTCATCGTTATTCACTTTCAGGTGAGGGTTGGTTGTGGAATTTTGCGCAGCGCCCTACAATTCGTCCAACAAATATTCAATATGAGTGATTATTTGCCGTATGGATTTTCATGGCATCGATCTCAATCTGTTAGTGGCTTTTGACGCGCTGATGAACGAGCGCAACGTCACGCGGGCGGCAACCCAGGTGGGCGTCAGCCAGCCGGCGATGAGTGCCGCTTTGTCACGGTTACGCACCCTGTTCGGTGACCCGCTGTTCATGCGCAGCGCGGAGGGTTTACTGCCGACCGCGCGTGCGCGCGATCTGTCCGGCCCCATCGCCGGGGCGTTGCGCCAGCTCGAAGCGACGCTGGTGGCAAAGCCCGCGTTTGCAGCGGAAAAAGCGCAAATAAACTTCAAACTGGGCGTGTCGGAGTATCCGGCTTTCGTGTTGCTGCCTTCGTTAATGCAGGCGCTACAGGACGCCGCCCCCGGCGTATCATTGAATGTGCAGGCGTTTACCAACCGCGATCACGCGGTCGATTTGTTAGATGCCGGCGCGATTGATGTCGCCATCGGCGTCCTGCCCACCCACAGCGATAGCCGCATCATCTCCCGGCCAGTATTGCGCGATGAATTCGTCACCATCGTCACCAGCAACCATCCGGCGGCCAGACGCGGCATGGACATGGAGAGCTACCTGGCGCTGCCGCATATTCTGGTCTCGCCGGAAGGTGAACTGTACGGCCTGGTTGATCAGGTGCTGGCGCAGCAGGGTAAAAAGCGCCGGCTGGGGCTGACGGTCCAGCAGATGTTTACGGTGCCGTCTATCGTGGCGCAAACCCACATGACGGCGACCGTGATGAAGCGCGTGGCGCTGCATGCGCAGGCCAGTCGCCAGCTGGTGCTGTTCCCTCCACCGGTGTCGTTGCCCGAAATGGTGTTCAACCTGATCTGGCACCGGCGCAGCGACGCGCATCCCGCCCAGCAGTGGTTCAGGGAATTTATTGAACAACAGGCGGCGCGGCTGTAGGCGCTGTATCTGAATTCTGCGCTGATCGGGCGATGCGAAAGATGGCAGGATAAAAAAGCCCGCAGTTACGCGGGCTTTGAGGCTTCAGGTGCTGGCGGTTGCCAGTGCGGGCGTTACTCCCACTCAATCGTCGCAGGCGGTTTACCTGAAATATCATAAACCACGCGTGAAATGCCGTTCACTTCGTTGATGATGCGGTTGGAGACGCGGCCGAGGAAGTCGTACGGCAGGTGCGCCCAGTGGGCCGTCATGAAGTCGATGGTTTCGACAGCACGCAGGGAAACTACCCAGTCGTATTTACGGCCATCACCCATCACGCCGACGGAGCGCACCGGCAGGAACACGGTAAAGGCCTGGCTGACTTTGTTGTACAGATCGGCTTTGCGCAGCTCTTCGATAAAGATGGCATCGGCACGGCGCAGCAGGTCGCAGTACTCTTTCTTCACTTCACCCAGTACGCGCACGCCCAGACCCGGGCCCGGGAAGGGATGGCGGTACAGCATGTCGTAAGGCAGGCCGAGTTCCAGACCGATTTTACGCACTTCATCTTTGAACAGCTCTTTCAGCGGCTCAACCAGGCCCATCTTCATCTCTTTCGGCAGACCGCCCACGTTGTGGTGCGATTTGATCACGTGCGCTTTACCGGTAGCTGAAGCCGCCGACTCAATCACGTCCGGATAGATGGTGCCCTGCGCCAGCCATTTCACGTCGGTCAGCTTCAGTGCTTCTTCGTCGAACACTTCCACGAACACGCGGCCGATGATCTTACGTTTGGCTTCCGGGTCGTTCTCGCCCGCCAGCGCGTCGAGGAAGCGCCCTTCTGCCGCAACGTGCACGATGTTCAGACCAAAGTGGTCGCCGAACATGTCCATCACCTGCTCAGCTTCATTCAGACGCAGCAGTCCGTTATCAACGAACACACAGGTCAGGCGCTCGCCAATCGCGCGGTGCAGCAGCATCGCGGTCACGGACGAGTCCACGCCGCCGGACAGGCCGAGAATCACGCGGTCTTCACCTACCTGCTCACGGATGCGCTCTACCGCATCTTCGATGATTTTGGCTGGCGTCCACAGCGCTTCACAGCCGCAGATGTCGCGCACAAAACGCTCCAGCATGCGCAGGCCCTGACGGGTGTGCGTCACTTCCGGGTGGAACTGCACGCCGTAGAAACGCTTCTCTTCGTTGGCCATGATGGCAAACGGGCAGCTTTCGGTGCTGGCAACCGTCACGAAGTCTGCCGGGATCGCCGTGACTTTGTCACCGTGGCTCATCCACACGTCTAGCAGCGGTTTGCCCGCCGCGCTGATGGCATCTTCGATATCACGCACCAGCGCGCTCGGGGTTGTCACTTCAACCTGCGCGTAACCAAATTCACGCTCGTTCGAGCCTTCAACCTTACCGCCCAGCTGCATCGCCATGGTCTGCATGCCATAGCACACGCCCAGCACCGGCACACCAGCGTTGAACACATATTCCGGCGCGCGCGGGCTGTTGTGCTCGGTGGTGCTTTCCGGGCCACCGGACAGGATGATGCCGTTCGGGTTGAACTGGCGGATTTGCTCTTCGGTGACATCCCACGCCCAGAGTTCGCAGTAGACGCCCAGCTCACGCACGCGGCGCGCGACCAGCTGCGTATACTGAGAACCAAAATCGAGGATCAAAATACGATGTTTATGAATATTTTCAGTCGTCATTGAGGCGTTTCCATTGGGATGGACTTAATAATAAAAGCGCCCGGCTGGAGCCGGGCGGGAAATCTTACGGGATTATGAACCCATGCGGTAGTTCGGTGACTCTTTGGTGATGGTCACATCGTGTACGTGGCTTTCGTTAATGCCGGCGCCGCTGATGCGCACGAACTCGGCTTTGGTACGCAGATCGTCGATAGTCGGGCAACCGGTCAGGCCCATGCAGGAGCGCAGGCCGCCCATCTGCTGGTGCACGATCTCTTTCAGGCGGCCTTTATAGGCAACGCGCCCTTCGATACCTTCCGGCACCAGTTTGTCGGCGGCGTTATCGCTCTGGAAGTAACGGTCAGACGAGCCTTTGGACATCGCGCCCAGTGAACCCATCCCGCGGTAGGATTTGAACGCACGGCCCTGGTAGAGCTCGATTTCGCCCGGAGATTCTTCGGTACCGGCCAGCATGGAGCCAACCATTACCGCCGACGCACCCGCGGCGATAGCTTTGGCGATGTCGCCAGAGAAACGGATACCGCCGTCAGCGATGACCGGAATACCGGTACCTTCCAGCGCTTCAACCGCGTCGGATACCGCCGTGATCTGCGGTACGCCAACGCCGGTAACGATACGGGTAGTACAGATAGAGCCCGGGCCGATGCCCACTTTCACCGCGCTCACGCCCGCATTAGCCAGCGCCAGTGCGCCTGCACCGGTCGCCACATTGCCGCCGATGATTTCGAGGTCTGGATATTTTGCGCGGGTTTCACGGATACGCTGCAGCACGCCTTCGGAGTGGCCGTGCGAGGAGTCGATCAGCAGTACGTCAACGCCCGCAGCGACCAGCGCATCAACGCGCTCTTCGTTGCCGGCACCGGCACCTACTGCGGCACCGACGCGCAGACGACCCTGCGCATCTTTACAGGCGTTAGGTTTACGCTCGGCTTTCTGGAAATCTTTAACGGTAATCATGCCCAGCAGGTGGAAGCTGTCGTCAACAACCAGCGCTTTCTCGACGCGTTTTTCGTGCATTTTCTGCAGCACGACTTCACGCGCTTCACCCTCTTTCACCGTCACCAGGCGCTCTTTCGGCGTCATGACCGCGGTCACCGGCAGCGTCATATCGGTCACGAAGCGCACGTCACGACCGGTAATGATGCCCACCAGCTCGTTGTCGGCGTTAACCACCGGATAACCGGCGAAGCCGTTACGTTCGGTCAGCTCTTTCACCTCGGCCAGCGTGGTGGTTGGCAGCACGGTCTGTGGCTCCGTTACGACGCCGCTTTCGTGTTTTTTCACCTTGCGAACTTCATCCGCCTGGCGCTCAATCGACATGTTTTTGTGGATAAAGCCCAGACCGCCTTCCTGCGCCAGCGCAATCGCCAGACCGGCTTCGGTCACGGTGTCCATCGCTGCAGACAGCATAGGAATGTTAAGACGGATGTTTTTGGTCAGCTGGGTGCTGAGATCGGCCGTGTTGGGTAAAACAGTGGAGTGAGCGGGAACGAGCAGGACGTCGTCAAATGTGAGGGCTTCTTTCGCGATTCTTAACATTGCAATATCTCCACCTGGGGCGTTTAAAACAGATAAAATATTGCCGCGGCATTATACAGGCCGAAATCGGTTGCCTCCAGTGTTTTTTCGGAAAAAGTCTTGATCCTCCGGGGCAGGCATGTAGTATCGGTTAATTAACCCTCTGATTTGAAATTTGATCCTCATCACATGTCGCTACCGCCAACCGCCAATATTTTTACTGTCAGCCGCCTGAACACCACGGTGCGCCAACTGCTGGAAAATGAGATGGGCCTGGTGTGGCTCAGCGCTGAAATTTCCAATTTCACTCAGCCCGCTTCCGGTCACTGGTACTTCACCCTGAAGGACGATGGCGCGCAGGTGCGCTGTGCCATGTTCCGCAACAGCAATCGACGCGTCAGCTTTCGCCCGCAGCACGGTCAGCAGGTGCTGGTGCGCGCCAGCATCACGCTGTATGAGCCGCGCGGCGACTATCAGCTGATTATCGAAAGCATGCATCCGGCCGGTGAAGGGCTGCTGCAGCAACAGTTTGAGCAGCTGAAAGCCCGGCTGGCGGCGGAAGGGCTGTTCGACCAGCAGTTTAAACAGCCGCTGCCGGAGCCGGCGCGCCAGGTGGGTGTGATCACCTCCGCCACCGGCGCGGCATTGCACGATGTGCTGCGCGTGCTGCATCGCCGCGATCCCTCGCTGCCGGTGGTGATCTATCCGACCGCAGTGCAAGGCGTTGATGCGCCCGCCGCCATCGTGCGCGCCATCGAGCTGGCCAACCAGCGTGACGAGTGCGACGTGCTGATCGTCGGGCGCGGCGGCGGTTCACTGGAAGATCTGTGGAGCTTCAACGACGAGCGCGTGGCGCGGGCCATCTTTGCCAGCCGCCTGCCAATCGTCAGCGCCGTTGGGCATGAAACCGATGTCACCATCGCCGACTTTGTTGCCGATCTGCGCGCGCCGACGCCTTCTGCCGCTGCCGAACTGGTGAGCCGCAACCAGATCGAGCTGCTGCGCCGTTTGCAGTCTCAGCAGCAGCGCATGGAGATGGCGATGGATTATTACGTGGCGCAGCAGCAACGCCGCTTCACCCGGCTGCAGCATCGTCTGCAACAACAGCATCCGCAGCTGCGCCTGGCACGGCAGCAAACCACGCTGATTCAGCTGCAGCGCCGTCTGCAGGAAGCGGCCGATCAGCGGTTGCGCCTGGCGCATCGCCAGCAGGATCGCCTGCTGCAGCGCCTGCAATCCCAGCAGCCGCAGGGACGTATTCTGCGCGCTCAGCAGCAGTTACAGCAGTGGCACTACCGGCTGCAGCAGGGCATGGAAAAACAGCTCAATCACAGCCGGCAGCGTTTTGGTACGCTGGCAGCACAGCTGGAAGGCGTAAGTCCGCTGGCGACGCTGGCGCGCGGCTTTAGCGTCACCACCGATGCTCAGGGCCAGGTGGTGAAAAAGACCCGTCAGCTGCATGCCGGCGATCTGCTGCGTACCCGGCTGAATGATGGCTGGGTGGAGAGTCAGGTGACGGCGTTACAACCGCAGAAGACGCGCAGCCGTAAGGCGTGATAATCTTTTCAGCCGCATAAATGGTTGATAACCCCCCGTAAATCGCGCGGGCTGCAGACGCAGCGGCGCGCGATTGATAAGCGGGTCTATACTTTCTGACATACCCATCCGTCAGGGAGTCCGACATGCCTTACAGCGTTATTCCTCCGTATATTCTGCGAAACATCATCGATAACTGTTCCGGCGCACAGCAGGATTACGCTCGGCGCACCCTCACTCACGTGCAACAGCTGATGGCGGAACATCCTCATACCGCCAGCGCAGCCAGCACCGCGCAGCCCGGCAGTGTTTTGCGTGCTATCTACGATGCGGGTAATACGCAAAATCTGCCTGGCACCCTGATCCGTGAGGAAGGCCAGCCCGGTAACGGTGACGTCGCCGCCGACGAAGCGTGGAACTATCTCGGCATCACCTATGATTTCTACTGGCAGATCTATCAGCGCAACTCGCTGGACAACAAAGGCCTGAAACTGAATGGCACCGTGCATTACGGCAAGGAGTACCAGAACGCCTTCTGGAATGGCCAGCAGATGGTATTTGGCGACGGCGACGGTGAGATCTTCAATCGCTTTACCATTGCCATTGATGTGGTCGCGCACGAGCTGACGCACGGCGTGACCGAAACCGAAGCCGGGCTGATTTACTTCCAGCAGGCAGGTGCGCTCAACGAATCGATGTCCGATGTGTTCGGCTCGCTGGTGAAGCAGTATCACCTTAAGCAAAGCGCCGACCAGGCCGACTGGATCATCGGCGAAGGGCTGCTGGCGGCGGGTATTAAGGGCAGTGGCCTGCGCTCGATGTCTGCGCCCGGTACCGCCTATGACGATCCGCTGCTTGGCAAAGATCCGCAGCCGGCCGATATGGATCACTATATCGACACGCGCGAAGACAACGGCGGCGTACATCTTAACTCCGGCATTCCCAATCGCGCCTTCTATCTGGCGGCGACCGCGCTGGGCGGCTTTGCCTGGGAACGGGCCGGTCAGGCATGGTACGACACGCTGTGCGATAAGGAACTGCCGCAGGATGCCGACTTCAGCACCTTTGCGCGCTTTACCGTACAGCATGCCGCAAAACGTTTTGATAATACGGTGGCACAGGCGATCCAGTCCGCGTGGCACGAGGTAGGTGTAAGGTGAATATTCAGCTGACCGATGACGCCATCATTGAGCTGGCGCGTGAAGGCGGCATTGCATTTATCCCCGGCCTGCGCAGCGAGCGGCGATTTGCGCTGGCGCAGCTGCCGGAACCGCAGAAGCAGCGCGTGTGCAACGTGCTGGAGCGGGCGCTGCCGCTCGGCGAGCCGGAGGAACAGGCCGCCAGCATCGGGCGTGGCGACCAGCGCTATTTCCGTATCCAGATAAGCTACGCGACCCACCGCGAAGCCGGAACGATTGTGATCCTGATTCCGGAAAACGTTGCGCCTCCTGAACTGCAGACGCTGTGGCGCGATGGCGAAGAATAACTTACACAGTTCCCACTGCATCGCCGTAACTAACTGACTATACTGGATAACGTGGCTAGCTAGTCCACATCAAAGAAAATACCCTTAGATGAGGTCTCTGCTATGACACAAACCAAGCAACGAGGCGGTGCCGGGAACTTTGCAGAGGACCCGGAGCGCGCCAGGGAAGCCGGTAGCGCGGGCGGCAAAGTCAGTGGGGGCAATTTCAGGAACGATCCTGAGAGAGCCAGGGAAGCTGGAAGAAAAGGAGGTCAAAAAAGCCGTCGCCCCTCTAAGCAGAAGTAAGTAAGGATCCTTACAGGAAGGAGTACGCCACGGACGGTAAATAAAAAAGGCCGACATCATGATGTCGGCCTTTCTTTTACTGCGGCTTACTTGCTGTCGGGCAGCGCGTAAGCAATCACGTAATCACCGCGATCCGGTGACTGACGCGCACCGCCTGCGGAGATCAGGATGTACTGTTTGCCGGTTTTCGGCGAAACATAGCTGATTGGTCCGCCCTGGCTGCCCACCGGCAGACGTGCTTTCCACACTTCTTTACCGGTTGAGCTGTCGAAGGCGCGCAGGTAGTAATCCTGGGTGCCGGCAATAAATACCAGACCGCCCTGGGTTGCCAGCGTACCGCCCAGCGTCGGCATACCGACCGGCATCTGCGCATGCATTTTGATACCAAACGGACCGGTATCCTGCACCGTACCCACCGGCACCTGCCACACAATCTGACGGGTCTTCATGTCGATGGCCGACAGCGTACCGAACGGCGGTGCCTGGCATGGAATGCCCAGCGGCGACATGAAGCGGTTTTTGTTAACTGCGTACGGCGTGCCTTTCAGCGGTACCGCACCCATGCCGGTGTTGATGGCTTCACCGCCGTTGCTGGCAGCCGATTTGGTGGTGTCCTGCGGAATCATCTGCACCCACAGGCCGAGACGCATATCGTTAACGAACATGTACTGGTTGTTCGGATCGAACGAGATGCTGCCCCAGTTCATGCCACCGAGCGAGCCCGGGAAGCTGAGCGAAACATCGGTGTCCGGCACGGTGAACAGGCCGTCATAACGCATGCCTTTAAAAGCAATACGGCAAGCCAGCTGGTCAAACGGCGTAGCACCCCACATGTCTGACTCGGTCAGTTTCTGATTGCCAATGTTTGGCATTTCTACCGAGTGCGGCTGAGTTTTGGTGTACTGCTCGTTCGGGATATGGCCCTGCGGCATCGGCAGCTCTTCAACTTTGGTCAAAGGCTTGCCGGTCAGGCGATCCAGCACCCAGATCATGCCGGTTTTCCCGCCGATCACCACCGCGGGTTTGGTGGTGCCATCCTTCATCGGGAAGTCCACCAGGCTCGGCTGCATTGGCAGGTCGAAGTCCCACAGGTCATTGTGGACCGTCTGATACACCCACTTCTCTTTACCGGTGGTGGCATCCAGCGCCAGCACCGACGCGCCATATTTGTGATCCAGCGCGGTACGGTTGGCACCCCACAGGTCCACCGACGAGCTGCCCATCGGCAGGAACACGGTGTTCATCGCCGGATCGTAAGAGATTGGCGCCCATGAGTTTGGCGTGCTGCGGGTGTAATCTTTACCCGGCATCAGCACGGCATTCGGATCTTCATTGCCCGGGTCAAACGCCCAGCGCATCTGGCCGGTGATGACGTCGAAGCCACGCAGAACGCCGCCAGGCATGTCTGTCTGTACGTTATCCGCGACGCGACCGCCCACCACAACCGTGGTGCCTGCCACCTGCGGCGGCGAGGTCAGCTGATACTGCGGGTCCGGCGCGCTGCCGAGACCTTGCTTCAGATCGACCACACCGTGGTTGCCGAAGTTTTCACACAGCTCGCCGTTATCGGCATTGATGGCAATCAGACGTGCATCGATGGTGTTCATCAGGATGCGACGCTGGCAGCTATCGCCCGCCGCCAGCGTTACCGCTGGCACCGGCGTGGAGCCCGGCTGCGTTGGCTGCTGTACCGGTTTGGTGGCATCAAAGTACGCCAGACCACGGCAGCGGTTCCACACCTGCGCCTGCGCATTGATTTCGCGCTTCCAGATCTGCTTACCGCTGTCGGCTTCCACCGCAATCACGTTGTTGTGCGGCGTACACAGATACAGGGTATTACCCACCTGCAGTGGCGTTTCCTGATCTTCTGCACCGTTACCGGTCGGGCTGATCGGCGTGTCGCCGGTATGGAACGTCCAGGCAACCTGCAAGTCTTTCACGTTGTCGCGGGTAATCTGGTCGATAGCGGCAAAACGGTCACCCTGCGGCGTACGGCCGTAGCTGCTCCAGTCCTGCTGCGGTTTGCTTTTATCTACCGGGATCAACGGCAGCTGCTTGCCGGTGAAAGCCACTGTCGGATGCGGCTGGAACATCTGGACAAAGGTGACCACCATACAAACGGCAATCACCGCTGACAGCGCATATGAAAGCTTCGCCAGCGAGGCCTTGCCTTCACGCTTACGCAGCGCCGGCCAGGTAATAAATGCCAGCACCATCAGGCCGGCCGGCACCATCAGGCGCGACACCAGCGGCCAGAACTGCCAGCCAGCATCGTACAGCGCCCAAATCAGCGTACCGGCGAAGACCAGAATGAACAGCGTAACCGCCGAGGATTTACGGCGAAAGAACTGAATCGCCGACAGTAACATGACGATACCGGCAATGAGGAAGTACCAGCTGCCGCCCAGGGCCACCAGTTTACCGCCACCGATCGCGAAGAACAGGCCGATCGCCAGCAGGACCAGCCCGAATAACACGGACCAGAGACTCAACCCTTTACCGGGACGAGCGGAATTTTCTGCCATAACACAAACTCTCCTGAAAAAATAACGCGTGGCGGCCGGAATGCGGGAGCAGCCGGTCAATGTCTTCCTGACTGAGCAGGGACAGGAAGTTATCCGTTACGCTTTATTTTATATCTGTTGGTACGGGAGCTACGCCCGTTATGCAGCGCTTGTGAGCGAGGCCGCAGGATCAACATCCGCTGGCATTCGCGACAAGGCGGGCAGGATTGTACCATCCGGTACAATTAAAAGTGAACATCCATAACGCGGTGGTTACTGGGCAATAGCATTTTTGCTACAAACGCAGCGCGAAGCGAGCAGCCAGCGCCACTTCGCGCTATCGCAAACCCTCATTCGATGACGTCTTCCGGGCGATAATGCACGCGCCTGCTGGAGATCAGGCCGTGACCGTGGGTACAGAAATAATCTATGGCACCGCACGCCTTCAGCACCTGCAGCGGCTGCTGGCAGTCGGGACAGCAGGCCAGCGCGGGGAAATGACGCTGGCAGTGCGGGCAGTCGAAGCGTTGTTCGCTGTAAGTGAGCGGTTGCTGACAGTGAGGGCATGGGGTGAGCATGATGACTCCGGAATCGTGGCTGAGGATCGTGATAAACCGGATGTTACGCCATAAAAAGAGGGCCCATCCGGGCCCTCATCATGTTTAGCGTTTGTTTTTCTTCAGATGCGATATCAGACGCTTACGCTTACGCTGCTGGGTTGGCGTCAGCAGGTTACGTTTGCCCGCATACGGGTTATCGCCCTCTTTAAACTGGATGCGAATCGGCGTTCCCATCACGTTCAGCGAGCGGCGGAAGTAGTTCATCAGATAACGCTTGTAGGAATCCGGCAGATCCTTCACCTGATTACCGTGAATCACCACAATCGGCGGGTTATAACCACCGGCATGCGCGTATTTGAGTTTCACGCGGCGGCCACGCACCAGAGGCGGCTGATGGTCGTCAGCAGCCATGTTCATGATACGCGTCAGCATGGAGGTATTTACGCGCTTGGTCGAGCAGTCGTACGCTTCGGTCACGGATTCAAACAGGTTGCCCACGCCGCTGCCGTGCAGTGCCGAGATAAAGTGCACGCGCGCGAAGTCGATAAAGCCGAGACGGAAGTCCAGCGTCTCTTTCACTTCATCTTTAATCTCCTGCGACAGGCCATCCCACTTGTTGACCACAATCACCAGTGAGCGCCCACTATTCAGGATAAAGCCGAGCAGCGACAGGTCCTGATCGGAAATGCCCGCACGCGCGTCAATCACCAGCATCACCACGTTGGCATCTTCAATCGCCTGCAGCGTTTTGATGACGGAGAATTTTTCCACCGTATCAGTGATTTTGCCGCGCTTACGCACGCCCGCGGTATCAATCAGAATGTACTCGCGGTCATCACGCTCCATCGGAATGTAGATGCTGTCGCGCGTGGTGCCCGGCATGTCGTACACCACCACACGGTCTTCACCGAGGATACGGTTGGTGAGCGTTGACTTACCTACGTTCGGACGCCCGACAATCGCCAGTTTGATCGGCAGACCGGTCGGATCGAAGGCTTCTTCCTCTTCTTCCTCCAGCGCTTCACCGTTCTCTTCGGCGGCTAACGCGGCCCAGTAGGCTTCGTTTTCGTCCTCTTCGCTGACTTCCCGCGGCGCGATGTCATCCATCCACGGCAGCAGCGCGGTTTCCAGCAGGCTGGTGACGCCACGACCGTGCGACGCGGCAATCGGGTGAATCTCACCCAGGCCGAGCGCGTAGAAGTCCAGCACCGCAGCATCCGGATCGAGACCATCAGTTTTGTTGGCAACGAGGAACGTCGCTTTATCGCGCGAACGCAGATGATTGGCGATCTGCTGATCCGCCGGCATGACGCCAGCACGCGCATCAACTAAAAACAGCACCACATCGGCCTCTTCAATCGCCAGCAGCGACTGCTCCGCCATGCGGTTTTCCACGCCTTCCTCGGTGCCATCAATACCGCCGGTATCGATAACAATAAATTCGCGCCCTTCCACTTCGGCGCGACCATATTTGCGATCGCGAGTCAGTCCAGGGAAATCGGCCACTAACGCATCACGTGTGCGCGTTAAGCGGTTAAACAGCGTGGATTTCCCCACATTGGGACGCCCAACCAGCGCGACCACAGGTACCATAACACTTGCCTCAGTTTTAAAAATAAATCGCCCGAATGGCGTGATTATAACGGCATTTGCCGTCAGGTTCAGGCCGCAGGCGCCAAGAATATCATGCCTGACTAAAAACAGAACGGCCCCTGACGAATCAGGAGCCGTATCAATGCGTGCGAAACGCTGCCCGTCGGGCCATCGCCTTAACGGGTGATGGCGTAGACCTCACCGCCTTTTGCCTGGATCAGCAGCTTGTCACCGGCCACAACCGGCTCGGTCTGGAAGCCATCGCTGTCCAGTTTCTGCTGCGCCACAAAGCGGCCGTCCAGGGTGTTGATCCAGTGCACGTAGCCTTCGCTATCGGCGACCACCAGGTAACCGTTGAACAGCACCGGAGACGTCAGGTTACGGTGCAGCAGATCGCTCTGACGCCAGATCGCCACGCCGCCATCGGCGTTGAGCGCAATCACGCGGTCATCCTGATCCACCAGATAGATACGACCGGCATCGACGATCAGATCTTTGACGCCGCCGATTTCACGCTTCCACAGAATCTGACCGGAACGCAGATCCAGCGCCGTCAGGTTACCGTTGTAGGCCAGCGCATAGACCACGCCATTGACGATAACCGGCGTGGTGTCGACATCGTTAAGACGATCGATCTCGGTCGCGCCACTTGGCTGGGAGATACGCTGCTGCCAGATCAGCTGACCCTGGTTCATGATCACCGCGCTGACGCGACCGTTATCGCCGCCAACAATCGCGCCGCCGAACGCTACTGCCGGCGCCGATTCACCACGCAGCGACAGCGCTGGCATATCCAGATTCACGCTCCATTTCACCGCGCCGCTGCTCTGATCGAGCCCCTGCAGCATACCGTTGCTGGTGTGAATCAGCACCAGACCATCGCTGACCACCGGACGCGACAGTGCTTCACCGGCCACTTTGGTCTGCCAGGCAATGCTGCCGTCGCTGCTGTTCAGGGCAAATACCTGCCCCCGCTCGCTACCGATGTAGAGGCGATCGCCATTGGCCGTGATGCCGCCAGACAGCAGTGCCGAAATGTTTTTCGAAAAGAAGCCGGTCTTCTCAGAGAGGTTCACTTTCCACTTCTCTTTGCCGTTGCTGGCGTCGAGCGCTTTCACGATACCGAAGCGGTCGGCGGCATACACGGTGCCGTCCTGCCAGGCGGGATGCAGATTGGAGTAGAAATCACCCACGCCGTCACCGACCGAGGTGCTCCACGCGGTTTCCGGCGTGAACTGGTTTTCAACCTTCGGCAGCGGGGCCATTTTCACTACATCTTCTTCGCCGCTGAACAGCGAGCAACCGCTGAGCAGAGTGACTGACATCAGCCCTGGCAGCAGGTATTTACGTAATTCCATGTGCGCTCTCTTGACTGGCTTAACTTAAGTTATTCATCTTCATCTGCAGCATCTGCTTCAGCGCAGGAGAAGCCTGCGATTCCGCACCTTTGCTCCAGGCATCGCGGGCGCCCTGCTTATCGCCTTTGCTCAGCAGTGCTTCGCCACGAATGTCCGCCACAATGGCTGTCCAGCCATCACCCTTCACATTGTTCAGGGTAGTAAGGGCGGCATCTGCCTGATTTTGCTGCAGTTGAATGCGTGCCAGACGCAGGTTGATCACCGCCTGCAGATTGGCATCTTTGGTGTCTTTCAGCCCGCTCTGTAACAGCGTGATGGCTTTGTCTAACTGATTGGCGGCAACGTACTGTTTAGCCAGATCCAGCGCGGCCAGCGCACCGTAGGTGTTGTTGTTCTCGCTGGCGAAGCTGGCGACCGCTTCCAGCGTCTGCGGCTTGTCTGCCTGCATGGCGCTGGTCAGCTGCTGATACTGCGCCGACGCGGCTTTGTCCGCTCCTTCCTGATGGCTGCTCCAGAAACGCCAGCCACCCAGTGCAGCGATACCGACGATAACCCCGACCGCCAGTGCTTTGCCATTATTGGCAAAGAAGCGACGCAGCGCATCAACCTGTTCGTTTTCGTTGCTGTAAACTTCCACGCAATCCCTCTCCTTAAAATGCCTGTTGCAGTGCTGCGCTTACTGCAGCAGCGTGTGCAGCGTCGCGGCGGCGTCGCTCTGCGCCAGCGTCTGCTGATCGCCGGTGCGCAGGTCTTTAATCACCACCTGGCCCGTTTTCACTTCGTCTTCGCCCAGCACCAGCGCAATGCGTGCGCCCCACTTGTCTGCACGGGCAAACTGCTTCTTGAAGTTACCGCCGCCGAAGTTGGTCATCAGCTTCAGCGCCGGGTCGGCATCACGCAGTTTTTCCGCCAGTTGCATCGCGGCGGACTGCACGCCCTGCCCCGAAGCGATAACATAGACATCAACAATGCGCGTCGGTTCAAATTCCGGATTCACCGCCTGCACCAGCAGCACCAGACGCTCGAGCCCCATGGCAAAACCGACCGCCGGCGTCGCGCGGCCGCCCAGTTGCTCCACCAGACCATCATAGCGACCGCCGCCGCACACGGTGCCCTGCGAGCCGAGGCTGCTGGTCACCCATTCGAACACGGTGCGGTTGTAGTAGTCGAGGCCGCGCACCAGGCGCTGATTGATGCGGTATTTGATGCCGGCATCGTCGAGCAGCGCGCACAGGCCGCTGAAGTGTTCACGTGACTCCTCGTCGAGGAATTCACCCAGCGTCGGCGCGTCGTTAAGCAGCGTCTGAATATCCGGATTTTTGCTGTCCAGCACGCGCAGCGGATTGGTATACATGCGGCGTTTGCAATCTTCGTCCAGCACCTCTTTATGCTGTTCGAGGAAGGCCACCAGCGCGCTGCGGTAGTTGGCGCGTGCTTCCAGTGAACCGATGGAGTTCAGCTCCAGCTCAACGTGGTCAGCAATACCCAGCGCTTTCCACCAGCGATGGGTCAGCATGATCAGCTCGGCGTCCACGTCCGGCCCCTGCAGGCCAAACACTTCCACACCCATCTGGTGGAACTGGCGATAGCGCCCCTTCTGCGGACGCTCGTAGCGGAACATCGGACCGATGTACCACAGGCGCTGCTCCTGATTGTACAGCAGACCATGTTCGATACCGGCGCGCACGCAGCCTGCGGTGCCTTCCGGACGCAGCGTCAGGCTCTCGCCGTTGCGGTCTTCAAAGGTGTACATCTCTTTTTCAACCACGTCGGTGACTTCACCGATCGCGCGGCTGAACAGGGGGGTTTGCTCGACGATTGGCAAACGGATTTCACTGTAGCCGTAGCTGGCCAGCACCTGCTTCAGGGTGCCCTCAATACGCTGCCAGATGGCGGTATCTGCCGGCAGGTAATCGTTCATCCCGCGAATCGCTTGAATATTCTTCGCCACGTTAGAATCTCTTAATACAAAAAAACCTGTCCGGCATCATACCTTATGAGGATGAAACCGCACAGGTTCAATCACAACTGGCGTGCGCCGGGCGCACACCGTCCTTTATTTTTCCAGCTGCTGCACGTTGATGCGGCGGCTCTCGTCCAGCATGGTGGCTTTCGCACGGATGCGCGCTTCCAGCTGATCGATCATGTCATTGTTGTCGAGGCGATCGCGCTGGCGCACGCCATCTTCGTAGAAACCGCTCTTCTTGTTGCCGCCGGTGACGCCGAGCGTCGAGACCGTGGCTTCGCCGGGACCGTTCACAACGCAGCCAATGATCGAGACGTCCATCGGCGTGATGATGTCTTCCAGCCGCTCTTCCAGCGCGTTCACCGTGCCAATGACGTCAAACTCCTGGCGCGAACAGGTCGGGCAGGCGATGAAGTTGATGCCGCGTGAGCGGATGCGCAGTGATTTCAGGATGTCGTAGCCGACTTTCACTTCTTCAACCGGGTCGGCGGCCAGCGAAATGCGCAGCGTATCGCCGATCCCTTCCGCCAGCAGCAGGCCAAGGCCAATTGCCGACTTCACGGCACCCGCACGCGCGCCACCGGCTTCGGTGATGCCAAGGTGCAACGGCTGATCGATGGCTTTTGCCAGCAGACGGTAAGATTCCACCGCCAGGAACACATCGGAGGCTTTGACGCTCACTTTAAACTGGTCAAAGTTGAGGCGATCGAGGTGATCAACATGACGCATCGCGGATTCGAGCAGCGCCTGCGGCGTTGGCTCACCGTATTTTTCCTGCAGATCTTTTTCCAGCGAACCGGCGTTAACGCCAATACGGATCGGAATATTGTGGTCACGGGCGCAATCCACTACCTGGCGAATACGCTCGTTGTTACCGATGTTGCCCGGGTTAATGCGCAGGCAATCGACGCCGTACTCGGCCACTTTCAGAGCGATGCGGTAGTCAAAGTGAATGTCCGCTACCAGCGGCACGTTGACCTGCTGCTTAATCAGTTTGAAGGCTTCCGCCGCATCCATGGTGGGCACGGACACACGCACGATATCCACGCCGACGCGCTCCAGCTGACGGATCTGATTCACCGTGGCTTCGACGTCCGTGGTACGGGTGTTGGTCATTGACTGAACGGCGATAGGTGCGCCATCGCCAACCGGCACCTTGCCGACGTAAATACGTGTAGATTTGCGACGGATAATGGGTGCTTCGTTATGCATATTCTCTCTCCACAATTACCCGGAAAGCGCGCTGCGCGTTATTGCGCACCCAGCGTCAGACGGGCAACCTGGTTATTACGGATAAAACGACTTAAATCAACGGGCTGATTCTGATATTGCACGTCAACCGCACCCGGAGCGCCAATTTTCAGACGATACGGAGCGGTGCCGGACAGGCTGAGTTTACCGCCGCTACGTTGCAATCCGCTGAACAGCTTCTTACCGGTCGCATCGGTGACTTCCAGCCAGCAGTCAGCTTTGAAGTTCATCACCACGGCGTTAGGATCGCCTGCGGGCTGGCTGACGGCAGCGGTACCGGTTGGCATTGAGCCTGCCGGCACGCTGTTGGCCGGCGCCGGTGAGGTGGCCGCTGGCGGTGCGTTATCAATCGGCGCCTGGCTCGGCGACACCACCGCGTTGTCGCTGCTGGTTGCCGTGTTGCTGCTGGTCGCTGCTGGCGCAGTATTAGTGCTGCCCGCGTTGTCTGGCGTGCTGACCGCACCGGCACCGGTGTCAATCGGCGTACCGGCCGCGTTAGTGTCACTGTCGGCGGCGCTGTCCGTGCTGTTGTCACCCAGCGGAATCGACTGGCTGTTGTCGCTGCTGCTGCCGTTCTGATCAGCCATCGACACCAGATCCGCCTGCGAGGCTTTATGGTTCTGCCACCACCAGGCGCCGGTCAGGCCGACCACCACGAAAATCACCAGCCAGGTGAAGATCATCAACCAGCCGTCACGCTTTTTACGACGCTTACCCAGTGAGAAGCTCTGCATCGGCTCAATTTTCGCCGCACGCACCGGAGCCTGCTTCGCCATCATCGGCAGCAGATCATCTTCAGGTACATGCACCAGACGCGCATAAGAGCGAATGTAGCCGCGCAGGAAGGTCGAGGCCAAATCCGCCGGGGATTTATCCTCTTCAATATCACGCACGGTAGAAAGTTTCAGGCACAGGCGCTCAGCGACGTTTTGCTGGGTCAGCCCCATCTGCTCACGGGCCAGACGCAGGCGTTCACCTGTGGAATGTACTGCAGAATTCTCTTGAGTGGCTTCAGTATTCATTAGCTAAATAACGCTGGTACTGTATCGATTGTGGAAAACTTCGCGCCAACCGGTCGCCATAACGTGTAACGTCAGCAGCGTTTCCCTGTTGCGCGGCGAAACGTATCTGTAACCCCAGACTCTCTGCCGTTGCCGGCAAATGCTGATGGTAAACTTCTAAAAGCAGCGGCACTGAAGCCCACTGCTGCTGTTCAAGCCGTCGTTCCACTTCCGTCAGCAGCATACTGCCCTGCTCCGGTGCGGCATCCAGCGCGAGATCGAACTGCTGGCGCGCGGCGCGATCCTCTCCCGCCTGCAGGTAACAATAGCCCGAAAACAGCAGGGCATCCTGAGCGGCGTCGCTGTGCTGCGCTTCAGTTGCCAGCTTAAACTGTTGATGCGCTTCGTCATACTGCCTCAAACCGCAGAGAAACGCACCGTAATTGTTAGCCACATAACCATTCAGCGGCGCTAACTGCTGCGCGCGCTGGTAGTAATGGCGCGTCCGGGCGTTATTCTGCTGTGCCTGCGCGACGCGCGCAAGCGCCAGCGGCACCCGGTAATCGCGCGGCGCGGCCTGCTGCGCGCGCAGCAAATTGCGCTGCGCCGCGGCATAATCCTTCACCGCCAGATAGTGCAATCCCAGCTGCAGGCGGATATCGGCCGCGCCGTGCCGCGCCGGTGCTTCGACACACCCGGTTACAACAAAGCCGGCCAGCAGCGCGGCGGGTAATCCTTTACGCATCTCAGTCTCTCCCTGTCAGTTCAGCGCAGAGACTGCCATGCCTGACGCCCGATGCGTAGCAGCGGGCGCGATCTTTCAGAGCGCCTTCACAGAGATGGCTTCACCGGCCATTTTTTTACGCAGCGTACGCTTGGTGCGGTCGATAACATCGCCGGCCAGCTGACCACAGGCGGCATCAATGTCGTCGCCGCGCGTTTTACGCACGATGGTGGTGAAACCGTACTCCATCAGCACTTTGGAGAAGCGGTCAATACGGCTGTTCGAGCTGCGGCCATACGGCGCGCCCGGGAAGGGGTTCCACGGAATCAGGTTGATCTTGCACGGCGTCTCTTTCAGCAGCGCCGCCAGCTCATGCGCGTGTTCGGTGCTGTCGTTGACGTGATCCAGCATCACGTACTCAATCGTTACGCGGCCCTGATTGGCGTTGGATTTGCCAATGTAGCGCTTCACCGCCGCCAGGAAAGCTTCGATGTTGTACTTTTTGTTGATTGGCACGATGTCATCGCGGATGGTGTCATTCGGTGCATGCAGCGAAATCGCCAGTGCCACGTCGATCATATCGCCGAGCTTGTCCAGCGCCGGCACTACGCCCGAGGTCGACAGCGTCACGCGACGTTTGGAGAGACCGAAACCGAAGTCATCCAGCATGATCTCCATCGCCGGTACCACGTTGGTAAGGTTAAGCAGCGGCTCACCCATGCCCATCATGACCACGTTGGTGATCGGACGCTGGCCGGTCACTTTAGCGGCACCGATAATTTTTGCCGCACGCCATACCTGACCGATGATTTCAGACACGCGCAAGTTACGGTTAAAGCCCTGCTGCGCGGTCGAACAGAATTTACACTCCAGCGCACAGCCTACCTGCGAGGAGACGCACAGCGTGGCGCGGTCGGCTTCCGGGATATACACGGTTTCCACCAGCTGATCGCCGACGCGAATCGCCCACTTGATGGTGCCATCGCTGGAGCGCATCTCTTCCGCCACTTCCGGCGCACGAATTTCAGCGCGCTGCATCAGCTTGCCACGCAGCACTTTATTGATGTCTGTCATCTGCTCGAAATCATCGCAGCAGTAGTGGTACATCCACTTCATGACCTGATCGGCACGGAACGGTTTTTCGCCCATCTCAACAAAGAATTCGCGCATCTGCTGACGGTTAAGATCCAGCAGGTTAATTTTTTCGTTTTTCGGGGAAACAACCACGGGGGAAGCGGACGACGGCGTCACAATCTGTTCGGACATAATGTTCTCTGGCCTCGTTGTTACACGTTACGGCTCTGGTTAAGAATAGGAAAAAAACAGCGCCCTCGCTGAGCCAGGCTCAACAAGGGCGCATAATTGTACTACATCTGCTGCGTGATGCCAGGGGAACGTCTTAGCCACCGGTTACAAGGTGTAAAGACGTCTGTCCGCATCCGCTACCGCGCACTTAGCGGGTACGTGGGCAGACTTCGTTTTCTGCGAAGAAGTAAGCGATTTCGCGTGCCGCAGATTCTGCAGAGTCAGAACCGTGGGTGGCGTTTTCGGTGAAGCTGTCTGCGTAGTCAGCACGCAGCGTACCGGCCAGCGCGTTGTCCGGGTTAGTTGCACCCATCAGATCGCGGTGACGCTGGATAGCGTTTTCGCCTTCCAGAACAGATACCACAACCGGGCCAGAAGTCATGAACTCAACCAGACCATCAAAGAACGGACGGCCTTTGTGCTCCGCGTAGAAGCCTTCAGCCTGCTCTTTGGTCAGGTGCAGCATTTTCGCACCAACGATTTTGAAGCCAGCGCTTTCGAAACGGTTGTAGATAGCACCAATCACGTTCTTAGCGACGGCGTTTGGTTTGATGATGGAGAAAGTGCGTTCGATTGCCATGATTACCTCTGATTAGCATCCTGAAGAAACCGGGAACCCGCTCCCGGTAAGAAAACGCGCCGATTATAGGGAGATCGGTGCGCCTTGCCTATGAGTGAAGAGAGGAATTATTGAAAATAATTGATTTCTGTCGGGGCAAACACGCAAAAAATATGCCATAGCGCTGCGTTTAGCCGCGCGTGAAAGACACCGAAGCCAGCTGCCCGGCCTCATCCATCACCACCAGCTGATAACGACCGGGCTCGCGCAGCACCAGCGAGGCGCTGCTTTTTCCCGCAGCAAGCTCCACCGGCTGCCCGTTTAAAAACCACCAGCGCTGCATACCCTGCCCGCCCTGCACCGCCACCGGCAGCAGCAATACGACCTTACCGGGCAGCGGCTGCACGCGCTGGCCATTGATCACGCCGGTTACCAGCAGCGGCGCGCTGTCCCCCTGATTCAGCGGCGGACAGGTCACATCCATCGGCGGCAGGCGCTGCGCCCGCCGTTCGCCCGGTGGCAGCCACGGCTCAAGCGGCAGCGGCCACATCACGCGTTCCCGGCTTTGCGCATCCGGACAATCCGCCGCCACGCGCAGCCCTTTGCTGTTTTGCCAGAAGCGCTGGCGTAAGCCATTGACGCCCTCCTGACCCGGCGCCAGCAGCGTTGGCGGCACGGTCTGATTCAGCACCCAGCTGTAACGCCGCTGCCGGCAGTTCTCGTCGCCAGCGGGCAACGGCTGGCCGCCGGGCCAGCAGATACTGACGGCGCTGACCGTCGCCGGGCGCGGATCGCCGGGCACGCCGCGCGCCGGCAGGTGTCCCGCCAGCAGGTGATTAACCTGCTGCATCACCGGCACCGCCGACGCGTAACCGAACTGGCCGGCAACCGGCGTAGCATCCGGCCTGCCCACCCAGACGCCAATCAGATAGCGCGGCGTGATACCGACGCTCCAGGCATCGCGATAACCGTAGCTGGTGCCGGTTTTCCACGCCAGCGGCACGATATCGGCGACCGCCCCGCTGGCGGCAGGCTGTGCCTCACCGGCGAGAATGCGGCGCACAATCCACGCCGCGCCGGGCGACAGTAACGGGCGCTGCAGCAACGGCTGCTGTGGCAGCCAGCGCAGCTGTGCAGCATTACCGTGGCGGGCAAAGGCGCTGTAGGCGGCGACAATGTCGTCCAGCCGCGCGCCGGTGCCGCCCAGCACCAGCGACAGATTCGGTTCACCACCCGCCGGAAAGCGCAGATTCAGGCCGACGTTGCGCAGCCGCGCGGCGACGTTTTTCGGTCCAAGCGCCTCCAGCAGCTGCACCGCCGGCAGATTGAGCGAACGCTGCAGCGCTTCACTGGCGCTGACCGGGCCGTGAAAGCCGCTGTCGAAATTGCCGGGACGATAGTCGCCAAAGCGGCGTGGCACATCCTGCAGCAGCGATTCGCCATGAATCAGGCCATCATCCAGCGCCATGCCGTAGACAAACGGCTTGAGCAGCGATCCCGGCGAACGCACGCTGGCAATCATATCCACATGGCCAAAGCGGCTGTCGTCATTGAAAGACACCGAGCCGACGTAGCCGCGCACCTTCATGCTGCTGTGGTCAACAACCAGCAGTGCCAGCGAGGTGCGCGGCGGCAGCCGGGTTTGCAGCGACGCAGCGAGGTTCTCCAGTTCGCGCTGCAGCGACACATCCAGCGTGGAGGTAATTTTGCTGTCGGGCGACAGCGACAGCAGCCGGCGCGCCAGCAGCGGTGCCAGCTGCGGCAGCTGGCGCGGCGGCAGCCATACCGGCTCCTGTTTGATTTCGGCGACGGTATGCGCCGGCCACACCTGATACTGCGCCAGGCGATCCAGCACTTTATTGCGGGCAGCTTCAGCGCGCTGCGGCCAGCGGTCCGGGCGTAAACGGCTGGGTGCCTGCGGCAGCACCGCCAGCAGCGCCGCCTCGCCGCGGGTAAGCTGCGACGCCGGTTTACCCAGCCACATCCAGCTGGCGGCGCCGACGCCCTCAACCGTGCCGCCAAACGGGGCGCGATTGAGATACAGCGTCAGGATCTCGCGCTTCGACAGATGCCACTCCAGCTGCAGCGCGCGCCACGCCTGCACCACTTTGCCACGCAGGGTACGCGGCTGCGGATCAATCAGCCGCGCCACCTGCATGGTCAGCGTGCTGCCGCCGGAGACAATGCCGTGCTGCAGCAGGTTTTGCCCGACGGCGCGCACTATCGCCAGCGGGTTAATGCCGGGATGGTGCCAGAACCAGCGGTCTTCGTAGGTCAGCAGCGCCTCGATATAGGCCGGTGACACCTCGTCCAGCGTCACCGGATAGCGCCACACCCCCTGTCGATCGGCAAAGCGCCACAGCGGCGTGCCATCTTCCGCTACCACCACCCGCGCCGGCTGTAACTGGCGCAGCGGCAGCGGATCGAGCCGGTCCAGCAGCCATACTGCGCCCATCAGCAGCAGTAACAGCAGCGCCAGCCCGCACAGGCGTCGGTGGCGCTGCGTCACGGGTGCTTAACGCACATGAAGTTTTTCCGGCGTGGTGCCGATGGCGCGCCACGCGGGCACATACATCGACTCCACCTGCGGTGGCGGCAGACGGTAACTGCCCGGCGTCACCGCGCGCGCCAGATACAGCAGCGTGCCGGGGGTGTAGCCATCCAGCGCCAGCGCGGCGACAAAGCGGTCGTCGCGGAACTCAAGATGTTTGATGTTGGCCTGCTGCATGTCCATCATGCTCTCTTTCAGCGCATCGGCACTGTCGCCCAGGCTGGCGCTGCTGTCGCTCAGGTTTTGATTTTCCAGCTCCAGCCCGGCCGGCAGCAGATCCACCACCAGCGCATCGCTGACGCGCTGGCTGGCGCCCACCTTCAGCCGCACCACCAGCAGCTCACCGCTCTTAAGGTTATTGAGATCGGCCGGTTTGCCGTCCAGCGTGAAGTATTCGCGACTGATGCTGAGCACGTTGCTGACCGGTGACGGCGCAGTGCGCGGATAGCCGACCACATTGAGCGTGCCGTACAGCGGCGACGGCGTGTCGCTGGTCAGCGTCAGGCCCTGCTGCAACTGCTGCGCGCTCAGCCCGAGACTCAGCGGCCGATCGCTGCGCAGCGGCTGGTCCTGCAGCGTGGCCTGCCAGACTTCACCCGGATGCTGCTGCAGCGTCCGCGCGGCGAGGAACAGCGCATTGTTCTCCTGAGTGGAGAACCAGCGCTGCCCGTGCAGCGTTTGCGCCAGTTCAATCAGCAATGGCCCCTGCTGCGCCGGCAGCAGCTGATTTTCCCTCAGCAGCGCCAGCGTCAGCGCGCGGTCACGCAGCGGGCTGCCGTAATCGCCCAGCCACATGTCAGGCTGGCGTTGCAGCGCGATGCCCTGCATCAGCGCCAGCTGCGCGCGCTGCGTATCGCCCATCTGCTGTAGCGCCACGCCAAGCTGCACCAGCGCCAGTCCGGACTTCGCCTGGGCGCGTTGGTCATACAGCGCCCGCAGCGCGCCGAGCGGCGCCTGCTGCTGACGCGCCAGTACCAGCCCCGCATAGGCCTGCACGCTAAAACGCAGCGCATCGGCATCGCTACTCCAGCTGGTTTCGATTTGCGCCGGATCCTGCAAATAACGCAGCAGGCGCTGGTCGGCGCGATTAATCACGCCCTCCGGCACGCTGTAGCCTGCTTCGCTGGCGCGCAGCAGGAAGTCAGTGACGTAAGCGGTGAGCCAGAACTCCTCGCTGCTCTCTTTGCTCCACAGGCCAAAGCTGCCGTTACCGCGCTGCATGCCGGCCAGGCGCGCAATGCCGGTGTCAATTGCCGCGCGGCGCGCCTCATCACTGCTGGTTTTGATGCCCATCGCGCTGAGCTGGGCGTGATTGGTGAAGAGTGAAGGCCAGATACCGCTGGCGGTCTGCTCCAGACAGCCATAGGGATAAGCGTAAAGCTGGCTGATGTAGCTGGCGATATTCAGCGGCGGCTGAGAACTTAGCGACAGCTGGCCGCTCAGCGTGCTGGCCTGCAGGCCGTTGAACGCGCTTGCCATCACCTGCCAGCGCTGTCCGCTGTTCATTACGTTATCGAAACTCAGGGTTTGCGCCGGATAAGCCGGACGCACGCCAATCTTCCAGCGGCGCACGCTCGGTGCCAGCGTCTCATTCGGCAGGCTCAGCCCCGAAACGGTCACCTGCACGTCGCCCTCACCAAAACCGTCCTGCGCTTTAACCGGAATCGCCAGCGTGGTTCGCGCCCCCTTCGCCAGCTGCACCCTGGCCGGGATTTGGCCGTTGAGTGCAATCAAGCCACTTGCGTTGACCGCGACGTTCAACGTTTGAGGTTGATCGGTGAGGTTGGTCAAATCCAGCGCCAGTGTTGATTGATCGCCGCTGGCAAGAAAGCGCGGCGTCGCCAGTTCGCTTACCAGCGGTGCGGCGACCACCATTTTACGATCCGCCGCGCCGAAACTGTCTTCGCTCCACACCTGCGCCATCAGCCGCAGCTCGCCGTTGAAGGCCGGTACCGGCAGTTCCAGCGTGCCCTCGCCGCTGGCATCCAGCGTCACCGGTTGCAGCTGCTGCGCCACAATCTGCGCCTCGGTGACCGGCTTTTTACCGCCGCGCGACAGCGCATCGGCATCATCCCCGTCACCGCCAAAACGCAGCGCCGCCAGTTTGCCACCGCCCTCAATCAACTGTCCGAATACGTCATATTGATCGGCGTTGTAGCGCTTGCGGCCAAAGAAGCCGTTCCACGGATCGGGGGTGGCATAGTCGGTAATGCTCAGCACGCCGCTGTCCACCGCCGACAGCAACACCTGTACCTGCTGCGGCAGCGCACCGCCCTCGCGGCGGGCTTTAACCTTCACTTGCACAGTTTGTTCCGGCCGAATCCTGTCCGGTGCCTCAAGCGCCAGCGTCAGGCGGCGCGCGGCGGTTGCCATCGGCAGATGCAACAAGCCGACCGCGCGTTTTGGCGTAGTGCCGTTCGCTTTGTCGCCGTCGCGCACCACAATCGCGCTAAGATACAGATCGTGGCGTTTCCACTCCGCACTGACTGGCACATTAATGGTAGCGCCGCCCGCTGGCACATCCAGCGGTTGCCACCACAAGGTGCCGCTGCTCGACTCCACCAGCAAATAGCCTTTGCCAGCCGCCGGGGATTCCACCGTGACACGCGCGGTGTCGCCGGGTTGATAGGCGGCTTTGTCGATCTTCAGTTTGACCTGATCCGGACGCAGCGCGCCGGTGCCGTTGGTGTTGTCCTGCCACCAGTAACCTGCCTGGAAACGCACGCTGCTGACGATGTTGTCACCGGCATGCACTTCAAGACGATAGGTGCCCCACTCTACCGGGAAACTGACTTTCTGGCTGCCGCCCGCCGCAATGCTGATGCGCTGCTGCTCTTCCTGCAGATCTTTTTCATCGTAACGTGACTGCCAGCCTTCGCTGTCGGAGAAGCTCCAGAAGTAGTCGCGACGTTCGTGGATCAAACGCACATCAAGATCCTGCGCCGCCAGCTTTTCGCCCTGCGCATTGGCGTACACCACGTCAAATTCGGCGAGGCTGTTTTCCGGCACGGTTGGCTCATCGTTATAACGATCGGTGCGATAGTCGTACACCGATTCGCTGTTAAACAACGGACGAATGCCCGGCAGCGCGGCCGCAGGCCAGATCGCTTGCGTGGCGCGCCGCGTTACCGGACGACCGCCGGTCTCCAGCAGGCTGGCCTGCAAAATCAGGTTGAGCGGAGAGTGGCTCTCCGCCCAGCTGCTTTCGACCTTAAGCTGCAACCTGCCGCTGTCGTCCAGCTTTTCATCCACATCATCAAGGCTTCGTTTCAGTTCTTCAGTGATGTCGCCAAATTGGTAACCTGGCAACGCAGCGACCGCTTCACGCGCCGGACGCAGGAACAGCTGGCCTTGAAGTTCGTTGCCTGCCGCTGGCGCACCATACAAATAGCGACCTTCGATATCGAAGGTGACGTCGGCATCTGGCGACAGTGGCTGAGTGTTGCTTTTAAGCGACAGCGCCATCCGTTCGGGCAGGAAATCTTCTACATTGAACGGCCAGCTGCGCGGCTGGTTGTCGCCGCTGTTAATACGCAGCGTCCATTTACCGGTCATCGCCGAGGCCGGTAAGGCAAAACGTTGTTGATAAACGCCGTTCTCTGGTTGCCAGACGAAGGTTTGTGCCACTTCACCATTCGGCTGCACCACTTCAGCTTTCACCGGCTGCGGCGGCAGTGGTTTGCCATCGGCATCGCGCAGCAGCGCATTAACGATGACCGTTTCGCCGGCGCGATAGAGATCGCGCGGGCTAAAAATGAAGAACTGTTTGTCGTAGCCTTGCGGGCCATCAATCGGGAATTCGGCCAGATCCAGCGCCGGGCGATTAAGGTCGATGAGCGAAGTCTGGCCTTTACTGGTCGCCAGCAGCAGCTTGCCTTTGGCGTTAGCCGCTAAACGCAAATGACCCTCGCTGTCGCTGCTGCCAGTCGCCAGCTGTTGGCCTTTCTCATCCAGTAGCTGAATGGTGACATCTTCTAACGGCGCACCGCTGGCAAGACTTTGGCTAAAGAGTTCGAGCTGGCCCGGGAAGCGATGCAGCGACAATCCAATGTCACTTAACGAGAACAGTGTCGCCGCTTGCGTATAGTTGTAGGTGCCGGCCTGTTTCATCACCGCCAGATAAACACCCGGCTGTTTCAGCGCCGCGACGTCGCCGAGCGGCAGCTGCATTTTTTCCCGCGTATTGCGTGCCGGGTTGAGATCGAAGCGGCCGCTGTAAACCAGATCGGCGTTTTTCAGCAGATCGCGCGATTCCCAGTACGACAAATTGTTGCCGTAATTCCACTGGGCGAGAAAATCCGCGAGCGTGGCATTTTTCACCCGGAAGAAATCAACATCGATCTGGTTAACGTTGAGCGCCAGCACCGGCAGGCCCTGCGCCAGGCGCAGCGGCAGCAGCGAGCCACGACTGGCGAAACCGACCATCGGCTGGATGTCGCGCGTGGTGAGTGTCTGGCTGAATGGGCTGGCTAAGGCACTGCCATCCGCGGCCTTCAGGCCGGCATTGACGGTGACGGTGAGCTTGCGCGCTGGCTGCGGATGGCGGAAGCGCAGCACTTTGCCGTTCTGCGCCAGCTCCCAGCCTCCGTCGACCTTACCGCTGCTGTCGTCGGTGAGGCTGATCCAATGGTTGAAATCCTGCTGACCGTCGAGCGCGCGGTTGAAGGTCAGTACCAGCGCCGCCGCGCCGTCCAGCTGCAGTTCGGAAAGATCGATCACCGCGAGAGCGCGTGTCGCGGCCTGCGGCGCAGGCGTATCAGCCGCCTGCAGCGACGGCTGCACGCCGCCCAGTAATGCGCCGCCGATCAGCACGCTGAACAGCAGTCGTTTTACACATCTTGCCATGGTAATTCCCTCACCAGCCCCAAAAGGTTAAACGTGTTGTGCTGCGCAATTTCACATCAAGCCGCCAACTTTAGCAATGTTACCCTTGAGATAGCCTTCACATTCCCGGACACTGGGCCTTTGCCGCTGATGGAGAAGAGGTTGCTATGACAGCCATGTTTGTGTCCGCTGATTGGTTGAATGAACATTACCACGAAGAGCGTTTGCAGGTGCTGGATGCCCGCATGCTGCCGCCAGGTCAGGAAGCGGTGCGCGATATCACGGCGGAGTATCTGGCCGGGCATCTGCCGGATGCGCCTTTTTTCAACATCGAAGCGCTGTCCGATCACACCAGTCCGTATCCGCATATGATGCCGCGCGCAGAGACCTTTGCCGTGGCGATGCGCGAGCTGGGCATCAGCCAGGATAAGCATCTGGTGGTGTACGACGAAGGCAATCTGTTCTCCGCGCCGCGCGCCTGGTGGATGCTGCGCGCCTTTGGCTGTGAACAGGTGTCGATTCTGGCGGGCGGCCTGCAGGGCTGGAAAGCCGCTGGCTTCAGCCTGGCTACCGGTCCGGTTGATTTGCCTGAGGGCGAGTTCGACGCACAGTACGACAGCAGCCAGGTAAAGCGCCTGACCGATGTGCTGCTGATCAGCCACGAGGGCGGCGCGCAGATTGTCGATGCGCGCGCGGCCAACCGTTTCAATGCCGAAGTGGATGAGCCGCGTCCCGGCCTGCTGCGCGGCCATATCCCGCACAGCCTGAATATGCCGTGGAACGATCTGGTGGCCAACGGTGAGCTGAAACCGGCCGCCGAACTGCGCGATCTGTTTGCAAAGGCAGGCATTAAGCTGGATCAGCCGATTGTCGCCAGCTGTGGCTCCGGCGTGACGGCGGTGGTGGTGATTCTGGCGCTGACCGCGCTGGGCGTGCGTGACGTGACGCTGTACGACGGTTCATGGGGAGAATGGGGCAGCCGCGACGATTTACCGATTGAGAAATAAGTGTATCCGGTCGCCGTAAGGTGCGCGTTGTCGGATGTTACACACATTTATCCGGTCGCCGTGAACGGCGACCCTACATGTAGGGTGCGCATTAATGCGCACCTGGGTGAAATCGGTACGATGTTGATGACGCATTTATGCGCACCTGGTAGCATCGGTGCGATTTACCGGCGCACTGATGCACACCGGCACTAAATAATCCGCTGGCTGCCTTTGAAATCGCGCAGGAAACTGCCCCAGCGGCGCTCATAAAACGGCGTAATGTGCGCGGTGAAGAAATGGCTGACACCCTGCTCGTTGCTGACCACTTCACAGATATCAATTGGCGCGTCATCGGGCAGCGTATCGGTCGCCACGCTGCCGGCCGCCTGAATAATCGCATCAATATCGCTGTCGGCTTCAATCCCAATCAACAGATTCGCCTGTTCATCGGCACGCTCACGAATGCTGGCAACGTAGGCGCGACGCACCTGTTTGTATTTCGCAAATAGCTGGGTCAGCGAATCGATCATCTGCGCTGGCGGCTCGGCCACTTCTGAAAGAAGCAGCGCATGACCGCCCTCCAGCACCGTTTGCTGGCTCAGCGCACTGCCCTCTTCGCCCAGCAGATGCGCGATCTCGCCGGGTGAAAACTCTTTGCCGGCCGGCAGTTTTGGATTGAGGAACAGCGTTTCGCCCAGCGTCATTTCAAACAGCGTGCGCGTCGGTAAACGCAGATACGGCTGCTCACCCTGGATGGCTTCGCTCATTGCTGCTTCTGAGGTAAAGAAAGGGATCACGCTGCCGCCGCCCTCTTTCTCCCAGTGCTGTAATTCTACCGGCGAGGTGGCATCAAACTGCTCCGCGGGACTTTCGCCCGGCACCCAGACATCGGCCTCCAGCAACAGCTGAAAAAATTCCGGACGGTGCGCAGGCTCGGTGGCCGCCAGCTTCAGCACCTCTTCAAGACGGTTACTCATAAGGGATAGGCTTCCAAAAAAGACGGCAGGTTGCAGCCTGCCGTTGTCGGGATTATTTCAGTAACAGATTGGCAATGGTACGCACACCAAGACCTGTCGCACCGGCAGACCACTGATCCACCGCGCTTTTGCGATAGGTCGCGGAGCAGTCAATGTGCAGCCAGCCCTGCTGATAGTTGCTGACGAACCACGAGAGAAACGCTGCCGCGCTGCTGGCGCCCGCTGCATGTGCCGCGCTGGCGATGTTATTCAGATCGGCAAAGTTGGACGGCAGATGGTTGCGGTGAAATTCGGCCAGCGGCAGACGCCAGAAGGCTTCGTTCTCGCTGGTGGCGCTGCCCAGCAGCGACTCCGCCAGCACGTCGTCAAAGGTAAACAGCGCATGGTAATCGTTGCCCAGCGCGGTTTTCGCGGCACCGGTCAGTGTCGCCGCATCAATCAGCAGCTGCGGACGCTGTTCGCTGGCGTCGATCAGTCCATCGGCCAGTACCAGACGCCCTTCGGCGTCGGTGTTCATCACTTCAACGGATTTCCCGTTGCGATAGCGGATGATGTCGCCAAGGCGGAACGCGTTGCCGCTCACCATGTTATCGGCGCAGCACAGGAACAGCTTCACGCGTTTATCCAGGCCGCGCGCAATCGCCAGCGCCAGCGCACCGGTTACCGTTGCCGCGCCGCCCATATCGGATTTCATCGAATCCATAAATGCGCTCTGCTTCAGGCTGTAGCCGCCGGTATCAAAGGTGATGCCTTTGCCCACCAGGCAGGCGTACACCGGTGTGCTGTCGTCGCCGCCAGGGTTAAAGTCCAGCGTCAGCAGCACTGGCGGACGCGTCGAGCCGCGGCCCACGGTATGAATCCCGGCATAGCCCTGCTCACGCAGATCCTCACCTTTGATGATGCGATAGCTCACCGCGTCACCGCCTACTTCGCTGATCAGATCGATGGCGCTGTGCGCCAGCTGCTCCGGACTGAGATCTTCCGCAGGCAGGTTGATGGTGTCGCGCACCCAGTCAACGATCTTCAGGCGCCGATCGAATTCGGCCCGATCGGCCTCACTCAGCGTCGGCCATTCGACCTGACGCTGGCCTTTCGGGCTGCGGAAACCTTGCCAGAACGCCCAGCATTTCTCCAGATCCCAGCCTTCGCCGCTCAGCGCGACGTGGCGGATGCCCTGACCGTCCAGCTTGCGTCCGGCACGTTGAATGCTCATCAGCGCATCGGCACCGGTCAGGTGAATGGTCATGCCACTTTCATTGCTGCTCAGCAAGGCTTTCTCGCCCCAGCGCGCGTCGGCGGCCTGGGAGCTGAGCGTAATCGTCATGGGTTGTGTTGTCATCGCGTGGCTCCGTTTGCGTTTGTTATCCCTGCACACTGACCGGCGCAGGGCGAAAATTTAGCGGGAAGTGGCCGGCGTCAGCGCCCGTAAGCGCGTTACCGCCTTATGTACCACCCCGATGGCATAATCGATCTCTTCCTGCGTGGTAAAGCGACCCAGCGAAAAGCGCAGCGAGCTGTAGGCCAGCTGCTGATCCACGCCCATGGCGCGCAGAACGTAGGAAGGTTCAAGGCTGGCAGAAGTACAGGCGGATCCCGACGACAGCGCCAGATCTTTCAGCGCCATGATCAGCGATTCGCCATCGACGTGGGCAAAACTGATATTGAGGATATTCGGCGCGCCCTGTTCGAGTGAACCGTTGAGCTGTACGTCGCTTAGCGTGCTGATGCCCTGCCACAGACGATGGCGCAGCGTAGCCAGACGCGCACTCTCGTCCGCCATCTCTTCGCGCGCGATGCGATAGGCCTCGCCCATGCCGACAATCTGGTGCACCGGCAAGGTCCCCGAACGCATGCCGCGCTCGTGACCACCGCCGTGCATCTGCGCGTCGATCTGCAGTTTTGGTTTACGCCGCACCCACAGCGCGCCGATGCCTTTCGGCCCGTACAGTTTGTGCGCTGAGAACGACATCAAATCCACCGGCAGCGCGCTGACATCGAGCGGCAGTTTGCCCACGCTTTGCGTGGCGTCCACGTGGAACAGGATGTCGCGCGCGTGACACAGCGCGCCCAGCGCGGCGATGTCCTGAATCACGCCGGTTTCATTATTGACGTGCATCAGCGACACCAGCACGGTGTCGTCGCGCAGTGCCGCTTCCAGCATCGCAGGCGTGACGATGCCGTCCGCGCCAGGCTGCAGAAAGGTGACCTCAAAGCCTTCGCGCGCCAGCTGGGCACAGCTGTCGAGCACCGCTTTGTGTTCGGTCTGACTGGTGATGATGTGTTTACCGCGCGCCTGATGCTGCTGCGCCGCGCCTTTGAGCGCCAGGTTATCGGCTTCGGTGGCACCGGAGGTAAACACGATTTCGCGTGGATCGGCGTTGATCAGTTCGGCAACCTGGTTGCGCGCCACGTCAACGGCCTCTTCAGCCTGCCAGCCAAAACGGTGGGAACGGGAAGCGGGGTTACCGAAGGTGCCATCCAAAGTGAGGAACTGCATCATTTTGCTGGCGACACGCGGATCCGCAGGCGTTGTCGCTGCGTAATCCAGGTAGATCGGTAATTTCATTGCGCTAAAACTCCGTATAAAAAATCATACGTCTTTATAGCACGATTCAGCCTCTCCTGGGTTAACAGCAGAGGCTGAACGATAGAGGATCAGGCGCGCAGATTGACGTTGATGGTTTCCTGCACGCGATGCTGCTGGAAGCGACGGTTATCAACGCTGTTCTGGCGATCGGCCACGTCGAGGATCTCCTGGTTATTCACCAGTTCCGCCAGCGTGATGTTGTTGAGGAAATCGCTGATGCGCTCGCTCAGGTCGCGCCACAGAACGTGGGTCAGGCAGCGCTCGCCGCCCTGGCAACCCTCTTTACCCTGGCATTTAGTAGCATCAACGGATTCGTCCACCGCGGTGATCACCGCACCAACTGCAATCGCCCCGGCGTCTTTGCCTAACAGATAACCGCCACCCGGCCCCCGCACGCTGGCCACCAGACCGTGCTTACGCAGACGCGAGAATAACTGCTCCAGATAGGAGAGCGAAATGCCCTGACGCTCTGAAATATCGGCCAGCGGTACCGGGCCCTCGTGCGAGTGCAGGGCAACGTCCAGCATAGCGGTTACGGCATAACGTCCTTTGGATGTCAGTCTCATAGCATACAACCTCGTAAGCGTCCGCCAGCGAGTCGGCGGGTTATCTGAAGAATGGAGGCCAGTCTGACATTCCCGAGTATTTTGGTCAACTATTTAACCGAGTATTTCGCTCAACTATTTAACCTGGTGTTTTACTCAACTATTACCCTTGTCATTTTTGGGTTTTTCAAACGACGACAGCATGCCGCGCAGAATGTTGAGTTCGTCGCGCTCCGGACGCGCACGGGTATAGAGGCGACGCAGTTTGCTCATCACCTGGCTCGGTGTGCCCTGGCGGATAAAACCGCTGTTCAGCATCATCTGCTCGATGTGCTGATAGAAGCGCTCCAGATCGTCAACCAGCGGATACGGTGAGGCTTCATACTGCGGCTGCGGACTGGCTTTCTCCTGCGCGTCCAGCCACGCCATGCGCACTTCATAGGCAATAATCTGCACCGCCATCGCCAGGTTGAGCGAGCTGTACTCCGGGTTGGCCTGAATGGCGACATGATAGTGGCACTTCTGCAGCTCTTCGTTGGTCAGGCCCACGCGCTCGCGACCAAACACCAGCGCCACCGGCGCCTGCTGGCCCTCTTCCACGCTTTTGATGCCGCATTCACGCGAGTCAAGCATCGGCCACGGCAGCGAGCGCGAGCGTGCGCTGGTGCCCACCACCAGGCTACAGCCGGCAATCGCCTCATCCAGCGTATCGACGATCTTCGCCTCACCGATCACATCGCTGGCACCGGCAGCCAGTGAAATAGCCTGCGAGTCCGGTTTCACCAGCGGATTGACCAGATACAGGTTGCTTAAGCCCATGGTTTTCATGGCGCGGGCAACGGAACCCATGTTGCCGGTGTGCGAGGTTTCTACCAGTACGATTCGGATATTTTGCAGCATAATAGATAGCGATAAGGAAATGATGGCGCGCATCCTAACATAAAAGCAGGACATTTGCTGAACACCCTGATATACTCCGCGCCGTTTTCACCCCGTTCTTTAACATCCAGTGAGAGATACCGATGCATCCGATGCTCAACATCGCCGTGCGCGCAGCGCGCAAGGCCGGAAATTTAATTGCCAAGAATTATGAAACCCCGGACGCCGTCGAAGCCAGCCAGAAAGGCAGCAACGACTTCGTTACCAATGTTGACCGCGACGCAGAACGTCTGATTGTCGAAGTGATTCGCAAATCCTACCCGCAACACACCATCATCACCGAAGAAAGCGGTGAGCTGGCGGGCGACGATCAGGATGTTCAATGGGTAATCGATCCCCTGGATGGCACCACCAACTTCATCAAACGTCTGCCCCACTTTGCTGTTTCAATCGCCGTGCGCATCAAAGGCCGCACCGAAGTGGCGGTGGTTTACGATCCAATGCGTAACGAACTGTTCACCGCGGTACGCGGTCAGGGTGCGCAGCTTAACGGCTATCGCCTGCGCGGCAGCACGGCGCGTGACCTCGACGGCACCATTCTGGCTACCGGCTTCCCGTTCAAGCTGAAGCAGCACGCCACGCCGTTCATCAACATCGTGGCAAAACTGTTTACCCAGTGCGCTGATTTCCGCCGTACCGGCTCTGCTGCGCTGGATTTGGCCTATGTGGCCGCAGGTCGCGTTGACGGTTTCTTTGAGATTGGCCTGAAGCCATGGGATTTCGCTGCCGGTGAACTGCTGGTGCGTGAAGCGGGCGGTCTGGTGACCGATTTCACCGGTAACCACGGCTATATGCTGTCTGGCAACCTGGTGGCCGGTAACCCGCGTGTGGTGAAGGCGATGCTGGCCAGTATGCGCGAAGAACTGAGCGAAGCGCTGAAGCGCTAAGCAAAAAAAGGCGGCTAAATCAGCCGCCTTTTTTATTACCGACTTTATTAGCGACGCTCGTGGGTTAACACGGTGCGCGGCTGGGTACGCCGACCGACACCACCGAGGACCGCCGCCAGCACCGCCTCGATCAGCATCATGAAGAAGGCAAACCAGCTGGCTTTCGCCGTTGCCGCCGCGGCTTTCTCTGCGGCTTCACGCGCTTTCTGCTCCGCTTCCTGCTTCAGCTGCTGATATTTCTGCATCGCTTGTTGATAGCTCTGCTCAGTCTGATTAACGATCTGCTCCGCTTCCTGATCGCTTTTTCCGGTCCGCGCTTTAATAATGTTTTTCAGCGCATCACGGTCTGCAGCTTGCAGCGTATCGGCATGACGACTCAGTACACCACGGATCCAATTGGCAATATCATTGTCGGCATTCTGTGGATTCTGTGCCGTCTGTTTCGCCTGGTTTTGCGCATTATTCGCTTCGCTATTTACATCCTGCTGTAAATTTTCCGGCTGCAATTCCGGTTTGCCCGTCTGGCGCAGCGTGGTCTGCAATTCATTTTGCAGATCATCAAGGTTGATATTATTTTCCTGCAGCTTCTCTTTCGCCATATTGGTTACCGAAGGTGCTACCGCAGAAATACCGTTACCCAGGGCGTTAAAACCGGAGCCTAAAATATTAAAGGCGCCACCGATAATACCGCTGGCAAGTGAGATCGCCAGCCACAGCGTAATCAATGTGCTGACGCCAAACATCAGCAGCCCGTGCAGCGCACCTTCGCGCTGTGCCAGCCGCCCGGCAACATAGCTACCGACCGCCAGCGCAATCAGCATGCTGACGCCGGTCCAGATCAGCGCACCAGTGCCAAGGTGCTCCAGCGGATTTTGTTCCTGCTGCGGATCGATAGTCGTGGCCCCGATCGCTGTCCCCAGCAGCCCCAGCAGAATATGAATGATTAAGGCCGCAATCACCCCTGCAAATACGGCACTCCAGGAAATGCGTTTTAACGGAACACCGCCATGCGTTTCCACTACCGTTTCCGTGCTGCCATTATTAGTCCAGGTTTCAGGCATATTTATTTCCTCGCAAACATTGACGATAAAGAGTAACGCATATAAGAGCACACCCTGTCTTTTTGATATTATCTAGCGTAGACAGAGAAAACTCTTTTCACCAGATCGCCAGGCAACAGAAATTTAACTATGCGTAACGGGCAGAAAAAAACGCAGCATATTCAGTGAACATGCTGCGCTTATTTTTTAAAGCGTATTAATTAAAAAGGACGCAGACCGCCACCGAAGCCGGGCGTAGCACTGTGCCATAAAATAAAGCCGGCCAGCAGCAACAGCAGGCTGCCAGCCAGCATCACGGCCGGCAACAACCATTCCGCTGCCCCTCTGCTGCTGACCCTGCCGAGGCGCACCGCCAGCACGCGCGAGCGCTGCACCAGCAAACCCAGCAGCGACACGGTGAGCGCGGTGCCCAGCGCCATGGTCAGCGCCGAGGCCACGCCCCAGCCATACACGCCAATCACTTTGGCAAACAACAGCATCATGATGGCACCGGAACAGGGCCGCAGCCCCATCGACAGCACCACCAGCGCCTGGGTTCTGCCGCTCACCGCACCGGCCAGCTGTTGCGCGCTCGGCAGGTGGGCATGACCGCAGCCGCAGTCAGCATGATGCTGATGATGTGGCCGTACCGCGCGAATCTGGAGCCCGGTCGCCGGACGGAACGCGCGGCGTAACCCCTGCAGCGCGCGCCAGCCCACCCAGACGCCGAGCGCCATCACCAGCAAATAGCTACCTTTCTCCAGCCAGTAACTGGTGAGATGCAGCTGGCGCGACGAGGTTTGCAGCACCACCAGCATCAGCGTCACCAGAGCAATCGCCACCGCGCCCTGCAACAGCGCCGCCAGCAGCGTCAGCTTCATGCTGGTTTTCAGCTGCGCCGGGTGGGTAGCGAGAAAAGTGCTGATCACCACTTTGCCGTGGCCCGGCCCCAGCGCATGCAGCACGCCATAGGCCAGGCTGAACAGCATCAGCGTGACACCGGCCTGCTGCGGCTGCTGCGCCACCTGTTGCAGGAGCTGCGTCATCTCACGGTGCAGAACCTTCTGCCACAGTACGCTTTGCAGCAGAATCTGCGGCCAGTGCAGCCACAGCATCCCGCCCGCAGAAATCAGCAGCGCAGCCAGCAGCCACAGCGGCCACCAGCGACGGGAAGCGCCAGGCAGTGAAATCAATGACATGTCAGGGTTACCGTCTGGGCAAACTGCTGGCCGAGATCCATATCCTCGGGCGGTGCGTCAGCTTTATCCAGCGACAGCGCGTACTGTTTTAGCGAGTCATTCGGTTTGGGCGTGTGTAAGTCAAACTGGCAATGGGCTTTCACGGTCTCATCCATGGTGATGGCTTGCGGATTGTCATAATACATATCAACAAAGTAACTGGGATCGAAGGTCTGGATGCGGTACTGCCTGGCGCTTAACGACTGCGGTTCGCCGAACGGCACAATGAACTCCAGCACTGCTTTGTTGCCCTTGCGCGACAGCTGATACTCCTGCGGCAGGTTGAGAAACTTCACCCGATTTTTATCCTGCCACACTTCGGTAAAATAGTGCTGGCCCAGCACATTGGCCATCACCTGCGCCGCCAGCTTTTTCCACACCACCTCGCCGGGTTTGGCGTTGCCGGCATCGTACAGCAGATCGGCGGAGGTGATTTCATCCATGGTCCATACCATCTTCATCGCGCTGAGATGATCGTCCTTACCGAGCAGTTCGGTCTGCATATCAATAAAGCTGTGTGGATGCGCCCACACGGCGCCGCTGAACAACAGCGTAAAGCTAACGAGCGCAATTTTCATATGTTATAAAGTAACAAATTTTAAAGTCAGAAGGATACCGGGCCAGAAAAAACTGTGACCCGCCCTGAAGCTCTGAACAAAAGTCATGACAAAGGCCAGGGTCAGCGCGTGGAGTTGGCTATTCTTAGCTGAAAAATGACCTGCGGATAACACGATTGATGAGTTCAGCGCATTCTACTGCTCCCCTCTTCAGCCGCGCCCAGCGTCGTTGCCATCTGCTGTTGCTGCTGTTTCTGCCTGCTCCCGCGTTAACGCTTGAAAAGCTCTGCCAGTTGAATGGCGTGGACCCTGTTGTCGCCCGACAGGATATCGCGGATGTCGGAGATGAGATACAGCGCTTTCACCAGCTGGAATTACACCAGATGGTGGATGGCAGCTTTCGCATTCATGGCACGGAACTGGACCGGCGTCTGTGCCTGCTGCACTGGCTGCGCCGCGCGCTGCGCCTGTCGCAGGATTTCGTCTGCACCCATTTTGCGCCGGCACTGCGCCAGCGGCTGAAGGTGCTGAAAATTGAGAAAGCGCTGTGGGATGAAACCAATCTGCAGGCGCTGATACAGCACTGCAGCCTGCGGCTGGCGCGCGATTTCACGCCGCGCGACCGGCTGTTTCTGCAAATCTTCATGAAATATGCGCTGTGTCAGTGTCAGACGGCGCTGTTCAGCGAGCGCCAGCGCGCCTGGCTGGCGGCGAAGATTGAACGTAGCGCAGCGGATGACGTGATCCATCACTGGCAGAAACGTTGCCATCTGGCACCGGACGTCAGCGAAACCGATTTCTGGACGCTGCTGTTCAGCCTGATTCACGCGCCCGACGGCAGTCAGCTGGCGGACAGTCAGGCACACAAGCTGATGGCCGCGGTGGAAGCGCTGATTGCCCGCTTTGAGCAACTGGCGCAGACGCGCATCAAAAATCAGCAGCAGCTGAAGCTACAGCTCTATACTCACCTGGCGCAGGCGCTGGATCGCAGCCACTTTGCCATCGGCATTGATAACAGCGTGGCGCTGGACGTGGCGCGTCTCTATCCGCGCCTGCTGCGCACCACGGCGCGCGCGCTGCAGCACTTCAGCAGCGATTTCGGCACGCAGTTTAGCGCGGAAGAAGTGAGCCTGGTGGCGGTGCAGTTTGGAGGCTGGCTGATGCAGGAGAGCGCGCTACAGGAGAAACAGGTGCTGTTACTGACCGGCGCTGACGCGGCGCTGGAACAGCTGCTGGAGCAGCAGCTGCGGGAAATGATGCTGCTGCCAATCAATATTACCTATCAGGATATGCTGCACTTTCAGCGTGAGGGCGCACCGCGCGATGTGGCGCTGGTGGTGACGCCCTACGCCACCGCCCTGCCGCTCTACTCGCCGCCGCTGATCCACGCTGAGCTGCCGCTGAGCGATCACCAGCAGCAGCGCATTCGTCAGCTGCTGGAGTCTTAAGCCGCGCGTGGCCGCAGGAATAGCGCCGGCAGCGCCACCAGCGCCATCACCCAGAACAGCTGGCCGTGCAGGTGAGTAAACAGCACGCCGCACACCATCGTCATCACCGCGATGCCGCCGCCCATTGCCAGCGCCGAATAGAGCGACTGCAGACGAATCACTTCTGCGCCTTTGCGCGCGGCAATAAAGCGCATCGCCGCCAGATGGCAGACGGTAAAGCTGCCGCAGTGCAGGATCTGCGCCACAATCAACAGCGGTAGCGTTGTGCTGGCACCCAGCAGCGTCCAGCGCACCAGCGCGCACACGCCGGATAGCAGCAGCAGATCGCGCGCGCTCCAGCGGCGAAACAGCCGGTTACTCAGGGCAAAAATCACGATTTCGGCCACCACGCCCAGCGACCACAGGTAGCCCACGACCGACGCGGAGTAGCCCGCTTCCTGCCACCAGATGGCGCTGAAGCTGTAATACGCGGCATGTGCGCCCTGCATCAGCGTTACGCACAGCATGAAACGCCAGACGCTGTTTTCGCGCAGCAGGTCGCGCCACGCCGCCCAGCCACCGCTCGCGCCCTGGCGTAGCTCACCCTGCGGTCGGGTTTGTGGCGGCAGCAGCATGCCTGACAGCATCGCCAGCGCGCCTGCGCTCAGCAGTAGCAGAATCACCTGCGATGACCAGGCGCTGACCAGCATACCGGTAAGCGCCGAGCTGATAACAAACGCCAGCGAGCCCCACAGCCGTACCGGACCATAGGCCAGCCCGATTTGCTGTGTCCAGGTGGCCGCCAGCGCATCACTCAGCGGCACCAGCGGCGAGAAGAACAGGTTAAAACCAATCATCACCAGCAGCAGCCATAGCCACTGACTGCCCAGCCAGAAACCGAGCGCGAACAGACAGGTCGCCAGCGCCAGCAGGCGCAGCGCAACAATCAGCTGCGCTGGATTTTTCACCTGCGAAGCAATCAACAGGCTGCCGGCAAAGCGCGCCACCATGCCACAGCCGAGCAGCAGGCCAATTTTTTCCGCATCCAGCCCGTTGCCTTTCAGCCACACGCTCCAGAACGGCAGATAGATGCCATAGCAGAAAAAGTAGGTGAAGTAGCTCAGTCCCAGCCACCTGGCCGATCCGATGGTCATGTTTGCTCCTGTTGACGCTCCGCCGTGCGCGGAATGGCCGTTACTTTCTCAAAGCCGCCTGCGAAAGGGAATAAAAAAAGGATGGCTTGCGCCATCCTTCTTCACACTGCGGGTTTAGCGCTTATCAGGCATAAACCGGCAGACGGGCACAGATATCCAGCACTTTCTGTTTGGTGCGCTCGATAGTGGCTTCGTCGTTGATATTGTCGAGAACGTCAGCGATCCAGCCCGCCAGTTCGCGCACTTCCGCTTCTTTGAAACCGCGACGGGTCACTGCTGGCGTACCGATACGCACACCGGAGGTCACAAACGGGCTCTTCGGATCGTTAGGTACGCTGTTTTTGTTCACGGTGATGTTAGCGCGGCCCAGAGCGGCATCCGCCTCTTTACCGGTCAGACCTTTGCTCACCAGATCGATCAGGAACAGGTGGTTGTAAGTACCGCCTGAGACGATGTTGTAACCGCGCTCCAGCAGCACTTCCACCATCGCTTTGGCGTTCTTCGCGACCTGCTGCTGATAAGCCTTGAACTCCGGCTCCATGGCTTCTTTGAACGCCACGGCTTTGCCGGCGATAACGTGCATCAGCGGGCCGCCCTGACCACCCGGGAACACCGCGGAGTTCAGTTTCTTGTACAGCTCTTCGTCGCCGTTTTTCGCCAGGATCAGGCCACCGCGCGGGCCGGCCAGCGTTTTGTGCGTGGTCGAGGTCACGATGTGCGCGTGCGGTACCGGGTTCGGGTAGACATCAGCAGCGATCAGACCGGCAACGTGGGCCATATCAACAAACAGCCAGGCGCCGATGCTGTCGGCGATTTCACGCATTTTGGCCCAGTCGCACACGCCAGAGTAAGCAGAGAAGCCGCCCACGATCATTTTTGGCTTGTGGGTCTGCGCCAGTTCGGCCAGCTCTTCGTAATTGATTTTGCCGGTTTCATCGATGCCGTAAGGGATAACGTTGTACAGTTTACCGGACAGGTTGACCGGCGAACCGTGGGTCAGGTGACCACCGTGTGCCAGGTTCATGCCCAGAATGGTGTCGCCCGGCTGCAGCAGCGCGGTATACACCGCGAAGTTAGCCTGGGAGCCGGAGTGCGGCTGCACGTTAGCGTAATCCGCGCCGAACAGCGCTTTGGCGCGATCGATCGCCAGCTGCTCAACGATATCCACATATTCACATCCGCCGTAGTAGCGTTTGCCCGGATAGCCTTCGGCATATTTGTTGGTGAGCTGTGAACCTTGCGCCTGCATAACGCGTGGGCTGGTGTAGTTTTCCGAAGCAATCAGTTCAATGTGCTCTTCCTGACGCACCTTCTCCTGCTCCATAGCCTGCCACAACTCGGCATCATAATCGGCAATGTTCATATCACGCTTTAACATCCGCATCTCCTGACTCAGCAACTTTTTAACGGCAGTTTAAGCCCCGGCTGGGGGCGAAGGCCAACAGTGTAAACGGTTTTGCCAGGGGACGGTAGCGCCAATCCCCTCTTTTTACGCAAACGATTGGCAAGGCGCTGGCACGGGATTTTTACGCTTTTTAGCCGGGGAAGAAAACCGGATATTTGTTCATCAGCAGCGGGAAAATTTTTCAGCTTTGCGCGCCCGCCAGCAGATTGGCACTCGTCACCCCAGACAAAACGGGGGATTTACAGTGCGCGGCAACAGGCATAACATGCATTTAAAATACATGTTTAAAATTACTCTGAGGATCAGCCCATGCTTGACGCACAAACCATCGCCACCGTGAAATCTACCCTGCCCGCGATTGCTCAACTCGGCCCGCAGCTGACCGGTCACTTTTATCAGCGGATGCTGACGCAGCATCCCGAGCTGAAGAACGTGTTTAACATGAACAACCAGCGCAGCGGCAATCAGCGTGAAGCGCTGTTTAACGCGATCTGCGCGTACGGCAGCAACCTGGAAAATCTTGAGGCGCTGCTGCCGGCGGTGGAGAAAATTGCGCAGAAGCATGCCAGCCTGAATATTCAGCCGGCGCAGTACGCGATTGTCGGGGAAAACCTGCTGGCGACGATTAAAGAGCTGCTCAATCCAGGCGATGAAGTACTGGCGGCGTGGGGCAAAGCCTATGGCGTGCTGGCTGAGGTGTTTATCCAGCGTGAAGCAGCGATTTACCGTGCGTCGGAAGAAAAGGTCGGCGGCTGGCGCGGCGCGCGCGATTTTCGTATCCGTGCGATTACCGCGCAGAGCTCGGTGATCAAAAGCATTGAGCTGGTGCCGAATGATGGAGAGCCGGTGGCGGACTTCCTGCCCGGCCAGTATCTGACCCTCAGTCTGCGCCCGGCGGACAGCGACTACATTCAGCACCGCCAGTATTCGCTGACGCATCTGCCGGATGGCAAAGCCTATCGCATTGCAGTGAAGCACGAAGCGCAGGGCAGCGTCTCCGGCTGGCTGCATCAGCATGCGAAGGTCGGCGATATCGTGCAGTGCGCCGCGCCGGCCGGGGATTTCTTCCTGCAGGCAGCAGCGCAGACGCCGGTGACGCTGATCTCAGCAGGCGTCGGGCAAACGCCGCTGTTAGCCATGCTGGCCAGCCTGGCGGAGCAGCAGCATTCGGCCGCGGTATGCTGGCTGCACGCCGCCGAAAACGGCGCGCAGCACGCGTTTGCTGATGAGGTCGCGGCGCTGGGCGCGCAACTGCCGCGCTTTAGCCGCCACGTCTGGTATCGCCAGCCGCAAGCTGACGACGCGGGACGTTACGACGCGCAGGGTCTGATGGATTTAGCCACCGTCTCAACCGCACTGACCCAGCCCGAGGGTGAGTTCTGGATTTGCGGCCCGCTGGCGTTCATGCAGTTTGTTGCGCGCCAGCTGACTGATGCCGGCATCAGCGCCGACCGTATCCACTACGAAGTGTTCGGTCCGCACAAAGTGCTGTAAATGAAAAAGCCTGCACGCGGCAGGCTTTGTGTCTGGTGAGGAGCGAAGGGCTCAGATGGCCTCTTCGTCTTCCTCGCCGGTACGAATACGCACGACGCGCGCCACGTCAAAGACAAAGATTTTGCCGTCGCCGATTTTACCGGTCTGCGCGGTTTTCATGATGGTTTCTACGCAGGTATCGACGATATCATCGCCCACCACCATCTCGATTTTCACTTTTGGCAGAAAATCGACCATGTATTCGGCACCGCGATACAGCTCGGTGTGGCCTTTCTGACGTCCGAAGCCTTTCACTTCGCTAACCGTCATCCCGGTGATGCCCACTTCCGCTAAGGCTTCACGCACATCATCGAGTTTGAATGGTTTGATAATTGCATCGATCTTTTTCATCACAGATCCTTTTTTCGCTCCCTCCATGATGGACGGGTAACTATGAGTATAAGTGTTCCTGACGCTGCCGCAGCAAGCTACTCTTTAAATTCGCTGGCGTCCAGTTCGTGGCGCGACAGCAGCTTATAAAACTCGGTACGGTTGCGTCCAGCCAGACGCGCCGCATGCGTCACATTACCTTTGGTCATCTGCAGCAGCTTGCGCAGATAGTTAAGCTCAAACTGGTTGCGTGCTTCGACAAAGGTCGGTAGCGCCGTGTTCTCGCCAGCCAGCGCCTGCTCTACCAGCGCGTCACTAATTACCGGCGACGTAGTAAGCGCCACGCACTGCTCAATCACGTTGACCAGCTGGCGCACATTTCCCGGCCAGCTGGCACTCACCAGCCGTTTCATCGCATCGACCGAGAAGCTGCGCACAAACGGTTTGTGGCGATCGGCCGACTGGCGCAGCAGATGGTTGGCCAGCAGCGGGATGTCTTCGGCGCGTTCGTGCAGTGCCGGGATCCTGAGATTCACCACGTTGAGACGATAGTAGAGATCTTCGCGGAAGCTTTTCTTCTCCATCGCCTTCGGCAGATCGCGGTGCGTGGCAGAGATGATGCGCACGTTGATGTCGAGATCGCGGTTGCTGCCCAGCGGGCGCACTTTGCGCTCCTGCAGCACGCGGAGAAGTTTTACCTGCAGCGCCTGCGGCATGTCGCCAATCTCATCGAGAAACAGCGTGCCGCCTTCCGCCGCCTGAAACAGCCCTTCGCGCGCACTTACGGCACCGGTGAAGGCGCCTTTGGCGTGGCCAAACAGCTCCGACTCCAGCAGCTGTTCCGGCAGCGCGCCGCAGTTGATGGCAATGAAAGGTTTGCCGGCGCGAGGGCTGGCAGCATGAATCGCCTGCGCCAGCACCTCTTTGCCGGTGCCGCTCTGGCCGTTAATCAATATACTGACGTCAGATTGCGCCACCATGTGCGCCTGCTCCAGCAGCCGCAGCATCAGCGGATTACGCGTGACGATCGCTTCGCGCCAGCCGTCGTCGCTGACCGGCGCGCGCTGCGCCAGCGCTTCGTCAATCGCTTTGTATAGCGCATCGCGATCGACCGGTTTGGTCAGAAAGCTGAACACGCCCTGCTGCGTGGCGGCTACCGCGTCCGGAATCGAGCCGTGCGCGGTCAGGATGATGACCGGCAGTCCGGTATGGCGCTTCTGGATTTCAGCAAACAGCGCCAGGCCATCCATTTCATCCATGCGCAGATCGCTGATCACCAAATCGACTTTCTCTTTCTGCAGATGACGCAGGGCTTCCGGCCCGCTGGCCGCGGTCGCTACCTGATAGCCTTCACTGCTGAGACGCATACCGAGCAGCTTGAGTAAGCCCGGATCGTCATCCACCAGCAGTAAGCGTGCGGCCTGTTTCATGGTTACTGCTCCTCGCTTTGGGCATCGCTGGCACCGTGTGTGCTGTCGCCGCTGTCCGGCGCTTTGCGCGATGACAGCTGACGCTCGATGTCAGTCAGTCGCTGCAATTTACGCTGGGTATCGTCCAGCGTTTGCCGCAGTTGCGTTTGCTGCTGACGCAGGCGATCCAGTTCGGCGTCATTGCTTTGCTGCAGCGCGGCGTAGCGGCCGCGCGCCTCGCTCAGCTCCAGCTGCGCGGCCTGGTTACTGCGCCACAGCTGCAGCAGCGGACGCACCGCCGCCGGATAATCCGCGCTATAGCTGTCGAGCGTATCAACGTACTGACGGCGCTCCACCGGCGTCACGTTGCCGTTCGCCAGCAGGATGCCCTGCTTAAAGGCGCGCGCCCAGTTCTGTACCGGCCAGCGCCGCGCTTCCGCCCGCGCTTCGGCCGCCGACAGCCGCTCACCGCAGTCGATAGCGCGCTGCCAGTATAGTGGATTGCTCATGGCCGCCGGTGCTTCAATCTGCCAGACATTCTGGCAATCGGTGGCCAGATAATCCGCCAGGCGCACGTCCGGCTCCGGCAGGTTCACCGCACCGCGCGGCGTACTGCTCTGGGGAGGCGCCTGACAGGCGCTCAGGCCGATGGCGATCAGTGCGCCGACGAGAAATCGGCTGGATGTGAGTTTCATTAATCAGGCATTCCCGGCGCTGGTAGTCAAAATGATACGAAAACAGACGTCCGCGTCCGTGCGCGTGACCAACTGCAAATCACCCTGCATCCTGCGCAGGCAATCTTTGGCGATGCTTAATCCCAGCCCGCTGCCTTTCACCGGCCCTTTGCGCTGCTGGCTCCCCTGATAAAAGGGCTCAAAGATCATCGCCTGCTCTTCAGCCGGAATCGGCGTGCCGGTGTTGGCCACCTCAATCCACACCTGGTTGCCCTTCTGCTGGCTCTGCAGCCAGATGTTACCGGATTCGCTACCGTAGTTCACGGCGTTCGAGTAGAGGTTATCAATCACCCGCTGCAACAGCGTCGGTTCCGCCAGACAATAGCGGGCCTGCAGATCGATATGCGTATGCATCTGGCGCGCGCTGGCGGGCAGTGAGTGCACCCTGACGACGCTATCAATGATAGCGTCGATAGCCACCGGTTCCAGCCGCATTGGACTCTCCGCCAGCCGGCGATTGTAGTCGAGCAGCTGTTCAATTAGCCGCTGCAGATGACGGCTGCTGGTGTCGAGAATGGCGACAACTTCCTGCTGCTCCGCATTGAGCGGGCCGGCAACCTGGTCGGCCAGCAGTTCGGTGCCTTCGCGCAGGCTGGCCAGCGGCGTTTTGAGTTCGTGCGACAGGTGGCGCAGAAACTCATGCCGCTGTGCCTCCAGCCAGCTAAGACGTTCGCTGAGCCAGACAATGCGCTGTCCCAGCGAGCGAATTTCGCGTGGCCCGCGAAAACTGACGCTATTGCCCAGCGTTTTGCCCTCACCCAGCCGGTTGATCATGCGTTCGACGCGCTTAACCGGGCCGATAATCATGCCGGTGAACAGCAGCACCAGCACCAGACTGATTAAAAACAGTATCAGCGCCTGCCAGCCAAAAAACTGGCCGCGATCGGCAATTTCGCGCTGCAGTTGCAGGCCGCGTGAAAACACCACTTCACGCGTGGCCTGCACCATGCGGGTGTTGGCGGCGGAGAATGCCTCCAGCGCGCTCGCCGCCGGTGCCAGCAGATTGCCGTTATCACACTGCAGCTTTTCCAGCTGCGGCAGCGCGCTCTGCAATATTTTGAACGTTGGCAAATCGGGCAGGCTGGCGGCATGGCTGCTGAGCATCTGGCCATAGCGACTCCACTGCGTTTGATACAGGCGTGCCAGACTGGCATCGCCCAGCACGCAATACTGGCGATAGCTACGCTCCAGCTCCAGCGCCGTGCGCGCCATCGCCTCGCTGCGACGCACGTCGGTGAAGGTGTTGCGGTTGGTGTCCGCCGCCTGATTACTCAATGCTGAAAGGCTTTCCCACGCCTGCCATGCCAGCACCAGCAGCGGCAGCAGCACCAGCAGAAAGGCCATTAGAACCAGTTGCCGCAGGGATCGGGGAAACAGACGCCATCTCTTCACAACCGCGCTTCCTTTGAGGTGAGTTGCAGGCATGCTAGCGAAGTCCGGCAAGGTTAGAAAGGCTGAAAACGAAAACGGCAGGCCTTTTGGCCTGCCGTGAGAGCGACGCCGCAGCATCGCCTGCAAAATAGGTGGAGCCTAACTCAACGTTGCGTCCGGTGCTTGATAACGTTGCAAAGCAAGCGATTATCGGTTGGGTGGACGGCAGGCTCCGTTTGGTGCGTCATTCGATATTTTATGAGCTCAACCGCAGTGCGGGGCAATCATAGACAGGAGAATGAGCAACGTAATGAGTATAGCAACTATCGTGCCAGAAAATAAATAGCCTTGTTAATCAGCATACTGCCAGCTCAGAGAGGGAATTAACGACGCTTTCGGACCGGCTGGTCTGGAAAAAGTGTCGCCGATTAGCAACGGCTTTAACGCGCTAACTTCGCGCCCATAAAAAACAACGATTTAAATGTCACCTTTTGGCGACAACTCAGCCATGGGATTGTCGTCATTTTCCGACATGCCACAGAGGTCAGCGAATAACAGCGGATCGAGAGCAGTGCCCACGCGACAAAAAAATAAAAAAGGCCGCGTTGAGCGGCCTTGGCACGGTGCCCGTGAATGGGCACCGGTAAGAGACAGGATGCAGGTTTAACCCAGCTGCTTGCGCGCGTTGCGGAAAATGCGCATCCACGGGCTGTCTTCGCCCCACTCCGCCGGATGCCACGAATTGCTGACGGTGCGGAACACGCGCTCCGGATGCGGCATCATGATAGTGACGCGCCCGCTTTCGTTGGTCACGGCGGTGATGCCGTTTGGTGAGCCGTTCGGGTTCGCCGGATAGGTCTCGGTGACTTTACCGAAGTTATCGACGAAGCGCAGCGCCACCAGCCCTTTCGCTTCCAGCTCAGCCAGATGCGCACCGTCACGTACTTCAACAAAACCTTCACCGTGCGAGACGGCAATCGGCATGCGTGAACCGACCATGCCGTCCAGCAGCAGTGACGGGCTGGCGGCCACTTCCACCAGGCTGAAGCGTGCTTCAAAGCGCTCGGACTGGTTACGCACAAAGCGCGGCCACAGCTCGCTGCCCGGAATCAGTTCACGCAGATTCGACATCATCTGGCAGCCGTTACATACGCCCAGCGCCAGCGTCTGCGGACGATGGAAGAAGTTTTCAAACTCGTCACGCACGCGGCTGTTGAACAGAATCGATTTCGCCCAGCCTTCGCCCGCACCCAGCACGTCGCCGTAGGAGAAGCCGCCACAGGCGACCAGTGCGTGGAATTCCTCCAGACCACGACGGCCCGCCAGCAGATCGCTCATGTGCACGTCAACCGCGGTAAAGCCTGCGCGGTGGAAGGCAGCGGCCATCTCAACGTGCGAGTTTACGCCCTGCTCGCGCAGCACGGCAACGCGCGGACGCGCGCCGGTGGCGATCATCGGTGCCGCCACATCCTCTTCCGGACGGAAGGTCAGCTGCACGTTCAGGCCAGGATCGTTATCGTCTTTCTTCGCTTCATGTTCCTGATCGGCACAGGCCGGGTTATCGCGCAGGCGCTGCATCTGCCAGGTGGTTTCAGCCCACCAGGTACGCAGGGTGGTACGGCTTTCGCTGTATACCGCGCTGTCGCCGGAGCGGATAACAAAACGGTCACCCGGCAACGCTTTACCGATGACGTGAACATTGCTGCTCAGACCGTGATCGGCAAATACTTTTTCCACGCCCGCGCGGTCGGCAGCGTTAATCTGCAGTACTGCGCCCAGCTCTTCCGTAAACAGTGCTGCCAACGCATCGCTGCCCAGCGCGGCGATATCCGCCTCAATACCGCAGTGGCCGGTGAAGGCCATCTCAGCCAGCGTGACCAGCAGACCGCCATCCGAGCGGTCGTGGTAAGCCAGCAGTTTCTGCTCGCTGACCAGCGTCTGCATTGCATTGAAGAAGCCGGCCAGCTGCGCGGCATCGCGCACGTCGGCCGGTTTGTCGCCCAGCTGGCGATACACCTGTGACAGCGCCGTGGCGCCGAGGGTGTTAGCACCGTTGCCGAGGTCCACCAGCAGCAGCAGGTTGTCGCCTTCCGGCTGCAGCTGTGGCGTCACGGTGCGACGCACATCTTCAACGCGTGCAAAAGCCGTAATGACCAGCGACAGCGGCGAGGTCATTTCGCGCTGTTCAGTGCCCTGCTGCCAGCGGGTTTTCATCGACATGGAGTCTTTACCCACCGGAATGGTTATCCCCAGCGCCGGGCACAGCTCTTCGCCCACCGCTTTCACCGCAGCGTACAGGCCTGCGTCTTCGCCCGGGTGACCGGCTGCAGCCATCCAGTTTGCCGACAGCTTCACGCGCTTCAGCGAACCGATCGCGGTCGCGGCCAGGTTGGTCAGCGCTTCGCCCACCGCCAGGCGGCCGGACGCAGCGAAATCCAGCAGCGCTACCGGCGCACGTTCGCCCATGGCAAACGCTTCACCGTGGTAGCTGTCGAGGCTGGCGGTGGTCACGGCGCAGTTCGCCACCGGGATCTGCCACGGCCCGACCATTTGATCGCGCGCCACCATGCCGGTTACGCTGCGGTCACCGATGGTCACCAGGAAGGTTTTTTCCGCCACGGTTGGCAGGTGCAGCACGCGGTTTACCGCATCGGCAATGGTAATGCCGTCCCGCACCAGCGCATCACCTTTCGCCTGCTGGCTGGCCACGTCGCGCGTCATTTTTGGCGTTTTACCCAGCAGCACGTCGAGCGGCATGTCGATCGGTTTGTTATCGAAATGGCTGTCGGCAAGGTTCAGGTGCTGCTCCTCGGTCGCTTCACCAATCACCGCGTACGGCGCACGTTCGCGCTGGCACAGCTCATCGAACAGCGCCAGTTTGTCCGGCGCAACCGCCAGCACATAACGCTCCTGCGACTCGTTACACCACACTTCCAGCGGGCTCATGCCTGGCTCATCGCTGAGGATGTCGCGCAGGTTGAAGTTGCCGCCGCGGCCACCGTCGCTCACCAGCTCCGGCATGGCGTTAGACAGGCCACCGGCACCGACGTCGTGAATAAACAGAATCGGGTTGGCTTCGCCCAGCTGCCAGCAGCGGTCAATCACTTCCTGACAGCGACGCTCCATCTCCGGGTTATCACGCTGCACCGAGGCGAAGTCGAGATCGGCATCCGACTGGCCGGACGCCATCGAGGACGCCGCGCCGCCGCCAAGGCCGATATTCATCGCCGGACCACCCAGCACAATCAGCTTCGCGCCAACCACGATCTCACCCTTCTGCACGTGATCGGCGCGGATGTTACCAATGCCGCCGGCCAGCATAATCGGCTTGTGATAGCCGCGCAGCTCAACGCCATTGTGGCTGTTGACCTGCTCTTCATAAGTACGGAAATAGCCGTTCAGTGCCGGGCGACCAAATTCGTTGTTAAACGCGGCGCCGCCTAACGGGCCTTCGGTCATGATATCCAGCGCGGTAACAATGCGATCCGGCTTGCCGAAATCCTCTTCCCACGGCTGTTCAAAGCCGGGAATACGCAGGTTGGAAACCGAGAAGCCGACCAGACCCGCTTTCGGCTTCGCGCCACGTCCGGTGGCACCTTCGTCACGGATTTCCCCGCCGGAACCGGTGGCGGCGCCCGGCCATGGCGAAATGGCCGTCGGGTGGTTGTGGGTTTCCACCTTCATCAGGATATGCGCGGCTTCCTGATGGAACTCATATTCGCCCTGCTGCGCATCCGCGTAGAAACGCCCGACCTCGGAGCCTTCCATCACCGCGGCATTGTCTTTATACGCCGACAGGACGTGTTCCGGATGCTGCTCAAAGGTGTTTTTAATCATTTTAAACAGCGACTTCGGCTGTTTTTCGCCGTCGATAATCCAGTCGGCGTTAAAAATCTTGTGGCGACAGTGCTCGGAGTTCGCCTGAGCGAACATATAGAGCTCAATGTCGTTCGGATTGCGGCCCAGTCTGGTGAAGGCATCAAGCAGGTAATCAATTTCGTCATCGGCCAGCGCCAGGCCGAGCGTACGGTTAGCCTGCTCCAGCGCCTCGCGCCCTCCGCCCAGCACGTCTACGCTTTTCAGCGGCTGCGGCTCATGATGCGCGAACAGCTGTTCTGCCGCGCTGAGCTCCGTGAACACGGTTTCCATCATGCGGTCGTGCAGCAGGCTGGCCAGCTGCTGCCACTGCGCGTCAGTCAGCTGCGGTGCCTGTACATAGAAGGCCAGACCGCGCTCCAGGCGCAATACCTGTGGCAGGTCGCAGTTGTGGGCGATATCGGTGGCTTTCGATGACCAGGGAGAAATGGTGCCGGGACGCGGCGTCACCAGCAACAGACGCCCTTGTGGCGCATGTTCGGCGAGAGAAGGACCGTATTTCAGCAGACGCTGCAGGCGGGCTTGCTGTTCCGCGCTGAGCGGTGCGCTGACATCGGCGAAATGGACGTACTCGGCGTAAATATCACTCACCGGCAGATGAGCGTCCTGAAAGCGGGTCAGCAGTTTGTTTACACGAAATGCCGACAGAGCGGGCGAACCACGCAGAATTTCCATCATTAAAGATCTCTCGTCTTCGAAGCGCCGGGCGACGCTTCATGGGGCGCAACAGGGAAAACGGGCGGTATTATAGAGAAATGGCACGGGTTACGAAACCGTTTGCGCAGAAAAACTGAGCCTCAGGATTTGCCTGAATTTTGCGCAAATCTTGCTATATAAGTTGCCCTGTTGCGCTTTGTTGCGCAAAATGCCCCTCGCTCTGGGAGTGCAAAACAACATAAATACTGCCTTTAAAAGACAGAGGCCTGTGAGCCATTACGAGACAACTATTTGAAACGCCTGAAATTAAATTATCTGTTTATCGGTCTGATCACCGTGCTGCTTGCGCTGGCGCTGTGGCCGTCCATCCCCTGGTACGGGGGCGGAAAAGACGCGTTATCACAGATCAAATCGCGGGGAGTGTTGCGCATCAGTACCGTCAACTCGCCGCTGACTTACTACACCATCAATAATGCACCAGCCGGTATGGACTACGAGCTGGCGAAGCGTTTCGCCGATTATCTTGGCGTGAAGCTGGAAGTCACGGTGCGGCCCAACCTCGGCGACCTGTTTGACGACCTCGACGACGGCAAAGCCGACCTGCTGGCCGCCGGGCTGATCTACAACAGCGAGCGCCTCAGCCGTTATCAGAGTGGCCCGAGCTACTATTCCGTGTCGCAGCAGCTGGTGTATCGCATCGACAAGCCGCGGCCCAAAAACCTTGGTGATCTGAAAGGCCGGCTGATTGTGCAGTCCGGTTCGGCCTATCTGTCAACGTTACGTTCCGCCAAAGCGGACAGCTATCCCGATCTCGACTGGGCCATTTCCACCGATATGGGCCAGAAAGCGCTGCTGGAAGCGGTTGCCGACGGCAAGCTTGACTATACCGTGGGGGATTCGGTGACCATCGGCCTGCTGCAGCGCATCCATCCACAGCTGGCGGTGGCGTTTGATATTACCGATGAAGAGCCGGTGACCTGGTATCTGCCGCGTAACGATGACGATAGCCTGAACGCCGCCATGCTCGACTTCTACAGTCAGATGGGGGAAGAAGGCACCATGGCGCGGCTGGAAGAGAAGTATCTCGGCCACGTCGGCACCTTTGATTATGTCGATACCCGCACCTTCCTGCGGGCGATTGATAACACGCTGCCGGATATCAAGCCGCTGTTTGAGAAGTACGCGTCCAGTATCGACTGGCGCCTGCTGGCGGCGATTTCCTATCAGGAGTCGCACTGGAATCCGCAGGCGACCTCGCCCACCGGCGTGCGCGGCATGATGATGCTGACGCGCAATACCGCTGACAGCCTCGACGTGAACGATCGTCTCGATCCGGAACAGAGCATTCGCGGCGGCAGCGAATACCTGCGGCGCATGATGGAAAAAGTGCCGGAGACCATCCCGGAAGATGAACGCATCTGGTTTGCCCTGGCGGCCTATAACATGGGCTACGCACATATGCTGGATGCACGCCGGCTGACGCTTAAACAGGGCGGCAATCCGGACAGCTGGGCCGACGTTAAGCTGCGCCTGCCGATGCTGAGCCAGAAGCGCTATTACGCGCAGACCACATACGGCTATGCGCGCGGCCACGAAGCTTATAACTACGTTGAGAACATCCGTAAGTATCAGATCAGCCTGGTAGGCTATCTGCAGGAGCAGGAGAAACGGCTGGCGCAGCAGTCGGCGCTGGAAGCGGAACTCGGTGCCGGTTATCCGGCTGTCGAACCGAAGATTGCGATGAACTAATCGGCGCGCAGCGCCTGCCGCTGCGCACGTTTCTGTTCGCGCCGCATACGGAAAAAGTCGCTCAGCAGCGTGGCGCACTCCTCGGCCAGCACGCCATGCGCAATCTCAATCTGATGATTCATGCCCGGATGGCCGATCACATCCAGCAGCGAACCGGCGGCACCGGTTTTCTCATCCTTCGCGCCATAGACCAGACGGGTAATCCGGCTGTGCACCATGGCACCGGCACACATCACGCACGGCTCCAGCGTCACGTATAAGGTGGTGTCGAGCAGCCGGTAGTTATCAATCACTTTTCCGCCCTGACGCAGCGCCATAATCTCGGCATGCGCGGTGGGATCGCACTGGCTAATCGGCCGGTTCCAGCCCTCGCCAATCACTCGGTCACCCTGCACCAGCACCGCACCGACCGGCACTTCGCCCTGCTCCCACGCACGCCGCGCCAGTTCAAGCGCGTGGCGCATCCAGTATTCATCAGTTTGTGGGTTCAACGGGCAACTCCTGCGGATTAACAAGGCGGCGCATTATAGACGGAATCCAGCTGCGATTCACTCCAGCTGTTGCAGTTCACCGCGCGGCGTCACGCGCCAGCGGTGCTGGCAGAAAAACAGCAGCGGGTTATCCTGCTTGCTGTCGCTGTAGCCGCTGTACAGCTGTAGCGGCGTACCGATTTTTTCCTCGAGCTGCGCCACTTTTTCATGGCCGAGACAGCGCATGGCTAATACCCGGCCACCACGGCCCGGCTTCATCTGGCTGGCGATCAGCTTCACGCGCGGCAGAAACGCGGAATCAAAATAGACCTGCTCCACCAGCGACTGCGGCGAGCCGGTAATCAGCCAGACATCGGCATCTTCACTGCTGAGGTAGTCAGTCAGCCGCTGCTGCACCACCGGAAACGCGGTAACGCGCTCGCGAAACCAGCGGGCAAATTCGGCCTCACGCTGGCGCAGCGTGGCCTCACGATGGCCAAAGGTGATAGCCCACAGCAGCAGGCTCATCGGCCAGCGCGCAGCGCGGCCCTTTATCAGCATACCCATGCCGATGACCGGCAGCAGCGGCACCACCAGCACCAGATTGAGCGGCTGGCGGCGCAGCAGATAACGCATAAATGTGCCAAACATGTCCTGCTGATGCAGCGTGCCGTCCAGGTCAAAAAATACTACGCGGCGATGCGAACCCTTTGTCAAACCCGACTCCTTTTTCTAAACGCGGCGATACCTGCTCTACAGTGTAGCCAGCATCGCGCGCCGGGGCGAAAGCTGTCATTTTTAATTCCAGTGGCTACAATGCCATTTGAATAGTTTATTCTCTGCGTCGGCGCGATGTCATCTGACATTCCTGGCCAGACATTTCCTTCCGCGAGCGGCTAAGCTGTGTGCGGGACTATGGATTAAGGATCGGACATGAGTTCATTGCTGCGAATTCGCCAGCTCTACCCACGCCTGGCGCTGAACGAGCGTCGGCTGGCGGATTTTTTGCTGTCGCAGCCTGATCGGGCACGGCATCTGAGTTCACAAAAACTGGCGGAAGAGTCAGGCGTCAGCCAGTCGAGCGTGGTGAAGTTCGCCCAGAAACTAGGTTACAAAGGCTTTCCGGCGCTGAAGCTGGCGCTGAGTGAGTCGCTGGCCGACCGCGATGCCATCACCGTGCACAACCACATTCTGAGTGACGATCCGCTCAAAGTCGTCGGCGAAAAGCTGCTGACGGAAAAAATTTCGGCGATTCGCGCCACGCTGGATATCAACAGCGAAGAGAAACTCACGGAAACGCTGCAGCTGCTGAAAAACGCCAACCGTATTCTGCTGGTCGGCATTGGCGCCTCCGGGCTGGTGGCGAAAGATTTTTCGTGGAAGCTGATGAAGATTGGCATCAACGCCGTCGCCGAGCAGGACATGCACGCGCTGCTGGCCAGTGTTCAGGCGATGGCTCCCGGCGATGTGCTGCTGGCAATCTCCTACACCGGCGAACGTCGCGAGATCAACCTCGCGGCACAGGAAGCCGCAGCCATTGGCGCCGATGTGCTGGCGTTCACCGGCTTTACCCCGAATTCGCTGCAGCAGTGCGCGACGGTCTGCCTGTATACCGTCGCCGAGGAGCAGAGCACGCGCAGTGCGGCCATCTCCTCCACCAGCGCCCAGCTGGCGCTGACCGATCTGCTGTTTATGGCGCTGGTGCAGAACGATCCGGAACGCGCCTCCAGCCATATTCGTCACAGCGAGGAGCTGGTGAAAAAGCTGGTCTGATTGCCCCATGATCAGGATATTCCCCCCTGCCTTAGCCCGAAATTGATCATCGGGCGGGGCAATGATTTTGTTGCCTGTCGCTATCCTTTTCGGCCCGATTAAACGCATTTTCAGCATCGGGCTTGCAGGATAATTTCCGATGTATATGATCAGGGCAAATTTACTCATCTCTCTCGTCATGCTGAAACTTATTTCCCGTTATGCAGGAATTGGCGTTATCAACACCGCGATTCACTGGACGGTGTTTGCGCTTATTCTCAAGCTGTTCGAGTCAGGTCAGGCTATGGCAAACTTTGGTGCATTCTGCGTTGCGGTGACGTTTTCCTTTTTTGCTAATGCCCGCTGGACCTTCTCTTCTGCAGCCACGCCCTTGCGTTACCTGCTTTATGTCAGCTTTATGGGAGGCATGGCGGCGCTGGTTGGCTGGATGGCCGACGCCTGCACGCTTTCCCCGGTGGTTACCTTGATACTCTTTTCCTTTATTAGCCTGGGTTGCGGCTTCATCTACTCTAATTACATCGTTTTCAGGGAAGCAAAATGAAATTGTCTCTCGTCGTGCCCGTCTTCAATGAAGAGGAGACCATTCCACTCTTTTATCAGGCGGTTCGTCATGAATTAGCCGGCTATCAGGTGGAAATTGTTTTTATCAATGATGGCAGTAGCGATGGCAGCGAAAACATCATCAATGCCCTGGCCATCTCGGATCCGCTGGTCATTGCGCTGTCATTCACCCGCAATTTCGGCAAAGAACCCGCGTTGTTTGCCGGACTGGAGCATGCCACCGGTGACGCGGTTATTCCGATTGATGTTGATCTGCAGGATCCCATCGCCGTTATCCATCAACTGGTTGAACGCTGGCAAGCGGGTGCCGATTTGGTTCTGGCTAAACGGAAAGATCGCAGCGCCGATGGGCATGTCAAACGTAAAACAGCCGAGTGGTTTTATCACTTTCACAACCAAATCAGCTCGCCGAAAATAGAGGAAAACGTTGGCGATTTTCGTCTGCTGTCGCGCGAGACGGTAGAACATATAAAAAGCCTGCCGGAAAGAAATCTGTTCATGAAGGGCATTTTATCCTGGGTGGGCGGTAAAACAGCGATTGTGGAATATGATCGGGCTGAACGCGTCACAGGGGTGTCGAAATTTAATGGCTGGAAATTGTGGAATCTGGCATTAGAAGGATTAACCAGTTTTTCCACCTTCCCCTTGCGCATCTGGAGTTACATCGGCGGTAGCGTCGCGTTACTCTCCTTTCTTTATGGATTCTGGATGATCATCGATAAACTGCTCTGGGGCAATCCGGTGGCGGGTTACCCTTCGTTGCTGGTTTCCATTCTGTTTTTGGGTGGAGTGCAACTTATCGGCATCGGTGTTCTGGGCGAATATATTGGCCGAATCTACATTGAGTCCAAACAAAGACCACGCTACGTGATTAAGAGCAGGAAATGAAAAAAACAGTTTTTGAGCGTCATCCCTCCGCCATGTATCTGATACTGGCCATCGCTTTACTCATCGGTTATAGCCCGGTTTATTTATCAACATACGGATTTTCCGACGACTGGTTCTATTTATACGCATCCACTACCGATGCATTCAGTATTTTCAAATGGGATATCTTATCGGGCCGACCTTTTTATGGTGCTATCCGCTACTTCTTCGCTTTCCTGATCGATGACGTGCAGGATTTGACGTATCTCAGGGTGCTTTCTTTATTCAGTCTGATTTTACTGGGCGGGTACATCATCCGTTTCCTTGAGCGTCGCAGCATTTTTGCCAGCGCGGTCCAGCGTCTGACGTTTGCCACGTTGATTTGTTTGCTGCCCTCATTTCAGGTTTTTGTCGGCTGGACAGTCTGCTTTCCTTATGTCCTGTCCGTGCTGCTGGCGGGCATCAGTTATTCAACACTGGCGGAAAACAAAGGCCTGGGCCGGGTGCTACTGTCGGCTATTTGCCTGACGCTTTCCTTTGCGATTTACCAACCCGCAGCCATGAGCTTTTTATTCTTTGCCCTGCTCGATCTGGGCATGACCCGGAATAATTATCAGCGCAGCGCGGTGATCAAGCTGATGTTGATGCTGGGATTTGGCATGGTGATGGCGCTGGTGCTGGCGAAAGTTCTGCCGCTCGTGCTGTTTAATGAAGTACTGGCCAGAACCAATATCACCTTAGCGCCGCTGAAAAAAATCACCTGGTTTATCGCTGAGCCGCTCAGAAATGCGCTGTGCAACTTTGATACCGGGCGCTCGATTGTCAGCATTATCATCTCCTGCTCACTGATCATCGTGGGCATTGTGAAGGCACCCGATTTCAAACCGCATAAAGCTTTTCTGTTCCTGTTTTTCCTGGTCGCGGCGGGCATTCCTAATCTTTTGGTGAGCGAAGACTGGGCAGCCTATCGCACGGTTATCGCGCTGTCGTTAATCACTACCTCAGCCTTCATTGCTGGCTTATTCGTGATCTTTAATAAGCTGAAGATAACCACGTCTGCCAGTATCGTTTGCCTCGTTATTGCAGTGCTCTCATGCATGCTGAATATTAAGAAGGGCTTTTCTACGCCTCAGCAGCGCGAGTATCAGTTGTTAAGCAACGCAATCATAGAGAACGTGCCTGCAGAATATTCTGGCCAGCTTTATTATCGTATCGATAGTGACAACTTACCTGCTGTCGCAAAATCCAAAAAATACGATGAGTTCGGTTCGCTTTCGCTGGGTATGCCATGGTCCTTTGCCGGTATGGCCGACGCGATTAAAAAAGAGCACGCGATGAAGTTTTCCTTGCCAAAGGCGCCCGTTATCTACGGCAGCGATCAATGTCCAGGTGACTGTCTGACGCTGGATGCCACCCACGTGCTGGCACCGGTAAAATAAAGGCCAGCGCCGCCACTATTTCGCTTACCACGCAACGGCTCTGCTTACCGTTGCGTGGTTTACTGGCTATGGCGCGACATCAGATCGGCTGGCGGCTGAATACTACGCTAAGTCATTTTTTGAACGCCACCCGGCGTGATAATATGCGTGCCGCTCAGCGGAACGCCCCGCTGGTTTACGCCTGCATCGATTGAACAATCACACTGCAAAGCGCTATTTCAGCAGGCGTTTTGCGCCAGAGAGCGGAATTAACCAAGAAACATGCAATGAAAACAAGCAACTGATGAGCTTATGCAATGGCACTGATAATTACTGAGCGCTGCATTAACTGCGACATGTGCGAGCCTGAGTGCCCGAACCAGGCGATTAGCATGGGTGAATCGATCTATCAGATCGACGCTGACCGCTGCACCGAGTGCGTGGGTCATTATGATGAGCCGACCTGTCAGAGCGTCTGCCCGATTGATAACACTATCCTTTCAGACCCGCAGCACGTGGAAAGTCGCGACGCGCTGTGGGAGAAATTTGTGCTGCTGCACGCTTAATCTTCGATAATCACCGTGGCGCAGGCGTAGTGGCGCTCGTCGGCCAGCGTGACGTGCACATGCTGCACGCCCAGCTGGCTGGCAATCACTTTGGCCTGTTCAAAGAAACGCAGGCCAGGCTTCCCCAGCGCATCGTTGTACACTTCAAACTGATTGAACGCTAAGCCGCCGCGAATGCCGGTGCCGAACGCTTTTGCCGCCGCCTCTTTCACCGCAAAACGTTTGGCGAGGAAGCGCACCGGCTGCTGATGCGCCTGATACTGCTGCCACTCAGCTTCGCTCAGCACGCGGCGCGCCAGACGATCGCCGGAGCGTTCAATCACGCCGGCGATACGCTCGATCTCGACGATATCGCTGCCCAGCCCCAGAATGGCCATTAGCGGCGCGCTTCCCGCATCAGCGCTTTCATATCGCTGACCGCTGCTGCAAGACCGCTGAACAGCGCACGACCGATAATCGCGTGACCAATGTTCAGCTCATGCATTTCCGGCAGCGCAGCAATCGGCTGGACGTTGTGATACGTCAGACCGTGGCCAGCATTCACCTTCAGGCCGCGACTGGCGGCAAAGGTCGCAGCGCTGGCGATACGCGCCAGTTCGGCATCGCGCGCCAGCCCTTCCGCTGCTTCAGCATAGGCGCCAGTATGGATTTCAATGTAAGGCGCACCGCTGGCGACCGCCGCTTCAATCTGGCGCTGATCGGCATCAATAAACAGCGACACCAGAATGCCCGCCTCGCTCAGCTGTTTGACTGCCGCGTTGACCTTGTCCTGCTGACCGGCCACATCAAGGCCGCCTTCGGTGGTCACTTCCTGGCGCTTTTCCGGCACCAGGCAGACAAAATGCGGTTTGATGTCGCAGGCGATGCCCACCATTTCGTCGGTGACTGCCATCTCAAGATTCATGCGGGTATGAATGGTGTCGCGCAGAATCCGCACGTCGCGGTCGGTGATATGACGGCGGTCTTCACGCAGGTGCACGGTAATGCCGTCTGCGCCCGCCTGCTCCGCGACAAACGCGGCCTGTACCGGATCGGGATAGTTTGTGCCACGCGCGTTACGTACGGTGGCGATGTGATCGATGTTGACCCCTAACAGCAACTCAGCCATGACAATCCTTAAATGTGTTCAGTATGTTTGCAGTGTAACGCGCGGAGCCTGTCAGGTGCATCACCCGCGCTCGTCGTTTGCCACGTTCGGTCGTTTTTTCGGCACAAACTGACGGAACAGCTCCTGGCTCTTCAGCGGCTTACCGCCCAGATAAGGTTTCAGCGCCATGCGCGTGAAGCGTTTGGCGGCACGCAGCGTATCAGCATCGGGAAATTCGCGCTCCCACAGCGCACGCAGCTGGCGGCCGGTGAAACTGCGCTGATTGACCACCAGACTGGCGATAAAGCCTTTCTCTTCGCGATAGCTGTAGGTCATGCTGTCGTCGACCGCCTCGCCGCTGCCGGCGCAGTGCAGAAAGTCAACGCCGTAGCCCAGATGGCCCAGCAGTGCCAGCTCAAAACGGCGCAGCGCTGGCTCGGGCGAACCATTGGCCGCCGCCAGCGTCTGGATACAGGAGAGATAATCGAAGAACAGTTCGGAGAAGGGAATTTCCTGCTCCAGCACCCGCGACAGCAGCTCGTTAACATACAGGCCGCAGTAGAGCGTGATGCCGCTGAGCGGCAGCGCCAGCGACACCGCTTCGGCGTTACGCAGGGTTTTGACTTCGCCACGGCCGCCCCAGCGCACCAGTAGCGGTGTGAAGGGTTGCAGTGCGCCTTTAAGCTGTGAACGGCGCGAGCGTGCGCCCTTGGCAAGGACGCGGACGCGTCCCTGACTTTCGCTGAACAGGTCGAGCAGCAGGCTGGTTTCGCTGTAAGGGCGACTATGCAGCACAAAGGCGCGTTGCCAGCCTTCCATCAATTAGTCGTCTGTATAACCCAGGCTGCGCAGCGCACGTTCGTCGTCCGCCCAGCCCGATTTCACTTTGACCCACAGCTCAAGATGGACTTTCGCCTCGAACATCTCTTCCATGTCTTTACGCGCTTCGATACCGATGGTTTTGATTTTGGCACCTTTGTTGCCAATCACCATCTTCTTCTGCCCTTCGCGCTCGACCAGAATCAAACCGTTGATGTCATAGCCGCCGCGCTCATTAGAGACGAACTGCTCGATCTCCACAGTTACCGAATACGGTAACTCGGCGCCGAGGAAGCGCATCAGTTTTTCACGGATGATTTCTGAGGCCATGAATCGCTGCGAGCGATCGGTGATGTAGTCTTCCGGGAAGTGGTGATCCGACAGCGGCAGGCGCTTGCGGGCGATCTCCGCAATCGCATCCACGTTTTTACCGGTTTCGGCGGAGATCGGCACGATCTCGAGGAAGTTCATCTGCTGGCTGAGGAACTGCAGGTGCGGCAGCAGGATGCTTTTATCCTGGATGTTGTCTACTTTGTTCACCGCCAGCACCACCGGCACTTTGCCATCACGCAGCTTGTTCAGCACCATCTCATCGTCAGGCGTCCAGCGCGTGCCTTCCACCACAAAAATTACCAGCTCAACGTCACCGATGGAGCTGCTGGCAGCACGGTTCATCAGGCGGTTGATCGCCCGCTTCTCTTCCATGTGCAGGCCGGGTGTATCCACGTAGATCGCCTGATAAGCGCCTTCGGTATGAATACCCATGATGCGGTGGCGCGTGGTTTGCGGCTTGCGCGAGGTGATCGACACCTTCTGCCCCAGCAGCTGGTTCAGTAAGGTGGATTTGCCGACGTTAGGCCGGCCGACAATCGCGATAAAGCCGCTGTATGTTTCGAGTTCGCTCATTCGGGTCCTGATTGGGCAGCCTCACTGCTGAGGCTGCGAAATGACAATTTATTCGAGGCCGAGCTTGATTAACGCCTGTTCGGCGGCGGCCTGCTCTGCTTTACGGCGGCTGGAGCCCACGCCCACCACCGGTTCAGCCATCCCACTCACCTGACAGTGAATGGTGAATTCCTGATCGTGCGCTTCGCCACGCACCTGTACCACCAGATAAGACGGCAGCGGCAGATGACGGCCCTGCAGATACTCCTGCAGGCGCGTTTTCGGATCTTTTTGCTTATCGCCCGGGCTGATCTGCTCAAGGCGATTCTGGTACCAGTCGAGAATCAGCTTCTCGACCGTCTGAATATTGCTGTCGAGAAAGATGCCACCGATCAGCGCTTCCACGGTATCCGCGAGGATGGATTCCCGGCGGAACCCACCGCTTTTCAGCTCGCCCGGCCCCAGACGCAGACATTCGCCCAGCTCAAACTCGCGCGCCATTTCGGCCAGCGTGTTGCCGCGTACCAGCGTGGCACGCATGCGGCTCATGTCGCCTTCGTCCACGCGCGGAAAGCGGTGATACAGCGCGTTGGCAATCACATAGCTGAGGATAGAATCGCCAAGAAATTCAAGACGCTCGTTATGTTTGCTGCTGGCGCTGCGGTGAGTCAGAGCCTGCTGCAGTAATTCCGGATGAGTAAAAGTGTAGCCCAGTTTGCGCTGCAGCTTGTTAATGAGGATGGGGTTCATGCGATTCCAGTTGTTCTGTGCGTCTGTGACTCTGCATACCAAACAGGGCTGAAGGTCCAGCTCGTTCTGTTTGGTGTGCAGTGGCTCCCTGACTCGCAGGAAGCCAACCGTTTTTAAATCAGTGAATACCGCCAATGCGACTCAGTCGCACGCCGGTCGGCCACTGTCCTTCCTGTTTCTCAAAGCTCATCCAGATAGCAACCGCTTTGCCGACCAGATTCTTCTCGGGCACAAAGCCCCAGTAGCGGCTGTCGGCGCTGTTATCACGGTTATCGCCCATCATGAAGTATTGCCCCTGCGGCACAATCCACGTGGCCTGCGGCTGACCCGGCTGCTGATAATACATGCTCGCCTGGCTCTGCGCTTCGTTCACCAGCAGGATATCGTGCGTGACGTTGCCCAGCGTCTCTTTGCGCGTGCCAAGACGCAGGCCGCCCCGCAGCGTTTCGCCCTGCGGCACCTGGTAGAAACCGTTGCCGGTTTCGTTACCATCAAAGCCGCTGAAGGTCTGGATGAAATCGCTCGGCTCAATGTTGGTATAGGTCACCGGCAGCGCCGTGTCACACTTGCCCGTGCCGCAGCCTGGGTTGATGGTCAGGGTTTTGCTGTAAGGATCAAACATCACTTTGTCGCCCGGCAGACCGATCACGCGTTTGATGTAATCCACGCTCGGATCCTTCGGGTATTTGAACACCGCGACATCTCCGCGCTGCGGATGGCCGGTCGGGATCAGCGTGGTTTGCGTGATCGGATCTTTGATGCCGTAAGCAAATTTCTCCACCAGGATGAAGTCGCCAATCAGCAGCGTCGGCATCATCGAGCCAGAAGGGATCTGAAACGGTTCGAAGATAAACGAGCGCACGATCAGTACCACCGCCAGCACCGGGAACACCGACGCTGCGGTTTCAACCCAGCCCGGCTGCGCGGCCACTTTGGCCAGCGTTTTGCTGTCGAGCGAATTACCTGCCTGAGCCTGTGCCGCCGCCTGCTTTGCCCGGCGCGCCGGGGCCCACTTAAAGCGATCGATACACCAGATGATGCCGGTTAACAGAGTGGCAATCACCAGAATCAGGGCGAACATGTTAGCCATTAAAGTTCCTTATTTGCTGTCTTTACCGACATGCAGAATGGCAAGGAATGCTTCCTGCGGCAGCTCAACGTTGCCGACCTGCTTCATTCGCTTCTTACCTTCTTTCTGCTTCTGCAACAGCTTTTTCTTACGGCTGACGTCACCGCCATAGCATTTCGCCAGGACGTTTTTACGCAGCTGCTTCACTGTTGAGCGAGCGATAATGTGGTTGCCGATTGCTGCCTGAATCGCAATATCGAACTGCTGGCGCGGGATCAGATCTTTCATCTTCTCCACCAGCTCGCGGCCACGATACTGTGAGTTATCACGGTGCGTAATCAGCGCCAGCGCATCAACGCGTTCTGAGTTAATCAGGACGTCGACGCGCACCATGTCAGAGGTCTGGAAACGTTTGAAGTTATAGTCCAGCGACGCATAGCCGCGCGACGTTGATTTCAGACGGTCGAAGAAGTCGAGTACCACTTCTGCCATCGGAATCTCATAGGTCAGCGCAACCTGTTTGCCGTGGTAAACCATGTTAGTCTGCACACCGCGTTTTTCGATACACAGCGTAATGACGTTGCCCAGAAACTCCTGCGGCAGCAGCATATGACACTCAGCGATCGGTTCGCGCAGTTCAGCAATATTATTCAGCGGCGGCAGCTTCGATGGGCTGTCGACGTACACCACTTCTCCGTCAGTGGTTTCCACTTCGTACACAACCGTTGGCGCGGTGGTGATCAGGTCGAGATCGTATTCACGCTCCAGACGCTCCTGGATGATCTCCATGTGCAGCAGGCCGAGGAAGCCACAGCGGAAGCCAAAGCCCAGCGCTGTGGAGCTCTCTGGCTCATAGAACAGTGAGGCGTCGTTCAGGCTCAGCTTGCCTAATGCATCACGGAAAGCTTCGTAGTCGTCGGAGCTTACCGGGAACAGACCGGCATACACCTGCGGCTTCACTTTTTTGAAGCCCGGCAGCGCTTTATCCGCTGGATTGCGCTGCAGCGTCAGGGTATCGCCCACCGGCGCGCCGAGGATGTCTTTGATGGCGCACACCAGCCAGCCTACCTCGCCACACTTCAGCTCGGTACGGTCAATTTGTTTTGGCGTGAAAATGCCGAGGCGGTCAGCGTTGTACACCTGGCCGGTACTCATTACCTTCACTTTATCGCCTTTGCGCAGCGTGCCGTTTTTAATACGGATCAGCGACACCACACCGAGGTAGTTATCAAACCAGGAGTCGATGATCAGCGCCTGCAGCGGGCCTTCCGCATCACCTTCCGGCGGCGGAATATCCCGCACCAGACGCTCCAGCACATCCGGTACGCCGACGCCGGTTTTCGCCGAGCAACGCACCGCATCCGCGGCGTCAATGCCGACTATATCTTCAATCTCTTCCGCCACGCGCTCCGGGTCAGCCGCAGGCAGGTCGATCTTGTTCAGTACCGGTACCACTTCCAGATCCATTTCCATGGCGGTGTAGCAGTTCGCCAGGGTCTGCGCTTCAACGCCCTGACCTGCATCAACCACCAGCAATGCCCCTTCACAGGCCGCCAGCGAGCGGGAAACTTCATAAGAGAAGTCAACATGGCCTGGGGTGTCGATAAAATTGAGCTGGTAAGTTTCACCGTTTGGCGCGTGGTAATCGAGCGTAACGCTCTGCGCTTTAATGGTGATGCCGCGCTCGCGCTCCAGATCCATCGAATCCAGAACCTGCGCCGCCATCTCACGATCGCTCAGGCCACCGCAAATCTGAATCAAACGGTCAGAGAGCGTTGATTTGCCGTGGTCAATGTGAGCGATAATGGAGAAATTTCGTATGTGCTTCATTTATATGAATATCTTCACGTAGAAAATCAGTTGAAAACGTGAGCACAGACACATTCAGGCAAGTGAGCTTTACCCGGAACCCTGTCAGCCTCATTAATGACGACGCATATTACACTGTTAACGCCGCGCGTTAAAGAATGGAACTGCGGGGAATCGCAACAGAATTCAGCGATTAAGACGAAATGAAAAGGCCGCGCAATACGCGGCCCGAACGGGGATCAGCGGGGGTTTTCCACTCGTAGCGCATCAGGCGGGAGCGCAACGCTGAGAATCACCGGCTGGAACGCTTCGCGATCGCCAAACCGGCTGGAAACCCCTTTGGCAACAATAAAGCCGCCAACGCCACCCAGCAGCGCACCGCTGGCCGCCGCCAGGTCGCTGTGGAACAGCATCTGGAACAGGCCCGCGACCAGGAACAGACCAAACAGCGGCGTCATATAAACCAGCAGCGCAGAACCGAGCAGGCTGCTTTCACGAATGCCCAGCTCAATGCGCTGGCCCGGCTGCAGCGGCTCCGGACTGGCGATAGTCATCACATGGGCGTTTTTCGGTCCCAGCTGGTTGAGCGCATGGCTGCCGCAGCCTTTGCGCGCTGAACAACTGTTGCAGGAGGTTTTCGCTTCCGAATGCAGAGTAGCAACGCCCTCTTTCCATGCCACCACGGTGGCCCATTCTCTCATCATTTTGTCGCACCTGAATCTATGCTGTCCGCGATACGTTTGGCAGTGGTCGGCGGCAATTCGCCCACCACGGTAATCTCACGATTATCTCGCACTTCGGTCTGCACCGTACGACGCCCAGTGCGCAATGACTGTGGCGAACTGCTTTTATCGGCAGGCGTGATGTTAATAGCGAAGCTGAACAGGCCATCGCTGTACAGACGGGATTCTACGGTTTTGTTCATCGCCGGAATGTCGCGCCGGCTTTGCGAAATCAGCTTCATACCGGCCGGCAGCCAGCCAGGTTGCCAGCTGAGCTGCACTTTGTCGCCCGCCGGTAACGATAGCGACGGCGGCAGATTGGCTTTTTCCAGCCCCTGCATCAGATTGCGCACGCCTTCATCAACGGCAAAACTGATGACGCGGAACTGCTCCAGCGTCTCACCGTCGCGATCCAGCAAATCAATCCGCAGCGGCAATTTGGTATCGACGTCCAGCCACACCACGTAGCTGTAACGCGTGCCGTCTCGCGACACGATGCGCACCACTTCGCACATCTGATCGGCCATGCGGGAACGCCCTACCGGAATAAAATCGTAGGCATCGCCGAGGCGTGAGAAGTCAGCGAACATCAGCGCCGGCAGCGCATCAATAATGTGGTTGCCCGGCAGCGAGAACGGATCGAGACCCGGTTCGAAATAGCTGATGTCGTTGCCGCGCTGGATCACCTCACGGCGCGGTCCGTCCATCTGTAATAGCTGGGCGAATACGCGATTGTCGATGACCGCATGGCGGTAACGCAGGGATTCAATGCCCAGACGTGAGACATTGATATAGGCGAATTCGTAGTTGAGGTTCTGGCTGGCCTGCTCCATCTGCTGTAACAACGCCCCGGACGCAGATGTCTGCGCCGGGGCGGTAGATGACCAAAGCAGGCTGCCTGCCAGCAGGCTAACGGCACACCAAAGCTGCTTCATTACTGCTGTTGAGTTCCTAACGACTGAGTTCCGGGAACGTTAGCCTGCGCCTGTTGCGGCGCATTGCTTTCAAACTGCACCTGATCGGCATGCAGACGGCGTTGCAGTTCGTAATCCTGCAGCATGGCATTCACGCGGCGACGCTGCTCCTGCACCTGCTGATTTGAGCTGTTGGTGTCAAAAGCATCAGACGGCACGCCCAGGCTGACCGGTGACGCTTTACCCATCATCGGTAAGGTATTGAAGGCTGGCGCATCCGACGTTTCCGTCGCACTACCCGCTGGTGAGCTGTTGTAGTGCTGCACACCGACGATCACCGCCAGCGACACACAGGCCGCCACACCGATCTGCGTGACCTGAGCAACCCAGCCGCCACCGCGACGCCAGAACGGCATTTTCTGCCAGCGCGACGGCTCCGGCTGTGCTTCCGGGATCAACGAAGTCACTTTGCGCACCGGCTCGTTTTCGATCGCGGCAGCAACGCGTGCGGAGATATCAAAATGCAGCACTTCGCTCACATCGCCCCGCAGGGTGTCGCGGATCAGATGGTAGCTCTCCCAGCTTTTTTGTAGATCTGCATCCTTCGACAACGACGCCAGCAGCTCGTTATCTAAAGTTTCACCATCCATTAAAGCGGAAAGTTTTTCTTTCTGCATGTTTTGGTACCCTTCCAGTAGCCGTTATCACTGACGTTGGATAAGCGGTTGAACTTTATTATCAATGGCTTCCCGGGCCCGGAAGATACGTGAACGTACGGTACCTACCGGACAATCCATGATGGCGGCGATCTCTTCGTAACTCAGACCATCCAGTTCCCGCAGGGTGATGGCCATACGCAGATCTTCAGGCAACGCCTCAATCGTCCGAAAAACAATTTGTTTCAGTTCGTCTGACAACATTAAGTTCTCAGGGTTCGAAATTTCTTTTAGCGCACCCGCACTTTCGAAATTTTCCGCGTCAATCGCGTCCACATCGCTGGACGGCGGCCGGCGCCCCTGAGCCACCAGATAATTCTTCGCGGTGTTGACCGCAATGCGGTACAGCCACGTGTAAAAGGCGCTATCACCCCGGAACGACTCCAGTGCGCGATACGCTTTAATGAAAGATTCCTGAACCACATCAGGCACATCGCCTGACGGGACATAACGTGAAACCAGGCTCGCCACTTTATGCTGGTATCGGATCACCAGTAAATTAAATGACTTTTGATCTCCTTTCTGAACCCGCTCAACGAGAACCTGATCCGTTAACTGCTCGCTCATCCGAGGTAATGTCTCCCCAAATCTCTTTTATGCGTAAGTGAACTGCCAGCACATCTCATTTATTGTGAGCAAGCATGCGCTTAGAGTCCCGTTCTGGCCTGAAGTTCACCACGACCTGATATTTTCTGTACCGGTGCCCTGACATCGTTGTTGTTGATGGTCTTTCAGTGTAGCGACTTACCGCACTGGTGGTGTCGTTGGCGGCACCGATAATCGCTGGCAGAGTACCCTATGACGCCGCATTTTTCACCTTTATTCCCTGAATTTTCAGCGTGTTTGGTATAAAAAACACTAATCGCTTATTTTCAGACATAACTTACTGAAATCGCATTACAATCTGATTATTGCGTCGAATTTTCCCGCGTTTTTTGTTCAAAATACTTCACACCAGCGGCGTCCGGGCTTATGCTCGGGGGACCTTTTGTTTAGTAAATTAAACATCATGAACCCCATTCCCGATCATAGCTGTGATGTACTGATTGTTGGCAGCGGCGCGGCCGGTTTATCTCTGGCGCTGCGGCTGGCACCGCACTATCAGGTAACGGTGCTGAGTAAAGCGCAGATTAGCGAAGGCTCCACGCTGTATGCACAGGGCGGGATTGCGGCGGTGTTTGATGAAAACGACAGCATTGAATCACACGTCGAAGATACGCTGATTGCCGGTGCAGGCCTGTGCGATCGCGAGACGGTGAATTTTATCGCCAGCAATGCGCGCCCGTGCGTACAGTGGCTGATCGATAACGGCGTGGCGTTTGATCGCGAGCCACAGGATAACGGCAATGCGCGCTATCACCTGACGCGCGAAGGCGGTCACAGCCATCGCCGTATCTTACACAGCGCCGACGCCACCGGGCGCGCGGTCGAAACCACGCTGGTCAGCCAGGCGCTCAGCCATCCCAATATTCGCGTTATTGAGCGCGCCAACGCGGTGGATTTAATCCTCTCCGATAAAATTGGCCTGCCCGGAACGCGGCGCGTGGTGGGCGCGTGGATCTGGAATCGCAATCGCGAACAGGTTGAAACCTGCCGCGCCCGCAGCGTGGTGCTGGCCACCGGCGGTGCGGCGAAGGTATATCAGTACACCACTAATCCGGATGTCGCTTCCGGCGACGGCATCGCGATGGCGTGGCGCGCCGGCTGCCGGGTGGCCAATCTGGAGTTCAATCAGTTTCACCCTACCTGCCTGTTTCATCCGCAGGCGCAAAACTTTTTGCTGACCGAAGCGCTGCGCGGCGAAGGTGCCTGGCTACTGCGCCCGGACGGTTCGCGCTTTATGCCGGATTTCGATGCGCGCGCCGAACTGGCACCGCGCGATATCGTGGCGCGCGCGATCGATCACGAAATGAAGCGCCTGGGCGTCGACTGCATGTATCTCGACATCAGCCATCAGCCGGCCAGCTTTGTGCGTGCCCACTTTCCGATGATCTATGACAAGCTGCTGACGTTTGGCCTCGATCTGACACAGCAGCCGATTCCGATTGTGCCCGCCGCGCATTACACCTGCGGCGGCGTGATGGTGGATCAGCATGGTCGCACCGATGTCGACGGGCTGTATGCGATTGGTGAGGTCAGCTACACCGGCCTGCACGGCGCTAACCGCATGGCATCGAATTCGCTGCTGGAGTGTCTGGTGTATGGCTGGTCGGCGGCCGAAGATATTGTGCGCCGTCTGCCGCAGATGCACGCCGTCGATCACCTGCCGGCGTGGGATGAAAGCCGCGTCGACGATGCCGATGAACGGGTGGTGATTCAGCACAACTGGCATGAGCTGCGGCTGTTAATGTGGGATTACATGGGCATCGTGCGTACCACCAAGCGGCTGGAGCGCGCCCTGCGCCGCATCACGCTGCTACAGCAGGAAATTGATGAATACTATGCGCATTTTCGCCTCTCCAACAATCTGCTGGAGCTGCGCAATCTGGTACAGGTGGCAGAGCTGATGGTGCGCTGTGCGCTGGCGCGCAAAGAGAGCCGCGGGCTGCACTTCACCCGCGACTATCCGCATATGCTGCCCGAGGCACAGCTTACGGTGCTGCAGCCGGTAGCCTAGCGGAACAGATAGAAATCGGTTACCAGGCTCAGCCAGTCCGCCGAGTAGCTTTTATCTTCATCACGAATGGCGAGACGCTCCTGCACGAGTTCGCCTGCGGCGGGTGAAAAGCCCAGCACCAGCCGGTTCGGCGGTCGCTGCGCGTAAGGTGCCACATCATAGCGATAACGCAGATGCCAGCCTTCGGCGCGCGCCAGTGCAATCAGGTTTTCGCCAGCATCCGCGGGCAGCACCACGCAAAACAGCCCCTCTTCTTCAATCAGCTGTGCCGCACAGCGCAGCAGGGTGGGATGATCAAGCGTTGCCGTGCTGCGCGCGGTATCGCGCTCGACGCTGGCCGAGGCCATACCCGGGGTGAAAAACGGCGGATTGCTGACAATCAGCGAGTAGCGTTTTTCTGCCTGCTCACTCCAGCTGACGATGTCCTGCGCATGCACCGCGATGCGATGCGCCCACGGCGACGCGGCGACGTTCTCCTGCGCCTGCGCGGCGGCGCTGCACTCCAGTTCGACGGCATCGATACTGACGTCATCCGGCGTGCGCTGCGCCAGCATCAGCGCAATCAGGCCGCTGCCGCAGCCGATATCCAGTATGCGCCGTACGCCTGCCACCGGCGCCCAGGCCCCGAGCAGCACCCCATCGGTGCCGACCTTCATGGCACAGCGATCGTGCGCGACAAAAAATTGCTTAAACGTGAACCCATCTTTTCTTAACATCGCCCGCGCTGGCGGTTGCGGCTGAGACATGCTTAACGACCATTGAATTTGCTCCTGCCGGAAGTGTAACGTGGTCGCGAAGTGAATTCACCTTCACCTGTGCAACACAAACAGATGAAGATTGTGGCTGAACTGTCTATAATCAGCGCCCCAAACTGAGGTAGACCATGACCGTAACCACATTCTCCGAACTCGAACTCGACGAAAGCCTGCTGGAAGCCCTGCAGGATAAAGGCTTCACGCGCCCGACTGCCATTCAGGCTGAGGCCATTCCTGCCGCGCTGGAAGGCCGTGACGTTCTGGGTTCGGCACCAACCGGAACGGGGAAAACCGCAGCCTACCTGCTGCCCGCTTTACAGCACCTGCTCGATTTCCCGCGTAAAAAATCAGGGCCGCCGCGCATTCTGATCCTCACGCCGACGCGTGAACTGGCGATGCAGGTTGCCGACCAGGCGCGCGAGCTGGCCAAACATACCCATCTCGATATCGCCACCATCACCGGCGGCGTGGCCTATATGAACCACGCGGAAGTGTTCAGTGAAAATCAGGACATCGTGGTCGCGACCACCGGCCGCCTGCTGCAATACATCAAAGAAGAGAACTTTGACTGCCGCGCGGTAGAAACGCTGATTCTGGACGAAGCCGACCGCATGCTGGATATGGGCTTTGCGCAGGATATCGAGACCATTGCCGGTGAAACGCGCTGGCGCAAACAGACGCTGCTGTTCTCGGCCACGCTGGAAGGCGACAACATCAAAGATTTCGCCGAGCGTCTGCTGAACGATCCGGTAGCGATTGAAGCCGATCCAAGCAAAAGCGAGCGCAAGAAGATTCAGCAGTGGTATTACCGCGCCGACAACCTTGAGCACAAAACCAAACTGCTGGTGCATCTGCTGAAGCAGCCGGAAGTGAAGCGCGCCATCGTGTTCGTGCGCAAACGTGAGCGCCTGCATGAGCTGGTGACCTGGATGCACGAAGCCGGCCTGCGCAGCAGCTACCTCGAAGGCGAAATGGTACAGGCTAACCGTAACGAAGCGATCAAACGCCTGAATGACGGTCGCGTTAACGTGCTGGTCGCGACCGATGTCGCCGCGCGCGGTATCGACATTGATAACGTCACCCACGTCATCAACTATGACTTGCCGCGCACCGCCGATGTCTATCTGCACCGCATTGGCCGTACCGGCCGCGCCGGACGCAAAGGTACCGCGATCTCGCTGGTAGAGGCACATGACCATCCGCTGTTGGGTAAAATCAGCCGCTACGTCAATGAGCCGCTGAAATCGCGCGTAATCGATGAGCTGCGTCCGGAAACGCGTGCACCGAGTGCTAAAGTCACCGGTAAACCGTCGAAAAAGGCGCTTGAGAAGCGCAAAGAGAAGAAAGCGAAAGAAGAAGAGAAACCGCGCGTGAAGAAACGTCACCGCGATACTAAAAATATCGGTAAACGCCGCAAGCCAAGCGGCAGCAGCACACCGGAGAGCGGTGCGGAATAAAACAGCATCGTGGCAATTAAATCGCCTCCCTGAGGCGATTTTTTGCTTTCTGACCTGCTGAAATCGCGTTTTCGCGGCGTACAACCCCTCAATCAGCCCTCTTCTCTCTTCAGGAAATAAAAAAGCCGCGCCAGTAAGCACCGGCGCGGCCTGTATTGCTGTGTGCGTTTTCGTCAGCCGATCAATTACAGGCTTTCGGTAAAGGTACGGGTGATAACGTCACGCTGCTGTTCTGGCGTCAGCGCGTTAAAGCGCACCGCATAGCCCGACACGCGAATGGTCAGCTGCGGATATTTTTCCGGATGCTTCACCGCATCTTCCAGCGTTTCACGGCGCAGCACGTTAACGTTGAGGTGCTGACCGCCTTCCACGCGCACCTGCGGTTTCTGCTCCAGTGGAATTTCACGGTAAGCAATCTCGCCAAGGTCGCTGACTGCAACAACCTGATCTTCCGTGAAATCGCCTTTTGCGCACAGGCAGCGGGCTTCGGCTTTCTCATTGTCCAGCAGCCAGAACGAATTCAGCAGCTGCGGATTTTGTGCCTGAGTAATTTGAATACCGGTAATCATAGAGGCCTCCAGGGCTTAGCGCTGCGGCAGGAGCACAGCGCGGTTCTTCGGGTTATGTGACGCTCTGGTATATCACCGTGCTGACCGGCTCGTTTTGACCTGTATCAATTTCGTCTGGCCAGAATTTTTGCCTCCACTCTAATAAATTGATTTATAATAATTTTTATCATTAACTTTTTCTGTAATTGTTCAACTTATTTTTACCCTTCTGCTGCCCTGCCGGACACGCTAAGCTAAAGACATCAATTTGCAGGGAGTCAATGATGGCTGAGAAGCTGACCTGGCACGATGTGCTGGCTGAAGAGAAAGAAAAACCTTACTTCGTGGAAACGCTGAAAGCGGTAGCCGAAGAGCGTGCGGCGGGCGTGACGGTCTATCCGCCGCAAAAGGACGTGTTCAACGCGTTCCGTCTCACCGAACTGGGCGATATTAAAGTGGTGATCCTCGGGCAGGATCCGTACCACGGCCCGAATCAGGCGCATGGCCTGGCGTTCTCGGTCCTGCCGGGCGTGGCCATTCCGCCGTCGCTGCTGAATATGTACAAAGAGCTGGAACAGGACATTCCTGGCTTTCAGCGTCCGCAGCACGGCTTTCTTGAAAGCTGGGCGAAACAGGGTGTGCTGCTGCTGAATACGGTGTTAACCGTGGAAGCCGGCAAAGCGCATTCGCACGCGCGTTTCGGCTGGGAAACCTTTACCGATAACGTGATCAGCGCCATCAACTCCCATCGCGAAGGGGTGATTTTCCTGCTGTGGGGATCGCACGCGCAGAAGAAAGGCAGCATCATTGATGCGCAGCGTCATCACGTACTGAAAGCACCGCATCCTTCGCCGCTTTCGGCCCATCGCGGCTTTTTTGGCTGTCAGCATTTTTCCAAAGCTAATGCGCTGCTGAGCCAGGCCGGCCAGACGCCCATTGACTGGACGCCGGTGCTGCCCTGAAAACACAAACGGCCGCATCAGCGGCCGTTGTTGCACGGGAGCGGCTTAGCCTTTGGCTTTCGATACCGCAACCATCGCCGGACGCAGCAGGCGACCGTTGAGGGTGTAACCGCGCTGCATTACCATCAGCACGTGGTTTGGCGCCACTTCTTCAGACTCCATCATCGACATCGCCTGATGCACATCCGGGTTGAACGGCACATTAGTTTCGCCCACCACTTCCACGCCGAACTTACGCACCGCACCCAGCAGTGATTTCAGCGTCAGCTCGATGCCTTCAATCATCGAAGCCAGCTCGGTGTTCTCTTTATCCGCCACTTCCAGCGCGCGCTCCAGGCTATCAATCACCGGCAGCAGTTCGTTGGCAAACTTTTCCAGCGCAAACTTGTGCGCTTTTTCCACGTCCATTTCGGCGCGGCGACGGATATTTTCAATCTCAGCCTGCGCGCGCAGCTGGGCGTCACGCACGCCACCCTGCGCCTGCGCTAATTCAGCTTCCAGCTGGGCGATACGCTCATCACGCGGATCCACCTCAGTTGCTGTCTCCGCTTCCGGCTGCTGTTGTTCCTGTTGAATTTCGTCTGAGACTTGCTCGTTTGGGGTGTTCTGTTCTTTACTACTCATGAATTTCTCCGCGTTTTGCACATTCATCTCGCTGGTTGGCTTATTATGGGGATCAGTTTGACGGTTTCAAGTGAACCCATCACATTGCCTGGCCGTTTTGGCTTATGAGGAACACCCGCTAAATGAACAAACACTTTAACTGCATTGGGATCGTCGGCCATCCGCGCCATCCCACTGCGTTAACCACCCATGAAATGCTCTGGCGCTGGCTGACTGACAAAGGCTATGATGTGATCGTGGAACAGCAAATCGCTCGCGAGCTGAACCTGCAGGATGTGCGTACCGGCAGCCTGGCGGACATCGGCCAGTACGCCGATCTGGCGGTGGTGGTTGGCGGCGATGGCAACATGCTGGGCGCCGCGCGCGTGCTGGCTCGTTACGACATCAAGGTGATTGGCATCAACCGCGGCAATCTCGGCTTCCTCACGGACCTCGATCCGGATAACGCGCAGCAGCAGCTGGATGACGTGCTGCAGGGCGATTATTTCGTGGAAAGCCGCTTTTTGCTGGAAGCGCAGGTATGCAAAGAAGAGTGTTCGCCGCGCATCGGCAGCGCCATCAATGAAGTGGTGCTGCATCCGGGCAAAGTGGCGCACATGATTGAATTTGAAGTCTATATCGACGAAGTGTTCGCCTTTTCCCAGCGCTCGGACGGGCTGATTATCTCCACGCCAACCGGTTCAACCGCTTATTCGCTTTCGGCGGGCGGGCCGATATTAACGCCGTCGCTCGATGCGATTGCGCTGGTGCCGATGTTCCCGCACACGCTGTCGGCGCGTCCGCTGGTGATCAACAGTAGCAGCACCATTCGCCTGCGTTTTTCCTCGCTGCGCAGCGACCTGGAGATCAGCTGTGACAGCCAGATCGCCCTGCCGATTCAGGAAGGAGAAGATGTGCTGATTCGCCGCAGCGCCAATCACCTCAATTTAATTCATCCAAAAAATTATAATTATTTTAACACCTTAAGTTCAAAACTCGGATGGTCAAAAAAATTATTCTGAAAAGGCCTGCCGGCTACTTTACTGGATAAAAAACCAGTTTATACTGTATGAAAAACCATATCTGTTTTTACATACAGGTGATTGTATGCTGGCACAACTGACCATCAGTAATTTTGCAATCGTTCGTGAACTGGAGATCGACTTTCATCGTGGCATGACAGCGATCACCGGCGAAACCGGCGCAGGAAAATCCATCGCGATTGATGCGCTGGGCCTGTGCCTTGGCGGCCGTGCTGAAGCAGACATGGTGCGTCAGGGGGCCAGCCGCGCAGATATCTGCGCGCGCTTCCAGCTGAAAGCGTCACCCTCAGCCCAGCGCTGGCTGGCGGAGAACCAGCTCGACGACGGCAACGAATGCCTGTTGCGCCGCGTGATCAGTGCCGATGGCCGCTCACGTGGCTTTATCAACGGCACGTCCGTACCGCTGTCGCAGCTGCGCGAACTCGGTCAGTTACTGATTCAAATCCACGGTCAGCATGCGCATCAGCTGCTGCTTAAAACCGATCACCAGAAACACCTGCTGGATGCCTACGCCGCGCACGACGATCGGCTGGCGGAGATGCGTCAGCACTATCAGCGCTGGCACCACAGCTGCCGCGCGCTGGCACAGCATCAGCAGCTGTCGCAGGAGCGTGAAGCCCGCCGCGAACTGCTGCAGTATCAGCTGAAAGAACTCAACGAATTTGCGCCGCAGCCAGGCGAGTTTGAGCAGATTGATGAAGAGTACAAGCGCCTGGCGAACAGCGGTCAGCTGCTGTCTACCAGCCAGCAGGCGCTGCAAATTCTTGCCGACAGCGATGACACCAACCTGCAAAGCCTGCTCTACAGCGCGCGTAATATGCTGAGTGAGCTGGTCTCGCTGGATGATAAAGTCAGCGGCGTATTTAACCTGCTGGAAGAAGCCGCGATTCAGCTGAGTGAAGCCAGCGATGAGCTGCGCCACTACTGTGAACGGCTCGACCTCGATCCTAATCGCCTGTACGAGCTGGAGCAGCGTCTGTCGCGGCAGATTGCGCTGGCACGCAAGCACCATGTTTCACCGGAAGCGCTGCCGGTGCTGTATCAGCAGCTGCTGGATGAAGCGGAACAGCTGTCGCAGCAGGAGAGCGATCAGGAAAGCCTGCAGAGTGATGTTGTGGCTCATCATCAGGCTGCGCTGGCCTGTGCCGAAATCCTGCATCAGCAACGCGTTGCCTCGGCGCAGGAGCTGAGCCAGCTGATTACGCAAAGCATGCGCACCCTCGCCATGCCGCACGGTGAGTTTGCCATTATGCTGGAATTCAATGCCGATCAGCTGACGGCCGAAGGTGCCAGCCGTATTGATTTCCGTGTCACCACCAACCCGGGCCAGCCGCTGCAGCCGCTGGGTAAAGTGGCCTCAGGAGGTGAGCTGTCACGTATTGCGCTGGCGATTCAGGTGATCACCGCACAGAAAATGGAAACTCCGGCAATGATTTTCGATGAGGTTGACGTCGGTATCAGTGGTCCGACGGCCGCTGTCGTTGGCCAGATGCTGCGCCAGCTGGGCGAATCGACTCAGGTAATGTGCGTAACTCACCTGCCGCAGGTGGCGGGCTGTGGTCATCAGCACTTCTTCGTCAGCAAAGAGACCGACGGTGCGATGACCGAAACCCACATGCAGCCGCTGGATAAGCGTGCGCGTCTGCAGGAACTGGCGCGCCTGCTCGGCGGCAGCGAAGTCACACGCAACACGCTGGCGAACGCAAAAGAACTTTTAGCAGCCTGACACCGCACTTTTTTGCGGCCTGGTGGTCATATGCTTGCTCTGTAGAGGTTTCCAATAGCTCAAAGGTTTATTATCATCGGCAGTCATATCGCCATAATAAAGCCTGCCGTATGCAGAGTTCAGAATTTGATGGCAACAAAACTGCCTGATGAAAGGCGTTTGGCCCCAGAAAAGGAATGTATAGATGCGCTGTAAAACGCTGACTGCCGCGGCAGTGGTAATGTTGATGATGACCGCCGGATGTTCCACCCTTGAGCGCGTTGTGTATCGTCCGGATATCAATCAGGGGAATTACCTGGTCGCCAACGACGTTTCGAAGATTCACACCGGCATGACGCAGCAGCAGGTTGCTTACACGCTCGGTACGCCGATGATGCACGACCCGTTTGGCAGCAACGTCTGGTATTACGTGTTCCGTCAGGAGCCAGGTCATGAGAGCGTGAAGCAGCAGACGCTGACGCTGACCTTCGACAGCAACGGTACGCTGACGAACATCGATAACAAACCGCGTCTCACCGGCACTGAAGACTGAGTGAGCCGCAACAAAAAAGGCGCCTGAGCGCCTTTTTTAACGCCTGTAATTTACTTTTTCGTTGCCGCGCGCTCTGCCCGCTGCCGGCGCATCTCTTTTGGATCAGCAATCAGCGGGCGATAAATCTCTACCCGATCGCCATCCTGCAGCGTATCGCTCAGCTTGACCGGACGGCTGAAAATGCCGACTTTGTTGCTGCTCAGGTCGATATCTTTGCGCAGCGTCAGCAGTCCGGATGCCTGAATCGCCTGCTCAACCGTCGCGCCCTCTTCCAGACTAACCTCTCGCAGATACTGTTTATCCGGTAGCGCGTACACCACTTCAACGCTGATGTCAGCCACGGTAAACCTCTTTGGCACGCTGGGTAAACGCCTGCACCATGCTGTTGGCCAGCTCTTTAAAGATGCGGCCAAACGCCATCTCGACCAGCATATTGGTGAACTCAAAGTCGAGGCTGAGCTCAACCTTGCAGGCATCGTCGCCGAGCGAGATAAATTTCCAGCCGCCGGTCAGCTTGCGGAACGGCCCATCGACCAGCTGCATATGAATGCTCTGGTTATCGGTCAGGGTGTTACGCGTGGTAAAAGTTTTACTGATGCCGGCTTTGGAGACATCCACCGCGGCGGTCATCTGATTACCGCTGTTATCCAGCACGCGGCTGCCGGTACAGCCCGGAAGAAATTCAGGATAAGCATCCACATCATTCACGAGCCGGTACATCTGCTCAGCGCTATACGGGACCAGCGCTGAACGGCTAATCTGGGCCATAATGGTTCCTGTTGGTCACAAAACCGTTGAATTATACCATTTTAAGCTACTAAACAAAAATTCACGCCTTTGCCAGCTGTGCTAAAATAGTGTGTTTTTTACCGCCCCGCAGGACAGGGGATGCGCCCACAGACTGAGTGATGTAGACTACGCCGCACTATGACAAAGAAAAAAGCTCACAAACCCGGTTCAGCCACTATTGCCCTCAACAAACGCGCCCGCCATGAATACTTCATTGAAGAAGAGTTCGAGGCCGGCATGGCGTTGCAAGGATGGGAAGTCAAATCACTGCGCGCCGGTAAAGCCAACATCAGCGACAGCTATATTTTGCTGCGCGATGGCGAAGCCTATCTGTTCGGTTCCACTTTTCAGCCGCTGGCAGTGGCATCAAGCCACGTGGTGTGCGATCCCACGCGCAACCGTAAACTGCTGTTGAACCAGCGTGAACTGGATTCCCTGTACGGCCGCGTTAACCGCGAAGGTTACACCGTGGTCGCGCTGTCGCTGTACTGGAAAAACGCCTGGGCCAAGCTGAAGATTGGTGTGGCACGCGGTAAGAAAGAACACGACAAGCGCGCGGACATTAAAGATCGCGAGTGGAAGATGGACAAAGCACGAATTATGAAGAATGCCAGCCGTTAACCACTGGAATCTTTTATAATTTTTTGCTAGAGTAACAAGTCTTGGGGCTGATTCTGGATTCGACGGGATTCGCGAAACCCAAGGTGCATGCCGAGGTGCGGTAGGCCTCGCTAAAAAACCGCAAAAAAATAGTCGCAAACGACGAAAACTACGCTTTAGCAGCTTAATAACCTGCTTATAGCCCTCTCTCCCTAGCCTCCGCTCTTAGGACGGGGATCAAGAGAGGTCAAACCTAAAAGAGATCGCGTGGATGCCCTGCCTGGGGTTGAAGCGTTAAAACTAATCAGGCTAGTTTGTTAGTGGCGTGTCTGTCCGCAGCTGGCAAGCGAATGTAAAGACCAGACTAAGCATGTAGTACCGAGGATGTAGGAATTTCGGACGCGGGTTCAACTCCCGCCAGCTCCACCAAAATTCTCCATCGGTGATTACCAGAGTCATCCGATGAAGTCCTGAGAGCCCGCACGGCGCAAGCCCTGCGGGCTTTTTTGTGCCTGTAATCTTCCGGGATAACCCACCTGAATTCTGAATAATTAGGTATAGGTTTGGTATACACATTGGCGTTAGAAAAAATGTGCACCAGCTTGAACGTAATAACTCATCCACAAGGCGAATTTGATAGCGCCACGCATGGGGGAACAATCCCGCCGCCTGACTGGCTTCCGTATTCGCGTGTTTGATATTGCCACCGGCACGTTTAGTTCGCACAGCGTCCGGGCGAAAAACCTCGCAGGCGTCCGGCGCTCATTGACGCGGCCCGCCGGGCATAATCACGACAAACAGGAGCGTATCCACGCGGAGTTATTTATGGTGCTGGCAAACCGCTACGACTGGTAGATGTTTCTTGAAGTAACCGGTCCAGGTGGAAGCGGGAAAGTGTGCTAGCTTCGATTGCTAAGCTGCTCGCTGGCCGCGATAACACCACGTCCGCCACCATTGATACGCTAAAATCATCACGGGAACGCGCCAGCGTGGTTGGCTTCTCTCTGATTATCCTGCCAGACCAAGAGAAATGGAGCGGCGACGGCGCGGGCATCAAGGCGATTACCGGCGGTGATGCGGTGGCAATTGATCCCAAATACCGTGACGCCTATTCAATGCACATCCCGGCGGTAATTCTGGCGGTAAACAATAACCCGATGCGTTTCAGCGATCGCAGCGGCGGTGTGTCACGCCGCCGGGTTATTCTGACGTTCCCGGAAGTCATACCGGCAAAAGAACGTGACCCGCAGTTGCTGGAAAAAAGCAGCACCGAGCTGGCCATTATCGTGCGTCATCTGATGCAGCGCTTCAGCAAGCCGGACGATGCGCGAGAATTGCTACAGGCGCAGCAGACATCCGACGAAGCGCTGGAGATTAAACGCCAGGCTGACCCGCTGGTCGACTTCTGGGGCTACCTGATGCCGCTGAGCACGCCGAACGGGCTGTTTATAGGTAACGCCAACATTCGACCGATAAACCCGAAGTGCTATCTCTACCACGCGTATCTGTCCTTTATGGAGTCGCGCGGCCATCAGCACCCACTCAGCCTGACGGCTTTCGGCCAGGCAGTGCCGCAGACGCTGAAAGAATACGAGCGCGTGCTGCTTAAGCGCCGAACGAATAACGGCATACAAACCAATCTCACCCTGCATGAAGACAGCGAGGCAGATTGGTTGCCCGCATGCAGGGCCTAATAAATCATCTTAAATAAATCAGCTTAGGCCGGTTTATTTATATTTGATATAATTATCCATGTCGGCCAAGAGCTTCTATGCTTCGAAAAGCAGACATTATTTACTTTAGGGTATCAAGCAGCCAATCTTCAATATAATGAAAAGGAACTGGATATCGATAACAACGACATGCCATTAGTACTATTGGTGCTTTCCCTTTAATCACAGCTGACATATTTCTAAATGAATCTGCATTTTGACACTCTCGTGCAATAAATTTTTTTGCCAGATGTCCATTCATTGGGAAGTCTGTTGAGGCAGAGCCATGCGTATCTGAGTTCGAGTACATGTTCTGTTCACTGTGTTGATTTGGATACCAATATTGTAACGTGCTATGTGAGAGTTTTTCTTTAGAAAAATCTTCTAATTCTTTGCTTAAAGAATCCAACTCATACAGAGAGCAAAAAACCGCCAATAGCGGATATAAAACACTAGCTCCCGTAACTTTATTTTTATAAAGATTATCTTCCTTACCTAAGCTGCAATTTTCAAGCAGTTTTTCGTAAGAGTCATAGATAATTGGATACATATTATCGCTAATGAAAGAGAAAATACATCTATTAATAATTTCAGAGAGCCACCCTTGCACAAACCCATCGAAATCTGAGTTGTTTGAGAGTAGCGACAGAGCCAAACCAATATCAATTGCTTGCGAATCTTTTCGTGGTGACATCAGCGTCGGGTTATTATTAATCAATAGTCTAATCGATTTTGTTATTTCCTGAAGACGCAGACATAAAGTTACTTGTTCTTTGCTCTCACCATCGACTGGTGGATTTTCAGCATAACTCTTTGATAATGAATCTAAAACCCAGTGCCCTTTAATTGATAAGCGCCCTAACACGTCAAAAAGTTTAATATTTACATCAATAGAGCATGGAGATTGAACCGCATGAGACAGAGCATATTCATATTCAACATATGGAATTAAACAACGTTCAATATAGCAATCAGTGATTTGATGATAGGTATCTAAAATACTATCAAATGCTTGTGATGGCCTGTTTTTTCCTGTGTAGTAGTTTTTGACCTTATCCCAAGCCAACAGCAATGCTCGCTCAGATGAAAGATATGCTGCTTCTAAGTTCCCGCCATCACGACACCAAGAAAACAAGACCCATAAACAGACGTTAATACGTATTATCGACGATGCGACAGAATCTGGATCAGTTGCGTTTGAGAAAATCCTATTAATCAAAAGTAAGAAGTACTTGTTTGAGCTTTCGGGTTCTTCGAGTAGGGCCAAAGATTTCCTTAATAGAGCTTGGCTGGAGCTAGGTAACAATTCTTCTTTCAACAAATGCAGTTGAATAAGCTCTGATAACTTATCTCCATTCCATTCCTCAAAAGAAATATTATCTTGAGTATTTCTCCTCTCATATCCAGAGACCTCTTGCCTGATACCTGAATTAACATCCCCACCAAAGCATAAGCAAATAACTATTTTCTTATCTCTGTGTTCAGGTGGTAGACGACTGGGGATAAATGAATCCTGAATTTCATCTAACGAAGGTCTTAGAGCTTGATCTGCGTTTCCATTCCAAGTCTCACGAGTCAGGTTTCCAGATTTAACAGAGAACAAATAGACTTTTTTTTCCTCACCATTTACTTTACCTATAGCAGCTATATCCACTCCATATTCTTTAACTCCGCGAGTTGGTGAAATAAAAACATTCATCCCCATGCTGCTCAATAAATCAGGAAGCACAGCATCTAATTCCGCTCGTTCTTTAAGTGAGGCTAGGTACTGCTTAAGAATTAACTTCATTTTTTCATTTTCTCACAACGGCATGTCATCAAAAAATATTCTAGCGACACGGGATCTAAGACATTCAACCTTGGCATTTCAGTAGAATGAGAAAAACTATGCATTTGCATTTCTTGCCGTATGGAGTTGCCTTCATCTTGATGCATATAATAGACTGAACTATTTCCGTACAATAAGATATTGGTTTTTGCAATCATTTGTATAAAAGAAGACCTTGATGCTTCATCGTGAGCTTCTTGCATACCTTTTTCGACATTCCTCCAATAAGCATTTAAATTTTCGCTCGGAGCTTTCAATTCATTAACTTTAAAAACTTTTTCAATATTAGTATTGTAAGATTTATTTTTTTCTAGCAACCTCTCACATAGATTCTTTTGAACTCCTTTATCAATCAATGACTGAAGAAATTCACCAAGTTCTCCAGGATAACTTATAAGCAAAGGATAGTACAATATACCCTCAAGCTTTTTGATTGTGTCTGCTGAGGCAACTTCTAAGATGGAAATAATGAAACTTGCCGCCGCTACAGGTGTTGTAAATAACCATCCTATGACCTTATGACTTACAAATACTTGCTTCACGTCATTATCTAGCAGTGCCGTTTCTGCTTTTAACTCAACAACCTTCCCCGTGGAATCATGGAGTAAATTCATGATACTACGACAAAGCTGAACGTCCCCATCCAGAAGCCATTTTGTAATAATATGATTACGTAGTTCATGGTACTTAGTTATTAACTCGTTAGAAAAATAGTCCAGAGATTTAAATTTAATTCCTTTAACCAGAATTGATTCCAATAATTCTATAGCAAGGCAGGGCTCTTCTATTTCAACTAGCATAACTAATAAATGATCAATATTATCTATAAGATTTTTGTGCTCAGGGGATACGTTGGTTAGCTGCTTAACTATGAGGTGCAGAATGCTTTTCGGAAGACCGAACCTTTGAAAGGCGACATCAGCCGAGAGCATATAAAGATTGTCGATGGATATCTTCTCAAGAACAGTATTTAACAACGATTCTATCATCGGCCAGTAAGTGGGGAATTTTTTTCCGAAATGAAATATTGCCCTTAATATCGATGTACGACAACCATTATCATTCTCACTAATGGCATTGCTACTGATTAACGCCCAAAGATCATTAGCTTTTGTTTCATTGACATCAAGCCACCCCAACGTTAGATAGGCTTGGTTTCTGATAATTTCATTACTATTGAAAATTAAATCCTCTGTTGCTTGGATCGCTTCCAAAACAGAATCTGAGTTATAAGCGAGAATCGAGTTGGATAGAAATGGGGCATAGGCGTTCAATTCACTTTGAGCAAGGATAAATCTAATGCTTTCTCTAGGGCGCTGCACTCCCGCGCTACAGTAACGCTGAAATGCTGTATAGATTCCAGAGATAGCTGCATCCGCTCCAACCTGTTGTGTGAGATGAACCAAGCAATCTAAAACATCTTCAACTCTTGAATCTAGTTCAGGAAGCGTTTTTTCAAAGGCAATTAAAATAGTAAATAAATTTCTTCCACAGGAGTTTTTATCAACGTCTTTAACTATTTTGACGATATCAATTATATTAGAGTTATGTAGTTCAGTTAGCGCTGCTGCTAAGTATTTTTCTTTAGATTTTATTTCTTGAACATACAAATCGCTTATCAGAGCAAGCAGATCTCCTTCCGTTTCACATGCAGTTAGCAACCTAGCCCTTGTTTCCTCTAACGACATTTCCCTGACCTCACAAAACTGAAATTAATTAGTATGTACAATGTAAGAAAAGAAGAAATAGATCAAATGGTAATCGCACCATTTTAACGGTAGCCATAAGTAGAACCAGTTCATATGATGAGTGCGCTGTAAAATTAATCATTGACAACATTAGCGCCTTAAAACTTCATGTTAAGCATAGTGGCTCAGGTAACTTTCGTCATCTTGGCTAATGTGATCACCCTCAGTGCAGACTAGTGTACATCCCACTTAAAAACCATTCACCACCTAACGCAATGAATTTAATGCATAAAATCAAAAAGTGAACAGTGTGAACACTTTTCCCTGAAATCATTTTATTTTGGATTTAGTGCCGGGTATTCGTTAGCATTGCCCTGCCGTTACGGGGTATGAGATCCAATAATTGGTACACGTTAGGTACACGAAACAAAGTTGAATTAGATAAAAACGCATAAATACATGGGCTTGCGAGTTTATTCAGATTCCGCCAGCGCTTCACATATGGAGGCGATTCGCAAGTTGCGCATCCACTCACCGCAATCAGTTCAGCTTGGCCTGCTCTGCTTTTTTCGATCGAATCCCCAACCCACCGCTAAGTCAGTTGGCAATTCTGCATTTTCAATCCAAGGCTCATATCAACGAAGCGCCTAGAGATGCATCAATCATCCAGCCATCGCCCGGCTTCCGCAGAATCGATCAGGAGCTGAACAGTAAGTGGCTTATGCGCTTCGCTGAAATCATCTGGGAAGTATCGCTGAAAATTAATTGATTTGGGATCAATGCCAAACCTTTCAGAATACCTTTCAAGTAGCTCATAGGCATCAAGAGGATCCATACGAAAATCCTTATTCAAATCAGTAGAATGCTTTAAAGGATAACGTCGAAAGGTAAGAAGGCTTCTACCATTGTACTCGGCCAGAAGTGAATAAACTGCCTGCTCAATATCCTGCCTTACCATATCTTATCTTCCTCTGTGACAATGCGATTGTAACGTACCATAGACTGATAACCTATTTGCGCCACATCGCCCGCCAGGATCACCCAGCCAACCACAGGAATAGCTCGCCCTACAAACGTCGAAAGCTTTGATGTCATTATTCTTTTAACTTCAAAAGGATTTGCGGGATTTTGAATCCAGGTAGGTAAGCGGAAAGGGAGTCGAATATCCCTAAGCAGTTTCCTTGAATACTTTGAGGCATAACTTGTGCCGGGCGTAGCACTACCCAGCTTGCCTCTGACGGTGATAGTGTTCTGACCGCTATAAATTGCTGCTGCCGCCAGAACATCCTTCGCGCCAGTGAAATGTTCTGCGGTTACGTCTACCATAATCCAGAAGAATAATTCCCCAGCACTGAGATTTGTTAGTCCACCATAAAAGTACGTTCCATTTAGCTGTTCGGTGGTATCCATTACCTTCTCCTTTCGCTTTATACGAGTCAAATCTTAAACCCAGGGCCGGGCAATTACCATTCCTGTTTCATTCTATTCCTTACCTTCTTATGCTCTGCCGAATGTCAACTCAGCCAGCTTAGCTGAGGTAATCACATCTGATATTGAAGTACATCTTTCCTTCAGCATGCGTAAGTAACATCAGACATACTCAATAGCCGCAACACTGTAATCTTCACACCATTCCCTGATAGTTTTCTCGCCCCCCTATCAAAAACATTTCCTTCAAATCGCCGCAGCATTTACATCGCTGGCGCGAAGCACTGCCAGATCGGCCTGCTGACCGAATATCCCCCAGTTGGCTTCTTCGACTTCATGAATCACCACATAGACAGGAGCGACAGAGGTGCCTGACGGACGACGATCCAGAATTGCGGTTGCTCCCATAATCAGCCTCTTCTTTGCACCCTCATCCAGGCCACCTTTGATGACATATATCTGAAGGGACACAACCGGCAACCATGCGGGTTTGTCTCCCATAAAAACGGCATCAGAAGAGTATTCGGCAAAGTAGGTCCATACCGTACTACGAACCAGAGGGGAGTCTGGCAGCGCCTCGCAATCAAGTCCTAACTGCGTCAGATCTCTGGCAACCTGTTGACGCTCAGCCGCATCAAAGGTACCTGCTGGCGCATGAATGATCATTTTAGGCATCAAATACCTCTTATTGCATCAGGGAACAGGATGGATTCCGCACCGGGCGGAATCCATCATCGGGCAACTAAATTGACTGCCCACCGGAGACTTCAATACGCTGACCGGTGACCCAGCGGTTGTCCGGTCCCAGCAGGCTGGCAATCATCGGACCGATGTCATCAGGCAGGCCCACGCGACCCAGCGCGGTCATGCCAGCAAACGCCTGGTTGTAATCGGGGATGTCACGCACCGCGCCACCCAGGAAGTCGGTCTCAATCGCTCCCGGGGCCACGGTATTCACGGTGATGCCGCGGCTGCCCAGTTCTTTCGCCATATACACGGAGAGAATTTCAACGGCGCCCTTGGCAGCCGAATAGGCTGAGAAGCCCGGGAACGACACGCGGGTCAGCCCCGAAGAGAAGTTGACGATGCGTCCGCCATCGACCAGCAGCGGCAGCAGCGACTGCGTCAGAAAAAACACTCCTTTGACGTGTACGTTAAATAACGCGTCGAACTGCTCTTCCGTGGTTGCGCTAAAGTCGGCCATTTCCCCATGCCCGGCGTTGTTGATCAGATGGTCGAACGTTTCGCGTCCCCAGTCACCTTTCAGGATATTGCCCACGGCGGCGACGAAACCCGGGAAGGACGATACGTTACTGGTGTCCAGTTGCAGCGCAACTGCCTTACGGCCAAGCGCCTGAATTTCATTCACCACGGCATCCGCCGCCTCTTTACCATTACGATAAGTCACGATGACATCACCACCATGGCGGGCAATGCTCAGTGCGGTATTACGGCCAAGACCCCGGCTGGCGCCAGTAACAAGAGAAAGGGTTGTCATGAAATATCTCCTCAATAGTGGGAGAGTGATTCTAACAATCGACAAACTTCCAGGGTTGCCCAATAATTTTTAATTATTGCCTGATTATTTTTATATTTTTATTCGATGCCGTATTTACTAGAATGGTCGCATCTGAAATTTTTTATTAATTGCCTGATAATATGAAAAAGCGTGATCACTCGTATGAGGAACGCCCTGCAGGAGACAATGAATTTGACTCTGCCGGGAGGATGGCGGCTTTGCTGCAGGCGGCACGACACTACGCTGATGAACACCACAACGGAGCGGGCGTTGCTGCAACGCCAGTTGATGGGGTGTTCATTCTGCGCGAGACCGCGCCTACCGCGTTGCAATTCGCTATCACTAAACCGCTAATCGCAATGGTGCTGCAAGGCAGCAAACGCGTGACCATGGGCAGCGATCGTTTTGATTTTGGCGCGGGGGAATCCTTGCTGATCACCATGGACGTGCCAACCGTGAGTCAGGTTATCAGCGCCAGTGCCGACACCCCTTATTATTCTCTGGTCGTGGAACTGGATGCGGCGGTGATTAGTGAACTGATGGCAAACATGGTCGGGCTGGAGGCTGCCACGGATTTGCCCGTAAGCATTGATCAGATCGAAGAAGATGTGGCAGAAGCCGCTTTGCGTCTACTGAACATGCTCCGCAGACCGCGCGCGCTCGCCGTGCTGGGCAGCCAGTTGGTGCGGGAGTTACATTACTGGCTATTGTCAGGACGACACGGCAGCGCGCTGCGCACCCTCGGCAGCACTGACAGCCATGCCCGGCGGATTGCGCGGGCAGTCGCGATCATTCGGGCTAATTATGCGCTACCGCTGCGCATGAAAACCCTCGCTGATGCCGCCGGTATGAGCCTCTCGGTATTTCATACGCATTTCCGCCATGTCACCACGCTCACCCCGCTGCAATTCCAGAAACAACTGCGCCTGCTTGAAGCGCGGAGACTAATGCTGACGGAAGGGACAGCGATCGGTATTGCCGCTAATGCGGTGGGATATGAGAGCGTGACGCAGTTTACTCGTGAATACTCACGGCTGTTTGGTTCACCGCCAGCCCGGAATATTCGGGAAACCCGCGCACTCGAGCGTTCAGTCCTGTCCGGTGAGCCTGCGTGGCGCAGTTGATTTTTCGCACAATGCTGTGTCAACATTCACGGTTAACGACGTCTCAAACAGGCAATAAATTGTTCGAGTCTGTCGTTTCCGAAGAGGGGGTTACAAGAAGGATTTTTAAAAAATACTTCTAATATAGAGATTAACCAGCTTCACTTGGGTGAAGAGTCCTAATTTATTTTTCCTGGCCGTGTAAATGAAATGCACTACAGCAGAAATACCTATCATGCCAAAAAATAATCCTGCACCTTCTGTTTCACCGACAAAACAAAAAGCCGCCGTAAAAAGAATCAGAATATAAAGATAAATAACGACAACTGAAGACACATCATTTGACAAGATCGCGATGACTGAACGCAGGTTAATATCCGAGGTAATTTTCTTTGTAAAAACCGAATTTATCTCTTTATAACCGGCTCTGAAACTAAGTAACTCAGCCCTGTTAAAATCATTACCCCGAATTTTTGATTGAATCTTCTTCAACTTCTTGTTGGTTTTTTCATCCATAATTCTTACCTCCCTGGCCTGACTCAGATAGACATTATAATGATCTTGTCTGCATTATTTGAAGCTTTTGAGTCAATCAACCTACTGCTCAGGGCTTCGGTAATCTCAATCAAAGTCATGCCTGATCGGCTATGGCGAGATTCGAGCTGTCTTTTACGTCTTACTTCCAGTACCTGCACAAAAAATCGCACGACTTTTAGGCTTGCGCTGCTGCCCCGCCTTTTCTCTAGCCGACTATTGCATTTAGCACACATCGTTTCTTTATCCTCTGCGCTGCGCCAGCATTGCGCATGGCTGGCCCCTACGGCACACCGTTGCGCATTTATGCCAGAAACGCCCACAGAAACGGTACGATTCACTTACAGTTTATTCCTAATGCCCTGCGTTGCGCTCTGTGCCACTCTTAACTACGCTCATAACACTATGATGCTTAATGAGGGAATATATTATGAAAAAGACGATTATTGCGTTATCCGCCATTCTTCTGACTTCTACGGCGTTTGCCGCCACACACGCAACCGATGAAACCGTCGCTGACGCCAAAGCGGGCGCCAATACGGCGAAAGAGAAACTGCATCAGGCGCAGCATCAGGGTGAAGAGCAGCAGCTCAAAGCCAAACATGCTGCCGAAGGCAAAAGCGATAGCCTGACCAGCAAAGCGAGTGAAAACTCACAGAAAGCCTGGAACAGCACCAAAGAAGGTACTGAAAAAGGTTGGGACGCCACCAAAGAAGGCGCGCAGAAAGGCTGGAACAAAACCAAAGAAGGTGCCAGCGATCTGAAGAAGAAAGTCTCTGAGTAATTTCTTCTGATGTAGACAGCGATTGCTCTGCATTCATTTGAGTCGAAAACGCCTGGTGCACTGCATCAGGCGTTTTTACATCATAAGCATATTAATCCGCAGCGAACTTAGTTAAATTTCATTCGCAGGAGCTGCTCTCGCGGCATGGCAAATGGGATGGATTTGGCGCTGATGCAAATAGTTAATGATGTATCCTTGGTTGAGGTGCAACACGCAACGGACCGCGAACAGGCGAAATCAGAGGTATTAGTCAGCGGTAGTTCTACCGGCATAATCATCCCCGGAAAAATCCTTGAGGCAGCAGTCAAAGTCACTGATAACCGCTATGTGCTGTTTGTCACGGATGACGTGCTCTACGAGGAATCACTGACTATTGTGCTGATTGATTCCTCTCAGGGCATTCAGGAAATTGTCACTATTGGCAATGAGTATAACTCCGGCACATTTGAGCAATTGCATATCAGTGACCATTCACTTCAGTTTCGTTTTATCGGTGATTATATCTGGGGCCTGACACTGGAAGATTCACCGAAATTCCAGTTGCCATTTTTCAGCGATCCGAAAGGTGTCTCCCGCAGTAAAGCATTTACCCGATTCATGAACATCTCGGCTTTACCCGCGTGATAGACACGAACTCATTACCCCAGAAGGCCGCGATGCGGCCTTTTTTGTGCCTGCCAGCAACCGGATTGATACAAAACGCTGCGATCCCGCTCCTGGATTCGGGCAAATTCCTAATCAGTGATTGATTAATAAGCAGGCTGCGCGAATAGTAAGCGAACCGGCCATCGGGTGCCGGCACAAGGAGAAAGCACATGGGATATTACGTACTGAGAAAAAGTGATACAGCATTGTCACAGAAATACTGGTTTGTGCTTAAAGCCAGCAACGGCGAAACCATCGCCACCAGCGAGATGTACAGTTCCAAACAGGCGGCGGAAAACGGCATCCGCTCGGTGCAGCAGAACGGTGCGTCAACCACCATTCACGACGAGACCTGACCTCGCGCAGCCTGCGCAGTGATGCGCGAAGGTGGGTCATTGACCCTGCAAGCGGCGCAATGTTTTACGCGATCAATCGCGCCGCTAAGCATCTCCGGCAAGCGGGTACCACGCAGTACCACAGCCCCCCTAAAACGCCACCGGCGCTTTGCATCGGACGGCCTTTGCCCCTACACTTGCCGCATCGCCCTTAACCATTAATTAACTTTATGTCCGATACATTTCAACGCCAGCCGCTGCCCTTGCCGAATGGCCACAATAAAGTGCTGCTGCACTCCTGCTGCGCTCCCTGCTCGGGAGAAGTGATGGAAGCGATGCTGGCTTCCGGCATCGATTACACCATCTTCTTCTACAACCCGAACATCCATCCGCTGAAAGAGTACGAGCTGCGCAAAGAGGAGAACATCCGCTTTGCCGAGCAGTTTGGCGTGCCTTTCGTTGATGCCGATTACGACAAAGACAACTGGTTCGAGCGCGCGCGTGGCATGGAGTGGGAGCCGGAGCGCGGCGTGCGCTGCACTATGTGTTTCGACATGCGCTTCGAGCGCACCGCGCTATACGCGCATGAACACGGCTTCCCGGTGATCACCAGTTCACTCGGCATTTCGCGCTGGAAGAATATGCAGCAAATCAACGACTGCGGCGTACGCGCGGCGGCGCGCTATCCGGATATGCTGTACTGGGAGTTTAACTGGCGTAAAGGTGGCGGTTCGTCGCGCATGATTGAGATCAGCAAGCGCGAGCGCTTCTATCAGCAGGAGTATTGCGGCTGCATCTATTCGCTGCGCGATACCAACCGCCACCGCGTGGCGAGCGGACGCGAACGTATCGAAATCGGCGTGCAATACTATTCGCCGGATGAGTAAGAAAAAAACCTGCTGGCGCTAACCAGCAGGCTAAGCATTACCAGTTCAGCAACTGGCCGCGGTAATCCACGTAATGATGGCCGCCACGCCCGCTAAACTGCTGCAGCTGCGTGACCATGCCCTGCGCGCTCTCGGTGACGGTGATATCCGCGCCCTCGCCGCCCATATCCGTTTTTACCCAACCCGGATGCAGTGACAGCAGCGTGCTGCCCTGCGCGCGCATCTGCATCTCCAGCGAGCGGCTCAGCATATTCAGCGCCGCTTTGCTGGCCGAGTAGAACGGCATCGCTGCGTCACGGTTCTCGTTGAGGCTGGCGAGACGCGATGTGGTCAGGCCCAGCACGCTCTGTTTATCGCGCAGCAGCGGCAGCAGGCTCTCCGCCAGGCGCACCGGCGCCACCGCATTGGTCAAGAACAGCTCGCTGAGCTGCGCATCGTCCACGTCGCGCAGCTGCGGTGCCTGCGGACCGATAATCCCGGCGTTGATCAGGATACAGTCAAAAGGTGCGTCGCCGAGCTGCCGGACCAGCGCGTCACGCTGCGCGCCATCGGTGATATCCAGCGCCAGCCACTGCAGTTGCGGATGCTGAAACGAAACCGCCGTGGAACGGTAGGTGGCGGTCACCTCCCACCCCGCCTGCAGCAGTTGCTGCACCACCGCCAGGCCAATGCCTTTTGACGCCCCAATAATCAATGCTCGCTGTTGTTGGCTCATCTGTTCCTCGCTGGTTGGTGTGCCACGAAAAAGGGCAGGATACCCTGCCCTGTTGTCCTTACCGGAACACTAACGTTAGCACGACGATGACCACCATAATTATCAGCAGGTGGCACACCGTTTTATCCAGGTTGCGTTGTTTCATGACGCCTCCTGCACTCAGAACCACTGGCCAAAGCGCTTGATGTACAGCGTTTTCATGCCCTGCGCCACCAGGCAGTAGCCGAGCAGCGTGGCCAGCAGCCACGGGAAATAGCTCCATGGCAGCGGCACCAGGCCGACCATCGCGCCGAGCGGCGAGAACGGCAGCAGAATGCCGGCAATCATTACGCAGGCGGTGGTCAGCAGCACCGGCAGCGCCGCGCGGCTCTGGATAAACGGAATCTTGCGCGTGCGCAGCATGTGCACCACCAGCGTCTGCGACAGCAGCCCTTCAACAAACCAGCCGGACTGGAACAGTGACTGCATCGCTGGGGAATTCGCCGCGAACACGTACCACATCAGCGCAAAGGTGGTGATGTCAAAAATTGACGACGTTGGCCCAATCCACAGCATAAAGCGTTTGATGTTGCGCGCGTCCCATTTGCGTGGTTTGCGCAGGAACTCGCGATCCATTTTGTCCCACGGCAGCGCCAGCTGTGACAGATCGTACATCAGGTTCTGAATCAGCAGGTGAATCGCCAGCATCGGCAGGAACGGGATGAACGCGCTCGCCACCAGCACCGAGAACACATTGCCGAAGTTCGAACTGGCGGTCATGTTCAGGTACTTGATGATGTTGCCGAACGTCTCGCGCCCCTTCATCACGCCCTCTTCCAGCACCATTAAATCCTTTTCCAGCAGGATGATGTCTGAAGACTCTTTGGCGATGTCCGCCGCGCTGTCGACCGAGATCCCCACATCGGCGTCACGCAGCGCCGGCGCATCATTAATGCCGTCACCGAGAAAACCCACCGTATGGCCCTGCTGCTGCAGCGCACGCAGAATGCGTGACTTCTGCAGCGGCGTCAGTTTGGCAAACACCGAGCTGCGCGCCGCGGCCTGCGCCAGCTGCTCATCGCTCATCGCCGCAATCGCCTCGCCGGTGAGGATCTCGCCACAGTCGATGCCCACCTGCTGGCAGATGCGCGCCGTCACTACCGGATTATCGCCGGTCAGCACTTTGACCGTTACGCCGTTCTCGTTCAGTGCGGTAATCGCCTTCGCCGCACTCTCCTTCGGCGGATCGAGGAAGGTCAGCAGCCCTTCGATGGTCAGCCCCTGCTCATCCGCGACGCTGAGCGCCTGTTGCAGGCCCGGCTCCGCCAGCGCGCGGCTGGCCACCAGCAGCACGCGGAAGCCCTGCTGATTGTACTGATGCGCCAGCGCCAGCAGCTCCGCACGACGGGTTTCATTGAGCGGCTGAATCAGTTTGCCTTCGCGTTCGGCGCTGGCAATGCTCAGCATCTCCTCGACCGCGCCCTTACAGATCAGCATCTGCTGGTTGAGGCGGCGGTCACGCACCACCACTGAAACGCGCCGACGCACAAAATCAAACGGCAGCTCATCCACTTTGCTGTAGTAGTCGCTCATGTCCGCGCTGATGCGTCCTTTGCCGTAGCGCAGGATGGCGCGATCCATCAGGTTAGGCGTGCCGCTCTGGTAATGGCTGTTGAGCCAGCTCAGCATCAGGACGCGCGAGTTCTCTACCCCGGCACAATCGAGATGGTGCTCGAGGATAATGTTGTCCTGCGTCAGCGTGCCGGTTTTGTCGGTACACAGAATGTCCATGGCGCCGAGGTTCTGGATCGCGTTCAGGCGTTTGACGATCACTTTACGGCGCGACATGGCAATCGCCCCTTTGGCCAGATTCGAGCTGACAATCATCGGCAGCATTTCCGGCGTCAGTCCCACCGCCACCGCCAGCGCGAACAGCGAAGCATCCAGCCAGTCGCCTTTGGTCAGGCCGTTAATCAGCAGCACCACCGGCACCATCACCAGCATGAAACGAATCAGCAGCCAGCTGACGCTGTTGACGCCGCGATCGAAAGCGGTTTGTGTGCGGTTACCAACAATCGATTTCGCCAGGCTGCCGAAATAAGTTTCCCCGCCGGTCGCCACCACCACCGCTTTGGCGCTGCCGCTGGAGACGTTAGTGCCCATCAGACATACGCTGCCCAGTTCCAGCAGCGATGCATCTTTGTCGCTGGCGCTGGCCTGCTTGCTGGCCACGTGGCCGGTGACGTCATATTTCTCCACCGGCAGCGATTCGCCGGTCAGAATCGCCTGGCTGATAAACAGATCGCGTGAGTCGAGCAGCCGCACATCGGCGGGTACCAGATCGCCCGCCGAGAGATAGATGATGTCGCCGGGCACCAGGCTGGTGATGTCCACTTCCTGTTTCTGCGGTGCCTGCTGTACCGATTCCCGGCGCAGCACGGTGGCGGTGGTGCGCACCATCGATTTCAGCGCCTGTGCCGCTTTGTTGGTGCGAAACTCCTGCCAGAAGCGCAGCAAACCGCTGAGCGTTACCATCGTCACAATGATGATGACACCGGTCAGATCGGTCTCCTCGCCATGGCGCAGCGGCATCCAGTAGTCGGTGAAAAAGCTCACCAGCGCCAGCGCCAGCAGCACATAAATGAACGGATTATTGAAAGCCTGGATCAGCTGCACCAGCGCCGGTGGCGCTTTATCATGCTCCACCTGATTGCGACCATAAATCTGCAGCCGCGCTTCCGCTTCGCGTTCGACCAGCCCCAGCGCATCGCTGCGCAGGCGCAGCAGCGTTTCGTCGGCGGTAAAAGCGGCTTCGTCTTCAATCAGATAGCGTGCGGTTTTCTGACGTGCCGGACGCACGGTGTTCCAGGCTTTTTTTTCCTGGTTGAGTTTCATGTCAGTCATGATGACACTCCTCGTTTATTTTTTTACGGCAATAACGATCCCTGCGCGCCAGGCGCACAAGTCGAAAACATTAATTGTCACGGCGTGACCGGATTAAATTAAAAATAACCTGTCGGGAATTTCCATATTACCTCCCGGAAATAATGGGCGAAGAAAGTCGCTCGCTGAATAACGAGTGAAATAACATAATCCTGGATAACGCTGCGCGCAGCAGCAGCCTGAAGCGGCTTAACGCGCAGGGAAGCTCAGCACGCTGAAGATCAGCGCGCGCATCGAGGCGGAGGAAAAAGTGCGTTTAAAATCATGTGCATGATGCTATTCCCACGGGCATCAGCCCGCAATGGTGTCATTATCAGGGAACAATCATCAGAAACAGGTGAGGATTGCTGCCCGCCATGTTGGCAAGCAGCGACAAAAGAATTCGCGCGTCAGCTTGCCTTGTATTGCCATCGATAAGGGTGACTGTCCAACTGAATTCTCCTGTGTGAAGTTGCGGCTATTATAGGAGGGCGAAAAGCGAAGTAAAGTTAATTATCCTGGGGTTCAGGTTGATTTAATTTTCGTTGCGATTTGGTTGATAAAGCGTGCGGATATAAGGTGCGCCAGATTAATCCGATCGCGTTACGCCCTCTTGCTTATAACTGAAGCGCACCGCTTAGAACCTTACGGCATATGCATAGCCATAAATTGACTATTCTTCACTGTAGCGCTCTCGTAAACTCGCGTTACTTTTTTAAGGCAAGGAAACAACATGAAAAAAATTATTCCCTCACTGCTGGCGCTGTCGCTGGTAGCCGCCTTCTCCGCGCAGGCCGCCACGCCAAAAGATACGCTGGTGATTGCGCAGTCTACGGATGATGCGGACAGCTTTGATCCGGCCCAGGGCTTTGAACTTACCACGGTGCAAGCGTTCACTAACATTTATCAGCGCCTGGTGCAGTCCGATCCGGCCAATCCAACCGATCTTAAGCCAACGCTGGCCACGTCGTGGCAACCGGGCAGCGATAACCGCAGCCTGACGTTTGCGCTGCGCAAAGACGCCAAGTTCGCCAGCGGTAACCCGCTGCGTCCGGAAGATGTCATTTTCTCGCTGGGGCGCGTGGTGAAACTCAACCTCGATCCGTCCTTTATTCTGACCCAGCTCGGCTGGAACAAAGACAACGTCGACAGCTTCCTGAAAAAGGTCGATGAAGACCACGTACAGATTAGCTGGAGCGCCAACGTCAGCCCGGCCTATGTGCTGAGCCTGCTGTCCGCGCCGGTCTCCTCGATCGTTGATGAAAAAACCGCGCAGGCCAACGCCAAAAACGGTGATTTCGGCCATGCGTGGCTCGGCACCCACTCGGCCGGCAGCGGCCCGTTCCAGATTCGCAAAGTGGTGCTGCATGAAGCGATACTGCTCAGCGCCAACCCGACCTCACCGGCCGGTGCACCGAAGCTGAAAAACATTCTGATTAAAAACGTGCCGGAGCCGGCAGCGCGCCGTCTGCTGCTGGAACAGGGCGATGTCGATATCGCGCGTAACCTCGGTGCTGACCAGATCGCTGCGCTGAAGGGCAAAGCCGGCGTGAAGACCGAAGCGATTCCGATGGCGTCGCTCTACTACATTCAGTTCAACGTCGGTGCCAATCCGGTACTGAAGAACCCGGCGCTGTGGGAAGCAGCACGCTACCTGTTCGACTATAAAGGTATCGCGAATGACTTGCTGAAAGGCCAGTTTGAAGTGCACCAGACCTTCCTGCCGAAGGGTTTCCTCGGTGCGCTGAACGACACGCCTTACAGCTACGATCCGGAGAAAGCCAAAGCGATTCTGCAGAAGGCCGGCCTGACCAACGTCAGCTTTAAGCTCTCCACCAGCAATCAGCCGCCGTACCTTGATATCGCGCAGGCACTGCAGGGCAGCTTCGCCAAAGGCGGTGTGAAGGTGGAAGTGCAGCCGGGCTTAAGCTCTGAAGTGTCTACCCGCGTGAAGGCGCATCAGTATGAAGCTACGCTCAACGCCTGGGGCGCGGATTACTTCGACCCGAACACCAACGCCGCCTCCTTCGCTTACAACCCGGAAGATGGCAGCAAAACCATTGCTTACCGTTCAGACTGGCACATCCCGGAGCTGAGCAAACAGACGCTGGCGGCGACGGCCGAAGCCGACAGCAACAAGCGCGTTGCGCTTTATCAGGCGATGCAGCGCGAAGTGCTGAAGAACTCGCCGTACGTGATTGGCCTGCAGGCGCGTAACCTGATTGCGCTGCGCGACAATCTGCAGGGCTATGTGCAGGGGATCAACCCGGACATGGTGTATTACGCGCAGGTTTCGAAGTAATGGCAGCGTCAGCGTCATCGGCCGGGTTCGCCCGGCCACTCTGGCAGCGCTTCAGCCGCCTCGTCACCAGCCTGCTGTCGCTGCTGGTGACGCTGGTGGGTTTGTTAGCGTTTACTTTCATGCTGTCGCACCTGTCGCCAGTCGACCCGGTGCAGCAAATCGCCGGCGATCACGCCAGCGAAGCCACCTATGCTCAGGTGCGTCACGACCTTGGGCTGGATCAGCCGGTACTGGTACAGTTCTGGCGCTATATCAGCCATCTGGCGCAGGGCAATCTCGGCCTGTCGCATCTCACCAATCAGCCGGTCAGCGCCGACCTGATGCGCACCTTCCCCGCCACGCTTGAGCTGGCGACCTGTTCGATGATTTTCGCTGCGGTGTTCGGCGTGACGCTCGCGCTGCTGGCGGCGTGGAAACCGGGCAGCGTCATCGATAACGTGGCGCGCTTTATCTCGCTGCTGGGCTACTCGGTGCCGGTGTTCTGGCTCGGCCTGCTGGGCCTGCTGCTGTTCTACGCCGTGCTGCACTGGTCCGCTGGTCCGGGCCAGCTGGATGATATCTGGATTTATACCCTTGAACCAAAGACCGGCTTTGTACTGATTGATAGCTGGCTCTCCGGCGATGCGGAAATGTTTCGCAACGCAATTGCGCATCTGTGGTTGCCGGTGGTGATTCTCGGCCTGCTGGCGATGGCAGGCATTACGCGCCTGCTGCGCGCGGCGCTGCTGGAAGAGAGCAGCAAAGAGTATGTGGTGCTGGCGCGCGCGAAAGGCGCTGGCCGGGCGCGCATTCTGCTGCGTCATATTTTCCCCAACGTGCTGGGCACGCTGATCACCGTGATCGCCCTCTCCTACGCCACGCTGCTGGAAGGATCCGTGCTGACGGAAACCGTATTCGCCTGGCCGGGCGTCGGTCGCTATATGACCAACGCGCTGTTTTCCGCGGATGTTCCGGCGATTCTCGGCGCTACGTTGCTGATTGGCAGCTGCTTTATCCTGCTCAATGCCGTGGCCGACGCCCTCACCTGGTTAACCGATCCGAGAACCCGATGACTCAACAACTTCATGAACTGGAAACCGTGCGTCCGCGCCGGCGCCGGGCGCGTATCACTTCGCTGACCATCGGCCTGACGCTGGTGATCGTGCTGGTGGCCATGGCGCTGCTGGCGCCGCTGCTGGCGCCGTTTGATCCTAACGCGCAGGTGATTGAACAGCGTCTGCTGGCGCCGTCGGCGCTGCACTGGTTCGGCACCGACGGCTTCGGCCGCGATTTATTGTCGCGCGTGATCTACGGCGCACGTCCGACGCTGCTGCTGGTGTCGCTAATTCTGGTGCTGACCATCCCGGTTGGCCTGTTAGTCGGTATCACTGCCGGCTACGTCGGCGGCTGGACCGAACGCGTGCTGATGCGCATCACCGATATTTTCCTGTCGCTGCCCAACCTGGTGATTGCGCTGGCGCTGGTGGCGATGCTGGGTCCGGGCCTGATGAACGGCGCACTGGCGCTGGCGCTCACCAGCTGGCCGCCGTTTGCCCGGCAGGCACGCGCGGAAACCCTGGCATTGCGCCGCAGCGATTACCTCGCCGCCGCGCGCATGCAGGGTATTACTGGCCTGCGCCTGATGTTTGGCCACATTCTGCCGCTCTGCCTGCCGACCGCCGTGGTGCGTGCCGCGCTGAGCCTCGGCGGGATTATTCTTTCTGCCGCCGGGCTGGGCTTCCTCGGTATGGGCGTGCAGCCGCCAACCGCCGAATGGGGCTCGATGGTAGCAGAAGGCAGTAAAGTGATTTTCGACCAATGGTGGGTGGCGGCAGCACCCGGCGCAGCCATTCTGTTCGCCAGCCTGGCGTTTAACCTGACAGGCGACGGCCTGCGTGACCGACTGGATACCCGCCATGCCAAATGATCTGTTAATTGATGCGCAGGGGCTGACGATCCGCAGCCACGACGCGCTGCTGGTGGATAACATCAGCTTTACCCTTGGCCGCGAACGCGTGGCGCTGGTCGGTGAATCCGGCTCGGGCAAATCCCTGACCGCGCGTGCGCTGATGGGCCTGCTGTCGCCCGCGCTGCAGCTGCAGGCTGACCGGCTGCAGGTGGCGGGCGCAGACGCCCTGCACCTGCGCGAGCGCGACTGGATTGGCCTGCGCGGCGGCAAAGTGGCGATGGTCATGCAGGATCCGAAATACGCGCTCAACCCGACGCGCACCATTGGCTGGCAGGTTGAAGAGCCGCTGGTGCTGCACCGCAAGCTGAGCCGCGCCGAGCGCAAAGAGAAAGTGTGCGAGATGCTGGACGCGGTGGGCCTGCCCGAGCCGCGCCAGCTGATGAAGCGCTATCCACATCAGCTCTCCGGCGGCATGGGCCAGCGCGTGATGCTGGCGATCGCGCTGATTACCGATCCCGATCTGCTGATTGCCGATGAGCCAACCTCGGCGCTCGATCACGCCATGCGCGATCAGGTGCTGGCGCTGATTCGTCGCCTGGTGGAGCAGCGCAACATGGGCCTGCTGCTGATCAGTCACGATCTGCAACAGGTCTCCGAGCACTGTCAGCGGGTGATGGTGATGTATAAAGGCCGCCTGCTGGACACCCTGCCGGCGGCGCAGCTGTCGGACGCCAGCCATCCTTATACCCGCACGCTGTGGGCCTGCCGTCCGGGTAAAGCGACGCATGGCGAACGCCTGCCGGTGCTGGATCGCGCGGCGCTGGAGAAGATGCATGATTGAATTAGCCAACCTGAGCGTCTCGCACAAACAGGGTTATGAACTGCGCACCGTGGTGCACGATGTGAACCTGCAGGTGGCGGCCGGCGAGTGTTTCGGTCTGGTGGGGCCTTCCGGCTGCGGTAAATCGTCGCTGCTGTGGGTGATGGCCGGACTGAATCCGCACTGGCGCGGCCAGATGACGCTGGCGAATACCGCCGTGCAGCCGGGCAAACCCTTTACCGGCCAGCTGCGGCGCGATGTGCAGATGGTGTTTCAGGATCCCTACGCTTCGCTGCATCCGCGCCACCGGCTGCGCCGCACGCTGGCGGAACCGCTTAAGCTGCTGCGACGCGATAACATCGACGATCGCATCAACGCGGGCTTCCGCCATGTCGGTCTGGATCCGGCGCTGGCGGATCGCTATCCGCATCAGCTGTCCGGCGGACAGCGTCAGCGCGTGGCCATCGTGCGCGCCCTGCTGCTGGAGCCTAAGATCCTGCTGCTGGATGAGCCGACGTCGGCGCTGGATATGTCTGTGCAGGCCGAGATCCTGAATCTGCTTAACGATCTCAAACAGAATGATGGCCTGACGATGGTGCTGGTCAGCCACGATCCTGACGTGATCGATCATATGTGCGATCGCGCCGCGCGCATGGCGCAGGGCCGGATTGTTAGTTAGCATGACATGAGCGCAACGCGGCGCGCTTTATCCCGAAGGTAGATTGCGCCGCTGCCCAACAGCCATTCAGTCATCTAAAGGAACACCGTATGACGGTAAAATTACGTCCGCTGGAGCGGGAAGATCTGCACTTTGTCCATCAGCTGGATAACAATGCCAGCGTGATGCGCTACTGGTTTGAAGAGCCGTACGAAGCGTTTGTGGAGCTTTCTGACCTGTATGACAAGCACATCCACGATCAGACCGAGCGGCGCTTTGTGGTGGAACACGACGGGCAAAAAGCCGGGCTGGTCGAGCTGGTGGAGATCAACCACGTGCATCGCCGGGCGGAGTTTCAGATCATCATCGACCCGGCGCATCAGGGCAAGGGCTTAGCCAGCAGAGCGGCAAAGCTGGCGATGGATTACGGCTTTTCGGTGCTCAATCTCTACAAGCTGTATCTGATTGTCGATCAGGAGAACGAGAAGGCGATTCATATCTACACCAAGCTCGGTTTCGAGGTGGAAGGCGTGCTGAAGCACGAGTTTTTCATTAACGGCGAGTACCGCAACACCATCCGCATGTGCATTTTCCAGCAGCAGTATCTGGCGCAGCATAAATCCGGTAATGCGATGGTGAAACCTACCGCGCAATAATAACCCTCGGCACGAACCGTAGCGGCGCAATTTATTGCGCGTATTTAACTAAGCGCGATAAATCGCGCCGCTACGCATCCGTGCAAATTAACCGCCGCGCGCGCCGACCACGTTGAGATGCGGCTGCGGGTGCGCTGGCTTCAGGTCATACATGCCGCCATAAAACGGATCGACCACCAGCCAGCCGGGGAAACCGAGCAGCGGAATATTGCCCAGCACGTACCACAGGTTGGCGCTAGCCTCGATGGGCAGCGTCAGCGGCACGTAGCCCGGACTCTCCAGCATCACCTGATAATGTTTCTTACCGAAATAGGTGCCATTGGATTTCGCCAGATCCACCGTCTGCGGCGTATAGCCCTGCGCCACCGCGCGGCCGGTTTCATCCTGCACGGTGAAACGCGCGCCCTGCGGCACAGAGTCAATTTTTACCGGTTGCGTTTCGGTGCCGACAATGGTGGCACAGCCGCTCAGCAGCAGCGCACAGGCGGGAAGAAGATGTCGCAGGTTCATAGCAGGTCCGCTTCAGAATCAGAAAGGACAGTCTAAACTGCCCTCTCTGCCTTTTCACTCGCCTCAATCGCGCTATCAGTGGCGCTTTTCTGCGCTTTATTACGGTTGACAACAGGCGGCAATCGCCGCGATATCCTGAGGCGTGGTGCGACAGCAGCCGCCAATCAGCCGTGCGCCCGCCTGTTGCCACTCGGGAAACTTATCGTGCAGCGTGCAGCCAGACGGCGCTGAGTGCCAGCTTTTGCTGACCGCATCATACTGCTCGCCGGAGTTAGGATAGACCAGCAGCGGCTTGTCCGTCAGCGCCTGTAGCGTTTGCAGCGCCGGCGTCACGCTCTCCAGCGCCACGCAGTTGAGGCCGACAGCGACCACCTGTGGCGCGGCATTGATGACTTCCGCCACCTTGCTCAGCGGCGTACCGTCACTCAGGTGTTGCGCATCGCGCAGCGTGAAAGAGAACCACGCGCTGCTGTGCGGAAACTCCGCCAGCAGGCTAATCAGCGCCTGAATTTCACCAAACGACGGCAGCGTTTCACACGCCAGCAAATCCACGCCCGCCTCCAGCAGCGCCGCCACGCGCGGACGGTGGAAATCTTTCATTTCAGCAGCCGGTAAGGCGTAGTCGCCGCGATATTCCGCGCCGTTGGCCAGATAAGCGCCATAAGGACCGACCGATCCGGCCACCAGCAGCGGTGCCTCGCTGCCAGAAGCAGCACGGTAATCGTCGCGCGCCCGCTGGGCCAGCGTCACGCTCTGGCGAATCAGCGCGCTGGCCTGGCCGCTATCCAGTCCGCGGGCTGCAAAGCCCAGCGGCGTCGCCTGATAGCTGGCGGTGATCGCCACGTTAGCGCCGGCGGCGAAATAGTCATAGTGCACCTGATAAATCAGTTCGGGATTTTCCATCAGCACTTTGGCCGACCACAGCGTATCGGCCAGATTACAGCCGCGCGCTTCCAGCTCTGTCGCCAGCGCGCCATCCAGAATCAGGGTATCAGTGTGGGTCAGGGCCGCAGCGATGGGGTTACGCGACATCATCGGTCTCCTTAGCGTTGAAAGCGTGTTGGCGTTTTTGCGTCAGATAATAAGCAGCGTAGCAGAACAGTACAAAAGGAATGCCGCACCATAGCGCGATGCGCTGTGACGGGTCAAAGGCCAGCCCGATGCACGCCAGCAGACACAGGGTAAATCCGAGGATTGGCACCAGCGGATAGAACGGCGCGCGGTACGCCAGCTGCTGCGGCGCATTGCCCGCCTGCAGATAGCGACGACGGAACATGTAGTGTGAGGCGCAAATGCTCAGCCACACCGCCACCACGGCAAAGCCGGAAATCGCTGACAGCGCCACAAACACCGTATCCGGCGCGATCACGCTGGAAAACAGCGCCAGCAGGCCACCGAGCATACTGACGGTGATGGCCAGCTGCGGAATGCCACGCCGGTTGACCCGGGCAAAGCAGCGCGGCAGCGTGTTTTCATTGGCCAGCGACCACAGCATCCGTCCCGAGGCGTACAGTCCGGAGTTCGCCGCTGACAGGATCGCGGTGAGGATCACGAAGTTGAAAATATCCGCCGCGTACGGGATGCCGATCTTTTCGAACACCAGTACAAACGGACTTTTAACGATGCCCGCCTGATCCATCGGGATCAGCGCGGCCAGCACAAACACCGTGCCGATAAAGAAGATGATCAGGCGCGCCACGGTGGTGCGAATCGCCAGCGGCAGCGCTTTCTGCGGCTGCTCGGTTTCACCCGCCGCAATGCCGATCAGCTCGGTCCCGGAGAAGGCAAAATTCACCGCCACCATGGTCATCAGAATCGGCAGCGTACCGTGCGGCAGCCAGCCGGAAGCGGTCAGGTTATGTAATCCCGGCGCCGCGCTGCCGTCTTTCATCGGGATGAACCCCAGTATCGCCGCCGCGCCCAGCACGATAAAGGCAATGATGGTGATCACTTTAATGATGGAGAACCAGAACTCTCCTTCGGCAAAGAAGCGCGTCGAGACACTATTCAGCAGATAAATGGCGACACAGAACACCAGGCACCACAGCCACACCGGCACCGTCGGAAACCAGTACTGCATGCAGAAACCGGCGGCGGTCAGGCTGGAGCCGAGCGCCACCGTCCAGGTGAGCCAGTAGAGCCAGGCCACGGTGTAACCGGTCGCCGGACTGAGGTAGCGCGCGGCGTAGACGTGAAATGCGCCGGTTTCCGGCATCGCCACCGCCAGCTCGCCAAGACACACCATCACCAGCCATACCACCAGCGCACCAATCAGATAGGCCAGCAGCGTGCCCGCTGCGCCGGTGGTGGAGATGATGTAGCCGGTGTTGAAAAACAGCCCGGTGCCAATCACGCCGCCGAGCGACAGCATCACCAGATGCCGCACCTTCATGCTGCGCTTGAAGTTTGCCTGCGAAGGCGTCGGTTCAGTTTGCATTCTTTATATCCATATGGACGTCTAAACTTCTATATGGACACAGAGTTATACGCATCCGCGCGGCAATTTGCAACGTGGGAAAGGGTAAGGATTGGGAAAGCGTGTGCGGCCCCGCCGCGACGGGGCACACCAGTCAGGCGCCGAAGACGCCCTGCAGATAACGCTCCAGCGCCATGCGCGAGCTAAAACCGTGGGGAATACCGTAGTGCTCCTGCGAATCTCCCATCAGGTAGAGAGGGAACTGCGTGTAGTGGTCGCAGGTTTTCATCTCTGATGCGGGTTCAGCGAAATGCTGACTTTTTTCTTTCAGGGTGGGATGAATGATCAACGCTGTGCGCCCCATGCGGGCTTCGCGATTCACATAGACATAGTTTTCGCCACGGCGATAACCATAAGTTTTGGGTGTCAGGACGTCCATTTCGAATCCTGCTTTTTCCAGTACGCGCGCTACCTCATCCGGACGTAAATACATGCTTGCTCCTCTCTTCTCACAGCCCCGCAACCTTACATCAGCACGACAGCACAGGACATTCGGAATTTCCCTAAAGCCTGGCACACGGCTGCGTTTAGTCACGTTTCGTCTACACTTAGTATTACGTTTTAAGTCAAAGGGAGCGAAAAATGTTTAATCGAACCAGCAAAAACGATGACATTGATATCAATCAGGATGTAAACGAACTGGCCGATTCGCTGGAAGCCTTACTGAAATCTTACGGCAGCGAAGCCAAAGATGAAGTGGATAGCGCACGCAGCCAGGCGCAGGCCCTGCTGAAACAGACGCGCGCTAAACTCAACGGCAGTGGCAACCGCGTGACTCAGGCCGCGCGCGATGCGGGTTACCAGGTGGATGCTTACGTGCATGACAAACCGTGGTACGGCGTGGGTGTAGGTGCCGCCGTCGGTCTGGTGCTGGGCGCGCTGCTGATGTCACGCCGCTAAATCGCTAAAAAATCATCAGGAGCCTCGCGTATGCGGGGCTTTTTTTTGCGCGTCACTCCGCATTAGCGCGCCGATCTGGCGGCTGTCAGGCTGGTTAAAATTGCCGCAAAACCCTTTACAAAAATTTTTTCCCTGCGCCAGGGCGCATCATCGCTGGCATTCGCCCTAATCTGACTAATTAAATCACAAAACCCTATATCTGGTGGGCTTGACCACCAACACCACTACATCTAGTATTCAACACATCAACTCGCTATCAGATATCAGCAGGGACGACGTTCGCAGCAAAAGGGTTTTTGCTTCGTATCTCGCAACCTGACCATAACCATAGGGAAATACGAATCATGCGCATTATTATTTACACTAAGAGCCAGTGTGTCCAGTGTGACGCGACCAAAAATGCCATGGATCGCAGTGGCATCGACTATCAGCTGATTAACCTCGATAGCCAGCCGGAAGCCATCGATCAGCTCAAATCGCTTGGCTATCGCCAGGTGCCCGTGGTGATGACGCACAACGACCACTGGAGCGGCTTCCGTCCCGACAAAATCGCCGGCCTGCGCCAGCTCGCTGCCGTCGGGGGATAAAGCGATGTTTCCACTGGTCTATTTTTCCAGCCAGTCGGAAAACACGCACCGGTTTATCACCCGTCTCGGCCTGCCTGCGCGGCGTATTCCGCTCGACGCCACGCAGCGCCTGCACATCGACCAGCCCTATATTTTAGTGGTGCCGAGCTACGGCGGCGGCAGCGCGCGTGGAGCAGTGCCGAAACAGGTGATTCAGTTCCTTAATGATGACGCCAACCGGCGCGGTATTCGCGGTGTGATTGCTGCGGGCAATCGCAACTTTGGCGCGGGCTTCTGCCTGGCGGGCGACATCATTGCGCAGAAATGTCAGGTTCCTTATCTCTACCGCTTTGAGCTGATGGGAACCGCCGACGATATTGCCCATGTTAAAGCGGGAGTGACCCAATTTTGGCAACGACAGACACCCTGAACAGCACACAGCTGGACTACCACGCGCTCAACGCGATGCTGAACCTGTATGACGCCGATGGCCGCATCCAGTTCAGCAAAGATCATGAAGCCACACGCCAGTTTTTCCTGCAGCACGTCCAGCCCAACAGCGTGCCATTCGACTCGCACGGCGAACGCCTGCGCTATCTGGTGGCCGAAGGCTATTATGAAGCTGGGGTGCTGAACCAGTACGATTTCGCCTTCCTGTGCCAGCTGCACGAAGAGGCTGACGCCTGGGGCTTCCGTTTTCACACCTTCCTCGGTGCGTGGAAGTTTTATACCAGCTACACGCTGAAAACCTTCGACGGCAAACGCTATCTGGAAACCTTTGAGCAGCGCGCCTGCATGGTGGCGCTGACGCTGGCGCGCGGCAATGAAACGCTGGCGCGGGAACTGCTGGCCGAGATGCTGAGCGGTCGCTTCCAGCCGGCTACGCCCACCTTCCTCAACTGCGGTAAACAGCAGCGCGGCGAGCTGGTCTCCTGCTTCCTGCTGCGCATTGAAGACAATATGGAGTCGATTGGCCGCGCGGTGAATTCGGCGCTGCAGCTGTCGAAGCGTGGTGGCGGCGTGGCGTTTCTGCTCTCCAACCTGCGTGAATCCGGCGCGCCGATCAAGCGCATTGAAAATCAGTCGTCCGGCGTAATTCCGGTGATGAAGATGCTGGAAGATGCGTTCTCCTACGCCAATCAGCTTGGTGCGCGTCAGGGCGCGGGCGCGGTGTGGCTGAATGCGCACCATCCGGATATCCTGCGCTTCCTCGATACCAAACGTGAAAACGCTGACGAGAAGATCCGCATCAAAACGCTGTCGCTCGGCGTGGTGATTCCGGATATCACCTTCCAGCTGGCCAAAGAGAACCGCGATATGGCGCTGTTTTCGCCTTACGACGTTGAGCGTATTTACGGCAAGGCGTTTGCTGATATCAGTATCAGCGAGCACTACGAGGCGATGCTGGCCGACGATCGCATTCGCAAAACCTTCATTAAGCCGCGCGACTTCTTCCAGACGCTGGCGGAAATTCAGTTTGAGTCCGGCTATCCCTACATCATGTATGAGGACAGCGTGAACCGCAGCAACCCGATTGCCGGTCGCATCAACATGAGTAACCTGTGTTCGGAGATCCTGCAGGTTAACAGCGCCAGCGAGTATCACGACGACCTGAGCTATCGCCGCGTCGGCAAAGATATCTCCTGTAACCTCGGCTCCCTGAATATCGCCCACGCCATGGACTCGCGTAATCTGGCGCAAACCGTGGAAGTGGCGGTGCGCGCACTGACGGCGGTTTCCGAGATGAGTGACATCACCTCCGTGCCGTCGGTGGCGGAAGGCAATCGCCGTTCACACGCTATCGGTCTCGGGCAGATGAACCTGCACGGCTATCTGGCGCGTGAAGGCATGGCTTACGGTTCGCCAGAGGCGCTGGATTTCACCAACCTCTATTTCTACTGCGTGACGTATCACGCCCTGCGCACCTCCAACCTGCTGGCGCAGGAGCGCGGCGCGAGCTTTGACGGCTTTGCGCGGTCGCAGTACGCCAGCGGTGCCTATTTCGACAAATATACCCAACACAGCTGGCAGCCGCGCACTGCCCGGGTGGCGCAGATTTTTGCCGATGCCGGCATCGCCCTGCCCGACCAGGCGGACTGGCAGGCGCTGCGTGCGTCGGTGATGCAGCACGGTTTGTATAACCAGAACCTGCAGGCGATTCCGCCGACCGGTTCCATCTCTTACATCAACCACGCCACGTCGAGCATCCACCCGATTGTGTCGCGCATTGAGATCCGTAAAGAGGGCAAAACCGGCCGCGTCTATTACCCGGCTCCGTTTATGACCAATGACAACCTTGAGCTGTATCAGGATGCCTATCAGATTGGTCCAGAAGCGATTATTGATACTTACGCCGAAGCCACCCGGCACGTCGATCAGGGACTGTCGCTGACGCTGTTTTTCCGCGATGACGTCACGACGCGCGATATCAACAAAGCGCAGATCTACGCCTGGAAGAAAGGCATCAAAACCCTCTATTACATTCGACTGCGTCAGATGGCGCTACAAGGCACGGAGGTACAGGGCTGCGTTTCCTGTGCACTGTGATGATGACTATGCAACTTAAACAGATTCAGGCGATTAACTGGAACCGCATCCAGGACGAGAAAGATCTCGAAGTGTGGAACCGTCTTACCAGCAACTTCTGGCTGCCAGAGAAGGTGCCGCTGTCCAACGATCTGCCGGCATGGCAGTCGCTCGACCCGCAGCAGCAGCAGCTGACGATTCGGGTGTTTACCGGTCTGACGCTGCTCGACACCATTCAGAACGTCATTGGCGCACCGGGACTGATGGAAGATGCGCTGACGCCGCACGAAGAGGCGGTGCTGTCGAACATCAGCTTTATGGAAGCGGTTCACGCGCGCTCTTACAGTTCGATCTTCTCCACGCTGTGTAACACCGCCGACGTGGATGCCGCCTACCGCTGGAGTGAGGAGAATACCGCCCTGCAGAACAAGGCGAAAATCGTGCTGGATCACTACCGCGCCAGCGATCCGCTGAAGAAGAAAATCGCCAGCGTCTTTCTGGAGTCGTTCCTGTTTTACTCCGGCTTCTGGCTGCCGATGTACTGGTCAAGCCGCGGCAAGCTGACCAATACCGCCGATCTGATTCGGCTGATTATCCGTGATGAAGCGGTGCATGGTTATTACATCGGCTATAAGTACCAGAAAGCGCTGGAAACCGTTGACGATGCGCGCCGCGCTGAGCTGCAGCAGTTCGCCATCGATTTACTGCTGGCGCTGTATGAAAACGAGGTGGTGTACACCGAAGCGCTGTATGCCGACGTGGGCTGGGCTGAAGAGGTGAAAACCTTCCTGCATTACAATGCCAACAAGGCGCTGATGAACCTGGGTTACGAAGCGCTGTTCCCGGCTGAGCTGACGGCGGTGAATCCGGCGATTCTGTCGGCGCTGTCGCCCAACGCCGATGAAAACCACGATTTCTTTTCGGGTTCCGGTTCATCCTATGTGATGGGCAAAGCGGTTGAAACCGAGGACGAGGACTGGAATTTTTAGTCGCGTGCGGTGCGCGGTAAAGGGTGCACATTGCACCGTAAGCGGTGCGCATCAATGCGCACCCTACGGTTGGGTTAATCATGTCGCCTGAAATGCACCCAGCGGTTAGGTTGATGCATCTGTAGGGTCGGCATTGATGCCGACCGGAACCCTCCCGCAGCGGTAATATTGATGCATCCGTAGGGTCGGCATTGATGCCGACCGGAACGCGCCCCCAGCGGTTAGGTTGATGATACCTCCACAGGGTCGGCATTTATGCCGACCAGGTTAATTTCATGCCGATCCCACCATGTTCTGCTCATTCATTTTCCTCTCCTGCATTCCCGCCGTTCCCCTGAAATAAGGTTAATTCCGCGCGTGATTATTTTACCTATTTAGCGCCATTCATCGCCGGAATATTTCGCCTGACTAAGCGTGATTTATCCGCCTTCCGGCAATAATTCTGGCCAAAACCGGTTTAATTTCACAAAAAATTCAGAAAAAATTTATCCCGTCTCATCCCTTGCAGGCACTGGAATTAGCCACTGTCGCGCCATACGTGTCACGCCAGATATTTCCGTCAAGGGTTGTCAGATAATCTCACTATGCTACGGTATAGGCGCTTAAATTTACGCAGGGTACAACAAGAAATAGTCAGACATTTAACCAGGAATTTCATTACTGCATGGCAATTAAACTCGAAGTAAAGAATTTATATAAGGTATTTGGCGATCATCCCGAAAAGGCATTTAAGCTGATTGAAAAAGGCGAGAGTAAAGAGAGTATTCTGGCGAAAACCGGCCTCTCACTCGGCGTCAAAAATGCCAGTCTGGCCATTGAAGAAGGCGAGATCTTTGTCATCATGGGACTGTCCGGCTCCGGCAAGTCCACTATGGTTCGCCTTCTCAATCGTCTGATCGAGCCGACACGCGGCCAGGTGATTATTGATGGCGTCGATATTGCCAAAATATCCGACGCAGAATTGCGTGATGTGCGCAGAAATAAAATCAGCATGGTATTCCAGTCATTCGCACTGATGCCGCACATGACGGTGCTAAATAATACCGCGTTCGGCATGGAATTAGCTGGCGTGGCGCTGCAGGAGCGGCAGGAAAAAGCGCTCGACGCGCTGCGTCAGGTCGGGCTGGAAAATTATGCTCACGCCTGGCCCGATGAACTCTCCGGCGGAATGCGTCAGCGTGTTGGATTAGCCCGCGCACTGGCGATTAATCCGGATATATTGCTAATGGACGAAGCCTTTTCCGCACTTGATCCATTAATTCGCACGGAAATGCAGGATGAACTGGTAAAACTGCAGGCGAAACATCAGCGCACCATCGTCTTTATTTCCCACGATCTGGATGAAGCGATGCGTATTGGCGACCGCATCGCCATCATGCAGGGCGGCGAAGTGGTGCAGGTCGGCACGCCGGATGAAATCCTCAATAATCCGGCCAACGATTATGTGCGCACCTTCTTCCGCGGCGTGGATATCAGTCACGTCTTCAGCGCCAAAGATATCGCCCGCCGCAGCGCCGGCGCGCTGATTCGTAAGGCCGCCGGTTTCGGTCCGCGTTCGGCGATCAAACTGCTGCAGGATGAAGACCGCGAATATGGCTACGTGCTGGAGAAACAGAAATTCATCGGCGTCGTCTCCACTGACTCGCTGAAAGCGGCACTCGCCGCCGGTGAAGGGCTGGATAACGCGCTGCTCGACGCACCGCTGGCGGTTCCTGCCGATACCTCGCTCAACGATTTGCTCTCTCACGTCGCGCAGGCACCCTGTGCGGTGCCGGTTATCGGCGAAGATCAGCAGTACGTCGGTATCATTTCCAAAAGCACGCTGTTACGCGCTTTAGATCGTGAAGGAGCCCAGCCATGAGTGCACAAAACGCCAATCCATGGGAAAGCGCCAGCCAGACCAGCGCACCACCCGCCACCAGCAACGCCGCCGCCGCCAGCAGCGATCCGTGGTCCGCGACAGGCAGCAGCACACCGGCTGACAGCAGCGCCAGCGCCGCCGATGCCTGGGGCAACGCCGCCGGCAGTACATCGGATGCCGCCAGCAGTAGTGGACACGATGCCGTCAGCAGCGCCGCCAGCAGCAGCGACTGGCTGAGCAGCGCACCGGCCGCGGCGCCGGAGCACTTCAGCCTGCTGGATCCGTTCCACACCACGCTGATTCCGCTGGATCGCTGGGTCACCGAAGGCATCGACTGGGTAGTTACCCACTTTCGCCCGCTGTTTCAGGGCATTCGCGTGCCGGTGGATTATATCCTCAGCGCCTTCCAGCAACTGCTGATGGGTCTGCCTGCGCCGGTGGCGATCGTGGTGTTTGCGCTGATTGCCTGGCAGATTGCCAGCCCGGCGATGGGCCTCGCCACGCTGATATCGCTGGTGCTGATTGGCATGATCGGCGCCTGGTCCCAGGCGATGGTGACGCTGGCGCTGGTGCTCACCGCCCTGCTGTTCTGCGTATTGATTGGCCTGCCGCTTGGCATCTGGCTGGCGCGCAGTGAGCGCGCAGCGCGTATCGTACGGCCCCTGCTGGATGCAATGCAAACCACGCCGGCGTTCGTCTATCTGGTGCCCATCGTCATGCTGTTTGGTATCGGCAACGTGCCGGGCGTGGTGGTGACGATTATCTTTGCCCTGCCACCGGTGGTACGTCTCACCATACTCGGCATCAAGCAGGTGCCGGCTGACCTTATCGAAGCCAGTGAATCTTTCGGTGCCAGCCCGCGCCAGATGCTGTTCAAGGTCCAGCTGCCGCTGGCGATGCCGACCATCATGGCCGGTGTCAATCAGACGCTGATGCTGGCGCTGTCGATGGTGGTCATCGCCTCAATGATTGCCGTTGGCGGTCTGGGCCAGATGGTGCTGCGCGGTATTGGCCGTCTCGATATGGGGCTCGCCAGCGTGGGCGGCGTCGGTATCGTGATCCTCGCCATCATTCTCGACCGCCTGACACAGTCAGTAGGTCGCGACAGCCGCAGCCGTGGCAGCCGCCACTGGTACAGCAGCGGGCCGCTGGGTTTGTTGCTGCGTCCATTCAGTAAAAAAGCCTGATTTCTTTGGGCGGCCCGCTGCGGTCGCCCGTCTCCGACGTCACACGTAAAATAAGGAATGACTATGCGCAAGACAGCTCTATTCGCCGCCGTCCTGACCACGGTTGCCGCGACGCACGTGTCCGCCGCCGACCTTCCGGGCAAAGGCATTACCGTTAAACCGGCTCAGAGTACCATTTCCGAAGAGACCTTCCAGACGCTGCTGGTGAGCCGCGCGCTGGAGAAGCTGGGCTACACCGTTGAGAAGCCGAGTGAAGTGGATTACAACGTGGCTTACACCACCATTGCCGGCGGTGATGCCATGTTTATCGCTACCAACTGGCAACCGCTGCATGACGACATGTACAAAGCCGCCGGCGGTGATAATAAATTTTATCGCCAGGGCACCTACGTCAGCGGTGCCGCGCAGGGTTACCTGATCGACAAGAAAACCGCCGATCAGTACCACATCACCAACATTGAGCAGTTGAAGGATCCGAAGCTGGCCAGACTGTTTGATACCAATGGCGATGGCAAAGCAGACCTGACAGGCTGTACGCCTGGCTGGGGCTGTGAGGCGGTGATTAACCATCAGATCGAGGCCTACAAACTGAGCGATACCGTGGTACACAACCAGGGTAACTACTCGGCGATGATTGCCGACACCATTACGCGCTTCAAACAGGGTAAACCGATTCTCTATTACACCTGGACGCCATACTGGGTCAGCGACGTACTGAAGCCGGGTAAAGATGTGGTGTGGCTGCAGGTGCCGTTCTCCTCACTGCCAGGCGCGCAGAGCAAAGTGGATACCAGACTGGCCAACGGCGCCAACTATGGCTTCCCGGTGAACACCATGCATATCGTGGCCAACAAAGCCTGGGCGGAGAAGAATCCGGCGGCGGCAAAACTGTTTGCTGAAATGAAGCTGCCGATTGGCGACATCAATGCCGAGAACGCCGCGATGCATGCCGGTCACGCCTCAGAAGCGGACATCAACGGCCACGTTGACGGCTGGATCAAAGCTCATCAGGCGGAATTTGATAAATGGGTCAGCGACGCCATGGCGGCGGCGAAATAAGCCCACGCGGCATCTCGTCTCAGCCACGTGGTGCCGCCATTTTCCGCCCTCCCGCCCCGTCAGTAAGCGAAGCGTGCGCTATAGCGCACTGGTACGTCCTGTTAATTAACACAACATTGAAATAATTTTTTGGGTTATTATTACCCACATATGATTATTTACCCGCTTTTCCCACCAGCTATGTCTCCTTTCCGCCGCCCGCATCAGGTCCGTTGCGCCAGGATGAGTCTGCGTTATCGGTGGCATTCACCCTGCCACAGGCCGGTTATACGGCAGACGACGAACGGAATTCATCACGCCGCTGGTGCTGGCGCGTTACCCGGAATAACCGGTGCCTTGTCGATTAACCCATTGATTTACTCCAGCAAAGCCGGCCGGGAAAAGTGTTTAGAAAACGTAAAGATCAATGCAAAGTGGTGAGCGATACTGTTCATTAATGATTGGCTTTGTTATGGTTAGCCACACAGTTATTCACCTAAGTTATTTTTACTCGCGAAATTATTCAATCCACTGAAGGTTTCGCTTAGCGAATTGATGACGATGGCGGCTTTGTCTGCAAAGCGGCTGGTCAGGGCGCAGAGCCCAGGGTTATGGACCGACCTGGAACGCCAGGTGCTGACAGTGTGACGGTGCAAACAATCACAGGCGGAAAATATGACTACGCTTAATCTGTCACCCTCATTATTATATTTGTTGCAACTAAGAGGTTTTTAATGGAAAGCTCGTTTACTCCCATTGAGCAGATGCTAAACATCCGTGCTAATCGCCACAAAGATTTTCCGCTGCAGGAGATCATCCTGACCCGTCTGTGCATGCACATGCAGGGTAAGCTGCTGGATAATCGCAACAAAATGTTGAAGGCGCAGGGAATTAACGAAACTTTATTCATGGCGCTGATTACGCTGGACGCGCAGGAAAACCAGAGCATTCAGCCTTCTGAGCTGAGCTCGGCGCTGGGTTCTTCCCGCACCAACGCGACGCGCATCGCTGATGAACTGGAAAAGCGCGGCTGGATCGAGCGTCGTGAGAGCGACAACGATCGCCGTTGCCTGCACCTGCACCTGACGGAAAAAGGTAACGAATTCTTACGTCAGCTGCTGCCACCACAGCATCAGAGCCTGCAGTATCTGTGGTCCTCGCTGACTGATACCGAGCAGGAGCAGCTGGAAGCCATCACGCGTAAGTTGCTTAACCGTCTCGATAAAATGGACGAAGATCAGGTTATCGCTTCCCTGTCGCGTTAATAGCAAGAACTGCGACACAATCACCCACCGAAATCGCTATTTTAATCCCCTTTTATCCGGCCAGCGTTGCAAACGCTGGCTTTTTCGACTCGGGCGACCGTGTTGATGGATCAACACATCCCGACTAAATGGCAAACGTGGAGAACGACATGAGTGCGACAGCGGAAGCTCAAAGCCCGCAACAGCCAGCGAACAAAAAGAAGAAGCGCAAAGGTGCGCTGATCCTGCTGGCTATCGTGTTTATCGTGATTGGTGTGGGTTATCTGGCTTACTGGTATCTGGTGCTGCGCCACTTCCAGGAAACCGATGACGCCTACGTGGCAGGCAACCAGGTGCAGGTGATGGCCCAGGTTTCCGGCAGCGTGAATAAAGTGTGGTTCGAGGATACGGATCGGGTGAAAAAAGGCGACATTCTGGTGTCGCTGGATAAAACCGATGCGCAGCAGGCATTCGAGAAAGCGCAGACCGCGCTGGCCACCAGCGTGCGCCAGACGCACCAGCTGATGATCAACGGCAAACAGTATCAGGCTACCATCAAGCTGCAACAGACCGCGCTGGATCAGGCCGAATCCGACCTGAAACGTCGCGAGCCGCTCGGTGCCGCCAATCTGATTGGTCGCGAAGAGCTGCAGCACGCGCGTGATGCCGTGGCCACGGCGAAAGCCCAGCTGGACGTGGCGATTCAGCAGTACAACGCGAACCAGGCGATGATCCTGAATACCGACCTCGAAAACCAGCCGGCGGTAAAACAGAGCGCCGCTGAGCTGCGCGATGCCTGGCTGGCGCTGCAGCGCACCGACATCCGCAGTCCGATGGACGGCTATGTCTCGCGTCGCAGCGTGCAGGTCGGTTCACAGATCTCCACCAGCACACCGCTGCTGGCGGTGGTGCCGGCCACCAACCTGTGGGTTGACGCCAACTTTAAAGAGACGCAGCTGGCAGGCGTGCGCATCGGTCAGCCCGCCACGGTCATCAGTGATATCTACGGCGATGATGTGGAGTATCACGGCAAAGTGGTTGGTCTGGATATGGGCACCGGTAGCGCCTTCTCGCTGCTGCCAGCGCAGAACGCCACCGGTAACTGGATCAAAGTGGTACAGCGTCTGCCGGTGCGTATCGAACTCGATCCGCAGCAAGTGGCGCAACATCCGCTGCGTATCGGCCTGTCCACGCTGGTGAAAGTAGATACCCAGAACAAAGATGGCGCCGCGCTGGCCAGCAATGTCCGCACCCAGGCCGCGTATGAAAGTAACGCGCTGGCAATCGACCTTGCGCCGGTTAACCAGCTGATCGCTGACATTGTCCGTGCCAACGCGCAATAACCTCGCGGGAGGCTGTTATGGCACAAAAGCCGCTTGAAGGTGCGCCGTTAGTCCTGATGACCATCGCCCTGTCGCTGGCGACGTTCATGCAGGTACTCGACTCCACCATCGCTAACGTGGCGATCCCGACCATCGCCGGTAACCTCGGGGCGTCCAACTCGCAGGGCACCTGGGTGATCACCTCGTTCGGGGTGGCGAATGCCATCTCGATCCCGATCACCGGCTGGCTGGCAAAACGCGTCGGTGAAGTGAAGCTGTTCACCTGGTCGACCATTCTGTTCGCGCTGGCCTCCTGGGCGTGCGGCATGTCCGAAAGTCTGGAGATGCTGATCTTCTTCCGCGTGATTCAGGGCGTGGTGGCCGGTCCGCTGATTCCGCTGTCGCAAAGTTTGCTGCTGAACAACTACCCGCCGGCCAAGCGCAGCGTGGCGCTGTCGCTGTGGGCGATGACGGTGATCGTTGCGCCGATCTGCGGTCCGATTCTCGGCGGCTGGATCAGCGATAACTATCACTGGGGCTGGATCTTCTTCATCAACGTGCCGATTGGCGTGGTGGTAGTGATGCTCACGCTGCAAACCCTGCGCGGGCGCGAAACCAAAACTGAGATCCGTCCGATCGATATGGTCGGTCTGGTGCTGCTGGTGGTGGGGATTGGTTCTCTGCAGGTGATGCTTGACCGCGGTAAAGAACTCGACTGGTTTGGCTCAACCGAAATCATCGTGCTGACGGTGGTCGCGGTGGTGTCGCTGGCCGTGCTGCTGGTGTGGGAGCTGACCGACGATCACCCGATTGTCGATTTGTCGCTGTTTAAGAAGCGAAATTTCACCATCGGCTGTCTGTCGATCAGTCTGGCTTACATGCTGTACTTCGGCTCGATCGTCCTGCTGCCGCAGTTGCTCCAGGAGGTATACGGCTATACCGCCACCTGGGCAGGGCTGGCATCGGCGCCGGTGGGGATCATTCCGGTGATTCTGTCGCCGATCATTGGCCGCTTCGCCCATAAGCTCGATATGCGGCGGCTGGTAACCTTTAGTTTTATCATGTACGCGGTGTGCTTCTACTGGCGTGCGTATACGTTTGAGCCGGGGATGGATTTCGGTGCCTCCGCGTGGCCGCAGTTTATCCAGGGGTTCGCGGTGGCCTGCTTCTTTATGCCGCTGACCACCATTACGCTGTCCGGCTTGCCGCCAGAGCGTATGGCGGCGGCCTCCAGCCTGTCAAACTTTGTGCGTACGCTGGCGGGTTCAATCGGAACGTCGATCACCACCACCATGTGGACAGACCGCGAATCGATGCATCACAGCTACCTGTCGGAATCGGTTAATCCATTCAATCCGAATTCGCAGCAAATGTATGACCAGCTGCAAAGCATGGGCATGACGCAGCAGCAGGCGTCGGCTTATATCGCCCAGCAAATTACTAATCAGGGCCTGATTATCTCGGCTAACGAGATCTTCTGGGCATCGGCGGGGGTGTTTTTGGTCCTGCTGGTTCTGGTGTGGTTTGCCCGTCCGCCGTTTGGCGCGGGCGGTGGCGGCGGTGGCGCGCACTGAGTGACAGAAACAAAAACGGGCCACAGCGGCCCGTTTTTTTATTTATGCGTTCTGACGCCACCATTCGGCGAGCAGGATACCGGTCGCGACCGAGACGTTGAGGCTTTCAACGTTGCCTGTACCGCCAATCGACAGGCTGATATCGCCCTGCTGGAATGCGCTGTCTGACAGACCTTCACGCTCCTGACCCAGCACCAGTACCATTTTGGCTGGCAGCGCCGCCTGCGCCAGTGGCGTACCGGCGTGGCTGGATGTGGTCACAATGGTGTAACCGGCTTTGCGGAACGCTTCCAGACCCGCAGCAAAGCTTTCGCCGCTGATTGCCTGGACGTGCTCTGCACCACCTTCGGCCGTGCGGACTGCGGCACCCGACTCCAGCAGCGAGGCATCATTGACCAGCAAACCTTTGACGCCAAAGTGCGCGCAGCTGCGCATGATACCGCCAAGGTTGTGCGGGTTGCTGACATCTTCCAGCGCCAGTACGCAGTCTTTGCTCTGCGCCTGCTGCAGCCATTCCGCCACCGGCATGCCCATGCGCTTCTTAATAATGAAGCACACGCCGCCGTGGTGTTCAGTCCCGGACGCTTTCGCCAGCTCGGCGTCGTCCACCACGTGATAGGCTTTGCGGTTTGCCGCCAGCCAGCGCAGGGTTTCGCGGAAGCGCGGCGTGACGCTTTGCACGAACCACGCACGGACGATGCTTTCGGGACGGCTCTGGAACAGCGCCTGGCAGGCGTTTTCGCCGTATACGCGCGTCTCTTCCTGACGCTGACGGCGAATCAGTTCCGGGTCGATAACCGGCTTGCTGCTGGCCGCTTCGTCACCCGCATCCGCTTCAGCGGCGACTGGCGGACGTGACACGGTGCGCCACGGTGAATCACTGAAGCCGCGATCGTCCCGATCGCTGCGGCGACCGCGCGCGCTATCGTCACGCGGACCACGCGAACGCCCGGCATCATCGCCACGGGCGGTGCGCGGACGACCGCTCTCTTCATTATTACGGGTGCTGCGAGGACCAGAGCGACGATTCTCTTCCTGGCGCGCAGCAGGACGGCCGCCTTTGCCGGTACGGGGATTTGGCTTCTGACCGCCCTCCTCATCACGTACGTACATCACTTTTACCTTGCCGCTTTTGCCTTTAAATTCGTCGTTCATCTGTTCCTCCAGCATTGAGAGCGCGAAGATTACCTGATGTGTCGGCGCTTAGCTATCAACTATTGAACCTATTGCTTAATCCAGATTGAGCATAGCATTCAACCTTTTCATAATGTTCACCAATCCTAAGATTTACAGGTCCGGTTTGAGGTGACGATGAATACTGTATGTGCCTCCTGTCAGGCAACTAACCGCGTTCCCGAGGAACGTTTGGCCGACGGAGCCAAATGCGGTCGCTGCGGCGATGCGCTGTTTAGCGGTGAAGTGGTGAATGCCACGGCGGCCACGCTGGATAAATACCTGCAGGACGATCTGCCGGTCGTGGTCGACTTCTGGGCGCCATGGTGCGGGCCGTGTGTGAACTTCGCGCCGGTGTTTAAAGACGTCGCCGACGAGCGGCGCGGCAAAGTGCGCTTCGTGAAAGTGAACACTGAGGCGGAACCTGCGCTCAGCACGCGTTTTCGCATCCGCAGCATCCCAACCATTATGCTGTTCAAAAATGGGGAGATGGTGGACATGCTGAATGGTGCGATGCCGAAAGCGCCGTTCAACGAATGGCTCGACGAATCACTCTAATCCCCCAGGGCCAGCCACGCGCTGGCCTTGTTTTTGCCCTTCTATTACACTGGCGTTTTTCCCTGTCCGCGATGCTATGTCTGAAAATGCCGTCCTGCGCCTGCGTGCGCAGCGTTTAGCGCGTGCCACGCGCCCGTTTCTCGCCCGAGGCAACCGCGTGCTGCGCTGTCAGCGCTGCCTGCTGCCGCATAAAAACTGTCTGTGCGCGACCCTGCAGCCGCAACAGGCGCGCAGCCGGTTTTGCCTGGTGATGTTTGATACTGAACCAATGAAACCCAGTAATACCGGCCGGCTGATTGCCGACATTCTGCCGGAAACCCAGGCCTTTGGCTGGTCGCGCACCGAGCCCGACGCCGCGCTGCTGGCGGCAGTGCAGACGGCCGATTATCAGCCGATGGTGGTTTTTCCCGGTGCCTACGCCGATGCCGATCGCCAGGTGCTGACCACGCCACCCACCGGCGGCAAGCCCCCGCTGTTTATTATGCTCGACGGTACCTGGACCGAAGCGCGCAAAATGTTCCGCAAAAGTCCGTGGCTGGATAGCTTTCCGGTGATGTCACTGAATGTGGCGACACCGTCGCGCTACACGCTGCGCGAAGCCCATGCGCCGGGCCAGCACTGCACCGCCGAAGTGGCCGCCGCGCTGCTGGAACAGGCAGGTGACGCCTCGGCGGCGCAGGCGTTGCAGCAGCACTTTGAACGCTTTCGTCAGGCCTATCTGGCCGGCAAACCCCACCATCCGATACACGCACAAACAGACAATTTCTGAAGCTGGCTCGCAGCCTGACATCGACAAATCGGCAACCGGCGTAAAAGCGTTTACAATCATGCCAATCCCGAGAGCAGGAGCGAATGATGAGCCAACGTGGACTGGAAGCGCTGTTACGACCGAAATCAATTGCGGTGCTGGGTGCGTCGGTAAAACCGGGCCGCGCTGGCTATCTGATGATGCGCAACCTGCTGGCGGGCGGCTTTGGCGGTCCGGTGTTGCCTGTCACGCCCAAATACAAGGCGGTCAGCGGCGTGCTGGCCTGGCCGGATGTGGCCAGCCTGCCCTTCGCCCCCGACCTGGCCATTATCTGCACTCACGCCAGGCGCAACCTGGAACTGTTACAGCAGCTGGGAGAAAAAGGCTGTAAAGCCTGCATTATTCTCTCCGCCCCGGCCAGCCAGCTGGAGGCGCTGAAAGCCTGTGCCAGCCAGTGGCAGATGCGCCTGCTGGGCCCCAACAGTCTGGGCCTGTTAGCCCCCTGGCAGGGGCTGAATGCCAGCTTCTCACCGGTACCGATTGCGAAAGGACGCATCGCCTTTATTTCGCAATCGGCGGCGGTTTCCAACACCATTCTCGACTGGGCGCAACAGCGCAACCTGGGCTTTTCGTGGTTTATCGCCCTGGGCGACAGCCTGGATATTGATGTCGACGACCTGCTGGATTTTCTTGCACGCGATGGCAAAACCAGCGCCATTTTGCTCTACCTGGAACACCTGAGCGACGCCCGGCGCTTCGTTTCTGCCTCGCGTAGCGCAGCGCGTAATAAACCGATTCTGGTGATCAAAAGCGGTCGCAGCCATCAGGCACAGGCGATGATCGGCACCGCCAGCGGGCTGGATGCCGCCTGGGATGCCGCCATTCAGCGCGCCGGTCTGCTGCGCGTGCAGGACACGCATGAGCTGTTTTCCGCCGTGGAGTCGCTCAGCCACATGCGCCCGCTGCGCGGTGAGCGCCTGATGATTATCAGCAACGGCGCAGCCCCGGCAGCGCTGGCGCTGGATGAACTCTATGCGCGTAACGGCAAGCTGGCGACGCTGGATGAGCCCACGCTGCAGGCGCTGGCGGCCCTGCTGCCGGAGGGCATCGGGCGCGGTAATCCGCTGGATTTGAAAGATCATGCGACGCCCGCGCTGTACGTGGCCTGCGTAACACAGTTGCTCGACAGCCATGAACTGGATGCGCTGATGATCATCCATTCACCCAGCGCCGTCTCTCCGGCCAGTGAAACCGCCGCGCAGATTATTGCGGCGGTGGCCGCGCATCCGCGGGGTAAGCAGGTGACGCTGCTGACCAACTGGTGCGGCGAACACTCTTCGCAGGAAGCCCGCCGCGCATTCACCCAGGCCGGCATTCCGACCTGGCGCACGCCAGAAGGCACGGTGACGGCATTTATGCACCAGGTTGAGTATCGGCGTAACCAGAAACAGCTACGCGAAACGCCAGCGCTGCCGCTGGGCCTGACGCAAAACAGCGCCGAGGCACATCAGCTGCTGCAACAGGCACTGGATAGCGGCATTACCACGCTGGATACGCACGAGGTGCAGCCCATACTGCAGGCTTACGGGCTGGCGACGCTGCCAACCTGGATCGCCAGCGACAGCCAGTCTGCCGCTAAGATTGCCGACCAGATTGGTTATCCGGTGGCGCTCAAGCTACGCTCGCCAGATATTGCGCATAAGTCGGATGTACAGGGCGTGATGCTCTATCTGCGCAGCGCGGCAGAAGTTGAACAGGCAGCAGACGCCATCTTCGATCGCGTGCGTGAAACGCATCCGCAGGCGCGCATTGACGGCCTGCTGGTGCAAAGTATGGCGAACCGCGCCGGTGCACAGGAGTTGCGGGTGGTGGTTGAGCATGACCCGCTGTTTGGCCCAATCATCATGCTGGGCGAAGGCGGTGTGGAGTGGCAGCCGGACAAGCAGGCCGCCGTGGCGTTGCCGCCGCTGAATATGACGCTGGCGCGCTATCTGGTTATTCAGGCACTGAAGAGCGGCAAAGTGCGCAGCCGCAGTGCACTGCGACCGCTGGACATCACCGGTTTGAGTCAGCTGCTGGTGCAGGTATCAAACCTGGTGGTCGACTGTCCGGAGATTCAGCGGCTGGATATTCACCCGCTGCTGGCATCCGCCAATACCTTTACCCTGCTGGACGTGACGCTGCAGCTGGCTCCGTTTGATGGCGACAGTGAGGCGCGGCTGGCGATTCGTCCCTATCCGCACCATCTGGAAGAGCAGGTGCAGCTTAAAGATGGCCAGCGCTGCCTGTTTCGGCCGATTCTGCCGGAGGATGAACCGCAGCTACGTGCCTTCATCGCCCAGGTCACCAAAGAAGACCTTTACTATCGCTACTTCAGTGAGATCAATGAGTTTACCCACGACGATTTGGCGAACATGACGCAGATCGATTACGACCGGGAGATGGCGATTGTCGCGGTACGCCAGCATAACGGTGCCGATGAGATCATCGGCGTGACGCGCGCGATCTCCGATGCTGACAATATCGACGCAGAATTTTCGGTATTGGTGCGTTCCGACCTGAAGGGTCTGGGCATGGGCCGGCGGCTGCTGGAAAAGATGATCCGCTATACGCGCGATCACGGCCTGCAACAATTGAACGGTATCACCATGCCGCACAATACCGGCATGATTACCCTGGCGCGAAAACTCAATTTTCGTGTGAATATTCAACTGGATGATGGCATTGTCAGCCTGAATTTACCGCTGGCTGACACTGGCGACCTGGCTGTAGAGAAAGGTAAAAATCCTCCTTAACCGGCCGGTTGATGTTATTATTTACCGTTAGGATCATGATTTGATGGCAAAAGGCCATACAATGAACAGAGAAGAAGTGCACTGTGATGTTGTCTAAATTCAAACGCAATAAACACCAACAACACCTCGCACAGCTGCCTAAACTGTCACAGTCCGTGTCGGATGTGACCACGCTTTACTCGCCCGCCGAGTTTCGTGAAACCCTGCTGACGAAAATCGCCACGGCAGAAAAACGCATCTGCATCGCCGCGCTGTATCTGGAAAATGATGACGGCGGACGCAGCATCATGCAGGCGCTGTATGCAGCGCGTCAGGCGCGCCCGGAACTGGATGTCAGCATTCTGGTGGACTGGCATCGTGCGCAGCGCGGCCGTATCGGTGCCGCGCGCGGCCTGACGAACGCCGACTGGTATTGCGAAATGGCGGCGCAGCATCCCGATATCGCGATTCCGGTGTATGGCATTCCGGTGAACACCCGTGAAGCGCTCGGTGTGCTGCATCTGAAAGGCTTTATCATTGACGATACGCTGCTCTACAGCGGTGCCAGCCTGAACGATGTTTATCTGCATCAGCATGACAAATACCGTTATGACCGTTATCAGCTGATCCGTAATCCGCAGCTGGCGGACACCATGTTTCAGTGGATTGGTGAGAATCTCAAACATTCTGAGGCCGTTAACCGTCTCGACCAGGCCGAACGTCCCTCCAGCCCGGAAATCAAGAATGAAACCCGCCAGTTTCGCCAGGAGCTGCGCAGCTTCAACTATCAGTTTACCGGTGATGCCGGCAACGAATCACTGGCCGTCACGCCGCTGGTCGGGCTGGGTAAACGTAGCCTGCTGAACAAAACCATCTTCCATTTAATGCCCTGCGCCGAGCGTAAGCTTACGCTGTGCACACCGTACTTTAACCTGCCGGCCATTCTGGTGCGCAATCTGATTCAACTGCTGCGTCAGGGCAAAGAGGTCGAGATCATTGTCGGTGACAAAACCGCCAACGATTTCTACATTCCGCCGCATGAGCCGTTCAAGATTATCGGTGCGCTACCCTACCTGTATGAAATCAATCTTCGTCGTTTCCTCAGCCGGCTGCAGTATTACGTCAACAATGGCCAGCTGACGGTGCGCTTGTGGAAAGATGGTGATAACAGCTATCACCTGAAAGGCATTTGGGTTGATGACGAATGGATGATGATCACCGGTAATAACCTCAATCCGCGCGCCTGGCGACTCGATCTGGAAAATGCGGTGCTGATCCACGATCCGCTTAACCAGCTGGCAGAGCAGCGTGACAAAGAACTGACGCTGATCCGTCAGCACACCACGGTAGTGAAACATTTCCGCGAGCTGGAGAGCATTTCTGACTATCCGGCCAAAGTGCGCAAGCTGATCCGCCGCCTGCGTCGCATCCGTATCGATCGCCTCATCAGTCGTTTGCTGTAGCCGATGCGTGCGCTCATCTTCTGTGCGGTATTACTGTGTAGCGGATGTGCGCATGTGGCGCAGGACAGCTGGACCGGCCAGGATAAAGCGCAACACTTTTTCTCCTCTGCCGCTCTGGCTGCCGCCGGCAGTGAGATCTCTCAGCATCAACATCAGGGCCGCGGGCAAAATCTGCGCTTTGGCATGCTGTTTTCGCTGAGCTTCGGCGTTGCCAAAGAAGCCTGGGACAGCCGCGCAACCGGGAGCGGCTGGAGCTGGAAGGATCTTAGCTGGGATGTCGCCGGTGCGGCCAGCGGTATTGCGCTGTGGAACCTGAGCCAGTAATCACAGCGCAATCCCCTTGCCTTTGCGGTGCAGCATCAGCGATACCAGAAATGCCAGCGCACCCATTGCCGAGACATACCAGAAGAAGGTGGTTTCGATGCCGTGCTTCTTCAGCAACAGCGCCACGTATTCGGCCGAACCGCCAAAGATAGCGTTAGCTACCGCATAGGAAAGCCCCACGCCCAGTGCACGCACTTCCGGCGGGAACATCTCCGCTTTAAGGATGCCGCTGATCGCGGTGTAGAAACTGGTAATAATCAGCGCCAGCATCACCAGCACGAACGCCAGCCCGCTACTTTGCACATTCTGCAGCAACATCAAAATCGGCACGGTACAGATAGCCGCGCCAGCGCCAAAGATCATCATTGATGCCCGCCGGCCAATCTTATCTGACAGCGCGCCCACAATTGGCTGAATCAGCATGAATACCAGCAGCGCGCCGGTCATCAACGCACTGGCGCTGCGCGCATCCATACCCGCCGTGTTCACCAGATATTTCTGCATGTAGGTTGTGAAGGTATAGAAGCTCAGCGATCCGCCAGCGGTAAAGCCAAGCACCATCAGGAAGGCGCGCGAGTGGTTACGCAGCAGGCCCAAAATGCTGCCGGCATCACGATGTTCCCGGTGCTTTTTCTCGGAGGTTTCATTCAGTGAGCGACGCAACCACAGAGCGACCACGGCCAGAACCGCGCCAAGAAAGAACGGAATTCGCCAGCCCCAGCTGCGCAGCGCTTCATCACTGAGGATTTGTTGCAGTATCACGACCGTCAGCACGGCTAACAGCTGACCGCCAATCAGGGTGACATACTGGAACGACGCGTAGAAGCCTTTGCGCCCTTCCAGTGCCACCTCACTCATGTAGGTAGCGCTGGTACCATATTCACCACCCACCGATAAGCCCTGAAACATGCGTGCCAGCAGCAAAATCACCGGCGCCGCAATGCCGATTTCGCCATAGCCGGGTAAACAGGCGATGACCAGCGAACCAAAACACATCATGCATACCGAGATCAGCATCGAGCTTTTTCGGCCGTGACGATCCGCGATGTAGCCGAATAGCCAGCCACCGATGGGACGCATTAAGAAGCCCGCCGCAAACACGCCGGCCGTTTGCAGCAGCTGGGTGGTGGTGTCGCCGGCCGGGAAAAATACATGGGCAAAATAGAGCGAAAAGAACGAATAGACGTAGAAATCAAACCATTCGACCAGATTGCCGGACGACGCGCCGACAATGGCCCAGATGCGTTGTTTACTGACGGCTGCCGTTTCCGGCTGGGCCGATTTTTGTTGTAAGTCGGTCATCTTTTACCTCATTTCCTTGCGAAGAACATCGCTAAAGCAATGAGTAAAGCAGCTGTAGGCCGTACGGGGGAATCAGAGCCCGTTCAGGATGACAAAATGTGACAGAGCTGGAGTTTTAGGGAGAGATTTTGCAAGGGGTGAAGTGGATTTAGCGATCGCCAGACGTAAAAAAGCCCCGGACTCTCGTCCGGGGCTTTTTTACTGGTTTGATGCCTGGCAGTTCCCTACTCTCGCATGGGGAGACCCCACACTACCATCGGCGCTACGGCGTTTCACTTCTGAGTTCGGCATGGGGTCAGGTGGGACCACCGCGCTGTTGCCGCCAGGCAAA
>NZ_VWXG01000009.1:0-223279 GCF_011752515.1 Pantoea sp. Ap-870
GGAGAAGGAGCCGACCGGGTGGATGTTTAGGTGAAGCGCAGGTTTGCGAAACCGCACCGAGCGGTTCCCTCTCCCGCGTGCGGGAGAGGGTTAGGGTGAGGGCCAGCAGGCAGAGCAGGAGCTGGCTTGCCCCTCATTCCCCGCCTTCTCCCGCCAGCGGGAGAAGGGGCCGATCGCGCGGGTGTTGAGGTGAAGCGCAGGTCTGCGAAACCGCACCGAACGGTTCCCTCTCCCGCGTGCGGGAGAGGGTTAGGGTGAGGGCCAGCGGGAGAAGGAGCCAACCAAGCGAGTGTTGAGGTGAAGTGCAGGTCTGCGAAACCGCACCGAGCGGTTCCCTCTCCCGCGTGCGGGAGAGGGTTAGGGTGAGGGCCAGTGAGAGAAAGTCAGGGTGAGTCCAGCGCGCGCACTCGAACTACAGCGACGCGCCCACTACTGTTGCGCTGTGCCGCGCCTGATACTGTTTCACCATACGGCCGATCAGCAGCGTGCCTACCAGGCCGCACACCGCGGCGAACGACAGCCAGACGCCCGGCATCGCTTTATCGCCAGTAGCATGAATCAGATAGCTCGAAATCGCCGGCGTAAAACCACCAAACAGAGCGGTCGCCAGGCTGTAGGCCAGCGAAAAGCCCGAAGCACGCACTTCAGCCGGCATGATCTCCGCCAGATACACCACCATCGCGCCGTTATAGCTGGCGTACAGAAACGATAACCACAGCTCCGCTTCCACCAGGTGCGCGAAGGTCGGCGATCCTACCAGCCCGTGCAGCACCGGCCAGGTCGTCAGGATCATCAACACGGTAAAAGTAATCAGCAGCGGTCGCCTTCCGACGCGGTCCGATAGCGCGCCCATCACCGGCAGCCAGAACAGGTTGGAGATGCCGACAAACAGCGTCACGAGGAAGCTCTGTTTGTCACTCATCATCAGCACGGTTTTACCAAAGGTCGGGGTGAATGCGGTGATCATGTAGAACATCACCGTGGTGGTGACCACCATCAGCATGCCGGCCAGCACCAGCGCCCAGTTCTGTCCCACGGAACGCACAATCTGGCCCATTGACGGGTGCGATTTGCGCTGGCTGAACGCTTCGGTCTCTTCCAGCATGCGGCGAATCCAGAACAGGAACGGCACAATCAGACAGCCGACCACAAACGGAATACGCCAGCCCCATTCGGTCACCGCGTCCTTCGCCAGCAGATGATTAAGCCCCAGCCCCAGCAGCGCGGCGAAGATCACCGCTACCTGCTGGCTGCCCGACTGCCAGCTGACGTAAAAGCCTTTGCGGCCTTTGGGGGCCACTTCAGACAGATAAACCGAGACGCCGCCCAGCTCCACGCCCGCCGAAAAACCCTGTAGCAGGCGACCCAGCAGAATCAGAATCGGTGCCGCCGCGCCCAGCGTGGCATAGCCTGGCACCAGTGCAATGGTCAGCGTACCGAGCGCCATCAGGCCGAGCGTCAGCAGCAGCCCTTTGCGCCGCCCGTGATGGTCAATGTAGGCCCCCAGTATAATCGCCCCGAGCGGACGCATCAGGAAGCCGGCGCCAAAGGTCATCAGCGTCAGCATCAGCGAGGCAAACGGATCGTCGCCCGGGAAAAAGGTTTTTGCAATGGCGGTGGCGTAGTAGCCAAACACCATAAAATCGTACATCTCAAGAAAGTTACCGCTGGTAACGCTAAAGATGGTTTTGGCACCGCCCTGCGATGACTTTTGTAAAGCGTGACTTGAGCTCATATCGTCCTTCCTGGTTTTTCTCCTGTTTTAGCCTGCCGGCGCGTGAATAGATGTGATCCTGTTCACCATTGCACTTTACAAAAGTACAAACAAAGGTAACAAATAGTTAACACCGCCGGTCCGATCAGCTTATGAGGAAAGTTAATAATTCTGAGCTTTCCAGGTGACAGGTGCAGCACAGACTATCGACCTTACCAGTAGCATAAATTCAGCGATATCAAACCCCAGCAAGCAATATCATGAGCCTTATCCTGCTCTTTTTAATGACTTTTTCATTAGCAGAACTTATTAAGATCAGTCTTAGAAACGAGACGATTCTGGTACATGGCGCTATCCCCTCCCCCGTTAAGCTGGGCAGGCAACGGTAATCACGCCGTTGATGATTTTGGTGGAGAATACTTATGCTAACACCTCTCAGCTTTGACCCCTTTTCATCCATTAATACCTTGCGAGTGGGCACACCTTATCCGCTGCTGAGCGGCAGCCTGCCGGCGCAGGCCGGTGAAATCATTGAATTCATTATCAACGATCACCGCTACAGCACGCCGATTGCCGCCGACGGCAGCTGGTCATTTCAGCCGCCGTTCTCGCTGAGCGAAGGCAGCCACGACATGGTGGCGCGCATCGGCAACAGCGGTGAACCGCATCCGTTCTCTGTCGATGTCGCGCTCTCGGTGCCGGACAAACCGGCGATCACCGCGCTGTTTGACGACGTCGGCAGCGAAACCGGCCCGGTCGGGCGCGGACACACCATTGATGACACCACGCCTAGAGTGCAGGGCTATGCGCTGCCGGGCAGCACGGTGCGGCTGTACGATCACGACCGGTTGATTGGCAGCACCGTGGCCAGTAAAAGCGGCGAATGGTCGCTGAAGCCGCTGCTGGGCGCGGGCGGGCATCAGCTAACCGTCACCGCCACCGACGAGTTTGGTCGCGTCAGCGAACCTTCTGACCACTTCGACATCACTGTGGTTGACAGCGGACCGGTGCCGCCAACCATCAGCTACGCCATTGACGATGTCGGCACCGTGCAGGGCCAGCTCGCCAGCGGTTCCACCACCGACGACTTCTCGCCGCTGATCGTGGGCCGCGCGGAGCCGAACAGCATCGTTTATCTGTTCGCGCAGAACGATCACGGCGGAATCGGCTATAAAGGCAGCGTTAAAACCGATGCCAACGGCGACTGGGTGATTCAGTCGCGCGCGATGATCAGCGGTGACGGCATCTACACCTTCTATGCTTCTTACGAGAACAGCAAAGACGACTACCGCCCGGATTTCAGCCTTAATATGTCGGCGCTGGAGAATCTGCGTCCGGCTATCGACTGTGCGCGTGACGATACCGGTGCCCATACCGGCCAGGTGCACCATCGCGGCACCACCGACGATAAAACGCCGGTGCTTGAAGGTCGCGGTGCGCCGGGCAGCATCGTTGAGATTGAGTACAACCTGAGTAACAGCGGCTGGCACAGCGCGGGCAGCGTGACGGTCGATGCGCAGGGCAACTGGCAGTTCGCCGGCTTTGAACTGACCTATTTTGGCGAATGGGGTTTCCGCTCGCGCGGCGTGGCCGATGGCAAAGCCAGCGCGTGGAGCGATAAGTTTGAGCTGCTGGTGATCCCCGGTGCGCCGCTGGAGCCGACCATCGACTACGCCTGGGACAACGCGGGCCCGCTGCAGGGGCCGGTTTATCAGCACGACTCAACCGATGACACCACGCCAACGCTGCACGGCAGCGGCACGCCGGGCCAGGTGATTGAGATCGAATATGGCGTGCAGGGTGAAGGCCTGCGCCACGCCGGCAGCGTGCTGGTCGATGCCGACGGCAAGTGGAGCTTCACCTCGCCGTATCTGCATCAGCCTGGCGTGTGGGAATATCAGGCGCGCGCCTCGACCGGCGAGATGAAGAGCAACTGGAGCAGCAAATTCGTGCTCGACGTCAGCCCTGACGCCGCGTTCGATCAGCAGGCGCAGGATGAAGCCCAGCCGGACGCGATGACGCTGCACCAGCTGCTGAGCGAAGGTGGCAAAGGGCTGTTCATCGAGGATGACAGCACCCAGCTGCTGGTGAACGGCAAGCCGGGCGACAGCGTGCAGCTGCAGGATATTCTGCCAGCAGGCGAAGCGGTTGATGGCTGGACGCAGCAGACCGGCACCCTGACCATTGCCGGCACGCAATACCACGTCTGGAACCACGGCGACGCCGAACTGCTGGTGCAGGATGGCGTACAACTGCAACTGGTGTAACCCCCCGATGCCGTGCGCGTAGCACGGCATCACCCCGCTCTCTTTCCCCGGCTTTTAACCCGCTCGGACTTTTCTCCCTTCGGGACAGGTCTCATACAGCGCTTTACGTCATCTATTACAAAATGCGCCCTTTATAACCAGACGCAGCGGGGCTCGCTGCAATAGACCCAACGTAAAACACAGGAAAAATCCCATGGATCTGTTTGATTTTAAAGAGGTGAAGTACCTCGAGCGCGACACCAACACCCCAACGTTTTTCGGTAAAATCGATTCAGAAGTGGGCAAAGGCGGCCAGGTAATGATTACGCTTGGCGACAGGAATTTCTTTGTCGACATCAACCCGCAGGACGGCAGCTGGAAGTGGACGCCACCGGAAGCGCTGGCCGACGGTGAATACAGCCTCTCCTTTATGACCATCGATACCGCCGGTAACCTCAGCACGCCGACGCAGCGCACGCTGATAGTCGACACCACGCCGCCGGCCGCACCGACGCTGCTCAACCTGTACGACGATCAGGGCGCCATCACCGGCAGCTTTGACGCCGGTAAAATGACTGATGACCGCCGCCCGACCCTGACCGGCATCGCCGAAAAGGGCACCGTGGTGTATCTGAAAGAGGGCAACACCGTGATCGGCAGCGCCAAAGCCGATGAGAAAACTGGCCTGTGGACGCTGGAGCCGACGGTGGATCTGGCGGATGGTCGTCACAACCTGACGCTGGTGGCTGCGGAAACCTTCGCCGGTAAGGTGCGTGAGGGCAAAGTATCCGATGAGTTTAACATTACTATCGGAAAAGACGGCGACGTGCCGAGCGATCCGGGCGGCGTGGCCAAAATCATTGAGGCGATCGACAATGCCGGCAGCCTGACCGGCTCACTGAAAAGCGGCGGCATCACCGACGACACTACGCCAGAGCTGCGCGGCAGTGCGCCGGAAGGCAGCGTGGTGCGTATTCAGTACCGTAACGATAAAGGTGAATGGATCGACGGCGGCAATGCGGTGATGAACGGCACCAGCTGGAGCTGGACGCCAAACCCGGCGCTGGGTGCCGGTAACTGGGAGTTCCGCGCCAACGCCGGCAGCGGCTGGACCGACGAATTCAAGCTGGATATCGATCTCGCACCGGCAGCAAAAACGGAAATCACCCACGCTTACGATGACTTTGGCCCGTTCACCGGCACGCTGGGCAACGGCGCGATTACCGATGACCGCACGCCAAACCTGCACGGCCGCGCCGAATCTAACAGCCTGGTATATATCCACTATCGCAACGTGCTGGGCACATGGGAACTGCTGGACAGCGTGACTGCCGGTGCCGATGGCCGCTGGGAGTATGAGACTGACCGTCTTTCTCCGGGGACGTATGAGTTTCAGGCCGGGAGAACGGCAACCCGTGATGCGAACGGTAAACCGTTTGGGCTGCAGATTGTGGCGCCGGGCAGCGTCGCACCAGAGATCGCTATGGCCTGGGATGACGTGGGCAAAATCACCGGTGAGGTGAAATCGGGCGGGCTGACCAATGATACTCAGCCGGAGCTGCGCGGCAGTGCCGAGGCGAATGCGGTTGTACAGGTCGAGTACTCACGCGACGGCAAAACCTGGCATAGCGGGTCGACGGTTGCGGATGCGAATGGCCGCTGGTCGTTTACGCCAAAAGACGAGCTGGAATATGGTAACTGGGATTTCAGAGCAAAAACCACTAATGGCAATAGCTACAGTGCAGATTATGCGCTGCGAGTTGTTGAACATGAAGAAATGGTTAAATCTTATGATTTTGAATCAATAATCCCAGGAGACATGACTAAAGATTTTATTTATGGCGATCTCAACTTTAAATTCAACAATCAGGAAAAGGTGAAAACACGTGTTGAAGATAATGCTATTTATGGGAAAAGCCTTATCATTGATAATATGAATCTCAATATAGAAACCGTCCAGAAAATAACGTTAGCTGAAAAAATTAACTATTTTGAACTAACAGCCATAGACTGGGAGGGAGCTGATTCATACGTTAGTTTTTATGATGCTAATGGTAAAGAGATTGGCCGCGTATACGCTACCGATACACGTAATGAAGCCCGTGAAGTGCTACGCTTCTTCTCCAGTGAGATTGAAATAAGTTATGTTGAGCTTCATTTAAAAAGCGCAAGAAATGTTTTTGGGATTGACAACATCATAACAAAACGTTACGCGAATGATGATATCACACATGGTAGCCATGGCTTTGAAGCTTTCGATAGCTATGAAGCAGCATATAAATTCCCTCTGGGAAAAGCAGATAAACTCGGCAGTGGTTTGATTTTCAAAACCGTGAAAGGCACTGAAGCAGAGGTTTATGACAATGCCAAGTCAAAATCCTACAAATCATTATATTTTAAAAACAACTCCACCTATGAAATAACTCTTGGACCAACCGATAAAATATCATTTGATTATCACAACGTTTTTTACTCCAACCGTCATAAAATCAAGATTTTTTCTACTTCTGGTGAGATACTCTTTGAAGAATCACTAAAATCTGTCGGTATTGACTACAGTAAATTTGAGTATGTTGCACAAACAGGGAAATCAATTTCACATATTGAATTTATTGTTGGAGATGATACAGGTGTCGAAAACCCTATAGATGGTGGGTTTTCCATCGATCACATCGCATGGGGTGTAAACGTCGATTCTGGCCTGGAATCATTCGATCAATATACCGTTGACTACAAGTTCGACATGACCCGAGTTAACACGTTATCGGGTGGCGTTAAATTCTCTGGAAAAGCACATCCAGATTCAGTCTCAAAATTAGATCAAGCCAGAGTTTCTAATGGCAAAGGTGAATATCGTGCATTTTTATTAGGCGATAACTCTACTTACACGTATGACTTTGGCAGCACGGATAAGGTCGAATTTGCGCTGAGCTCGGTACAATCAGCTAACCAGCATGAAATTATTGTTTACTCAACAACCGGTGAAATTCTTTACCGTGAAATGATTACAACCGTAGGTTACCGTACTGACACATCCCCTGACACCTATCAGTTTATCGCACCGCCGGGTAAAAAAATCGGTCATATCGATTTAGTGCTGGGTCAGGAAACCACACCAGACGACAATGATGCTGGTTTTTATATTGATGACATCAAATGGGGCGAATACGTCCATCCGGAAATCAACACCAACGGCGGCAAACTGTACCTGTTTGACGAAAACGATCTCTATGATCCGATCCAGGTTTTCGACGCCGATAATCAGCTCTATCAGCTGCTGGTCAACAGCGAAGATCAGACGGTGATTTTTGCCGACCAGGTGGAGGACGGCAGCAAAACCAGCGTGGTCCAGATGGATAACGCCGGTAATAACGCCCTGACGCTCAGCCTACAGGATGTGCTCAAACACGGCAGTGAGAACCTGGCGATTGATGATGCCACTAAGCAAATCATCGTCAACGGCAACCAGGGCGACACCGTGCGCCTCGAAGACATCCTGCCAGAGGGCAGTGAGCAGAACGGCTGGGCCGAGCAGGCTGGAACCGTCACCATTGCCGGCACCCAGTACCACGTCTGGAGCAACGGCGACGCTGAGCTGCTGGTGCAGGACGGCGTGAAAACCGAGCTGGTGTAAGGGAGAGCTATCATGAACAAGATTCTTAATGCATCTTACCGCTACACCGACGACCCGCGCCGCGGCTACAGCGGCACCAGTCCGCAGGCGCGCAACGGCTTTGCGGAAATCGTCATCGACGGCAACAAGCCGTACACAGTCAGTGTCGGCCCGGACGGCCGCTGGAGCTGGACGCCGCCCGCCGACTGGACGCCGGGCGAACACATCGTGTCGGTGCGCATGATTGATGCCGCCGGCAACATCGGTGACCCCGCCCAGTTCATCCAGGTGGTCGACTACACGGCGCCGGACGCGCCGCGCCTGCTCAATATGTACGATGACCAGGGCGACATCACCGGCAGCTTCGACGCCGGACGTATGACCGACGACCGCCGCCCGACCCTGACTGGCGTAGCCGAAAAGGGCACCGTGGTGTACCTCAAAGAGGGCGACACGGTGATCGGCAGCGCGCAGGCCGACGCCAAAACCGGCATCTGGACGCTGGAGCCGGACGCCGACCTGAGCGACGGCACCCATCAGCTGACGCTGGTGGCGGTCGAAACCTTTAACGGCAAGCTACGCGAGGGCGAACCGTCTGCGCCGTTTGAGCTGCTGATTGGCCGCGACGGCGCTGCCGCCACGGTCATTTCCCACGCGGTGGATGATGCCGGCCCGGTCACCGGTTCGCTGCTGAGCGGCGCGCTCACCGACGACGCCACGCCGCAGCTGCACGGCAGCGCCCCGGCGGGCAGCACGGTTTTCGTGCAGTACCGCAACGCCAGCGGCGAGTGGGTTGACGGCGGCGCGGCGCAGATGGACGGCACCCGCTGGAGCTGGACACCACCGGCTGAGCTGGACGCCGGCAGCTGGGAGTTCCGCGCCGGTCAGGAAGGCAGCTGGAGCGACAGCTTCGGGCTCGATATCGCCTTCGCCGGCAGCGACGCGCTGCACGCCACGCTGACCCACGCCACCGACGACTTCGGCCCGGTCACCGGCATGCTGCTGAGCGGCGCGCTCACCGATGACACCACGCCAACCCTTAGCGGGCGCGGCGAAGCCAACAGCACCGTGGTGGTGCGCTACGGTGCCTTCGGCGAGTTTACCCATTCGGCGGTGGTAACGGTGGGAGCAGACAGCAACTGGAGCTTCACGCCGCCGGCGCTGGAGTACGGCGTCTGGTCGTTTGCCGCGCAGGCGCAGGGCGACAGCCAGTGGAGCGATACGTTTGAGCTGGTCCTGATGCCGGGCGGCCAGCACACGCCAGAAATCCTCAGCGTGTATGACGACGTGGCGCTGTATATCGGCGAAGTCAGCAACGGCGGCATCACTAATGACCGCCAGCCGGAGCTGAGCGGCGTCGCCGAGGCCAACAGCGTGCTCAACGTCTACGACGGCAGCACGCTGATCGGCAGCGTGCAGGTCGGCGCAGACGGCAACTGGCGCTTTATCACGCCAGAGCTCAGCGATGACTCGCACAGCCTCAGCGTCAGCTACGGCGCTTACGACGCTGGCCTGCCGGCGTACAGCATCGTCGTGGACGCCACGCCGCCGGGCGAGGTGGAAATCAACGCGCTCGCCCCGCTCGGCCTGACGCTCAGCGACGTGGTGGAAGCCGGTCAGCAGGGCCTGTTCATTGACGACGGCAAAACCCAGCTGCGCGTCAGCGGCCAGGCCGGCGACAGCGTGCAGCTCAGCGACATCCTGCCGGAAGGCGAAGCGGTCAGCGGCTGGACGCAGCAGGCGGGCACCGTCACCATCGCCGGCAGCCAGTACCACGTGTTCAGCCACGGCGACGCCGAGTTGCTGGTACAGGACGGCGTGAAAATCGAGCTGGTGTAATCCCCCGATGCCGTGCGTGCAGCACGGCATCATCTTCTCCTTTTCCTCTGTTTTTAATCCGTTCGGATTTTTCTCCCTTCGGGACGTATCTCATACGGCGTGTTACGTCATCTATTACAAAATGCGCTCTCTGTAACAAGGCGCAGCGGCCCTCGCTGTGGTGGACCCGACGTAAAAAAAACACAGGAATAATCTCCATGGAACTGTTCAATTATGAAGAGGTGAAATACCTCGAGCGCGATACCAACACCCCCACGTTTTTTGGCTATGCAAATTCAGAAATCGGTAAGGGCGGCACCATGCTGATTACCGTCGGCAAAGAGACCTTTACGGTAGATATCGACCCTGCCAACGGCTACTGGAGCTGGACACCTGCAACGCCGCTGGATGATGGTTACTACAACATGTCTTTCCAGTCGGTTGATAAGGCCGGCAACGTCAGTACGCCCAGTCTGCGTACGCTGATTATTGATACCACGCCGCCGGCAGCGCCGACGCTGCTGAACATGTACGACGATCAGGGTGACATCACCGGCAGCTTCGATTCTGGCAAGATGACCGACGACTGCCGCCCCACCCTGACCGGTATCGCGGAAAAAGGCGTGATTGTTTATCTGAAAGAAGGCAATACGGTTATCGGCAGCGCGAAGGCGGATGAAAATACCGGGATGTGGAAGATCGAGCCGGAGGTTGACCTTACCGACGGTCAGCATGATTTGGCGCTGGTGGCGAATGAAACCTTTGCCGGTAAGGTGCGCGAGGGTGAGGTTTCGGATGAGTTCATCATTATTATTGGTAAAGACGGAGAAGTGCCGGTTGATCCAGGCGGCGTGGCGAAAATTATTGATGCCGTCGATAACGTCGGCAGCGTGACCGGCTCATTGAAGAGCGATGGCATCACCGACGATACCACCCCAGAGCTGCGTGGCAGCGCGCCAGCAGGCAGTGTGGTACGTATTCAGTACCGTAATGCTCAGGGTGAATGGGTTGATGGCGGCAATGCGGTGATGAAGGGCACCAGCTGGAGCTGGACGCCGAATCCAGCGCTAGGCGAAGGAAACTGGCAATTCAGGGCAAATGCCGGTGACGAATGGAGCAACGAATTCAAACTCAATATTGATTTGACGCCTGCAAGCGAGACCACGATTGCTTACGCCTGGGATAATTATGGTCATGCCACTGGCATGTTAGGTAATTCCGCCCGGACAGATGACCGTACCCCCACGTTACACGGACGCGCCGAAGCAAACAGTATTGTTTATATTGAATACGGAAAAGCTGGAGCACCATGGATTCCAGGTTATTCAGTTCAGGTTGGTGCTGATGGTAACTGGGAGTTCACAATACCTATCGAATTAGGTAATGGTAACTGGGAGTTTCGGGCAAAAAGTGGTAACAGTGGCACGTTCACGCCTAAGTTCAAACTCAATGTGATTGATAATAACCTTGCTCCAACTATTGATTTTGCCCTGGATAATGTGGGTAAAACACAAGGCAAATTAGCGTCTGGTAGCGTAACTGACGATACAACTCCCGAGTTACAAGGCCATGCCGAAGCCAACAGCACAGTCTATATAGAATACTATCTTGGAAACAACAGTAAAAACATCGCCTCAGTTACTGCTAATATATATGGAGAGTGGACATTTTCTCCACCAAAACTTAACTATGGGAACTGGACTTTCAATGCTTATACAAACGACAAAGCGCAGAGCTCTTTTGAAATAAAAGTCAGAGAGGCTGATCTTATCAGCCATCGTGAAGATTTTAGTAACGGAACCTATATAATTCAGCAAGGCACTTCAGTTACCCTGGCCTCTGGCATCAAAGTATACAATCAGTATGGAAATGCTTCCCAAAGGAATGAATTTTTAGTCGGACCAGACTTAGGCACTGGGAACCCTTCAAATTCTAAACAAACAGCAGTACATTTTTATATTGATAAATCTAACTACTTTAAGTTTGACGCCCAGGCTCAACAAGCCACTCATAATATGATACGGTTTTATAATGAGAAGGATGAACTTATCGGCTCCATCGAACTCTCAAAATGGGGCGGAATGAAACCCTACGAGTTCATTGCCCCACAAGGTCAGTTAATAAGCAAAGTATCGGCGTTCAATAGTTTTTATGATGACGGCACAGGCAATTCACGCTACGACACTATTTTTTTAGACAATTTCGAATGGGGTATAAAAGATAATGTTGTCAAATCCACTGATATATCAGTGAATGAAATTTCCACATTAGACGCCGATGCGTTTAGTGCTCTAGAAAATATAACTGCCGAAGAAGTGTTCTCTAAAGGAACCAAAGATCTCTTCATCGATGACGGCAAAACCCAACTAATGGTCAACGGTAACCAAGGCGATACCGTACGTCTGGAAGATATCCTGCCTGAAGGCAGCGAGCAGGAAGGCTGGACCGAGCAAACCGGCACCGTCACCATCGCTGGCAACCAGTATCACGTGTTCAGCCACGGCGACGCGGAATTGCTGGTGCAGGACGGCGTAACGGTGAATCTGGTTTAACCGCGGTTCGCCACCGCATAATGACATGGCGGCCTGCTCCGGCCGCCACAATAAAAAAGGTCGTCATGAATGACGACCCTACAGTTATGGTGCTGGTATTACGCCGGTGAAACTATTTCTTCACCGTCTCCATGCCCATCAAACCAATCTTCAGATAACCCGCTTCACGCAGCTGATCCATCACCGACATCAGCGTTTCATAATCGACCGATTTGTCCGCCTGGAAGAAGATGGTGGTCTCTTTATTGCCTTCGGTTTGCGCGGTGAGTGCGTTTACCAGCGTCTCTTTGGTCACCGCATCGTTACCGATGTAGATCTGTTTATCCGCTTTGATCGACAGATAAACCGGCTTCTCCGGACGCGGCTGCGGCGCGCTGGTGGAAGCAGGCAGATTGACGCGCACATCCACCGTGGCGAGTGGCGCAGCGACCATGAAAATGATCAGCAGCACCAGCATGACATCGATAAACGGCGTCACGTTGATTTCGTGCATTTCGCCATCGCCGACCGCATCATCGTTTAAACGCATCGCCATAATACTTACCCTACGCGCAGTTTCTGGGCCGCCGCCGGACGGTTAACTTCTTTTGCGGTATCGACGTTGCCGAGGTCCAGATCGCGGCTCTGCAGCAGCAGTACCTGCGCCGCCACGTCGCCGAGCGACGCTTTGTAGCTGGCGATCATGCGGGCGAAGACGTTATAGATCACCACTGCCGGGATTGCCGCTACCAGGCCAATCGCCGTCGCCAGCAGCGCTTCCGCGATGCCCGGTGCCACCACCGCGAGGTTGGTGGTCTGGGTTTTCGCGATACCGATAAAGCTGTTCATGATGCCCCACACGGTACCGAACAGACCGATAAACGGCGCGACGGAACCGATGGTGGCGAGGAAGCCGTTACCGCGACCGGCGTGGCGGCTGAAACCCGCGACGCGACGCTCAAGGCGGAAGCTGGTGCGCTCTTTGATGCCGTCGAGGTCTTCGCTGCCGGCGGAGAGTTCCAGTTCGTTACGCGTGTCGGCGAGCAGCACGGCGCTGTGGCTGTTGGCTTTGAAGTTTTCGGCAGCGCGATACGCGTCATTCAGTGAACGCGCTTCGCCCAGCGCCAGCTGTTCACGCTTCAGGCGGCGTTTCGCCCCGCTCAGCTCCGCGTATTTGCCAAAGAAAATCGCCCAGGTAACGACCGAGGCCAGCAACAGGCCGATCATCACAATTTTTACCACGATATCGGCATGCTGATACATGCCCCAAACGGACAGGTCCGTTTGCATCAAGTCACTGGCCACCACGCTGCGTCTCCGACTTCTGTTGCACCGTTCACGATTGAAGCGCGGATCATAGCAAAAAAACCGACCGAAGTGATAGTGGTTCTCATTACTATTTACAAAGCTGTAACCCGCTGAATTGATACGGCGCAATGTTTAGCGCGATAAATCGCGCCGCTACGGTTGGGTGCGGCTTGCGGAATGGAGCAACAGGCACCGTTGCGCAATAAATCGCGCCGCTACGGCTGGGTGCGGTCTGTGGGATGGAGCAGCAGTCACGGTTGCGCGATGAATCGCGCCGCTACGGTTTGGTGCGGTCTTTGGGATGGAGCAACAGGCACGGTTGCGCGATAAATCGCGCCGCTTCGGTTGGGTGCTGTTTGCGGAATGGAGCAGCAGGCACGGTTGCGCGATAAATCGCGCCGCTACGGTTGGGTGCGGTCTGTGGGATGGATCAACAGGCACGGTTGCGCGATAAATCGCGCCGCTACGATGCGGTGCGACTTGTGGCATTAAGCAAAAACACCGCACGGGTCGTAGCGGCGCAATTTATTGCGCTTTGCTTTTCCGCCGCGTAATAAAAGCCACAATCAGCCTCTTTCCGCGATTGTGCTGGCGTCACTCTGATATTCGGCAAACGGGCTCAACCCCGCGCCGCGATTCGTGGTAAGTTGGATGCTTTGTGAGACGTGTCAGGAAAGGCAGTGATGGCAACGAAAAAAATTGATACCCGGCTTGTCACCGCGGGACGCAGCAAACGTTACACTCAGGGCTCGGTTAACAGCGTCATTCAGCGCGCATCCTCACTGGTTTTTGACTCCGTCGCGGACAAACAACGCGCCACCGCCGGACGCGCCAGCGGTGAACTGTTTTATGGCCGGCGCGGCACCCTCACCCATTTCTCCTTCCAGGATGCGATGACCGAACTGGAAGGCGGCGCCGGCTGCGTGCTCTATCCGTGCGGTGCGGCCGCGGTCGCCAATGCCATCCTCGCGTTTGTCACCAGTGGCGATCACATTCTGGTCAGCGGCGCGGTGTACGAACCCACCCAGGATTTCTGCACCAAAATTCTCGCGAAGCTTAACGTCACCACCACCTGGTTCGATCACTGCATCGGCAGTGAAATCGGCGAGCTGGTACAGCCGAACACCCGCGTGGTGTTCCTCGAATCACCGGCCTCCATCACCATGGAAGTGCAGGATATTCCGGCAATTGTCGCGGCGGTGCGCGCCAAAGCACCAGACGCGGTGATCATGATTGATAATACCTGGGCGGCGGGCGTGCTGTTTAACGCGCTGGAGCATGGCATCGACATTTCTATCCAGGCCGGCACCAAATACATCATCGGCCACAGCGATGCGATGATCGGCACTGCGGTGGCCAACGAACGCTGCTGGGCGCAGCTGCGCGAAAACTCCTACCTGATGGGTCAGATGGTGGATGCAGACACCGCGTACATGGCCAGCCGCGGCCTGCGCACGCTGGCTACGCGTCTGCGTCAGCACGAAGAGAGCGGCCTGCGCGTGGCCGAGTGGCTGGCGGCGCAGCCGGAAGTGGCGCGCGTCAACCATCCGGCGCTGGCGCAGTGCAAAGGCCACGAGTTCTGGCGGCGCGACTTCAGCGGCAGCAGCGGGCTGTTCTCATTCATCCTGCATGAAAAACTCACCCCGGCGCAGCTGGCAAATTATCTCGATCGCTTCCACCATTTCAGTATGGCCTACTCGTGGGGCGGCTTTGAATCGCTGATTCTGGCGAACCAGCCGGAAGAGCTGGCGGCAATTCGTCCGGCGGGCGGCGTGGATTTTGACGGCACGCTGGTGCGTCTGCATATCGGTCTCGAGCACGTTGATGATCTGCTGGATGACCTGAAAGCTGGTTTTGCCCGCCTGAAAGCGTAAAAAGATAAACCAAACTTAAACCATCCGGTGCGGCGTAGCGGAGATCAACGATTACGCCGTTCCGGACGGTTAAAATACAAGCCTTGTGACTCGATGGGATAGCTGATGGGTGTTTTACATGAGATTGTCCAGGCGCTGTGGCATCAGGATTTTGCCGCGCTGGCCAATCCGGATGTAGTGTGGATTGTCTACGGCGTGATGTTTCTGACGCTGTTCCTGGAAAACGGTTTGCTGCCTGCCTCGTTCCTGCCCGGCGACAGCCTGCTGCTGCTGGCAGGGGCGATGATCGCCAAAGGCGTGATGGATTTTGTGCCGACCATGGTGATTCTGACCACCGCCGCCAGCCTCGGCTGCTGGCTGAGCTATCTGCAGGGGCGCTGGCTTGGTAATACTAAAATCGTCAAAAGCTGGCTGATGCATTTGCCAGCGCAGTACCACCAGCGCGCCTGGCACCTGTTCAACCGCCACGGCCTGATGGCACTGCTGGTTGGCCGCTTTCTGGCCTTTGTGCGCACGCTGCTGCCGACCATGGCGGGCATTTCGGGTTTGCAGAACGGGCGTTTTCAGTTCTTCAACTGGCTGAGCGGCGCGCTGTGGGTCGGGATTGTGGTGGCGATGGGCTACGGCATCAGCCAGGTGCCGTTTATCAAGCGCCACGAAGATCAGGTGATGGCGATCCTGATGGTGCTGCCTATTGTCCTGCTGTTTCTCGGCCTCGGCGGCAGCATTGTGGTGATCTGGAAAAAGCGGCGCCAGAAAGCCTAACCTCTGTAAAGCGCCGCCGCTTCAGGCGGCGTCAAATGGCAGCAGCGCTCCGGTCTGGCGCGCGCGGCTCGCCTCTTCTCCCGGCGTCACGCCAAAGTACCGTTTAAACTCCCGCGAAAACTGTGACGGGCTTTCATAGCCGACGCGCACGGCGGCGGCGCTGGCCTTCAGCCCATCCTGCAGCATCATTAATCGCGCCTGATGCAGACGGTAACGCTTGAGATACTGCAATGGCGAGGTCTGGGTCACCGCCTTAAAGTTATGGTGAAACGCCGAGACGCTCATGTTGACCTCTGCCGCCAGCATTTCCACGCTCAGGCTTTCGGCAAAGTGGTTCTCGATGCGGCGCAGCGCCCGGGCCACCTGGCTGAACTGCGTCTGGCGATTGACCAGCGACAGCAGCGCGCCGCCAATCGGCCCGATCAGTACGTAATAGATGATTTCACGCACCAGCTGCGGGCCGAGCACGCGGGCGTCACGCGGTTTATCCATCACATCCAGCAGCCGTTCCGCGGCGCACAGCATCTCCTCGCTAAGAAACGCGGAGTGAATGCCGGAGGTTTGCGGCTGCGGCTGAAACTGCTCGTCATCGCCAATGCTTAACAGCAGATCCTGCAAACTGGCCGGATCCACGGTGAGGCTCATACCAGCCAGCGGCTGCTGCGGCGTGGCGTCGGTTTCGCACTCCACCGGCAGCGTGACCGTGAGCATCAGATATTTGGTGGCGTCGTAGCGAAACACCGTGCTGCCGAGGTAGCCGGTTTTGTGTCCCTGAAACAGGATCACGATGCCCGCCGGATACAACATCGGCGTACGCGGCAGCGGTTCCTCAGCGTAGATCAACCGTACGTTTTCCACCGCACACAGCGGCTTTTGTGGCTCGCGCATCAGCGCGATCACGCGCTGCGCCAGCTGGCGGCAAAGGGCATCGTTCGGCATGGCACTCTCTCGGGCAGCAAAAAACGCAGTGTGCCGCATTGCTGCATAAAGCTCCAGATGGCTGGAGAATCAGGCAAGATTTTTGCAGGATTGCACCGGGCGAAAGTGCCGTTCGGTTGCCGCAATGATCCTCAGGTCAGGTTTGTTGACTAGACTTAAGCACATCGTTTCTACGGTAAGTCACTGCAACCGATAAGGAGTCACTATGGCAGAGCAACCCCGGATTAAACTGCACGACGGCAACATGATGCCGCAACTCGGCCTTGGCGTCTGGCAGGCCAGCATTGATGAAGCGCGCAATGCGGTGCTGGAAGCGCTGAAGGTCGGTTATCGCTCCATCGATACCGCCGCCGCGTATAAAAATGAAGAGGCGATTGGCCAGGCGCTGCAGGAAACCGACGTGGCGCGCGATGAGATCTTTATCACCACCAAACTGTGGAATGATGACCAGCAGAATGTTGAACAGGCGATGGAGACCAGCCTGAAGAAGCTGCAGCTGGAGCAAGTGGATCTCTATCTGATGCACTGGCCGTGCCCGCAGAAAGATCACTACGTGGATGCGTGGAAGAAAATGGTGGAACTGCAGCAGCAGGGCCTGGCGAAAAGTATCGGCGTGTGTAACTTCCATGAGGCGCACCTCAAGCGGCTGATTGATGAAACCGGCGTGTCGCCGGTGGTAAATCAGATTGAACTGCATCCGATGCTGCAGCAACGCACGCTGCATGCATGGAACGCGCTGCATCAGATTCAGACCGAGTCGTGGAGCCCGCTGGCGCAGGGCGGCGAAGGCGTGTTTGATCAGGAGATCATTCGCGAGCTGGCGAAGAAGTACAGTAAGACGCCGGCGCAGATTGTGATTCGCTGGCATCTGGACAGCGGCCTGGTGGTGATTCCGAAGTCGGTAACGCCGGCACGCATTCAGGAGAACTTCCAGGTGTTTGATTTCCGGCTGGATAAGTCAGAAGTGAGCGAGATCGCGAAGCTGGATAAAGGCAAGCGGCTGGGACCGGATCCGGAAGAGTTTATTGGGTGACGTGGGTTAAGGATGCGATGGGTGAAAGGTGCGGTTTGCCCCCTCACCCCGGCCCTCTCCCGCATGCGGGAGAGGGAGATGTCCGCGCAAATCTGAAGCGGTGTGCCTGTGTGTAATACTGCACAACCAGGCCCCCTCACCTCGGCCCTCTCCCGCACGCGGGAGAGGGAGATGTCCGCGCAAATCTGAAACGGTGTGCCAGTGTGTAATACTGCGCAACCAGGCACCCTCACCCCGGCCCTCTCCCGCGCGCGGGAAAGGGAGATGTCCGGGCGAGTCTGAAACAATGGAATGGCTTTAAAATCCCTTTAAAACAGAAGTTTAAGTGGGCCTCTCAGTTTACAATTCGCTCAAAACGGTTCCCTCTCCCGCTGGCGGGAGAGGGTTAGGGTGAGGGAACAGCAACGCGCCTCACCCGACCGGATTCACCACCATCTGCCCTGCCGTGCCGCGATCGGCGAGTTCCAGCGTCTGGCTGTAATAGACAAACGGGAAATGCTCTGACGAACTCTGCGGGAAACTCACCAGCAGTTCGACATCGCCATCCACCCAGACCGTATCTTTCCAGCCGCGATCTTCTCCCATCGACTGCGCGCCGTTGACGCTCTTAATCAGGAACATCACGCCCTGAATATGCAGCGACTGCGGATGGTCGGCGTGAATGATCCAGCGCTCAAAGGTGCCCTGCTGCACCGTCGTATCGATGCGGTTCATGTCCCACAGCACACCGTTAATCCCCGGCGTACCGTCGCCGAGGCGGAATTCACGCGTGCGCACCGCCACGCCATCGAGAATCTGATCCGCCAGCAGGCGCATCGGCAGGTTGTCGGTCACCAGCGGCAGCAGGCCGGTTGGACGCAGCGTCAGTACCAGCGTGTTGGTCAGAATCGATGACGGCTCAAACAGCCCGCGCAGACGATCCATAATGCCTGCCGCCGTGCCTGCGGTGATCGACACTTCATCGCCCTGCGACATGTCCACCAGCACTTCGCGGCGTTCGCCCGGTGCGAGCGACAGCGTCTGCACCGCTACCGGCGCGGGCAGGAAGCCCTGATCGCTGGCGATCACCGTAAACGGCCGGTTGTCGCTAAAGCTGAGATCGAAACGGCGCGCATTGGCCGCATTCAGCAGGCGCAAACGCACCCAGCCGCGCGACACTTCGACATACGGATTTTGCACGCCGTTAACCAGCAGCGTATCGCCGAGGAACCCGCCGTCCGACGGTGGGTTATAAACCGGCGTGGCAAAGTTATCGAGGCGCTTGTCCTGAATAATCAGCGGGAAATCATCGACGCCATAATGCTTCGGCAGCGGCAGCGCTTTGCTGATGTCATCTTCGATCAGCCACATGCCCGCCAGGCCGTTATAAACGTGCGGTGCCATGCGATTTGGTGTGTTGGCGTGATACCACAGCGTGGCTGCGCCCTGACGAATCGGCAGCACCGGTGCCCAGTCTACGCCGGCGGACATCATGCGCGGCGCACCGCCCATCAGCGCGCCCGGCACCTGCAAACCGCTGACGGTCATCGCTACCGGTTCATTGAGGCGGTTGCTGTAGATCAGTTTGACATCATCGCCGCTGTAAACGCGCACCGTCGGGCCGAGGTACAGGCCGTTAATGCCCCATACCGGCACTTTGTTGCTGTTGCCGTTGAAGGACCAGTGGCTGCGCTGCAGCGTGAGGAACAGCGGCTGACCGCGGCGTGATTCGATCAGCGGCGGCACCGGCAAAGGTACATCGCCCAATGGCGCGGCGGCGCGGGCGGCGTAAGGCATAACGCTGGAAGCCAGCGCCATACCGGCAGAAAGCTGAATAAACTGACGTCTGCTGCAAGACATAAAACTTCAGACCTTTTGAGCGTGGCGTGAAGACGCCGTGTCCATGTTGTTATTTTTAATCGTGTTGTGAAGCGCCCGAAAGGCGCGGCTGTGTGTCCGGGTCAGGTCGATGCGCATCCGGGACCCGGTGCGCATGAATGCGCACCCTACAAATGGCGGGATCCGCAGCAAATCAATGCACCCGACAGATCGAGCCATTGCGCGCAGCGGGTGAGCCATTTTTTGCCGGCTAGATTTTACCGTTTTTTTCGCGTTCGGCGACTTCAGCGTTCAACTCTTCCAGCTTAGCAGACATTAATTCACGGCAGTGGGTCGCCAGTTTACGTACCGACGTGGTTTCAAACTGCGTGGTATCCACTGGCGGCAGCATTTCTACGATCACTAAGCCATTGTTCCAGCGATTCAGTTTGATTTTGCCGTGGGTGTTAGAGACCACCACCGGGATGATCGGCACGCCCGCCGCCACCGCCGCATGGAACGCGCCGGTCTTGAACGGCAGCAGACCGCGTCCGCGGCTGCGCGTCCCTTCCGGGAACATCCAGAAGGAAATTTTCTTCTTTTTAAACTGCGCCACCAGCTCGCCGATGGTGCCGTGCGCTTTGGCGCGGTTATCGCGGTCAATCAGCAGGTTACCGGTCAGCCAGTAAAGCTGGCCGAAGAACGGGATCCACAGCAGGCTTTTCTTGCCCACCGTGACCGTGGTCGGCTGCACGATATTGGCGGCGGTAATCATGTCGTAGTTGTTCTGATGGTTAGCGATGTAAATCGCGTTGCCGTAGCTTTCGGCATCAGCCGGTTTACGCAGTTCGACTTTGACGCCAAACACCGTCGACAGACGACCAAACATGTGACCAAAGGTCGCCACGTGGCGCGGATTACGCGGTGAAAACAGACACCAGATGCTGCCAAATATACAAACCAGAATCGAATAAATCACAACGATCAACGTGCGTAAAATTAGTAACATAGCTTCCTCAAATGTGGCAGTCCTTCGCCTTTTCAGTCTTACTCTTCGCTATTCGCGTCACTTTTTGGCCGCGCTGGCGCATTCACTTCCACGCTATCGATCCGCTGCAGTCCGCGCGATACGCTACCGCGACGGCCGCGCTCAGCACGCACTTTCTGCAGATCTTCATCACGCATGATCAGCTTACGCTTGCCGACATAGATAGTGATGGAACTGCCCGGCGGCAGAATCAGCAGCCACTGCAGCTTGTCCACGCCCGCGGCGGCGTCCGCGGACGGAATCGAGATAATCTTGTTGCCCTTGCCTTTCGACATTTGCGGCAGATCGGCCACCGGGAACATCAGCATCCGCCCCGCCTGGGTGATGGCCAGCAGCATGTCGTCGCCAGAGTGCACCGCCAGCGGCGTCATCACTTTGGCGTTTTCCGGCAGCGTCAGCAGCGCTTTACCAGCGCGGTTGCGCGACACCAGATCGGCAAAGGTACAGATGAAACCGTAGCCGGCATCGGAGGCCATCAGCAGCTTCTGATCGTCCGCTTCCATCAGCACCTGCTCAATCACCGCACCCGGCGGTGGCGTCAGCTTGCCGGTGAGCGGCTCGCCCTGCCCGCGTGCCGACGGCAGCGAGGTCGGATCCAGCGTATAGCTGCGGCCGGTGGAGTCGATAAACGCCACCGGCTGGTTGCTCTTGCCGCGCGCGGCGGCACGGTAGCTGTCGCCGGCTTTGTAGCTTAATCCTGCCGGATCGATATCGTGACCTTTGGCGCTGCGCACCCAGCCCATCTGCGACAGCACAATGGTGACCGGCTCAGCGCTCACCAGCTCGTTCTCGCTCAGCGCTTTCGCTTCTTCACGTTCGTGCAGCGGTGAACGGCGATCGTCGCCGTAGGTCTGGCTATCGGCCAGCAGTTCTTTCTTCAGCAGGTTACTCATTTTGCGATCGGAGGCGAGGATCGCCTGCAGCTGATCGCGCTCTTTTTCCAGCTCGGCCTGTTCACCTCGAATCTTCATCTCTTCCAGTTTGGCGAGATGGCGCAGTTTCAGTTCCAGAATCGCTTCGGCCTGGGTTTCGCTAATGTCAAAGCGCGACATCAGTACCGGCTTCGGCTCATCCTCGCTGCGGATGATGTGAATCACCTCATCAATATTGAGGAACGCCACCAGCAAACCTTCAAGGATATGCAGACGACGCAGCACGCGTTCCAGGCGATGATTGAGGCGGCGCGTCACGGTATCGCGGCGGTACACCAGCCATTCCGAGAGGATCTCCAGCAGGTTTTTCACCGCCGGACGGTTATCCAGCCCGATCATGTTGAGGTTAACGCGGTAGCTCTTCTCCAGATCGGTGGTGGCAAACAGATGGTTCATTACCTGATCGAGATCCACCCGGTTGGAGCGCGGCACAATCACCAGCCGCGTCGGGTTTTCGTGATCCGATTCATCGCGCAGATCCTCCACCATCGGCAGCTTTTTATTGCGCATCTGGCTGGCGATCTGCTCCAGCACGCGCGCGCCCGACACCTGGTGCGGCAGCGCGGTGATCACCACTTCGCCGTCCTCTTTTTTCCACACCGCACGCTGGCGGATCGAACCACGGCCGTTCTGGTAGATCTTGCGGATCTCGTCGCGTGGCGTGATGATCTCGGCTTCGGTCGGGAAGTCCGGCCCCTGCACGATTTCCAGCAGCTCATCCAGCGTGGTGTTGGGCTTGTCGATCAGGCGCACCGCGGCTTCGGCCACTTCGCGCAGGTTGTGCGGCGGAATATCGGTCGCCATACCCACGGCGATGCCGGTGGTGCCGTTGAGCAGGATGTTCGGCAGGCGCGCCGGCAGCATTTTCGGCTCCTGCAGCGTGCCGTCGAAGTTCGGGATGTAATCCACCGTGCCCTGCCCCAGCTCGCTGAGCAGCACTTCGGCATATTTCGACAGGCGCGATTCGGTGTAACGCATCGCCGCAAAGGATTTCGGATCGTCCGGCGCACCCCAGTTGCCCTGACCATCCACCAGCGGATAACGGTAGGAGAACGGCTGCGCCATCAGCACCATGGCTTCGTAGCAGGCGCTGTCGCCGTGCGGATGGTATTTACCCAGCACGTCACCCACGGTACGCGCCGATTTCTTGAATTTTGCGCTGGCGTTAAGCCCCAGCTCGGACATGGCATAAACAATGCGGCGCTGCACCGGCTTGAGACCGTCACCGATGTACGGCAGCGCACGGTCCATGATCACGTACATGGAGTAGTTCAGGTACGCGTTTTCAGTAAACTTGTGCAGGGCAAGACGCTCTGCGCCATCCTGTGTCATTTCACTCATTAAGCTGGCATCCTCACTTCGTGGCCCGCAACGGCGGGTCATCCGGCGGTCATTTGGCGAGGATAGTACCTTATTCGCGGGATTTAGTCACAGGGAAGCCGTTGAGGACAGAAAGAATCTCCCGGCCTTAAATAACGTGACGCCGGTTGGAAAAATAAAAAGGATTGGGAGCATCATCACACTTATTTAGCGCGTTATTGTGTGAGCAAACTCGCATTTAATTTCCCGTCACCGCGGTGTATTAATGCTGTCCGCCTGACGGGACAACATTTAGTATTGTTGCTGCCGCCATCCTTTCCTAAATTCATACTCCATACGACACACCTTTTTCGCGACGGCTTGCTGGCAATGAAATAAATGCCACAAGGAAAAATCCCATTAGGTTTTACCAAAATAAAGGGTGACCGAATGCAAATACTGACTTCGCGACAACACCGGTTAGTGAAATTGCTGTTGCAACAGGCGGCGCCGCAGCCGATTGGTCAGCTGGCGTTACAGCTCGGTGTCTCCGGAAAGACCATTCAGCGCGACCTGCAGTGGCTGGAGAGCTGGCTCAGCAACTGGGCGCTGACGCTGGAGAAAACCCCTGGCCGCGGTGTGCGGCTGCGGGTTGAGGATATGCAGCAGCGTTTGCAGCTGGAGCAGCAGCTGAACGGCGACGAGGCCGGCGACGCGCTCAGTCATAACAGCCGACGGATAAAAATCGCCTCCCAGCTACTGAGCGATGCGCCGCGTTCCACGTCAATCAGCAAGCTGTCCGAGCGCTACTTTATCAGCCACGCCTCGATTGTGAACGACCTGAAAGTAATCGAAGAGTGGCTGCAGCCGCTGGGATTAACGCTGCAGCGCGGCCCAGGCGGCACGCACATAGAGGGCCATGAGCAGGCGCTGCGCCAGGCGATGGTGTCGCTGATCAACGATGTGATGCAGCAACAGGTCGCCGGTACGCCGCTGCTGCCGCGGCTCGATCCCGGCAGCCAGCAGGCGCTGGTGCACTATTTTGGCGAAGAGGATGTGGCCTTTGTGCAGACGCTGCTGCAACAGATGGAGCAGCAGCTGAGTTATCCGCTGGGCGATGCCTGGTATCTCAATCTGTGCACGCACATCCTGATCATGATGCACCGCATGGCGCAGGGCAACGCGCTGGCGCTGGACATTCTCACCACCGCGCACGATCTGGATCAGTCGATTCTCACCATTGCCCGGCAGATGGTGGTGCGCATTGAGCAGCGCATCGGCTGTGCATTGCCAGCCGATGAAGTCGGTTTTATTTATCAATATATCGTCTCCTCCGGCATTGTGGTGGAAGAGCGTGGCGATCAGGTGACGCTGCATAATCAATTTTCCACTGCCGAGTCGGTTAAAATAACCTGCGAATTAATTGATCGTTTCTCGGCATTTATTCAGCAGGACTTATCTCAGGACCGTTTATTATTTGACGGTTTACTGGTGCATATAAAGCCATTATTAAACCGGCTTAAATATCACATTCATATTCGCAATCCGCTGCTGGATGATATTAAACAGGAAATGAAAGAGATATTTTTTCTGACTCAGCAGGCAATGCAGCTGACCGCGCGCACCTTCGCCCTGTCGCCGGTGGCTGAGGATGAGATTGGTTATCTGTGCGTTCATTTCCAGGCGGCACTGGAGCGGCAGATCGCCCACAAACGCATCCTGGTGGTGTGCTCCAGCGGCGTGGGCACCTCACACCTGCTCAAGAGCCGCATTTTACGCGCCTTTCCGGACTGGGAAATTGCCGGCGTGGTGTCAGCCAGCAATCAGCCGGCGTTTTGTCAGCACCACGCGGTGGATTTGGTGATCACCACCATCCACCTCGATGCCGGTGCCATTCCGGCCGTGTATGTCAGCGCCTTTTTTAATGATGACGATATCCGGCGGGTCACTGACGCCATGATTGGCAGCCAGCTGCCCAACGGCACGCCCTGCGCGTTGGCCGCACACTGATTGAATGAGGAGCAACCATGGACATTTCCCGCATTCTGACGCCGCGCCGCGTTAACCTGGCGCTCAGCGCCACCAGTAAAGAAGAGGCGATCAACGAACTCACCGATCTGCTGGTGAGCGACGGCGCCATCAGCGATCGCGCCGCGTTTATTGCCGATGTCTGGCTGCGTGAAGCGGAAGGCTCGACCGGCTTCGAGAACCATATCGCTATTCCGCACGGCAAATCGTCGGCGGTCAGACAAACCACGCTCGCCATCGGCCGCACCCAGCAGGACATTCCGTGGGAAACGCTGGATGGCAGCCAGGTGCGCTGCATCATCCTGTTCGCCGTGCGGCTGGAAGATCAGAACACTACCCATATTCGCCTGTTGTCGCAGGTGGCCAGCGCGCTGGCCGATGATGAGGTGATAGCCCGACTGCTGGCGGAGAATGACCCCGGCAATATCATCCGGCTGTTTAGTCAGTACGCCGAAACCGACCTCTGTTAACACCCAACACCTTGAGGTGCCACATGAATATCGTCTGTGTAGCGGCCTGCACCGCAGGCATCGCGCATACCTACATTGCGCGCGAAAAACTGATTAAGGGGGCTCACGCGCTGGGCCACACCATCCACGTTGAAACCCAGGGCACCATCGGCACTGAAACGCCGCTGACGCGTGAGCAGATCGACGCCGCTGACGTGGTGATCCTTGCGGTTGACGTCAAGATCAACGGCGAAGAGCGCTTTCAGGGCAAACCCATCGTGCGAGTGAAAACCGAAGTGGTGATCAGGTCACCGGTGAAATTCCTCGAAAAAGTGGCGGATTCACTGGCGCGCGCCTGAGGAGATCGATCATGAGCGATCACAAACGTCAGTACGGCCAGGAGATCAAAGGCCACCTGCTCACCGGCATCTCATGGATGATCCCGCTGATCGTCGCCGCCGGCATCTGCATTGCGCTCGGCCAGGTGATTGGCGGGCCGGACGTCGGCAAGCAGACCGGCAGCATTGCGTGGATGCTGAACCAGATCGGTGGCTGGGGCATGGGGCTGATTGTGCCGCTGATCAGCGCCGCCATCGCCTACTCGATTGCCGATCGTCCCGGCTTTGCGCCTGGTCTGATCGTCGGCTTTATCTGCGGCCAGATCGGCACCGGCTTTATCGGCGGCATTCTGGGCGGTTTCCTCGTCGGCTACACCGTGCTGCTGCTGCGCCGGGTGATCAGGCTGCCGCAGTCGATGCAGGGGCTGATGCCGATCATGGTGCTGCCGCTGCTCAGCACCATCATCGCCGGGCTGCTGATGATGACCTTTATCGGCCAGCCGATCGTCTGGCTACAAAAGACGCTGATTGATCTGCTGGAGTCCATGCAGGGCGGCTCAAAGTTCGTGATGGGCGCCATCCTCGGCGCGATGGCCACCTTCGACTTTGGCGGGCCGATCAATAAGACCATGTCGCTGTTCGCCGACGGCATGCTGGTCGACGGCATTTACGGTCCGGAAGCGGTGAAGTTTGTCGGCTCCATCATTCCGCCGTTCGGCATCACCCTCTCGTATCTGCTGACGCGCCATAAATACACCAAAGCAGAGAAAGAGGCGCTGAAAGCCGCCTTCCCGATGGGCATCTGCATGATTACCGAAGGCGTGATTCCGATTGCGGCACGCGACCTGCTGCGCGTGGTAGCCAGCTGCGTGGTGGCCTCAGCGCTGGCCGGCGGACTGATTATGGTGTGGGGCGTGGAAGCGCCGGTGCCGCACGGTGGCATGTTCGTGGTGCCGCTCTTCACCAAACCGTGGCTGTTCTGCCTGGCGCTCGGCATCGGCACCGTGGTGTGCGGCGTGATGCTGTCGCTGATGAAAAAACCGGTCACGCAGCAGGATGAAGAGTTCGATGACGTGGAAGCACCCGGCGTCCGCGATGAAGAGATCAAATTCACTCTGGAATAAGGAGCCCGCATGTTTGCCATGATGAATGACCTGATTCAGGCCGCCTTCCAGCACAAGTACGCGGTGCTGGCGATCAACTGCTTCAACCTCGAAACCGCCCGTGCGGCGATTCAGGCAGCCGAACAGCAGCGCGCGCCGCTGATTCTCAACGTGTATCAGGGACACAGCGCGCATTTTCCGCCAGCGGTGGCGGCGCCGCTGGTACAGGCGCTGGCGGCTCAGGCCGCGGTGCCGGTGGCGCTGGCGCTCGACCACGGCAAAGCTTTTCCGCTGATTGGTCAGGCGTTTCGCGCCGGCTTTACCGGGCTGATGATTGACGCATCGGCCGAGCCGCTGGCGGACAATATTCGTCAGACCGCAGCGGTAGTGAAGATGGCGCATACCGCTGGCGTGTGCGTTGAAGGCGAGCTGGGGCATATCGCCGATGCGCCCACATATGAACTGGCCGATGCCGCCGTGAAGATGACGCGGGTGGAAGACGTACTGCCGTTTATTGAGCAGACCGGCATCGACCTGCTGGCGATTTCGGTCGGTACCGCGCACGGGCTTTATCCGCCAGGCGTAAAGCCGAAGATCGACTTCGAACGGCTGCAGCAGCTGCACGCGGTGACGACGCGGCCGCTGGCGCTGCACGGCGGCTCGGGCACCCCGGCGGAGGATATACGCCGCGTCAGCGCCTGTGGCGTCGCCAAGATCAACGTCGGCGCTGCGGTGTTCGACGCTGGTAAGCACGCGGTGCAGCAGGCGCTGCGCCAGCACCCGCAGGCTGAGCTGGCTGATGTGCTGGCGCTGATGGAATCCGCCTGTCGCGAAGTGGTTATTGAATATCTGAGCTGGTCAGGGTCGGCAAACCGCTACTGACGCCCCGATCGCGGCGCAATTTCCAACTGTTTCTTTTTATCCCTCATCGGGTCGGCGCGTGCGCCGGCTCTGGTAAAACTCACGCTAAGGAAATATAAACATGTTGATTTCAATGAAAGAGATGCTGGCCCCGACCCGTGAACATCGCTTCGCCATCGGCGCATTTAACGTCGCTGACAGCTGCTTTATCCGGGCCGTGGTGGAAGAAGCCGAAGCCACTAACACGCCCGCCATTATTTCTATCCATCCGAGCGAACTGGAATTTGTCACTGATGAATTTTTTGGCTACGTGCGCGAACGCACTCTGAAAAGCCGCGTGCCGTTTACCATTCACCTCGATCACGGCGCTTCAATTGCGCAGGTGCTGCGCGCTGTTCAGTGCGGCTTTACCTCGGTGATGATTGACGGCTCGCTGCTGCCGTACGAAGAGAACGTGGCGCTGACCAAAGAGGTGGTGAAGCTGGCGCACGCGGTGGGCGTGTCGGTGGAAGGCGAGCTCGGCACCATCGGCGATACCGGCACTACGGTGGAAGGCGGCGTGAGCAAGGTGATTTATACCGAACCGGCGCAGGCGGAAGATTTTGTGCAGCGCACCGGCGTCGATACGCTGGCAGTGGCGATTGGCACCGCGCACGGCATCTATCCCAAAGATATGAAACCGGAGCTGCAGATGCACATTCTGAAGGATATCTCGCAGCGCGTAGATATTCCGCTGGTGCTGCACGGCGGTTCGGCCAATCCGGACGCGGAGATCGCCGAGGCGGTGACGCTGGGCGTAGGCAAGATCAATATCTCCAGCGACATGAAGTTTGCCTATTTCGCCCGACTGCGCGAGATCCTCGCGCGGGAGAGCTGGTGGGATCCGAATGTGATTTATCCGGACGCCATCGCCGCCGCGAAAGCGGTGATTCGCTACAAGATGAATCTGTTTGGCGGGCTGGGTAAAGCCGGGTTGTATCGTTGATTTCAAAACAATAAATAGGGCCGCTACGCAAGTGCAGGATGTCAGTTGCACATGCCGTAGCGGCGCGATTTATCACACTTATTCACCCGCCGCACTGCTGCTGATTGCGCAATAAATTACGCCGCTACGGGACGGTAACGCCTGTCGCAATATCCTTTATCGCTAACGATTACTTCACCACGCCCAGCCACTGTCTGGCGATCTGCGCATATTCGCCGGTGGCGGCGCTGAGGTGCAGCCACTGATCGACATACAGCTTCCAGCTCATATCATCACGCGGAATCATGTAAGCCTTCTCGCCATATTGCATCGGCTGTTGCGGATTGATGGCACACAGCGACGGATAGTGCTGCTGCTGGAACAGCGCTTCGGAAGCATCGGTAATCATTACGTCGGCTTGGTTATCCACCAGCTGCTGGAAAATGCCGGTGTTCTCCGCCAGCTGCAGGCTGGCCTGCGGCAGATGACTGTGCACAAACGCTTCGTTGGTGCCACCGGCTGGCTCGATTACCCGCACATGCGGCTGGTTGATCTGCTCAACCGTCTGGTACTTCGCTTTATCCGCGCAGCGTACCAGCGGAATCTTGCCATCGACGCCCAGCGGCTGGGCGAACCAGGCAATCTGCTGACGTTTTAGCGTCACGGAGACACCGCCCAGCGCGATATCACACTGTTTCGCCACGAAATCTTCGCTCAGGGTTTTCCACGTGGTTGGTACCCACTGCACCTTTGCGCCGAGGCTGGCGGCCAGCGACTGCGCCATGCTGATGTCCAGCCCTTCATACTGGCCGTCGCTGCGCAAAAAGGTGTAAGGCTTGTAATCGCCGGTGGTGCAGACCTTCAGGATTTTGCTCTGGCGAACGTCATCAAGGTGGGATTGCGCCTGAGCCGCGCCGGCCACCAGAAGTAAAGTACTCAGTATCACAGTTTTCATGGTGTGTTCTTTTTAAGTGGATGTTGGTTTGCGTGCGGATTGTTGCATAAGTGACGGCATTATTGCTTTAAGAGCAAAAGTCTTGTGATCAATCACGCATTTTTTTGCCCCGCGCGCGCGCGTAGAGTGGGCGGCATCTACGAGAAACGGAGCGAATTATCCATGAGCAAGATTTTGATTATTGACGGCGGCAAGACCTTTGCCCATTCCAAAGGCGAACTGAACCATACCCTGACCGAGGTGGCGGCCAGCCAGCTGCGCGATCTGGGCCATGAGGTTCAGGTGACCGTTGCCGATAGCGACTACAACGTGGCAGACGAAGTGCAGAAATATCTCGACAGCGACGTGGTGATTTATCAGATGCCGGGCTGGTGGATGGGCGAGCCGTGGACGGTGAAAAAGTACATCGATGAGGTATTTACTCTGGGCCACGGCGCGCTATACGCCAGCGATGGCCGTTCGCGCAGCGATGCCAGCAAAAAATACGGTTCCGGCGGCCTGATTGAGGGCAAAAAATACATGCTGTCGCTGACCTGGAACGCGCCGCTGGAAGCCTTTACCGACCCCGACCAGTTTTTTGAAGGCGTCGGCGTGGACGGCCTGTACCTGCACTTCCATAAAGCCAATCAGTTCCTCGGCATGGAAAGTCTGCCGACCTTTATCTGTAACGACGTGATTAAACAGCCGGACGTGCCGCGTGATATCGCACGTTATCGGACTCATCTCAGCCAGATCTTTGCTTAACTGTAAGCACACCGGGAAAAAACAGAAGGAAGCGTTATGTTAACTGTGGTTGCAGAAATTTGCGTTAAGCCGGGCCGCCGTCAGCAGGTACTGGAGGCGATTAATAAACTGATCCCTGTCGTGCTGGAAGAAGAGGGTTGCCATCAGTACGATGCGCTGGTCGATCACCAGGCGCAGGTGCCGTGGAAGCAGAACTCGCCAGACTCGATCTTTATGCTTGAGCAGTGGGAATCGCTGCGCCATCTGGAGCAGCATCAGCAGATGCCGCACATGGATGCGCACCGCGCCACCATCAAAGATGACGTGGTGGACGTGAAAATTCTGGTGCTGGAACCGACCGCTTGATTTTCTCCGATGCAGGCATAAAAAAAGCCCCGGTTTTGCGACCGGGGCTTTTGTTTAGCAGCTAATCAATGATCAGTGCTGTTCGTTGTGCAGGTTCTGCACCAGCAGTTCCGCATCACCGTTGCTGTAGACGTTGTACTCGGTGCCGCCGACGGTGACGGTACCGGTCGCCTGCTGCCAGGAACTGGCATCTTCACCGGCTGGCAGGATGTCTTCCAGCGTCAGCGCCTCGCCCTGTTTAGCGTTCACGACCAGCTGTGACTTGCCGTTGTCGATAAACAGTGAATCCTGACCCTGCGTCATGATGTCGTTCAGCGACATGCTCATCAGCCCTTCTACATCCGTGGCACCCGCAGCGAAGATCGAGTTGATCTCTGGCGGCGGCGGCGGGGTGACGTCGACGTTGGTCTTAACGGTATGGTCGATGACCAGTTCGTTTCCGGCTGCATCGCGAACCGTGACGTTAAAGGCATAATCGCCTTCTGCCAGTTTGTCTGACTCATAGCGCCACACGCCGTTTTCTACCACGGTAGAACCGATCAGCTGGGTACGCGCTTCGTCGCCCCAAATCATCACGATAGTACCGTCTTCTGAGCCCTTACCTCTGAAGATCAGCGTGTCATCGTTGGTGTCCGGCCGTACAGGAATTTCAGTGCCGGTTTTATCAGCGAAGACGCCTTCGAAGTTAGCCTTGTCGCCGCCTTCTACTGGCACCGGCTTAGTGGTATCAACGTCAAAGTTAATCGCCGCCTCTTTATCGCCTTTCACACCGGACTGGCTCACTGGCTGTACTTCAACTTTATGGTTGCCTTCGCCCAGTTCTGGCAGCTCGTAGCTCCACTTGCCATCCTTAACATCAACCACGACAGGTTCCCGATCGTCGATGTAGATGATGACCTGCGACAGATCCGGTGACGTGCCCTTCAGCGTTGGCTGTTTGTCATCGGTGACCGTGCCATTTTCGATCTCACCCTGGATAGGACCGACGTTATCCTCCAGTATGTACGAACCTTCCATTGAGCCAGGCTTTTTGGTATCGATAATCAGATCGATAGGATCGGATGGCTGCGATTCGTTGCCGGCCGGATCGGTGATCTCGATGATAACCTGATAGTTACCGTCATCGATTGGGTTCTCAGGTTTCACTTCCCACTTGCCGTCTTCGCCCACGATACCGGTACCAATCACCACCGGATTACCTTTACCGTCATCAATGATGACTTCCACTTTGTCGCCAGGGGTACCGCCTTCGCCGCCGAAACCTGGACGGTTGTCATCGATTGGCTTACCTGGTTCAACCGGACCGGTGTTCTCCCCTTCGTTATCGACAATCGTTGGTGGTTTCGGCTGATCCGGTGGCGTAATATCGATAATCACGTTGATTGGATCTGAAGTCGGTGACTCTTTGCCGCTAGCCGGATCTTTGGCGATCAGTTCAATATCGTGTGAACCTTCTGCCAGCTCTGGTAATTCAATTTCCCACTTGCCATCTTTAACAATCGCGGTTGCCACCGGCTCAGTGCCGCCGTCAACAATTACATAGATGATGTCGCCGTCGTTGCCTTCACCGCGCAGCACTGGCGTGGTGTCGTTAGTTGAATCGCCTGGCTGCAGAACACGCTCTTCATCACCGTTGTTGGCGACCATCTCATCCACCACCGGTGCCGGCAGGATGTTGCTGTCGATAACCAGTTTGAACGGATCGGTTTTCTCAGAAACGGTGCCGCCTTTGCTGACGGAATCCACGACCAGCGAGTGCTCACCGTCATCCAGCTCAACGTCCAGTTTCCACTGGCCGCGCTCGTTCGCCACGGTAGAACCAATCAGTTTGTCACCGTCCCACACGCGCACGATCACGCCGGCATCCGCCACGCCCGACAGGGTTGGGGTTTTGTCATCAGTAATGTCACCTGACTTCAGCGGACCGGTAACGCGGCCTTCGTCATCCAACACCTCACTCAGTGATGGCGTGCCTGGCACAGAGGTATCCAGCGTCAGCGCGAAGTTGTCAGAACGCGGGCTTTCGGCACCGAAACGATCGGTGTAGCTGGCGCTGAACACGTGGGTGCCGTCGGTGGTCAGTTCCGGCGTGAAGCTCCAGCGGCCATCGGCGCCGGCTTTTACACTGCCAATCACATTGGAGCGAATATCGTAGATTTTTACTACGCTGTCCGGCTGGGCAACACCGTACAGGGTTGGGGTTTTGTCATTGGTGTAGTTGCCCGGCGTCAGATAGGTATCCGCGCTGCCTTCATTATCGATCACGCGCATAATCTGCGGCGCTTCTGGTGCAGAGGTGTCGATATTGCGGATAAGCTGAGTTGATGGTCCCCAGTTACCCGCACGGTCCAGATAACGAATGCCGGCAACGTGCAAACCCTCTTTCATTTCCGGCGAGTCAAACTGCCATTTGCCGCTGCCATCAGCACGGGTAGTGTAAACTGTTTGATCAATAACGATCTGTACTAATGCATTGGGTTCAGCATTATCAGCACTCAACGAGATAATGTTTTTATTGATGGTTTTAATGGGTTTACCCGGAAACGGATCCGCGTCCATAGTGGTTGATTCTGCTGGTGTTACAGATACCGCTTCGTTAACCGCCTGAGTGACCACACCGTCAGCAATCGTCAGGTTGAAAGCATCAGAGATCGGGCTTTCATGACCAACCGTATCCTTCGCCATCACGGTCAGTTGGTGCTCGCCGTCTGCCAGCTCCGGCGTGATGCTCCATGCGCCCATTTTGTCTGCTACCACTGAGCCGATCTCTTTACCGTTATCGTACAGGGTAACAATGGTGCCAGGCTCTGCCACACCAGCCAGCGCCGGCGTTTTATCGCTGGTGGCTTCACCCGGCGTCAGGTAGTGATCTTCCGCCGCAGCGTCATCAATCACGCGCCAGATTTCCGGTTTTGCCGGAGGCGTCGTATCCATATCAAGAATGAAGATAGCCGGGTCACTCGGGTTAGTCGCTTTATCAATCGATACCAGCTGAATAACATGGGTGCCGTCTAACCAGCTGGTTTCCGGGTCGAATGACCATTTGCCGTCCTCGCTGATATCAACAATGTGCACTCTACCATCGATTGTGATCTCCAGCTTGCCGCCGTTGGCATCGCCTACGCTTTTATCAATCCATTTATAAAACTGGTCTTTGGTCGAGATAACGCGGGCGTTATCTGCTGCTGTAATATTAGCCATGATGTGTATTCCTTTTACGTTAAATAATGTTTCGGGATTTCCAGCCGAATACAGGTTTAATTTCGCTCTTTATGCCTGAAGACAATACGAGAAACGTCTTAATCGATTAAGTTATATGAACCCTTAATAACTTTATCGAGGCACAGCGCCTCACACCTCATCAATATGAGATGTGAGAATGCGCTGCTAAAATAATTAAATCAGATTACTTGTTTTCAACGCTGATAATAACCCGGCGCTCGCTGGCATAGCATGCTTTCTGCTCCTGCAGGCTGCCTGAACAGTTAGTATCAACCTGAGACTCACCCATGCTCTGCGCGGTGATATTAGCCGCATTCATCCCCTGAGCGATTAGCAGTGCTTTCACCGCCTCGGCGCGGCGCTGGCCGAGCGCCATATTGCTGCTGTCGCTGCCAATCGGATCGGTAAAGCCGGTGACGATGATGTGGCGTTGAGCGGCATTTTCCTTTTTCAGCATGCCGGCAAAGCTGCTGAGTGCTTCGCGCCCCTGTGCGGAGATGTCGTTGCTGTTGGCGCTGCCAAAGCGGAACAGCAGGTCAGATGAAAACGCATAGTTATCATAAGCTTCAGTTGTTCCTTCCTGACAGCGCTGTACCGACGATGCGCGTGACAGCAGATGAGCCTGACGTTTGGTGCTCAGCAATTCCTGCTGCGCCTGCTGCTGGCTGACCACCAGCGGACGACCGCTGTCATCGAGGTTAGCGCGAATGTAGTAGGTTTTACCGGCAGCCAGTTTATCAGTCCACGATTGCGCGCGTTTACCCTGATAATCTGGCGCGTCGTTGACATAACTGCCCAGCGAATGCGTTCCCGGCGCAACACAAAACACCGTATAGCCACCGGCCAGTAACGACGTATGGAATTCACCGTCGACATAAATATTCGCCGGTTTTTCCCCGGTTAATGAAGCCGGACGATAATAAACCACCCGCGCCTGCTCTGCCGATACCGGCGATAAACTGCGCCATGCGGCACCAAATGAATTTTGCGCCTGGGTTGAAAAAGTCGTTAATACTGGCGCACACACCAGTGAAGCTAAAAGTAATTTTTTTGCAATTTTCATTTAAGTTTCACAGGTGCAATAAATTGCACCTGTATGCTCCAGATAAATTAGAATTGTTCGATTTCGTTCTGTAAGAACAGCGCATCTGATTGGGAATTATTTTCAGCCATTACACCACTCTGGCTTTCCTGATTATTCCAGTCATTAAACGCATCGTTATTAAGCTGCAGTAATTCCGCATTAATCGGCTGCTGCTGATCGTCGGCCTCATTGAACAGTTCATGATTGTCCAGCGAAAGCAGAGCAGAAAGATCGAGACCGGCCAGCTCAAGCGCATTAATTTCCGGCGGCGGCGGTGGAATGGTGTCGACTTCCACTTCATAAATGTCCGTTTTGCCGGTCACTTCGCCATCGCTGGAGAACACGCCGCGCAGCTGATAAACATCATCCGCCAGATCCGTCGTCGTCAGCTCCCATTTGCCATCAGCCCCAATCGTGGTAGTGAAGCTGTAGCTGTTCTCAAGACCGACAATGTAGATGGTAACCAGTTCGCCCGGCGCGCCTTTACCGGACACAATGATGCTCGGATCGTTCATCGCGCCGCCGTTTTCGATTGGCGTACGCACGCCGGCGTCGTTATTGTCTTTAAAGATATGCTCAATCATGCCGGAAACCGGAACGTCCGGATCGGGCAGGCCGTCAACAGGCTCAGGATCGACCGGCACTTGCGTGTCGCCTTCAAACCCAATCGTGACCTTTTCAGAGGCCGGCGATTCGTTGCCTGCCGGATCGCGCACCACGATTTCCAGCTCGTGCTCGCCCGGTTGCAGATTGTTTTCTGGCGTGAAGGTCCACTTGCCGTCTTCCACAATCACCGAACCAATGGGCTTGCCGTTGTCGATAATCACCACGATATCGCCATCTTCACCGGTGCCTTCCAGCGTCGGACGCAGATCTTTTGTGGTGGAACCGTCTTCCAGCGGATTACCTTCGCTGTCTTTGATCACGCCAATGCCCGGATTTTCCGGCGCCACGGTGTCCACATCAACGATGAACGGATCGGATGGCAGAGATTTGTTACCCACCTGATCGACCACCACGATGCTCAGCTCGTGTCGCCCATCCTGCAGCGCCGGAGCCGTAAAGGTCCAGTTACCCTCGGCGTCCACCTTTGCGGTGCCCAGCTTCACGCCATCGTTCCAGATTTCTACCGTCGAGCCCGCTTCAGCTTTACCGGTCAGCGTTGGCGTATTGTCTTTCGTCACGCCGCCTTTTTCGATCAGCACCGGCGGATCCTGCATATCGTCCATCACGCTGCCGATGGTGCCTTTGGCTGGCGCCGTCAGATCGATGATGAATTCCCACGGATCGCTCTCTTCACCCACCACGCCTTCGGCGTTACGCTCGGCGGTAACGATGCTGTGATTGCCAGCCGCCAGCGGTTTTTCCGGCGTAAAGGTCCAGTTACCCTCGTCATCCACCAGCACTTCACCCAGCAGCGTCTCACCATCCCATATTTCAATGGTGTTACCCGGCGTGCCGGTGCCGTTGAAGGTGGGCATGGTGTCATCGGTGCGGCCGCCGTTAGCTACCGAACCGGTTACGTCGCCGATATCATCAATCACATCGCTGATGGTGGGCTTGCTGATATCGCCGCCGCCGCTGCCACCGCCGCCTTCACCTTTGCCGCTGTGGCTGCCGTCGTTATTGTCGTAGTGGTGTTTCGCCGCGACATAGCCGAGGCCTGCCGCTGCCGCGATAGCCGCCAGGCCACCCAGCGCAATCAGCGCCGGCGACCATTCAAAGCCGCTGGCCAGTGCGTAGCCGGAATTATCATCAACGCTGCCTTCACCCAGCGCCAGCGCGGTGGTTTCGCCGTCGGCCAGCGCGGCCGCTTCGTGGTCGGCATTGCCGTCCGTCGCGACGTAAGCGTGCATTTCGCCGTCTTCCGCTTTACCCACTAAGGTGCCGGATTTAGCGAAGAAATCTTCGATAATCAGATCCGGCTTGCTGGCGTCTGAGCCTTCCAGCATCACCAGCAGGTTTTTCCCTGCGCGTTTAACGGTGATGTTTTCAGGCGCGGTGCCGTCCTGGTTCTGCGTCAGCAGATATTTACCGTTGGTAATTGCCTGAATCTTCACTGCTTTGCCGTCTTTACCGGCGCGCAGCACTTCCGCTTTGGTTATGGTTTTCTTATCGATAACCGCCACACTTACGGGTGAAACGTTCATGATTCTTCCTTCCGTCGATTAATTTTGACTGCGCGTTTGCAGGCAAGCGCCGCAATCTCCCTGGCTCTGCCCACGGGTGGGCTCAAAGTTGCGACATAATCCGGAAAGAGATAAATCCGAGACATAAGAAATGTCCCGTTAGGAAAAAATTCTTAAATGGGCGGCCGAAAGATAGCTAAATCATTAACCGATTGAATTAAAGCGTTTTTATCGATGAGGGCAGAACATAACAGGAAAGGTTATTCAAACAGAACAGGACTATAACAGATGATTTTCCTGAATTTTTTCCCGTAAAAAATCCAGAAAACAGGTGATGCGGGAACTGAGCGACTGGTTGCGATAGTACACCGCGTGAATCGGCAGGCGCAGTTCGCGCGTGTCATTTTCCAGCACCTGCACCAGCCGGCCGCTGGCGCGATCCTCGCGGCTGACAAAATCCGATAGCCGCACAATGCCCTGGCCGGCCAGCGCCAGCTGGCGCAGGGTTTCGCCGCTCGACGCGCACAGCGTGGGTTTGATGCGCAAAAACTCGCCTTCACGCTGCCATACCGGCCAGACATTGTGCGCGTCCAGCTGGCTGAATCCCAGCAGCTGGTGCGTCAGCAGATCTTCCACGCTCTGCGGCGCGCCGGCTTTTTCCAGATAGGCCGGACTGGCCAGCAGGCGAATCGCGCTGCTGCCCAGCACGCGCGCGCGCAGCGTGGAGTCGCGCAGTTCGCCAATGCGAATAGCGATATCGGTTTGCTGCTCAAGCAGGTCGATGACAATGTCATCGGTGTTCAGCTCCAGCTGAATTTGTGGATAGCGCGCGCAAAATTCGGCAACCAGCGGCACGATAACATGCAGGGTAAACGGCGTATTGGCGTTGACGCGCAACCGTCCGGAAGGAATGTCGCGCCGCTGCGCGATATGCTCTTCGGCCTGCTCCACCGACGCGAGGATTTGCCGCGCGTGATCGAGAAAAATCAGCCCCTCTTCGGTCAGCGCCAGGCGACGCGTGGTGCGGTGCAGCAACGTGGTTTGCAGTTTGCTTTCGAGGCGGCTCAGCGCCCGGCTGATGCCGGAGCTGGTTTGATCCAGCTGTTCCGCTGCGGCGGTAATCGAACCGGTGTCCACCACCGCGACCCAGGCGCGTAACTCTTCCAGTGTGATTTTCACTCTTCCTACCTCAGCGCATTGCTACTTCGAGACCGGTCTTAGCCTCGTTCTCACGGCTGCTGAGGTAGATTGCTCCACGTTCAGCAGCGGCAGGATACCACAATGCAGCAAAACGCAGGGATTATCGCTGGCCCGGGTCAGCAGGCGGCCTGGTTGTGCCGCGCCCAGCGCGGTTTTCATTGACGGCCATGCGGCGATGGGATAGATCGGGACGGGCAGCGATAGCGCGTGTTGCCGGCATAAAAAAGGGACGCCGCAGCGTCCCGTTTGCATCACACTTCGAGGTCGGCGAGGTCGCCTTTTTCCTGTAGCCAGTTGCGGCGGTCTTCCGAGCGTTTCTTCGCCAGCAGCATGTCCATCATCCGTAACGTCTGCTCGACGTCTTCTTCGTCGACCGTCAGTTGCACCAGACGACGGGTGTTGGGATCGAGCGTGGTTTCGCGCAGCTGCAGCGGGTTCATCTCACCCAGACCTTTAAAGCGCTGCACGTTCGGCTTGCCTTTTTTCCGCTTCAGCTGCTCCAGCACGCCCTCTTTTTCGTCTTCATCGAGCGCGTAATACACCTCTTTACCGAGGTCGATGCGGTACAGCGGCGGCATCGCCACATAGACGTGGCCCTGCTGCACCAGCGAGCGGAAGTGCCTCACAAACAGCGCGCACAGCAGCGTGGCAATGTGCAGGCCGTCGGAGTCGGCATCCGCGAGGATACAGATTTTGCCGTAGCGCAGCTGGCTGAGATCTTCACTGTCCGGATCGATACCGATCGCCACCGAAATATCGTGCACTTCCTGCGATGCCAGCACTTCGTCCGACGACACTTCCCAAGTGTTGAGGATCTTGCCTTTCAGCGGCATGATCGCCTGATATTCGCGGTCGCGCGCCTGCTTGGCGGAGCCGCCCGCAGAATCCCCTTCCACCAGGAACAGCTCGGTTTTATTCAGATCCTGCGCGGTACAGTCGGCCAGCTTGCCGGGCAGCGCCGGTCCGCTGGTCAGCTTTTTACGCACCACCTTTTTCGCCGCGCGCATACGGCGCTGTGCGCTGGAGATCGCCAGCTCGGCCAGCATTTCGGCGGCCTGCACGTTCTGGTTGAGCCACAGGCTGAAGGCATCTTTCACTACCGCCGAGACAAACGCCGCGCACTGGCGTGAGGAGAGACGCTCTTTGGTCTGTCCGGCAAACTGCGGATCCTGCATTTTGACCGACAGCACATAGGCGCAGCGATCCCAGATATCCTCCGCCGACAGCTTCACGCCGCGCGGCAGAATATTGCGGTATTCACAGAATTCGCGCATCGCGTCGAGCAAGCCCTGACGCAGGCCGTTAACGTGCGTTCCGCCCTGCATGGTCGGGATCAGGTTGACGTAGCTTTCGGTCAGCAGCTCGCCGCCCTCCGGCAGCCACAGCAGCGCCCAGTCGACTGCCTCCACATCACCGGCAAAGCTGCCGACAAACGGTTTTTCCGGCAGCGTTGGCAGGCCGTTCACCGCTTCGCTCAGGTAATCCGTCAGGCCATCCTGATACAGCCAGGTTTGTTCGGTATCGTTCACCTTGTCTTTAAAGACAATTTCGACGCCCGGGCACAGTACCGCTTTGGCTTTCAGCAGATGCTTGAGGCGGGAGACCGAGAAGCGCGGGCTATCGAAGAAGCTTTCGTCTGGCCAGAAGTGAACGCTGGTGCCGGTGTTACGCTTGCCTACCGAACCAATCACCGCCAGATCCTGCACTTTATCGCCGTTTTCGAAGGCGATCTGGTAAATCTCACCGTTGCGGCGCACCGTGACTTCCACACGCTTCGACAGGGCATTGACCACCGAAATCCCCACGCCGTGCAGGCCGCCGGAGAACTGGTAGTTTTTGTTGGAGAATTTACCGCCGGCGTGCAGGCGACAGAGAATCAGTTCGACCGCTGGCACGCCCTCTTCCGGGTGGATATCGACGGGCATACCACGGCCATCATCGATCACTTCCAGCGACTGATCGGCGTGCAGGATGACTTCCACGCGTTTGGCGTGACCGGCCAGCGCCTCATCGACGCTGTTATCGATCACTTCCTGGCCCAGATGGTTAGGGCGTGTGGTATCGGTGTACATGCCCGGACGGCGACGTACCGGTTCGAGGCCGGTTAAAACCTCAATGGCGTCAGCATTATAGCTAGATTGGCTCATCGTAACAGTCTGATTAGCAATAGGAAAATGGGCCCATCCCGCAGCATCAGGGAGTATTTAGTCCCAGAAAATCAATCATCTGCGCAAAATGGCGTTCGAATCCGATATAGGCATGATTGCCGCCCTCTTCTACCGTCTGACGGCACGCGCTGTAGTAATCCAGCGCCTGGCGATAGTCGAGCACTTCATCGCCGGTTTGTTGCAGCAGCCAGAGTAGATCGGGCGCTTCCAGAGGGTCAATCTGCATCACTTTCAGATCGTAAATGTGGCGAGACTCTAACACATATTGCTGGCCGGTGTAGGGATTCCGGTTTTCACCCAGATAATCCACCAGCAGTTCAAACGGCCGCACCGCCGGATTCACCACCACCGCCGGCAGCATGAAACACTGCGACAGCCAGGTGGCAAAATAACCACCGAGCGATGACCCCACCAGCCCGAGCGGTTCCCCGGCATACTGCATCACCAACTCTTCCAGCAGCGCAGCAGCCTCAGCGGGAAAAGTCGGCAGCTGCGGCACCAGCACCTCAATGTGCGGATGCTGCGCCTGACACCACTGCTGTAACTGCGTCGCTTTAGCCGACTGCGGTGAGCTGTTGAATCCGTGCAGATAAATCAGCGCCGCCATGGTTTAGTAGCCCTCGGAATCCAGATCCGGACGGAATAGATCGCTCTGCAGACGATTCACTTCGGTGTGCAGCGTGCCATCCGCCTGCAGCGTCAGCCAGCGCCAGCCGGGCGCCACGGTATCAATGGTGAAGTTGGTGCAGTGCGGTTTAAACTGGACGCAGGTCGAAGGCGATGCCAGTACGCGGCGGCCGTGCCAGTCGAGATCCAGCTCCTGATGAATGTGGCCGCACACCAGGTGGCGCGCCAGCGGGAAGTTTTGCAGCACCGCATCCAGCTGATGCGGATTGCGCAGGCTGTGCTGGTCAAGCCAGGTACAGCCGCAGGCCAGCGGATGATGGTGCAGCAGCACCAGCGTGTAGCGATCGGGGAACTGACGCAGCGTGCGGTCCAGCCACTCCAGCTGATAGTCGCTCAGCATGCCGTGCGGCACGCCAAAAACCTGGCTGTCCAGCAGCACCAGCTGCCAGTGCTCGCCGAGCAGCACATGCTTGTCCGCGGCGATGCCGGCCTGCGCCAGCGTATCCACCATCGCTGGCTGAAAATCGTGATTGCCCGGCAGCCAGACGCACGGCTTCGGCAGACGCGCAATGCCCGCAACAAAATGCTGATAAGCTTCGACGGTGTGATCCTGGGCGAGATCGCCAGTGGCGATAATCAGATCGTAATCGCGCTGTTGAGCCGCGATGGCGTCCAGCACCGCATCAAAACTCGACCAGGTATTCACTCCAAGCAGCGATTGATGTTTTCCCGCGAAAAGATGGGTATCCGTAATTTGTAAAATCCTGATATCGGACCCATTTGCCGCAGGAAGAGTTAGCAGGCTATCCAAAGCGTTTCCTTTCTCTCCACGCTATCGTTGCGTTATATACCCGTGCGGATTCAGGGTATCGCTATCAGCACACCGGCACGGCCATCGCGCCGTGCGCCAGGCAGTACCGCAACCAGTCGGCAAGGAACTGGTTAATCTGATGTTTTTCATCGCGCTGATGCAATTTTTTATTAGGATAATCATAGCGCGCTTTGAAGCGATAGATCTGCTGAGTGGAACACACTTCAGCCACCATCGCATCATGGTAGAGCCGCACCGACATGGACGGCAGGCTCCAGTAGCTCACTGCGGGTGCCACCTGGCGGATCTCCACCAGCGTGGTGTAGCGCGTCGACTCTTCAATAGTCAGCTGATAACTGGCGCCGTTCACCTGATACATCACCGACGCACCTGCCTCGTCACTGCGCGGCAGCAGGCGGCGCAGCTGAGCGAAATTGGTTTCGCACAGACGCATCATTTCGGGGAAATCAGGGGTATAGCGCTGTTTCATGTTGGCTTCCACTCTTCTCTTAGTTTCTCATGGTGCAACGCCAGCCATTGCAGAGCGATGACAGATGCCGCGTTATCAATAATCCCCTCTTCCACCCAGCGATAAGCCTGTTCGCGGCTTACCACATGCACAAGAATATCCTCATTCTCTTCCTCCAGCCCGTGATTTCCCTCTGCCTGGCTGGCATCCACTTCGCCCACCAGCACCGACAAACGCTCAGAGGTTCCGCCGGGGCTGGCTAAGTAATTCACTATCGGTTTGACGCGGCCAACCTTGAGGCCAGCCTCTTCGACCGCTTCACGACGCACCACATCTTCCGGTGTTTCACCCGGTTCAATAATGCCGGCCACCATCTCCAGCAGCCAGGGCGTGGCGCTGGAATCATAGGCCGGAATGCGGATCTGTTCGATCAGCACTACTTCGTCGCGCAGGGGATCATAGGGTAGCAGCACGGCAGCGTGTCCGCGCTCAAAAACTTCGCGCACCACTTCACCGCTCATGTCGCCATTGAAACGGCGGTGGCGGAAGCGGTAACTGACGATGGAAAAAAAACCATCGTAGCGAGTATCGCGTGCAATAATTTCTACATCGTTTTTTGTGAAAGTCACAGGGGATTTTTTTTCACCCGCCATCATCTGGTTCCTTATGCAGATTGGGATGGAGCGAAGAAAAGCCAACCCTTGTGCTCCGTCCGAGTGGTTCTTTCTGAATTATTTACGTAAATTAGGGGGAGAAGGCACGTTCAGCCAACTTATCTCTGACGCCGCCTCTGTAGAATCGGCGATTATTTTTTGGCTTACCTGCAGCACACTCTCTGTGCATTTGCTGCAACACAAGGAATGCAAATGAAAAAACTGCTCCCACTTTTTATTGGACTGAGCCTGGGCGGTTTCAGCCTTGCCAGCCAGGCAGAAAACCTGTTGCAGGTCTACCAGCAGGCGCGCCTCAGCAACCCGGATCTGCGTGCTTCAGCCGCCGATCGCGACGCTGCTTTTGAGAAAATTAACGAAGCGCGTAGCCCGTTGCTGCCGCAGCTGGGTCTGGGTGCAGATTATACCTATAACAGCGGCTATCGCGACAACAGCGGTCTCCATTCCAACACGACCAGCGCCTCGCTGCAATTAACGCAGACGATTTTCGACATGTCGAAATGGCGTGCGCTGACGCTGCAGGAAAAAACGGCCGGCATTCAGGACGTTACTTATCAGGTAGCGCAGCAGGATCTGATCCTGAACACCGCAACCGCCTATTTCAACGTGCTGAAGGCCATTGATACGCTTTCTTACACTGAAGCGCAGAAACAGTCGATCTACCGCGAGCTGGATCAGACCACTCAGCGTTTTAACGTCGGTCTGGTGGCTATCACCGATGTGCAGAACGCCCGTGCTCAATACGATAGCGTGCTGGCCAACGAAGTAACCGCGCGTAACGACCTGGATAACGCGGTGGAATCGCTGCGTCAGATCACCGGCATGGATTATCTGTCTCTGGCGTCACTGAACATCGATCGTTTCAAAACGGCGCGTCCGGAAGCGGTATCCAATTTGCTGAAACAGGCGGAGAGCCGTAACCTCAACCTGCTGTCTGCCCGCCTGAGCCAGGATCTGGCGCGTGAGCAGATTCGCTCCGCCGAGTCCGGCCACATGCCGACGCTGGATCTGACCGCTTCTACCGGTCTGTCGAACAGCAAATACGGCGGCAGCCGCGCTAATCAGAGCGCCGGTACCACCGATTCGATCACCGGCTCCAACCAGGTTGGCCTGAGCTTCTCACTGCCTCTGTACAGCGGCGGTTCAGTGACCTCGCAGGTGAAACAGGCGCAGTATAACTTTGTCGCCGCCAGCGAGCAGCTGGAAGGCGCGCACCGTAGCGCGATCCAGACCGTTCGTTCTTCGTTCAATAACGTGAACGCTTCGATCAGCAGCATCGACGCTTACAAACAGTCGGTTATCTCGGCGCAGAGCTCATTAGATGCCTCGGAAGCCGGTTATCAGGTGGGTACGCGTACCATCGTTGATGTGTTAGACGCGACCACCACGCTGTTTAACGCTAAACAGCAGCTGTCGAATGCGCGTTACAGCTACCTGATTAACCAGCTGAACATCAAATATGCGCTGGGCACGCTGAACGAGCAGGATCTGCAGCAGCTGAACAGCACGCTGGGCAAAGAAGTGACGACCTCGCCAGAAGTGGTCGCGCCGGAAAACAGCCAGCAGGCCGCGCGCGTGGATAACGGCCCGAAAGCGACCTCCGCTTCCGCCGCCGCTCAGGCCCGTCCGGCCGCGGCACGTAACAGCGCCAATCCTTTCGCTAATTAAGCCTTCAAGGGGCCGCTTGCGGCCCCTTTCGCATTCAAACGTATAACAACGTAAAGATCCCCTTGCCACCCGGCTTCCCGCTTCATTTTCCACCACTCATCACCTATCCTAAGCCCCACCTTTGGGCACAGGATGAAGATAATGAAACGGACAAAAAATATTCGTCATGCCGCTTTCCGTAAAAGCTGGCAGGCACGCCATTTAACGCCGGTCGCACTGGCGGTCACCGCCGTGTTTATGCTGGCAGGCTGCGAACAGAGCGATGAAACGGTTTCGATGTACCAGAACGCCGATGATTGTGCGAAAGCCAATCCGGGCCAGAGCGCTCAGTGCACCACCGCTTACAACAACGCGCTGAAAGAGGCTGAGCGCACCGCGCCAAAATACGCCACGCGTGAAGATTGCGTCGCTGAATTCGGCGAAAACCAGTGTCAGCAAACCCCGGCACAGGCGGGCGTCGGTACCACGGCGAACAACGCTGAAGCGCAGCAGAGCGGCAGCTTCTGGATGCCTCTGATGGCCGGCTACATGATGGGTCGTCTGATGGGCGGCGGTGCCGGCTTTGCGCAGCAGCCGCTGTTCTCGCCAAAAACCCCTAACAGCCCGGCAAACGGCCAGTTTGTTGATGCTTCCGGTAAGAACTACGGTGCGGCCACCTCCGGCCGGACGGTAAACGTGCCGAAAACCGCGCTGGCGCCGAAACCGGCCACTACGTCCACCATCACCCGTGGCGGCTTTGGTGAGACGGTAGCCAAACAGAACACCATGCAGCGCAGCAGTGCCACCAGCACCGGCAGCCGCTCGCTGGGAGGCTAAGCCCGCGCATGCAACGTATTGCTATCAGCGAACGTCCGAACTGGCGCGAAAAGGCGACCGAGTACGGCTTTCAGTTTCACACCATGTATGGCGAACCCTACTGGTGCGAAGACGCTTATTACCAGTTTACTCTGGCGCAAATTGAACAGCTGGAAGCGGCCACCGCTGAACTGCACCAGATGTGCCTGCAGGCGGTAGAAAAAGTGGTGAACAGCGAAGCGCTGCTCACCCGTTTCTGCATTCCGAAACACACCTGGGATTTTGTGCGCGAATCCTGGCAGCAGCGTCAGCCGTCGCTCTATTCACGTCTCGATCTGGCGTGGGATGGCACAGGCGAGATCAAGCTGCTGGAGAACAACGCCGATACGCCAACCTCGCTGTACGAAGCGGCGTTTTTCCAGTGGATCTGGCTGGAGGATCAGCTCAACGCCGGCAACCTGCCGCAGGGCAGCGATCAATTCAACAGCCTGCAGGAGCAGTTGATTGAGCGCTTCGCCACGCTGCACCAGCAGCACGGTTTTAACTGGCTGCACTTTGCCTGCTGTCGCGATACGGAAGAGGATCGCGCCACGGTACAGTATCTGCAGGATTGCGCCACTGAAGCCGGTCTGCCGAGTGAATTTCTCTACATTGATGAGATCGGGCTGGGCGAAAAAGGTCAGTTTACCGATCAGCACGATCAGGTGATCAGTAACCTGTTCAAGCTCTATCCGTGGGAATTCATGCTGCGCGAGATGTTCTCGACCAAGCTGGCCGATGCCGGCGTGCGCTGGCTGGAGCCGGCGTGGAAAAGCATTCTCTCCAACAAAGCGCTGCTACCGCTGTTGTGGGAGATGTTCCCCAACCATCCTAACCTGCTGCCCGCCTGGTTTGCCGATGATGCCAGCGCGCCGCAGATGGAAAAATATGTGGTGAAACCGCTTTTTTCCCGCGAAGGTGCCAACATCACCATCGTGGAAAACGGTCAGGAAATCGCGCGCGCCGACGGCCCCTATGGCGAAGAGGGCATGATCGTCCAGCAGTTCTGGCCGCTGCCGAAGTTTGGTGACAGCTATACGCTGATTGGCAGCTGGCTGATTGACGATCAGCCTGCCGGTATCGGTCTGCGTGAAGATCGCGCGCTGATCACCCAGGATCTGTCGCGTTTCTATCCGCACACCTTTATTGCGTAACGCACGTGCCGCCCGGTCTGCGGGCGGCACAGGTGTCAGCCAACCTGCACCGACAGCATACTGATCGAACCCATCTCCATGCCTTCCACCGGGATGCTCACCGCCTCACCTTCAGCTCGCGCGCCGAGAATATACAGCAGCGGCAGATAGTGCTCCGGCGTCGGGTTAGCCAGCTGCGCGCCTTCATGCTGCTGATAATTCACCAACGGATGCTGTGCCGCCTCGCCTTCGTAGTCCAGATTATCGCGCACAAACTGGTTGAAGCTCTCCGCCCACGGATAAGCGCTTTCCGCACCCTGCCAGCAAATCATGCGCAGGTTATGCACCACGTTGCCGCTGGCCACCAGCATCACGCCTTCGTCACGCAGCGCCGCCAGTTTACGTCCCAGCGCAAAATGCCACGCCGCCGGCTGGGTGCCATCGATGCTGAGCTGAATCAGCGGAATATCCGCCTGTGGATACATCTTCGCCAGCACGCCCCACGAGCCGTGATCAAAGCCCCACTGCTGATCGGCCTGCACCGCCACCGGCGCCAGCAGATCGATAACGCGCTGTGCCAGCGCAGGCGAACCCGGCGCCGGATAGCGTACGTCGAACAGCGCCTGCGGGAAGCCACCAAAATCATGGATGGTGCGCGGATTGCTCATCGCCGTCACCGCCGTACCGCGCGTGTACCAGTGCGCCGAGATGGCGAGAATAGCGCGCGGACGCGGCAGGGTTTCGCCCAGCTGCTGCCATACGCGGGTATAACGGTTGTCTTCTAATACGTTCATCGGGCTGCCGTGGCCGAGAAACAGAGCGGGCATGCGGGTCATTATTTATCCTCTGGCGTCGGGATCGCGTTAATGACTGTCACGATACGCGCTTTCGCCAGGGGAAAAACGCTGATAAGCGTGATGATGTTTATCAGCAAATTTGAACAAGATTTTGCCGACATAACTTTACGCTAAATAACTCGATATTTTATGGGGTTAACTATATTGTAACTGGTAATCATTATCATTAAGGAGCCCATCATGTCAGTACCTTTGCTGCTAACCATCCTGGCTGGCGGTGCCACCTTCGTCGGCGCGATTTTTGGCGTGCTCGGTCAGAAGCCGTCGAACCGCGTACTGGCCTTTGCGCTCGGCTTTGCCGCCGGCATCATGTTGCTGATTTCCCTAATGGAGATGCTGCCCGCCGCGCTGCATGCGGAAGGCATGTCGCCGGTGCTCGGCTACGGCATGTTCATGCTCGGCTTACTGGGTTATTTCGCCATGGATCGCCTGCTGCCGCACCAGCATCCGCAGGATCTGATGGCGGTCAATCGCCGCCCCACCAACCTGAAACGTACCGCGATCCTGCTGACGCTCGGTATCAGCCTGCATAACTTTCCTGAAGGCATTGCCACCTTTGTCACCGCCAGCAGCGATATGGAGCTGGGGCTGGGCATCGCACTGGCCGTCGCGATCCACAATATTCCGGAAGGGCTGGCGGTGGCCGGACCGATGTACGCCGCCACCGGCTCGAAAGCCAAAGCGTTGTTCTGGGCCTGCCTGTCCGGCATGGCGGAGATTCTTGGTGGCATCATCGCCTTTCTGCTGCTGGGGCCGGCGGTCTCACCGGTGATGATTGCGGCGATTATGGCGGCGGTGGCGGGCATTATGGTGGCGCTGTCCGTGGATGAACTGATGCCGCTGGCGCGCGAAATCGATCCGCATAACAATCCCAGCTACGGCGTGCTGTGCGGCATGACAGTGATGGGCCTGAGCCTGACGTTGCTGCAAACCAGCGGGGTAGGCTGACGCGAGATTCGTCTCATTCGCCACAACTTAGGCCTTATCTATCAATTGATTAGGCTTGTTAAGGCGTAGTCGAGACGGGTCTTGTTAACACCCGACGGCGGGCTCATTACACTCCACGCGACTCTTAGAAAGCAGTGGAGTGTTATGTTAATTCAGGGAGCCATTTTATGCCTGGCGATGAATATCTATCATGAAGCGCGCGGCGAACCGGTAAAGGGACAAATTGCCGTCGGCACTGTCACCATGAACCGGGCTAACTGGGACGTCAAAGAGATCTGTCCGGTGGTGTACGCACCCAAACAGTTCTCCTGGACGTCTCTGCACAAACATCCCCATCGCCATCCGCCGCAGCATGACAAAAGCTGGCAGCGCGCGCAGCGCCTGGCCCAGCGGATTGTCGAGGGTAAGCTGGCGGATGTGACAAAGGGCGCGACCTTCTTTCATGCGCACAGCGCCAGACCCGCGTGGCGCCACGCCTTCCAGCGTACCGTGGTGATAGGTAATCACGTTTTTTACGCCAGCCGTTAATCATAAAAAAAGGCCGGATGCATCACATCCGGCCTTATTTATTTCACGTCGGCTTAGCTGGCCTGACGGGTTTCATGCTGGCGGCGCCAGGCCACCAGGTCTTCAATGGTCACCACCGGCATGGCGTGCTGCTTCGCAAACGCAATCACTTCCGGCGCGTGCGCCATGCTGCCGTCATCATTGGTCAGTTCGCACAGCACACCCGCAGGTTTGAAGCCCGCCAGCGTCACCAGATCGAGCGTCGCTTCGGTGTGGCCGCCGCGCGCCAGCACGCCGCCGTCGCGCGCGCGTAGCGGGAATACGTGGCCGGGACGATTCAGATCGGACGGTTTAGCGTCATCGGCAATCGCCGCGCGGATGGTGGTAATACGGTCGGAGGCCGATACGCCGGTCGTCACGCCGCTGGCCGCTTCAATGGTCACGGTAAAACCGGTGCCGTAAGAGCTGGTGTTGTTCTCTACCATCATTGGCAGATCCAGCTGCTGGCGGCGCGCTTCGTTAATGCACAGGCAGACAATGCCGCTGCCGTGACGAATGCTCAGCGCCATCTGTTCAACGGTCATGGTTTCGGCGGCGAAGATCATATCGCCTTCGTTTTCGCGATTTTCATCGTCCAGCACCATCACGCCGCGCCCGTTGCGCAGCGCATCGATGGCGCGTTCTACACGCTGTTCCGGCGTGCCAAATTCAGAAAGAAGCGTCTGATTCATGGTAAAAAAACCTTATTAATAAAATATGAGTTACCAGAACCAGGGCGAGCTTAGGAGTGCGTAGAAAACACATGGCAATAACGTGACGCGGGCGCAGCCCGGCTGATGTCGTTACCCTCTCCCATCCGGACTTTAACCGTCGGCCCCGGAATTACACCGGATCTGCTGACCTTTCACTGTACAGCGAAAGCGCTCGCGGGCTTTCAGCCGAAGCTGATTTACCGCCGGTGGGGAATTTCGCCCCGCCCTGAGAATAAGCGAAATTACTATAGCGCCAATCACCTGGTCGGGCAATCAACAAAAGTGCAAATGCTTTTGCACTTCATGCGTTGCGGATTTCGGGTTTAACCTTTTCGTTTCTGGCATTACACTTAATGTTTGATGAGTCGGAACACGCGCTGTTATCAGCCACCGTAACCAGGAAACAACCATGATCGACACGAAAAAAATTGAACAACTGGCGCGCCAGGTGCACGAAGCGATGCCAAAAGGTATTCGCGACTTTGGCGACGATGTGGAAAAGAAAATTCGTCAGGTATTGCAGGCGCAGTTAACCCGCATGGATCTGGTTAATCGTGAAGAGTTTGACGTGCAGACCCAGGTTTTGCTGCGCACGCGTGAAAAACTGGCGGCGCTGGAGCAGCGTCTGGCGAAGCTGGAGAGTGAAAGTCCGGCGGCCCCGGCTCCGGCGGTGATCACGCCAGATCCGGCAGGCAAAATCGATACGCCTCAGTAAGGTTTACGCGGCGGGAGTTCGCTCCCGCCGGCTACGTGTTTACTGATTGCGAATGGTTTTGATGATGTTGGTGGTGGAGATACCGTCTTCAAAGTTGAGCACGCGCACGTCACCGCCGTTGGCCCACACCTCTTTACTGCCCGCGATATCTTCCGGCTTATAATCACCGCCTTTCACCAGCAGATCCGGCAGCACTTCGGCAATCAGTCGCTGTGGCGTATCCTCTTCAAACAACACTACCCAGTCTACGGCTTCCAGCGCACCCAGCACGATCATGCGGTTTTCCTGCGGGTTCACCGGGCGGGTTTCGCCCTTAAGACGTTTGGTGGAAGCATCGCTGTTGACCGCCACGATCAGGCGATCGCCCAGTTTGCGCGCGTTGGCCAGATAAGAGACATGGCCGGCATGCAAAATGTCGAACACGCCGTTGGTCATCACCACTTTCTCACCGCGCTGGCGCGCCTGCGCCACCGCCACTTTCAGCTCGGCTTCGGTCATCACGCCAAAGCCGCTGTCCGGCCGCGCGTGGATCGCATTCTCCAGTTCCACGGTACTAACGGTTGAAGTCCCGAGCTTGCCGACCACCACGCCAGCCGCAGCGTTGGCGAGGAAGCAGGCATCTTCCAGACTTTCACCGGCAGCCAGCACTGCGGCCAGCACGCCGATCACCGTATCGCCGGCACCGGTGACGTCATACACCTCCTGCGCCTGAGTGGGCAGATGCAGCGGCGCTTTGCCCGGCTGCAGCAGCGTCATCCCGTTTTCCGAACGCGTCACCAGCAGCGCGGAGAGATCGTAATCGGCAATCAGCTGCATACCGCGGCTGACAATCTCCTCTTCGCTTTTGCACTTGCCGACCACCGCTTCGAACTCGGACAGATTGGGCGTCAGCAGCGTCGCGCCGCGATAGCGTTCAAAATCGGTGCCTTTCGGGTCGATCAGTACCGGCACCTGCGCCGCACGCGCCAGCTGAATCATGGTCTGCACGCTGCTCAGCGCGCCTTTAGCATAATCAGACAGCACCAGCGCGCCCGCCTGTGCCAGCGACTGACGCAGTCGATCGTGAATCGGCTGCGGATCGACCTGCTCAAAGCCCTCTTCAAAGTCGAGGCGAATCAGCTGCTGGTTACGCGACAGCACGCGCAGTTTGGTGATGGTCGGATGGCTATCGAGGGCGACGAAATCGCACTCAACCTTCACCTGCGCCAGCGTTTCGCGCAGCACGCGCGCAGCGTCATCTGCACCGGTCAGACCGATAAGGCGCGAGTCCGCACCGAGTGCAGCGATATTCATCGCCACGTTGGCCGCGCCGCCCGGACGCTCTTCAATGGTATCCACTTTAACCACCGGCACCGGGGCTTCCGGTGAGATCCGGCTGGTCGGGCCGTACCAGTAGCGGTCTAACATCACATCGCCGACAACCAGCACAGCGGCCTTGCCAAACGCGGGCAGTGTTACTTTCATGCAGAGACTCCAGACTTCAACGTTCAGTCAAAATAATGCGCGGATAATAGCATAGAAGCCGCCAGGCTCACTGCTCCGTGTCATCCGCATCGCTCGCGGCCAGCCAGCGCTGCCAGCTGGCGTGCACCACGGCGCGTTCGTCAGCGAACGATGCCGGATCGACATGACCCGGCAGTTCCTGCAGCGCCAGATGGTGCAGCGCATCGCGCAGCGTGACGTAAGCGTGCGTCAGCGCCTGCGCTTCCTCATCAGCCATGATGCCGTGGCGCGCCATCAGTTCGAAAATGCGCACGTTATCCGACCAGCGCGTCAGCGCCGGCTGGCTGGCGGCGTAACCTAAGACCAGATACTGCGCGATGAATTCAATATCGGTGATACCGCCCTCATCGGTTTTAATCTCCCAGCGGCCTTTGTGCTTGTTACTGAGGTGCGCACGCATTTTCTCACGCATCTCACGCACTTCGGTTTGCAGCTTCGCGCCTTCACGCGGCAGGCAGAGAATACCGCGCCGGATCGCATCGAAGCGCTCACACAGCGCCGGTTCGCCAAACACGATGCGCGCGCGCACCAGCGCCTGATGTTCCCACGTCCAGGCTTCATGGCGCTGATAGTCGTCAAAGGCGGCAAAGGTGCTGACCAGCATGCCGGCCGCGCCAGAAGGGCGCAGGCGCGCGTCCACCTCATACAAAATGCCGGACGAGGTGCGGGTGCTGAACAGATGCATGACGCGCTGAGCGAGACGCAGGTAAAACTGGCGCCCGTCGATAACGCGTTCACCGTCGGTTTCGGCATCGTCCGGACAGTCATGCAGAAACACCAGATCGAGATCCGAACTGTAACCCAGTTCCCAGCCGCCCAGTTTGCCGTAGCCGACCACGGCAAAGCCGCGCTCGCTGTCGCTGGTGAGGTGCGAAGGGCGGCCATAGCGCTGCACCATCATCTGCCACGCCTGCTGCACCACCGATTCAATGATCGCTTCCGCCAGCCAGGTTAAGTGATCGCTCACTTTCATCACCGGCAGGGTTCCGGCGATGTCGGCGGCGGCGATACGCAGATGCTGTGCCTGCTTGAACTGGCGCAGCGCTTCCAGCTGCTGCTCTTCATCATCGGTGGGAATGCGCAGCAGATACTGGCGCAGTTCGTCACGATAAGCGTCGGTGGCGGTGGGCTGATACAGCGTGGCCGGATCGAGCAGTTCATCCAGCAGCAGCGGATAGCGCGCCAGCTGGCTGGCAATCATCGGCGAAGCGCCACACAGGCGAATCAGGTGGCGCAGCGCGCCGTGATACTCGGTCAGCAACTCGAGATAGGTGCTGCGCGTTAATACGCCAAGCAGCAGCGGCGTCAGGCGTGCCAGCACCACATCGGCGTCGTCACGTGCGCACACTTCGCTTAGCAGGCGCGGCATTAATTGATCGAGCGCCAGCCGGCCGCGCGGACCGATGGTGCGGCGACTGACATCCTGACGGAAATCATTCAGCGCCCGATACAGCGCATGGCGCTGTTCCGCCTGCAGCTGCGGTACCACCGGCAGCAAATCGCTCTCTTCCAGCGCGTCCTGCCACAGGCTGGCGAACTCCGCCAGCTGCGGCTGATCGTCGACATCCGGCGCATCATCGCCTATCAGCTCGTCGAAAATGTGGCGCACGCCGGCCATGTGCTGCTCCAGCTGTGCCAGCAGCGTCGCCCAGTCCGCCATGCCCATCGCCCAGGCCAGGCGCTGGCGGTCGAGGGGATTTTCCGGCAGCGTCTGCGTCTGCTCATCGTTGATGCTCTGCAGCAGATTCTCCAGCCGGCGTAAAAACAGGTAGGCGGCGCGCAGATGATCAACCTGCTCCGGTGTTAACAGCGCCAGCTCACCGATGGCCTGCAGCGTCGGCAGCAGCGAGCGCAGCTGAAGTGAGCGCTCACGTCCACCTCGAATCAGCTGAAACACCTGGACGATGAATTCGGTTTCGCGAATGCCGCCAGCGCCGAGTTTGATGTTGTCCTTCAGGCCGCGCCGCCGTACTTCGCGGGCAATCATGCCTTTCATGTTACGCAGCGACTGGATCACGCTGAAATCGATGTAGCGGCGATAGACGAACGGGCGTAACATCTGCTGCAGCTCCTGGCTCCAGTGGCCGCCATCGTCGCCCATCAGGCGCGCTTTCACCATCGCGTAGCGCTCCCAGTCACGGCCCTGCTCCTGGTAGTAATCTTCCAGCGCGGCAAAGCTCAGCACCAGCGGGCCGCTGTCGCCGAACGGGCGCAGGCGCATATCCACGCGATAAACAAAGCCATCGACGGTAGGTTGATCCAGCACCTTAATCAGCCGCTGCCCCATGCGGGTAAAGAACTGCGCGTTGTCGAGCTCGCGCCGGCCGCCGTGGGTGACGCCGTTTTCCGGCCAGGCAAAGATCAGGTCAATATCGGAAGAGAAGTTGAGTTCACCGCCGCCCAGCTTGCCCATGCCCAGAATCAGCATCGGCTGGGCTTCGCCGGCGGCGTTGCACGGCGTGCCGAAATCGCGGCAGCAATCCTGCCACACCCAGTCGCGCGCGGCGGTAATCAGCACTTCCGCCAGCGTGCTGAGCTGCGTCAGGCTCTGCCCGGTGCTGGCCTGCTCCAGCGCCTGCATCCACGCGATGCGCACCAGCATATGACGGCGGAACAGGCGCAGTTCGCGCATCAGGGAGGCTTCGTTATCCACCGGCTGCAGCGCCGCTGCCAGCCAGGCCGCATAGTGCTGCCACTCTTCGGGCTGCGGCGGTTGCTGCTGCAGCTGTTGCCACCACGCCGGATGCTGCTGCAGGTTGTCCACGATAAAGTCACTAAAAGTCAGCGCGCCAGCCTGCTGCGGCGTGATCGCCGTCAGCGGCAGGCCCAGACGTTCTGCCACGCTGGCGAGCTGCGCCTGCATCAGCGTCGGTAACGGTAACGACATCTTCCCTCCCTGATGATTGATGGTGCCGTAGCCTTAGCGTTTCGCACCGTTATTCAGCCAGAACGGCGGTTGACGGATCGCCAGATTGACCAGCTGAATCAGACCGCGCTCCTGTTTTTCACGAATGGCGTGCTGCAACTCCTGCCAGCCCGCCAGCCACTGGCTGACTTCTTCAGCCGGATACGCCCCCGCCAGCAGGTGCACCGCCAGCAGCTGGCGGTTCAGGCGCGTAGCTTTGTCCTGAAATTCATTAAACAGCTGCACGTCGACGAAGGTTTCACGCAGATCCGCGCCGATGCGCCCCAGCATGATGTCGCTGAAGCGTTTAAACGAGCCCTGCAGCTTACTTTTGTTCTTCTCGTCCAGCCACGGCTGCCACTGCGACTCCACCAGCCAGTGAGTAAGTGCTAACTGGGCTTCAACCGAGGTCGGTGAGAAGCAGACGGTTTCCGCGCTGGCCTCGCTGTCCGCCAGCAGCTCTTCCAGCCGGGTCAGCTTCTGACGCAGTTCGCTATTGGCCTTGCGCGGCACCAGCGTGCCAAACAGGGAAAACGCCTGACGCAGCGTTTCCAGCGCTTCAATTACCCGTGCCCGGGCGTCTTCGTTACCGCGCAGCCAGACTTCTTCATGGTACTGCCAGTGGCCGAGCGCCGCGCTCATGGCGTGAACCATGCCCTGCTCCACCGTGGCTTTAGGGGCAATTTTCTGCAGCGGCAGCGCGCGCAATGGTCGCGGCGCGTTGCCCTGCGCCAGCTGATAACCGCGTGCCGCTTTGCTCAGGCTGCCGAGGCGCAGGCCGCCCATGGCGATCAGCGCGCTGGCGAAGGTCAGCATATCGCTGCGGGTTCCACGCTTAAGCTCCAGCTCCACTTCATACAGCGGCTCGCTCAGCTCCCCTGCGGCAACGCTGCCGTAATCGAAAGCTACTTCAATTTCGCTGTCGCCAACGCTCACCAGCCAGGTTTCACGCTGGAAATGGGTGCTGAACAGCGGCTGCAAACGCGACTGAAGCGCGGCAACATCGGTCCCCTGCGGCCAGATCTCTGCCGGCAGGCGGGCAATGTCCAGCTGCGGCTCGCTGAGGTCGACGTTGTATTCCGGACGCTGATGCAGGCCGCCCAGCGTTTTGCCGGCGGTTTTCAGCGTCATTTCATAGCGCTGATCCACGCCGCGAATCCGCAGGCCCATATCCCAGCGGCGCAGCTGGTTGTCATCGGTTTCGTAATAGATGTTGGTCAGCTCACGCGCGGCGTGATGCTGATGTGGCCAGGCGGCAAGCGTCTGCGCCAGTTTTTCGGCGGCTTGCGGGGTGGCAATGAACTTTAATTCGATTTCGATGGTCATAATTTTTTATTCAATACGCTGCTGGCACTTACGAGTTTAATCTGGCGAAGAGTAATGCACCGCAAGCCTGCTGTCTCTGCTTTCTTGTGCTTTTACGACCCTTTTCGCACCGCATTGAGACCAGGATAGTTCTCATTCAGATTTATGCGAAGCGACTCCAGACTGTGCCGGTAAATTTACGCCCATCATGAAAAAACGATATCGAATGAAAAAAATCACACTTGCCGCTCTCTCTTTGCTGGCTTTCAGCGCCATCGCACCGGCCCACGCGGCCGATGAAAAACGTTACATCTCCGACGAATTATCCACCTGGGTACGCAGCGGCCCTGGCGATCAGTATCGCCTGGTTGGCAAGCTGAATGCCGGGGAAGAAGTCACGCTGCTGCAAACCAATAATGACTCGCAGTACGCGCAAATCCGCGATGCAGAAGGCAAAACTAACTGGATCCCGCTGTCGCAGCTCAGCGCCTCCCCCAGCCTGCGCACCCGCGTGCCGCAGCTGGAGCAGCAGGTCAAAGAGCTGACCGACAAACTGGCGAACATTGATAACAGCTGGAATCAGCGTACGTCAGAGATGCAGAACAAGGTGGCCAACAGCGACGGCACCATCAACGGCCTGAAAGAAGAGAATCAGAAGCTGCGCAACGAGCTGATTGTCGCGCAGAAGAAGGTCAGCGCCGCTAACGTTCAACTGGATGACAAACAGCGCACCATCATCATGCAGTGGTTTATGTATGGCGGCGGCGTGCTCGGCGTGGGTCTGCTGCTTGGTCTGCTGCTGCCGCACATGGTGCCGCGCCGCAAGAAAAACGATCGCTGGATGAATTAAAGCCGCCACGCCATTTGTGGTTTGCCTGGAGGGGATCGTAAGATGCCCCTTTTGGCATGCCCGCTTTTTCGCCAAAGTATGCAACAATAACGTAACAAGCGTGCGCGGCACGCAAAAGTGGATTGCCTCTGGAGTGGTTGAGTGAAGACGTTTCTGGTCGGTGGCGCAGTGCGTGATGCCTTACTGCGTTTGCCGGTAAAAGATAGAGATTGGGTGGTGGTGGGCGCAACGCCCGACAGCATGCTGGCGCAGGGCTATCAGCAGGTGGGCCGGGATTTTCCGGTTTTTTTACACCCTGAAAGCCGCGAAGAGTATGCGCTGGCGCGCACCGAACGCAAAAGCGGCAACGGTTATACCGGCTTCGTGACCCAGTTCGCGCCGGACGTGACGCTGGAGCAGGATTTACAGCGTCGCGATCTGACCATCAATGCCATCGCGCAGGCCGCTGACGGCACGCTGATCGACCCTTATCACGGCCAGCAGGATTTGCAGCAGCGCACCCTGCGTCACGTGTCGGCAGCTTTTAATGAAGATCCGCTGCGCGTGCTGCGCGTGGCGCGTTTTGCTGCCCGTTTCGCCCACCTCAATTTCCGCGTGGCACCTGAAACCCAGGCGCTGATGCGCGAGATGGCGCACAGCGGCGAACTGGCGCACCTCACCGCAGAGCGGGTGTGGAAAGAGACGGAAAAAGCGCTGCTGACGCGCAATCCACAGGTCTATTTCCAGCTGCTGCGCGACTGCGATGCATTGCAGGTGCTGTTCCCGGAAATCGACAACCTGTACGGCATTCCGGCCCCCGTTAAGTGGCATCCGGAGATCGACACCGGCGTCCACGCGCTGATGACGCTGACCATGGCCGCAGCGCTCTCCGACCAGCTTGACGTGCGCTTCGCCACGCTGTTCCACGATGTGGGTAAAGCGCTGACGCCGCCAGAGAAGTGGCCGAGCCATCATGGTCACGGCCCGGCCGGTGTACCGATTGTTGAAGCGCTGTGCCAGCGGCTGCGCGTGCCGAACCAGGTGCGCGATCTGGCCCTGGTGGTGACGGAGTTTCACGATGTGGTGCACACCATTGAACGCCAGCCGGCTGACGCGCTGGTGGCGCTGTTTGACCGCATCGACGCCTGGCGCAAGCCCGATCGCGTGGAAAAGATGGCACTGACCAGCGAAGCCGACGCTCGCGGGCGTACGACGCTGGAGAGCATGGCTTATCCGCAGGGCGATTATCTGCGGCGCGCGTTTGCGCTGGCGCAGGCGGTGCCTACCAAAGCGGTGGTCGAGGCCGGTTTCACAGGCGCGGCGGTGCGGGAAGAGTTGACGCGTCGGCGCGTGCTGGCGTTGCAGGAAGGGTTAATCGACGCGCGGCCAGCGTAACCGGCCGCGCCTCGCGCATCACATAAAGATGGCGTAAACCGCTGCCGCGACGATAAAGCGGTAGATGGCAAACGACACAAACGAGATACGTTTGATCAGCTCAAGGAACACTTTGATCGCCAGCAGCGCGACAATAAAGGCGGTCACGAAGCCCACGGCAAACATCGGGAAATCCTGCATCGTCAGGAAGCCCATGCTCTTGTAGAGATCGAGTCCGGTAGCACCGATCATCATCGGTACCGCGAGGATGAAGGAAAACTCGGACGCCGCATAGCGGCTGACGCCCATCAGCATACCGCCGGAAATGGTGGCACCGGAACGCGAGAAGCCCGGCCACAGCGCCAGACACTGGAAGCAGCCAATCATAAACGCCTGGCGATAGGTGATGTCATCAATGCCCACCGCTTTCGGCTGCTTTGGCTTGAGATATTCCGCCGCCAGCAGCAGCACGCCGCCCACCACCAGCGCGTACATCACGTTGATCGGGTTAAACAGGGTTTTAATCTGGTCATGCAGTACCAGGCCAATCACTACCGCCGGCACCATACCCAGCAGAATGTGAATCAGCGTCAGTTTTCCGCTGCCGACGCCTTCGTGGCGCTCCTGGCCGAAGTGAATGCCGATCAGGCCAAACAGCCGGCGCCAGAACATCACGACTACGGCGAGGATGGAGCCCAGCTGGATCACCACTTCAAAGGTTTCCGCCTTCTCACCTTCGAACCCCAGCAAATGGCCAACAATAATCATGTGGCCTGTGGATGAGACCGGCAGGAACTCCGTAAGGCCTTCCACAACCCCCAGGATTGCAGCTACCCATAGCTGATGAATGTCTGCCATCAAATTTTACCCTCTATCCGTTTTAAACAGTAAAAAGGCGGTCGCGCACCGCTACCGCCTGAAATTATGCCTGCACCTTGCTGAAGGAAACCTTAAGGATTTCGGTCACTTCCCCTTCATCAGCGCAGCGGCCTCCACTGAGACACACCATAATTTGGTTTGGTTTCATTGTGATGGCAATCACGCAGGATTTATTTAGGAATAGTCCCGCGCTCAATTCTCACGCCCACGCTCGCCGCCTGGGCGACAGCCCCCGGTTTACCTACCTTCACGCGTACTCCGGGCGTTTTGAAACGATTCATCAACAGATCGGCGATTTCTTCTGCCACCCGTTCGACCAGCGCAAAACGCTGCCCCTGCAGATGACTGAGGATCGCTTCGGTGACATCGGCGTAGCTCAGACAGTGGTTCACATCGTCGCTCACCGCCGCCTGACGGTTGTCCCACGCCATTTCGACATCGAGCACTAGCTTCTGCTGCATGCCCTGTTCCCAGTCGTAAACGCCAATGGTGGTGAACACGGTGAGTTGTTCTATAAATACGATATCCATGATGTCACTCTCTGTTTTTGGCTTAGCCGGATACCACTTCCGGCGGATTATGCGTATTATCCACGCTTATTGAGAACAAAACGACCCAAAAGGAACGGTACGAAGCTATGAGTGCTATCGCGCTTGGTATGATTATTTTCGCGTATCTTTGCGGCTCGATTTCCAGTGCGATCCTGGTTTGTAAACTCGCTGGTTTACCCGATCCCCGCAGCGCAGGCTCTGGCAATCCAGGCGCCACCAACGTGTTACGTATTGGCGGTAAAGCCGCCGCTGCCGCGGTACTGATTTTCGACGTGGCGAAGGGAATGGTGCCGGTATGGATCGCCTGGTGGCTGCACGTCACGCCGATGTATCTTGGTCTCACGGCCATCGCCGCCTGCCTCGGCCATATCTATCCGGTGTTTTTCCGCTTTCGCGGCGGCAAAGGTGTGGCCACCGCGTTTGGGGCCATCGCGCCGATTGGCTGGGACCTGACCGGCCTGATGACCGGCACCTGGCTGCTGACGGTGCTGCTCAGCGGCTACTCATCGCTGGGCGCGATCGTCAGCGCGTTGATTGCCCCGTTTTACGTCTGGTGGTTTAAGCCGCAGTTCACCTTTCCGGTGTCGATGCTGTCATGCCTGATTTTGCTGCGCCATCACGACAATATTCAGCGCCTGTGGCGCGGTCAGGAAAACCGCGTGTGGAAGCGTAAAAAGAAGAAATAAAAAAACCGGCGCGCAGCCGGTTTTTTATCATCAGATGGCCGGTAATTCCGCCAGTGGCCAGCGTGGCCGCACGCTGACACCCAGCTCACCGCGCGTGCCGCCTTTCAGCCGCACCATGCCGGCATAGGCAATCATCGCGCCGTTGTCGGTGCAGAACTCCGGACGGGCATAAAACACCTCGCCGCCGCGCGCGCTCATCATGGTTGCCATGCGTTCACGCAGCGTGCGGTTGGCGCTCACGCCGCCGGCAATCACCAGGCGTTTAAAGCCGGTCTGCTCCAGCGCACGCTTGCATTTGATCATCAGCGTATCCACTACCGCATCTTCAAAGGCGCGGGCGATATCGGCGCGCGCCTGTTCGTCACCGTCATGTTCGCGAATGGTATTCGCCGCAAAGGTTTTCAGGCCGGAGAAGCTGAAGTCCAGCCCCGGACGATCGGTCATCGGGCGCGGGAACTTAAAGCGATCCGGCGTGCCCTGCTGTGCCATGCGCGACAGCATCGGGCCGCCCGGATAATCCAGCCCCAGCAGCTTGGCGGTTTTATCGAACGCTTCCCCGGCGGCATCGTCAATCGATTCACCCAGCAGCATATATTCACCAATGCCGGTAACGCTGATCAGCTGCGTGTGGCCGCCGGAGACCAGCAGTGCCACGAACGGGAATGCCGGTGGGTTGTCTTCCAGCATCGGCGCCAGCAGATGGCCTTCCATGTGATGCACCGGCACCGCCGGCACGTTCCAGGCGAACGCCAGCGCGCGACCAATGGTGGCGCCTACCAGCAGCGCACCGACCAGGCCGGGACCGGCAGTGTACGCCACGGCGTCAATCTCTCCGGCCTGCAAGCCCGCCTGTTTCAGCGCGGCCTGGATCAGCGGCACGGTTTTCCGCACGTGATCGCGCGAAGCCAGTTCCGGCACCACGCCGCCGTAATCGGCATGTAATTTTACCTGGCTATATAATTGATTCGCCAGCAGACCGGATGCATCGTCATAAATCGCGATGCCGGTTTCATCGCAGGACGTTTCAATACCCAGAACTCGCATAGCTTTATCACCCTCTTCTTGCGGCGCGCAGTGTAGCACAGGCCGGCTGACGCCTGCGCCCTTCCGCACGCGAAAAAGTGTTTTTCTGTCGCGCAAAGAGTGCGCTATACTCCACGGCCTGAAAAAACCGGCAGCCGCACAGGCAAACGCTCCTGTTGGTTCTAAATTGTCCATGGTGCTTTACAAGCCAGCCGCGCCTGGAGTAAAATGCTGCACCATTTTGAAAAGTGCTGGCGCCGCAGTCAGCAGCAAAAACCGAATTTTATCGAGGTGAGAGTTACATGCCGGTAATTAAAGTACGTGAAAACGAGCCATTCGACGTAGCACTGCGTCGCTTCAAGCGTTCCTGCGAGAAAGCAGGCGTTCTGGCTGAAGTTCGTCGTCGTGAGTTCTATGAAAAACCAACGACTGAACGTAAGCGCGCTAAAGCGTCTGCAGTTAAGCGTCACGCCAAGAAACTGGCTCGCGAAAACGCACGCCGCACTCGTCTGTACTAATTTCTTTTCGGAAGTTCGCTTCCGCCGCGTGTTAAACGCAGACAGAGTCAAGTAAGAGGCCGTGCTTTCCGAAAGGAAGCGCGGCTTGTTGCCGTTTATGAGCTGAAAAACCGGGGCTTATGGCTGGACGAATTCCACGCGTATTTATCAATGATTTACTTGCCCGCACGGACATCGTGGATCTTATCGATGCCCGCGTTAAGCTGAAAAAGCAGGGTAAGAACTATCACGCGTGCTGTCCTTTCCATAACGAAAAAACCCCCTCTTTCACCGTAAGCGGTGAAAAGCAGTTCTACTACTGCTTTGGCTGTGGTGCCAAAGGCAACGCCATCGACTTCCTGATGAATCACGATCGTCTGGATTTCGTCGAGAGCGTAGAGGAACTTGCCACGCAGCACGGCTTAGAAGTGCCGTACGAAGCGGGCAATGGTCCGAGCCCGATGGAGCGCCACCAGCGCCAGAGCCTGTATCAGCTGCTGGAAGGTTTAGACAGCTTTTATCAGCAGAGCCTGCGTAATCCGCAGGCGAAATCAGCACAACAGTATCTCGCCACACGCGGTCTGAGCCAGCAGGTGATCGATCACTTTGCCATTGGCTATGCGCCAGCCGGCTGGGACAACGTGCTGAAGCGTTTCGGTCAGCAGAAAGAAGATCGTGAATCGCTGATGGAAGCTGGCATGCTGGTCAGCAATGACAGCGGCCGCACCTACGATCGTTTCCGCGATCGCGTGATGTTTCCGATTCGCGACAAGCGCGGACGCGTGATTGGTTTTGGTGGCCGCGTGCTGGGCAACGATACGCCCAAGTACCTGAACTCACCGGAAACACCGATTTTCCATAAAGGCCGCCAGCTGTACGGCCTGTATGAAGCGCAAAAAAATCATCCGCAACCGGCGCGTCTGCTGGTGGTGGAAGGCTATATGGACGTGGTTGCGCTGGCGCAGTTCGGCATTGATTATGCTGTCGCCTCGCTGGGCACCTCGACCACAGCGGAACATATCCAGCTTTTGTTCCGCTCGACCGATAACGTGATCTGCTGCTATGACGGCGACCGCGCCGGTCGTGAAGCTGCATGGCGTGCGCTGGAAACCGCATTGCCTTACATGAATGACGGTCGTCAGCTACGCTTTATGTTTTTGCCCGACGGCGAAGACCCGGATACCCTGGTGCGTAAAGAGGGCAAAGCAGCGTTCGAAGCGCGGATGGAGCAGGCCATGCCGCTCTCCACGTTTCTGTTCGACAGCCTGATGCCGCAGGTGGATCTGAGTACGCGCGACGGCCGTACCAAGCTGGCGACGCTGGCGCTGCCGCTGATTAGCCAGATTCCGGGTGAAACGCTGCGGATTTATATGCGTCAGACGCTGGGTAATAAACTCGGCATTCTGGACGATAACCAGTTAGACAAGCTGATGCCGAAGCAGGCGGAAAGCGGTACCGCGCCGGTGGCACCGCCGATGAAACGCACCACCATGCGCGTGCTGATTGCGTTGCTGGTGCAGAATCCGCAATTTGCCGCCATCGTGCCTGCGCTGGACGGGCTGGAACAGTCTAAATTAGCGGGATTGCCGCTGTTTGTGGAGTTAGTCCGCCGTTGTACTGAGAATCCTGGCCTGACCACCGGACAGCTACTAGAGTTATATCGCGGGACAGAATTTAGCCAGCCCCTTGAAACACTGGCCACCTGGAACCACATGATCGTAGATGACGAAGCGGAAGAAGTGTTCCAGGACTCGCTGGCAAGCATCTATGATGCTGCGCTGGAGCAGCGCCTCGAAGCACTGATTGCGCGCGACCGGACTGAAGGCCTGAGCGCCGCCGAACGCCGTGAATTCTGGGCATTAAGCCAGGCATTAGCCAAAAAATAAGATTTTACCGGGTCAGAATGATGAAGGCTGATAACGCCGCCCTTCTTGCCTGATGTTTCTGGTTTATGGACGCTGTAAGCGAAGCCGGAAGCAATGCATACATACCAGAGGCGTTAACGTCGCTGTCAGTTTCAAGGCTGCCAGCGCGCAGCAACCGGAGCGTACTGGCGTACGTGAGGATTGCGGGCACTGCCAGAATTGAAAATGGCAAGTGAGTTAGCCCCGGACAGAATATTAAGCGGCTTAAGTGCCGATTTACGATGGGCCAAAGCCCTGGCCGCGTTGAAGGCAGCGGCAAAAATACAACGCCTTCACTGTTATAGTTGGCTCGCTGCCGACCGACACCAATCTAATTAACAGAAGTGTGGATACCGTCTTATGGAGCAAAACCCGCAGTCACAGCTTAAGCTGCTTGTCACCCGTGGTAAGGAGCAGGGCTATCTGACCTATGCTGAGGTCAATGACCATCTGCCGGAAGATATCGTCGACTCCGATCAGATCGAAGACATCATCCAAATGATCAACGATATGGGTATTCAGGTGGTGGAAGAAGCCCCGGATGCCGATGATCTGATGCTGAATGAAAACAGCACCGATACTGACGAAGATGCCGCGGAAGCTGCCGCTCAGGTATTATCCAGCGTTGAATCTGAAATTGGCCGTACCACCGACCCGGTTCGCATGTACATGCGTGAAATGGGTACCGTTGAGCTGCTGACGCGTGAAGGCGAAATCGACATCGCCAAGCGTATCGAAGACGGTATCAACCAGGTGCAATGCTCTGTCGCCGAATACCCGGAAGCAATCACCTACCTGCTCGATCAGTACGATCGGGTTGAAGCGGGCGAGTCACGCTTGTCTGACCTGATCACCGGTTTCGTCGATCCGAACGCCGAGGAAGATCTGGCACCGACCGCGACCCACGTTGGTTCTGAGCTGTCAGAAGAAGACCGCGACGACGACGAAGAGGAAGACGAAGAGAGCGACGATGACAGCTCCGACGACGATAACTCTATCGATCCGGAACTGGCGCGCGAGAAGTTTAACGACCTGCGTACGCAGTACGAAACTACGCGCAACGTGATCAAAGCCAAAGGCCGCAGCCATGCGGACGCCGTGGCCGAGATCAACAATCTCTCTGAAGTGTTTAAACAGTTCCGCCTGGTACCGAAGCAGTTCGATTACCTGGTGAACAACATGCGTGAAATGATGGAGCGCGTGCGCACGCAAGAGCGCCTGATCATGAAGCTGTGTGTTGAACTGTGCAAAATGCCGAAGAAAAACTTCATCACCCTGTTTACCGGTAATGAAACCAGTGAGAGCTGGTTCAAAGCGGCACTGGCCATGAACAAGCCGTGGTCAGAAAAACTGCAGGAAGTGGAAGAAGACGTCATGCGTTCGCTGCAGAAACTGCTGCAGATCGAAGAAGAGACCGGCCTGACCATTGAGCAGGTGAAAGACATCAACCGTCGTATGTCGATCGGCGAAGCCAAAGCGCGTCGTGCGAAGAAAGAGATGGTTGAGGCTAACCTGCGTCTGGTGATCTCCATCGCCAAGAAGTACACCAACCGTGGCCTGCAGTTCCTCGATCTGATTCAGGAAGGCAACATCGGTCTGATGAAAGCGGTGGATAAGTTTGAATATCGCCGTGGCTATAAGTTCTCAACTTACGCCACCTGGTGGATCCGTCAGGCTATCACCCGTTCCATCGCCGACCAGGCGCGTACCATCCGTATTCCGGTGCATATGATTGAGACCATTAACAAACTCAACCGTATTTCGCGCCAGATGCTGCAGGAGATGGGCCGCGAGCCAACGCCGGAAGAGCTGGCTGAGCGCATGCTGATGCCGGAAGATAAAATCCGTAAGGTGCTGAAAATCGCTAAAGAGCCGATCTCCATGGAGACGCCGATTGGTGATGATGAAGATTCGCATCTGGGCGACTTTATCGAAGACACCACGCTGGAGCTGCCGCTGGATTCCGCGACTTCGGAAAGCCTGCGTTCTGCCACCCACGATGTGCTGGCTGGCCTGACCGCGCGTGAAGCCAAAGTCCTGCGTATGCGTTTCGGTATCGATATGAATACCGACCACACGCTGGAAGAGGTGGGCAAACAGTTTGACGTAACGCGTGAGCGTATCCGTCAGATTGAAGCCAAAGCGCTGCGTAAACTGCGCCATCCGAGCCGCTCGGAAGTGCTGCGTAGCTTCCTCGACGATTAATCGTCCTGGTCAGTAAAAACCCCGGCTTGCCGGGGTTTTTTATTGTCTTCAGTATGGCGTCAGCCCTTTCTCCTGCATCACGCTGCGCGCCTTGTCGCTCTGCAGGTATTTCACGAACTTCGCCGCGGCCTGCTGCTGCTGGCTGCTGCGCGTGATCACCGCACCGTACAGCGTATCCTGCTGTGCTGCCGGCGGAATCAGTCCCACGATAGTAATGCCTTTTACCGCCTTCAGCTCGCTGTTCTGCTGGAAGCCCAGCTCGGCTTTGCCCTGCGCGACCGCCTCACCCACCGGCGTGGCCGGAATCACGGTGATCTTCGCTGCCGTTTTCGGGCCCAGCTGCAGCTTATCCAGCATCTTGCTCTGAATATATTTGCCGCTGGCGCTGTCAGACACGGCGATACTTGAAGCGGAGGTCAGCACCTGTTTGAACTTCGCGACGGTACTGATATCCGGCGGCGTGGTGCCCTGCTTCACCGCCATGGCAATGTACGAGTGCGCCAGCACCTGATGGCTGGCGCTATCCACCCATTTGGCCTGCTCCAGCGGCTTGATGGCGTAATCCACCATGACCAGCACGTCGGCGCTTTCATGGCGTTTAAGGCGATTAGGAATCGCCTGCGGCGTGTCACCCATCGACGGCGCCGCTTCCAGCTCAATGCTGTCACCGCTCTGATGCTGATAATCCTGCTTCAGGCTTTCAATCACCGGGTACATACCGCCGGAACTGAATACCTTCAGCGTTGCGGCCTGGACGCCCGGTTGCGCCGCCAGCAGCAGTGCCGCCAGAACCATGGTGCGTTGCTTCATCTCCCTGCTCCTTTTTTTGCGTGGAGCATTCGGTGTAGCCAGAAACAAAACGATGAACAACGTTATTACTTTGTGAAACAGAGCCAGCTCACGCCTTATTCTGTAACCAATCATGAAGCTGGCGATAAGCGGAGACCATCTCCTCCAGCGAAGCGCGGTTTAATCCGCTGGGATTAGGCAGCACCCATAAGCGGGTTTCGCCCAGCAACTGCGGCTGCTCGCCCCACGCCACGTTGCGCTGACGAAACGCTTTCTGAAACGCATCCTTACCCAGCACCGCCAGCGCGCGCGGCTGATAGCGCAGCACCTTTTCCTGCAGACGCGCACCGCCGTCACGCAGCTCCGCGCCCGCCAGCTCGCTGGCCTGAATGGTAGGGCGCTCTACCAGCATGGTGATGCCGCAGCCGGTCTCCAGCAACCGCTGTTCCTGCTCCGGCAGCAGCTGTTCGCGGGTGAATCCGGCCTGATGAATCACCTTCCAGAAGCGGTTGCCGGGATGCGCAAAGTGAAAACCGGTATGCGCCGAGGATTTACCCGGATTGATGCCACAGAACAGCACCTGTAAATCGGGCGCGATGATGTCACGGATGTCGTGATCGCTCATGCCGTCACCAGCCCGGCGCGCAGTTTGACCGCCTGACGCGTCACCTCCAGCATCTGGCGCGCTTCCGCTTCATCGGTGCAGGCGCGCGCCAGCGCCAGCGCACCGACCATTTCGGCCTGCATGCTGCTGGCGATGCTCTCTGCCTGCGCATGTCCCAGCTGTTGCAGCGCCTGCACCAGCTGGCGCCGCACCGCTTCGCGCTTCGCCGAAAACAGCGCCCGCGCATCCGGCGGTAAATGCGCCACTTCACTGACCAGCGCAGGTATCGGACAGCCCACGCCCGGCGCGCCACAGTGCTGGTCCGACAGATAGCGGTCGATCCACTGGTTCAGCCGTTCAGCCGGATCCTCAATCGCCAGCACGGCGGCAAAACGCTGCGCCGAATCGGCAAACATCTCGCTAATCACCGCTTCGACCAGCGCTTCACGCGAGGCAAAGTGCGCATAAAACCCACCGTGCGTCAGGCCAACGCGCTTCATCAGCGCTGCCACGCCAATGCCTTCGGTGCCGCATTCGCGCATCACTACCGCCGCTTCTTCCAGAATGCGCTGCCGCGTGCGCGCCTTATGGCTTAGCTTTTCCATCGGTTGTTACCCTGCTCATCGTTAATGGCAATCAGTGTAATTATTACGATCGTCATATTCCAGCTTGACGATGGATATGATGGTCGTCATATTATCAGCACACCAATATGACGACCATCATACAGAGGGCTTTTCCATGTCACACCAACTGGCTTTAATCACCGGCGCCTCCAGCGGTATCGGCGCAACTTACGCTAAACAGCTGGCCGCACGCGGCAACGACCTGATTCTGGTGGCGCGCGATGCTGCACGTCTGAGCGCACTGGCGCAGTCGCTGCGTGAGGCGCACGGCGTTGAAGTCAGCGTGCTGGCTGCAGATCTGACGCGCCATGAGGATCTGGCGCGTATTGATAGCGAGCTGCGGAACAATACGCGTATTACTACGCTGATCAACAATGCGGGCATGACGGTGGAAGGCGAGTTTATCGACGCCAGCATCGACCAGACGCAAACCATGCTGGCACTGAATGTGGTGGCGCTGACGCAGCTCTCTCACACGGCTGCGCAGGTTTTCCGCAGCCGCAACGCGGGCACCATCGTGAACGTGGCGTCGGTACTGGCGCTGGTTAACGAGCAGGCAAACGGGGCCTACAATGCGACGAAAGCTTTTGTGCTCTCGCTGACGCGGAATATGCAGCGTGAGCTGGCGGGCCATAACGTACGCGTGCAGGCACTGCTGCCGGGCCTGACGCGCACCGAAATCTTTCAGCGCACCGGGCGCTCGGTGGATGACCTGCCGGCAGAGATGGTGATGGAGGTCGACGACTTAGTCGCCGCCGCGCTGCGCGGTCTGGATGACGGCGAAGCGATCACTATCCCTTCGGTGGAAGATATGGGCCTGTGGCAAAGCTTTGAGCAGGCGCGCGGCGCCATCCTGCCGTTTATCTCGCTGAATAAGCCCGCCACGCGCTATTGCTGAACCTGCGCATCCTGAGACAAGGCAGCAGCAAGCCTTGTCTCAAAAACGCGACAGCAGTGGGCGCTTATTGCCCGCTTCTGCCGGGGTTGCGGGATTTTTTACTGTGAGATCAAGGACTCAGTGATTGCGGGAATTTTCACCAACCGATTGAGCAACGCTGGATCGCCCCACCGAGATACTTTATAATCCCCGCTCCGCTGGCCCCTTAGCTCAGTGGTTAGAGCAGGCGACTCATAATCGCTTGGTCGCTGGTTCAAACCCAGCAGGGGCCACCAAATATTCATAAAATCATGTATTTAAATCACTTCCCTAGTGATCCCCCCCGTCCTCTCTTTGGATGGTGCCGCTTTAAATATATGTAACTACAAAGCCTGACCAGACTAATCGCTTAAAATGATTGAATGGTGATTAGTAAGCTTATGAAATGACTTAACAAAAGGAATCGTTATGTCTTACAGCTGCTATCTGTTATTAAATCGTCGTGAAATGACTTCACTCAATTGTCCGGGCATTGGTGTTTTTCCCGCGTTTTCAGGCCAGAAAGATGGCCGTAATAATCCTGATAAAACTCATGTCCCCGATATTGGCCCATTAGTGCGCGGACGTTATTACATTGTTTAGCGGCCATCAGGTGGAAGATTAGGTCCCTGGCGTGAGAGGTTTTTGAAAGAAATATACGGAACGGATCGGACTACCTGGTTTGGTCTTTACCGCGATGACGGCAAAATTGATGATTACACGTTTGTGGAGGGCGTCAGACGTGGGAATTTCAGGCTCCATCCCATAGGACCGCTCGGTCTTAGCGAGGGCTGTATTACACTTGCTCATCCTATCCAGTTTCAGTACATGCGCGATATGTTCCTGCGCGCCGGCCCCACTCTCAATATTCCAGGTAGTCAATTGAAAGCCTATGGAACGGTAAAGGTGTACTGATGATGCGTATTATTTTACTCATTTTGTTATTTATCATCTGTTGCGTGGCAATCTCTAAAGCGATCGCGTTATTAGTTCCTGCATCAATATTTTATTCAATCGCCAACGCCCTGCAGATCTATGGTGATGAGTCGGTTATTGATTTTATATTAATAGTCAATATTTCTATATCGATTCTGCTTTCTCTAATACTGGTAATCCTTCTAAAGCGTAAAAAATGAAGATAAGAGGCTCCGGAGCCAGGTTTCATCAACTGAGAGCCGGTTTAAGAGATTTTTAAAGGTGTTGTCGTTGCTGTAGTCACCCACTACGTAACAGTGATCAGCCCAGGAATATGAAGTAGAAGCGTATTGAGGATTTTGATTACCAATTCGTAATAGACTAACTACGCTTGTTTTTGTCGTACCTTAGCTATCGCGCAATAATGCTTTTACAAATAATTTTACTGAGCTTATATCCCTTTTTTCGGTGAAAATCATATGCAAAGTGAGATAACTTTTGAATTGTCGAATTTTGTTCGAACATAAAACGGTGTTTTAGGGAGGATGAGAGCCAATCTGGTCAGATTTCTCTGTGTAAAAATGAGCTAAAGGTAAGCCAGACGGTGCCGATAACCGAAAAATTACCGGCTGAATTGCCATCAAGCAGGAAAGCGCAGAAGCTATTCAAACCATGCTATTCAGCATTTAGAAAGGCTATGCAACACGCTGGTATCGAGACACCTGCCGGGCAGCTAACGCACGTTTTATGCCACACATTTGCCTCTCATTTTATGATGAACGGCGGAAACATTCTTGTACTTCAGCGAATATTAGGCCATACGGACATAAAGGTAACTATGCGATATGCACATTTTGCGCCAGATCATTTAGCTGAAGCAGCGTTACTCAATCCTCTACAGAAAATGGAAAAAGAAAAATGAATGAAATTGAAGAAGATAATAACTCTGTTCGAACCAAACGCACTGGAATACCAATTTTCCATAAATTTGCCACAAGACCAAAAGTTATACTCTCCGGCATTTTAATTTATGTAGGATTGGGCATTGCAATTCTATTTAGCTCAGATATGGGCCCATCATATTTTATTGAGAAATTTGGCCCAATCATGTTAGGAGTATGCATTGCCATCCCAGGGTTTATAATGATAAGCGGCGAGATGAGCAAGTTGACCAAGCTAAGAAGAGAAGACAAGTTTATTGATGTAGACGACAGTAGAGACAATGAATCTCAAATTTTTGAAAAAAAAATACTCAATGAGTTGAATTATCTCAAAGCAAATTCTAACAACTTCTCTGAGCAAAGCATTGAAGAGATTGTATCTAAAGTAATTGAATCCAAGACATTAGATCAAGGAAACATGTTTGACTCATTCGAAAATTACTTTAATGAAATTCGCCGTGTTTTATTAGAGCAAGCTTATACTTCAGATAAGAAAGCTTCAATTCTTTTAGATAAGGGAACATCTTATTCAAAAGGCGGGATAACTTTTTTTATAATATCCATTATAACGTGGCAAACTTTATCATGGCTCACAGACTTCAAAGAACAATATATCTATGGAATGGTATCTTGCTCTTTATTATTTATCTTCATCGAATTTTTATCTGCTTGGTTTCTTAAACAATATCGTCACTTTGTTGATACCTCGACCTATCATATAAAAGTGAAGTCTATTTTTGACAAATACATGATGTCATATTTGGCTATTAAAAGCCTTAGTGACGAAAGTAGTAGTAATGATATAAAATATAAAGCCATGCTTAAAATACTTGAAGAAGAATTGAAATGGCCCGAAACCTATCTATTGAAGAAATCAGAAGTAAGTTTTGCCAGGGAGGCAATTGAAACGATGTCTCACTTTGCAAAAGCAATCAAGTCAGAGGCAAAGAGTAAGGGTAACGAGTAAAATGCATTCAATGTTTTAATAAATTCTAGGGGAGTGTAAAAAGTGAGAGCCATAGATGATGCCAATTTCTTAATTGCCTCCTCATCTGAACAGGCTGCCTACCTCAATTTGACTGTAATATTTATGTAAATCAAACTTAAGATGACTATTTGAAGTGGCACCAAAGTGGCAGCAGAGCTCAACGCTATGTGTCACTTTTCATCACTATTCAGCCAAAAAAATATAAAAATCAGTAAATTACTGATTTAATTCACTTCAAATTGGGACTCATAATCGCTTGTTCGGTGGTTCGAACTTGGCGAAGGCCGCCAATCACTTGTTCATCTGATTGACTTAAGTCACCCTTAAACAGGTGGCTTTGCTATTTAGATTTAAACAATAGCGATGTAAGGTCAGCGCTTTTTGCTGATACAGTTAAAACTCCAATGCGCAGCACCCTTCCCACTTTCAACCTGAAATCACCTGTCTTGCCGGCCTTTCCGGCTCATACTGCCTCACGCTGTCATTGTGTTAACAATCGCCACTTACAAACAACGACGCGAGAATCTATCTCATTAAGCCTGCATGCAGCCTCAACTTCCTACAGAACCACACATTTGCACACCAAGCGTGGCACATCCCAGTGACTGCCAGCTATTTACTTGCTAACATAACTACTCAAAAACTATTCATATATCTATTCACAAAACTATTCAAAAGCTACTCAAACACATGTCATTACATTCAAAAAACATACGCCAGCTTCTCTATAGCGGGCCGATGACAGCAAGGCAAATCATTGAAAAAATGGGCATAAGCCAGCCTACGCTTTCCCGTGCGATTAGAGAACTGGGTGATGACATCGTCAAAATCGGGGCGGGTCCAGCTATTCAATATGCCCTGCGAGATACGTTTCGCGGATTCCGCTCGGCCCCGATTTACCGCGTTACCGATGAGGGGCAAATCAAACCTCTCGGCGAGCTGATTCCGGTTCGTCCGGAAGGGTTTGTGATGGTGCAGGCGGACCACAAAAGCTTTCACAGTGACGGGCTGCCGTGGTGGCTGTTTGACATGCGACCACAGGGCTATCTCGGCAGAGCGTATGCCTCGACTTATGCCAGCGGGCTCGGTCTGCCGGCGAATCCCGAACAATGGGCGGACGCAGATGTCGTCAGAGCGCTGCTGGCGCAAGGTCATGATGCGATCGGCAACCTGCTGATCGGCGAACAGGCGCGCAGCCGTTTCCTGGAAATGCCCGAACCAACACCTGTGGAGCGCGCGACGGCGTATCCCGAACTGGCGCGGGCTGCGGGCGCTGGTGAGGTGCCGGGCTCATCAGCGGGTGGTGAGCAGCCCAAATTCTGCACCTATAGCGAACGCGGTCATGTGCTGGTGAAATTCACCGCAGCAGATGACAACCCAGTCAGCGAACGCTGGCGCGATCTGCTGATGGCTGAACATCTGGCCCTGAAAGTGCTGGATGTTGAGACCGACGTGTTTGATATTGCAGGGCAGCGCTTCCTCGAAATCCCCCGCTTCGATCGGGTGGGCAAAATGGGCCGTATCGGCGTGTTTTCGCTGCGGGCGCTTGATGCGGAGTTCGTCGGCAATGCCAGTGCAAGCTGGCCGGTCCTCGTCGACCAGCTTGTAGCGGAAAAGTGTGTCCATTCTGAGGCCGCTAATAGCACGGCCCGGCTTTGGGCATTCGGCATGCTGATCGGCAATACCGACATGCACGCCGGTAACCTGTCATTCATCAGTCGCCATGGCCGTCCTTATCACCTCGCGCCGGCTTACGACATTCTGCCGATGGGCTTTGCGCCCAGAGCGGGCGGCGCCATCGTGAATACGCTGCGGCCAGCGTCACTGCCGGAAGTGGTCAGCAGCGATACATGGCGGGAAGCGCTGGCTTTGGCGGAGGAATTTTTGTCTCTGGCGAACAGTTGCGATGGTTTCTCAGCGCGTTTTGCGCCTTGTCTCGCCGCGTTACAGCAGCATCTGGATGAGGCCCGATCGCGCATCGCCCGGCTGGGCTAAGCGCGTTTCCATATTGATAATGTCTTCAACGCTGCATCATCGAAACAGGCGGTGATTAACCGCCTCGCACCCGATTTTTGCCCCCGCAACTTTGCAAAAGTAAAACGATCGGTTTACTTTTTAAGGTATGCGTAAAAAACAACATATCCTGAACGCTGCCGAGCGGCTGTTCTACAACAACGGTTTTCATGCCACCAGCACCGATTACATTTGCCGTGAGGCGAAGGTCTCCACGCGTACGCTCTATCAGCACTTTCCGTCGCGCGAGCGGTTAACTGCCGCGGTGATGACCGCGCGTCGGCAGCGCTTTGCTGATTTGTTGTCACAGCCAGACGATCCGGCAGCCATTAGCCAGCTGTTTTCGGTTCTGGAACAGTGGATGCGGGCGGAAGGATCGCTCGGCTGCTTTTTTGCCAAAGCGTACGGTGAGTATGCGGAGCAGGATGCTGAGCTGGCGGCGCAGGCGCTGGATTATCGCTACTGGCAGCGCGGCTACATCCGTGCCTGCCTGGCGCACTCGCACAGAAATTCGCCGTCAGCGCTGGCCGATGCCATCTGGATATTGTTTGAAGGGGCGATTATGGCCGGGTTGATTGACGGTCCGCAGGCCGCGGTCACTGCGCGTCTGGCGGCTGAGCAACTGATGGCGAATGCGGCATGAAAGCCTCACTCCGCCTGACGCTGAGCGGCTTTATGCTGATTGCCGTGACCTACGGACTGGCGCGTTTTGCCTGGGGAATGATGATGCCGCAGGTGGCGCAGCAGATCAGCTTCAGCCCACGCGCATCGGGCATGCTGGCCGCCTGCAGCTATCTGGCTTACTGCCTGGCCACGCCCGGCGCCACGATGCTGCTGGCGCGCTGGGGCGTGCGCAGCACCGCCATGCTGGCAGCGCTGACGGCCATGCTCGGCTTACTGCTGCTGGCCGCTGCCGGCAGCACATGGCTGATTGCCGGTGGGTTATTTATCGCTGGTATCGGTGCCGGGCTGGCTTCGCCGGCGCTCGCCAGTGCCGTGAGCCTGCGCATTGATGCGTCGCGGCAAACCGCCGCTAACACGTTCATTAACGCCGGCACCGGCGCGGGCATTATTGTGTCAGTGCCCATTTTTATGCTGATGCCCGGCGGCTGGCGCGCGGCCTGCTGCTGTTTTGCCGCGCTGGCGTTAATCAGCCTGCTGCTGGCACGCTATTGCCTGCCCGCCGGGCGCGCCGATCCATCGGGATCGCCGGTTGGCTGGCGCGATCGGTTGCACAACTGCGCGCTGCAGCGGGTGATCATCATCGCTTTCCTTAGCGGTGTCGCCAGCGCGGCGTGGTGGTGTTTTGGACCGGATGTGTTACGCCAGCACAGCCACCTGAACGAGGGCCACGCCAGTATGCTGTGGCTGGTTAGCGGCGCGGCCGGCATTCTCGGCGCGCTGACCGGCCCGCTGGCACGCTGCATCGGTATGCGTCAGGTGTACTGGCTGGCGCAGCTGGCGATGGCCGCACCACTGCTGTTGCTGGCGGCGCTCACCCACTTTAGCTACTGGCTGGTACCGGCGGCAGCACTGTGCGGCGCGGGATACGTCACGCTGTCGGGTATTCTGCTGGTTGCAGGTGCCGCCGCCACGCCACAGAATGCGGCCTCTGGCGTGGCGGCGGCGTTTCTGACGCTGGCGATTGGGCAAATTGTCGGGGCGATACTCTTTGCGCAGATCTACAGCAGCAGCGCCGCCACAGCCCTGCTGCCGTTCGCTGCCATCCCGGTTGCGCTGCTGTTTCTGATACCGGCTAACCCGCCACAGCGCGCTGACGCTTAACGTCCGGTGGTGAGCCAGCGGCTGAGGATGCCGGCACTGGAGTAGCCGCGAATGATCGCCGCGTAGCTGTCAAAGCGATTGCTCACTTCGCTCACCTGGTTGTTATACAGATCGCTCTCGGCGCTCAGGACATCCAGCAGCGAGCGGCGTCCGAGGTGATACCACTGATCGAAAAAGTCTTTGCGGATGCGGTCAGACTCGACGATCAGACTCTTATACAGCGCGGCGCGATCGGCCATGGAGTGTGCATCCTGGCTGGCAGCGCGCACGCGATTTTCCAGATCACGTCGCTGCTCCTGTACCTGCTGACGGCTGGCTTCGGCGCGTTTAATCGCCGCAATCTCCTGCGCGTTGGTTGAACCACCGCGGAACAGGCCCCAGCTAACGTTGATTCCGGTTTGCCACGCCTGCTGGCGACCGAGCTGATCCTCACGCGTGCTTTTGGTTACCGTCCAGTTGAGTTTTGGCAGGCCGGAAGCTTTAATCGCCTCCGCTTCTTTAAACCCCGCTCGTGTTTCCGCATTGGCGCGCAGGATCAGCGGATGATAATCCAGGCTGGCCAGCTGACGATTGAGATCGCCAAAATTCATCGCCCAGCGATCGCTGGCTGGCAGCGTCACGCGACTATTGCCCATCAGGCGGTTCAGCGTGATTTCGACATCGCGCGCGCGCGACTCGGCATTCTCCAGATAACTCTGCGCCTGCAGCAATCGGCCTTTGGCCTGCGTCAGCTCGCTGCGACGACCGGTATCTGACTGCACAATGCCGCTCAGCATGGTGGTCAGTTCGGTCATGCGCGCCACGTACTGCTGGCTGATGGCAATGATCCGCTGCTGCTTGTTCCACTCAATCAGCGCGTTGCTGACCTGCATCGCCAGCTCTTCACGCTGCGCCTGCGCCGCCTGCTGCGCCGAGGTCACGCGCTCTTCGCGGCTCTCGATGGTGCGGCTGGTCTGACCGAAATCAATCAGGTTGGTCGCCATCGACACGCCGAGCGCCGGCACGTTGCTCTGACTACCGTCGCTTTTTACCCCGCCACCAAACTCTTTGGTCGCCGAGCTGGCGCTGACATCCAGCTGCGGCCAGCGCTGCCCTTTCGCCTCATCCACGCTGGCGGCGGCGGCATCGGTCTGCGCCACGGACGATTTCAGCGCCGGGCTGATGCGCCAGGTGATGCGCGCGGCCGAGAGGAATTTCTGCCGCAGCTCGGATTCAGCCACGGTTTCATCCACCGCGCCGCTCAGGCTGACCGGTGAACGCGCCACGGCGGCATCGGCGGCAGTGGTTCTGGTTTCCGCTACTGGCGGACTGACATAACTGAACTCGCTCTGTGCTTTTACTTCTGCTTCATTCACCGGCACCGGCGCAGGCTGCTGTGAGTTGAAAGTGCGTACCGATTTCAGCAGCGGATTCGTCTGCCTGGGTTCCGGCTGGCGCTGCTCCTCCGTCAGAAAACCGCCGCCCTGTACCGGCTGCACCGGCGGTGGTGCAATCGGCGCTGCTGGCGCTGGGGCCGGTGAAGGTGCCGGCGCTGGTGCCGGCTGAGCGCGTGGCGCGGCGACCGGTGGTGCAACCGGCGCGGCCTGAGGTTGCGTAAACATCGGTTGCGGTGCCGGCGCGGTTGCAAAGCGCTGGGCTGGCGCAACGGGCACGCGCTGTACCGGCACGCTGCGTACCGGTGCCGCAGCGGGGGCGGCCGGGCGATGTCCGCTCATCTCGGCAAACATCATCAATTCACTGGTCGAATCGGCCATTACGCTGATGGCCGGAGCCATCATGACCGTAATGCAACCGGCAAGCAAAGAGAGGCGCCGCGCCGCTGCGCGACGGTGCATATTATTATTTTTCATGGTTATTAACGCTCGCGGAAGGCTTCTTTCGCCTTAAGTACCGGCTTCAGCAGGTAATCAAGGATGGTTTTCTCGCCGGTGCGGATTTCCACCGTGGCCACCATGCCGGGAATGATCGGCAGATCTTTATTGCCTGCGTGCAGCGTGCTTTTATCGGTGAGAATCAACACGCGGTAATAAGTGTCATCCGGGCGGCCGGAAGCGGCTTTCTGATCGTCTTTCAGCGTATCCGGACTGATGTATTCCACATGGCCATCCAGTCCACCGTAGATGGCGAAGTCGTAGGCGGTGATTTTCACTTTGGCCGGCAGCCCCGGACGCAGGAAGGCGACATCAGAAGGACGGATTTTCCCCTCCACCAGCAGTTGCTCTTCCAGCGGCACGATTTCCAGGATGTGCTCACCGGGCTGAATGACGCCGCCGATGGTGTTGACGCGCACGTTTTTCACCGTGCCGCGCACCGGTGCGGTAATGGTGGTGCGCTCGACCACGTCCGCGCGGCCAATCAGGTTTTCGCTTACCTGGCTCAGTTCCAGCTCCAGCCGCGCCAGTTCGGTGTTGGCATCAGACTGGTAACGGTTACGCCGCTCGACAATCTGCGCCTGGATGTCGTTCGCCTGGCGCTGCATGCGCAGCAGTTCAACCTCAGACAGCAATCCTTTCGCCGCCAGCGGCTCCGCCAGACGAATTTCACGCATCGACAGGGCATAGCTGCGCTGCAGTGAGTTAATGCTGTCGTTCAGCGCGCGCTTGCGTGATTCATAGGCTTTGGTCTCCTGCGCCACCACGGCGGGATCGCTCTTCACCTGCTCGTCAAATGTCAGCGGCTGCGCGTAGGCTTCGGCACGCAAACGCGCAATGCTGCCCTTCAGGCCAATCACCTTGCTCAGCGCCTCACGATAGCTTGATTGCGCACGCGTCGGATCGATTTTCAGCAGGACGTCGCCCCGGTTGACCACCGTGCCTTCACGCACATTCATTTCGGCGAGAATGCCGCCTTCCAGACTCTGAATCACCTGCTCGCGGCTGCGGGAAATCACTTTTCCGTCGCCTTTGGTGATCTCCTCCACCCGCGCATAGTTTGCCCAGGTGAGACCGATGCCAATCACCGCGATGATGATCCACATCACCAGTTTCGATCCCGGCGTGGTTTGCGACAGCAGGGACGCCTGCACGTCATTCATGAATTCGGCATCCGCAGCGGAGAGATTTTTGCTGCGGCTGCGCCATGGCATTAACTTGATCATACTGCGGCCTCCTCTGCCGCGGCGACGGCGGGCTCTGACGTTGCCGAAGCATCGTTAGCCGGCGCGGGTGCGCGCGCCGCCTGCTCTACCGCCTGACGCGGCGGCTGGCGGGTTTTACCTTTACCTTCCAGCGCGGCCAGCACCTGCTCTTTCGGGCCATCCGCGACAATTTTTCCTTCCTCAACCACGATGATGCGGTCGACCAGCGCCAGAATTGACGGACGATGCGTCACAACGATCAGCGTGTGACCTTCGCTGGCGCGACGCAGATGGGCGAGGAACTGGCTTTCGGTCATGCTGTCCATGGCGCTGGTCGGTTCATCCATCAGCAGCACTTTGGGCCGCGTCAGCAGAGTTCGCGCCAGCGATACTAACTGACGCTGACCGCCCGACAGCCCTTCACCACCCTCGCCGACCGACAGGTTGATGCCGCTTGGATGGCGCGCCGCCACGTGATCGAGACCGGTCAGATTCAGCACGCGCAGCAGTTCATTCGCGGTGGCATCCGGCCGGCCAATCATCACGTTCTCGCGCAGCGTGCCGTAGAACAGGCGCGCATCCTGGCTGACGAAGCCCACCGCTTTGCGCCAGTCGGCCGGATCGATCTGGTTAACATCGAGTCCGTCAGCGGAGATCTGCCCTTTCACCGGCTGATACAGACGCGCCATCACGCGTAACAGCGTCGATTTACCGCTGCCGATGCGGCCAAGAATCGCCACGCGCTCACCGGCCTTGATAGTCAGCGAGATGTCTTTGAGGATTTCCGGATTGGGCTTCATCGGCGGTGCCGGATAAGAGAAGCTGACATTGCTGAGGGAGATCTCGCCGGTCAGCGGCGGATCGGTCAGGTAGGTTTTACTGCTGTCGCGATCGACCGGCATCTCCATCAGCTTATTCAGCGAGGTCAGCGCCGCTTTGGCCTGCTGATAACGCACCGCCAGACCAATCACCTGACCCAGCGGGCCGGTGGCGCGGCTGGCCAGCATCACGGTGGCGATCATCGCACCCATGGTGAAGGTGCCGGCGTTGATCAGATAAACCCCGGCCACCACCAGCATCACGGTCTGAAACTGCTGCAGAAAGGTCACCACGCCGGTCGCCAGCGTCGAATAGCGTTTTGACTTCATTGAGTTAGCCGACTGCAGCGCGCTGAAGTTCTCCCAGCGGCGCTGCATATGCGCTTCACCGCCCACGGCTTTCAGCGTTTCCATGCCTTCAACCGACTCAATCAGCACGCCCTGTTTCAGCGACGCATCGCGCAGATTCTCTTTCATGATGCGCGCCAGCGGCCACTGGATCGCGGCGCTGACGATGATGATCAGCGGGATCATCATCAACGGAATAATCGCCAGCGGACCGCTGATAAAGAAGATCACGCCGACAAACATCAGGATAAACGGCAGATCCGAAATCGCCGCCAGCGTCGCCGAGGCAACAAAATCGCGCACCGATTCGTATTCACGGATCTGGTTGGCGAAAGTGCCTGATGAGGCCGGCTTGTGCTCCATCTGGATCGATAACGCCTGACGGAACAGCATGCTGCCCAGCACCAGGTCGGCCTTTTTGCCCGCCATGTCCAGCAGATGTGCCCGCACAAAGCGGGTAATGGCTTCGAAGATCATGGCGATGGTGACGCCAATAGCCAGCGACCACAGCGTAACAAACGCCTGGTTTGGCACCACACGATCGTAGACGTTCATGGTTAAGAAGATGCTGGAGAGTGCCAGCACGTTGATCAGCACGGCGGCGATGGCGGCGCTGCGGTAGTAACGCCGGTAGCGCCACAGGGTGCTGAACAGCCAGTGACCTTTGACCTCCGGCAGCATTTCACTGGCGCGCTCATCCAGTACCGCCGCCGGTTTCGCCATCACCGCAAAGCCGGCGTAAATCTCGTTGAGCTCCGCCAGGCTCATCTCCACCGCTTTATCACTCACCTCCGGCATGATCAGCTGGAAGCGCAGCTCGCGCTGATTCTCCTCATTGGTGTGAATGCGCCGCGACAGCACAATGCAGCCGCCGCCGTTCTGCCGCAGCAATATCATCGGCATCAGCTGATCCGGCAGATCCTGCAGGCGGCGTTCGACCATGCCGCCGGTAATGCCAGCGTTCTCCAGAGCGGTCATGGCCTGCGACGGCGACAGCAGCGTCGCTTTTGGCAGGCCGGCGACCAGCGCCTCTTCACTCTTCTCGCGTTTATAGTGTTTGCAAATCCACGCCACGCTTTTTAACAGCGTGTCATCCACAGTGGTTTCGATACGAGCAACAGAACGCGCATCCTGCTCCACGGCATTCTGCTTCTGGTCCATCATTTCCCGACTCCTGTAAACCTGACAAAAAACGGTGGACGCATCGTCCACCGCAGACTTTTCTTTGAATTGGGAAAATTCTGACAGAAGGCAGCTTTCAGGCCGTCCAAGACTTGTCTCAAACGGTGGAGAATATTTATGAATAAAGCGGAGAAAGCCCGATTGAATGCGGTCTGGAGACCGATCGATTGCAGAATAATCGCGGCGCTGTTGAGCGCTGTCCTGGGCGTGTTATCTTAGCTGCTCGCTTTACTGCAACCGGACAAAGAGCAATGGCAAAACAGCGGGTAGGTATCGTATTTGGCGGCAAGTCGGCCGAACATGAAGTGTCGTTACAGTCGGCCAAAAATATTCTTGAGGCGATCGATAAAAACAAATACGACGTGGTGCTGCTGGGGATCGACAAACAGGGCGAGTGGCATCTCAATGATGCTTCAGGCTTTCTGCTCAACGCCGACAATCCGGCGCTGATTGCCCTGAACCGCTCCGGTGAAAACGTGGCGCTGGTGCCCGGCAGCCGCGCGGAACAGCTGATTACGCTGCAGCAGGCGCAGCCGCTGTCGCAGCTGGATGTCATCTTCCCGATTGTGCACGGCACGCTGGGCGAAGATGGCTCGCTGCAGGGACTGCTGCGCATGGCCAATCTGCCGTTTGTCGGGTCGGATGTGCTGGGTTCCGCGGTCAGCATGGACAAAGATTTCACCAAACGCCTGCTGCGCGATGCCGGCCTGAAAGTGGCGCCGTGGCTGAGCGTCACCCAGACGCAGCGCGCGGCGCTGGATGTGCAGGCGGTGATTGCGCGCTTTGGCCTGCCGCTGTTTATCAAGCCAGCCAATCAGGGATCATCCGTTGGGGTGAGCAAAGTGACGCAGCCGGATGAATTCGACGCGGCGCTGGATCTGGCGTTCCGCTTTGACCGCAAGGTCCTGATTGAACAGGGCATCAGTGGCCGTGAGATTGAGTGCGCGGTGCTGGGTAACGAGGCGCCAGAAGCCAGCCCGTGCGGTGAAATTGTGGTGCACGACGCCTTCTACTCGTATGACACCAAATATATCAGCGAGAGCGGCGCGCAGGTGGTGGTACCGGCTGACATCAGTGCGGAAGCCAGCGAGGCCATTCGGGCTGTAGCGATTACCGCGTTCCAGGCGCTGGAGTGCTTTGGCATGGCGCGCGTCGATGTGTTCCTCACCGAAACGGGCGACATTATTGTCAACGAAGTGAATACCTTACCCGGCTTCACCAACATCAGCATGTATCCCAAACTGTGGCAGGCGGCCGGCCTGAGTTACAGCGATCTGATTACCCGCCTGATTGAACTGGCGCAGCAGCGTCATCAGCAATCCAGCCAGCTGAAAAGCAGCGTGTAACCTGCGATGGCGTGGCTCAGGCCACGTCATGCGCCATGCTGCGCGGCGCGATTGCCGGTGAGGTCTGATTGCGGCCATTGCGCTTGGCAACGTAAAGGTGTTTATCCGCCGCTGACACCAGCCGGTTGATCACCCCCGGCCATTCACGTTCGTTAACCGCACCGCCGCGCGCCAGGCCGAGGCTGACCGTCACGGTCACGGTGTTGCCCTGAATCCAGAACTTCTCTTTCACCATTGCCTGACGAATCACTTCGGCCAGCTGAAACAGCTGGCTGTGGGTGTAATCAAATACCACCACCACGAACTCTTCGCCGCCAAAGCGGCACACCAGGCCGCGACTGCCGACCACGTGCTGAATACGGCGCGCAATTTCCTCCAGCACGCCATCGCCGGCATCATGGCCGAAATTGTCATTAATGGCTTTGAAGTAGTCGACATCCAGCATAATCACGCCGGCTTCACGCTGCAGGGAAAACGGCTGCTGGCGCAGGTTCTCATACAGGCCGGAGCGCGAAAGTAGCTGGGTGAGGAAATCATAATTGGCGCGCAATGCCAGGCGATGGTTAAGCTGCCGAATGGCGTCCATGCTCACCGCCACCAGCAGCGGGCTGAGCGCTACGGTGGCCACGCCGAGCCGTGCAGAAGTGAGATGGCTGATGGGCAGCAGCGAATCATCGCCCTGAATATTCATCACGCCGTGCGAGACCAGCACGATCTCGGTGATGCCGGTGAACAGAATCACCAGGCTGGTGATCGGAATCGGCAGAACAATGGCACACCAGATCAGCGCCGGTACCGGGAAGGTCAGACTGCCCGCGCCACCAATCAGCGCCCCCACCGTGAGCGACAGCGCCACGGCGAGCAGCGGCAGCAGCCTGGCCGGATGAATCAGCGTCCGCAGCGGCACGCTGCGCAACGGACGCGTCAGCATCACCGGCAGCAGCATCAGTGAGGTGGAGAACTGCTCGCTGAACCAGTCGGCCCACGCCACCACAAAGCGCGCGTTAAAGTCGATATCCTGCGCCCATGCGCCCCAGGTGGCGCAGGCTGCCGCGCCGAGCAGGCACGCCGGAAAGATGCGCATGGCGTTGAACACCTGGCTGTTTGCAGTGGGCGATTGCAGATGCTTAATCAGCATGCTCACTGACACCAGGATAAACAGGATATTGGCAAAATTAATCGTCACCGCTGGCAGTGCCCAGCCGGAAAAAACCGTATCGTTGAAAATCATGGCGGCAAAACACACCAGATAACTGGAAGTGGTGTGTAAAAACGGGTTGCGCACCATCAACCCGGCGATGAGAGCATTCACCGGCCAGAACAGGGAAAACTCTTCGGGAATACGCAGGTGGCTGCCAATAAAGCAGAAGAACAGCGTAATAAGACACAGCGAAAGAGCATTCTTTTTAACATTATTCTCTTCAAACAGCTTAACGCGCATACGTCTGAACCCTGTAACCTGAAATCGCTGCCATCCGTCGCTGGCATCAGCAATCATTTAACCTGAAAAATCCGTGCGATAATTCGCTAATTAAACCGGTGTTCGTCGCCCTGCTCTGCGACTGAGCGGCGCTCACTCTGCCATGAAAGCCAGAGACGAGCTACCAGCCCTGCCAAAAGGGAGTGAAACAGGCAGGCGCTGTGATCGGCAATTATGCCGTATAAATAAAAAAATCGGATATCCGGGATATCCGATTCTGGCGAAAAAAACTGCATGACTGCGCGCGGTAGCGTTATTTCACCGCTACCGGCCACTGGCTCAGCCGGATGCCGCGCTCACCGGCGCTATCCCCGAAATCCTGCAGCACCGCTTTCACGTCCGGATCCATATACTCGGCGTTATCGTGATCGACAATCACCACGCTATTTTCCGGGATCTCCGCCAGCAGCCCCTGCAACTTCGGGTTGTGCATGAAGGTCAGGTTTTGCTGAAAGCGCAGCACGTAATGGTCGTCATAGCGGGTAAGCTGCAGCGCGTTGCGGTGGCTTTGGTAGATGCTGCACAGAATCTGCGTCGCGATACCGATGCCAATCCCGGCCAGCATACCAAACACAATGATACCGCCGATGGTGGCAAGAAACGGCACGTACTGCTGCGCGCCCATGCGAATCTGTTCGACGAACAGGCGCGGCGTTGCCAGCTTGTAGCCGGTATACAGCAGCACCGCGGCCAGGCTGGCGAGCGGAATCGCGTTAAGCAGGGCGCTGAACCACAAGCCACAAATCAGCAGCAGCACGCCGTGCAGCAGAATCGACAGTTTGGTTTGTGCACCAACGCTGACGTTGACCGAGCTGCGCACAATCACCGCGGTAATGGGCATCGCGCCGAGCAAGCCGGCGGTCAGGTTACCGATGCCCTGCGCGAACATCTCTTTATTCGGTGACGGCGCCGGGTGCTGCGGACGCAGTTTTTTCAGCGCCTCCTGGCTGAGCAGCGTTTCAAGGCTGGCCACCAGCGCCAGCGTAATCGCTACCACCCACACCGACGGATTCTGCCACGCCAGCCAGTCAGGAGTTTCCAGCTCCGCCACCAGCGCCGACATACTGTCAAACGCCGGCAGTACGATACGCGGCAGGCCTTCGCCGAGGCTGGGAAAGAGGCGATCGCCTAACACCGTGGCGAGGCAGCCAAACAGCACCGCCACCAGCGGGCCGGGGATCCAGCTCAGCGCTTTAACCGCTTTGATCGCGGGCGTGGTCCACAGCCACAGAATCAGCAGCCCGCTACCGGCCACCAGCATCGCGCTGAGCGAAAACGAAAACTCACCGCTGACCAGCGACTGCAGACCGGCATCGCTCGCGGCGCCCAGCGCTACCGGAATCTGCTGCATAATCAACAGCAGGCCAATGGCCGCCAGCATCCCTTTGATGACACTGCCCGGCACCAGCGAGATAAAACGACCGGCGCGCAGCAGGCCGAGCATGCACTGCAGCACGCCAGCCAGAATCAGCGCAGTGAGAAACGCGGAAAAGCTGCCGAGCGTCTGGATTGAGGCCACAACAATGGTCACCAGCCCCGCCGCCGGGCCGCTCACGGCAAAGCGCGAGGGACTGAGCGCGGTAACCAGCAGACCGCCGATCACCCCGGTGAGCAGACCGGCAAAGGGCGGCAGACCGCTGGCCTGCGCGATGCCCAGACACAGTGGCAGCGCCACCAGAAACACCACCAGACCAGCAGGAATATCCTGACGAAGCGTTTGCAGATTCATGATGAGGGTTCCTCTGACGATTGCTGTATTAACTCTTTCAGATGGCCGGACTGCAGGTCATAAACGCAGCCAAATACATCCAGCTGCTGTCCGGCCTGCCAGGCCTGTTGCACCGGCTCGCAGCGCACCAGCTGGCTAAACTGGGCGATGACATTGGCTTCAACCAGCTGGTTAAGCTTACTGCTCTCCTCTTCCTGCGCGGGACTGGCGTGATAGGCCACTAATCCCTGCTGCAACGCGCGGCGCAGCGCGGCAATGCGCCTGGCGAGCGCCGAATCCTCCTGCGCTAACGGGCTGGCAGGCAGACCCAGCGCCGCCTGCACGCCGCCGCAGCCGTAGTGACCGCACAGCACAATGCGCTCGACGCCGAGATAAAAAATCGCGTACTGCAGCACGCTGAGAAAGTTGTCATCATCGGGTAGTACCATATTGGCGATATTGCGGTGCACGAATAGCTCGCCCGGATGCGAGCCGGTCAGCACTTCTGCCGGTACGCGACTGTCGGAACAGCCAATCCATAAGGAGTGGGGTTTCTGCTGATGCAGATATTGTTCAAAGTAATCTGGATTACGCTCGCGGCGCTGGAGTGCCCAACTGCGATTTTTCGCTAATAAGGGTTTAAGGGTCGTCACAATTATCTTCTCTCTGTATCCGCAAATAGCGCTTCCGGGCAAATAAATGCATGGCGCAGCACGGTTTTAGCGTTCTGTGGCAGGTGAATACGGCGCTTTCTCACAGAAATTGGTTATAGACGCTTATGAATTGATTTGCACCAGGAATATTTCAGCCCGGCAGAAGAAGCGACCTTATGTAAAATAAGTGTCAGCAAATGTCATGAAAAAGTAAGTTAATGCAAGTGACGCAATCAGCAGGAATTTCATTAAAAATAAATATAATCAGTCTATTAATAATATTTTTTAAAACGCATTTCGGATGCACTGACAAATATATACACGTAAAACTTTTACGCCTTTACGCTGGTATAGTGGATTACGCTCTGCTCGCTGAGAAAAATCCTAATTACTAAATTTATGAATAGTGTTATCAGCTGGTTTTAACGTTATTTGCGATGATATTTCACTGAAGGCGGCGGAAGGATTAAGTAAGAGATCGGGAAAATGATAAGCAGAATAATAATTACAAAGAAACGTAAATATCAATGGCGCTGACTGCCTGCGATAAGCGCCCGCCAGGGCAGGCGCTATTTCGCTTGACGAATTATTTACCGTTCCAGGCTTTCATGCGGGATTCACGCACCTGCAGCTGCTGTTCCGGGGTTAACTTATTGTAGTTTTCAGCCATGCCGCTCTCCCAGTCGCCGTACAGTGGATTGGGCAGCACAATGAACTGGGTGCCGAAACGCTGATGGTTGAGCGTGACAAACTGCTGGCGCTGGGCGTTGCCCTGATGCCAGGTGGCACCGCCGAAGTCATTCAGGTTATCGCCGATATACAGCACCACGTTGTAGCCGGCGTTTTTAATCGCGTCGAAACGCGCCTGTTTATTGGAGTTGCCGGTACTGAGACGCACGGTTTTGTCGCTTACGCCGCTGAAGCCCAGCTTGTTGAGGTTATCGACCGTGGCCGCGTAGTCTTTCTGATCGCGGTTCGAGACGTAGAACATGGTGCCGCCGTGGCTATTCACGTAGTTGGCAAATTCGACGGCACCGGGCACCGCGGTCGCCTGGCGCGCCTGCGTCCACGCTGACCAGGTTTTCCCGGAGAACGGCTGGCCGTTTTTTGCCTGCCACGCGCTGTAGGCGCTGTTATCGATCATGGTTTCATCCAGATCAACAATCACCGCTTTGGGTTTGCCGGTGAGCGAAGGAGCGTTATCAAATGCCATGCGTGCCGTATTGAACGCCTGCCAGCTCAGCGCCTGATACTCGCCAGACTGCTGGAACCAGTTGACTGCCAGCACCGACTGCTGACCGAGTTGCTGCTGAGCCTGCTGTTTTTGCGGTTGGGCACAGCCGGTGAGCGTCAGGGCAATCAGGCCTGCCGCGGCCAGCCAGGAGGTGTTTTTCATCATGTCGTCCTTAAGTGATTATGGTCAGTTTTTGTAAAGCTTTAAAAATGTAGCAGTTAACGTAAGCTGTGGGCAGAGGAAAACCGGGGTCAGGTCACAGGAGACACTTATGGATAATCGCGGGCCGCGCTCGGCGCTGCTGGAGAGTCAACGCTGGCTGGAGTATGCCTTTCAGCCTGCCGGTCAGCCGGCACCGGCCGCTGCGGCGTACGGACAGCAGCGGCACAGCGCAAAAGTGGTGCTGGCCGGGCAAAACCGGCCGCCGAAAAGTTGTGAATCCGATGGGGTGATCAGTGACGATCATCAGCCGGTTGCGGTTTACACCGCTGACTGTCTGCCGGTGCTGTTTGCCGATGTGAAAACGCATCAGGTGGCGGCGGTACATGCCGGCTTGCAGGGTACGCTCGGCGGCGTGCTGAGCAGTGCCCTCGATCAGCTGCTGGCGGGTGGCGCGACGCCGGCATCCCTGCTGGTGGCGATCGGTCCGGCAATCGGCCCGTGCTGCTATGAGCTGGGCGTCGATCGCATCGCACAGATGCAGCAGCGCCCGGACCTGCCGGCGCTAAGCTGGTCACAGCAACAGCCGCGGAATCCGCAGGCGATCCGCCCTCAGGCGCGGGCACATCATCAGGGAGTATGGTTTGATTTGCCTCAGCTGGCGCAGGACCTGCTGTTACAGCGCGGCATTCCGGCGGCGCAGATTGATCGCGTGGCGGTGTGTACTTATTGCATGGCAGAGGCGGGTTCGAGCTATCGCTATAACACCCATTTTGACAGCGGCTATCAGTCACGTTTCTCGTGGATTCGCCGCCGCGCGTAAGCACGCTTCACCTCCTTGTGAAGCACGAGCCTTAGTGAATGATGGCGTTGAGAGCCAGCACACCGGCGAGGCCGAGGATGGAGATCAGCGTTTCCATTACCGTCCAGGTTTTCAGCGTTTCAACCACGCTCAGGTTGAAATAGCCTTTGAACAGCCAGAAACCGGGATCGTTCACGTGCGAGGCGATCACGCTGCCTGAACCAACCGCCAGCACCATCAGCGCCGGATCGGTATGGGTAGCGGCAATGATCGGCGTCACGATGCCGGCGGTGGTGATCGCCGCGACGGTGGCCGATCCCAGCGCGATGCGCAGCATTGCCGCCACCGTCCAGCACATCAGCAGCGGTGACAGCGACGATCCTTTCATCAGATCGGCGATATAGTTACCGACACCGCTATCCACCAGCACCTGCTTAAAGGCGCCGCCGCCGGCAATGATAAAGACGATCATGGCGATGGCGGCAATCGAATCGCCACACATATCCATCACCTGCTCCATTTTGCGCCCGTTGCGCAGACCGAGGGTAAACACCGCAATTACCACGGCGATAAACAGCGCCACCGCCGGGTTGCCGATAAATTCAAAGAACTGGCGTAGCGCATTCTCTTTCGGCATCGTCAGTTCGCAGACTGCCGCAATCGCCATCAGCACTACCGGAATCACCGCGGCAAAGATGCTGATAAAGAAGCCCGGCATCTCCTCTTCGGTGAAGATTTTAGGGTTATACAGCCCTTCCGGCGGCGACTTTTCGAAGCTTTTGAGGAATTTTGAGAAAATCGGGCCGGCAATGATCACCGTCGGGATGGTAATGATTAAGCCGTACAGCAGCGTGGTGCCGAGATTGGCACCAAAGATGGTGGCAATGGCGGTTGGGCCGGGATGCGGCGGCAGGAAGCAGTGTGTCACCGACAGCGCTGCCACCATCGGCACGCCGACGTACAGCAGCGGCAGTCCGGCCGCCGCAACGATGGTGAACACCAGCGGCAGCAGCAGTACAAAGCCGACTTCGTAGAACATCGCCAGACCGACGATCAGTCCGGTGACCACCAGCGCCCACTGCAGCCGCTGTTTACCGAACGCGGCAATCAGCGTGGTGGCCACCCGCTGGGCAGCGCCGGTGTCGGACACCAGCCGCCCGAGCATGGCACCAAAGCCGAGGATCATCGCCAGGCCGCCGAGCGTGGAACCAATACCTTTCTGAATCGAGGCCATCACATTGAGCGGCGTCATGCCTTCGGCGATACCTACCACCGCCGAGACAAACACCAACGCAATGAAGCCGTTGACCTTGAAGACAATCATCAGAACCAGCAGCAGTATCACACCCAGCACAATTATGGTTATTGGCATTTTTTATTATCCTTAGGAAGACAGAGGGGTGTTTAAGGTTTAGGCGTGCGCCGGCAATTACGCCAGCCGCGCCACGGCATTACACGGCGACGCGCATACCGCCATCAACAAACAGCAGATGGCCATTGACGAAATCAGATGCGCCCGACGCCAGGAACACCGCCGCGCCAATCAGCTCTTCCGGCTTGCCCCAGCGTGCGGCCGGCGTACGTTTGGTCAGCCAGCCGGTGAAGGCCGGATCGTCAGCCAGCGTCTGGGTCATCTCGGTGACGAAATAGCCCGGTGCAATGGCGTTAACCTGAATATTGTGGCGCGCCAGCTCCACGCACATGCCGCGCGTCAGCATGGTGACCGCGCCCTTGGAGGCGGCATACGGCGTGATGGTGTCGCGCCCCAGTTCGCTCTGCATTGAGCCGATGTTGATGATTTTTCCGCGCTGACGCTGCACCATTCTTTTCGCCACGGTTTGTGACACCAGAAACACTGCTGTCTGGTTGACGGCAATCACGTCGTTCCAGTCCTGCTCGGGAAACTCAAGAAACGGCCGGCGGCGCTGAATGCCGGCATTGTTCACCAGGATATCAATCGCGCCCCACTGACTTTCAATCTCCTCCACCGCCTGCTGAACCTGCGCCGACTGCGTGACGTCAAAGGCTTTCGCCCGCGCGTGATAACCCAGCTCGCGCAGTTTCGCCGCGCCCTGCTCTGCGCCGTCCCCGGTGGTGGCGTTGATGATCACTTCCGCGCCCGCCTCCGCCAGACCGCGCGCCAGCAGAAAACCGATGCCGCGCGCCGAACCGGTGAGCAGCACACGCTTGCCCGTCAGGGAAAATAGCTGACTCATACTGACTCCTTAAAACGTTAACTGGACTTTCGCCGCCCGGGTTTTATCACCGGCAAACTGCAGTGCCGCGTCGATATCCTGTAAGTCATATTCTCCGCTGAACAGCGGCAGCGGATTGACCACGCCGCGTGCCAGCCAGTCAACCGCCGTGTTGAATTCGTGGGTGAAACGGAAAGAACCGACCAGATTGATCTCTTTGGCGATCAGCGTCATCAGCGGAAAATCCGGAATGGTACCGCCCATGCCAACCTGCACCAGCGTGCCTTTGGCGCATACCACGTCGAGACAGCGCTGCAGCGAAGACGGATGGCCGGAAGCCTCGAAAGCGATATCAAAGAAGCCTTTATCTGCAAGGTAGGGCGTGAAATCACCGTCAGCCGCGTGGATCACCCCGGTCGCGCCCATCTGCTGCGCCAGGCTAAGCGAGCGTTCGCTGATATCGCTGCAAATAATCTCCGCGGCTCCGCGGGCTTTGGCAGCGGCGGCAATCAGACAGCCAATCGGCCCGACGCCGGAAATGAACACGGTTTTGCCGCTCAGATCGCCCGCCTGCTGCGTGGCGTGGATGCACACAGCCAGCGGTTCAGCAAACACCATCACGCTGTCATCGGCCTCCTGCGGAAACGGCACGCACTGCGCGCTATCGACCACTTTGTATTGCGTGAAGCCGCCATCCACGTGCGGCAGATACATGGCGCTGCCGAAAAAGCGCATAGAGGTGCACTGATTTTGCTGCTCGCGCAGACAGTATTTACAACTGCCGCACGGCTTTGAGGGATTGACCGCCACTTTTTGATTGGGCTGGAGCTGCGGATCGTCGCTCTCCACCACGTAGCCGATCACTTCATGGCCGAGGATCATCGGCATCTTCACTTCAAAGCTGCCGACTTTACCTTCCTGATAGTAGTGCAGATCGGACCCGCAGATGCCGCCGCGCGTGATGCGTACCAGCGTGCCGGTGCCGTCCCACTGCACCTGCTGCTGTGCGACGCTGACCTGTTTTTTACCGGTAATGACGCAGGATTGCGTTTCAATGTTCATTGTAGCCCCTTCAGTGCTGTAGCAATGGGGGCTATCACAGCCGGATACGGCCGGCGAAACTGTGACGAACATCACTCAACGCGATGTTACAAAACGGCTGTTACCGGGAACGTGATGCAGAGAGGCGGAAAAGCAGACGGCGGCCATCCCTGACCGCCTTAAAGAAAGATTAGCTGCCCGACATCAGGTCGTGGCTGTATTTGAACAATTCCGAATCCGAGCGCAGGCCGAGCTTTTTCAGCGCCGATTGCTTTTGTCCGCTGACGGTTTTGCGGCTGCGTTTAAACTTCACGGCAATTTGCGACACGCTAAGTCCATCCAGAAAACAGCGCACCACTTCTACTTCGCGCGGACTGAGGGTTTTGACCTTCTCGTACATATTGCCTTTGCTGGAGAGATCGAGGTTTTCGTTGATGGCGTCTTCATTCATCACGTAGAGGTTTTCCACCTCGTACGCCACTTCCTGCGACAGGAATAGCCGCCCCTGCGCCACCTGGCGAATCGCCTGGACGATCTCCTGCATATTGTGGCTTTTTCCAATAAAGCCCTTAACGCCGGCGCTCAGCACCATTTTGACAATCGCCGGACTCTCCATGGACGATGAGATCAATATCTTTTGCTGCGGATAGTGATTTCGCAGCTGTTTCACCAGGGCCAGGCCATCCAGTTCCCGCTCGCCCAGCAAAAAATCCAGCACCAGCACATCCACCGTGGTGCTGCGCAGCTGACTAAACAGTTCATTACTTGAAGACCAGGTCCCGACCAGATGAATATCGGGTTCGTGTTTCAGGCATAACTCGAAAACGGTACGAACCATCGGGTGATCATCAAGGACAGCGACACGCACCTGTTTATTATGTGCATATACCATTCTTTTATTCCTTTATTACAGTCTCAATTTTGTCCAGTACTGATAACCACACCAGTGAAAATGACCTGAAAGTATGCGCTGACCGCTGCCGGGAAAATCGCTTGCAACGGTTTAAACCAAACGTCACCAGGTTAACAAAAATTAGAATTTTGCTTACGCGTTTAACTTATTACCGCTAATTAAAAGGTAGTTTTACCGGATGAATGGACAGCAGCGGTGAGCGGCCCCGGAAAAACTGCGAAAATTCTGACGTAACTCTGTGAAAGGACCACATAAGAATTGTCTTGAAAGGTCATTTTATGGATAAACCGTTGAAATATTTGAAATCAAAGCAAAAGCAATATCTAAAAAAAATCATGAATGTTAATAATAAGTTAAACATTCGAGAATGGTCGCAAAATATCCTTAATGCGGCATTAGATCAGGCAGGCGGGAAAAATCTCTTTATACTCCTTTTCCCTTATCGGCATTAATGACTTTATTTTCTTCAGGAACGCACGGTGTTTAATCCTGTTAATTTCATCCGTCTGGCGGGCGTGGTCCTGTTTATTTTTTTTGGCGGCGCGCTGCAGGCGCAGGTCAAACCATTGCAGCTTTTAGCGCGTTACGATACCGCCCAGCCCGCGCTGCAGCTGGCGGAGCCCATCTCTTCTGCCTTTCGAAATAAAGTAATTAAAGTCGCGGTGGCCGGTAAAGCACAGCCACCGATATATATGGATACCGATACGCGCCGCTTCGAAGGCCTGAGCGCCGACTACCTGTCGCTGATTCAAAGCATGCTGGAGACCAGCATTGAGCTTTATCACTTCCCCAGTCATAGCGCCGCGCAGCAGGCGGTACTGCAAGGCGAAATGCATATGCTGGCGATTTACGTCGCCCAGCCGTCGTCACAGTCGCAGCCGCTGCTGGCCAGCGCCCCGTGGATGCTGGATTACAGCGTGATGGGACTAAAGACCGACAGCGACCTTTTTCTCAATAACGGCATGCCCGAGCAAATCGCCTGGTCAGGCACGCCGCTGCAGCGCCAGTACCTGGAAGAGACATACGAAAACGCGCAGCTGGTGCGTTTCCCGGGCTACTATGATGCCGTCGCCGCCACCGTTTATGGCCAGACGGCGCGCGTCTGGGGAAATGCGGCGACGCTGACGCACCTCAACCGCTATCTGTTTGCCAACGCGCTTACTATTCTGGCCGATGAGCATACGATTCCGCTCAACGTCGGTTTCGGCATCAGTCCGCTGTATCCTGCGCTGGCCGACGCCATCAACCAGGCGCTGCCGCAGATTCCGCTGTCTATCCGCATGCAGATTGCCAAACGCTGGCAACTCGATCCCCATCATGTACTGCAACGTAATCCGCTGGCGCTGACCGCCGACGAAGAGCAGTGGCTACAAAACAACATTCACATCGAGACCACCTTGCCGCTGGCGCAGGCACCGCTCAGCAGCCGGACGCCAGCAGAACAGTTTCGCGGTATGGCGCCGGACGTGCTGGAGCTGATCACCAGCCAGACCGGCCTGAATTTTGTAGCGCACGCCAGTCATGAACACCCCGGCGGACGTCCTTTGCCAAAGCTGTTTCCGCTGGAAATTCTGGAGCCACAGTTCGAAGCACAACCGGCTCTGATTACGCGTCCGTGGCTGGTATCGCATTGGGTGATCATTCGCAATCAGCAGCCGGGAAACATTATGGCGCGCGACACCTTTCCGTTTGGTTCGGCGCTGATGCTAAAAAATTCGCTAATGAAAAGCTGGCTGCAGGAGCACTATCCGCACCTGTCGGTCAGCGATACCGATCGTCCGCTGGATGCGCTGCGCCAGCTGCTGGCGCGCAAGGTCGATGCGGTGATCGTGCCGAAAATTTTTGCCGACTACCATCTGCGCAACCATTTTGGCAGCGGGCTGATCGTCGAGGGTACACTGGGCGCCGATCCCGCGCGCTTTGTGATGCGCGTTGAGCCCGGCAATGAGACGCTGATCAGTATTCTCGATAAAGCGCTGCTGGCCATCCCACCGGAAACCCTGTTTAAGCTGATGGCGCAGTGGCGTCAGGCGGAACCGCCGTTTCTCAGCGGCTCGTGGCAGAATTACAAGCAAACGATTCTGCTGATCGTTTCGGTATCGCTGGGATTGATTGTGCTGATCCTGCTGTGGAACCACCATCTGCGCAAAGTGATTCAGCAGCGTATGCAGGCCGAGAATGCGCTGAAAAATCAGCTCAATTTTACCCACACGCTGTTTAATGACTCGCCGGTGGCGATGTACATCCGCGATAAGCAAACGCGGCTGGTGGATTGTAATAATGCCTATCTGCGCTTTTTGCACATCAAACGCGACGAGGTAATCGGCAAACGACTGTCGGACGTATTCAACACCAATAACGCCAGCATTCACACCATCGAAGATGGTTATCAGCAGACACTGCTGGATGGTGAAGCGGTAATGCGCGACGTCCAGCTGATGTTTGGCCAGCAGGCCTTCCATCTGTACCACTGGACGCTGCCGTTTCGCGATCGGCTGGGGGAAGTTGCCGGGGTGATCGGCGGCTGGGTCGATGTCACCGAACGTAACGCGCTGTTGCAGGAGCTGCAGCTGGCCAAGGACACCGCAGACAAAGCCAACCGCTCCAAAAGTGAGTTTCTCGCCAGCATGAGCCATGAGATCCGCACGCCGCTGCACGCCATCATTGGTCTGCTGGAGCTGGAAACCCGCTCGCAGCCGTGTGAGACGCTGTCAGAAAATATTCGCGTCGCCTACAGCTCGGCGCGTGCGCTGCTGTCGCTGATCGGCGATATCCTCGATCTGTCAAAGATCGAATCTGGCCAGTATCAACCCACGCCGGAAACCGTCTACCTGCCGGATGTGATCGATCAGGCGGTGACACTGTTTCGCAACAAGGCCGAAAGCAAAGGGATCGATCTGCGCGTAGAAATGGACATCGCGGCCTACTGGGTACAAACCGATCCGCTGATGATCAACCAGATCCTGTCTAACCTGTTGAGTAACGCCATTAAATTTACCGATCGCGGCAGCGTAACCGTGGTGCTGATGCAGGGGATTGGCCAGGAAGAGGAAGGCTGTGAGTTCGTCATAGAAGTGAGTGATGACGGCTGCGGCATGACCGAAGAGCAGCAGCAGGCGATCTTTGAGCCTTTTGTCCAGGTCGGTGAACGTCAGCAGCAGCAGATTGGCACCGGTCTTGGCCTGAGCATCTGCCGCAATCTGGCAGAACTGCTGGATGGCGAACTGATTGTGGAGAGTACGCCAGGTGAAGGGTCGGTGTTCTCCTTCTACTTCCGCGCGCCGGCCGGCGAACCGCGCGATCAAACCCAACCGCATCTGTCACAGCCGCTGGTCACCGACAAGCTGTCGGTGCTGGTGATTGATGATCATGCGCCTAATCGCCTGCTGCTGGGTAAACAGCTGGAGCTGGCGGGCCATCAGGTGGTGGTGAGCGAAAGCGCCGTCGAAGCGCTGAAGCTGTGGCAGCAGGATCCGCTGCGTTTTGACCTGATCATTACCGACTGCAATATGCCCGGCATGAACGGATTTGAATTTGCCCAGGCGCTGCGCCAGCATGAACGCCACCATCATCTGCCGCCGATCACGCTATACGGCCTGACCGCCTCCGCCGAGCAGCACATCATGCAGCGCTGCCTGCAGGCTGGCATGAACGACTGTCTGTTCAAGCCGCTGAATCTGGATACGTTGCTGGCGCAAATCACCCACTGTCCGCGCCGCACGCCAAACGCGCCTGACAGCGAGGCTGCCGCCGGCGTGACCGGGCAACCTGCTGCTGACATCCCCGCTGCCGCGCTGCCGGCCCCTGCGGCGGTTCCGACTTTTGCGCCGCTGCTGATGCAGCTGGCTGAGCGCGATCCTGCCAGCTGCACCACCCTGCTGGAAAGTATTCGCACCAGCCACGATGAATTGCTGGCGGCGCTGCAGCAAACCACTGATGCTCACGCGCTGTCACAGCTTGGTCATAAGCTGAAAGGCGGTGCCAGCATTCTTAACGCCAGCGCGCTGATGGAGCTGGGGCGCAAGCTGGAGAAACACCAGCAGGAAGGACACGATGTCGCGCAGCTGATTGCCGCCATCGCGTGCGAGATAAACACCGTCAATGAAACATTAATTATCTTTGAACAATATCGGCTGAAAAATCAGCAGGTTTTATAAAAACATAATCTTATCAAGACATTTCTCGGTTCGCCGGGATAAGCCGCCAGACATAATGTCCGCCAGCGCCATCATATCGGTGTCGTAAAAGGGAGATCTATGTTTAATGCAAAAATTCTCATCGTTGATGAGCATCGCCTTGTTGCGGCTGGGGTGCAGGCTTTATTATTAATGAATGGCTTTAATTGTGTCACTACAGCAAACACAATTAATGATGGTATTGACGATGTTATTCATCAGCACATCGACATCCTGATTTTAGATCCTGATTTTAAAGAGAAAAATGGCATCGCCTTTTTACGCGATATCGTAAAATCTAAAACCTGGATGAAAGTCATTCTGCTCAGTCAGAGCAGTAACAATCACCTGCTTATACAATCGCTTAGTCAGGGTGCTAACGGCTTCGTGTCGAAATACGATCCGATTCAGACGCTGATCGCCGCCATTGGCTGCGTATTTAACAATGTAAATTATCTGCCCGGCGATATTCTTGACCGGCGCCAGCGCTATGTTAATGAACAGGATATGCTGTCGCGCCTGACCGAGCGGGAAACGCTTATTTTACGTCAGCTGGCGCAGGGAAAATCCAATAAAATCATTGCCTGTGAATTAGGATTAAATAACAAAACCATCAGTACTTATAAAACTAAAATTTTTCAAAAGCTCGAATCAAAGAATCTGGTCGATATTATCGAACTGGCACGGCGAAACGGTGCCTGCTGAAGCCAAAATCAAGACCAGTCTTGCGGATTAATTCGACTGAGGCATGGCATCATCACCTCGTCCTCACCCGGGATTGTTATAGAGATTGAGTCATACAGGAATTTATAACCACAGAGCTAATTTATTAGCCCAATCTTCATGCCATTACAGGGCGCGCAGGTTTCTTCCCGTGCCTGGCGAAAGTGGTCCGATACTTTCGTCTGCGACTTGCCGCCCTGCTTTTTTTTGATGTTTCTCACAGGCTGAGCGCCGCAAATTTCCAGCCCGCACTTTTCCCGCTAGAGTTCACTCATCCGACCACTCACTGAGTAAGTGATCATGACTGAGCGTTATCCGCATCTGTTTGCCCCGCTGGATCTGGGCTTTACGCAACTGAAAAACCGTTTCCTGATGGGCTCAATGCACACCGGTCTGGAAGAGCATGCTGATGGCGCACAGCGCCTCGCTGCCTTCTACGCCGAGCGCGCCCGGGAAGGCGTTGCGCTGATTGTGACCGGCGGCATCGCGCCGAATGCGCAGGGTGTGGTGGCGCAGGGCGGAGCCATGCTCACAAACGAAACCCAGTGCGGCTGGCACCGCCAGATAACCGATGCAGTACATGCACAGGGGGGCAAAATTGCGCTGCAGATCCTGCACGCCGGACGTTACAGCTATCAGCGCGATCTGGTGGCGCCCTCGGCGTTACAGGCGCCCATCAACCCGTTTACACCGCAGGCACTGAGTGAAGCGCAGATTGAACAAACCATCGCGGATTTCGCGCGCTGCGCCCGGCTGGCGCAGCAGGCCGGTTACGACGGCGTCGAAATCATGGGTTCCGAAGGCTACCTGATTAATCAGTTCCTGGTCGCCCATACCAATCAGCGCGACGACGGCTGGGGCGGTGATGTGGCGCGGCGGCAGCGCTTTGCACTGGAAGTGACGCAGGCGGTGCGCGCCGCCGTCGGTGATGCCTTTATTATTATTTTTCGCCTGTCGATGCTCGACCTGGTGAATAACGGCAGCTCGCTGCAGGAGACGCTGCAGCTTGCCACGGCGCTGGAGCAGCGCGGCGTGACGCTGTTCAACAGCGGCATTGGCTGGCATGAAGCCCGCATTCCCACCATTGCCACCTGCGTGCCGCGTGCCGGTTTCGCCTGGGTCACGCAGCATCTGCGCCAGCACGTCAGCGTACCGGTTATCGCTACCAACCGTATTAATCATCCTCAGGTGGCGGAAGAGATTGTGCGCGACGGTATTGCCGACATGGTGTCGATGGCGCGGCCATTTCTTGCCGATGCCGCGTTTGTCAGCAAAGCGCAGGCGGGCCAGCCCGACGCCATCAATACCTGCATCGCCTGTAATCAGGCCTGTCTCGATCAAATCTTTGCCGGTAAGGTCACTTCCTGCCTGGTCAATCCGCGCGCCTGTCATGAAACGCTGATGCCGGTCATCGCCGTCGCGCAGCCAAAACGGCTGGCGGTGGTGGGTGCCGGTCCGGCCGGTATGGCGTTCGCGCTGCAGGCGGCGCAGCGCGGCCATCACGTCACCCTGTATGAAGCCGATGCGCAGATTGGCGGCCAGTTTAATATTGCCCGCCAGATCCCCGGCAAAGCGGAGTTCAGCGAAACGCTGCGCTATTTCCGCCATCAGCTGGCAGCCGCAGGCGTTGAGCTGTGCCTGAATCATCGCGTCAGCGCCGACGAACTGGAACAGGCGGATGAAGTTATCATCGCGACCGGCATCACACCGCGCCAGCTGGCGATTCCGGGCATCGATCACCCCAGCGTGCTGAGCTATCTCGAGGTGATACGCGACAAAAAACCAGTTGGCCAGCGCGTGGCGATTATCGGTGCCGGCGGCATTGGTTTCGACACCGCGGAGTTTCTGCTGCAGCACGCCGATCGCGAGGAAGACTTCTACCAAAGCTGGGGCATCGATCGCAGCCTGCAGGCGCGCGGCGGTTTAGTGCGTCCACAGCCGGCTCCCGCCGACCGCCAGATCTGGCTGCTGCAGCGTAAATCCGGTAAGCCGGGCGCCGGGCTGGCGAAAACCACCGGCTGGATCCATCGCGCCAGCCTGCAGGCGCACGGCGTGCAGATGTGGGGCGATGTCGAATATCTGAAGATTGATGATGACGGGCTGCACCTGCGCCATCAGGGGGAAGCACTGACGCTGGCGGTAGATAACATCGTGATTTGCGCCGGACAGGAACCGCTGCGTACGCTGGCGCAGGCGCTGGCCGCACGCGGCAAAGCCGTGCGGCTGATCGGCGGTGCCGACGTCGCGCAGGAGCTGGACGCACGGCGCGCCATTGCTCAGGCCACTGAGCTGGCGCTCAGCCTGTGATTAACGCAGCTTGACCGAACGCAGCACCACAAATTTGGCGTTAGAGGCCACCAGCTCGCAGTTGCCAAACAGCTTCTTCATTTTCTGATGATAGCCAAGGTGGCGGTTGCCGACGATGCGCAGCTCGCCGCCATACTGCAGGCAGCGTTTGGCGTCACGCAGCATCTGCCACGCCAGGTGGTCGGTCACCGCGTGCTGCTGATGGAACGGCGGATTGCACAGCACCGCATGCAGCCGGTCCGACGGAAAACCGCTCAGCACGTTGTTAACCCGAAACTGGCAGCGCGCCAGATCCTGTGGCCGGTTGAGCTCAACGTTAAGCTGGCTGGAAGCCACCGCCATGTAAGATTCATCGACGAACAGCACCTCGGCCTGCGGATTCTGTTCCAGTGCCTGCAGGCCGATCACGCCGTTACCGCAGCCGAGATCGACGATTTCGCCCTCAATATCGTGCGGCAGATGTTGCAGAAAGAAGCGCGCGCCAATATCCAGCGCGGCGCGGGCGAACACATTGGCGTGATTGTGGATGTGATACGGCGTCTCGTCGAGCGGCCACACGGTGGTCGCCGGCACGTCCGCCAGCGCCGGGGCGCTGAAATGGCTGTAAATCAGACGCGCTTTTTTCCACGCCAGCGAGGTTTTGCTCGCACCAAGAATGCGTTCAAACAGCTGCAGCGTGGAATTGTGGATATCTTTGGCTTTACCGGCCGCCAGAATCAGGGTATCCGGCGTGACGACCGTCCGCAGCGCGCGCAGCTGGTGCTCAAGCAGCGCCAGCGCTTTGGGCAGCTTAATCAGTACCGCCGCCGGGGCAGCCGGCAACGGCGCCAGGCTATCAAGAAAGTGTACCGACGCTTCATCCAGACTGTTGAGACGCAGATTCTGCCGGGCGGCCTGCTGGCTGAGCCACGAGTCGCTGACGTGCCAGATTTCCCGATCGTTCAGCCCGCAGGTCAGCGCGCCAAAGCTGTCATTGAATACCAGCACCGGGCCTGCCGGCAGCGCCTGCTGCAGCAAATATTCATCTGCGGCGTCCCACGCCTGTAGCGGGCTCTCTTCGCGCATCGGCGGGAAGCGCTGAAGCGTCAGCGTGCGATCGGTCAGTTCAAGTTGGCTCATGGAATCTCCGGCGTGGTACACTTTGCGCGATTTTCGCCCTGAAAAGGGGGCGCAGTATACTGTCTTTCGTCGGGAATCCCAATGTCATTAATCTATCTGCAGGGTTACCCTGAAAACATCCTCGAACAGGTGCAATTGCTGATTGATAATCAGCGATTAGCCGCCTTTTTGCAGCAGCGCTATCCCGATAGGCACGACGTCGTCAGCGACCGCGCGCTTTATGACTACACGCAGGCGCTGAAAAACCGCTATATGCGCAGCGCGCCGCCGGTCAGCAAGGTCATCTGGGATAATAAAATCAAAGTGATGAAGCATGCGCTTGGCCTGCACACCGCCATTTCCCGCGTGCAGGGCGGTAACCTGAAAGCCAAGGCTGAAATTCGTATCTCGACCTTTTTCCGCCTCGCGCCGGAACCCTTTCTGCGCATGATCGTGGTGCACGAACTGGCGCACCTGAAAGAGAAAGATCACAGCAAAGCCTTTTATCAGCTGTGCTGCCACATGGAACCGGACTACCACCAGCTGGAGTTCGACGCGCGCCTGTGGATGACCGAACAGGCGCTGCGCGGCAACGCGGCCTAAAGAAACTCCTGCGCTTTCTGGATCAGACTGGTTTTGGTTAATGCGCCAAGGAAGCGACGCTCCTGCGCATTATTCAGCACCGGTAAACGCTCCAGCGTCACGCGTGCAAACGCCTCCCAGCCTTCACGCATGCTCTGGTGCTGGTAAATGCAGGGGAAATTATCATTCATCACGCTGCTGACCGGCGAATCCAGCGTGATCTCCTGTGCCAGCACTTTGCGCGAAATATCATGAATTGATACTACGCCAAGAAACTGACCGGCCTGATTAATGACGTAGACGTAGCGCTCGCGCTTGAGTGAACTCACCGCCAGCGCCTGCCCGACCGATTCCGCCGGCTGCAGCGCCGCGCCGGGGATGATCAGCTGATCAACCCGCATATTATCAAAATCATATTTCGCTTCTGAACGATTAAGGTGATGGCTTACCACCGGATAGGTGCTGGCGGACTGCAGCCGGTAGACCAGCATTGACGCCAGTACCGAGGCGATCATCAGTGGGAACAGCAGGCTGCTGTTGAGCGTCATCTCCAGCACCATCAGCATCGCCATCAGCGGCGCCTGACTGACCGCCGCCAGCACCGCCGCCATACCCACCGCCGCATACAGCAGCGTATTGCCCACCGGCAGATGCAGCAGCACGCCAGTCTGCGCCAGCGCCACGCCGAGCAGCGCACCAATCAATAATGAGGGCGTGAACAGGCCGCCTACCGCGTTGGAGCCAACCGAGAGCGTAGTAGCCAGCATTTTCAGCACCAGCAGGCCGAGCAAACCCGCCAGCAGATAGTTGCCTTCAATGATTTTCACGATCACTTCATAGCCGTTACCAAGGATATCGGTGGAGATCAGCGCCAGTAAGCCAACCGCAAAACCACCTGCGCCCAGCCTGAGCGGCAGCGAGCGCACGCGGCTGAACAACGCTTTGCTGCGCGCAATCAGCTTGATCAATAGCCAGCCTGCCACGCCCGCAGCAAACCCAATGATTACCGTCATCAGCAGGCTGGTGAGATCCATTTGAAACAGCGTGTCGGAGAGCGGATAGAGCGCACTGCGAAAGCCCAGTGACCACATGGTCATTACCGCCACAGCCGAGGCGATAATCAGCGGTATCAGCCGCTGTAGCGCAGAGATGCCAAACGCGATTTCCGCGACAAAAATCGCCGACGCCAGCGGGGCGTGATACACCGACGACAGACCGGCGGCCGCCGCCATCGCGACGATGTCGCTGTTGCGCATATTGAGGGACGCTGGCAGCCAGCGCCCCAGCAGGCTGCCGCTCAGCGCCGACAGCTGCACCATTGGCCCCTCTTTACCAATCGATGCCCCGCTGCCGATACTGGCAATCGACGACAGCGCGCGAAACAGCGAGGTTTTGGTGGGCACCGCATCCAGCCGCGCGTTAATCACTTCAAGGTAATCGGTTTTCACCGTCTCCTGCTGCTCAATCGCCACCGCGTAGCGCAGGAACCAGCCGGCCAGCAGCCCGCCCGCCCCCACCAGCAGCGGCCAGAAGATCCACGGCCAGACGTGCATCGCGACCGTGATTTCGCTGTCGCTGTGAAACAGCAAATGATTGATGAGATCGATGATGCCGCGAAACGCCAGCGTGACCAGCGAGGCCACCAGGCCCACCGGAATGGCGATCAGCAGTGTGGTCCAGTTCAGTGCGTGTTTGCTTCCGCTCACCCGGCGTCCCCGCATGTCGGTTAAAAAAGGGTTTGGCATCATCATATTGGAATGCGGATCGCAGGATCAAATTTCGCCTGCCTGCGCCGCCAGGGAACATGCTACTCTGCCGCTTTCAGAGTGAAGGAGAACCAGCCGTGATACGTTTTGCCATTGTGGGAACCAACTGGATCACCCGCCAGTTTATCGACGCCGCGCATGAGAGCGGTAAAATGAAACTGAGCGCCGTCTATTCACGCAGCCAGCAGCAGGCCGACGCCTTTGTCGCGGATTATCTCTGTCCGCTGACCTTTACCTCACTCGAGGCGCTGGCGGCAAGTGCGGAAATCGACGCGGTGTATATCGCCAGCCCCAATGCGCTGCACTGTGAGCAGGCGCTGCTGTTCATGTCGCACGGCAAACACGTCATCTGCGAAAAACCGCTGGCCTCTAACCTGCGTGAAGCTGAGGCGATGATTGCCTGTGCGCGTCAGCATCAGGTGGTGCTGTTTGAGGCGTTCAAAACCGCCAGTCTGCCGACGTTCCTGCGCCTGCAACAGGCACTGCCGCAGCTGGGCACACTGCGCAAAGCGCTGTTCAACTACTGTCAGTACTCGTCACGCTATCAGCGCTATCTCGACGGTGAGAACCCAAATACCTTCAACCCGCGCTGGTCCAACGGTTCGATCATGGACATTGGCTACTACTGTCTCGCCGCTGCCGTTACCCTGTGGGGCGCGCCGCAGCAGGTGAAAGCTGAGGCCTCGCTGCTGGCAAGCGGCGTCGATGCGCACGGCGTGGTAGTGCTGGACTACGGCGATTTCGACGTCACGCTGCTGCACTCAAAAGTGAGTGATTCCCTGATTCCCAGCGAAATCCAGGGCGAAGCCGGCTCGCTGGTGATAGAGAAAATTTCCGAGTGCCAGCAGCTGCGCCTGATTCCGCGCGGCGGCGAGAGCCAGAACCTGACGCAGCCACAGCACATCAATACTATGCTGTATGAAGCAGAGACCTTTGCCCGGCTGGTGGAAACGCGCCAGGTGGAGCACCCTGCGCTGGAGGTGTCACGCATAACCGCCCGGTTGCTGACAGAGATTCGTCGCCAGACCGGCGTGGTGTTTCCGGCGGATCGGAAAGAAGTGTAAATATTGCAAAATATTACAGCCTCCCCATTGAATCTGGTCGCTGTTGCACGTATGTTGGCCGCAGCAAAGGGGAGTAACTTGTAAGCTGACCGATCGTCATTACGATGCGTAGCGCATCCGGTCGTCAGGCAACCCGGAATTGATTCTGTGTTGTAAGTGAGACCTTGCCGGAAGGCGAGGTTTGCTTGCAGCTCTATAAAGCGGCTGACGTCTTCTGACTCAGCCGTTTTTTCATTTTCAGGACAGGATACGACTATGCACTCTGTAGGCACACCGTTACTCTGGGGCAGCTTCGCTGTCGTCGTGCTCATCATGCTGGCGATCGATCTCTTCTTACAGGGACGACGCGGCGCACAAACCATGTCATTCAAACAGGCTGCCGTCTGGTCGCTGGTATGGATCTCCGTTTCTCTGCTGTTTGCCGCCGCGTTCTGGTGGTATCTCGACGGTAGCGCCGGGCGCGAAGTGGCAACCGCGCAAACCCTGGCTTTCCTGACGGGTTACGTACTGGAAAAAGCGCTGGCGGTCGATAACGTCTTCGTCTGGCTGATGCTGTTCAGCTACTTCGCCATTCCGTCTAATCTTCAGCGCCGCGTGCTGATTTACGGCGTGCTGGGCGCGATTGTGCTGCGTACCATCATGATCTTTGCCGGCAGCTGGCTGGTCACACAGTTCAGCTGGATCCTCTACATCTTCGGCGCTTTTCTGCTGTTTACCGGCATCAAAATGGCCTTCGCGAAAGAGGGCGATGACGCTGCCGTCGGCGATAAGCCGGTGGTGCGCTGGCTGCGTAAGCATCTGCGCATGACCGATGAACTGCACGGCGAAAAGTTCTTCACCCGCAAAAACGGCGTGCTGTTTGCCACACCGCTGCTGCTGGTGCTGATTATGGTGGAGCTAAGCGATGTTATTTTCGCTGTCGACAGTATTCCGGCTATTTTTGCCGTCACTACCGACCCGTTCATCGTGCTGACCTCTAACCTGTTCGCCATCCTTGGCCTGCGCGCTATGTACTTCCTGCTGGCCAACGTGGCAGAGCGCTTCTCAATGCTGAAGTACGGTCTGGCGATCGTGCTGGTGTTTATCGGTATCAAGATGCTGATTGTCGAGTTCTATCACATTCCGGTGGCGATTTCGCTGACGGTGGTCGGCGTGATTCTCAGCGGTACGCTGCTGATTAACGCCTGGGTAAACCACAGAAACGACCAGAAAGGCATCTCACGATAATCTTCTGCAGGGGCGCTAATCGCCCCTGCTTTGTTTCGCCAGTGCCAACCTTCGCGTTTCATATCTCTGTCACACTTCCAGTCATCAGCAGATCAAAAAACCGATCTGGCGCGCACCGGCAGAATTATCTCTTTTCTCGTCAGCTCTTTTCCTTATACTCCGCCGGGCAAACCGTTTGGCGCGGAGCAACCGCGCACAACACTCATACCGCGATAAAAAGACCGTAATATGCTAAATAATCTTCTTCGACCGCTGGGCGTCCTGTTCTCAGGCAGTCTGGTAAAACAAATCATGATTGGCCTGGTTGCCGGCGTGGCGCTGGCGTGGCTTTCACGCGATGCCGCGTTAGCCGTCGGTCTGCTGGGCGAACTGTTCGTGCGCGCGCTGAAAGCTGTGGCACCGCTGCTGGTGCTGGTGCTGGTGATCTCTTCGATTGCCAACCATCAGCAGGGGCAAAAAACCAGAATTCGCCCGATCATTATGCTGTACCTGCTGAGTACCTTCTTCGCGGCGGTGGTCGCGGTGATTTTCAGCCATCTGTTCCCGCAGACGCTGTCGATGGACGTCGGCGCGACCGAAATTACCCCGCCGTCCGGCATCACCGAAGTGCTGCACGGCCTGCTGATGAGCATGGTCGCCAATCCGATTGAAGCGCTGATGAACGCCAACTACATTGGCATTCTGGTGTGGGCGGTTGGTCTTGGCCTGGCGTTTCGTCATGCCAGCCCGAGCAGCAAAGCCTTTCTGAATGACGCGTCGAATGCCGCAACCTGGGTGGTGCGCTGTGTGATTCGCTGCGCGCCGCTGGGCATTTTTGGCCTGGTGGCATCGATTCTGGCCTCAACCGGCTTCGGCGCGCTGTGGCAGTATGCTCACCTGCTGACGCTGCTGATTGGCTGCATGCTGATTATGGCGCTGGTGGTCAACCCGATGCTGGTGTTTCAGAAAATCCGCCGCAATCCTTATCCGCTGGTGTTTACCTGCCTGCGCGAAAGCGGCGTAACGGCGTTCTTTACCCGCAGCTCGGCGGCGAATATTCCGGTCAACATGGCGCTGGCCAAACGCCTGAATCTGGATGAAGACACTTATTCGGTATCGATTCCGCTGGGTGCGACCATCAGCATGGCGGGTGCGTCAATCACCATTACCGTACTGACGCTGGCTGCGGTGCACACGCTGGGCATTGCCGTGGACGTGCCCACCGCTATTCTGCTGAGCCTTGTCGCCTCGCTGTGTGCCTGTGGCGCGTCCGGCGTGGCGGGCGGTTCACTGCTGCTGATTCCGGTTGCCTGCAACATGTTTGGCATTCCTAACGATCTGGCGATGCAGGTGGTTGCGGTCGGTTTTATCATCGGCGTACTGCAGGATTCCGCCGAAACCGCACTCAACTCCTCGACCGACATTCTGTTTACCGCCGCCGTATGTCAGGCGGAAGCGGAACGTCAGCCTCGCACCGCCGGTTAACCCGCGTCGCGGCACCCACCGGTGCCGCGCTTTAACCGCTGACGCATTAAAGCGTCACGCCACTCTTGAAGATTGCCAGCTCGCGGAAATCATTCGCTTCATTACGCGCCGGCTGGCCGTTTGCAATCGCCACAATAGTCTCAACAAACTCCGCCAGCAGCGTCTCCATGCAGGTGCCCTCCAGCAGTCGTCCGGCATTGAAATCAATCCAGTGCGGCTTTTTCTCCGCCAGCGGCGTGTTGGTGGCGATTTTCACGGTGGGCACGAAGCCACCGTACGGCGTGCCGCGTCCGGTGGTAAACAGCACCATATGGCAGCCGGCTCCGGCCAGCGCGCTGGTGGCGACCGCATCGTTACCGGGCGCGCTGAGTAAATTGAGCCCCGGCGTGCGCAGCCGCTCACCGTATTTCAGCACATCCACCACCTGACTCTGTCCGGCTTTTTGCGTACAGCCCAGCGACTTCTCCTCCAGCGTGGTGATGCCGCCCGCCTTGTTGCCCGGCGATGGGTTTTCATAAATCGGCTGCTGATGATCGATAAAGTAGCGCTTGAAGTCGTTAATCATCGCCACCGTTTTGTCGAAAATCGCCGCATCACGGCAGCGGCTCATCAGGATGCGCTCGGCACCAAACATCTCCGGTACTTCGGTCAGCACCGTGGTGCCGCCGTTGGCGATCATCTGGTCAGAGAAACAGCCGAGCAGCGGATTGGCGGTGATGCCGGAAAAGCCGTCCGAGCCACCGCATTCGAGACCAAACTTCAGCTCGCTCAGTTTGCCCGGCTGGCGACGGTCGTGACGCATCACGTTGTACAGCGCATGCAACCGCTGCAGGCCGGCTTCCACTTCATCATCCTGCTGCTGACACTCCATAAACTGCACACGTTCGCTGTCAAAGCCGCCCAGCGTGTCGCGAAAGATATCGACCTGATTGTTTTCGCAGCCGAGTCCAATCACCAGCACCGCGCCGGCATTGGGATGACGCACCATATTTTGCAGCATGGTGCGGGTATTTTCGTGATCCTGCCCCAGCTGTGAACAGCCGAAGGGATGGCTGAACAGGTGCACGCCGTCGATGCCGGCCGCGTCGTCACTCTCCCGGAGGAAGCGTGACACAATCTGCCGGGCGATGCCGTTCACGCAGCCGACGGTCGGCAAAATCCACAGCTCGTTACGAATGCCAACCTCACCCGTGGCGCGACGATAGATCTGTACCTCACGATCCGCCGCCTGCGGTGGCAGCGTAAGGTGTTCCGGCTGATAGTGATAGTCATCGACATCGCTCAGATTGGTGCGCGCGTTGCTGGAGTGAATCAGCTCGCCGACGGCGATCGGCTGAGTGGCATGGGCAATCGGCAACCCATACTTAATCACCTGCTCGCCACTGTTGAGCGGTTGCAGCGCAAACTTGTGGCCGCGCCCGATATCCTGCTGCAGCGTAATCCGCTGTTCTGCGACGATAACCTGGGTGCCGGCCGCCAGATCCTGCAGCGCGACGGCGACGTTGTCGCGTGAATGTATTTTGATTGCCTGTTGCATCGCGTTATCTCAGTTGGCTAAGGGCCGTCCGCATGCCGTGGACGAGAATGTTGTGCAGCTGCTGGCTGACCGCCGTAACCAGACCGGGCCGCTGGGTTAAATCTTCGCCCCAGTGCTGCGCGTCGCTCAGTACGTCGCTCACCAGCTGCTGCGGGGTGAGTTGATCGGTGAGGACCGCCGGCCACAGCCGGGCAAAACGCTGCAGCCAGTGCGCGTCATCCTGCAGCGGCCACTGCCGGTCATCCTGCTGGCCGCGATAAAACGCCAGCAGCGCGGCAAAGGCAAAGATGAGGCGCGGCGGCCAGTCGCCACCCTGCTGCTGCGCCTGCAACAGCGCCGGCAGCAGGCGCGTGCGGAATTTGGTCATGCCGTTGAGCGCAATCGCCAGCAGCGCATGGTGAATAAACGGATTGCGAAAGCGGCGCTGCACCGCATCCGCATAGGCGTGCAGCTCGGCGCGCGGCAAATCCAGCGTCGGAATCACCTCTTCGCGCAGCAGCGCATCGACAAAAGCGGCCAGCTGCGCATCGTTCATTGCCTCGCCCACGCTCGCCAGCCCGGCCTGAAACGCTACCGGCACCAGCGCAGTGTGCGCCCCGTTAAGGATCGCCACCTTCTGCGCTTTGTACGGCGAGATGTCATCCACCCGCCTGACGGCAGGTGCCAGCGCCGTCAGCTGCAGCTCGTGCATCAGCGCATCCGGTCCCTGAAGCACCAGCTGGTAGTCGCGCTCCCCGGCCACCAGATAGCGGTCGTCATAGCCCAGTTGGGCTGCAATCTGTGCGCCATCCGGCGGATAGCCGCTGACAATGCGATCCACCAGCGTGTTGTAAAAGGCGCAGTGCTGCGTCACCCACTGCGCAAAGGCCGCTGGCAGCTGCCACTGCTGGCAGTAACGCAGCACTAACGCGCGCAGCGTGTCGCCATTATGGTCGATCAGCTCACACGGCACGATCAGCCAGCCTTTATCGGCGGCACCGGCAAAGTGCTGATAACGCGCCCACAAAAGCTGCGTCAGTTTGCCGGGAAACGACGACGCAGGTTGATCCTCCAGCCGATCCTGTTCGGCAAACACGATGCCGGCCTCGGTAGTATTGGAGAACACAAAACGCATCTGCGGCGCGCGTGCCAGAGCCAGGAATTCATCGAACTGCTGATAAGGCTGGATTTCACGATTAAGGCTGCGGATCAGCCGGGTTTCACTGAGCGGTTGCCCCGCTTCATTCAGGCCGCGCAGCAGCGTGGTATAGAGGCCATCCTGCTGATTGAGCGTCTCCGTCTGCATCCGGTTGCGCGGTCGCACCACCACCACGCCGGCATCGGTGCCCTGATGTTCATTGAGCCAGTCGAGCTGCCAGTCGATAAAGGCACGCAAAAAGTTGCCTTCGCCGAACTGGATCACGCGTTCGTTATAGCGTGCGCCGGGGAAATCGCGGCGGTTGAGTCGCAACATGTCGCTTCCTTGAAGATGAAATCGGTCAGCTAATGCGCAAAAGTTATCATACCAATTTCAGCGACAGGGAGATTTGTTTGCCAACTGCGTCACATTATCCATCATTGCCATACGGCGAAAGACGGCGTACCACTGATTTTCATCGACTTAAGACTATGTATATTATATTAATTAAAGATAAAAACCTGAGCAGGCGCGCAGGTTCTTAACTTGCCAGATGGTATAACATCTTCAGCGCTTTGCGACATCGCAGGGTAAGTGGTATAACAACTTACCGTCTTTCACAGAACCGAAAAATCATGGACCTGAACGAATCCCGCCGCCTCTACCAGCAACTCGCCAGCGAACTCAAGCAGCGCATCGAAGCGGGCAGTTATGCCGTGGGGGCAAAGTTACCGGCAGAGCGGATGATTGCGGAGGCGCACCAGGTGAGCCGCACCGTGGTGCGGGAAGCGATCATCATGCTGGAGGTGGAAGGCTACGTCGAGGTGCGCAAAGGGTCGGGTATTCATGTGATCAGCGACCAGCCACAACCGCGCGACAGCGCCGCCGATCAGCTGGAGTTTGCCAGCTATGGCCCCTTTGAACTGCTGCAGGCGCGCCAGCTGATTGAGAGCAATGTCGCCGAATTTGCCGCCACGCAGATCCGTCCGCAGGATATCGTGGCGCTGTTGGCAATTCAGGAAAAAGCCCGGCAGGAAGATCACGCGCGCGACTCAACGTGGGATATGGAGTTTCACGTGCGCATTGCCCAGGCCACCCAAAACAGCGCGCTGGCCGCCATCGTAGAGAAAATGTGGCGGCACCGGCTGCATAATCCTTACTGGCTCAAACTGCACGAGCACATTGACGCACGCCATATCACCAGCTGGTGTGACGATCACGACCAGATTTTAAAAGCGCTGATGCGCAAAGATCCCGCCGCCAGCAAACTGGCGATGTGGCAGCATCTGGAAAATACTAAACAGATGCTGTTCGACGCCACCGCCGATGATTTCGAATTCAACGTCGACCGTTACATGTTCGCAGAAAATCCGGTGATCCTGCCCTGAAGCCGCAATGGCAGAAAACGCTGCATTTTCAGGCTAAAAAGTCAGTTAATCTGCAATAGTGTCAGCTCGTGTAAAGCTCCTTTTGACCATCTGCGTCAAAAGGTAAAACTCCTGTGCGACCGCGACTTTACACTGTCTGAATCCCGCGATTTTTGTTACAGTTATCGCCCTTTTCTTACCCTTTGCGACAGGGCTATAAAAAGTCGCTGATTTAACAATCAATTCTGGATGGATCCGGAAATCCTGCTCAGGTGGCATACCTAAAATGTATAACTTAACCCGCCTGCGCCTAAGCCCCTCACGGGCACGTTTAACAATGATGTTCAGGAATGATTGATGGATATTTTGCAAGCATTGCTGCATGCCCTGTGGCAGCAGGATTACGAAATGCTCTCCGACCCCACGCTGGTGTGGGCGATTTATGGCGTGTTGTTCATGATTCTGTTTCTCGAAAATGGCCTGCTGCCCGCAGCGTTTCTGCCTGGTGACAGTCTACTGATTCTGGTCGGCGTGCTGATCGCGAAAGGCACCATGAGCTTCCCGCTGACCCTGCTGGTGCTGACCACCGGTGCCAGCCTCGGCTGCTGGGTCAGTTACATTCAGGGCCGCTGGCTTGGCAATACGCCGACGGTGCAGAAATGGCTCTCCCATCTGCCCGCGCAGTATCATCAGCGCGCCCACAGCCTGTTCCACCGCCACGGCTTGTCTGCGCTGCTGATTGGCCGCTTTATCGCCTTTGTCCGTACCCTGCTGCCGACCATTGCCGGCCTCTCTGGCCTGAGCAATGCCCGCTTCCAGTTCTTTAACTGGATGAGCGGCTTCCTGTGGGTGCTGATTCTTACCGTGCTCGGCTTTGCGCTGGGGAAAACCCCCATTTTCCGCCGCTATGAAGATGAGCTGATGTTCTGCCTGATGCTGCTGCCGCTGGTGCTGCTGGTCATCGGTCTGGTGGGTTCACTGGTAGTGCTATGGCGTAAACGTCAGGCGGGTCAGAACGGGAAGTCACAGTAATGACAGGGTTGCGTAATTTCCCCAGGCGTTTACTCCCCTGGCTGTGCGCTGGCGTGCTGGCGCTGCTGGCTATCGGCATTGTGCCCAAACTGATGCAGCATGAAACGGTGGTGAAGATCCGCGTGGCACACAGTGGCACCAATCTGCCGGACGGCTTTTATCTCTATCAGCAGCTTTCGGCGCAGGGCGTGCGGATTAAAAGTATTACCTCAGCAGGCGATGCGCTGGTCATTCATTTTGAGAATGAAGAGCAGAGCCTGGCCGCGCAGAAAGTACTGCGCCGCCTGCTGCCACAGGGCTTTGTCGTGGCGGCGGGTCCGCAGGCGTCACAGCAGGTGGTGGACGCTAATCGCCTCACCTATAGCTGATCCCCGCCGTCGGGTTCACCGCCCGGCGGCACCTCAATCCTCGCTATCCCCGCGTGTTTTTTGAATTTTTTCGTCTGCTGTCTATTCTTAAGTAAGCGCGAGCAGACGACAAGCTGGGATGCCCCTCCTGTCCGGTTTGCGACAGGTCGTCAACAATGGAAGGTAAAAACCTGATGAAACAACAACTACTGCTGGGTGCGATTCTTTTCTCTCTCTCGGGTTCACTGCTGGCAGCGGAATCGCTGTGTCAGCAAAAACAGCAGGATATTCAGCGCGAAATTGAGATGGCGAAACAGCACGACAACCAGCGCCGGGTCACCGGACTGGAACGCGCGCTGACTGAAGTCCGCGCCAACTGCACTGACGAGAAACTGAAATCCGCCCACGCTGAACGCATTGAAGCCCAGCAGCATAAAGTGGCTGAGCGCGAGCGCGAACTGCAGCAGGATCGCCAGGAAGGCAAAGACCAGGAGAAGATCGGTAAGCGCGAACGGAAGCTGGAAGAGGCACGCCAGGAGCTGAAAAAGCTGCAGGCCGAGCCTTATTAATCGGACTTAAATAAATGATGTAATGGAGAACACCATGGCTAAAGACACCACATCTGAACATCTGCGTGCGGAACTGAAAAACCTTGCCGACACCCTGGAAGAAGTGCTGAGCAGCTCGGCTGATAAGTCGAAAAGCGAGCTGGATAAACTGCGTCACAAAGCACGCGGTGCCATTGAGAGTTCACGCGAGCGGCTGGGCGAATCCGGCGAACGCATCGCGCAGACCACGCGTGAAGCGGCGGAGAAAGCGGACGTCTACGTGCGTGAAAATCCGTGGCACGGCGTGGGTATCGGCGCAGCAGTGGGCGTGCTGATCGGCATCCTGATTTCACGTCGTTGATATGAGCGAGAATCAGAGCCACGGCCCAGGCAAAGGGGTCTTCAATGTAGGTCAGCGCGTGGTGACAACGCTGGTTGGCATGGTCGAGACACGCGTGCGGCTGGCCGTTGCCGAGCTGGAAGAGGAAAAAGCCAATCTGATCCAGATGCTGATCATGATAGGCCTGACCATGCTGTTTACCGCTTTCGGATTGATGAGCCTGATGGTGCTGATTATCTGGGCGGTGGATGCGCAGTACCGGCTGATGGCGATTGCCATCACCACCGGCGTGCTATTCGCGCTGGCGCTGATTTTTGGTTTATGGACGTTGCGTAAATCCCGGCAGTCCACGCTGCTGCGCCATACGCGCAAAGAGCTGGACACCGATCGCACCTTACTCGAGGAGCATCGCTCATGAGTCAGCGTGAACGTGAAGCACGCATTCATGAATTGCTTAATCAGGTACAGCAGCAGCGGCTGGATCTCAGCGCTGCTCGCCGCGACTGGCTGGAAAGCACCGCGCAGTACGATCGCGGCTGGCTGACGTTTCTCAGCCTGCGCCGCTATCTGGCGATTGGCAGCAGCGCGCTCGCCATCTGGTCGATCCGCAGCCCCAACCGCATCATGCGCTGGGCCAAACGCGGACTCGGCCTGTGGAGCACCTGGCGCATGATCAAATCGGCGATGCCGCCACGCTAACTTTCCCACCTTAAACCGGATCGAAAAGGTTCGGTTTTCCTCCTTCAGAATTCCTGAATAACATCGACAGTTTATCTCGCTTACAACTATTGCTGCGCGCGACTATCATCTCCCTCCATCAGCCCGACGAACTGTTTAACGCGGTTTAGCGGGAAAATAACCCGGCAGGCCAACAACCTGCGCCAAAAACCTTGTTGGAGTAAATGATGAAAAAATTCGAAGACTCAGGCCTGCTGCTGGCACGCGTATTAATGACCATCCTGTTTATTACTGCCGGCTGGGGCAAAATCACCGCCTATGCAGGCACCGCACAGTACATGCAGGCGATGGGCGTGCCCGGCTTCCTGCTGCCGCTGGTGATTCTGCTGGAACTGGGCGGCGGCCTGGCGATTCTGTTCGGCTTCCTGACGCGCTTCACCGCGCTGTTCACCGCCGGCTTCACGCTGCTGACCGCGTTCCTGTTCCACAGCAACTTTGCGGAAGGCGTTAACCAGCTGATGTTCATGAAAAACCTGTCCATCGCCGGTGGTTTCCTGGTGCTGGGTCTGGTAGGTCCGGGCGCCTACAGCATTGACCGCCTGATTCGTCAGCGCTTTATGCCAGCAACCGCACGCTAAGCACACAAGCCGTGCAACAGCACATATACTGAATAGCAGGGGCGGGGATTTTCCTCGCCCCGTTTTTTTATGGAGGGCTTATGGGACAACTGATTGACGGTGTCTGGCATGACACCTGGTACGATACGAAGTCAACCGGTGGCCGCTTCAAACGCACAGAAGCAGTCTGGCGTAACTGGATCACGGCAGACGGCAACGCCGGGCCAACCGGGAAAGCCGGCTTTGCCGCCGAGCGCGATCGTTATCATTTATACGTTTCGCTGGCCTGCCCGTGGGCGCATCGCACCCTGCTGATGCGTCAGCTGAAGGGGTTAGAAGAGATGATTTCGGTGTCAGTGGTGCACCCGCTGATGCTGGAGAACGGCTGGACCTTCGACGATGACTTCCCCGCCGCGACCGGCGATTCGCTGTATCAGAACGAATTCCTCTATCAGCTCTATCTGCATGCCGATCCGCAGTACAGCGGGCGCGTGACCGTGCCGGTGCTGTGGGATAAAAAGCAGCACACTATTGTCAGTAATGAATCCGCCGATATCATCCGTATGTTCAACAGCGCCTTCGACGCGCAGGGCGCTCGCGCCGGCGATTACTACCCGCCCGAGCTGCGTGACAAGATCGACGAACTCAACGGCTGGATTTATGACACCGTCAATAACGGCGTCTACAAAAGCGGATTTGCCACGTCACAGTCGGCCTATGATGAAGCCGTAACCGCGCTGTTCCATTCGCTGGCACGGCTGGAGCAGATTCTGGGTCAGCATCGCTATCTGACCGGCGATCGCCTCACCGAAGCCGATCTGCGCCTGTGGACCACGCTGGTGCGCTTTGACCCGGTCTACGTGACCCACTTTAAGTGCGATCGTCACCGCATCAGCGATTACCGTAACCTGAACGGCTTCCTGCGCGATATTTATCAGATGCCGGGCATTGCCGATACGGTGAACCTGCCGCACATCCGCCATCACTACTACTGCAGCCACAAGACCATCAATCCGAACGGCGTTATTTCGCTGGGACCGGCTTTTGACTGGGATGAGCCGCACGGCCGCGGTTAACGGCTGGCTTACGCATGCCTGCCCTTCTCTCCCGCCATTGGGAAAGGAAGGCAGGCAGTATCGCGCTGCCTCAGGCAAATTTAATCAACACCATCCCGGCCAGCAGCAGTGCCACGCCCAGCCAGCCGCGGGTGTTCAGACGTTGTCCGAACAGGATCCAGCCTGCCGCTACGGTAGCCACCAGACCGAAACCGCCCCACAAGGCGTAGGCCACCGAGAGATCGATCCCCTTCACTGCCTGCGACAGGGCACTGAATGCCGCCAGGACAGCCACCAGCGATACCACGCCATACAGCGGACGACGGAAGCCGTTGGCGTATTTCAGCGCGATGTTAGCCACAATTTCCAGCACGATGGCCAGCGCCAGCCAGGCCAGATGCACGACATTAAGCGTGGTCATGACGCAGTTCCTTACGGCTGAATGTCCCCGCTTTGATCAGCGCGATACCCGCGATCAGCGTGATCAAACCCGCCGCCTTCATCACCGACAGCGCCTCGTCAAACAGCATCACGCTGGACAGAGTGATAAACAGAATACCGACGCCTTCCCACATGGCATAAGCCACGCCAAGGGCAATACGTTTAACGGCAAAGGTGAGGAAGATGTATGACAGGGCGATCATCAACAGCATAAAAATATAGCCAGCGCTGCCGCCATTAACGCTGGCCCATTTCATTGACACGGTGCCCGTAATTTCGGCAGCAATCGCTAACGCTAATAAAATCCAGTACAGCATGATTTCTCTCCTGTGAGAAATAAACGCCATCCACGCGCAAACAGCAGCGTGATAGCTGAAAAAGATAAAAATCTAGGAAGGAGAGAAAAAACTACAGCGCGAAGCGCCAGTGCCGATCGCTCAGTGAGCAGCAGAAAACGCAGGTGGGTGAAGAGGTTAATACGTAAAGTGTAACGAAATGGTTATCCATAATTTTACAACTTATCCACGTTGTTGCTTTTCCCGGTGTGGATGAAAAATTGTCCTCAGTAGTTGAACACGCGCCTATTCTGGCACAGGGAAAAGAATGTTTTTGCGGATTTGCGTTTCTTTACGCAGAGAAATGGGGGTTTTGTGCGGTTTTATCTGGCTACGTGCGGTTTTCTGCCCTCACCCTAACCCTCTCCCACGGGGAGAGGGAATAGTTAAGTGCGGTCTGGCAGGGCGAGCACTCAACTCGCCACACGCACAATCGGTCCCTTCTCCCGCTTGCGGGAGAAGGTTAGGATGAGGGACAGCACGCACCTTACCCCAAAAACAAAACGCCCGCAGATTCTCACCTGCGGGCGTCTTTATAAAAAAGTCGAAACTGACCGATAAGCCGGGTTCTGTCGTGGACAGTCATTCATCTAGGCCAGCAATCGCTCACTGGCTCAAGCAGCCTACCCGGGTTCAGTACGGGCCGTACCATGTGAACCCCTATTTGGCCTTGCTCCGGGTGGAGTTTACCGTGCCACGGACTGTTGCCAGCCGCGCGGTGCGCTCTTACCGCACCCTTTCACCCTTACCTGATCCCATTACTGGGCCATCGGCGGTTTGCTCTCTGTTGCACTGGTCGTAGGCTTGCGCCCCCCAGGCGTTACCTGGCACCCTGCCCTATGGAGCCCGGACTTTCCTCCCCTCTGCCCGTCTCCCCCGAAAGGGACGACGACAAAGCGGCGACTGTCTGGTCAGCTTCGGCGCGGGATAATAGGCGATCCGCCCGCGTTTGTCACGCCTCTTGCTGCTCCAGCGCATACTTGTACAGGGCGTTTTTCTTAACCCCATGAATTTCCGCCGTCAGCGCCGCCGCCTTTTTCAGCGGCAGCTCAGCCTGCAGCAGCGCCAGCGTGCGCAGCGCCTCTGCCGGCAGCGTCTCTTCATCCGCTTTATGGCCTTCGACAATCAGCACCATCTCGCCCTTGCGGCGATTCTCATCCGCTTGCACCCACGCCAGCAATTCACCCACCGGCGCACCGTACAATGACTCCCAGGTTTTGGTCAGCTCCCGTGCCAGCACCACGTAGCGCGCCGCGCCCCATACGCTGACCATATCCTGTAGCGTATCCAGCACGCGATGGGTCGATTCGTAGAAAATCAGCGTGCGCGGCTCGTCACTCAGTGCACGCAGCGCATCGCAACGCCCTTTACTTTTGGCCGGCAGAAACCCTTCGTAACAGAAACGATCGGACGGTAATCCCGCCGCGCTCAATGCTGTGATCGCCGCGCAGGCACCGGGCAACGGCACCACGCGCACCCCGGCTTCGCGGCAACGACGCACCAGATGGTAGCCCGGATCGTTGATTAACGGCGTGCCCGCATCGGAAACCAGCGCAATGCTCTGGCCCTCCTGCAGCTTCGCTAACAGCACGTCGGCCTTCTGCTGTTCGTTATGGTCGTGAAGTGCGAACAGTCGCGCATTGATGGCGAAATGTTGTAGCAACAGCCCGGTATGACGTGTATCTTCCGCAGCGACCAGATCGACGCTCGCAAGCACCGTCAGCGCACGCTGCGTGATATCACCCAGGTTACCGATCGGGGTAGGAACGATATAGAGCGTGCTGGCAGAAATCTCTGCCCGATCGAGTTGTTTCATTGTTTCATCCGAATTGCCGATTTAATATTGAGCATCTTGAAAAAAACATCACTGGATACAGTATGCTTCCTTCGAAAGTCGTACGTCATAAAGCAGGACGCCTGGTCCCTGTTTTGCTCGCGGGCCTGATTCTGGCCGCCTGTAGCGGCCAGGGACCGCAGCAAACCTCAAGCGTAAACGTGCAGGGTCCTGCCACGGGCCGCTCTGACTATTATCTGCAGCAGGTGCAGCAAAGCAGCGATGATAGCAAGACCGACTGGCAATTACTTGCCATCCGTGCCCTGCTGAAGGAAGGAAAGTATCCGCAGGCGCAAAATCAGCTCGGTCAGTTGCCACAGCAGCTCTCTGACGTACAACAGCAGGAACTGCTGCTGCTGCGCGCCCAGCTGCAAATTGCCCAGCAGGATTTCAACGGTGCTCAGCAGCTGCTGGGACAGATAAAAGCCGCTGACCTGTCGCAGGATCAGCAGGTGCGCTACTACGCGCTGCAGATTGCCGCTGCGCAAAATCGTCCGTCGCTCGCGCTGCTGCGCGCCTATATTGCTCAGGAACCGCTGCTGAAAGGCGCCGATCACCAGAGCAATATTGACGCCACCTGGCAGGCGCTGACCCAGCTAACCCAGGATCAGCTCAACAGCGTGGTGATCAACGCCGACGAAAATACGCTGCAGGGCTGGCTCGACCTGCTGAATACCTGGCACGCCAACAGCCAGGATGCCCAGATGCTGAAAGCCGCCATTAGCGACTGGCAGACGCGCTATCCGCAAAACCCCGGCGCGAAAACCCTGCCGACCCAGCTCAGCCAGGTGCAGAACTTCACTAAAGCCTCGACCAGCACAATCGCGCTGCTGCTGCCGCTTAATGGTCAGGCGCAGGTGTTCGCCAGTGCCATCCAGAAAGGCTTCAACGATGCGAAAAACGGTGTGCTGACTGCGCCGCCAGCTCCTGCCGCACCGGCCAGCAGCGATGCCAGCGCCTCCACGCAACAGCCCGCCAGCACGGCAACACCAGCCAGTGGCGATGCCAACGCGGTAGTCAGTCCGTCGGCCGCGGCTATCACGCCGTCAGACAGCGCACAGCCGCAGCAGCCCGCCGCACAGCCAGCCGTCGCGCAGCCCGCCAGCAGCGCCCAGGTGAAAGTGTATGACACCAGCAGCCAGCCGATTGCTCAGGTGATGCAGCAGGCGCAGCAGGATGGTGCCACCCTGGTGGTTGGTCCGCTGCTGAAAAATAACGTGGAACAGGTCGCCAACAGCCAGACACCGCTGAACGTGCTGGCGCTCAACGAGCCAGAGCAGATCCAGAACCATCCGAATATTTGCTATTTTGCGCTTTCTCCTGAAGACGAAGCGCGCGATGCCGCGCACCATATCTGGGATCAGGGCAAACGCCAGCCGTTGCTGCTGATGCCGCGCAGCAGCTATGGCGACCGCGTGGGCAAAGCGTTTGCGCAGGAGTGGCAGAAGCTGGGCGGCGCAACCGTGCTGCAACAGCGTTTCGGCGGTGTGGGCGAGCTGAAACAGGGCATCAACAGCGGCGCCGGTATTGCACTGAGCGGCACGCCATTGACGGTACAGCCGGACCAGCCGCAGGGCGTGGCGGTCGCCGGTCTGACGATTCCGGCACCGCAGACCAGCGCTCCGGCACCTGAGAGCGCCAGCAGCAGCGGCAGCGTTGATGCGGTTTACATTATTGCCACTCAGGACGAACTGCAGCTGATCAAGCCGATGATTGCCATGCGCACCAGCAGCCGCAATAACATCGCCCTGTATGCCAGCTCGCGCAGTGCGCAGGCCGGTGCCGGTCCGGACTTCCGGCTGGAGATGGATGGCCTGCAGTTCAGCGATATTCCGCTGCTGTCCGGTGCCAATCCAGGCCTGATGCAGCAGGCGGCGCGCAGTTTTAACAACGACTATTCGCTGGTACGCCTCTACGCGATGGGCATTGATGCCTGGACGCTGGCGAACCAGTTTAACCAGATGCGTCAGGTACCGGGCTTCGCCATTGATGGCAACACCGGCAAGCTGAGCGCCGACACGGATTGCGTGATCAACAGGAAGTTGGCATGGAACCAGTATCGTCAGGGACAAATCGTTCCGGTGCAGTAAACCGCCAGCGCCTCGGCGCTGAGCAGGAGCAGCAGGCGCGTCGCTACCTTGAGCGCGCCGGACTGCAGTGGGAAGCCAGCAATGTGCGCTGCCGCAGCGGGGAAATCGACCTGATTATGCGCGACGCGGATTGCTGGGTGTTTGTTGAAGTGCGCTATCGGCGCGATGCACGTTTTGGCGGCGCGGCTGCCAGCGTGACGCGCCAGAAACAACAAAAGCTGCTGCGTGCCGCTGCGCTGTGGTTGCTGGCACGCGGCGGCAGTTTTGATACGGTGAATTGCCGTTTTGACATCATCGCCATCACCGGGCGCGAACTGGTGTGGCTGGCCGATGCCTTTCGTGCGGATGGATAGAACCAGGTGGTCTTGTGCAGGACAGAATTAAAGCGTGTTTTACCGAAAGTATTCAGACGCAAATCGCCGCAGCCGAAGCGCTGCCAGATGCGATTTCCCGCGCCGCGATGACGCTGGTGCAGTCACTGCTGAACGGCAACAAAATCCTCAGCTGCGGTAACGGCGCCTCGGCGGCTAACGCCCAGCATTTTGCCGCCAGCATGATTAACCGTTTTGAGACTGAGCGTCCCAGCCTGCCGGCGCTGGCGCTGAGTGCGGACAATGTGATGCTGACGGCAATCGGTAATGACCGTCTGCACGACGAAATTTATGCCAAGCAGGTTCGTGCGCTTGGACAGGCCGGCGACGTTCTGCTGGCCATCTCCACCCGTGGCAACACCCGCGATATTGTTAAAGCGGTGGAAGCTGCGGTTACCCGCGATATGACTATCGTCGCGCTGACCGGCCATGACGGCGGTGAGCTGGCGGGCCTGCTCGGTCCGCACGATGTGGAAATTCGCATTCCGTCACATCGCAGCGCACGCATTCAGGAGATGCATATGCTGACGCTGAACTGCCTGTGCGATTTGATTGATAACACCTTGTTCCCACACCAGGAATGACTGAAGGAGCTCAAATGAAAGCATTGAACGCTATCGCCATTCTGTTAACCGCCATGCTGCTGCAGGGCTGCGTGGCGGTTGTCGCCGGCGGCGCTGCGGTCGCCACCAAAACCGCCACCGACCCGCGTACCGTGGGCACGCAGGTTGATGACGGCACGCTGGAGCTGCGCGTCACTAACGCGCTGGCAAAAGATGAGCAGATCAAAAATCAGGCGCGCGTGGTCGTGACCGCGTATCAGGGCAAAGTACTGCTGACCGGTCAGGCACCGTCAGCCGATCTCGCCAGCCGGGCGAAACAGATCGCCATGGGCGTTGATGGCGCGACAGAGGTGTATAACGAGATTCGCACCGGGCAGAAAGTGAGCCTCGGCACGTCTTCATCAGATACGTGGATCACCACCAAAATCCGCTCGCAGCTGCTGGGCAGCGATCAGGTGAAATCGTCCAACGTGAAAGTCACCACTGAGAACGGGGAAGTGTTCCTGCTGGGTCTGGTAACGCAGGAAGAAGCGAAGGCAGCAGCGGATATCGCCAGCCGTGTCAGCGGCGTGAAGCACGTCACTACCGCCTTTACCATTCTGAAATAATGCCACAGGCGGCCAGCAGGGCCGCCTTTTTTACACCGGAATATCAATCACCAGCGCGCGCAGCGGCGTTTCCGCCTGCAGCGTAATCTGCGCCTCTTCACTGACAAACGCCCCATCGCCACAGCGCAGCTGCTCCTGATGCGCACTGCTGGCCCGTACCTCAAGCGCACCGTGAATCGACTGCAAATAGGCGCGCGGTCCGTGCAGCGCCAGGCTGTACTGCTCGCCCGGTGCCAGCGTGACCTGATGTACCCACACCTGCTGGCGCAGCTGCAAACTGCCGTCCGCGCCATCCGGTGATGCAATCAGTACGTGGGTTTGCTGCGGCAGCGCGCGTTTTTGCAGCAGCGGATTTTCCCGTTCCGGACAGGCGGCCAGCCACAGCTGCATGCGCGTCAGCGGGCGATCCTTGCTGATATTGTGTTCGCTGTAATTGACGCCCTGGCGGGCCGACAGCAGCATCGCTTCGCCCTCGCGCGCCACCAGGTGATTGCCTTCGCTGTCGCGGTATTCGGCTTCACCCTGCAGCACCAGGTTGAGCACATCCACCTGCGGATAGGTGCGCGGCTGAAATGCCGCACCGGGTGCCAGCACTTCCTGATTCAGCACGCGCAGCGAGGCGTAGCCCATCAGCTGGGGATCAAAATAGTGGCCAAATGAGAAGCTATAGCGCGCCTGCAACCAACCGAAATCGGCCTGGCCACATGCGGACGCGCAGCGGGTTGTCATCATGCTTTACCTCCGACGCACTGCGGTGAGAATCCACCACAGGCTTTATACGTCAATGGTAAAAGGCTGGACGCCGGATTGTTAGCCAGTTAATCTGCCTGGCATATTCAAATTTACTGACAGAGAGTCGGCATGGCTAAAGAGCGCGCGTTAACCCTGGAAGCTTTACGTGTGATGGATGCTATTGACCGTCGCGGCAGCTTCGCCGCGGCGGCCGACGAGCTGGGACGCGTGCCATCGGCGCTGAGCTACACCATGCAGAAGCTGGAAGAGGAGCTGGATGTGGTGCTGTTTGACCGCTCCGGCCATCGCACCAAATTCACCAACGTCGGGCGAATGCTGCTGGAACGCGGCCGCGTGCTGCTGGAAGCCGCCGATAAACTCACCACCGATGCCGAAGCGCTGGCGCGCGGCTGGGAAACCCATCTGACCATCGTGGCCGAAGCGCTGATCCCGACCGAGCTGCTGTTCCCGCTGGTAGAGAAGCTGGCCGAGAAAGCCAATACGCAGATTTCGCTGGTCACTGAAGTGCTGGCGGGCGCGTGGGAGCGACTGGAGCAGGGCCGCGCCGACATCGTGATCGCGCCGGATTTGCATTTTCGCGCCTCCACCGAGATCAACACACGCAAGCTGTACAGCATTATGAGCGTGTATGTTGCCAGTCCGGATCACCCGATTCATCAGGAAGCCGAGCCGCTGTCCGAGGTCACGCGCGTTAAGTATCGCGGCATCGCTGTGGCGGACACCGCGCGCGAACGTCCGGTATTGACGGTGCAGCTGCTGGACAAACAGCAGCGCCTGACGGTAAGCAGCATGGATGATAAACGCCGCGCGCTGCTGGCGGGTCTCGGCGTAGCGACCATGCCCTATCCGATGGTAGAGAAAGATATCGCCGAAGGCCGCCTGCGCGTTGTCAGCGCCGAGTATACCCGTGAGGTGGATATTATTATGGCGTGGCGCCGCGATAGCATGGGTGAAGCCAAAGCCTGGTGCCTGCGTGAGATTCCAAAACTGCTGGCGAAACGCGGCTGATTTCGGGGCTGGCGGCCTTTCGCCCTCACCGCAGCCCTCACCCCAGCCCTCTCCCGCACGCGGGAGAGGGAGCCGTCCGGGCATGGTTTGAGGGTCAGAATTCAGTCAATCCACCGGGCGCTGAGAATCAGCGCCTGAACTCACACGCCGCTGGGTCGGTCCCCTCGCCCGCTTGCGGGAGAGGGTTAGGGTGAGGGACAAACCACACCCATCCCCATCACAACCGGCTCAGACAATCCATCGCCACTGCTTTAAAGCTGACGAAATCAGCGCAGTCGCGCAATCTTGTCACCGCCCTTTCGCGCAGGAAGGTGACAAACAGATCGTAAATCGCCATCGCCTCCTCGTATTCACTCTTACTGATCGCCAGCAGAAAAATTACCGAAGCCGTCTCATCGCCCCAGCTCACGCCGTGCGGTGCCAGCACGGTATAAACCACGGTTTTTTTAGCCAGTAATCCCAGCGAGTGTGGCAGCGCGATCCCTTCGCCCAGCATGGTACTGACAATCGCTTCACGCTCTTCGACCGAAGGATAAAAATCAGCATCGACATAGCCCTCCGCCTCAAGCCGATCGCACAGCAGGCGGAACAGCGCCGACTGGCTCATTGGCCGGTCGAGCACCATGAAATGCTGCGCGTCGAAGTACTTCTCCAGCATGTAAGGCCGGGTGCGATCCACCAGCACCAGCTTGCCGAGCTGTTCCAGCTGAAACTCCGTAGGGAACGGCGACATCATCACTACCGGCTTGTTCTTCTCGCTGAGCCGCGCGGTTGAAATAACAAAATCTTCATCAATGTGCGCACGCACTTCGTAGTCACGCTGCGACAGCCGCGCCGTCACCACCAGCTGCGGGTATTTGCGCAGCAGCAGCGCCTCGATCATGCGCAGCGTGGAGTTGCCGCTGTCGCAGACCAGCAACACCTGCGGGTGTCGCTGGTAGCCGACATCGTAATGTCGCTCCAGCCCGACGCCGATGTGCAGCACCAGAAAGCCAATCTCGTTTTCGCTAATGGTATACGGCGTGTATTTGCCCCAGCTGGTGACGGCCGCCAGCGTCACATCGTAGGCCATCGGATAGTGCTGCTTGATGTTACTCAGCAGTGGATTGGGAATGTGGATTTGATAGCGCACGCGGGTGATCATGGTTTTGATGTGCGTGAGCAGATCGGCGCGCAGCTGCTCATCCTGCTGCAGCCGGTAGTTGTAATGGGTGTTGATGTAGTTAAGCAGGTAATCCACCAGCGCATCCGCGTCATCGGCGTTGATGGTGCTGGGGGCCAGCGCCTGAATCTGCCGCGCCGCAATATTAACGCGCAGCCAGTTCTCTTCCGCCTGCGAGATGCCTTTGCCCACCAGCGGACGCATCAGATTAACCAGATCGTGCGCCGCCTCGCGTATCTCCTCGCCAACATCCTCCGCGCCGGGATCGCTGAGCGGGAAGCCTTCGCTGATGCGGCGCACCGCCACCGCGCAGTAAATCAGCAGATAGCGCTCGCCTTCATCGCTCAGCCGGATGGCATGCTGCATGAAACACTGCGCCAGCAGCGGCTGCAGCTGCGCCAGCATGCCGCTGTGCAGCGCCTCGACCGTCAGCAGCGGGCTGTCGGGTGTCTGCTGGTCGATTTGCCACAGCAGATCGGTCAGGCAGGTGCGAATCGCCGCCTCGCTACCAAACAGTTTCATACCGTAGCGCGGCTTGGTTTCGATGTTGAGATGATAGCGGCCCAGCCACTCGCGCACTTCCGCCATATCGCTCTGCAGCGTGGCGCGGCTGACGAACCACTCTTCCGACAGATCTTCCAGCTTGAGCGAATACGCGGCGGTGAGAAAGCGGCTCAGCAAATAGCGCACCCGATCCTGCGAGGTGCGCGGCACCCGCAGCGGTGCCGCACTCTCCTGCTGCAGGCGGCCGAAGCGTACCGCGTCGTCGATTTTTAGCTGATAGCCCGCGCCGCGCGCCAGCACGAACTGAGCGCCGTGCTGTTCCAGCAGCGCATTGAGCGCGGTGATGTCGGTGCGCACCGTGCGCGTTGAAACGGAAAAACGCCGCGCCAGCTCATCCTGTGGCAGCGTTTCGCTTTGCAGCGCCGCGAAGAGTTGAGCTAAACGCTGATTGGGAAATCTCACGGAGCCTCACCTGTTACTCATTTGTTACAGCAGTTTCTTGCACGTTGCCAGAAGCTGACGCACATCGTCAATGCGCGTGTCGCCGCTGGCGCTATCAATGATCGAGCTGTAAACGTGCGGGATGACTTTACTGACCCCGGCCTCCAGAGCAATCCGCACGATCTCTTCGAAATTACTAAGATCGATACCGCCGGTCGGCTCCAGCCAGAAATCATGGCGCGCACAGGCGTCCGCCACCGCGCGATACTCCTCCACCGCTTTCAGGCCGCCCATCGGGAAATACTTAACCGAACTGCCGCCCATATCCTGCAGCATGGCGATCGCCGTGGCGATCGGCACAATACCGTCCGCCGCCTGCGAACTGCGCGGACCGGTGGAGATTTTCACCTTGCCCGGCGTGCCGGTTGGTGAAACCAGACCGTTCACGATAGTGTGTGGCTGTCCGAGCAGCGCGCGGCTGGTGGCCACGCCGGTAAAGACCTGATTAACGTGCTGCGGCTGCAGTTCTGCCGAGATTTCACTGACCATCGCCGACTGATTCGGGTCGCCCGCGCCCAGCCCGACCGACAGCGCATTATCAATCAGCGCCGCATACTCGCGCATATCGGCAATCGCGGCCTCATTCGAGGCATAGTTCTTCGACAAAACGCCGACCAGCACATGCCCTTCTGCCGCCTGCCAGATCGCCTGCGCATTCTGCTTTGAACCGGCCAGCACGTTGAGGCACAGACGGCCCTGATAGAAATTGGGGTTGAGATTCATGCGCGTTTTCCTCCGCTGAGCAGCGCCTGGATGCGGCTAAAGATGATGTGCAGCTGTTCCGCGCTGACGCTGCGCACATCCGCTTCGATAATGCCTTCGTTGGCTTTATAGCCGCGGAAATAGATGGCGATGTCGCCGTTTTTCAGCGCCTGCACCAGCTCGCCGGTTGGCCAGCCCGTCACCGCTTCATCAAATTTGATCTCGGCGCGGGCGATATCACGACCGGCCGCATCCCACACCACGCGCGCGCTGACGCCGTTCAGCGTGTTGAGGTTATCGATAAAGGGCGTCATCTTCGCCACCATGTCGGCACCGCTGGTTTTGCTCTGCAGCAGATAGTTTTCAATCGCCTGAGTCAGACCGAGAATGCCCTCTTTGCCAACTTTCATCGCGCGGCCAATGCCGTTGCTCTGGCGTTTCACCCACTCGACGTACTGGCTGCGGCCAATCACCAGGCCGCTGGTTGGCCCTTCAATGGCTTTGGCACCGCTGTAGATCACCAGGTCGGCGCCCATCTGGTAATAGCACTGCAAATCCTCTTCGGCCGCCGCATCGACAATCAGCGGAATACCGTGTTTGCGCGCGACTACTGCCGCCTGTTCGACGCTGAGATGGCTTTTCTGCACACAGTGATGCGACTTGACGTACAGCAGCGCCGCGGTGGTCGGCGTGATGGCCGCCGCCAGCTGTTCTGGCGAGCACTCATTGCTGTAACCGGCCTCAATCAGGCGTCCGCCGCCCAGCGCCACCATGCTGCCCACCGGCGCGCCGTAGTTCACGTTATGGCCTTTCGGCACCACAATGTCGTGCGGCACGCTGAGCGGCGCGGCGTGCAGGTTATCCAGCAGCCAGTCGTTATCTTTGACGATCACCGCCGCTACGCACTGGGCAATACCGGCCGAGGCGCAGGACACCACCACCGCGTTTTCGACTTCCAGCAGGCGCGCGATGTAGGCACCGGTTTTGTTGACCAGATCTTTGATCTCAAAGTAGTGATTAAGGCCGTAGCTGACGGTATCCACCACGTCGGCGGACGGCGTCGACACGCCGAGAATGGTCATACGGCCGGAGGCGTTGATCACCTGTTTCAGGTCATATTTCTCATAAATCGAAGACATGATGTGCTTTCCCTTCCTCAGTCAGATGCCACTGGCCCGCGATCACCACGGCCAGCGGCAGCAAATGTTGCTCACCCGTGACCCGTTCGCCTTCAGCATCGACGAACGGGCGGGCTTCCTCTTTGACGGTAAAAATTGTCAGATCGGCGTCATAACCGGCGGTCAGATGCCCTTTACCGGCCAGACGCAGACCCGCAGCGGCATTAACGGTGACGCAGGCGATCACCTGCGGCAGCGTCATGCCGATGGAGAAAAATTTCGACATCACGTGCGCCAGGCTGTGCACCGGGCCGTTGATGCGGTTGCGACAATAGATATCGGAGCTGATGGTGTCCGGCAGAATGCCCTGGGCAATCGCCTCGCGCGCCACCGCAAAACTGAAGCTGGCGCTGCCGTGGCCGATATCCAGCTTCACGCCGCGCGCGATCGCCTGCTTAACCGCCGCTTTCAGCTCGCCCTGCGGTGACAGAATGCGGTTCGGCTTGCCGTTAAAGCAGTGAGTGATGATGTCGCCGGAAGTGAGCAGCGCGGCGATCTCCTCCAGCACCGGCGGGTTGTTACCGATGTGCACCATCAGCGGCAGATTGCCCGCCGCCTGCTGAATGGCTTTGGCGCGCACCAGCGGCTGAATGCCGTTGTCGCCGACCACGCTGCTGCTCATGCGCGCCTTCAGGCCGACGATAAAGTCCGGGCGACGCTGTACCGCCTGCACCACCGCTTCGCCGTCGATCTGCGCCATGTCGGCCAGCTCGTTCTGCGTGACGATGCCGGTGCGCGAGATGTTGATCAGCGCGCGCACTTCGGTCTTCGCGCTGCGCGTCAGCTGATAAAAGTCGTCGATGTGATCGGCACCGGTGCTGCCCGCATCCACCACGGTGGTGACGCCCTGCGCCACGCCAATCGCGTCGGCTTCGTCGTGGTAAATCGGTGATTTGGGATAGCAGTGTACGTGGCTGTCAATCCAGCCGGCACTGACGTAGTAGCGGCCGCCGAGATCGCGCTCCTGTTGCGCTGCGCCGTCCACCTTACCGACCGCCGCGATTTTGCCGGCGTGAATCGCGATATCCACCAGCTGTTCATCACACAGACGCGCGCGGCGCAGAATCAGATCAAACATAAAACCCCCATTTACAGAGCGCACATGCCGTAGCGGCGCAATTTATTGCGCGATAAATCGCGCCGCTACGGGATTGTGCAGCCATTTAGCGCTTACAGCGAAACCGGGAAGATAGCGCCAAGCACCATGGCACCGAGAATGGCGCCGCCGGTAATCGGCTTGTTCCACAGGTAAAACAGCAGCGCACCGACCAGCGAACCGAGGCCGATCGGAATCGACGCCGCCATGGCAGACAGAATAATCAGTGGACCAAGGAAGCGACCGGAGGCATTCCCGGCGCCCATCATTACGTCCGCGCCGTAGGTGGAATCGCTCTGGTTGATGGTGAATTTACGCGCGAGGATAATCACGTAGCCAATCGCCACGCCAATCACCAGCCCGGTTGCCAGCGAGGCGGCAAAGTTCGCCACCGGAAACACGATACCGGCTCCCAGCAGCAGCGCTGGCACACCGAGGCCGACGCCGGTCTGAATCGCGCCGCCGATATCCAGAATCCCTACCAGCGAGCCTTCAATGATGCGCGCAAACAGGAAGCTGGCACCAAACGCCGCCACCGCGCCGTACACGCCGGTTTCCATGCCGGAGCGCAGCATCGAAACGAATGCCACTTCGTTAAAAGCACCGATGCCGTACAGGTAGTACATGTGCGTCCCGGCGAATACGCCGGAGGAGAGCAGGCCGACAAACAGCGGGAAAGACCAATCGGCGTACCAGAACCCTTTGTTTTCGTTCTCGTTCATGCTGAAGGCTCCTTATTTGCCGCTCAGGCTGTTGTGGATCATGTCGAGCCAGCCAGGGATGCCGAGCTGGAAGGATTGCAGCAGTTTCACATCGAAGCCACGGAAGAAGCCGCTCAGCACAAACAGCAGGACAATCGCAGCCATCATCACTTTGGTGACTTTGTTCCAGCCGCTCTCTTCCACGCCTTTACCGATCAGAATGCCCAGCACCAGACCCGGCACGGCGTTACCCATGATCAACTGCGCCAGACCACCAAAAATGGTTGCCCAGAAGCCCGATTTCTTACCGGCATCTATCGCCGCCAGCCAGAAGATCACCGGCATCACCGTGTTCACCAGCAGATTCGCCGCCGGCACCAGCACTTTTACCGCAGTCACCTGCAGCGCAGCCGGTACGGCAGAAGCGGTACTGTTCAGGAACGCCACCACGATCATGCCGATGATGCCGCAGGCAATCGCCATGCGTTTCGGGTTATGCAGCGTTTCCGCGACGTTGCGGTTCTTTACCATCAGTGCGGCCGCGCCCCAGTTCGGCAGAATGCGGTGATCCACATCCTGCGTGAAGGAGCCCGCGGCAACGGAGGATGCCCAGGCGTTAAAGAAGAAGCCGAGACCAAAGGAGAAGTGCGAAGCCGGATCGCCCTCGCAGGAGTTGAGCTCGCCCAGCGTACGGAAGGCACCCATCCCCTGCGTGACAGGCGCGTGGAACATGCGCGCCGCGCCCGCTCCAACGCCCACGCCGACTAATCCACCTATGATCAACGACTTAAACAAAATGATTAAAAACATAATGTTACCCTTGTTGTCGTTATTCTTACGTTGCTGTGAAGGTCACGCTCTCGGTGTCGATCACAGTGACGCTGACGGTAATTTCCAGCTCCACGCTGTAATTCCGCCGTTCACGCGCGAGGAAGAAGAACAGAAATTTCTCCTTCCGCACGCTCTCCTGCGCGCGCAGCACCCGCACATCGAGCGGTTCAATGCGCAACAGAATTTTCTGGCTGGTGCGCAGCACCTGCTGCTGCACCTTGCTGAGCGCATCGGCGAAGGCTTTTGCTTTGCTGTCGCCTTTGCCCTGCACCGTGACCTGCGTCTCATACTGTTGTTTCATGCTTAGCTGCCGTGTTTTTTATTCCAGGCCTGAACCAGACGCTCACCCAGCTCTTCTTTATCCATGAAGCCAAAACCGAGCACGGTGGCGCCTTCGTTGATGGCGGTTACCCCTTCGTCAACCGAACGCATGCCGTGTTTGGCTTTGTAGCCGTACTTGTTCTGCGCGGTGATGGCACCGGCACCGCCGCTGCCGCAGAAGGAGATGCCGAAATCAGCGTTTTCCGCCTTCATCACATCGCCCAGTTTCATATCCGCCGCCACGCCCGGCACCACTACTGCCCGGCCGCCGGCTTTTTCCACGCCAGCTGCCACTTTCTGTCCTTTACCCAGACGATCGCCAATCACTACCGTTACCATATTCCGTTCCTCTCTCAATTCATGCTTCGTTCGATTTCGCCACTTCGATATGCACCGACAGCAGCCAGGCTTCTTCGACAGGCAAATTGCCAAACAGATCCACCACCTGCTGCGCCAGCGCCATGGTCTCAGGCGAGATGTCCTCAAACAGTTCGGCTTCGACGTCCGGCAGCGCCTCTCCGGTGAGAGAGCGAGCCGCCATGGCGCGGACATGTGAGGCCAGCATTTGCTGTTGCACCGCATTGGCTGCAATGTGGTGCGCGGCATACAGCGCCGCGATTTGATTCATCACCTTATCCGCCAGCGCCTGGATTGCCTCCGGCGTGCTCGGTTTCAGCGGGACAGCATCACTCCTCACCTTGTTACTCCTGTTTACAGCGGACAATGTCAGATAATTCGCGTTGAGAAGAAATTACGCTGTCTGCCTGGGAGTGTGGAGACGCAACATTTCCACCTCAAAGTGGAAATCCCACGGGCGACTGTGCGCCAGATCGCACGATGCACGAACTATGCGAGTTCGCTCACGAAATGCATGAAATGAGGTAAAAAGCGGGATAAAAACGGTGGAATGACGCGAGGCCGCGGCAGGAATAAGGCCAGCCTGCAGGCTGGCCCGGTTTATCAACGGAATTTCTTATGGTTGGCGTTACGGATGTCTTCCAGTTTCTTCGCTTCGGTTTTCGCCTCGTCCAGCTTGTTAGCCTGCGCCAGCTGGTCGACAACGTCGATCTGGGCAATCAGTGAGTCCAGACCGGCGTGGTAATCCTTGATCTGTGCGCTGTCAGCGCCCTGACCTTCCAGTTTTTCCGGCGTGGATTTTTTTGCATCCTGCGCAGCGGCACGCATCTTGCCCAGTGCAGCGTGCATTTCCTGCGCGTCAGAGGTTTTCTTCACGACACTCAGCCCGTCTTTCAGGGTATCCATATCCTGCTCCAGGTCAGCCGCGAACAGGCTGGCTGAAGAGAACAGCAACGACAAAGACAACATAGCAATCACATGCTTACGCATAACGTTTTCCTTTAATTATTATCAGGCGAAAAAAAAGCAGCCGCTGTGGGCTGCTTTCATCAAGCGATGTCTTTATTGTCCGGCGATTTTCATCTCCGGCAGCAGCACCGATCCGCATTGTATATTGCTGCGCGTTTCAATGTCGTTACCGACCGTTACCATATTGAGCCACATATCTTTGAGGTTGCCCGCAATTGTGATCTCGCTCACAGGGTATTGAATTTCACCGTTTTCAACCCAGAAGCCAGCCGCACCGCGTGAGTAGTCGCCGGTCATGGCGCTGACGCTGGAACCCATCATCTCGGTAACGATCAAACCGCGCCCCATCTGCTTCACCAGATCGTCAAAGCTGTGGCCCTGACCGGCGATGCGCCAGTTATGAATGCCGCCCGCGTGGCCGGTGCTTTGCAGGCCAAGCTTACGCGCCGAATAGCTGGTCAGCAGCCAGTTCTGCAGCACGCCATCTTTCACGATTTCGCGCGCTTCGGTGCGTACGCCTTCGCTGTCGAACGGCGTCGAGGCCAGCCCTTTCAGCAGGTGCGGCTTCTCTTCAATCGTCAGCCACGACGGCAGAATCTGCTGGCCCAGCGCGTCGAGCAGGAAGGTGGATTTGCGGTAAACGCTGCTGCCGCTGATCATGCCCACCAGATGGCCGAACAGGCCAGTGGCCACTTCCGGCGCAAACAGCACCGGCGCTTTCATGGTCGGCAGCTTACGTGGCGAAAGACGTGACAGCACGCGGCGCGCGCACTCCGCGCCCACCCAGTCGGCGCTTTGCAGATCGCCCATCGCGCGGCCGATGGTGTAGGCGTAGTCGCGCTCCATGTCACCGTTGTGCTCGGCAATGACGCAGCTCGACAGCGAATGCCGGCTCGAGCAGTAGCTCTGCAGCATGCCGTGGCTGTTACCAAAGACTTTGATGCCGACGTGGCTGTTAAAGCTGCCACCTTCAGTATTGGTGATGCGCTTATCAGCCTGCAGCGCGGCCTGCTCGGCCTGCGCGGCCAGCTCAATGGCGCGATCGGCGTCGATCTCCCACGGGTGATAGAGATCGAGATCCGGCGCCTCGAACGCCAGCAGATCGCGCTCGGCCGGCGCAGCACAGGGATCGGGCGAGGTGTAGCGCGCGATATCGATCGCCGCCTGCACGGTGCGTTTAATCGCGTCCGGGCTGAGATCGGTCGAGGAAGCACTGCCTTTGCGGTTTTGGTGATAGACGGTGATGCCAAGCGCGCCATCGCTGTTGAATTCGACGTTTTCCACTTCGCCGTAGCGGGTACTGACACCGATTCCGGTGGTTTTGGTGACCGCCACTTCTGCTCCGTCGGTGCTGGCTTGCGCCAGTTCCAGCGCCTGCGCGACAGCCTGTTCCAACACTTTACGTTGTTCTGCAACCTGAGTAGATACGTTCATCGACCTGCCGTCTAATCTTAAGTATGAATTTATTGAGTCTATCAGACTCAGAGAACAATTTCGCAGTCGCCCGATAAACTGGTAGGATTAGCCTCTTTTTTTAGGGAGCCAACAGATGACGAAGCAGCCCGAAGACTGGCTCGACGATGTGCCGGATAATCAGGAAGAAGAAGACGAAGAGATTATCTGGGTCAGTAAAAGTGAAATTAAACGCGACGCCGAGGAGCTGAAACGCCTGGGCGCCGAGTTAGTGGATTTAGGGAAAAACTCCCTGGATAAGATCCCGCTTGATGAACAGCTGCGTGACGCCATTGAACTGGCGCAGCGCATTAAGAAGGAAGGCCGCCGCCGCCAGCTGCAGCTGATTGGTAAAATGCTGCGTCAGCGCGACGAAGAGCCAATCCGCCTGGCGCTGGATAAGCTGAAGAACCGCCACAACCAGCAGGTTGCGCTGTTCCATAAGCTGGAGCAGCTGCGCGATCGGCTGATTGAACAGGGTGATGACGCGGTGGCGGAAGTGCTGAATCTCTATCCGCACGCCGACCGTCAGCAGCTGCGCAGTATGATCCGCAACGCGCAGAAAGAGAAAGCCGCCAGTAAGCCGCCAAAAGCCGCCCGCCAGATTTTCCAGTACCTGCGCGAGCTGGCTGAAGCGTAAGTCCGCTGCGGACGGTTGCCCTGCCCTCACCCTAACCCTCTCCCGCAGGCGGGAGAGGGAATCTAAAGCGCAGTGCTGAGGTAGCTGAAGCAGAGTGCTGAGGTAGCTGAGGACGAGCGCTGGATGTGACGTCCGCACCGGGCGGCCCCTTCTCCCGCTTGCGGGAGAAGGCTGGGATGAGGGTAGCCCCCTTATCTGCCAGAGGCCGGCCTGAACCGGCCACGCATTACTTACCTAACCGCTCCAGCAGTTTCTGATGAATCCCGCCAAAGCCGCCGTTGCTCATCACCAGAATCGAATCACCCGGCTGCGCCGCTTTAGCCACCATCTCCACCAGCGTATCAATGTCCGCGCTCCAGTGCGCCGGCTGAATGCAGGCTTCCGCAACGTCCGCGACCTGCCACGGAATGTGGTGCGGCTGGAACAGGAATACCTCATCGGCACGCCCTAACGAAGGGGCCAGTTCGTTCTTGCTCACACCCATCTTCATGGTATTAGAGCGCGGCTCAAGCACCGCCAGAATGCGTGCGGTACCGCCGACTTTACTGCGCAGCGCCGCCAGCGTAGCGAGAATCGCCGTTGGGTGATGGGCAAAATCGTCATACACCTTAATCGCGTTCACTTCGCCGCGTAGCTCGAGGCGACGACGCGCGTTAATGAAGCTGTTCAGCGCCTCACCGGCATCGCACGGCTTCACGCCAACGTGACGTGCGGCGGCAATCGCCATCAGGCCGTTGTGCATGTTGTGTTCGCCGACCAGCGCCCAGTTCACTTCCGCCACTTTCTCACCGTCGAGCCAGGCTTCCCAGCGCGAGGCATCCGGCACCAGCTTCTTCGCCTGCCAGCGGCCGTTATCGCCCACGCTCTCCTGCTCGCTCCAGCAGCCCATCGCCATCACCTGCTTAATGTTGTGATCGTGTTCCGGCAGCAGGATCTTGCCCTGACCCGGCACGATGCGCACCAGATGGTGGAACTGCTTCTGGATCGCCCGCAGATCGTCGAAGATGTCGGCATGATCGAACTCAAGATTGTTGAGGATCAGGGTGCGCGGGCAGTAATGTACAAACTTGGAACGCTTGTCGAAAAACGCGCAGTCGTACTCATCCGCCTCGATGACGAAGAATGGACTTTTTCCTAATTTTGCCGATACGTCGAAGTTACCCGGCACCCCACCAATAATAAAGCCCGGTTCCAGGCCGCAGGCCTCGAGAATCCACGCTGCCATGCCGGCTGTGGTGGTTTTGCCATGGGTACCGGCCACCGCCAGCACCCAGCGATCGCGCAGCACGAAATCATGCAGCCATTGCGGTCCGGAGAGGTAAGGAATGTTGCGTTCCAGCACCGCTTCCACGCACGGGTTGCCGCGCGTCATGGCGTTGCCGATGATCACCAGGTCCGGTGCCGGCTCCAGCTGCGAGGCGTCGTAACCTTCAGTTAATTCAATGCCTTGCTGTTGCAGCAGCGTGCTCATCGGCGGATAGACATTGGCATCTGAACCGGTCACTTCGTGTCCGAGCGAGCGGGCCAGCATCGCCAGTCCGCCCATAAAAGTGCCACAAATCCCAAGGATGTGAATGCGCATAAAAAGATCCATTACTCAAAAGTTCGGCGCACAGTGTAACGCCGAGTCCGGAGGGAAGAAACGGATTAGGACTATGGTTTTTGAAGTTCAATCGGCTAAACTGCGTACGCATACGTTGGTAGCTTGTTACAGCTGCTGCCACTCCATCGTAGATTCAGGGAATGTGTTATGAAAACGTTAGGCGAATTCATCGTCGAGAAGCAACACGACTTTCCTCACGCCACAGGTGAACTGACGGCGCTGATTTCCTCCATCAAGCTGGGCGCAAAAATCATCCACCGCGACATCAACAAAGCGGGTCTGGTGGATATTCTCGGGGCCAGCGGCGTAGAGAACGTGCAGGGTGAGCAGCAGATGAAGCTGGATCTGTTCGCTAACGAAAAGCTGAAAGCGGCACTGAAGGCGCGCGGTGTGGTCGCGGGGATTGCTTCCGAAGAAGAAGATGAGTTTGTCATCTTTGAAGGTTCGGAGAACGGTAAGTACGTAGTATTGATGGACCCGCTGGATGGTTCTTCGAACATCGACGTTAACGTTTCCGTCGGCACCATTTTCTCGATTTATCATCGTATTAGTGAGCCAGGCACGCCAATCACTGAAGCCGATTTCATGCAACCAGGCCACAAGCAGGTTGCCGCAGGTTACGTAGTGTACGGTTCCTCAACCATGATGGTGTACACCACCGGCGTGGGCGTTCATGCCTTTACTTACGATCCGTCGCTCGGCGTGTTCTGCCTGAGCCACGAACGCATGACCTTCCCGGAAAAAGGCTACACCTACTCGATTAACGAAGGGAACTACATCCGCTTCCCGCAGGGCGTGAAAAAGTACCTGAAGTTCTGCCAGGAAGAAGATGTTTCAACGAAGCGCCCTTACACCTCGCGCTACATCGGTTCGCTGGTGGCGGATTTCCACCGCAACCTGCTGAAAGGCGGCATTTATCTCTATCCCAGCACCGCCAGCCACCCGAAAGGCAAGCTGCGCCTGCTGTATGAGTGCAACCCGATGGCCTTCCTCGCCGAACAGGCGGGCGGTAAAGCCAGCGACGGTAAAAACCGTATCCTCGATATTCAGCCGGAAACGCTGCACCAGCGCTGCCCGTTCTTCTGCGGTAATGATGCGATGGTCGACGACGTTGAACGCTTTATGCGTGAGTTCCCGGACGAACATCAGGCGTAAGTAAGCGGGCATTTAAAATGCCTGCGTGTGATGCCTGTCAGTAAATGATTTTCGGTCGCCATTAATGGCGACCCTACAGGTCGATGGCACGGTTTATGTTGGGTGCGCATTTATGCGCACCGGCATACAGAGATTAATTGCAATTTAATCGGCACTACGCCGTTGCCCAGGCTTACTTATTTTTTATTTCTGATTCTTGCCTGTCGATTAATTAATTCACCATTCTCCGCATAATAACGACTCGGCCAGATCTCAGCCGGCGAAATACCAATTGCTTCGGCAATAATTAATTCCCCTTTCGGCCACGGACGCGCCAGCGCATTGGCTAACGTGGTGGAACATAATCCCGCCTGTCGGGATAACGCCGCCATTGAGGTTCCCTTTTTACGCAGCGCCGCAATGATATCGGCCGGATGCCAGTCTGACTTCGCATTATTCACGCAACTCTCCTTAGTTCGCTTATCCATTCCCGTAACGATACTACGTTACTCGTAGTATCTGACAAGCGCTAAATCTACGATTCTCGTAGTCATGAAACCGACCTCCTCGCTGCAAGACACTTTTTGTCGACGCCTGAAACAAGCGCGTCTGGCGAAAGGTTTGTCGCAGAAAGGATTGGGTATTGCCGCAGGGATTGAAGAGTTTTCTGCCAGCGCGCGTATTAATCGCTATGAACTGGGCGTGCATAAACCGGACTTATTAACGCTGCAATTACTGGCGCAGGTGCTGGAAGTGCCGGCAGCCTATTTTCTGGCGGAAGATGATCGGCTGGCCGCAATGATTCTGGCATTTCCCGCCGGTCTGAACAGCGGTGCACCATAAGACGCACCGCGTAAATTACCGCGTTATCTTCTCCCGCGTCGCCATCCATCAGGGCGAACGCAGGCAACGTTACCGGTCATCCCTGACCCCACCCTGATTATGCTGTCGCCACGCGGAACTGTGCCATGGATGCCTGCAACTGCTGCGACTGCGCTTCCAGCGACTGCGTAGCGGCGCTGGCCTGTTCCACCAGCGCGGCGTTTTGCTGTGCGGCTTCATCCATCTGCGTCACCGCCTGATTGACCTGTTCAATACCGCGGCTCTGCTCTTCCGAGGCGATGGAGATCTCCTTCATCAGCGCGGTGACCCGCATCACTTCGCTGGAGATCTCATCCATGGTTTCGCCGGCGCGCGTGGCCATGTCGCTGCCCTCTTTGACCCGCGTCTGAGATTCGCTGATCAACTCACGAATCTCTTTAGCGGCGCTGGCGCTGCGCCCGGCCAGGGTGCGCACTTCGTTGGCAACCACGGCAAAACCGCGCCCCTGCTCACCGGCACGCGCCGCTTCCACCGAGGCGTTGAGCGCCAGGATGTTGGTCTGGAACGCTATACCGTCGATCACGCTGAGAATATCGGCGATCCGATCGGAGCTGTGGGTGATTTCACGCATCTTCTCCATTACGTAGCACACCACTTCCGCGCCGCGGTCGGCGGTATCGGACACGCTACTGGCCAGCTGATTGGCCTGCTGCGCGTTACTGGCGTTAAGCCGGACGGTAGCCGTGAGCTGCTCCATGCTGGCGGCAGTCTGCTCCAGCGAGGCCGCCGACTCTTCCGTGCGCTGCGACAGATGCACCGTGCCCGCGGACAGCTCGCGGCTGCCGACGTCAATCTGCAGGCTGGCTTCACGCACCTGGCTGACCGAGTTGCGCAGCGCCAGCTGCATTCCCGTCAGCGCCTGGTTCAGGCGGCCGATTTCATTATTGGCCGCTGCCGGCAGCGGCTGCGACAGATCGCCGGCTGCAATTTGCTCCAGATGCTGGATCGCCCCGTCCAGCGGACGCAGTAGCGCGCGGCGCAGCAGCAGCCAGGCCAGTGCAATCAGTAACAGGGTCAGCGCGACGGCGACGCCAATCATGATCTTCATCTGCAGTTCATTGTGCGCCGCTGCCGCCAGACGTGCGGCAGAGACTTCGTCGGCATACAGACTGAAGTCGTTCACTGCCTTCGAATAGTTAGCCGACAGCTGCGACAGGTTGCCTTCCAGCACCTGGTAATACTCATCGGTATACTGCTTTTGCAGCGCATCCATCATGGGTGCCATGGCGCCTTTCTGATACGCGCTGAACGCGGCCGCGACCGCATCGGCGAGACTTTTGCCCTGCGCGGTAACGGTACCGGCATCAATAAACGCGGTCAGATGGCGTTGCGAGCTGGCGACATCCGCCTGCGCCTGTTTGGTAACGGTCGCGCCCTCGTCCAGCAGGCCGATTTCAATTTTGCGCACCGCCAGCGCGGCGCTGGCGCGGGCACGCATCAGATCGGCGTTGCTCTGATACAGGCTGTTAAGTTCAATGCCCTGAATACGGTTGATGGCGTCAAGTGACTGGTTGCCGGAATTGATGGCGTAGATGCCCATACCGCTCACTGCCAGCAGCAGCAGCGTCATAAAGGCCAGAAGAGAGAGTAAAGCCGTGCGTATAGATAGCTGTGTGATCATGATAATTCCCGTGCGCTTTAAAAAAGGGAGAATCCAGTAGCCCTAAAACGGAGAGATTATCGGCAGTGACCGGGGGAAACTTTATCCTTCATTGATGGTCAACCTGATTACGATCATCTACGCTTCAGATTTCCTGAAGTTCGTAGCGCTAAAAGCAAGGAATGTAACGATGAAAAAATGGCTTCCGCTTGCCTGTCTGTTCGCGTCCAGCGTGGCAATGGCACAGCAAAACCCTATCGATCAGCAGCTCAATCAATGCCTGAATAAAGAGTCCAGCACCGCCGGCATGTCGCAGTGCTACAGCTCGGCCAATAAGGCGTGGGACAAAGAGATGAATGCGCAATATAGCCAGCTGATGAAGAAATTAACCGGTGAGCCCAAAGACAAACTGCGCAATGCGCAGCGCGCCTGGCTGGCGTATCGCGATAGCTGGACCGAGGCCAGCCGCAGCTATTTCCTCAGCAGTCAGGGCTCCATGGCGGCGCTGTCAGTGGGCGCGCAGGGCGTCAGTCTGGTGCGCAACCAGGCGCTGATGCTGCAATCAATCAACAAAGGCAGTTGCGCCAATCCCGATGATTGTTGATAAATGGGGGCGTTAAACACGCTTAGCGCTGGCCACGGTCAGCGCGCCCATTATTCACGGAGAAACCATGGCTGCCTACGCCTCGACCCTCATTCTTATCTGCCTCGCCATCCTGAGCTACTTCGTCCACAACAGCGCCGTTACCATTTCGATTCTCATCCTGCTGGTGATTAAGCTCACGCCGCTGGCACAGTTCTTTCCCTACGTCGAAAAGCAAGGCATCCAGATTGGTATCATTATTCTCACCGTGGCCGTCATGGCACCGCTGGCAAGCGGCACGCTGCCGGCCTCGTCGCTGCTGAAATCCTTTGCTAACTGGCAATCCATTGTGGCGATTATCGTTGGCGTATTTGTTGCCTGGCTCGGCGGTCGCGGCGTCAGTTTAATGAGCGTGCAGCCGTCGGTGATTGGCGGGTTGCTGATTGGCACGGTGATTGGTGTGGCGTTCTTTCGCGGCGTGCCGGTCGGGCCGCTAATCGCCGCAGGGATTGTGTCGCTGTTTGTCACCACGAAGTAGCCTGCTGGACCATTCCGAAACGCCAAAAAGGGGGCATACTTTCAGAGTCAGTTGGCTATAATAGCCGTCACTCAACTTACGACTAATGAAGGAAAGCCAGATGAGTTTGAACCAGGTGCCTGCAGGTAAAGATCTGCCAGAAGATATCTATGTCGTCATCGAGATCCCGGCCAACGCCGATCCGATCAAATATGAAGTGGACAAAGAGTCTGGCGCCCTGTTTGTAGACCGTTTCATGTCTACCGCCATGTTCTATCCGTGCAACTACGGTTACATCAACCACACGCTGTCTCTGGATGGTGACCCGGTTGACGTACTGGTGCCAACCCCGTATCCGCTGCAGCCAGGTTCAGTGATCCGCTGCCGTCCAGTGGGCGTGCTGAAGATGACCGACGAATCAGGTGAAGATGCCAAACTGGTAGCGGTTCCGCACACCAAGCTGAGCAAAGAGTACGATCACATTAAAGATGTGAACGACCTGCCAGAACTGCTGAAAGCGCAGATCACCCACTTCTTCGAGCACTACAAAGATCTGGAAAAAGGCAAATGGGTGAAGGTTGACGGCTGGGACAACGCGGAAGCGGCTAAAGCTGAAATCATCTCCTCTTTCGAGCGCGCACAGAAGAAGTAAGTTTTCTGTCAGCGCTGTCGCATCGCTATGTATGGCGATCGGCAGATAAAAAAACACCGCCCACTGGGCGGTGTTTTTATTTACGCTTCTGCGGCGTCATCGCGCCGTAACCAGTCGCCACTCGCGATGCGGGTGCGACCGGCAATCGAACGCTGATACACGTACAGCCAGGCGCTGCCGTAGGGCGTCTGGATCAGCTGGCGCTTATACTCGCCGTTCTTGCTGCGCAAGGCATCCAGCTCGCCGAGGGTGCTGGCGTCGATGCGATACACTTCGCAGTACACCGTGCCGTCCCCCTCAACCACGCCCGGATAGTGACCGAGATTGTAGAGCGCAAACCCTTCAATCTGATGGTCGCCGAGCCATTGCGCATTGGTCATCCAATGACTATTTCCCTGTTTGCGCCGTAAACTGCCGTAGACAATTATTCGCATTGCTAAAACTCAAACTGATAGAGCAAATCCAGTGCCTGATCGAGACCCGACACGGCTTCCAAATAGAGTTTGGGCATCAGGCGATAACGCAAAGTGAGCGTCGCCAGTGAATCAAATATGCCAACACCGTATTTTACCTGCAGACCCGGCAGCACATAACCACTCACCTGCACCTGCTGGCTGTCGCCGACACCGGTGGTATCAAGCGCAAGGTTACTGACGCCGAAGGTCTCGCCGATTTTACCCATAACCTGACCACTTTGTGCAACCCCCAGTCCAACCAGCGCCGAGGTTAAGGCGTTGCTGTCGCCATCGCTGCTGAGTCCCTGACCGCGTAACAGGTAAGACAGCGCCTCCTGCTGCGACATTGCCGGGTCGGAGAAGACCTCCACCTTCGGCTCGTCGGCCAGTCCGGTGACGCGCAGACCGGCTGTCACATCATCCTCGGTGGCTTCCGGGTTACGAATCGCCTCCAGGTTGACGTACGGCTGATCCGGCGGACCGGCGAACTGCAGCTCGCCTTTACGCACAATCAGATCCTGACCATACGCGTGGAAACGGCCGGAAGGAATATTGATTTGTCCGTTTAAGCCCAGGCCGGTTTTATCCTGCACCAGTTTGAGATCGCCGTTGAGGCGCGCTTTCAGGCCAAAGGCCGAGAGGCGCACATCGTTGCCGACGTGGATCACCAGATTGCTGTTGATTGGGATCGCGGCGGTTTTCGGCTGAATCGGCTTGAGGTTCTCATCCAGCATCACCTCATCCGACGACACGCCGGTAGCGCTCTCCGGCACTTCCTGCACCGTGATGCGCGCCCACGGAATATCAACCTTGCCGTCAAGGTTGAACGCCGCCGGTGTGGCTTCAAACGCCAGGTCCGGCGAAACGTCCATCCGCACCATCGGCGGAACGGTAACGCGAATACGGCTGCCCTGCGCAGTAACGCGCGCGCGCCAGTTATCCAGCTGGCTCCAGTCCGCATTGCCGCCCAGATTGAGGTTACCCTGCTGCGTCTGGATCAGGCCATTGAGCGTGGAACTCATGCCGTTAAACACCAGGTTGAGATTGGCCGAGGTGAGATCGACCGGCATAAAGCTGCCGTCCACATCAACATCGCTCAGCCCCAGCTGACCAAAGATCTGCGGCTGCTGCAGCGTGCCGCCGAGACGCAGATTGCTGTTGAGGTTGCCTTTGATCTTCTCGCCCTGCATCAGCGCCGGGTTGAGCATCGCCAGCGAAATGTTGCTGATGCCGATGTTGCCTGACAGCTGGCGGCGATTCTCCGGATCGGCGATTTGCACGTTGCCGCTCAGCTGACCGTTATTCACGATGTGAATCAGCCAGTCGAGCTGCGCGCGTCCATTACGCAGCGCCGCATTCAGGTTGAGCGTGTCCAAGGCGATCGGCAGGTTATTCCCCTGCACATCCTGCACCACTTTTACGCCGTTTCCTTTAAGCGACACCGTGCCGGTCGGCAGCGCGCCGTCGGCGGTCCAGTTCACGCGCGCATCACCGCTGAACACGCCGTTCAGCTGGGTGGCATCGGTGAGGAACGGCTTAACCATTGCCAGATCAAAGCGGTTCAGCACCACGTGCGCATGGCCGCTGGCTCCGGCCTCGATCGGCTCCGGCACGCACAGCTGCGCGTTGGGGTTTTGCCAGCAGTGCGGCCCGATGGTGGCGCTCTCTTTGCTGTTCAGGTAGTCAATCGTCATCGCGCGCGTCAGGCGCCATTCGCCCACCGGCGTGTCAAAACGCGTATTGTTGAGATTGCCCTGCCAGCGCTGCGTCTGGCGATCAAAGCTACCGTTGAGCGCCAACTGGCCGGAGACCGGCTCGCCCTGCACATTGAGTTTCAGCTGGTGCTGCTTCTCGTTACCGTCGGCGTTGAGCGTCAGCAGGCCGATCTTAAACGCGTCCTGCTGTAGCTGCTCCACGCGCAGCTGCAGTTTACCGGCGACCTGATCGCTGGATTTCACATCGCTCTGCAGCGTGACACGGCGGATCTGCAACTGCTGCCAGCGCAGGCCGCTGGCGGTAAGATCGGCCAGCAGCTGGGGCGCCTGCAGCGTACCGCGCGCTTTGATGGTGCCTTTGGCTACGCCGCCGAGGCCCGGCAGCGCATTATCCAGATGCGGCGCATCGACAATGGCATCGAGATTTAGCGCGTCGCCCAGTTCGCCCTTCACGTCGAGATGGTTGCGCCCCAGCGCGATGTCAATGCCGGGGATTTTCCACTGATTGTAACTGTTGCCGGTCAGCGAGCCTTCGGCGCTCACCGCGTTCTGTTTCACATTGCCCTTCAGCGCCAGCTGCGGCACGCTGAGCTGCCAGCTACCGCCGTACAGGCTGCCGCGCGTGGTGATTTTACCGTCGAGCTTAGCCGGCCAGTCAGGATACTGTTTAGCGGTGTTGATGCCCGCCAGCGTCAGTTCACTGCGCCAGCTGATGGCTTTGCTCCAGTCCACCAGCGCGCTAAGGTCAATGTTGCCCTGCAGCGCCGCCACGCGCAGTTTATCCAGGCTGAACTGCTGCACGTTGCCTTTACCGTCCAGCGTAATGGTGGCCGGCGGCACCGCTTCGCCCTTCACCGCGGTGCGCAGCGACATCACGTAGTCGGTGGCTTTGCCGCTGAACTGGTAGTCGAGATTATCCGCCTGATACTGCACCGGACCGGTCAGCGGCCAGCGCAGCTGCGGGCTGGTGAGTTTGAGCGACAGCGGCAGACCGGCGACCGCCGGCTGCGCGGCGGCGTCCAGCTGGGCACGCACCGGCCCCGAGAGGTTCAGGCCCAGCTTCAGCTCGTCACGCATCGCCCCGGCGAGGTTCAGTTTGATCTTCTCGCCTTTAATCGGATCGAGATTCAGCGAGCCGTTGAGCACAAAATTGACCGGCCAGTTATCCGCCAGCCGGGCATCGCCGCTGGCGTTGATCTGCCCCTGCGGCGAGTCGACGTCAAAGGTCTCCAGCTGCACATGCCGGTTGGTAGTTTTGGCCTTCAGCAGCAGACGCGTAATCGCCACATCCGTATCGCCGGTGATGCGCAACTGCTCACCTAACAGCTGCTGCACGTTGATATCGAGCGGCAGCTGGAAATCCGGCAGTGCCGGCAGCAGCGGCTCGGCAAACATCGCCTGCAGCGTTTCGCCCAGCGGTTTCTCATCCGGTTGCGGCTGCTGCACTTTAGGCTGCACCACCTGTTCGTCCGCCACTTTCGCCGCCTTCGGCAGCGCGATCAGCAGGCTCTGGATATGGGTGGGATTGAGCGTCAGCGCGCGATCCTGCCACTGCAGGCCGCTGGTGAAGTCGAGCAGCGAAATGGCGGTGTCATCGACTTTGACGTTGATGTTATGCAGTCTGACCCGGCTCAGGGTAATCGGGTATGGCGTGCTGAGATTGCTGCTGCCGCTCTCCTCTTCCGGCGGCGGCGCACTGGCGGGCGTCATTTTTTTGCTGTCGACCACCACGCTGACATCCTGCAGCGCGATATCGTTCACGCACACCGAGGAGTGCAGCAGGCAGTTGAGGTTGAGCGCCAGATGGAAGCGCCCGGCATCCACGCTGACGCCCGGCATCTGGTATTTCACGCCGCTCAGCGTCAGATCGCGCCAGCCGCCTTCCACCTTGTTAATCGACAGGCCCGGCACCCAGCGATCGGCACCTTTAAACAACAGATGCAATCCGGGCGTGGTGCCCACCAGAAACGCCACGCTGGCCAACAGCACCAGCAGGAAAATACCGATACCGATCAGGACCTTTTTCCACAGCTTCATAGTTCAGGCCCCAGTCCTACATAAAATTGCAATCCATGCTCCTTGTCGTCACCAATCGGGCGCGCGATATCAAACTTGATCGGCCCTACCGGAGAAGACCAGCGCACGCCGAAGCCTGCACCGGTTTTAACGTTACTCTGCTTGATGTCGTTGACCGCTTCACCCGAGTCGACGAATACCGCGCCCCACCATTTGCCGGAGACGTTGTACTGATACTCAAGCGAGCCGGTGGCCAGCTTTGAGGCACCGGTGAGTTTGCCTTCGTCATCGCGCGGCGAGATATCTTTGTATTTGTAGCCGCGAATGCTGCGGTCACCGCCGGCGAAGAAGCGCAGATCGGGCGGCACTTTTTCAAAGTCGTTGGTTTCAATCCAGCCAAGGTTACCGCGCGCCACAAAGCGATGCTTCTCGCCCAGCGTACGGATCCATACGTTCTGCGCCTGCAGGATCAGGAAGTCGACGTCCGAGCCCCAGGTGGTGTCCGACACATCTACCGAATAGCGCTGTGAATCGCCCCAGGTCGGCATCAGGCCGCCGCGCGAACGGGTGCGGTTCAGGCTAACGCCCGGATAGAGCAGCATGGTGGTGTTGGTGACGCTGCCCTGAGTAAAGTGGTCGAGACTCCAGCGCAGGTTAACCGCGCGCTGCCAGCCGGAGCTGCTGTCCCAGTTACGCGACATCGCCAGCGTGGTGGTGTCCGATTTGGTGTCGTTGAGATCGGTGCGTTTCAGGCCGCCGGAGAAGGTGTAGTACTGCTCCAGCGGACTTTTCAGCAGCGGCACTTTATAGCTGAGATCAAGCTGCTGCTCCGGCGCGGAGATATAGGCGCTGGAGGTCAGGCTGTGGCCGCTGTCGTTGATCCACGGCTTTTTCCACGTGCCTTTCAGCCGCGGTCCGACGTCCGTCGAGTAACCGACACCGGCTTCGATGGTGTTCTCCACGCGCGGCGACACGGCGGCGCTGAGCGGCAGCACTTTGGTCTGGCGTCCTTTATCGAACTCGGGTGCCACGACGACAGAATTAAACCAGCCGGTGGCGGAGAGGCGACGATTGAGTTCGGCCAAATCGCGTGAGCTGTAGGGATCGCCCTTTTTGAACGGCACCAGGTTGCGCAGATAGGCTTCATTGATTTGCGAACCTTCAAAGCTGACATCGCCGAAGCGATAGCGCGGGCCGCTGTCGTAGTCGATATCCCAGAACGCTAAGCGCCGTTCTACCGAGACACCAAGCTGGCTCTGCTTAAAGTCACCGTCGAAGTAACCATTACGCAGCGCCAGGCTGGAGAAGCCGTTTTTGAATTTATCGTAGTCGCCGTGATTGAGCTGGCTGCCGACTTTCGGCCTGCCCTGCTTCACCCACGCCTGATAATCAGGATCGTCTTTTGCGGCGCCTTCCACCACGATGGTGCTGCCGCCAATCTTCACCGGCTCACCGGCGGTGACGCGGGCAATCAGCACCGGACGGCCACCCTGCGGCGGTGCCGGGCGTGATTCAAAGTCGATCTGCGGCTCGTAATAGCCCAGCGCACGCAAACCTTCTTTGATCGCGGCAGCCACGCGCGCCTGGAAACGGCCGTCGTTCGACACCTCGTCACTGCCGATAGTGGACAAGCGCGCCCTGACGTTTTTCTGTAACTCCCCGGTCAGGCCTTCCAGCTGCAGTCGCACTTTGGCTGCCTCAACAGCAGGTGCGGCAAGCAGCAGGCTGGCCAAGCAATAAGCATGAAATCGCGGCACGCGTACTCCTGTTAATAATGCCTGCCCCTATTCCGCAGGGGCGTTAACTCTGGTGGAAAGGGTATCACCACACCTTGCATACCCATCAGCATAGCCGCTCTTTTTTGCGAGCGGCTGCGTAAAAACGGCCGCTAAGCCAAATCGACTGCTATTGTCGGTAAATGTGCGTACCGATACAACAGCGAAGCCGTGCTTCTGCGCACCACCAGCCGCCACTCGGATTAATCCGAGCCGGCCAATCACGCCGCTGGCGGCAGCAATAGCGCTGCTGCTATAATCAGCGACCAGCAGGCCTCGCCTGCACGCATTTCTGCCCCGACGTTAACGTGACTTTGTCGAACTGGCGCAGACATTTTTGGCACGGATAGCCCTGTTTGACGGGTAAGTACCGGATGTACGCCTCTTCGCGCTGCCCAGGCCAAAAATGACAAGTGATTAACCCAACGGATCTTTTATGCTTGATAGCCTGCTTGTCATTCTTTTACTGATCGTAATCAGTTCATTTTTTTCTCTGTCGGAGATCTCGCTGGCGGCTGCCCGCAAGATCAAACTGAAACTGCTGGCCGATGAAGGCAACATCAACGCGCAGCGCGTGCTGAAGATGCAGGAACAGCCTGGCATGTTCTTCACCGTGGTACAGATTGGCCTCAACGCCGTCGCGATTCTCGGCGGTATCGTCGGCGATGCGGCGTTTTCGCCCGCCTTCAGCAGCCTGTTCAACCGCTTTATGGAGCCGGAACTGGCGGATCAGCTCAGCTTTATCTGCTCCTTCACCATCGTCACCAGCCTGTTTATTCTGTTTGCCGACCTGACGCCAAAACGCGTCGGCATGATCGCGCCGGAAGCCATCGCGCTGCGCATCATCAATCCGATGCGCTTCTGCCTGCTGGTTTTCCGCCCGCTGGTATGGCTGTTCAATGGCCTGGCCAACGTGTTCTTTCGCATCTTTAAGCTGCCGATGGTGCGTAAAGATGACATCACCTCGGATGACATTTACGCGGTGGTAGAAGCGGGCGCGCTGGCCGGCGTGCTGCGCAAGCAGGAGCACGAGCTGATCGAGAACGTATTTGAGCTGGAATCACGCACCGTGCCTTCGTCTATGACCTCGCGTGAAAATATCGTGTGGTTCGATCTGCACGAAGACGAAACCAGCCTGAAAACCAAAATCGCGCAACACCCGCATTCGAAGTTTCTGGTGTGCGACGGCGATATCGACCATATCGTCGGTTACGTTGATTCCAAAGAGCTGCTGCTGCGCGTGCTGGGCAACCAGAGCATGACGCTTAACAGCGGCGTGCAGATTCGTTCGGCGCTGATTGTGCCGGATACGCTGACGCTGTCAGAGGCGCTGGAGAGCTTTAAAACCGCCGGCGAAGACTTCGCGGTGATCATGAACGAATATGCGCTGGTGGTCGGGATTATCACGCTTAACGACGTGATGACCACGCTGATGGGCGATCTGGTCGGTCAGGGGCTGGAAGAGCAGATTGTGGCGCGTGACGAGAATTCCTGGCTGGTGGAAGGCGGTACGCCGATTGATGACGTGATGCGCGTGCTGGATATCGATGAGTTCCCGCAGTCCGGCAACTACGAGACCATCGGCGGCTTCATGATGTATATGCTGCGTAAGATCCCCAAACGCACCGATTTCGTCAAATTCTCCGGCTACAAATTTGAGGTGGTGGATATCGACAGCTACCGCATCGACCAGCTGCTGGTGACGCGCATTGACGATCGCCCGCCGGTGCTGAATGTGTCGAAGAGTACGCTGGATGAGTCTGAAGGGCCTGCCGCGTAGCAGTGATTGTGCGGTTACAGAAAGATTCAGGGCGCCAGCGGCGCCCTTTCTTTTGCTTAGTTGTACTCGGCTTGCAGCCGCAGCACCTGGCGGTTGATTTCTGACATCACGCTAAGGTGCTGTTTATCCTTGACGCGCGGCAACATGACTTTGCCTTTGTCGAACTCAAACGCGCCAACATCCTTGATGTACAACCTTCCTTTAAATAGCGTCTTTACATATTTCGCAATTTGCAGCGGGTTATAGCGCTGGAAGATCTTCATGCTGTTTAACTCCTGAACAGATGTAATACGCTTCGCCGTTGCCAAATTCGGTACGAGCCCTTGAAGCGCAAATGAGGCATAACTATAGAACATGATTCCTTGCCGATGTTCCGAAAAAATGGATTTTTTACTGAATTGACACATCATTACAGAGAACTCTGTCATAACGATCACAAAATCCAGTATAAACCTTCATTGGTTAAGGAATTGTGGCATGGGTTACAAAGCTGCTATCTCATCGCGACAGGCGCATCATCCACGCCTAATATTGCAAAAACATGAATAACTGGTCGGATCACTAAGGAGCATTACCATGCGTTTGGCACATTCCATGATAGCCCTGGCGCTGCTGCTGCCCAGCCTTGCCTCAGCCCACGCGTTTAAGGTTGGCGAGCGCGTACCGGCAGTCGGCGTTAACGACAAAGGAGAACTGCTGTATCAGCAGGAGAAGTTTCGCTACCAGCCCTGGAACAGCGCCCAGCTGAGTGGCAAAGTGCGGGTTATCCTGCATATTGCCGGACGCTCGTCAGCCAAAGAACAAAACGCCGCGCTGATTGAAGCCATCAAAGCCGCCCAGCTGCCGCACGACCGCTATCAAACCACCACGGTGGTGAATACCGATGATGCCATTCCCGGCACCGGGATGTTTGTGCGCAGCAGCATTGAGAGCAATAAACAGCAGTATCCGTGGTCGCAGTTCATTGTCGACAGCAACGGCAACGCGCGCAAGGCGTGGCAGCTGGAGAAAGGCGGTTCGGCGATTGTGATTCTGGATAAGACCGGCCATGTGCGTTACGCCAAAGACGGTCCGCTGACGCAGGATGAAGTGCAGCAGGCGATGAAACTGATCCATCAGCTGCTGCAGGCGTGATCGCGCCACAGCGGGTGGCGCGCACAGCGTATCAGAACAGCGAGACGCGGAAGCCCGGATTCAGGAACGACTCGCGCGGCGCGTAGTCGAGGGTTTTGCCCTGCCAGTCATGCACGTGCGCGCCAGCGGCAATGGCTACCGCATGGCCGGCACCGGTATCCCAGATATTGGTCGGCCCGAAGCGCGGATAGAGCTGCGCCTTGCCCTCTGCCACCAGGCAGAACTTGAGCGAGGAGCCGATAGCGGTGGTCTGATGCTCGCCCAGTTGGGTCAGATACTCTTTCAGCTCTTCGTCTTTATCAGCGTGCGAACGGCTCACTACCACCAGCAGCGGTCGCGCTTCACGTACGTGGATCTGCGTGGTGTGGCCGCCCTCTTCTTTCCACGCTTTGCCTTCGGCCGCAGAATACATCACCCCCAGCGCCGGCGCGTACACCACGCCCAGCACCGGTTTGCCGTGCTCAATCAGCGCGATATTGACCGTGAACTCGCCGTTACGCTTAATGAACTCTTTGGTGCCGTCGAGCGGATCGACCAGCCAGTATTGCTGCCAGTGCTGACGCACATCCCAGCCGGGTGGATCCTCTTCCGACAGCACCGGCACGTCAGGCGTCAGCGCTGCTAAGCCCTGCACGATAACCTGATGTGCCGCCAGATCGGCCGCCGTGACCGGTGAATCATCCGATTTACGCGTCACGTCCAGCGGTTGTGCGCCATCGTAGACCTGCATAATGGCATCGCCCGCGCTGCGCGCCAGCTGGCAAATTTTATCTAACATTGTTCACCTCATTTCGGCTGATGCTGCCGCTGAAACCCCGGCAGCCCGTCTCCAGATATTTTAGCAGCTGCGCTGTGACAGCCGCAGCTAAGCGTATTCGCTTTGATTATCAATATCATAGTTCGGTCGTGGCGGCTATGGCGCAATGCTGAAGGGCAGGCACTCCGTCAGCTTACGCAGGAAAGAGGCAAAACCCCGAGCCCCATCACAAATTGAAATGATAATTCGTCATGGTTTTACATTATTTTGAGAGGCCCATTAAAGCGAACAAGGAGCAAGCCATGTTCAAAGCGAGCATGTCGTTACTGGCACTGTGCGTTGCAGCCGCCACGGTGCAGGCTGCCACGGTGGATTTACGCATTCTGGAAACCACCGATCTGCACAGCAACATGATGGATTTCGATTACTACAAAGACACGCCGACCGAAAAGTTTGGTCTGGTGCGCACCGCCACGCTCATCCAGCAGGCGCGTGGCGAAGTAGCAAACAGCGTGCTGGTGGATAACGGCGACATTATTCAGGGCAGCCCGCTGGGCGATTACATGGCGGCCAAAGGCCTGCAGCCGGGTGAAATCCATCCGGTGTATAAAGCCCTTAATACGCTGGATTACGCGGTAGGCAATCTCGGCAACCACGAATTTAACTACGGCCTGCCCTATCTGCAGCAGGCAATTGCCGGGGCGCGTTTTCCCTACATCAACGCCAACGTTATCGATGAAACCAGTGGCAAGCCGCTGTTTACCCCCTATTTAATTAAAGAAACCGCGGTAAAAGACCGCGACGGCAAGCCGCATACGCTGAAAATCGGCTATATCGGCTTCGTACCACCGCAGATTATGGTGTGGGATCGCAACAATCTGCAGGGTAAAGTGCGCGTTGATGACATCACCGAGACAGCGAAGCGCTATGTGCCAGAAATGCGCGCAAAAGGTGCTGAAATAATCATCGCTATTCCGCACTCCGGTCTGAGCAGTGAGCCGTACCATGCCATGGCGGAAAACTCGGTGTATTACCTCAGTCAGGTGCCAGGTATCAATGCCATCATGTTCGGCCATGCGCACGCGGTGTTTCCCGGCAAAGAGTTTGCGGCGATTAAAGGCGCGGATATAGCTCAGGGCACGCTTAACGGCGTACCGGCGGTGATGCCCGGCATGTGGGGCGATCATCTCGGCGTGGTTGACCTGGTGCTGAAAAATGACGGCGGCGGCTGGCAGGTGACCCAGGGTAAAGCCGAAGCACGGCCAGTTTACGATGCGGTGGCGAAAAAATCGCTGGCGGCGGAAGATGCCGATCTGGTGAAAGTGCTGGCCGACGATCATCGCGCTACGCGTGAATTTGTGGCAAAACCGATCGGCAAGTCGGCGGATGTGATGTACAGCTACCTGTCGCTGGTGCAGGACGATCCCACCGTGCAGATCGTCAATAATGCGCAGCGTGCTTACGTCGAACGCTTCATTCAGGGCGATCCCGATCTGGGCCGCTTACCGGTGCTCTCGGCAGCGGCACCGTTTAAAGCCGGCGGCCGTAAGAACGATCCGGCCAGCTACGTTGAAGTGGAAAAAGGCGATCTCACCTTCCGTAATGCCGCCGATCTCTATCTCTACCCGAATACGCTGGTGGTGATGAAAGTCAGCGGCGCGCAGGTGAAAGAGTGGCTGGAGTGCTCGGCAGCGCAGTTTAATCAGATCGACGTGCATCGTCGTCAGCCGCAGTCGCTGATCAACTGGGATTTCCGCACCTACAATTTTGATGTGATTGACGGCGTGCAGTATCAGATCGATGTGACGCAACCGGCGCGCTACGACGCCGAATGCCAGCTGATTAACCCGGCGGCATCACGTATTCAGGATCTGCGCTGGCAGGGCAAACCGATCGATCCCAAAGCGATCTTCCTCGTTGCCACCAATAATTACCGTGCCTGGGGCGGCAAATTTGCCGGTACCGGTGAGCAGTATGTCGCGTTTGCCTCGCCGGATGAGAACCGCTCGGTGGTGGCCGCCTACATCAGCAGCGAAACCCGCACCCACGGCGCGGTGCAGCCACAGGCCGATCACAACTGGCGGCTGGCACCGATCGCCAGCGCAACGCCGCTGGATATTCGCTTTGAGACCGCGCCGGGCGCAAAAGCCACGCAGTTTATTGAGAAGTATGCTGATTATCCGATGAAAGCCGTTGGCAGTGATGAAACGGGCTTTGCAATCTGGCAGGTGGATCTACAGAAGCAGGCAGAGAAGAAGTAGTGACAGGGGCGCCAGACACGGCGCCCGCTGTTTATTACAGGATTTCCAGCAGCTCGACTTCGAAAATCAGGGTGCTGAATGGCGGGATGGAGGCACCCGCGCCGCGCTCGCCGTAAGCGAGATTGTGCGGAATGGCCAGCTCCCACTTCGAGCCTACCGGCATCAGGGTCAGCGCTTCAATCCAGCCAGCAATCACGCCGCTGACCGGGAATTCAGCCGGTTCGCCACGGGCAACGGAGCTATCAAACACGGTGCCGTCAATCAGCTTACCGGTGTAGTGCACGCGTACGCGATCCTGACGTGATGGGATCGGACCATCGCCCTGGGTGATGACGCTGAACTGCAGGCCGGATTCGGTGCTGCTCACGCCTTCACGCTGTGCATTCTGCTCGAGGAACTGCTGACCTTCGGCCGCCATGGCTTCGACGCGCTCACGACGTACGCCTTCGGCACGCTCGTGGACTTCACGCAGCGCACGGTGTACCACGTCAACCGGAACTGCCGGTGAGTTCCCTTCCAGCGCGTCGCGCAGGCCCGCAAGCAGCGCTTCTGGCTGCAGACCCTGCAGTCCAGACTCTTGCAGCTGCTGACCAACCTGTAAACCGATACCGTAACTTGCTTGTGATTCGACGCTGTCAAATGAAGGGGTCGTCATCTTGTTTCCTTAATCCCGGAGAAAATAGAACCGGCAGCATAACAGCGCAGGCGGCTGGCGTAAAATCTCGCGCGCCGCGGATGACATTTCCCGGGGAAAGAGAAACAATATGCAGGTCAAATTTTTCAATGCTGGCAGGCACTTCGCGCCCGCTTTGCCCATACTATAGAACAAGAGAGCATCCATGGGCCAAATCGCCCCACGACGTCGCAGGACGCGCGCACCGCGTACCTTATTTTCCCGGTTGCAACGCTGGCTGCCTGACAGGCGCGTCACGACCGCCAGCGAGGAGGAGGAAAGAATGGCTTCTGAAACCCCGTCGCGTATACCCGCTGTGCTGCAGCGCATCTGGCATCTGCTGGATAACGTACGCTGGATGGATCCGCTGCCGCCGCTGCACCGACGCGGTATCGTTATTGCCCTGCTGGTGATGCTGCTGGCGTTTCTCTGGCCTGCCAGCACACCGCAGTATCCGGTGGAACGTCCGGCGGAGAGCAGCGGCAAAGAGGTGCCGATGCAGGCGGAAATCTACGATAACAATGCGCAGCCGCCGCAGAATACGACGCCAAAGAGTGATGCCCAGGGCGAATGGCACAGCTATACCGTGGCCTCGGGCCAGACGCTGGCGCAGCTGTTCCGTGACAACAATCTGCCGGTCAATGATGTGTTTGCCATGGCGCGGGTGGAAGGCGATGGGCAGCCGCTGAGCGCGCTGCAGAGTGGTCAGCAGGTGAAGATTCGTCAGAACGCGCAGGGCGTGGTGACCGGCTTAACGGTCGAGAGCAGTAACGGTCCGGTGTTGTTTACCCGCCAGCCAGACGGCAGTTTTATCCGCGCGCAGTAAGCGACAGAAACAAAAACGCCGGCACAAGGCCGGCGCTTTCAAACCAAGTAAAAAATTACTCAGCTACTACATTCACAACCAGTTTCGCGAATACTTCGCTGTGAACCTGGAAGTCAACTTCGTGCTCACCGGTGGTGCGCAGAACGCCGTTTGGCAGGCGAACTTCGCTCTTCGCCACTTCAACGCCAGCTGCAGTAACTGCATCAGCGATGTCGCGGGTACCGATGGAACCGAACAGTTTACCTTCGTCGCCTGCTTTAGACGCGAGAGTAACGGTGCCCAGTGCATTGATTTTCTCTGCACGTGCGTTAGCAGCAGCCAGAACGTCAGCCAGTTTGGCTTCCAGTTCAGCGCGACGCGCTTCGAAGAACTCAACGTTTTTCTTTGTAGCAGGAACAGCTTTACCCTGTGGAACCAGGAAGTTACGAGCGTAGCCCGCTTTAACGTTAACCTGATCACCCAGGCTGCCCAGGTTTGCTACTTTATCAAGCAGAATAACTTGCATTACCTTATCCTCTTAAAGTCGTTAATGGACAGTTGCCGATTACTGATGACGATCAGTGTACGGCAGCAGAGACAGGTAACGCGCGCGCTTGATAGCACGAGCCAGCTGACGCTGGTATTTTGCACGAGTACCGGTGATACGGCTTGGAACAATCTTGCCGCTTTCAGTGATGTAGTTTTTCAGCGTTGCGATATCTTTATAATCGATCTCTTGAACGCCTTCCGCGGTGAAACGGCAGAACTTGCGACGACGGAAATAACGTGCCATTTGGCTAGTCTCCAGAATCTATCAATTCAATCTGCTCGGCATGTAACACAAGTTTGCTCTGGCCATTGCGTGCCTGATGGCAGCTAATAAAACCTTCGAGTGTGAGTTGCGTGCCGACCGTTATATGTTGAGTAATCGCCTGATGGGCGCTGCCGCTGATAATCACCGGCATCTGACACCAGGCTTGCCGGTGAAACCCGGCTTCCTCCTGCACAGAACGATGCTCAAGCACGAACTGGCAGTGAGGAATCCCTGACGGACTGACTTTTCGAACTGGCGTCTTGCACACGGTGCCAGACAGGCGCAGCCGATTGGCCGTCATCGTGGATTACTCTTCAGAATCCCCAGCATCTGAGTCTTCTGCCGATTCGTTAGCGAAGTCTTCGCGGCGCTCACGACGCTCGTCTTTCGCTTTAACCATCGGAGAAGCTTCAGTTACCGCGTGCTTAACGCGCATAACCATGCTGCGGATAACGGCGTCGTTGAAGCGGAAGTTAGTTTCCAGCTCGTCGATCACTTCCTGCGGTGCTTCTACGTTCAGCAGAACGTAGTGTGCTTTGTGCAGTTTGTTGATCGGGTAAGCCAGCTGACGGCGACCCCAGTCTTCCAGACGGTGGATCGTGCCCTGTGCACCAGTGATAGCACCAGTGTAACGCTCGATCATGCCCGGAACCTGCTCGCTCTGGTCAGGATGGACCATAAATACGATTTCGTAATGACGCATCGATAGCTCCTTACGGATTATTCAGCCTCCTGTCAGGGTCAGCTGCGGCCCACGGAAGCAAGGAACGTTATAGGTTGCGAATCACCCAAAAGATGAAACACACCTCTGAATGCAGCTGAAAAATTGACGCGTAATCATACTGACCTCGCCGGGGAAACTCAAGCGCACAATTCATCAAATTGTCGCTGTCGTGCCAGGCGGGGACACCTTTTGTGCTAAGGATTGAGATTCAGCAGGTTAGTCAGAGATTGTTCAAAATCCCTGAACGAGGCGTTCAGCACGACGATCTGGCGTCGTACTGGTGAAGAACTAAACTCTCTACAGGCGCAACGGTTTGGCTTAATCAGCGCGCCTGAGAGTGAAATCCCTGGAGTGAGGAGTCGATTATGAAAGCTGTCATTATCGCCACTTTACTGGGTCTCTTCCTGTCTACCCCCGCTCTTGCCAGCTCCGCTGACCAGGCGCTGCAGATGAGAAGTAACAGCAGCAAAGCGGCTTCAGGCTATGTCTACGTTAACCGGCTGGATGCGCCAGGCGGTAACCCGGTCAGCGCGAACACCAGCGCCGCCGACCGCTTGTCGTCACAACTGTAGTCCGGCCTGTTATCCCGGGCTGGCGTGTCCGCACCGCCAGCCCGTTCCGTTTACAAATGATGTTTAAAGAAACTGACCAGCGCGGTGAGCGCTGGCGGCGTGATTTTGTGCCCGATCTGCTTTTCCGCCAGAAAAGTGAGCCGGCTGTCGAGCTGCGCCTCGCGCAACGCCTTCTCCAGTCGCACCGTTTCGGCAAACGGTACGACTTCATCCGCTTCACCGTGCCATAACAGCAGCGGCCGGTTAGCCAGCTGCGCCAGCTGCTGACAGGGATCGTAGTCTGCCAGCGGGGCCAGCCGCGCCTGTAACGCCGCTTTTTGCTCTGGCGTGTGCGCCACCAGCGGCGGGAACAGCGTCTGACTGAGCTGCATGAAGTAGCCGGAGCCCATCAGACAGGCAACACTGTGCAGGTGTGGATAGCGCGCCATCGCGCCCAGCGCAGTCATGCCGCCCATTGAGGCGCCGGCAATGGCGAAACGCTCATCCGCCACCCAATCGTTGTCGCGCAGCGCCGCTTCCAGCAGCGGCACTTCATCGATGTTCTGGCGCAAAATCTCCCAGAAGTGCGTCATGCGCGCGTCGGTATCACCGTTGTAGCGCGCGCCGTGCATCTCTGCATCCGGCATCACCACACGGAAACCGGCCTGCGCCAGCGCCACGGCAAAGTAGCTGTACACCTCTTTCGACGAGGTAAATCCGTGATAAAACAGGATGGTGGGTAAGCGCGCCAGCCGCTGTCCGGCCGGTGCCGCGTGAATACACTCAATGCCCGCCAGGTTCTCCGTTGCCAACTCAATCATACCGTCTCCGTTGAGAATGATTATCACTGGTCTCAGTGTACGTGCTGCCGGCCAAAACGCGAACCACATCACATTTATTTCGATTAATTTCTGCCCTAAACATTTGCCGCATTTTGCCGTTGATCCTGTACCCCTCCAGTTATTTATTAAAGGTACTTTATGAAGCGTCTCTCTCTCAGCGCCATGAGTCTCGGAATTAAGCTGTCTGTATTGACGTCTTTCAGTGTGGCAATCGTGCTGTTTGCCCTGACGTTAACGCTCAGCCATAACGCCGCGCGCCAGCTGGAGCAGCTGGCTGTCGACGATATGCAAAACCAGGTGCTCGGCATTAATGAAATGGCCACGATGTTTAACGCGACCTTATCGGAAGAAGTGGCGAACTATACCCGGCTGTTTCAGAGCTTTTTACCCAAGCGATTCAGCCGTGACGACAGCTCACGCATTCAGGTGGGATCGTTCAGCACGCCGACGCTGCGTGCCGGGCTGAAAACCCTCAACCTCGATCAGATCGCCGTGGACGATTTTCTCGATCGTACCGGTGCAGTCTCCACCATCTTTGTGCGCGACGGCGAGGATTACATTCGCATCGCGACCTCACTAAAGAAAGAGGATGGCAGTCGCGCGGTGGGCACCCAGCTTGATCGCAGCAGCGCGGCGTGGCGCAGCGTGAATAGGGGCGAAGTGTATCGCGGCCTGGCGACGCTGTTCGGCCATCGCTATATCACGCAATACCAGCCGGTGCAGGACGACAGCGGCGCAGTCATCGCCATTCTGTTTGTTGGCGTGCAGATTGATAAACAGTACGCGCTGATGCGGGAGAAAGTGCTGGCGCGACGTCTCGGTGACAGCGGCAGCTTCTTCGTGCTGAACGGCACGCCGGGCAGCGCACAGGGCCAGTATCTGTTTGCCCGTCAGTCAGAAGGCAAGCTGCCGGACTGGGATCGCAGCGTACAGCAGCAGATCCTGACGCAGCCGCACGGCCTGCTGGAGATCGCGCATCAGGGCGAAACCCGCCTGCTGGCATGGCAGCAACTGCCGGGCTGGAACTGGATTATCGCCGGTGAAGTCAGCCGCGCCAGCCTGCTGGCACCGATCACCCACAGCCGCAATCTGTTCATGCTGATTGGCCTGGCGCTGGTACTCGCCTTTGCCATTGGCTTTGTGCTGTATAGCCGGCGCGCCATTACCCGGCCGCTGCAGCAGGTGATCCATCTGGCCGAGCAGTACGCGGCGGGTAATCTGCAGGCGCACCTCGACTCAGCGCGCCGCGACGAGATCGGCCAGCTGGTGAGCGCGATTAACGGCATTGGTGACGGCCTGGAGAAAGTGGTAGGCCAGGTACGCGCCGCCGCGCGTGAGATCAGCGACGGCACCGACACCATTGCGGCCAGCAGTTCCAGCATTAGCGAGCAGATTGGCCGCCAGGCGAGCAGCGTCGAAGAGACCTCGGCCAGCATGGAGCAGTTTGGCGCAACCGTGGCGCAAACCGCCGCTAACGTGCGTCAGGCGATGGCGCTGGTCGGTGAAGCCGCCAGCACCGTCAGCCAGGGCGGCAGCACCGTGGCGCGCTCGGTAGAGACCATGGCGGAGATTCGCATTGCCTCACAGAGCATCGCCGACATTACCCACGTGATCGAGTCGATTGCCTTCCAGACCAATATTCTGGCGCTCAACGCTGCGGTTGAGGCGGCGCGCGCCGGTGAGCACGGCAAAGGCTTCGCGGTTGTCGCTGCGGAAGTGCGTGCGCTGGCGCAGCGCAGCGCCAATGCGGCGAAGGAGATTGATGGGCTGATCGCCAGTTCGATCGACAAAGTGGCCGCCGGCCATGCGCTCTCGGAACAAACGCGTGACGCCATGAGCCATATTGTCAGCCATATCGAACAGGTGAAAACCCTGATGGGGGAAATCAATATCGCCGCTCAGGAGCAGGCCGCGGGCATTGGTCAGGTCAATCTGGCGATGAACCACATCAGCCATGCGACCCATCAGAGCAGCGACATGATTAACCAGTCCGAGCACACGGCGCAGCACCTGAGTCAGAAAGGCCATCATCTGACCCAGCTGGTGAGTATTTTCCGCCTCAACGACTGATGAGCCGGGGCAGATGGCTTACACTTGAGTCATCTGCCTGTTTTCCGGAGCCACCATGCGTACGCTTATTCTGCTGCTGGGCCTGCTGCTGAGCGGCTGTGCCGCACTGCACACCACGCCACAACCCCCGCCAGCGCCCACCACTCAGGCGCAGGAGATCACCCGCGCGCAAAGCTATGGACTGCCGAAGCTTGGCACCGTCAGCGCCCATTCACGCGGCTCGCCGGATGATGTGCAGCGTGCGATCGCTGCACGCGCCAATCAGAGCGGTGCGGTTTACTATCAGATCCTGATGGTCGATGAGACCACCATGCCTGGCTTCTGGTATGCCACCGCCATTCTGTACGGCGCGCCCTCAGGCGGCAGTAGCACGCTGCAGTAAGCGTGCGTTCAGATCATCACTCAGCGCCTGCGCCGGGCGCGATGAGAGATAACGCGCGCACCAGCTGTCTGCCAGCGGCGGTTCTGCCGCTTTCAGCAGCACCGCGGCACTCGCCAGCCGAATCAGCATGTCGCTAACCTGCCGTGCCTGCTCTTCGCGCAGGTTGCCGAGCTGTAGCCGCAGCTGACGCCAGCAGCGATCGAAGTGGCGATTGCTGCCCTTCACCGCATCAAACTCATCATGCAACATGCTAAGCACCTCTGCATGCCGCCCCAGTACACGCAGCACATCCAGGCACATCACGTTACCCGAGCCCTCCCAGATGCTGTTCACCGGCATCTCGCGATACAGGCGCGGCAGTTCACTCTCTTCGCAGTAGCCAATGCCGCCCAGCACCTCCATGGCTTCAGCCACAAATGGCATGCCGGCTTTGCAGATCACGAACTTGGCCGCCGGGGTGAACAGGCGTGCATACAACCGTTCATGCGCGCTGGCCGGCGTTGACCAGGCGCGCGCCAGACGCAGCAGCAGCGCGGTTTGTCCTTCCAGCTGCAGTGCCTGCTGCGCCAGCACCGCGCGCATCAGCGGCTGATCGCTAAGGCTTTTGCCCATCACCTGACGCTGACCGGCGTGATGCAGCGCAATCGCCAGCGCGCGTCGCATCTGGCCATGGCTGCCGAGCGCGCAGTCAAAGCGCGTCATACCGCCCATTTTCAGGATCAGCCGCACGCCATCGCCCTCTTCACCCATCAACCAGCCGAAGGCATCCTGAAACTCCACTTCGGCACTGGCATTGGCGCGGTTGCCCAGCTTGTCTTTCAGGCGTTCAAGACGAATGGCGTTGCGCGTGCCGTCCGGCAGCAGGCGTGGCAGAAAGAAGCAGCTCAGCCCGGCGGCGGTCTGCGCCAGAATCAGGTGCGCGTCGCTTTGCGGCACCGAGAAGAACCATTTGTGGCCGGTGATGCGCCAGGGTTCGCCCGGCGCACGCGTGCCAGGCGGTTCGGCGCGTGTGGTGTTGCTCAGCACATCGGTGCCGCCCTGCTTCTCCGTCATGCCCATGCCAATCAGCAGGCCGCGCTTCTGGCTGCCGGGCAGATGATGCGCATCATACCGATCGCTCAGCAGTCGATCGTGCCAGTCGGCGTAGGGAGCGGGCAGATGAGTTTGCAGCAGCGGGATCGCGGCGTGAGTCATGGTTACCGGGCAGAGTGAACCGGCTTCCACCTGCGCATGCAGAATGAAACGCGCCGCGCGCGCCACCATGGCGCTGCCCTGCACGTCGGGCTGCCAGCTCAGGTTATGTAACCGGCTGGCGCACACGCCCTGCATCAGCAGATGCCAGGCAGGATGAAAGCGCACCTCGTCGAGCCGCTCACCGCGCGCGTCGTAACGCAGCAGCTCCGGCGGCTGTGCATTGGCCAGGCGACCTAATTCCAGTGATTCCGCGCTGCCGAGTTGCAGGCCAACGGACGCCAGCCATTCGCGGTCCCAGCCGGCCCCTTCACGCACCACCGCCTCGCACAGCGCGCTGTCGCCGGTGAAGAGATTGCTGTTGCTGAGCGGAGATGGTTGATTGAATACGCTGTGAGTGGTCCAGGCCATGGCACTCTCCTCTCCTGTTGCCCGTACTGATGTGGCTATAAGTATGGAGAGGATGTGCAGTTATGCCTGGTACAGCTGAGGTTTTGCGGCGGCGATCACGCCTGGCGCTGACGCACCGCTTCGAACAGACAAACGCCGGTGGCCACCGAAACGTTGAGGGAAGAGACGCTGCCGGCCATCGGGATGCTGATCAGCTCATCGCAGTGTTCGCGCGTCAGGCGGCGCATGCCTTCTCCTTCCGCACCCATCACCAGCGCCATCGCGCCGGTCATTTTGCTCTGATACAGCGTGTGGTCTGCTTCACCGGCCGTGCCGACGATCCAGACGTTGTACTCCTGCAGCAGACGCATGGTGCGCGCCAGATTGGTGACGCGAATCAGCGGCACGTTTTCCGCCGCCCCGCTGGCGACTTTTTTCGCCGTGGCGTTGAGCGGTGCCGAACGGTCTTTCGGCACGATCACCGCATGCACACCGGCCGCATCGGCGCTGCGCAGGCAGGCACCCAGGTTATGCGGATCGGTGACGCCATCCAGAATCAGCAGGAACGGCTGATCCAGTGAAGCCAGCAGATCCGGCAGATCGCCTTCCTGATAGTTTTTACCCGGCTTAACGCGCGCCACGATACCCTGGTGCACGCCGCCTTCGACCTGGCCGTCGAGCCACTGTCGGTTGGCCAGCTGAATCACAATTCCCTGAGTTTCCAGTGCGGCGATCAGCGGCTGCAGGCGGCGGTCATCGCGGCCTTTAAGGATAAAGACTTCCTGAAAACGCTGGGGATCACGCTCCAGCAGCGCCTGCACGGCGTGAATGCCAAAAATTATTTCACTCATTACTTTGCTCAAGGTTGGATGTATATCGTTGAATACAGAACATTAATCAGGCTGCGCGTTGGGGCGCAGCCTGCGAAACAGGTTGAGCAAGGTGCGTCAGCGCTGACGCACCTGGCCGCTGGCGGGTGAAGAGGCCATCAGGCTTCGCTGGCCTTCTTCTTCACTGCGCGCTTCGCCTTGGTTGCGGCGGCGATTTTACGGGTTTTTTCGGAGACTTTTTTGCTTTTTTTCTCGCTTTTATTCGCCGCAGCCGGCTGCTTCTCACCGCGGAAAGCGGCGTCCGGCTCAAAGTTGCCCTTGCGACCCGCGTCGCGACGCCGCTTCGCCGGTGGCTTGCCGCCACGCTTCTCACGCTCGCGCGCGGTTTTCCCTTCACCGCGCGGTACGCGTTTGCTGGAGATCAGCGCGAAATCGATCTTGCGCTCATCCATGTGCACCGCGTCAACGCGCACTTCCACCGCATCACCCAGACGGTAAGTGCGACCACCGGATTCGCCAATCAGACGCTGGCCCACCGGATCGAAGCGGTAGTAATCATTGTCCAGCGTGGAGACGTGCACCAGGCCATCAATGAACAGATCGTTGAGACGAACAAAGAAGCCAAAGCCGGTCACGCTGGAGATCACGCCGTTGAATACGTTACCCACCTGATCCTGCATAAAGTCGCACTTCAGCCAGTCGGCCACATCGCGCGTCGCTTCATCGGCACGGCGTTCGGTCATCGAACAGTGCTGACCCAGCTGCAGCATCTGCTGCATATCGTAGTGATAACCACCGGTTGGCGTGGTGTTGCCTTTTACCGTGCCCTGCTCTTTGGCCAGCAGATACTTAATGGCACGGTGCAGCAGCAGATCCGGATAACGACGGATCGGCGAGGTAAAGTGCGCATACGACGCCAGCGCCAGGCCAAAGTGACCGCGGTTTTCCGGATCGTACACCGCCTGCTTCATCGAACGCAGCAGCATGGTTTGCAGCATTTCAGCATCCGGACGGTCGGCAATCTGCGTCAGCAGATCGGCATAATCGATCGGCTGCGGTTTCGACCCACCCGGCAGGCTGAGACCCAGCTCGCCCAGCACGGTACGGAAGCTGGTGATGCTGTCTTCGCTCGGGCGATCGTGATCGCGGAACAGCGCCGGCTCCTGATGTTTCTCAACGAAACGCGCGGAGGCGATGTTGGCCAGAATCATGCACTCTTCAATCAGCTTGTGCGCATCGTTACGTACGGTGCGCTCCACGCGCTCAATGCGACGCTCAGCGTTGAAGATGAATTTGGCTTCGTCGGTTTCAAACGAGATGCCACCGCGCTGTTCACGGGCGGTTTCCAGCACCTCATACATGCGGTGCAGCTCTTCGAGGTGCTTCACCTGCGCCGCATACTGTTCACGCAGCTCCGGGTTGCCCTGCAGAATGCTCCACACTTTGTTGTAGGTCAGACGCGCATGTGAGTTCATCACCGCTTCGTAATGTTTGAAGCCGGTGAGTTTACCGCTGGCCGAGATGGTCATCTCGCACACCATGCACAGGCGATCCACCTGCGGATTGAGCGAGCACAGGCCGTTCGAGAGGATCTCCGGCAGCATCGGTATCACCTGCGACGGGAAGTAGACCGAGGTGCCGCGCTGCTGCGCTTCGTTATCCAGCGCGGTGCCGGGACGCACGTAATAGCTGACGTCGGCAATCGCCACCCACAGGCGCCAGCCGCCGCCGCGTTTTTTCTCGCAGTAAACGGCGTCATCGAAGTCACGCGCGTCTTCACCGTCGATGGTCACCAGCGGCAGTTCACGCAGGTCGACGCGGCCTTTTTTCGCCGATTCCGGTACCTGCTCTTTCAGTCTGGAAATCTCTTTCTCGACTTCTTCCGGCCATGAGTGGGGAATTTCATGGGTGCGCAGCGCCATATCCACGGCCAGACCGGTGCCCATGTTGTCGCCGAGAATTTCAGTAATTTTGCCAATGGCTTTGCTGCGGCGCGTCGCGCGCTGCACGATCTCCACCACAACCACCGATCCCATGCGCGCATTCAGCGTCTCTTCCGCCGGGATCAGAATGTCAAAACTCAGACGGCTGTCGTCCGGTACCACGAAGCCGGTGCCGGCATCGGTGAAGTAGCGGCCAACAATCTGGCTGTTGCGCGGTTCCAGCACGCGTACCACGCGCGCTTCACGCCGCCCTTTGCGGTCGGAGCCGCCCGGCTGGGCGAGGATGACATCACCGTGCAGGCAGAACTTCATCTGCTCCGCCGAGAGGTAGAAGTCATCTTTCTGACCATCAACGCGCAGGAAGCCGTAGCCATCGCGGTGGCCAATCACTTTGCCGCGCAGTAAATCCAGACGCTCCGGCAGGGCGTAGCACTGGCGACGGGTGAACACCAGCTGGCCGTCACGCTCCATGGCGCGCAGGCGGCGACGCAGCGCTTCAAGCTGATCTTCGCTGGTGATATTTAACTCTTCGGCGATCTCTTCGCGACTCGCCGGCTTTTCACGCTTTTCTAATAGCGCGAGGATAAATTCCCGACTGGGAATAGGATTTTCGTACTTTTCAGCTTCTCTATCCTGAAAGGGATCTTTTGACATTACGGTTCCTCCGATGTCATTTATGTGGAATTGCCACCGGCGGTTCGGACAATAAGATGTGGTAAAGCGAATCGTTGTTTTGCACCAGGTCGGCGAGCGTATATTTATCCAGTTCCTGCAGGAACAGCTGGACCGCATTATTCAGCGCGCTACGCAGGCGACAGGCGGGATTTATCGCACACTCTTTACAGTTTACCAGCTGCAAAGGCTCCATTTTTCTCACGACATCGCCAATGACGATTTTTTCCGGGTCCATGCCTAAACGAATTCCGCCGTTTTTACCGCGTGTCGCGGCAACAAAGCCGGCCCGGCTCAGTTGATTGATGATTTTAACCATATGGTTACGCGATACCCCGTAGGTATCGGTGACTTCGGTAATGTTGGTCTGCTGACCTTGCGGCAATGTCGCCATGTAAATCAGGGCGCGCAGACCGAAATCGGTAAAACTTGTTAGCTGCACATGTACCTCAGTGAATCATCGATATTGTTGTTATAACGCCCGTGAGCGCTTCGATTAACATTGATGATAAACCAGTGTGGAAAACCCGGAGCGCTTTTTTCCTGTAACTCCCGAAACCAGCAGGAAAAAATGAAGTGAGCGGAGTCAAAGAGCAGATAAACGAAGGCCGGACAGTGTCCGGCCTGCAAAACGTGATTAAGCGTCGAACGGATCGCGCAGAATCATGGTCTCACTACGGTCGGGACCGGTTGAAATAATATCAATCGGCACGCCAGTCACTTCTTCAACACGTTTGATGTAATCACGTGCTGCCTGCGGCAGGCCTTCCAGTGTTTTAACACCAAAGGTGTTTTCACTCCAGCCCGGCAGAGTTTCATAAATCGGCTCGATGCCTTCCCAGCCTTCTGCCGCCAGCGGCGTGGTGGTCATCTCGCGGCCATCCGGCATACGGTAACCGACGCAGATTTTCACCTCTTTCAGGCCATCCAGCACGTCCAGTTTGGTCATGCAGAAGCCGGACAGGGAGTTGATCTGCACCGCGCGGCGCACAGCTACCGCATCCAGCCAGCCGGTACGACGACGACGGCCGGTGGTGGCACCGAACTCATTACCTTTCTCACACAGGAACTCGCCAGTTTCATCAAACAGTTCGGTCGGGAATGGACCGGCACCAACGCGGGTGGAGTAAGCTTTGACGATGCCCAGCACGTAATCCACGTAGCGTGGACCGATACCTGAACCGGTCGCCACGCCACCGGCAGTGGTGTTGGACGAAGTCACGTACGGATACGTACCGTGGTCGATATCCAGCAGCGTACCCTGTGCGCCTTCGAACATGATCAGGTCGCCACGCTTACGCGCGCCGTCCAGCAGTTCAGACACGTCGACGACCATGCCGGTCAGGATGTCGGCCACCGCCAGTACATCGCTCAGCACTTTATCGTAGTCTACTGCATCTTCTTTGTAGTAGTTCACCAGCTGGAAGTTGTAGAAATCAACGATCTCTTTCAGCTTCACGGCGAAGGTTTCTTTGTTGAACAGGTCGCTGACGCGCAGACCGCGACGGGCAACTTTATCTTCATAGGCTGGGCCGATACCACGACCGGTGGTACCGATAGCTTTGGCACCGCGCGCTTTTTCACGCGCCAGGTCCATCGCCACATGGTATTGCAGAATCAGCGGACAAGCTTCAGAGATCAGCAGACGTTCACGTACCGGCACACCGCGCGCTTCCAGACCGTTCATCTCTTTCATCAGGGCTTCAGGCGACAGCACAACACCATTACCAATGATGCTGGTGACGTTTTCACGCAGGATGCCAGAGGGAATTAAGTGGAGGACGGTTTTCTCACCGTTGATGACAAGTGTATGGCCTGCATTGTGGCCACCCTGGTAACGCACAACATATTTCGCGCGTTCAGTCAGAAGGTCTACGATCTTACCTTTACCTTCATCACCCCATTGGGTGCCCAGTACGACGACGTTCTTACCCATTTTCTAAAATCACCGATTGCTTAAAAATGGATTCTACCATCGGATTTTCACTCTTTCAGCACTTTTAGCATACGATTGCGCTGTTTTTTGCCTGAGTTTTGATCACTACAACATGTTGGGGGCAATGCTCTGCAGCAGACACAATTTAGCCGGGCGGCAGCGCGCAGATTTTTGCTCAGCCATTCGCGTGCGTGCTCAGCATGGCGTAAATCACCACGCCCGCCACCACCAGCCCGCCGCCAAAACGGTGCAGTATACGGTCCGGTAACTGCGTCATCGCCAGAATCATGCGACGCCACAGGCGCGGCAGCAGCATCGGTCCTAATCCCTCCAGCACCAGCACCAAAGCCAGCGCCATCCAGACGGTTGTGTTCATTCTGTTTTCCCAAAAAAAAGGCCGACATCAGTGTCGGCCTCAAGGTTATAACAGTTATTAACGCGAGACGTTAGTTGGCGCCTTCATATAGCGGAAGAAATCGCTATCCGGGCTCAGCACCATCACGTCCTGATTGTCCGCGAAGCTGTTCTCATAGGCACGCAGGCTGCGGATAAAGGCGTAGAAATCAGGATCCTGGCTGAAAGCGTCGGCGAACAGCTTGGCCGCTTCACCATCCCCTTCACCACGGCTGATCAGCGCCTGACGCTGCGCTTCTGCCAGCGTACGGGTTACCTGATAATCGGCCTGGGCGCGCAGTTTTTCCGCCTCTTCCTGACCCTGTGAGCGCTGGCTACGTGCTACCGCTTCACGCTCGGCGCGCATACGGTTGTAGATCGCGTCCGACACTTCGGTCGGCAGGTTGATCTGCTTGATGCGCACGTCGACCACCTGAATACCCAGCGCCGCCATACTGTTCGGGTTTGGCGCTGGCTCATTGCTGTTGGTCTCGCGCTCAACGCGGGCAGCCGCGCTGGCAATCGCATCGTCAGCGGCTGGCGTCTGCACTTCGTCGTCATTGCCGGCACTGCCGGTGTTCAGCGCATCGCGTACGTCGGTAGTCAGACGGCCACGCGAGTCGGTGACGATATCTTTCACATCAAGACGGCCCATTTCTGAACGCAGACGGTCGCTGAACTTACGTTTCAGCAGTACTTCCGCCTGAGATACATCGCCACCGCCAGTCGCGAGGTAGTAACGGCTGAAATCGCTGATGCGCCACTTGATGTAAGAGTCCACAATCAGGTCTTTCTTCTCTTTGGTGACGAAACGATCCGCCTGGTTATCCATGGTCTGGATGCGCGCATCCAGCGACTTCACGGTTTCAATAAATGGAATCTTGAAGTGCAGGCCCGGTGCGTACACCTGCGGCTTGTTCTCATCATCACGCAGCACTTTACCAAAGCGCAGCACGATACCGCGCTGGCCTTCCTGCACCACGAACAGTGAGGCGTACAGCACCACCAGAACAACAATAATTACGGCGATGATTGGCTTACGCATCGATTACTCCCTCCCTTCGCGCTGGGTATCGTTACGCAGCGCATTGGCGCGACGCTGATCCATGATGCTGTCCGGACTGTAGGATGAAGTGTCGCCGCGGCCGGCATTGCTGCCCGGTGACGACGGTAACTTCATCAGATTGGCATTGTTCTGACCGCTCTGGCCGCCTGCCTGGCCGCCACGCATCAGCTGATCCAGCGGCAGCACCATCAGGCTATTGCCGCGGTCGTTAACCAGCACTTTGCGGGTATGGCTGAGCACGCGCTCCATGCTTTCAATGTAGAGACGTTCTTTGGTGATCTGCGGTGCGGCTTTGTACTCCGGCAGCAGACGCGCGAACCGCGCCACTTCACCCTGCGCTTCCAGCACAGTCCGCTCTTTGTAGGCTCGCGCCTCTTCAAGAATACGCTGCGCCTGGCCGTTTGCACGCGGCTGCACTTCGTTGGCGTACGCTTCAGCTTCACGCACGTACTGCTCGCGGTTTTCGCGGGCGGCAATCGCATCGTCAAACGCGGCTTTGACCTCTTCCGGTGGACGCGCCGCCTGGAAGTTGACGTCAAGCAGCGTAATACCCATGTTGTAAGGACGAATGGTTTCGTCGATTTCACGCTGGGTATCGCTACGCACGACGGTACGGCCTTCGGTGAGGATACGGTCCATGGTCGAGCGGCCAATCACGCCGCGCAGCGCGCTGTCAGTGGCCTGACGCAGGCTGTCATCGGCACTGGTCACCGCATACAGGTAGCGCTCCGGATCGGTCACGCGGTACTGCACGTTCATCTCCACGCGCACCACGTTCTCGTCCGAAGTCAGCATCACGCCCGACGCCGCCAGCTCACGCACCGCTTCGACGTTGACGGCCCGCACCTGATCGATAAAGGTCGGTTTCCAGTTGAGGCCAGGCTCAACCAGATGGCTGAATTTGCCGAAACGCGTCACGACCCCGCGCTCCGCTTCTTTGATGGTGTAGAAACCACTGGCTGCCCAGATAACCACTGCCGCCACGGCGACAATGCCAACCAGTTTGCCACCGCTGCCGCCGCTGCGCTGGCCGTTATCGCTCTGTTTGCCACCGCCCAGTCCGCCGAGTTTTTTACTCAGCTTACGGAAGATATCATCCAGATCAGGAGGTCCCTGATCGCGACCTCCTTTATTTCCCCCAGAGTTGCCGCCTTGGTTATTGCTGCTTCCCCACGGGTCGCGGTCCTGTCCGTTATTTCCGGGCTGATTCCACGCCATGTCTCTACTCCATTTATTGTATATAAGTTTACCCTGCCACGTGCCGGGCACGTCTTGGGGTAAATGAGTTGGGCAACGGTCAAACAATATAACTGGCGAGCTGCGGTTCCTGCTTGCACAAGCGGCGCCAGTCAACAATCGGCATTCGCACCTGCAAACCTACGCAGCCATCTTCTTCATTCCACTCTTTTTCAATCGCCTGCAACTGATAGAAGCGGCTGCGCAGGCGGCCCGCTTCCGGCGGCAGACGTAAATCATACTGCGCCACTTCACCGGCTAAGCGCTCGGACAGCGCCTGCCACAGCAGCGGCAAACCGGCACCGCTCTGCGCCGACAGCCACACGCGCGTCGGCCGGTTTTCTTCGTCGCGATCGATACGCGGCTCAAAGCCATCCAGCATATCGATCTTGTTCATCACCAGCAGCACCGGAATCTCATCGGCTTCAATCTCTGCCAGCACTTCGTTTACGGCGTCGATGTTGTCATTGACGCGCAAATCCGCGGCGTCAATCACGTGCAGCAGCAGCGACGCCTGACGGGTTTCCTGCAGGGTGGCTTTAAACGCCGCCACTAAGTCATGCGGCAGGTGTCGGATAAAGCCTACCGTATCCGCCAGCACCACTTCGCCGACATCGGCCACGTTGAGGCGGCGCAGCGTCGGGTCCAGCGTGGCGAACAGCTGGTCGGCAGCATACACGTTGGCTGAAGTAATGGCGTTGAACAGGGTGGATTTGCCGGCGTTGGTGTAGCCCACCAGGGAGACGGTCGGCACATCGGCTTTCGCGCGCGCCTGACGTCCCTGCTCACGCTGTTTTTCCACGCGTTCAAGGCGGGACAGAATCTGGCTGATGCGGCCGCGCAGTAAACGACGGTCGGTTTCCAGCTGGGTTTCACCCGGTCCACGCAGGCCGATACCGCCTTTCTGCCGCTCAAGGTGAGTCCATCCGCGCACCAGACGGGTGGCAAGATGGCGTAACTGTGCCAGCTCGACCTGCAATTTCCCTTCATGGGTGCGGGCGCGCTGGGCAAAAATATCGAGAATTAAGCCGGTGCGATCGATTACGCGACATTCGCACAGCCGCTCAAGATTACGTTCCTGAGCAGGGGATAAGGCATGATCGAATAAAACGACCGATGCTCCACTCGCTTTCACCGCATCGGCAATTTCAACTGCCTTTCCTTCACCGACAAAATATTTGGGATGTGGCGCTTTACGACTGCCGGTAATCACTTGCAGCGCATCGACGCCCGCAGAAGAGACAAGAGTTTCAAACTCCTGCAAATCTTCCAGCTCTTTGTCTTGGGAGAACCAGATGTGTACCAGTACGGCCTGCTCACCGGCATCATAACGGTCAAACAAGCTATAACCTCGCTAAAATAAAATAACCAGGACGGGAAAACGCACTCGCTCCCCAGCCCTGGCTTTACGGCCGTGCAGAATTACTCTGCGTTATCGCCGTCTTGTTGTGGCTGCGACTGAGCGCCCTGGTTGCTTCCGCCATGGTGGTAGTTACTGCCACCGCTGCCGCCCGCGTTGTTGCTATGGTGCGAAACCGGACGAGAAGGAACCACTGTAGAGATGGCGTGCTTATACACCATCTGGCTTACCGTGTTTTTCAACAGAATGACGAACTGATCAAAGGATTCAATTTGTCCCTGCAGCTTAATACCATTCACCAAATAGATCGAAACCGGTACACGTTCACGACGCAATGCGTTCAAAAACGGGTCTTGTAATGATTGCCCCTTAGCCATTCTATCTTTTCCTTATATGCTTGTTGTTTGTTACTTTGTGAACCGTGGTTCAGAAAAACTGCGTAAAAATTTGCGCACGATAACGGACCAATTGTACACAATCATCCCTGCTACGCACTAACAACCTGAAGCACCGCATTACGCGCTAATTCTGGCGCGTCACTGTCTAACCAGTGGACGTCGGGCCAGCCACGTAACCAGGTCATCTGGCGTTTAGCGAGCTGCCGGGTGGCGCAAATTCCCCGATAAACCATTTCGTCGTAATCGATTTCGCCAGACAGATAAGACCACATCTGACGGTAACCAACACAGCGAATGGAAGGCATGTCCGTATGCAAATCACCTCGTGCAAACAGTGCCCGAGCCTCCGCTTCAAAACCTGACGCTAACATCTGGTCGTAACGCAACGCGATGCGCTGGTGTAACAGTTCGCGGCTCGCCGGAGCGATAGCAAACTGGTACACATCGTAGGGTAACGCTTCACCGGCCGTTTTTGTCAGTTCCGTTAAAGTTTTACCCGAAATAAAAAAAACTTCCAGTGCTCGCGAAAGTCTCTGCGGATCATTCGGATGAATACGACTACCGGCGACCGGATCGATTTCACACAGCTGGCGGTGCAGGGCTTCCCAGCCTTTTTCCGCCGCCATTTGCTCTATTCGCTGACGCACTTCCGGATCGGCCGAGGGCAGCGGCGACAATCCTTCCAGCAACGCTTTGAAGTAAAGCATGGTTCCACCAACAAGCAGCGGAATCTTACCTTTTTGGGTAATCTCCGCCATTTCTGCCAGCGCATCGCGACGAAACTCAGCAGCGGAATAGCTCTCCGCCGGGTCGCGAATGTCCAGCAAGCGATGGGGTGCCTGCGCCAACTCCTGTGCCGACGGTTTCGCCGTGCCAATATCCATCCCGCGATAGATTAAGGCAGAGTCAACGCTAATAAGTTCCACCGGAAGTTGCTGACGCAGCGCAATGGCTAATGCCGTCTTACCGGAGGCGGTCGGCCCCATCAAAAAAATTGCCTTTGGCCGGCTAGCCTGGTTCAGTTCACTCATGCTTCAACGCGTTTAGCGCGCTCTCAATCTCAAGGGTCTGTAACAGACCTGAAGGCGGCGATTTCAGCAGATGCGGACAGAGCCGTTCGAGCTCTGCCAGCAGCGTGATCGCCTGCGAGTGATTCCAGTGAGGTTCTGCCGCATCGTCGCGTCGCGCCAGCCACTGGGCCAGTGCGGAAGCAGAAACCTCTTGCTGCCGGGCGAGATAGCCTAACAGGTCTGGAATCAAGATTTGTAAATTTTGTGTTCGTAACGGTAAAGGGACAGCGCGCAGCGTCACATGCTGTCCTTCCCGTTGTAAATCAATGCCCATCTGGCTTAACAGCGCCGCCTGGGCATCAATCACGCTTAACTCTTCGTGAGCGATTTTCAGCCGTACCGGGATCAGCAGCGGCTGCGGTTTGAGCCCCTCATCGCCGGGTTGCAGCTGGGCCTGTTTGAGCCAGCGCGCCGCCACGCTTAATGACAGCAGCTGCAACGTCTCCCCGCGCTCCAGCAGCGCATAGCGCTCGCGTACCACGCTGAGCACCCGGCCAAAACTTTGCGTATGGGCGGCCAGCGGCGCTTCACGCGCGGGTGCCGGGCGTGGCGCGGGCGCGGGTTCAGCGGCCGGTACGCGTGGCGTCTCCGCCGCCGGTGTTTTTATCAGCTGCTGATAAACCGCCCCTTCACGCGCGCGATAGCCCGGCTCTTTCGGCTGCCACTGGCCGCCCGTGCCGCCGGATGCCGCGCTGCCACCGCTGCGCGCGCCGGTTGCCGGCTGGGCAAAGTGATTCGCCCCGGCGGCCTGGCGGTTCTCTGGCTGCCACTGCGGCGGCGGCTCTTCGGCATGGGCCAGCGGCAATTCGGCGCTGCGACTGGCCTGCAGCACGCTCATCACGCCCTGCCAGATAAAGTCATGCACCAGACGCGACTGATGAAAACGCACCTCATGCTTCGCGGGATGCACGTTGACATCCACCTGGTGCGGGTCAATCTCCAGATACAGCACGTAGGCTGGCTGCTGATCTTCACCGAGCTGGGTTTGATAGGCCTGGCGGATGGCGTGATTAATCAGCTTGTCGCGCATCATGCGACCGTTAACGTAGCAGTACTGCAGGTCGGTAACCTGACGCGACCCCGCCGGATCGGCCACCCAGCCGCGCAGCGCCAGATCGTCGTGCTGCCAGTCAATGCGTAGCGCGTGCTGCATGAAAGGTGTCCCGCAGATGGCGCCCAGACGCCGCTCGCGCTGCGCCTCCTGCGTCACGCCGCGATACTGGCGCATCAGCTTGCCGTTGTGCGTCAGCGAAATGGCGACGTCGAAACGCGCCAGCGCAATGCGGCGAATCACCTCATCAATATGGGTGAACTCGGTCTTTTCGGTGCGCATGAATTTTCGGCGGGCAGGCGTGTTGTAGAACAGATCGAGCACTTCCAGCGAGGTTCCCACCGGGTGGGCGGCGGGTTTGACCGTCACCGCCATATCGCGCCCTTCGGCATAGGCCTGCCAGGCTTCCTGCTGATCGGCGGTGCGCGACGTTAGCGTCAGGCGCGACACCGAGCTGATACTCGCCAGCGCTTCGCCGCGAAAGCCGAGGCTGACAATCGCCTCCAGATCATCCAGCGAGGCGATCTTGCTGGTGGCGTGGCGGGCCAGCGCCATCGCCAGTTCATCTCGGGCAATGCCGCAGCCGTTGTCGCGGATGCGGATTAGCTTTGCACCGCCCTTCTCAATATCGACCTCAATGCGCGTCGCTCCGGCATCAAGGCTGTTTTCCACCAGCTCTTTTACGACCGAGGCCGGGCGCTCAACCACTTCGCCAGCGGCAATCTGGTTCGCCAGCTGAGGCGGTAAAATCTGTATTGGCATGGTGGTGATCCTTATCAGGTATGGGCTGCGCGCAGCCCCTCATCAGGATTGTGGAATCTTTAAATTTTGCCCCAGCATCACGTTGCTCGACTTCATGTTATTCGCCTGCATGATGGCTTTCGGGCTGACGCCGTACTTCGCGGCAATCGCCGTCAGCGAATCACCGCGCACCACTTTGTGCCGCGCCGGACGGCTGGCCGCGCTGCTGGCGCCGGAACCGGCCGGCACTTTCAGCCGCTGGCCGACCCACACCACATCGCGCTTCAGGTTATTCAGCTCGCGCAGCGTCGCCATGCTGACACCGTATCGCGCGGCAATACCAGACAGCGTCTCGCCGCGCGTCACGGTATGGCGCTGGGTAGCACCGGTGTACTGCACGGTGCCGGTCGCCGGGTTGCTGGCAACGCTAACCGCTGGTGCGCGATCCAGCGGCCGGTTTTCCTCCTTTGGGACCGATTGCAGCGGATGCGCGAGGAAATAGTTACGCAGTCCTTTGTAAATCGACTGGGCAATCTTTTCCTGATACGCGCTGCTGCCTAGCAGCCGCTCCTCCCCGGCGTTACTGATAAAGCCGGTTTCAACCAGTAAAGAAGGGATGTCCGGCGAACGCAGCACGCCGAGGCTGGCATGTTCCGGCAGACGTTTGTGCAACGGCGTCACGCCGCGCAGCTGCTGCAGCACTTTAACCGCCACGTCATAGCCGACGCGCTGTGAATGGCCAAACTGCAGATCCAGCACCGCCTGGCTCAGGTAGGGATCGGCCTGGCTGTTCGCCAGCAGATCGCCCGCGCCGCCCAGCAGCTCAGACTGTTTCTCTTTCTGCTCCAGCCAGTTAGCCATTTCGCTGTTGGCGCGACGGTTGGACAGCACCCAAACCGAAGCCCCGGTGGCAGAGTGATTCGGTGCGGCGTCGGCGTGAATCGATACCAGCAGGTTAGCGTTCTCTTTACGCGCCACCTCGGAACGGCCCATCACCGAAATAAAGTAGTCGCCGTTACGCGTCAGCACCGGTTTAAACATCGGGTCCTGATCCATCAGCGCCTTGAGCTTCCGCGCGATGGCGATGGTGACATTCTTTTCATGTAAGCCGTGCTGGCCCGACGCGCCAGGATCCTGACCGCCGTGACCGGCATCAATCGCCACGATCACCGCATCATTACGGCTGACAGCACCGCCCGGACGCACCGTGGTGTTGCTGCTGGTCACCGCCGTCACCGGATTGGCGTTGAACGGATTGCCCTGGCTGGTCGTAGCGCTGTCGCTCTGGCGCGCACGCGTCACCGGTGCCGCCGCGGTGCTGCGTCTGGCCGGCTGAGTGCCGCTGATGGTGAAGACCACGCGGTACTGATTGCCGTCGCGCTGCGTACTGGCGCGCGTTTTCGCCGCCTGGGTCAGCTCAAACACCAGCCGGATGCTCTGCTTATCCTTCGGCTGGCTATTACGAATCCGTTTAACGATGTTTTCGCCGCTAAAGTTGAGCGGCAGCCCCTGTATATTGCCGCTCTGGCGAATATCCAGCACCACCCGGTTCGGGTTGTGTAGCGGAAAGAAGCCATACACCGGCTGGCCGTTGAAGCTCAGGGTCACCGTCGCCTGGCTGTCGCCGTTATCGACTTTGATATCCGATAGTGTCGCGGCCAGCGCCGACGAGGAGAACAGACACAGCAGGGCGAGCATCATCCCGGTAACGCGTGACATCATGCCGGTTCCCTGCCCTGCTGAAACTGCTGCAGCAGCGTGTCGCCGAGCGGCGAATGCGCGCTGATTTCCGCTGCGCGCGCGCTGGCGACGTAGCTTAGCGTCAGTGCCAGATCTGGCTCTGGCAGCACACCTGCGCCCTGCTGCGGCCACTCAACCAGGCACAGCGCGTCGCCGCTGAAGTAGTCACGGATGCCCATAAACTCCAGCTCTTCCGGGTCGGCGAGGCGATAGAGATCGAAATGGTACAGGCTGCGGTCGCCCAGCTGATAGGGCTCAACCAGCGTATAGGTTGGACTTTTGACGTTGCCCTGATGGCCAAGCGCCTGCAAAAAGCCGCGGCTGAAGGTGGTTTTACCGGCACCCAGATCGCCATACAGATAGATCACCACCGCGCTGCTGCAAACGCGGGCCAGTTGCGCACCCAGATTCAGGGTTGCCGCCTCATCGGGCAAAGGAATAACACAGGTCTTCATGCTTTATTATTGGATCATCTCTGGATTAACAAACTGCCACAGCAGTGCGAACAAATCAGTGGCTAACATGCCGCGCGTCCCGCGCTGTCGCGCTACCGCATCCGCCGCGGCACCGTGCGCGACACAGCCCGCACAGGCGGCGTCAAACAGCGTGGCCTGCTGGCCCAGCAGGGCGGCGATAATACCGCTCAGCACATCGCCCATACCGCCGGACGCCATGCCTGCATTGCCGACATCCGCAATCGCCATGTCGCCCGTCGCGCTGGCAATTACCGTACCGGCACCTTTCAGCACCACCACGCCGCCATAGCGGTTTGCCAGGGTTTGCGCGGCGTGTAAGCGGTCACTCTCAATCTCTGCGGTTTTCACCCCGAGCAGGCGTGCGGCCTCGCCGGGATGCGGCGTAATGATGCGATTCTGACGGTTATCTGCATTGATTGCCAGCAGGTTAAGCGCATCAGCATCCCAAAGCATCGGCTTTTCACTCAGTGCCACCTTTTTCAGTGCCTTCTGAGCCCATTCACGCTGGCCAAGACCGGGGCCGATGGCGATGACATCCGCCCACGCCAGCGCGTCGTCCAGCCGCGCGTCGCTCAGGGCATCCACCATCAGCTCCGGCCGTGCGCTGAGAATCGGACCAATATTATCTTCATGCGTTAACACCCGCACAAGCCCGGCACCGCTGCGCAGCGCCGCTTCGCCGGTCATGCGGATCGCGCCGGCCGTGCCGCTGTCGCCGCCGACCACCAGCAAACGGCCGTGATCGCCCTTATGCGAGGTGGCTTTGCGCGGCTTCAGCCAGCGCGGTAAATCTGCTGCAGCGTAGCGATGAATCGGCGCCGGCTCGCCAGCCAGAAACGCGTCCAGGCCAAGCGTCGCGCAATGCAGCACGCCGACGTGGTCACGCGCTTTGCCGGTGAGCTGACCGGGCTTCAGCGCAATCATACTTAACGTGCAGTCCGCCACGACCGCCGCCCCTGGCGTGGTGCCGGTCGCGGCCACCAGCCCGGAAGGAATATCGACGGCAAACACCGGCGCGGCGTGCGCATTGATCTGTTCGATCAGCGACTGATAAGGCGCGGCAGGCGCGCGATTCAGCCCGGTGCCCAGCAGCGCATCAACAATCACGTCGATGTGTTCCGGCCAGGCAGCGTCGGCGGCATGAATCACGCCGCCCGCCGCCAGCCAGCCGTCGCGCGCCTGCTGTGCTTCTTCCGGCAGCGGACGTTCGCTGTCACAGGCCAGCAGCGTCACGCTTAGCCCGGCGGCCAACGCCAGCCGCGCCACCACATAGCCATCGCCGCCGTTATTACCGTGGCCGCATAAAATCAGCCAGTGCTGCGCCTGCGGCCACTGCTGGCGAATCCGTTCATAACTGGCCTGCCCGGCGCGCTGCATCAGTTCATACAGCGTCAGGCCCAGGCTATCGGCGGCGTCGCACTCCAGTTGCGGCATGGCCTGCGCAGGCCAGACAGAGTGTGGTAAACTGCGTGCGTTTGCTTCAATTGCCTGGTCTCTCATGTCATACCCTCTCGATCTTCAACAGCTCGCTCAACAGATTAAACAGTGGGGGCGCGAACTCGGTTTTCAGCAGGTGGGTATTTGCGATACCGACCTGAGCGCCGAAGAGCCGAAACTGCAGCAGTGGCTGGAGAAACAGTATCACGGCGAGATGGACTGGATGGCGCGTCACGGCATGATGCGCGCCCGTCCGCATGAACTGCTGCCCGGCACGCTGCGCGTGATCAGCGTGCGCATGAACTATCTTCCGGCCAAAGCCGCGTTTGCCAGCACGTTAAAAAACCCACAGCTGGGTTATGTCAGCCGCTACGCGCTGGGCCGCGATTACCACAAAGTATTGCGCAATCGACTGAAAAAGCTCGGAGAAAAAATCCAGGCCCACTGCGGCGAACTCAATTTTCGTCCGTTTGTCGACTCCGCGCCGATTCTGGAGCGGCCGATTGCCGTCAAAGCCGGACTCGGCTGGACCGGCAAACATTCGCTGGTGCTGAATCGCGAAGCCGGCTCGTGGTTTTTCCTCGGCGAACTGCTGATTGATCTCCCGCTGCCGGTGGATGAGCCGCAGCAAGAGCAGTGCGGCCGCTGCGTCGCCTGCATGACCATCTGCCCGACCGGCGCCATCGTCGAACCTTATGTCGTCGATGCGCGCCGCTGCATCTCCTATCTCACCATTGAACTGGAAGGCGCCATTCCCGAAGCGCTGCGTCCGCTGATCGGCAACCGCATTTACGGCTGTGACGACTGCCAGCTGATCTGCCCGTGGAACCGCTATGGTCAGCTGACCGATGAAGAGGATTTTTCGCCGCGCGCGGTGCTGCACGCGCCGCAGCTGGTCGAACTATTCGGCTGGGATGAAGCCCGTTTTCTGCGCGTCACGGAAGGCTCCGCCATTCGCCGCATCGGCCATCTGCGCTGGCTGCGTAACGTAGCGGTGGCGCTGGGTAATGCGCCCTGGGCACCCGAGAATCTCACGGCATTAGAACAGCGGCGCGGTGGACATCCGCTGCTGGATGAGCACATTGACTGGGCGATCGCGCAGCAGCGGCAAAAGCGCGCGGCGCAGGCGGTAGAGGTGCAATCGGCACAGCAGCAGCGGCTGGTGCGCGCCGTCGAGAAAGGGTTACCGCGTGATGCATGATTGAGCAATCGCGCAGGATATTATGCTTTTCCACATGCTGTGAATAAAATTATTTCCCCGAATAGTGACGTGGATCGTTATTTCGTCTAAAAGGGGCATTCACAGTCTGAAATATCATTTACCCAATAAAAAACATAGAGTTAGATAATTACTGTAAACATTTACGTCGGGTTTTGCGCGCAGGGGCTTGTCCAGAGCTTGTGGATAACTCTGTTCAAAACGGTTTTGCAGATAGGGTAAAACGCCGTCAGCACGTTGCGGGCGCATTGTGGATAACCTGTAAGATTACTGCAACAGACGCAGACATCCTGGGCACTCACGCGGCGTGCAAAATTTCCAGATAACAAACGGAACCGCACAGGTAAAACGACTGCAGCAGTTGTATGTCTGATTGTGCCCGCGGGCAAATAACTTTAGTGAATATGAAAATCTGGAGCGGGAAACGAGACTCGAACTCGCGACCCCGACCTTGGCAAGGTCGTGCTCTACCAACTGAGCTATTCCCGCATAATCTTCGTATTTTAGTCTGCCACGGCGTTGGCTGCCTTCGCTCACCCAGGTCACTTACTCGTGTAAGCTCCCAGGGATTCGCTCAGTTGCCGCCTTGTTGCAAACTCAAATACTCGATTATGTACCGGCATTCTTAAGTCACAACAACCGCAAAAAGACTAAATCCGTGATTTGGATGGCGTACTGCAACAGAGACTGGAGCGGGAAACGAGACTCGAACTCGCGACCCCGACCTTGGCAAGGTCGTGCTCTACCAACTGAGCTATTCCCGCATAATCGTCGTCTTTCATTGCGCTGCGGCTTTAACGGCCTGGACGCAGTTGAAATCCTTAATTCTGATGCATTACTTTTTACTGCACGTTCTGGAGCGGGAAACGAGACTCGAACTCGCGACCCCGACCTTGGCAAGGTCGTGCTCTACCAACTGAGCTATTCCCGCATCATTGTCTTTCAATCTGCTGCGGCGTTGACCGCCTTAGCGCAACTGAACTACCTGATTCAGAACATTTGTTACTTTTACTGCACCGTACCTGTTGTAAATTCTTCACCGGTACGGGGTGCGCATTATACGAGAAATCCTTCCCGCCGCAAGCGTTGCAAAGCAAAATTTTGCGCTTTGCGCGCGTTTGCTGTTTTAATCGGCAAACTGCTGCTTTCCTGCGCACCCGCGTTGATTTACAGCTGCAGGAAGTGCTCGCGGTAGTAGGCCAGCTCGGCAATGGACTCGCGAATGTCGTCCAGCGCCTGATGCGTACTGGCTTTTTTAAAGCCCGGCAGAATCTCTGGCTTCCAGCGGCGCGCCAGCTCTTTCAGCGTGCTGACATCGAGATAGCGGTAGTGGAAATAGGCTTCCAGCTCCGGCATGTACTTAAACAGGAAGCGGCGATCCTGGCCAATGCTGTTGCCGCAAATCGGTGAGGTGTTGGCCGGAACCCACTGCTGCAGAAACGCAATCGTCGCCTGCTCCGCCGCACGATCGTCATGCTGGCTGGCCTTCACGCGCGCAACCAGCCCGCTATTGGTGTGGGTGCGTACGTTCCAGTCATCCATCAGCGCCAGCTGCGCATCGGACTGATGCACCGCCAGTACCGGACCTTCGGCCAGAATATTAAGATTGGCGTCCGTTACAATCGTGGCGATCTCAATAATGCGATCGCGCTCCGGATCCAGTCCGGTCATTTCCAGGTCGATCCAAATCAGATTGTTTTCATTTCCCGCTGTCATGCATTTCCCGCCTGTTGCCAAAGTCGTCATTAGCCTGAATTAAGGTGTATCATAGACGTTTTGCCCAGCGGGGCGAAGCCTGGCGAAAGCGTGAGAGGATGCGTGAGCAAAAATAAATTGTCGAAGGGTCAACAACGTCGCGTCAGCGCCAACCATCAGCGTCGTCTGCAGCAACGGAACGAAAAGCCGGAACCGGACGACAGCCTGTTTGGTGAAGCCTCTGAGGGCGTAGTGATCAGCCGCTTTGGCATGCACGCGGATGTGGAAGACAGCGCCGGCGAGGTGCATCGCTGTAATATCCGCCGCACCATTCGCTCGCTGGTCACCGGTGACCGCGTGGTGTGGCGCGCCGCCGGCGAAAACGGTGGCAAAGGAATTGTTGAAGCCGTGCACCCGCGCCAGACGGTGCTGACGCGCCCGGACTTCTATGACGGCGTGAAACCGATCGCCGCTAACATTGATCAGATCATAATTGTGTCGGCGATCCTGCCGGAGCTGTCGCTGAACATTATCGATCGCTATCTGGTGGCCAGCGAAACGCTCGGCGTGGAACCGCTGCTGGTACTGAATAAAACCGATCTGCTGGATGACGACGCGCGGGCGTTTGTCGATGAGCAGATGGATATCTATCGCCACATTGGCTATCGCGTACTGATGGTGTCGAGCCGCGCCAAAGATGGACTGAAGGATCTGGAAGCGGCGCTCACCGGCCGGGTCAGCATTTTTGCCGGCCAGTCGGGCGTGGGTAAATCCAGCCTGCTGAACAACCTGCTCGGCCTCGACCTGGCAGGCGATGAGATCCTGACCAATGATGTATCGGATGTGTCCGGCCTCGGCCAGCACACCACCACCGCCTCACGGCTGTATCACTTCCCGCACGGCGGCGATGTCATCGATTCACCTGGCGTGCGCGAGTTCGGTTTGTGGCATCTGGAGCCGGAACAAATTACCCAGGGATTTGTCGAATTTCGTGAATTTCTCGGCGGTTGCAAGTTCCGTGACTGCAAGCACGACAACGACCCAGGCTGCGCCATCCGCGAAGCGGTGGAGAACGGGATCATCGACATTTCACGCTTCGATAACTACCACCGTATTCTGGAGAGCATGGCGCAGGTAAAAACGCGTAAAAACTTTTCCGCCAGCGAAGATTAACGGGTACAACGGCACATTCGCCAACTGACCGGGGCGCTGCTACAATCCGCCCCCTTTTGTGTAAACCAAACGTTATTAAGCCAGGAGGCAACGGTGTTTGATCGTTTTAAACTCGGCCTGAATCACATTCTGCCTAAAAAAGCGCTGACCGAACTCGCCGGTTGGGGCGCCAGCCGCCGCGCTGGCTGGCTGACCAAAGCGGTCATCGACATTTTTGTCTGGTTCTACAAAGTGGATATGGCGGAAGCCAGCAAGCCGCACACCGGCAGCTACCGCACCTTTAACGACTTCTTTGTACGCCCGTTAAAAGAGGGGGCACGCCCTATCGATCCGGACGCTTCGCTGCTGGCCTTGCCAGCGGATGGCGCCATCAGCCAGCTGGGCCGTATTGCTGGTGATCAGATCTTCCAGGCCAAAGGCCACACCTACTCGCTGCAGGCGCTGCTGGCCGGCAATGACGATCTGGCGGAAAAATTTGTCGACGGTGAGTTCGTTACCACGTACCTTGCGCCGCGCGACTACCACCGCGTGCACATGCCGTGTAACGGCATCCTGCGCGAAATGATCTACGTGCCGGGCGATCTCTACTCGGTTAACCCGCTGACCGCGCGCAACATCCCGAACCTGTTTGCCCGTAACGAACGCGTGATCTGCGTATTCGATACCGATCACGGCCCGATGGTGCAGATCCTCGTGGGCGCCACCATCGTCGGCAGCATCGAAACCGTCTGGGCCGGCACCGTGACGCCGCCGCGCGAAGGGGTGATCAAACGCTGGCGCTACCCATCGGCCGATCATGATGGCGCGGTCGTGCTGCTGAAAGGTCAGGAGATGGGCCGCTTTAAGCTGGGCTCGACGGTGATCAACCTGTTCGCGCCGAACCGCGTTAAGCTGGCTGAAAGCCTTGAAGCCGAAAGCAAAACCCGCCTGGGTCAGCCGCTGGCTATCGCCCTGCCGCAGCCCGGCGACAGCGCTCCGCTCATCGACTAATTCCGGGAAACACCGCCGTGCGCGCCTCTCTTTTTCTGCTGCTGAGCCTGGTGCTCAGCAGCACCGTCTTTGCCGCCACCGTTCCACCCGCCAGCCAGCTGAAACAGGATCTGGAAACGGCGAAATCCGCGAAAAGCTCGCCCAGCCAGGCCGAACAGGTGCAGGCGCTGGAAGCAGCAATTAACTTCCTGTCCGAACGCGACGACTCGCTGGAACGGGCGAAACAGTATCAGCAGGTGATCGATGATTTCCCGCGGCTGGCGCGCGAGCTGCGTCAGCAAATCGCCACGCTGACTGACAGCAGCAAGCCAGTGCGCAGCAACATGAGCAATGCCGAGCTGGATCAGGAGATCCTGCAGGTTAGCAGCCAGCTGCTGGAGGAGAGCCGCCAGGCGCAGCAGGAGCAGGATCGCGCCCGCGAAATCAGCGATTCTCTGTCGCAGCTGCCGCAGCAGCAGACCGATGCGCGGCGCGCCATGACCGAAAGCGAACGGCGCGCACAGGGCGTGGCGGCTGCCGCTACCCCGCTGGCACAGGCGCAGATTTATGCGCGTCAGACCGAGAGCGCTGCCAGTAAAGCGCGGGTAGACGAACTGGAGCTGGCGCAGCTGTCGGCCAATAACCGTCAGGAGCTGGCGCGCATGCGCGCGGAAGTGCATCAGCGCAAAGCGACCCAGCTGGATAACTATCTGCAGGCGCTGCGCAATCAGCTCAACAACCAGCGTCAGCGCGAAGCCGAACTGGCGCTGGAGCGCACCGAACAGCTGGCGGAAAACAGCGGCGACCTGCCGGCCTCCATCAGCGATCAGTTCCGCGTTAACCGCGAGCTCTCCGCCGATCTGAATCAGCAGGCGCAGCGTATGGATCTGGTGGCCTCGCAGCAGCGTCTCGCCACCAATCAGACATTGCAGGTGCGCCAGGCGCTGAGCACGCTGCGCGAGCAGTCACAGTGGCTGGGCGTGTCGAATCTGCTGGGTGAAGCGCTGCGCGCGCAGGTGGCGCGCCTGCCGGAGATGCCGAAATCCCAGCAGATCGACAGTGAAATGGGCCAGCTGCGCGTGCAGCGGCTGCATTATGAAGACCTGCTGGAGCGCCAGCAGGCGCTGCGCAAAGAGAAACAGGCGGACGGCACGCCGTTCACCAGTGAACAGACGCGCATTCTGGATGCCCAGCTGAAAACCCAGCGTGAACTGCTGAACTCACTGATTTCCGGCTGCGACACGCTGATTCTGGAAATCACCAAGCTGAAGGTTTCCAATACGCAGCTGCAGGACGCGCTGAGTGAAGTCAAAGAGGCGACGCACCGCTATTTGTTCTGGACCGCCGACGTCAGCCCGGTTGGCCTGAAATATCCGCTGGACGTGGCCACCGATCTGACGCGCCTGCTGTCGCTGGACACGCTGGGCCAGTTGGGCAAAGCGCTGGCGATGATGTTCACTAACCGCGAAACGGTGCTGCCGATCATCGGCGCCATTCTGCTGGTGGGCTTTAGCATCAGCACGCGTCGTCACTACAACGCCTTTATGGCGCGCGCAGCCAGCCGCGTGGGGAAAGTGACCCAGGACCGCTTCAGCCTGACGCTGCGCACCGTCTTCTGGTCGATTCTGGTCGCGGTGCCGCTGCCGGTGCTGTGGGCCGCGCTCGGCTTTGGCCTGCAGCACGCCTGGCCTTACCCGTTTGCCGTGGCGATTGGCGATGGCATCACTGCCACCCTGCCACTGCTGTGGGCATTCATGATCAGCGCGGCGTTTGCCCGTCCTGACGGCCTGTTTGTCGTGCACTTCCGCTGGCCGCAGGCGCGGGTCGCGCGCGCCATGCGTTATTACTCGCTGACGGTCGGCCTGATCGTACCGCTGATTATGCTGCTGATTGCTTTCGCCAATCTCGACGATCCGCAGTTCTCCGCCACGCTGGGGCGCCTGTGCTTTATTCTGATCTGCGGGGCGCTGAGCATTGTCACCGTCAGCCTGAAACGCGCCGGTATCCCGCTCTATTTAGATAAAGAGGGCGACGGCGACAACTTCGTTAACCGGATTCTGTGGAACCTGATGATCGCCATTCCGCTGGTGGCGGCGCTGGCCTCCTGCATTGGCTATCTGGCCACCGCGCAGGCGCTGCTGGCGCGTCTGGAAACTTCGGTCGGCATCTGGTTCTTCCTGCTGGTGATTTATCACATCATTCGCCGCTGGATGCTGATTCAGCGCCGCCGCATCGCCTTTGACCGCGCGCGTCAGCGTCGTGCCGATATGCTGGCCAACCGCGCGCGCAGCGAAGAGGAAAAAGAGCAGCAGTCTGCCGTCAGCACCGATACCGTGGAAGTCGAAGAGCCGATTATCGATCTGGATGCGATCAGCGCGCAGTCGCTGCGGCTGGTCCGCTCGATTCTGACGCTGATTGCGCTGGTGTCGGTGATTGTGCTGTGGTCTGAGATCCACTCCGCGTTCAGCTTCCTCGACAACATTCCGCTGTGGGATGCCAGCACCACGGTGCAGGGCGTCGAGAGCGTACAGCCCATTACGCTGGGTGCCGTGCTGATCGCCATCCTGATCTTTATCATTACCACCCAGCTGGTTCGCAATATGCCGGCGCTGCTGGAGCTGGCGCTGCTGCAACACCTCAGCCTGTCGCCCGGCACCGGTTACGCCATTACCACCCTGACCAAATACGCGCTGATGCTGGTCGGCGGTCTGATTGGCTTCTCGATTATTGGCGTGGAGTGGTCAAAACTGCAGTGGCTGGTAGCGGCGCTGGGTCTGGGACTGGGCTTTGGGATGCAGGAGATCTTTGCCAACTTTATCTCCGGCCTGATCATCCTGTTTGAGAAACCAATTCGTATTGGCGATACCGTGACCATTCGCGATTTGACCGGCAGCATCACCCGCATCAATACGCGCGCCACCACCATTACCGACTGGGACCGCAAAGAGATTATCGTGCCGAACAAGGCCTTTATCACCGAGCAGTTCGTCAACTGGTCGCTGTCGGACTCGGTGACGCGCGTGGTGCTGACCATTCCGGCACCGGCCCACGTTAACAGCGAAGAGGTGACGACCATCCTGAAGCAGGCGGCCGATCGCTGTACCTACGTACTGGATATGCCGGCGCCGGATGTGTTCCTGGTGGACTTGCAGCAGGGCATTCAGCTGTTTGAGCTGCGCGTGCACGCGGCGGAGATGGGCCATCGTATGCCGCTGCGTCATGAGCTGCATCAGCTGATTCTGCGCGGCTTTGAAGAGCATGGCATTGAGATGCCGTTCCCGCCGTTCCAGGTACGGATGGAAACGCTGGGGCGCAAAACGCCGGCCAGCAACGGTTCGGCTGCCAGCCGGACCTTCAAATCCGGTGGCCTGTAAAACAAAACGCCCGGCATGCGCCGGGCGTTTTTTCTTTACGCGCGGGTTACTTCACAAACTCTTCGCCCTGCGCGATATCTTTTTTCAGCGTCTCCAGCATGCCGTTGAGCGCCTGCTGTTCGAAATCACTGAGCGGCCCGAGCGGACGGCGTTCGGCGATACCGTTTTTGCCCAGCAGCAGCGGCTGCGAGAAGAAGCGCGCGTACTCGCCGTCGCCTTCCACATAGGCGCACTCTACGACATTGGCTTCGCCCTGCAGGGCACGAATCAGCGACAGACCAAAGCGCGCAGCCGCCTGGCCCATTGACAGCGTCGCCGAGCCGCCACCGGCTTTGGCTTCCACCACTTCGGTACCGGCATTCTGAATACGTTTCGTCAGGTCGGCGATCTCCTGCTCGCTGAAGCTGACGCCTTTAACCTGCGACAGCAGCGGCAGAATTGTCACGCCTGAATGCCCGCCGACCACCGGCACTTCAATCTCCGTAGGCTGTTTGCCCTTCAGGGCAGCGACAAAGGTGTTGGCGCGAATCACATCCAGCGTCGAGACGCCAAACAGCCGGTTTTTATCGTACACCCCGGCTTTTTTCAGCACTTCGGCGGCAATCGCCACCGTGGTATTTACCGGGTTAGTGATGACGCCAATCAGCGCTTTTGGCGCAGAGGTTGCCACCTGTTCAATCAGGTTACGCACGATACCGGCGTTGACGTTAAACAGATCGGCGCGGTCCATGCCAGGTTTGCGTGCCACACCGGCCGAGATCAGCACCACATCGGCGCCGTGCAGAGCCGGCGTGGCATCTTCGCCACTGAACCCTTCGACTTTCACGGCGGTAGGAATGTGGCTGAGATCAACCGCGACGCCTGGCGTCACCGGGGCAATGTCATACAGTGAGAGGGCTGAACCTGCGGGTAATTGGGTCTTGAGCAGCAGAGCGAGTGCCTGGCCAATACCACCAGCTGCACCGAGAACGGCAACTTTCATCCTGAACTCCTTATTAAGGTGGGGCAGAGATATGCCGGAAATCCATCAGGTTACGAGTTTAATCAACTTCTCAGGCGATAGCGACACACCTGTCGCGCAATAACATTACGCCGCAATCGGCTCCCGAGACATCTCCACTTCAGAAGTCGCCTGAATGATCCAGTCGCAGCCAGAAGACTATGGACGGCAATGATCATCGTTTTGTTGTTACCACTTCAATAATATAACAACTTTGCAACCTTCGCTTTGCGCGCCAGCGCGCGATTTTGGTGCAGGATAAAACTCTGTTATCATGCCCGCCCCACACGCGCATGCCGTGAATTCACGCATCCGCTTATTGCATAAAAATTCATCTAAATGCATAATAATTTATCTGCGACGGGCCTGTTGCCTGCTGCAACCCTCTTTTATTGGTAGCTTATGCGAAACCCATCTAAACAAGACGATCTGATAAAGGCGTTCAAAGCCTTACTGAAAGAAGAAAAGTTCAGCTCTCAGGGCGAAATTGTCCAGGCGCTGCAGGAAGACGGCTTCGGCAACATCAACCAGTCAAAAGTTTCTCGTATGCTGACCAAGTTTGGTGCGGTGCGCACGCGTAACGCCAAAATGGAGATGGTGTACTGCCTGCCAGCCGAACTGGGCGTGCCCACCACCACCAGCCCGCTGAAGAATCTGGTGCTGGATATCGACTATAACGATGCGCTGGTAGTGATTCATACCAGCCCGGGCGCGGCCCAGCTGATCGCCCGCCTGCTCGACTCCCTCGGCAAAGCCGAAGGCATTCTCGGCACCATCGCCGGTGACGACACCATCTTTATTACGCCAGCGCGCGCCTTTACGGTGAAGCAGCTGTATGACGCCGTGCTGGTGTTATTCGAACAGGAACTATAAAACCCTGTCTGTTACCGGCGGTTTACCTGCCGGTAACCTTGCCTGCCCGCCCGCGCTTCTCCCGCTGTTTTACCGCCAACACCTTACAAAATAACTGCTTAGCCATATTCCGCCGGGTTCTCAATGCGCGAAATTATTGGTACGACCTTTTCGCCTGCTTAACCCTTTGCGCTATTTTACGCTGCTTTACAATTAGTGCTTAGCGGTTATCTCTTGCTTTTAGCGCACAGCCAGCTTGATCAACCACATTGTTTCGCACAAAAAGATAATTTGATGCAGATCATTGTTTTTGCATGGAAATACACCCTCCCGGTTAAGATCCAGGCGGTTTTAATAACTTTGCGTTATAAAAATGTGCCATAAGGATAAAGAATTACAACCAATCATTATTAGCGGGATATTAATTTCATGGGTGATTAGATCTATACTTCTTTTCGTGATGCAAATCACACGAAATCAAAAAGAGAAAAACAGAAGACGAGGAAAAATACCATGAACGTTAAAACTACTATCGCCACCCTGAGTGTTCTATCTGCCCTGTCATTTGGTGCTTTCGCCGCAGATTCTATCAACGCCGAACAGGCAGCGAACCTGCAGCCGGTCGGTACCATCAGCGTCAGCGGCATTGGCGGCTCACCGATGGATATCCATCAGCAGCTGAACGCCAAAGCTGAAGCGCAAGGTGCTAAAGCCTATCGCGTTGTTGAGGCTTATAACGACAACAGCTACCACGCAACCGCGGAACTTTATAAATAAGTTTGCCGGAACAAGATGCAGTGTGAACGGCGACCCGTTTGAGAGGCGTTTGCCTCTCAGGTTGCCCACCCCATTTCAGGAGAGTGAATCATGAAAACCAAATTATCTATTGCTGTACTGAGTCTGGCTTCCGTTCTGTCTTTTGGCGCCAGTGCTGCCACCCTGGTAACCAACACCCAAGCTGAAAATCTGCAGCCGCTGAATCAGACCATTAGCGTGAGCGGCGTCGACGGCGACCAGACCAATATCCGTCAGGAACTGTCCCAGAAAGCCGATGCTCAGGGTGCCAGCCATTACCGCATCATTGAGAACAATCAGGACAACACCTTCCACGTGACGGCTGAACTGTACAAATAAACTTTAACTATCGATCCGGCGTTATGCAGTCGCCGGGAGAAGATCGACGACCCGCTTACCCTCTTAGTGCCGCAGGTTGTTGATTCTAATGAGGAGACGAATTATGAAAATCAAAACAACCATCGCAACCGCTACGCTGCTTTCTCTGTTCGCTTTTGGCGCTTCAGCTGCCCAACTGGTAACGGATGAATCCGCGCAGAATCTGCAATCTACCGGCCAGACCATTACCGTTAGCGGAACAGGCGGCTCACCTATGGATTACCGCGCTCAGCTTTCTCAGAAAGCCGATGAGCAGGGTGCCAGCGCGTATAAAGTGATTGAAGCGCGCACCGGTGACAGCTATCACCTGACTGCAGAGCTGTACAAATAATTCCTCGTCAATTCTGACGAACCCTTTGGCCCCGCCTGCCGGGGCCCTTTTTGGTTGTGCTACTGAACATTAAAGCGGAGCTGGCCTTCCAGCTCCTCTTCTGCCTCATCGAATAGCAATATCAGCGCACCATAGCGGCGTTTCTGCCCTTTCCCCAGATTGATAAACGCAATTTCCAGCGGCAGCGGGATCTGCTCGCCGATGATCATTTCCCACAGATCGTCCAGATCGTGAATGGTGCGATCCGCCAGCGCGAAACGTTCGCAAAACTGACGGTAGAAATGAGCCTGATCGACGATTTCATTGAAGTCGAAACGCTCGGTTCTCATGGTGACATCCTCTCGCTACGCCAGACCGCCGAGATGCAGCGCTTTGACTTCCAGATACTCTTCCATGCCCAGCACCGATCCTTCGCGTCCCAGTCCGGACTCTTTCACGCCGCCAAACGGCGCCAGCTCGGTCGAGACCGCGCACTCGTTGATGCCAATCATGCCGGCTTCCAGCGCCGCCGAAACGCGGAACACGCGCTGCAGATTCTGCGTATAGAAGTAAGCCGCCAGACCGTATTCGGTATTGTTGGCGCGCGCGATCACCTCAGCTTCATCGTCAAAGCGGAAGCAGGCGGCCACCGGACCGAAGGTCTCTTCCTGCGCCAGCTGCATCTCTTCATGCGCATCGGCAATCACCGTCGGCTGCCAGAAGTTGCCGCCCAGCGGATGGCGCTCGCCGCCCACCAGCAGTTTCCCGCCTTTGCTCAGCGCATCTTTGACATGCTCCGCCACTTTCTCCACGGCGGACGCCTCAATCAGCGGCCCGACCACCACGCCCGGCTCCACGCCGTTGCCCACTTTCAGTTTGCCCACCGCCTCAGCCAGCTGATGCACAAAGCGGTCATATATTGCGTTGTGGATATAGAAGCGGTTAACGCTGACGCACACCTGGCCGGCGTTACGGAATTTGTTGGCAATAGCGCCCTGCACCGCCGCGTCGATATCGGCATCGTCAAACACGATATAGGGCGCGTTGCCGCCCAGCTCCATCGACACTTTTTTCATGGTTTCTGCCGCGTTCCGCATCAGCGTTTTTCCCACTGCGGTGGAACCGGTGAAGGAGATTTTACGCACCGCGCGGGAAGCCATAATGGCGTCGCTGATGGCGTGCGTATCGCCAGCTACCGCGTTCAGCACGCCGTCCGGCACGCCCGCTTTTTGTGCCAGCGCCACCAGCGCAAAGGCGCTGAGCGGGGTGTTATTGGCTGGCTTGATGATGCCGGTGCAGCCGGCCGCCAGCGCCGGGCCGAGTTTGCGCGTCAGCATCGCCATCGGGAAATTCCACGGCGTGATGGCCGCGACCACGCCAATCGGCTCGCGCGTCGCCAGAATGCGCGAACCGGCTTTGGCCGGCGGGATAATTTCGCCGTTGGCGCGCTTCGCCTGCTCGGCAAACCATTGAATAAAGCTGGCGGCGTACTCTACTTCACCCTCGGCTTCGTTTAGCGGTTTGCCCTGCTCGGCGGTCATCAGCTGGCCCAGCCAGCTTTTGTGCTCAATGATCAGCTGGTACCAGCGATAAAGGATTTCGCTGCGCTGTTTGGCGGTTTTGTCGCGCCACGCCGGAAAGGCGCGCTGCGCGGCGGCAATCGCCTGTTCGGTTTCAGCCTTACCGGCTTTCGCCACCTGCGCCAGTACCTCGCCGGTGGCCGGATTGGTGACATCAAAGGTGCTGCTGGCGGTGTGCCACTGGCCGTCAGAGAAGTAGCCAGTGTTGAACAGTTCGTGTTGTTGCAGGGAAGTGGACATCGTTATTCTCCTGTCAGTAAGCATCCTGTCAGGAAAGTATAGATGGCAATAATCGGGCAATGAGGGTCAGCGTGGCATCAGGCCAGCCGCTGCGCCAGGCAGCGGCCAGTTTCAGATTTGGATGAGGGTGTTCTGGTACTTATCCAGCATCATCGACAGCCGTTTCACCGGTTCAGTCACACTGGCCGGGGCGGCATAGTGCTGCAGCTTCTGCTGATAAACGTCCAGCTCCTGCAGCAGGCGCTCAAAGTAGTAGCGCCGTTTATCATCGCTGCTGGCCGCAATAATGCGGTCGGCGGTGGCGCGCAGCTGGCGGTGATACGCCGACAGGTCGGCATTGACCGGTACCTCTGCGTTGCGCAGGCGCTGATGACCAATAATCAGCGTGAGCGCAATCCGGTATTTGTCGATATCGCCCGGGAACAGGTTAAGCAGCAGGAACAGCTGCTGATAAAGCGCCGGTAAATGGTTTTCCCGCCGGCGCGCCTGATTGGTGGTCAGCGCTGCCACCGCAGCATACATAAAGCGATTCAGCAGCTTGCGTCCGGTGCGGGCTTTGGATTTGTCACGAATCAGCAAAATCACCATCATCGCCACAAAGCTGCCAATCCACTGACCGAGCGCGTTGTCGAGAAACACGTTGAACTCAAACTTCATCGGGTTATCCAGCACCAGCACGTTGATGGTGCCGATCAGCGCGCCCAGCGTACCAATCTGCCGCCGCTGTACAAAGATGCCGCCGATAAAGCCGAGTGCGCCAATCGCGATACACAACAGCAAGGCACTTTGCTGGGTGCCCGGCAATACCCAGATGAAGTAGAGCATGCCCAGCGGCACCGCAAAGGCCATGCCGTAGAAGAAGTCTTTCGCCATCATCAGCGGATTCGGCATACGCATCGCCAGCGCGGTAATCACCGCCAGCATCACCATGCAGCCGCTGCCGGAAGTCCAGCCGGTATACAGCCAGAACAGCGAACCGAGCGCGGTGGCGACAAAAGTGCGCACGCCATTGATCATCGCATGATGCGTCTCCGCTGAGCGCGCCTGGATCACCACCTCACGCTGCAGAATGCTCTCCTCCAGCGTGGTGATACGGCTGTTACTTTTGACGCCATTGATCAGCAGCAGATATTCGGTCGCGGCGCCGACCCAGCTGGCGAGGGTAAACGGCACGCTTTTACTGCTGACACCAATAACGCGGCGCATCAGCTTCATGCGCTTATGCACGTCGCTGACGCTGGTTATCTCTTTTTCAATCAGCAGACGATACTGCGGCGGGATGTAATCCGGGCGCGAATTCTGAATCAGGAAGGTCTCAGCGGCCTGAGTAATCAGCGTCAGCGATAGCGTGTTGAGCATTTGCAGCCGGCGGCTGGTGTTGCTCCAGCGCGACGACTCCATCAGCAGCTGGCTGCGCATACCGTTGAGCGCGGTCGTGCGGCGCACCAGCGCGCTCCAGGCTTTGTCGACTTCCTCTTTATCCTCGTGCGCCACGCACAGCTGCAGCAGGCGGTAGTGCGCCACCAGCAGCGCATCCACTTCCGCATCAATCACTTTCTTGATCGAGCGCGGAGAGAACAGCATGTCGGCGAGAATAGCGCACAGAATACCGAGCACAATTTCGCTGCAGCGCTCCACGGCGAACTGCGGCGCCAGCGTCAGGCCGCCGCTGGCATCCGCGGTCACCACGATGATCAGCGCGGTGTAGCCGGCGAGGCCCAGCGCGTAGGAGTTTTCGACTTTAATCAGCGATGAGAGCCAGACGCACATGCCGGCCCACAGGCAGCACAGCAGCAGCATCACCACCGGCGCGCGCACCGTCGCAATCATGATGGTGAGTGCCGCGATACAGCCGATAAAGGTGCCGATAATACGCAGAACGCCACGGTAGCGCAGTGCGCCAGAGTAGGGATCGCCGCCCGCGGCAAAGGCGGTGCCGCCAGCCACGATGCCGGCGGTCATCACCGCCCAGCGCGGCGTTTCCAGATTGAAGTGAAAGCCAATCATCAGCGCTGCCACCAGCGCGAAGGTCAGCTTTACCGGGAAACGCAAAAACTCAATCATATCGCCCCCGCTTAACCAAACTCACGCAGGCGGTTGAACAGCTGCGCCATCGGCGACACTTTGGTCTGGCGGTCTTTGTCACCGGTGATCACCACGGTGGCGGTGGTCCCCGCCGGGAAGCGGTTGCCGGGTTGATCGTCAAGGCGAATACGCACCGGTACGCGCTGCGCCAGACGCACCCACTCAAGGTTGGAGTCCACGGTGGCCATGCCTTTGCTGTCGACGCTGCTGCTGCTGTTGGTCACGCCAGCCGCGATGCTGTCAACCGTGCCGCGCAGCACCGTGTTGCTGCCCAGCGGAGTGATTTCCGCACGGAAGCCGGGACGCACGCCATCCAGCTTGGTCTCTTCCATGTAGGCCAGCACGTAGAACGAGTGCTGCTGCACCAGCGCCACGGCCACCGAGCCGCGCGTGATGAATTCACCCTGATAGACGTTGAGGTTGGTGACCCAGCCGTCGGACGGCGCTTTGATGGTGGTGCGATCGAGGTCGATCACCGCCAGATCGCGCGTCGCCACCGCTTTGGCCAGCTGATGTTCACTGGTCTGCAGGTCGCTATTCGACTGCTCAATAGCTTCACGCGACATCGCGCTGGTACCGAGCTGGTTACGGCGCGCCGCTTCACGGCGTTTTTCACTAACCAGCGCCTGGTAATATTCGACATCCGCCTGCGCCTCATCCAGCGCTTTCTGGTAGCGCGGACGGTCGACGATAAACAGCGTATCGCCTTTTTTCACCAGCTGGTTGTCGTGTACCGGGACGTCGGTGATCAGTCCGGTCACGTCCGGGGAGATCGCCACCACGTCGGCGGAGAATTTGGCGTCACGCGTCCACGGCGACTCGGTATAGAACACCCAGGCGCGGAAGATGATAACAACAGCGATGATAACCAGCAGGAGCGTAATGGCGTAACGCGCGATTTTTCTTATAAGCGCTTTCACTTAAAACCTCAGACGAATAGACGGGATACAAGGTAAAACACACAGCAATACAGCGCTGTGTTAAAAAGTGCCGGATGCCACACCAGATCGTAAATCCCGCTGGGCGTCAGCACGCGTTTCACCAGCCAGAACAGCGCCAGCGAAACCAGTAGTTCAATGAAGATGGGCGGAAAAGACAGCCCGAATACGACAAATACCGGAAGCACACTCATTTCGGTTCCTTAGTTCGACCTTGCCGGATTGCACCGATACCTGTCCTCATGCCCTCTGGCACGTCGGGTTGATGATAGTGGGGTGACGGATAATCTGATGACAACATTCAGGCCGCGTTGAGCTAATCATAGCGTATCATCGGGTAAACACTGCCGTGTTCAGGTGCGGTGAAGAGACCCAGCGTGCGTATAGTAACGCGCTTGACTATACGTTTTCTACATATTGTGAGCTAAATCACTTTTTAGCCAGAGTAAACAATGGAACGACTCAAAGGCATGTCCATTTTCGCCAAAGTGGTTGAATTGGGCTCATTTACCGCCGCCGCACGCCAGCTGCAGCTCAGCGTCTCGTCAATCAGCCAGATTGTTGCCAGACTGGAAGATGAGCTGCAGGTGAAACTGCTTAACCGCAGCACCCGCAGTCTGGGCCTGACCGAAGCCGGTAAGATTTATTATCAGGGCTGCCGCCGCATGCTGGCAGAGGCCTCACAGGTGCACGAACAGCTGTACGCCTTCAACAACACGCCGATCGGGATTTTACGCATCGGCTGCTCAACCACCATGGCGCAAAATGTCCTCTCCGCCATGACCAGCGAGATGCTGCACGAATACCCGGGACTGAGCGTCAACCTGATGACCGGCATACCGGCGCCGGACCTGATTGCTAACGGGCTGGATGTGGTGATACGCGTCGGTGAGCTGCAGGATTCCAACCTGTTCTCGCGCCGGCTGGGCGCCATGCCGATGGTGGTATGCGCGGCGAAGAGCTACCTGGCCCAGCACGGCACGCCGGAAAAGCCGGCTGAAATCGACAACTTTTCCTGGCTGGAGTACAGCGTGCGCCCGGATAACACCTTCGAGCTGGTGGCGCCGGAAGGCCAGGTGACGCGCCTGACGCCGCAGGGCCGTTTTGTCACCAATGATTCTCAGACGCTGATTCGCTGGCTGAAAGCGGGCTGCGGTATCGCCTATGTGCCGCTGATGTGGGTGATTGATGAGATTAACGCCGGAGAGATCGATATTTTGTTCCCGCAATATCACTCGGAGCCGCGCCCGGTGTATGCCGTCTATACCGAGAAGGATAAGCTGCCGCTCAAGGTGCAGGTGTGTATCAATTATCTGACCGAGTATTTCAGGCAGGTGGCGAGGCAGTATCAGCAGCACCGCAAAAGTTAGCCGGGGTGGCGCGCGGGTATGGCCGGCCTTGAGGGCGCAGACGGGAAAGTGCTGTTCAGTGATGCATGGCAGGTCACCACGAAGGGTGACCCTGCAGGAAGAGTGGCGCGGTTTTGACAGGGTGCGCACTGATGCGCACCAGCATGAACCTTAAGCCGTTCCGCCCACGGTAATTTTATCCAGCTTCAGCGTGGGCTGACCTACGCCGACCGGCACGCTCTGGCCCTCTTTACCGCACACGCCGACGCCCTTATCCAGCGCCAGATCGTTACCGACCATGGAAATCTGCTGCATCGCCTCAATGCCGGAGCCGATCAGCGTCGCGCCTTTCACCGGTTTGGTGACTTTGCCGTTCTCGATCAGATAAGCCTCGGAGGTCGAGAACACAAACTTGCCGGAGGTGATATCGACCTGGCCGCCGCCAAAGTTAGGGGCATACAGACCATACTCCACACTCTCAATGATCTCCTGCGGCGTCGATTTGCCTGCCAGCATATAGGTGTTGGTCATGCGCGGCATCGGCAGGTGCGCATAGGATTCACGACGCCCGTTACCGGTAGGCGGCACGCCCATCAGACGCGCATTAAGCTTGTCCTGCATGTAGCCTTTCAGCACGCCGTTTTCGATCAGCACGTTGTACTGTCCCGGCACGCCTTCATCATCCACCGCCAGCGAACCGCGCAGCCCTTGCAGGGTACCGTCGTCAACCACGGTGCAGAGTTCGGACGCCACCAGCTGGCCCATCTTACCGCTGAAGACGGAAGTCTCGCGGCGGTTGAAATCCCCTTCCAGACCGTGGCCCACCGCTTCGTGCAGCAGCACGCCTGGCCAGCCCGCACCCAGCACCACCGGCAGTGTACCGGCTGGCGCCGCGACGGCAGACAGGTTAACCAGCGCCATGCGCACCGCTTCGCGCGCCCAGACATCGGCCCGTACGTCGCCGCTCTCATCGGCGAGGAAAAATTCGTAGCCGGTACGCGCACCGCCGCCGCTGGCGCCGCGCTCGCGTTTACCCTGATCTTCCACCTGAACGCTAATGGACAGGCGCACCAGCGGACGAATATCCGCCGCCAGCGTACCGTCGGTGGCGGCGACCAGCACCTGCTCGTAGACGCCGCTCAGGCTGGCATTCACTTCCTGCACGCGCGGATCGGCGGCGCGTGCCACTTTATCAACCCGGTGCAGCAGCGCGATTTTGTCTTCGCGCGTCAGGCTGTCCAGCGGATTGACCGGCGCGTACAGTGAACGGTTAAGCACCGCGGAGAGCGCGTGCGCTTTGCCGTTGCCCTGCTCGCGCACAATACTGCGCGCCGCTTCGGACGACTGGCGCAGGGCGTTGAGGCTGATTTGATCGGCATAGGCAAAACCGGTTTTCTCCCCGCTTACCGCGCGGACGCCCACGCCCTGATCGATGTGATAAGAGCCATCTTTAATGATTTTGTCTTCCAGCACCCAGGATTCATGGAAGCTGGACTGAAAATAGAGATCGGCATAGTCCAGACGACGTTCTGAAAGCTGCCCTAACAGGGAAAAAAGGTCCTGCTGATTAATGCTGTTCGCAGCTAGTAACTGCTCACTTACCAGATTCAGAGTCATCGTTTCTCACTCATTATGTGCTCGGATAGTCATAGCCTGCGGCAATTCCCCGACGGCGTCAAATTCACTTCTTATCGGCTTCGCGCGGTTTGCGCAGCACTTCATTGATTTCCGGCTTATCCAGCGGTCCGCTGATGTGATAGCGCAGCAGCGAAATCTTATTCCATAATGGTGCCAGCACCTTGCTGGCGGCAAATACCGCCGCGCCGACCACCGGGTTAATCACAAACGCGGTGGCCACGCCAACCGAGGCGCCGATCTCCGGTGCCACCACCGCTTCCATGTCGATTTGCCGCTGCACCAGATCTACTTTGCCCTGCATGGCGATATCCGCTTCGAGGCCATCCACCAGCAGGTTATCGGTGCGCATCACGCCGTTTTCAATCCACGCCGTGCCGTTGATCGAATCAAACCAGAAACCTTCATTAAAGGTATCGCTAAAATCGAAGCGCAGCTTACGCAGCAGGGCATCGAAGCTCACCAGCCGCAACAACTGTCCGGCACGACCGGTGTTCACATCCGCAATCTGCCCTTTGCCGAAATGGGTTTTCAGCGTGCCGCTCAGCGTCTTTTCTGAAGGCTGCCACGGTGCGGAGCGCCAGTGCAGGTCATAATTAATTTTGAACGGCGCATCGCGCAGCGGCGTGTTCATGCCAAACCAGTTGGTGGCATCATTGATATTTTTGCCGCTCAGGCTGCCTTTTAACGAGGTGCGCTGCTCGCCCGCTTTGTTCACCCATTCACCCGCGACATTGAGCTTCGAGCTGCCGGTATCGACGCTGCCGTTAGTGAGTGCTAACGTCTCTCCCTGCGGCTGGAGCCTGGCCTGGATGTGGCCGAACTTCTGCCCGCGCAGCCAGCACTCAGCACAGTTGAGCTGCAGCGCTGGCCAGCTGCGGAAATCAATGCCGCTGTCACCGCTGAACGGCGAGGAGGCCTTGCCCGCTTCGTCGTCACTCCATTGCGGATTGTAATAAAGATAGCTCAGGTCGATTTGCCACGGCGCGTGTTGTGCGGTTCGCAGGCTGCCGCGCGCTTCGCGGCTCTCCAGCTGCAGCTGCGTGCTGCCGCCCGCGCCCTGGGTCACCGTGGCATTAACATCGTGCCACTGCTGGCCGCCGAGCGTCAGGGCCGGAGTGCGCAACGTCACATCGCCCGGCAGCAGTGCGCCGCCGATGTCCGTCTCGCCCTGCGCATTGCGTGAACCCGTCGTGCCGGTCATCAGCCCCAGCCAGGCTTCGCCGTCCAGCGCCGGCAGATTAAGCACCATCCCGCGCCGATCCGGTAGCGCCGGCGTGCTTTTGGCATCATTCAGCCAGATACCGCGATCGACGCGCAGCTGCGGCTCCAGCAGCCAGCGGCTGTTAAAGCGATGGTGCTCACGTACGCTACCGCTGAGGTTAAAACTGTGCAAATCGCCGCTGGCATTAATGGCGATGGGCAGTGCCTCACCGGCTTCTTTATCCAGTGGTGGAGGTAAGTGACTGCTCACTGTCTTGCCGTCACCGTTAATATCAACCTTGTAGCGCGCCCCACCCTGATGCGGCAGCGTGATGTCGACATTGCCCTGCCACGCCAGACTGCCGCCCAGCTTACTGCTTATACTAGCAGGCAGCATGGCCAGTTTTGCCGGCTGCCAGTCGCCCAGCAGTTTGACGTTAACGCCAAAATCATCGGGATTTTCCGTGGTGGTGAAACGCACGCCGGTGGGCTGACCGAACCAGTTGGCCTGCAGCTCTTCACTCTCCAGGTTTCCGTTGTTGTAGCGGAAACGTCCGGTCAGGTTTTTCAGCGTGGTGTTGAGCGGCTTAATGTGCAGGCTGTTGTTATTCAGCACCACGTTACCGCTGGCGTGCACCAGTTCCCCATCCAGCGGAATATCCAGGTTGAGCGAACCACGCACGTTGCCGCCAATCTGCAGCTGCTCCAGCGCCGCACCCAGCGTGGATTTGAGCGGCGTGCGGGCGAAATAGTCGGCGATATCTTTACCTTCGCCGCTCAAATCACCGTCAATGATCAGCTTCTCTTTCAGGTAATCCGGGATTACCGCACTGACGTTGCGCGCGCCCACCGCACCCAGCCGGGTTTGCGCCGCCTTCATCCACAGACCGTCGTTGATAAAATCGAGGTCGATATCGAGGTTTTGCAGCGCCGGCCAGCCTGGCTGGAACTGGAAGGTAGCATTGCGCACCGGCACGGCCACTTCAAACATGCCGTCGTGGTGCTTAAACGGGAACAGACGCGGATCGCCGGCAAACAGCAGCGTGGCATTCTCCACCTGGCCGCCTTTGACCGCTTCGCTGAGATACTGCGTCAGGTCGTGGCCCATCAGCGGCTCAGGGAAGTAGCGCCACGCATCACCGGCGTCGGTGACGCGAATCCCGGCAAGAATGTCGAGGCGCGGCGCTTTACCGACATTTTGCTGATAGCGGAAATCGCCGCGCGCCCATAGCGAACGTGCCTGCACGTCCAGCTGCTGGCCATCCAGCGTCAGGCCGTTGCCATCGCGCAGCCAGTTAATTCTGCCGGTGACCTGCTGAATCTGTAACGGCGCCTGGAACATATCGCCGTACGGCACTTCGGCCTGGCCCATCTGCACATCCAGCTGGCCGTGGTTCAGACTGCCGCTGGCGCTGCCGCTCAGATTGCTGATGCCCGGCAAAAGCTGCCAGTGCTGCCACGCCAGATCGCGCCAGCGCGCCTGCAAACGCGTCTGCTCCGGCTGCGCCAGCGGAATATCCAGCGCCAGCGCGTCGATATAGCCGCGCGGCTGCAGCGCCCGCCAGTTGTCCAGCAGCGTGGGCGAGAGCGGCGCAAACAGCGGCACCAGCGGTGCCAGACGCTGCAGATCGAGCCGGGTGGCACGCACCCGCACTTCCGCTGCACTGTTCGCGCCGATCATCTGTTTATCTTCCGGCTTCCACAGCAGGGCGATATGGCCGGCATCCCAGGCCACGCCGTCAGTCATCAGCCGGGTTTGCGGCACCGTCAGGCTCCAGCCATTCTGGTAGCGCGCCAGATGCGCGGTCAGGCCATCCACCTGCAGTTGATGATCACCCTGCTCGCCGCGCCAGCGTGCGCCGCCTTTGCTCAGCAGCAGATCGCCCGCGTACACCTCACCGTCGCGCAGATTGACCCACGCGGCCAGGCTGAAACGCGCGCTTTGCAGGCTGGTATTATCACGCAGCCAGCGGCCAATCCACGGGCGCACGTCCACGTCGTCGGCCTGCATCCAGATGCGGCCGTCGTTGAGTAACCCGTTAGTATCGTTAAGATCGAGCCGTACCTGCACCACGCCGTGCTGGCCGGTGAAGCTGGACAGGCTCACTTCGCCTTCGGCGCGATGGCGGTTGTCCTCGTTCAGCCAGGTAAGACGGGGAATCGCCAGTTCGGCATGCTGGCCGGAAGGCGTGAGAAAACGGATGCTGCTGTCACGCAGATCGAAATGGTCAAACTGGCGTAAGAACAGATCGTTGATTTGGGCCGGTTTGAAGCTGTTTTTTTGCTCGTCGCTGGTGAGCAACGGACGGTTGGTTGCCAACCGCAGCTGCCAGAAGGTGAGATCGCGGAACTGCCAGCGCCAGTGCAGCAGCGACTGCCACACATTGAGCGCCAGCGTAACGCGGCCAATCTGCAGCTCGCCATCTTTTTCCATGTCGATACGCAGATCGCGTACCTGCAGGGTCGGGCCAAAATTCTCCCATTTTCCCTGAACTTCACTGGCATCGATGGTGACGCCGCTGACGCGCGAAAGGGTGTGCAGCACCTCGCCGCGATAGCTGTTGAGATGCGGCATCACAAGGCGCAGCCCGCTGACCAGCAGCGCCACAATGACGATGATTGCGGCGAGCAGCAGTAACAAAATCCCCGGCAACCGCCTCACACACCTCTCCTTGCTTTCCGTTGGGTTACGGCGTTCAACCTCACGACTTACATCATGACGACGTCAAACTGCTCCTGCGTGTAGAGCGGTTCAACCTGTACTTTGACCTGCTTGCCGACAAAAATTTCCACTTCGGCCAGCGCGTGCGACTCATCGCTTTTCAGCGCTTCACCCACTGCGGGCGACACGTACACCAGGAAGCTGTCGGAGTCGTAAGCGTGATGGACGCGGACGATTTCACGCATGATTTCATAGCACACGGTCTCCACCGTCTTCAGCGAACCGCGTCCCTGGCACACCGGGCAATCGGCACACAGCACGTGCTCAATGCTTTCGCGCGTGCGTTTGCGCGTCATCTCGACCAGCCCCAGCGCGGAGAAGCCGTTGATGCTGGTTTTGACGCGATCTTTGCTCAGCGCGCTCTCCAGCGAGTGCAGCACGCGCCGGCGATGATCGTCATTATTCATGTCGATAAAGTCGATGATGATAATGCCGCCGAGATTACGCAGCCGCAGCTGGCGCGCAATCGCCTGCGTGGCTTCGATATTAGTATTAAAAATGGTTTCGTCGAGGTTGCGGTGGCCGACAAACGCACCGGTGTTAATGTCCACCGTGGTCATCGCTTCGGTCTGGTCGATAATCAGGTAACCGCCAGATTTCAGTTCCACCTTGCGCTCCAGCGAGCGCTGAATCTCGTTCTCCACGTCATAGAGATCGAAAATCGGCTGCTTGCCGTTGTACAGCTCCAGCTTGCTGGCCATCTCCGGAATATATTCGCTGGTAAATTCCACCAGCAGATCGCAGGTCAGGCGCGAATCGACGCGGATGCGATCCAGCGCTGCGCCGGCGAAATCGCGCAGCACGCGCTGTGCCAGCGCCAGCTCGCCGTACAGCAGGCAGCGCGTCTGGTTGCGCTTCTTACGCTCGCTGACTTTGGTCCACAGGCGCTTTAAAAATGCCGCGTCCTGCGCCAGCTCTTCTGCGCCAATGCCTTCTGCGGCGGTACGAATAATAAAGCCGCCGAGATCGTCACAGTAAGCGGCAACCACCGCTTTCAGCCGCTCACGTTCGGCTTCGCTTTCAATGCGCTGTGAGACGCCCACGTGCGAAGCCCCCGGCATAAAGACCAGGTAACGCGACGGCAGCGTAATATCGGTGGTGAGACGGGCGCCTTTGGTGCCGAGCGGATCTTTCACCACCTGCACCATTAAATCCTGTCCCTGTCGCACCAGCTCGGCGATATCGCGCACGATAAAGTTCTTCTTCTCATCACCCGCCACGCATTCGGTGTGCGGCATGATGTCCGAGGCGTGCAGAAAGGCCGCTTTGTCCATCCCGATATCGACAAACGCCGCCTGCATGCCCGGCAGTACCCGGCTGACGCGCCCTTTGTAGATATTGCCGACAATACCGCGCCGCGCTTCGCGCTCAATATGGATTTCCTGCAGAATGCCGCCGTCAATATAGGCAACACGGGTTTCAGAAGGTGTCACATTTACCAGCAGTTCAGCCGTCATCTTGTCCCCTTAACGCACGCAGCGACTGAAAATGGCTCAGCAGTTCGCTGGTTTCCACCAGTGGCAATCCCACTACGGCGTGATAACTTCCATTGATGCGGCGCACAAAGTTGCCGCCCAGGCCCTGAATACCGTACGCGCCGGCTTTATCCATCGGCTCGCCGCTGGCGATATAGTGCGAAATTTCCTCTGCCGTGATAGTGCGGAATGTCACGTCTGTGGTCACCAGGCAATCCAGCTCGCCCTGCGCATCGGCCAGCGCCACGGCCGTCATGACCTGATGGGTTTGCCCGGCCAGTTTACCCAGCATCTGCGCGGCATGCGCCGCATCGCGCGGTTTCTCCAGCACTTCGCCATTTAGCACCACGATGGTGTCAGCGCCCAGCACCGGCAGATCCTGCGGTGCTATCTGCACGCCGGCCCGCGCCTTATCGCTGGCCAGACGCCGCACATAAGACTCCGCCGCTTCGCCCGGCTGACGCTGCTCTTCAACATCGGTAATCAGGCGCTCAAACTGCAGGCCAAGCTGCGTTAACAGCTCGCGCCGACGCGGTGAGCCGGAAGCCAGGTAGAGGGTTATCATTGTATTCCTTATTGCACAGCAAACTGACGGCGAATCTTTCTCATCAGTAAGAATAGCCAGGGCCACAGGATACCGTCGACCACGCTACTCCAGAAGATTTCCGGGCGGAAGGAGACGTTGATGACCAGAAATTCTGCCCAGAAAACAATCACATCAACCGCCAGCGACAGCACCATAACCATTAATGCCTGCTGCCACAACGCCAGATTACGGAATAGCTGAAATTTAAAGGCCACCAGATAGGCGATAATGCTGAACGCCAGCGCACGCACGCCCAGCGTTGAGCCGGCGACCAGATCCATAATGGCGCCGAGGAAAAAGCCGGTGCCCACATTGACCCGGTGCGGCAGCGCCAGCACCCAGTAGATCAGGATCAGCAATAGCCACGATGGCCGGAACATGTAAATCTGATCCGGCCACGGCATGATTTGCAGGATAAGCGCAACAAGGAAGGACAGCCAGATCACCCAACGCCCCTGGCTGCGATATCGACTCAAGGCTGGCCTCCGCGCGAGTTCGCCGGATTACCCTGCGAACGGCTGCTGGCGGCGGGCTGTGGCGGCCCCATCTGCTGATTTTGCTGCATCATGGCGGGTGCCGGCGGCCCCATTTCGCCCGCGGGCGGCAGCACCTGCGGCATCATCTGCATCAGGCGCTCGTTGGCCACGCGATGCACTTCATCCGGTGCCATCGGCATGTCGCCGTTCTTATCCGCACCCCACAGCAGCAGCAGGTAGCGCAGACGCTGCAGACCGGCGGTCGGACGCGCCTGAATCACGGTATAGGCACGCTGCGTATCCACTTTCACTGACGACACCACGCCGACCGGATAGCCTTCCGGGAAGCGTCCGCCCAGGCCTGACGTCACCAGCACATCACCGACGCGAATATCCGTATTGCCCGGCAGATGCTCCAGCTGCAGATCTTCGCTGCAGCCGTTACCGGCGGCGATGACGCGAATATCGTTACGCAGCACCTGAATCGGCAGGGCGTGCGAGGCATCACAAATCAGCAGCACGCGGCTGGTCATCTGCCCTACCGCCACCACCTGGCCGACCACGCCTTTATCGCTGATCACCGGCTGGCCTTCATACACGCCGTTGACGCTGCCTTTATCGATGATCACCTGATCGGTGTAAGGATCGGTGCCGGTGGAGATCACCTGGGTCACCATTTTGTGCTCATCCTGACGCAGCGGCGAGCCGAGCAGCTCGCGCAGACGCGCGTTTTCCTGCTTGTATTGCCCCAGCATCAGCAGGTCACTGTTTTTCAGGAAGAGCTCACGGCGCAGCGCTTTGTTTTCCAGCTCCAGCTGCTGGCGCGAGGCCAGCGTTTCGGAAACGCCGTCAAGAAGCTGTCGTGGCCCGTTGGCCAGGAAGTAAAATGGACTGACCGACGTGTCCAGGTAGTTGCGGATCTGGGAGAACGTGCTGATCCGGCTATCGGCGACAATAATCGCGATAGCCACAATCACGGCCAGAAACAGGCGCAACTGCAGGGAAGGTCCCCTGCTAAAAATCGGCTTCATAAATTCTGCGAATTCCTCGACATCAGGGAAGAAGCGTGAGTGTCAGCACTCACGCCTCCAGGGCTGGACGCTATACGCCGTCGTGCGCAGCGTCGCCAGTTACCCCGCATCCTGCAAACCGCAGTGACGATGTTGTGCCGCTGCTGCCCGGTGCCTGCTGCTGAGGCTGCCGTGCGGCATGCGATGGCCATCGTCCTGCCGTTGTGCTGATTTTGGGTATCGTCGCTATTCCCTGCGCAATTTGACCACGGTCTCAGCCGGAGAGGAATTACTCCTCGCTGAACAAATCGCCGCCATGCATGTCGATCATTTCCAGTGCTTTACCGCCGCCGCGCGCTACGCAGGTCAGCGGATCTTCTGCGACCACCACCGGAATACCGGTCTCTTCCATCAGCAGACGATCCAGGTTACGCAGCAGCGCGCCGCCACCGGTCAGCACCATACCGCGCTCGGAGATGTCAGACGCCAGCTCCGGCGGGCACTGCTCCAGCGCGACCATCACGGCACTGACGATACCGGTCAGTGGCTCCTGCAGCGCTTCAAGGATTTCATTGGAGTTCAGCGTAAAGCCACGCGGCACGCCCTCAGCCAGGTTACGGCCGCGCACTTCGATCTCGCGCACTTCGTCACCCGGATAAGCAGAACCGATCTCATGCTTGATACGCTCAGCGGTGGCTTCACCAATCAGCGAGCCGTAATTACGGCGCACGTAATTAATGATAGCTTCATCGAAGCGATCGCCACCAATACGCACAGAAGAAGAGTAAACCACGCCGTTCAGGGAGATAACTGCGACTTCGGTCGTACCGCCACCGATATCCACCACCATCGAGCCGGTCGCTTCTGACACTGGCAGACCCGCGCCGATTGCCGCGGCCATGGGTTCTTCAATCAGGAACACTTCACGGGCACCGGCGCCCTGCGCCGATTCGCGGATGGCACGACGCTCAACCTGGGTCGCACCAACCGGCACGCACACCAGCACGCGTGGGCTGGGGCGCATAAAGCTGTTGCTGTGCACTTGCTTGATGAAGTGCTGGAGCATTTTTTCAGTCACGAAGAAGTCGGCGATAACGCCATCTTTCATCGGACGGATAGCTGCGATGTTACCCGGCGTACGGCCAAGCATCTGCTTTGCATCATGACCAACAGCCGCTACGCTCTTTGGGGAGCCGGCGCGATCCTGACGAATGGCAACCACAGAAGGCTCGTTCAGCACGATGCCTTGTCCTTTTACGTAAATCAGGGTATTCGCGGTACCCAGGTCAATGGACAAGTCATTGGAAAACATGCCACGAAATTTTTTAAACATACTAAGGGATAATCCTGCAAGCTGGGGGCGGAAAATAAAATCCGCCTACTTTACCAACCACGCGAAGCCGCTACAAGGCGCAAAAACGTTCTGCTTCGGTGAAAAACCAGGCTGAATAATTTTTCGCGGCGGTGCTGCCGTCCGACACCGGCGTTAAACGGCGCTAAGCTGCCGCTCTAAACGCAAATTCACCCGCCGGTCGCGGGTGAATTCCGACATAAAATCTAACATTTCCCGCCGCCGATCGCGCCGGCTGCGCACGGCATAAAGGCGAAAAATAGCCGCCTGCTGCCGTATCTGTGGCTGACGCGCTAAATCCGGTAACGTTGCGAGTGTTTCTTCACGTTACTGTTCACCGGCAGCGAAGGAGCAAAAAAGTCGCCCTGGCCGCCCGCGACGCCCAGCCCGGCCAGCGTTTGCCACTCCGCGCGCGTGCGTACACCGGCGGCAAAGACTTTGGTGGGCGTGGATTTACACACTTCCAGCAAACTTTGCACGAACAGCTGATTTTCTGTACGGCGCTCAATGTTGCGAATCAGACCCGGATCGAGCTTGATCAGCTCAATCGGGAACTGCTTGATGTAAGCGCTACTCACCACCGTTAATCCGGCCTGATCTACCGCAATCCGACAGCCAAACGCGGTCAGCATACGGAAAACCGGCACTAAACGATTGATGTGTTGACAAACATCCGCCTCAGCAAGTTCAAATAAAAATCGTTTTCTTTGCGATTTACTGCACTGCAGCAGCAATTTTTGCAGCCAGCGCTGGAACGGCCGTTGCAGCAGCGAATCGATATTCACCGGCAGCGCCAGCGTTTCATCCGGCCAGACCTCCGACAGCGCCGCAATACGCATGACCAGCTGACGATCCCAGCTGTCGGCCATGCCAAGCTGCAGCACCAGCGGCATGAACTCTGCCGACACCACCTCTTTATCGCCGTCGAACACGCGCGCCAGCATTTCACGGTGATGCACTTTGCCGTCCAGCAGCACCGCCGGTTTCTGGTACAGACGCGGGCCGCCGCGGTTTACGGTGTTTTCCAGCAGGGTGCGCCAGCGCACGCTGCCGCGCCCCATCTCCAGCGTATTGCCCTCGCCTACCGACCAGTTGTTGCCGCCCTGCAGCGCCGCCCGGCGCGTGGCCAGTTCGACATTCTCCATCACCTGCGACACCGACTCGCCGCTGCGCCAGGCGCTGATGCCAATGTGGATTAGGTCATCACGATCCACCATGCGCATCGGCGGCAGTGAATCCACCGCGTTGATCAGCTGGTCGGCAATGCTGTTGGCCTCTTTCAAAGTGCGGTGCGGCAGCAGTACGGCAAAGTCGCTGCGGAAATAGCGCGCCAGCAGCGCACCCGGATAGCGCAGCACGAAGGTGGAGAGCATGTTCACTAGGTCGAACAGGTATTCATCAACCAGCGTCGGTCCGAGGGTTTCATGCAGGGTGTCGAGGTCCGGCAGCCGCACCATCATCACCACACCGTGCGTGCCAACGTCTTCCTGGTCTTCCAGCAACGTGGCCAGCTGGTTATCGAAAAACAGGCGATTATTCAGGCCGGTGCGCGAATCCTGCGCGGCAAAGGTGCGGATTAAGGTGTCGATACGCAGACGCTGCTCGCCGGCCTCCTGTAAATCCCCCAGCAGCAGATCGATAGCGCGGCTGGCTTTCGGCGGCCATTCGGCGATGGTATCGCTGCGCGGCGCGCGCTCGCCAGCCAGAATGCGCTCCGCGCGCGCCTCCAGCCGCTCCATATGCTGCCAGCGGCGGTTAAGCCAGCGGTGCGTCATCACCAGCAGCGCCGACATGATCGCCACCACCGTCAGCAGGATAATCAGCGTGTAGGCACCGGTGAACGAGCGGAACCAGGTTTTGGCGGGATCGAGCACCACCACGCGCAGCGCCATGCCCGGCGCGTGCACCAGCGGCACATCCAGTTGAATGAAACGGTTGGGCTCGTCTTCCAGCATCGGATTTTCATGACGCGCGAGGCGGAACAGCACGGTATCATCGTGATGCAGTTCCAGCTGCTCGGCATTGATGACGGGCATCAGGCGCGTCAGCCACTGCGTCAGTTCCTGCGGTGACTGGCTGGCCAGCGCTTTATCGACTTCCGTCGCCAGCGTCTGCACACGGTTCTCTACGCGCTGCTGCGACAGCCAGATAAAACTAAAAGCGCAGCCTACCAGCATCAGTAACATCGCCAGTAAGCTTAATAAAGTAATAAACGCAGAAAACTTGGTTGTTAATCGCATCCCTGTGCCTGTATCACTGCGGTTTATGAACGCCAGCCAACGGTTCGCGCCAGCCGCGCTGGTGCAAACCTGAGCAAATTATCACAATTACCGATCCAAATCAGCGCCCGCCCGGCGCCGGGTTTCGCCACCCTGCGGCGCGAGTATAACGTCAAAGTGTGAAGCGCTGGCTTCCGGGGCGGCTTTTTCGTCCTATTCTCAACAGAACGCACCGGCCAGGAAATTTCACATTTTGCCAGCGAAAGTGGCGCGCCGGGCAGCGTTTGATCATGCTAGCTGCAGTTAATCGATTTGCCGGAGAACGCCATGAAGCGCACGCACATCCTTACCGAAGCCGATGTTACGCCGGAAAGCATTTTTAATCTGCGCCGCCGCCAGGTGCTGAAAGCGCTGGGGCTTGGCGCTGCCGCAGCCAGTCTGCCCGGCGGCGCACAGGCCGATGTGCTGAGCTGGTTTAAGGGCAATGACAGGCCGCCAGCGCCTGCCGGACGCGATCTGCAGTTCAGTAAACCGGCCCAGTGGCAGGCGGACCTGCCGCTGACGCCGTTTGATAAAGTCGCTGGCTACAACAACTTCTACGAATTTGGTCTCGACAAAGCCGATCCCGCCGCCAATGCCGGCACGCTAAAAACTGACCCGTGGCAATTGCGCATTGAGGGTGAAGTGGCGAAGCCGATGACGCTGGATATGGACGACATCTTCAAACGTTTCGCCATGGAGCAGCGTATCTATCGCATGCGCTGCGTTGAAGCCTGGTCGATGGTGATTCCCTGGGTAGGCTTTGAACTCAACAAGCTGCTGAAGCTGGCTGAACCCACCAGCAATGCCCGCTATGTCGCTTTCCAGACGTTATACGCGCCCGATCAGATGCCGGGACAAAAGGACCGCTTTATCGGCGGCGGGCTGGATTATCCCTATGTTGAAGGCTTGCGGCTGGACGAAGCGATGCATCCGCTGACGCTGCTCAGCACCGGCGTTTACGGCAAAGCGCTGCCGCCGCAAAACGGCGCGCCGATTCGCCTGACGGTGCCGTGGAAATATGGCTTTAAAGGGATTAAGTCGATCGTCAAAATTACCCTGACGCACGATCGTCCGCCTACCACCTGGAGCCAGATCGCCGCTAACGAGTATGGCTTCTACGCTAACGTGAATCCGCACGTCAACCACCCGCGCTGGTCGCAGGCGACTGAGCGCTTTATCGGTGCGGGCGGCATTCTCAAGGTGGAACGCCAGCCGACGCTGCTGTTCAACGGTTATGCTAAAGAGGTGGCCTCGCTGTATCGCGGTCTCGATTTACGGGAGAACTACTGAGTGCGCCTGACATTACGCCACGTTACGCTGCTGAAAGTGGTGCTGCATCTGGCGGCGTTTCTGCCGCTGGTGTACCTGTTTCTGGCGGCAAATCAGGGCTGGCTGAGCGCCGATCCGGCGAAAGATATCCAGCATTTTACCGGCCGCATGGCGCTGAAGCTGCTGCTGGCGACGCTGCTGGTAAGCCCGCTGACGCGTTATCTGAAGCAGCCGCTGCTGATTCGTACCCGCCGGCTGCTCGGCCTGTGGTGCTTTGCCTGGGCCTGTCTGCATCTCACCAGCTACTATCTGCTGGAACTGGGCTACGATCATCTGCGATTACTCGGCAGTGAGATTGTCTCGCGCCCCTATTTGTTACTGGGCATGATCAGCTGGATTATTCTGTTTGCTCTCGCCATCACCTCTTTTCAGCGCGCCCAGCGCAAACTGGGACGCCGCTGGCAAACGCTGCACAACGGCATCTATCTGGTCGCGATCCTCGCGCCTGTCCACTATCTTTGGTCAGTAAAAGTGCTGTCACCGCAGCCGTGGATTTATGCACTACTGGCGCTGGCGCTGTTAGGCTGGCGTTACAATAAGTTGCGTAAACTTCTGCGCCGATAATCCCCGCAAGGTTGTTTTCCTGCTGCGAGATCTGTTAAAAGGTGTGGCCTTCGGGCCTCGCCGGATCAACTTCGCAGATAAGACCAGTATTTTGCTGCGAATTGCCTCGAAACGGATATAATGCCCGGCTTTATTGCAAGCGAAGTCTTCTTTTTCACTCTGAAGAGTGACAAATGAAGGATGTCGCGGTATTTTACGCGATGCCTCACTGATTGCAGGAGATAGCCGCAAGATGGCGCATAAATTTCACATACTGCTGTTAAACGGACCCAACCTGAACCTGTTGGGAACGCGCGAGCCTGACAAGTATGGTCACACCACGCTGGCGCAGATTGTCAGCGATCTGACGCAACAGGCCGACCAGCACCATGTGAAATTGAGTCATTTGCAATCGAATGCGGAATACCAGCTGATTGATCGTATTCACGAAGCCCGCGGCAACGTCGATTACATCATCATCAACCCGGCTGCGTTTACGCACACCAGCGTTGCCCTGCGCGATGCGCTGTTGGCGGTTAGCATTCCTTTTATTGAGGTGCATCTCTCAAATGTGCATGCACGCGAACCGTTCCGACATCACTCCTATCTTTCCGATGTATCTGCCGGCGTCATCTGTGGACTGGGCGCCGACGGCTACTCGTGGGCTTTACAAACGGCCGTAAAACGCCTGTCACATTCCAATTAAACAGAGTACGGAACCACACTCATGGATATTCGTAAAATTAAGAAACTGATCGAACTGGTTGAAGAGTCCGGCATCGCTGAGCTGGAAATCTCTGAAGGCGAAGAGTCAGTTCGCATCAGCCGTTCACCTGCCAATGTCGGTTACCCTATGATGCAGCAGGCTTATGCTGTTCCGGCTCCACAGCCTGCGCTGGCTGCTGCGGTTGCACCTGCTGCTGCGCCTGTCGCTGCAGAAGCGGCTAAACCTGAAGTCAGCGGCCACATCGTGCGTTCGCCGATGGTCGGTACCTTCTATCGTACCCCAAGCCCGGACGCTAAAGCATTTGTGGAAGTGGGTCAGAAAGTGAACGCTGGCGACACCCTGTGCATCGTTGAAGCGATGAAAATGATGAACCAGATCGAAGCCGATAAATCCGGCGTTGTGAAGGCGATCCTGGTGGAAAGCGGCCAGCCGGTTGAATTCGACGAGCCGCTGGTCGTCATCGAATAACGAGGCGAAGCATGCTGGATAAAATTGTCATTGCTAACCGTGGTGAGATTGCGCTGCGCATTCTGCGTGCCTGTAAAGAACTGGGCATCAAGACTGTGGCGGTGCACTCCACGGCAGACCGCGACCTGAAGCACGTGCTGCTGGCGGACGAAACCGTCTGCATCGGCCCGGCGCAGTCGGTCAAAAGTTATCTTAATATCCCGGCGCTGATCTCCGCCGCCGAAATCACCGGCGCGGTTGCGATCCACCCGGGCTACGGCTTCCTCTCTGAGAACGCCGATTTCGCCGAGCAGGTTGAGCGCTCTGGCTTTATCTTCATCGGTCCGAAAGCCGACACCATTCGCCTGATGGGCGACAAAGTGTCAGCGATCAACGCGATGAAAAAAGCCGGCGTACCGACCGTACCAGGCTCTGACGGTTCGCTGACCGACGACATGGAGAAAAACCGTGCCATCGCCAAGCGCATCGGCTACCCGGTCATCATCAAAGCCTCTGGCGGCGGCGGCGGTCGCGGAATGCGCGTTGTGCGCAGCGACAAGGATCTTGAGCAGTCCATCAACATGACGAAAGCGGAAGCCAAAGCGGCTTTCAACAACGACATGGTGTACATGGAGAAATTCCTCGAGAATCCACGCCACATCGAGATTCAGGTTCTGGCCGACGGTCAGGGCAACGCCATCTATCTGGCCGAACGTGACTGCTCCATGCAGCGCCGCCACCAGAAAGTGGTCGAAGAAGCGCCAGCACCCGGCATCACGCCGGAACTGCGTCGCTACATCGGCGAGCGCTGCTCTAACGCCTGCGTGGAGATCGGCTATCGCGGTGCCGGTACGTTCGAGTTCCTGTATGAAAACGGTGAGTTTTACTTCATCGAGATGAACACCCGTATTCAGGTGGAACATCCGGTCACCGAGATGATTACCGGCGTCGACCTGATCAAAGAGCAGCTGCGTATTGCTGCCGGTCAGCCGCTGTCCATCAAACAGGAAGATGTGGTGGTGCGCGGCCATGCGGTCGAGTGCCGTATCAACGCCGAAGACCCGAACACCTTCCTGCCGAGCCCGGGCAAGATCACCCGTTTCCACGCGCCAGGCGGTTTTGGCGTGCGCTGGGAATCGCACATCTATGCCGGCTACAGCGTGCCGCCGTATTACGACTCAATGATTGGTAAGCTGATTACCTACGGCGAAAACCGTGACGTGGCTATTGCGCGCATGAAAAATGCGCTGGCAGAACTGATCATCGACGGCATCAAGACTAACGTCGATCTGCAGATGCGCATCATGACCGACGAAAACTTCCAGCAGGGTGGTACTAACATCCACTATCTGGAGAAAAAACTCGGCCTGCACGAGAAGTAAGCGCAGCGCAGAGCAATGCAGAGGCCGGTTAAACCGGCCTTTTTCATTTTTGTTGCCTTTGAGGTTGCATGATGGATGGGCGTTTTTTGCAAGCTAACAAAGAGGCGCGCTGGTCGCTGTACCTGACGCTGGCGTACCTCGCCGTCTGGGGCGTGTCCGCATGGCTCGGCGGCACACAAAGCGGTTTCACCGGTTTACCGCGCTGGTTTGAACTCTCCTGCGTGTTCGCGCCCGTGCTGTTCATTGGCCTGTGCTGGCTGATGGTGCGCGTGGTGTTCCGCGATATGTCTCTGGAGGACCACGATGGAAACTGAAATCATTCTGCCACTGCTGGCCTATCTGGTGCTGATTGCCGGGCTGTCGGTGTTTGCCATGCGCAAACAGCGCCACGGCAACTTCCTGAGTGAGTATTTCCTCGGCAGTCGCTCGATGGGCGGTTTTGTGCTGGCGATGACCATCACCACCACTTACATCAGCGCCAGCTCATTTATTGGCGGGCCGGGCGCGGCGTATAAATACGGGCTGGGCTGGGTACTGCTGGCGATGATTCAGGTGCCGGCGGTCTGGCTGTCGCTCGGCGTGCTGGGCAAAAAATTCGCGATTCTGGCGCGACGCTACAACGCGGTGACGCTCAATGACATGCTGTACGGCCGCTACCGCAGCCCGCTGCTCATCTGGCTGGCCAGTATCAGCCTGCTGGTGGCGTTTATTGGTGCCATGACGGTACAGTTCATCGGCGGCGCGCGCCTGCTGGAGACGGCCGCCGGTATTCCTTATGATACCGGGCTGTTGATTTTTGGCGGCACCATCGCGCTGTATACCGCGTTTGGCGGCTTTCGCGCCAGCGTGCTTAACGATGCCATGCAAGGGCTGGTGATGCTGATTGGCACCTTCCTGCTGCTGTTTGCCGTCATCCACCAGGCGGGCGGTCTGGCAACGGCGGTCACCAAACTGCGCAGCATCGATCCGCAGCTGGTGTCACCGGAAGGCGTCGGCAACGTCATCAATCCAACCTTCCTCAGTTCGTTTGCCGTACTGGTGTGCTTTGGCGTGATTGGGCTGCCGCATACCGCCGTGCGCTGCATCTCCTACAAAGACAGCAAAGCGATGCATCGCGGTATCATACTCGGCACCATCGTGGTGGTGATACTGATGCTCGGTATGCATCTGGCCGGCGCACTCGGTCGCGCGGTACTGCCGGATCTGGCGATTCCGGATCGCGTGATCCCGACGCTGATGATCACCGTGCTGCCACCGATGGCGGCTGGCGTGTTCCTCGCGGCGCCAATGGCGGCGATCATGTCGACGATTAACGCGCAGCTGCTGCAATCGTCCGCTACGCTGATCAAAGATCTTTACCTGCGTATCGCGCCGCAGCACAGCGAGAACGAGGCGCGTCTGCGGCTGCTCTCCGGCACCATCACCTTTGTGCTCGGCCTGCTGCTGCTGCTGGCGGCCTGGAATCCGCCAGATATGATTATCTGGCTCAACCTGCTGGCGTTCGGTGGCCTTGAAGCGGTCTTTCTGTGGCCGCTGGTGCTGGGACTGTACTGGGAGCGCGCCAATGCGGCGGGCGCCATCAGTGGCATGGTGGTGGGAGCCGGATGCTATACGCTGCTTGCCAGCCTGAAAATCGAACTGTGGGGCTTTCACCCTATCGTGCCATCGTTGACATTAAGCCTGCTGGCCTTTCTGGTGGGTAATCTGTTCGGCAGCGCGCCTGACGCTCGCGATGCTGCCCTGGAATAAAAGAGAAACGCTATGCCATGGATTCAAATCAAAATTAACAGCACCGGCGAGCACGCCGAAACCCTCAGCGACGCGCTGATGGACGCCGGTGCGGTGTCGGTCACCTTTCAGGACACGCACGACAACCCGGTGTATGAGCCGCTGCCCGGTGAAACCCGCCTGTGGGGCGATACCGATGTGACTGGCCTGTTCGACGCGGAAACCGCCATGGATGATGTGGTGGCCGAACTGAGCCAGCATCCGCTGCTGGGATCGGGTTTCCGCCATAAGATCGAACAGATCGAGGATAAAGACTGGGAGCGCGAATGGATGGATAACTTCCATCCGATGCGCTTCGGTGAACGCCTGTGGATCTGCCCCAGCTGGCGCGACGTGCCGGATCCGGATGCGGTCAACGTGATGCTTGATCCCGGTCTGGCCTTTGGTACCGGCACCCATCCCACCACGTCGCTGTGCCTGAGCTGGCTGGATGGTCTCGATCTGCAGGGCAAAACGGTGATCGATTTCGGCTGTGGCTCCGGCATTCTGGCCATCGCCGCGCTGAAACTCGGTGCAGCCCAGGCGATCGGCATAGATATCGATCCGCAGGCGATCCAGGCCAGCCGCGATAACGCCGAGCGCAACGGCGTGGCCGACCGCCTGTCGCTGTATCTGCCGCACCAGCAGCCGGAAAACCTGCAGGCGGATGTGGTGGTCGCCAATATCCTCGCCGGTCCGCTGCGCGAACTGGCGCCGCTGATTGGCGTGCTGCCGAAAGCCGGCGGCCATCTCGGTCTGTCCGGCGTGCTGGCCAGCCAGGCGGAAAGCGTGTGTGAAGCCTATGCGGAGCGCTTTGCGCTGGACGCCGTGGCGGAAAAAGAGGAGTGGTGTCGCATCACTGGCGTGCGCCGCTAACCGACGCATGGGCCAGCGACTGCTGGCCCGATTTTCCCCGCCTGAGACCTGTCTCAAATCCCCGCCAGCCCCGTTTTCCTGCCGTTTCTTTACATTGAAATCAGTAGACTGCTGCACCAGGCGATAGCGCTATCCCTGTTAACCGTGCCGTGCGCGGCACATAACATTGATATATCGCTTAGTGAATAAATGATGATGAAAAGCAAACACACACTGATCGCTCTGCTGCTGGCAGCAGCGCCTTTTGCTCACGTTCAGGCTGCCGCCTGGGATTATGCTCAGCCACAGCAGTGGGGTGACCTGTCCCCTGATTTTCACGTCTGCAAGCAGGGCGTGAATCAGTCGCCGATTGATATTCGCCAGGCGCTGCATGCCAGTCTGCCGGCGCTGACGCTGGAACTGCAGGCGCGCCAGGCCGCGATTGTTAACAACGGCCACACCGTGCAGATCAACCTGCAGCAGGGCGATACGCTGACGCTGGACGGCGAGACCTTCACGCTGAAGCAGTTCCACTTCCATACTCCGAGCGAAAACCTGATCGACGGCAAACGCTATCCGCTTGAGGGCCACTTTGTATTCAGTGACGAGCAGCAGCAGCTGGCGGTCATCGGGGTGATGTTCGAAGCCGGTGCGGCAAATCCGGTACTGACGACGCTGCTGGATACGCTGCCGGCGCAGGTCAATCAGCCGGCCACGCTGCAGCAGGATGTCGATATTACGCCACTGCTGCCCGCCGATCGCCGTTACTACCGCTTCAGCGGTTCGCTCACCACGCCACCGTGCAGTGAAGGCGTGCGCTGGCTGGTGATGAAGCAACCGGTAACGGCTTCCGCACAGCAGCTGCAGGCCTTTAGCGCGGTGCTGGGTGAACACGGTAACAGCCGCCCGGTGCAGCCGCTCAATGGCCGACTGGTGGTTGAGTAACGAAATACTCACCAAACGTAAATAAAGCGTTCACTTTTCAATCAAATCACCGCCATTTCTCTTGCCGATTAGCGGAAGTGGCGGTTTTTATGTTGTGATTCAGCGCATATTTTTGGAAAAACTTTTGCTCACAATTTCAGCGTATTTTTGTAATACACTGAATTTAAACAAGTAATGATGAATACCGCGCTGTTAAGCCCCATTTCCCTGATCTTAAACGGCGAATTGTTCAAAGTTTGGCCTTTCATCTTCCGGAAAAAATGCGTAATATACGCCGCCTTGCGAACAGTTAGGGTCACTTCTTTTTCATGCGCATTGGACATCACCAGCTACGTAATCGACTCATCGCTGCGCCTATGGCCGGAGTATCCGACAAGCCATTTCGCACCCTGTGTTATGACAACGGCGCCGGTATGACTGTCTCCGAGATGCTGTCATCGAACCCGGAAGTCTGGGCCAGTGACAAATCGCGTTTGCGTATGGTGCATAGTGACGAGCCCGGTATTCGCGCCGTGCAAATTGCGGGTTGCGATCCCGATGAGATGGCCGCCGCCGCGCGCATTAATGTTGCGTCCGGTGCACAGGTTATCGACATCAACATGGGCTGCCCAGCTAAAAAAGTGAATCGTAAGATGGCAGGTTCAGCGCTGCTGCAGCATCCGCAGCTGGTGGAGTCAATCCTCCGTGCGGTGGTGAACGCAGTCGATGTACCGGTTACGCTGAAGATTCGCACCGGCTGGGACAAAGAAAATCGTAATTGTGTAGAGATTGCCCAATTGGCTGAACGCTGTGGTATTCAGGCCCTGACCATTCATGGCCGCACGCGCGCCTGTTTGTTTGAAGGGCAAGCTGAATACGACAGCATTCGGACAGTTAAGCAGAGCGTCGCTATTCCGATTATCGCGAATGGTGACATTACTGACCCGCACAAAGCCAGGGCAGTGCTCGACTACACCGGAGCCGATGCTCTGATGGTGGGACGCGCTGCTCAGGGAAGACCGTGGATCTTCCGGGAAATCCAGCATTATCTGGACACAGGGGAGCTGCTGGCACCGAAGCCGCTGGCTGAAGTGAAGCATATGCTGATTGGACACATACGGGAGCTGCACGACTTTTACGGTCAGCGCAAGGGATACCGTATTGCCCGAAAACACGTTTCCTGGTATTTGCAGGAAAGTGCCCCTGACGACCAGTTTCGGCGCACATTCAACGCCATAGAGGATGCCAGCGAACAGCTGGAGGCGTTGGAGGCATACTTCGAAAATCTTGCGTAAACGAAATAAAGAGCTGAAAGAACTATGTTCGAACAACGCGTAAATTCTGACGTACTGACCGTTTCTACCGTTAACTCACAGGATCAGGTGACGCAAAAGCCTCTGCGTGATTCGGTTAAACAGGCACTGAAGAACTATTTTGCTCAACTGAACGGTCAGGATGTAAGTGACCTGTATGAGCTGGTACTGGCTGAAGTCGAGCAGCCTCTGTTGGACATGGTGATGCAGTATACCCGTGGCAACCAGACCCGCGCTGCCCTGATGATGGGCATCAACCGCGGTACGCTGCGTAAGAAGCTGAAAAAATACGGCATGAACTAAGCGTTCTGGTTCCTTGCTGCGATAACGCCAGCCTTTGGGCTGGCGTTTTTGTTTGTATTTCCCGCCTGTTAACACCGCGTGAAACGATTATCGTCAAAATGGTAACGATAGTTGCAATCGCCGGCGTGATAGCTCATCTCTCTCAGGGCCGCTGCCCTGCCCTGTTTTTGCGCAGAAAAAATCCTTCTGATCGCCCCTCAACCCGCTTTGTTTGTGATCCTGAACCGCTTCAGCGGTAATTCCACTTTGCCGTACACCTGTTCATGAGCGTTAGCTCACACTGCTTCCATATAGTGAAACTTTTTGCACTATTTGTGATCGTGGCGACTCGTCATGCTGCCTTTTGGTGCGCGATAGTAGCGACAACTTTCCGGATACGTCCGTTTATTAAAAGATCTTTCCAGTGAATTCAGGATTCTGCAAACCTGGCATCAGCTTTGCAGTGTCGTGGATGGCTAAACGCCACAGAAAGAAATAAGCGCACAGTAAAGTGCGCGCAAACATAACAACACACGATCTCGCCACACAGGATGCTTTATGAAAAAGATGATGCTTTCCACCCTGATTGCTGCCGCCTCGCTGTTCGCCGTGACCCAGCAGGCGCACGCAGGCACCACGCTGGACGCCATTAAGAAGAAAGGGTTTATACAGTGCGGTATCAGCGATGGTCTGCCAGGGTTCTCCTACGCTGACGCCAGCGGCAAATTCACCGGTATCGATGTTGACGTGTGCCGCGCTGCTGCTGCTGCGGTCTTCGGCGATGCCAGCAAAGTAAAATACACCCCGCTGACCGCTAAAGAACGCTTCACTGCGCTGCAGTCAGGCGAGGTGGATATCCTGTCGCGTAACACCACCTGGACCTCATCACGTGATGGCGGCATGGGCTTCCTGTTCGCCGGCGTAAACTATTATGACGGCATCGGCTTCCTGACCCATAAGAAAGCCGGTCTGAAAAGTGCCAAAGAGCTGGATGGTGCCACCGTGTGTATCCAGGCCGGTACCGATACCGAGCTGAACGTGGCCGACTACTTTAAAGCTAACAAAATGCAGTACACGCCGGTCACCTTCGACCGCTCTGATGAGTCTGCTAAAGCGCTGGATAGCGGCCGCTGCGATACCCTATCTTCTGACCAGTCACAGCTGTATGCGCTGCGCATCAAGCTGGGCAAGCCTGATGACTTTATCGTACTGCCTGAAGTGATTTCAAAAGAGCCGCTGGGGCCGGTCGTGCGTCGCGGTGATGATGACTGGTTCACCATCGTGAAATGGTCGCTGTTCGCCATGCTGAATGCGGAAGAGATGGGCATCAGCTCAAAGAACGTTGATGAGATGGCGGCGAAGCCAACCACGCCAGATATGGCACACCTGCTGGGCGCAGAGGGTGATTTCGGTAAAGACCTGAAGCTCGACAACAAGTGGGCGTACAACATCATCAAGCAGGTTGGCAACTATCAGGAAGTGTTCGATCGTAACGTTGGTAAAGACAGCGCGCTGAAAATTGCACGCGGCCAGAATGCGCTCTGGAACCAGGGCGGCATCCAGTACGCTCCACCAGTGCGTTAATTGTCTCCTGCCAGTCGGGCACCGCATCCTGCGGTGCCCACGCGTATTCTTCACTGAGGTTTTAACATGTCGCAACGCCCAACCGTGAAAAGGGATTTTTCGTTCGGTAATCCTACGGTTCGCGCCTGGCTTTACCAGATTGTCGCGATTGTGGCGGTGTTTGCTGTGGTGGGTTATCTGATCCACAACACGGTGATCAACCTTGCCAATCGCGGTATCACCTCCGGCTTTGGCTTTCTTGAGCGCAACGCCGGTTTCGGCATCGTCCAGCATCTGATCGATTACAGCGAAGGTGATACCTACGCGCGCGTGTTTATGGTCGGGTTAACCAACACCCTGCTGGTCTCCGCGCTCTGTATTGTCTTCGCCTCGATCCTCGGCTTCGCCATCGGTCTGGCGCGCCTGTCGGATAACTGGCTGCTGCGCAAGCTGTCGACCATTTATATCGAGACGTTCCGTAATATCCCGCCGCTGCTGCAAATCTTCTTCTGGTACTTTGCCGTGCTGCGCAATCTGCCGGGCCCGCGTCAGGCGCTGAACGCGTTCGATCTGGCTTTTGTCAGCAACCGCGGTCTGTATATACCGTGGCCGGAGTATGCGCCCGGCACCTGGCCATTCCTGATCGCGCTGGCGATTGCCATCGCCGCCAGCGCCGCGCTGTTCCGCTTCAACCGCAAGCATCAGCTGAAAACCGGTCAGCTGCGCCGCACCTGGCCCGCTGCGGCCGGTTTAATTGTGCTGCTGCCACTGATCGCCCATACGCTGTTTGGTGCCGCCACGCACTGGGATGTGCCCGAGCTGCGCGGCTTCAACTTCCGCGGCGGCTTTGCCATGATTCCGGAACTGGCAGCGCTGACGCTGGCACTGTCGATCTACACCTCTTCCTTTATTGCTGAGGTGATTCGCGCCGGGATTCAGTCATTACCACATGGTCAGAGCGAAGCGGCACGTTCGCTCGGGCTGCCCAACCCGGTTACGCTGCGTCAGGTGATCATTCCGCAGGCGATGCGCGTGATTATCCCGCCGCTCACCAGCCAGTACCTTAACATCGTAAAAAACTCCTCGCTGGCGGCCGCGATCGGCTATCCGGATATGGTGTCGCTGTTTGCCGGCACCGTACTGAATCAGACTGGCCAGGCAATTGAAACCATTGCCATCACCATGGCGGTTTATCTGATTATCAGTCTGCTCATTTCGCTGCTGATGAACCTCTATAACCGCAAAATTGCGCTGGTTGAGCGTTAAGAGAACGGAACCATTATGTCTGTAACCACACACGAAACGCCGCCGGTGTCGGGCAATCCACTGGGTAAAGCCTGGCTCTGGGCGCGTAAAAACCTGTTCTCCAGCTGGCTGAATACGCTGCTCACGTTACTCAGCCTGTGGATTATCTGGAGCGTTATCCCGCCGGCGCTGAACTGGTTGATCTTCCAGGCTAACTGGATTGGCGAAACCCGTGCGGACTGTACGAAAGCGGGCGCCTGCTGGGTCTTTATCCACGCACGCTTTGGCCAGTTCATGTACGGGCTCTATCCGCATGAGCTGCGCTGGCGCATCAATCTGGCGCTGGTGATTGGCCTGCTGTCGATTGTGCCGATGTTTATCAAATCCATGCCGCGCCGCGGCCGCTATATCGCCTGCTGGGCGGTGATCTATCCGGTCGTCGTCTGGCTGCTGCTGTATGGCGGCTATTTCGGGCTGGATCGCGTGGAAACGCGCCAGTGGGGCGGCCTGACGCTGACGCTGATTATCGCATCTGTTGGCATTGCCGGGGCGCTGCCGCTCGGCATTCTGCTGGCGCTGGGCCGGCGCTCAAAAATGCCGGTGGTGCGCACCCTGTCGGTGATTTTCATTGAGTTCTGGCGTGGCGTACCGCTGATCACCGTGCTGTTCATGTCTTCAGTGATGCTGCCGCTGTTTATGGCGGAGGGCACCACCATCGATAAACTGGTGCGAGCACTGGTTGGCGTGATCCTGTTCCAGTCGGCGTATGTCGCGGAAGTGGTGCGCGGCGGGCTGCAGGCATTGCCGAAAGGCCAGTACGAAGCAGCCGAGTCGCTGGCGCTTAGCTACTGGAAAACCCAGGCGCTGGTGATTTTACCGCAGGCGCTCAAGCTGACCATTCCTGGTCTGGTGAACACCATCATCGCGCTGTTTAAAGATACCAGCCTGGTGATCATCATCGGCCTGTTCGATCTGTTCAGTAGCGTGCAGCAGGCAACCGTCGACCCTACATGGCTGGGTATGTCGACCGAAGGCTATGTCTTCGCTGCACTGGTTTACTGGATTTTCTGTTTTAGCATGTCGCGCTATAGCCAGTATCTGGAGAAGCGCTTCCACACCGGGCGTAAATCGCACTGAGGTTTTACATGACACAAACAATGACAACGGCGGCTAACGCCATGATGATTACGCTCGAAAACGTGAACAAATGGTACGGGCAATTCCACGTGCTGAAAGATATCAACCTGCAGGTGAAACCGCGCGAGCGTATCGTGCTGTGCGGCCCTTCGGGTTCCGGTAAATCTACCACCATTCGCTGCATCAACCATCTGGAAGAGCATCAGCAGGGACGGATTGTCGTTGACGGCATCCACCTGAATGATGATGTGCGCAATATTGAACGCGTGCGCACTGAAGTCGGCATGGTATTTCAGCACTTCAATCTCTTCCCGCATCTGACCGTTCTGCAGAACTGCACGCTGGCACCGATGTGGGTACGCAAGATGCCAAAGAAAGAGGCCGAAGAGCTGGCGATGCACTATCTGCAGCGCGTGCGCATTGCTGAACATGCCCATAAGTTTCCCGGGCAGCTCTCTGGCGGACAGCAGCAGCGCGTGGCCATCGCCCGTTCGCTGTGTATGAAGCCGAAGATTATGTTATTCGATGAACCCACCTCCGCGCTCGATCCTGAGATGGTTAAAGAGGTGCTGGATACCATGATCGGTCTGGCGGAAGATGGGATGACGATGCTGTGTGTGACGCATGAGATGGGCTTTGCGCGTACGGTTGCCGATCGGGTGATCTTTATGGATCGCGGTGAAATCGTGGAGATGGCGCCGCCGGAGGAGTTCTTTGCGAATCCGAAATCCGAGCGGACCCGGGCGTTTCTGTCGCAGGTTATCCACTAAGCGAACACGATTCGCCGCATCATTCAGCCCTTGCCAGCATGGCAGGGGCTTTTTTTATGCCTGTGGATTTTATTGAGGGTTTTTATTGCGATAAAGGTCATGGCAGAAAACAAAAAAGCCCTGAACAGATGTTCAGGGCTTTCGTGTTTGATGCCTGGCAGTTCCCTACTCTCGCATGGGGAGACCCCACACTACCATCGGCGCTACGGCGTTTCACTTCTGAGTTCGGCATGGGGTCAGGTGGGACCACCGCGCTGTTGCCGCCAGGCAAATTCTTTTAAACCGAACTCATGCCATAACTGGTGCTGATACCCAGAGTCGAACTGGGGACCTCACCCTTACCAAGGGTGCGCTCTACCAACTGAGCCATATCAGCACACTAAATTTGATGCCTGGCAGTTCCCTACTCTCGCATGGGGAGGCCCCACACTACCATCGGCGCTACGGCGTTTCACTTCTGAGTTCGGCATGGGGTCAGGTGGGACCACCGCGCTGTTGCCGCCAGGCAAAT